>OZ244136.1:2165000-3967355 GCA_965215975.1 Dehalococcoidia bacterium | reverse complement strand
GCGAGGGCTGAATATGTTGCCCAGACCGGACAGTATTTGCCGAAGCCTTCTTAATGCTTTCATTTCTTGCCATTGTTGAACTGAATGTAATGTTCAACATTATCTACGCTTAAATGGCCCGCCAGGTTTTGCGATTGCCTGGGAGGCTTCAGACTGCCACCTCTTCAATAACCCGAACCTCCATCTTGGCGATATGGCTGGTGGGGATGTCGCCCAGGGCAGTGCGTTCCGGAGATGCGAAATAGGAGGCTTCCTTGTCGGGGATTTCCTCGGCATTGTTGAATTTGCGCACCCAGATGAACTCGGTCCGGTCGGCGTTAACGTAGGATGTGACAATCGGAATGCCCAGGCGGTCGTGCAGGGGGCGGATATGCTCGTTGAATACCTTGAGCCAGGAGTCCATCATTCCTCGATTAATGGTGTAAATGCGCAGTTGCGCGGTCATGGTTTTTCCTCCGATAAATTTCTACAAGAGATTCTGGGGTTGCCCAGGGACCGTCCGTAGGGTTGGGCTAGACACTGTATTGCCTGATGGCATCCTCGCTGAAGGTCAGACCCAGGCCCGGCCTTTCTGGTACCACGATTTCGCCGTCCACAATTTCAGGAGTCTCCTCGAACAACTGGAGCGACCAGGGCATGTATTCCACGGTCAGGCCGTTGGGAATCGCAGCCATGTTATGCACCTGGACTTCCGGAGCAATGTGGCTTACTACCGGCATATTGAAGGCCTCGGCCATCCCGGCCACCTTCTGGAACTGGGTTATACCCCCGACCCTCATCAGGTCGATCATTACAATGTCGATGGACCGATTCTCGATCAGCTGGCGGAAGGGAGCGATTCCGAAAACATACTCACCGGCGGCAATCGGAGTGGTCAGGGCGTCGGCGATACGGGCAAGGCCTTGGTAATCGTCGTAGGTGGTCATATCCTCCAGCCAAAAGAGGTTGAACTCCTCGACTCGCTTGCCGATGCTTATGGACCGGTTAACGTCCCAAAGCTGGTTTATGTCGCACATCAGGTCAATGTCCGGGCCGATGGCTTCCCGCATGACCCGAATCCGGGCAACTTCGTCATCCGCCAAGGGTTCTGCGCCCATCTGGGTCTTCATCTGCCGGAACCCTTTTTCCACCAGGCGCTGCCCCACATCGGCCAGGAACTCCAGGTTGCGGTCGCGGGTTAGCTGGCCGCTGGCGTAGGTCGGGACCCGGTCCCGGTGTCCGCCCAGCAAGGTGGCTACCGGAACCCCGAAGGCCTTGCCCTTGATGTCCCACAATGCCATATCCACACCGGCGAGGGCGAAATTGAACAGTCCCGGGCCTATGGTGCCGGTCTGGCGTTTCAATTTGTTGACAATGGCCTCGACTGGAAAGGGATCGTCACCTGTGATAATTTCGCACATGGCATCGACGGTGACCTTAAGGGCGGTAAACAGGGGATTGCCCACCATGCCGGGGATGAAGGAATATCCGATGCCCTGAATACCTTCATCCGTATTCAGCTCCAGGAGAATGAAGTCCCTGGTGCCGGGGCCGACGGGTATGCCCTCAACCAGGGGATTTTCGGCGGGAATCCGCACTATGCGAGTGTTGAAGCCGGTTATTCTCATAGTCCGTCCTTTGATTAAGCCCGAAACGACGGTTTCAGGGTGCTGATATAAGTGTGCTGATACAAGGGAAGACCAACGCTTAGTTGAACTTCTTGTTGTTATGCTCAGGCGCCTCTACTTCAACCCAAACTCTTCCATCAACTCCTCGATGGCCTGAGGAGTACGCCGGTTGCTGCGTGGTCCTGCGCCCATTCGTTCGTCGGGGTAGCGGATGTTGGGGACCGTCTTGACAGCGATCAAGGTGGGACCCTCTTCGTTCAGGATTTCCTCGGCCTGCGTGGCAAAGTCTTCCAGGTTATCGAATGAATAGGCATGCGCGTAGCCGGCGGAACGGCCCATAGCCTCGTAGTCGGTGCTTTCGGCCCCAGGTACTTCCTGTCCGCCGGTGGTGGCGTACACGCCGTTTTCCATTACAAAGTGGTAAAGGTTGCTGGGGGCTTTGTTGGCGATAGTCACCAGGGCGCCCAGATTCATGAGCAGACTGCCGTCGCCGTCAAATATGATGACCTTTTCCTCAGGCCTGGCCAATGCCACGCCAAGAGCAAAGGAGTTGGTCTTTCCCATAGCGCCGCTGGCAGGGACGTCACGCGTGACGTTGTTGGATACCTCGGCCCAACCGAGATTGGCCCGCATGGCCGGAACCACCACGGCGCCGTCCCGGTGTTGCTCCACAATTCTCATCAACTCTACCTGGTCAATCATCGAGATCCCCTCCTGCCAAATGGGTTGCAGTCTGTAAGTAAGCTGGATTGAATGGGGTGATTTTGGCCCATTCTACCATAGAAGACTTCTCAGCAAGATAAAGGCCAAAGCGTCAGCGGATTTCAAACGATTTGACCCATTTCCCGTCCGTACTTATACTCGACGTTGGACTTTAACCAATGCGGATTTAGCGCTAATGGTTTGAGAATATCAGTACAAGCCCCCCTGGAGGGAAACGATGGCAACTGACCAGAGTGAAATCAAGCGATTTGTACAGGAAAGATATGGAGCAAGGGCGAGAGGCGTGATCGAACTGTCCGCTGCCCAGGACAACGCAAGCGATGAAGCTGCCTGCTCCGGTGACCCGGGATGCTGCAGCCCCGCGGACGCGGAACGGGCCCTGAGACTCTATAACGAGGGGCAGGTGGCTGGACTCCCGGCTGAAGCTGTGGCCGCGTCGGCAGGTTGTGGCAATCCCACTGCATTGGCGGGCCTGAAGCCCGGTGAGTGGGTATTGGATCTGGGTTCCGGGGGCGGCATAGACTGCTTCCTTGCTGCCCAGCAAGTAGGCGAGGCAGGGCATGTAACGGGCCTGGATATGACCCTGGACATGCTGGACCTGGCCCATAAGAACCTGGCCACCACTGGGTTAACGAACGTGGAATTTGTCGAAGGCGAGATGGAGAACATTCCTCTGCCAGACGAATGTGTGGATGTGGTTATCTCCAACTGCGTAATCTGCCTGTCGCCGGACAAGGACGCCGTTTTCCGCGAGGCATACCGGGTACTAAGCCCCGGTGGAAGGGTCCACGTCTCAGACATGGTAGCCCTAAGTGCCGAGGGGCCCGCCATCACCGATGCGGAGGCTTGGGTGGCCTGTGTAGGTGGGGCAGAAGACAAGGCGGTTTACCTGGACCGGTTGCAACGGGCTGGGTTCGTTGACGTCGAAACTACAGACGAGAGCATCAAGTTCGACGAGGATGGGAAGTCGCTGAACGTAGCCAGCGTCAAAGTCGTGGCACACAAGCCCGAGTAACCAGTCGTTTCGTCTTCACAGGGTAGCGAAAGAGGCGGGTCCCAGACCCGCCTCGCTTTTTCGGCTGCATTTGCCGGCTTTCATCAGTGCATTTCAAATCGCTTGAAGGCCTCGGCATATTGAAAACCCACTTCGGCGCCAATTTCGCTGCGCCAGCCCTTCAAGTATCTGTCGGCATCATCTGAATCGACCTGGCTGGCGTGGGCCCGCAGGGCGTTCACCGCAGTTTCGATGTGGTCGGTTACATCTACGTATTGGTCAGCGTTTTGGCGGTCCATTATCCAAAGTTCCGGGACTTTATGCGGCTCCAGCCCTTCCGCCAGCAGTTCGGGAAAGGTCAGTCGGTCGCGGGCCGTGGGGTAGACCGCTGCCAGGGTGGCCTCGCCGGCGGCAAAATGATCGGGGTGTCCGATGTAACCCCTGCCGACCAGGTCACGGACCGGATTCTGGCAGATTACGAGGTTCGGGCGATAGCGGCGTATCTGTTTGGCGATGTCCCGGCGGAGGTCAAGGCTGGGTTGGAGCATGGCATCCTCGTAGCCCAAAAACACTACATCGTGGAGTCCCAAAACGCTTCCAGCGTTGGTCTGTTCCTCCATTCTAATTCGAATGAGTTCTTCGCCGGAAATATCCGGGTCGTCAATGCCTTTGCTGCCGTCGGTGCAAAGGACGTACACCATTTCCCACCCTTCGGCGCACAATTTGGCGACGGTGCCGGAACAACCCCATTCGGCGTCGTCGGCGTGGGCTACTACCACCATTCCCCGATTCAAAGCTGATTCCTTGCTGGTCATTGGATGTTGCCTCCCCGGGCTCAGGAAAATAATGTTTTTCTTGCATACAAGACGGAAGCCAGTTTAGCACACAGACCAACGGTCGCGAAAAGCCGAGGCAGATTGGAAAGCCTTGGCCCTGGCAATCGATTGGAGGATAATGTGCGGTGGGTACTTCCCCTTGTTAAGCTAGATATGGTTGGCGAGAATGAGGCTATGGCAAGATTGTGGACTAAGACAACTACATTTGAATCAGTGAGTATTGGAGACGAACTGCCCATAGTGGTTAAGTGGGAAACGTCCGATACTATCGAGGCCTTCTTGAAGTTCTTGTCTCCCCACGATGCCGGGGGTGGTGAGGAGGCCGACGAAGAATCACTCGGAGGCACTGAGGCAGCGAGCCAGGCCTTGTTATCCTACGTTACCGAGTTGCTGGAGAAGGGTTTTCCGCTACCGAACATAGTTGCCAGCGGGAGCAGTTTGAACCTGAAATTGATTGTCCCCGTAAAACCGGAGGATTCCATCAGCATGTCGGGCAGAGTCGTTGACAAGGTTCAGTCAGATGGTCTGAACCTCGTAAAGTGCCTGGTTGTGATTGAAAATCAGGATAACCAACTGGTTGCGGAGGCTACAGCGACTATTTCCTTATAGGTGTTGTTGAACGCAAGTAACCGGGTTGATTTGGGTTGGCCGACCTCTTCTGTCGTAGCCTAAATCAAGATTTCAACTCGGGAAGTGATTTGCCCTTACTCCCCTTGCCTCCCGAAGTTGGCAGCGACTAAGGAAAAGTCCTGGCCGTCCACTACCCCGTCATTATTGACGTCTCCTGTTGCCCCTGCCTCGCCGCGACTTACCAGGCTTCCGAAGTTCGATCTGAGAAAGGACAAGTCGACTTCATTTACCCTGTTGTCGCCAGTCAGTTCCCCGGACGGCAGTGGCCCCAAGTCGATAATTACAATTATGGGCAAAGGCTGTCCGCTGCTTCCTGAGGTATCAACATGCACGTCCTGTTCCAGAATAGAAAGGGTTCCCGCTCCCCTGGCGCGCAGATCGTAACTTCCAGCGGGAAGCATTTGAGGAGAAAGGTCAGGCACGTGGTAGTTGCCTTCGCTGTCCCCGGTCAAGTTGGTGAAGGTTGCCGTGGGATGGCCAGTTCCTCCCAGCCAGACCGGAACGGTACCAGGCTGCCAGAATTGAACGTCGAAGGTTCCAGTGAACGGATGAAAGGAGTCCTCGCCAGTCGGCAGGTCGGACCATACGTGGCCTTGCAGGCGGGATTTCTCTGCCGTGGGTCCCACATTTATCACTGCCAGGGGACCATTTACTTCCAAGTCGGACTGGCTCAAACCACTCGAGGCATCCATGATCACAACCTGAGGGGAATAGGTGGCAGAGTCCTCGGCCAACAGTTGAGTGGTACCTGCACTGGCGCCTTTCAAGTTAATGCTGCCAATTAATACGCTGTCTTCATCCGGTAATCGGATACCTGCCTCGGCTTGTTCGCCTGGAGCGAGGGCTACCAACGTAATCCCGTATTCTGCCGTTGCTGCCTCATGCTCGTAACCGTTACTTATGCGGTAATAGCCCATAGTATTGATGGCCGATTGAGGCGGTGGTTCCTGGAGGGACCTAACACCATTAAGGACCAAGTCAGGGGAACCCTGTTCCTGGAAAGGCCTGCCTGCTGAGCGGAGGGTTGAAATTTCGACGGCTTCGTCGCCAAGAAAGAGCACCTTTAGGTACCAGGCAACCAGAGACAAGGGTAGTGTGGGGTCGAGGTCATCAGGGGGATCTAAATGGAGGGCCAAGGTTGCTTCCCCGCCGACGGGCAGGTTTACTTCCTGCTGGCAGGGGGTAACAAACGCACGGCAAATACGCAGGGTAACGACTGGCTCTTTGGAAAGTACCGGGGTTGTGGCGAGGAAAACGTAAATTGGCAGGAGCGTCAGGGCTGCCGCCGCGAGAAAGAGGCGCCGTCGGGAAAGCAAAGCCTAGTCGTTATCCGCCGTGGCGGGTGCCGTCTCGGATTGATGGGAAGCGGCTTCTTCGTGAAATTCGTGGTCTTCACAAGAGACCCAGTGTTCCCCGCCATCGTAGACCTCTTTCTTCCATATGGGCACTACATGCTTTAGTCGGTTGACCGCTTCGTGGCAGGCGAAAAATGCCTCTTTCCGATGGGGTGAAGCCACTGCCACCACCAGGCTGATCTGACCGATGTTCACCGGCCCGATGCGATGGGCTATGGCGACATCTTCCACACCAAACTCGGCCCTCAGTTCCTGGCGGATCTCCTCCAGCTTCTTGTAGGCCATTTCCTCGTAGGCTTCATATTCCAGGTGAATTACCTTCTTTCCCTCGAAGGAGTCCCTGGTGGTTCCAAGGAATGTAACCACGGCCCCGTTGGAGTCACGTTGCACCAGGCTGGTGTATTCCTCCGGATTGAGGGGTTGCTCGGTAATTACTATCATTTCGCTCATATTTCTTGACCTGCTATGGGGATGGCTTGCCAGGTGGAGGAGTCTGAAGGAGTTTAGCCCCCGCTGACCGGGGGAATCAAACAGATTTCATCTCCAGCGCTCAGAGGGGTGTCCGGTTCGGCGTACTCTTCGTTGACTGCCACTACTATCTGAACGTCAGGAGGCGCTAACCTCGGAAATTGTTCCCGAACAGTGTTCAACAAGTCCGCGACGGTCGCACCCGGCTCCACTGAGACACCGGTTACACTGCAGCCTGCCCGCTCGCGGTACAACGCGAAAAATCTCACCGAAAGTTCCATTCCCTCTCCCTTGCCGTTGGTTCAGTATACACAACGGCGGGAAGCGTGTCTTTAGGCCGGTGCTTCTACTGTATAATCGGCTACAAAGACCACAGCCACTTAAGGGAGGGGACAGGATGGCGAACCGGGAAAGGTTGATCACGACGCTGATGGACCTGATCCGTATCGACAGTCCCACTGGCGAAGAGGACGAAATGGACTGGGAAGTATCTTCCCGCCTTCAAGCCCTGGGATTCAAGGTACAGCACGATGCTTACAAGAATGTGATAGCAAAGCTCGACGGGGAAGGGGAACCGCTTATCCTGTCGGCCCATTTGGATACCGTGGAACCGGGCCGTGGCATCAAACCGCAACTGGACGGAGATGTGCTTCACTCCGATGGGACCACCATACTGGGCGGTGACTGCAAAGCGGGAGTGGCAATTGTGTTGGAGGCTTTGACTGCGGTGCGGGAGTCCGGGGCAACGCACCTGCCGGTAGAAGTAATATTTTCCCGCGCTGAAGAAGGGGGACTAAACGGGGCACACAACCTGGACTTCAGCCTGGTGTCCGCCCAGCGCGGAGTAGTGTTGGATGGCGAAGGCCCGGTGAACCGGCTAACGGTAGCCGCGCCCTCCCAGAATGTGGTGAAGGCGGAGATTCATGGGCGCGCCGCCCACGCTGGACTGGAACCCGAGAATGGCATTTCGGCATTGGTCATAGCCGGTCACCTTTTGACCAGGCTTCCCTTGGGCCGGATCGACGAGGAGACGACTTCCAATATCGGGTACCTGGAAGGGGGGCTGAAACGAAACATAATCCCCGAACGGGCCTTCCTGGACGGGGAGATACGAAGCCGGGACCAGCAAAAGCTGGAGCACTATACCGACCGGTTCCGCCAGGTGTTTGACGAAGTCTCAGCGATGTATCCGGAGGCGCGCCTTGCTGTTGACATAAGCAACAGCTACCAGGCTTATCGGGTGGGTGCCGAACATCCCACGGTGGCAATGCTGGCCCGGGCGCTGGGGGAAGTGGGATTGGAACCGCGGATGGAAGGCAGTGGGGGCGGTTCCGACGCCAACGTGTTCTTCGAGCATGGGATAGCCGCTTTGCCGGTAGGCATTGGCGTACGCTCGTTCCACACCAAGGAGGAAACTGCGGTGATCCCTGAGGTCCTACAGGGCGCTGAGGTGGTCGAGCGCCTTGTGACTGGCGTGTGACCCAGGGCAGTTGGCCTTGTTTTGAGCCCCGCCGAATAAACCTTTAGCGGGACACTGGCGCAGTCGGGCCATACATGCCGAGAGGTCATGGCCCTGGACCGGTGAAAAAGCCCCTATCTTCACAAGTCTGGAAGATAGGGGCTTTTGTTGTTACTGGATGACCGGTTCACCGAAGACCAATGAAGCTGGGCTACTGGTCCATGCCGTTCCTTTCAATTAGTTCCTGCGTCCGGCGGTCAGCCAGGCGCCTCAAATTAACGGCATTGGCTCTTTCATCGTCCAAGCCACGGTAGACATCGCTTTCGTAAGGGGCCCAAGTGCTGGCGAGTCCCCGCAGGGCGGCACCCTCCCGATCTACGGCTTCAGCGAGGAGATCGGAGCTGGGCCGGAGGTAAGACACCTGGGACAGTTCCCTCACACGGTTGCCTAGCTCGCTGAACTGCTGGTTGAAGTCGTGCAGCTCTTCTACGGCGCTGGCACGGTTACAATTACCTTCTGTTCGTACCCATCGGTCAAACTCTGCATGGAAACTGTTCCAGTCATCCATCAGATCCGTAAAGGCAGACGTAAATTCGGCCAAGTTCTCTTTGTCTTCTTCACTGACGCCTTCGATTATGGCTTCAAGATCCCTTCCAGCTTGCTTTCGAGTTACTTTCGTCTGGTCCAGCGTGTCTTCGAACGTGTCGAAGTATCCAGAGTAGTCTGCCTCTTCGGCACCGGACTCCTCGTCTTCGGAAGAATCGGGGCCTGCTTGCTGGCCGGCAGTGGTGGGGCCAGTCAGGCCGGTGGGAAGCCCGGTGAAGAGGTTGGGGATTCCGGTTATGCCACCCTGGACATCCGGTCCGGTCTGTCCTTTTACTTGACCCAGTCCTGCGGTGCCACGCTCGTGGTTTCCGGCTGTTCCCTGGGGTGAACCCGTAGAGCCCTCGGTTCCTTCCTCACTGGATTCGGCAGATTCTTCAGGACTGGCTTCAGAGCCATTTTCGCTTGAGGCTGTACCGCCGTTTCCATCGCCGTTCCCATTGCCGTTCTGGGCAGCGCTGTCAGAATCCTCCGCTCCATTTTCGCTGGCGGTTCCCCTGGCTTCCCGGCGGAAGGCGTCCAGCAAGTCTTCCAATGCTTCGGACTCGGCTTCAGCGGCTTCGACCAGTTGGTCCTGAACAGGGTCGGTTACCTTGTCGGAAGGAATATCTTCCAGGCTTTCCAGCACAGCTTCGTGCTCATCTATCAGTACCCTGAGGCGGGTGACGATTTCGCTGACGCTGAGGTCAATGTGATCGTCCTCCAATGCTCCATATGAATCGTTGAAGGCGTCCCAAGCCTCGTCTACCGCTTCCAGGGCATCGGCGAAATCCTCGGCTACTTCCTGGTCTTCCGGCTTGTCCAGTTCTTCCAGCTTGTCTACTTCAATGGCTGTGGCACGCATCAAGCCGGCTGCCGTGGCCCGCTCTGTCTGGGTGTTCTCCAGGAGGGAAACGTCCCCGGGAAGCCAGGTGTCCCGCAACAACCTTAGTGAGGTTTCTTCGCTGTTGGCTGCCAGGATCACGTTGTCGGGCAATTCCCGAGCGATCCCCTTGCCGGGCAGGTCACGGGCTTGCTCGGCGACTTGCCCGAAGTCGCTGGCGAATACACGCATGGCGGCAAGGGCGGCGGTACGGTCACATGCGCTGAGATTCCCCCGCCAGCTGTCAAAGTCGAGGTGGAGCTGGTCCCAGTCGGCGTTAATAGAATCCTGGGCAGCAGAGAATTCTGATACCAGTTCTGCGGATACAGGCACCGCAGTAGGTACGGCCCTGGAAGCCGCCGACATTTCGGTGGATTGAACATCGGTGGTTGAATCCGAGGCCTGTTCAGAACAGGCCATTACCAGCAGGAGCAATACAGCTGCCACCGGCATGAGGAAAGGAAGAGGTCTTATCTTCATCTGGTTTCAAACACCCCTGTAATATCGTCAACTAGTCCATTGCGGAACGTGCCCAAGTTTAGGAGATTAATGGCAGACCTTAACCCGTCAGAGGTGTCTGCAACGATTACCAAGACGTCCCGTTCACCAGACCGGTCCAGCAGCATTACCGATCGCTCTTCCAGGGAAATTCCCGACGCAAAGGGGGTGGCCAAAGTTTCGCCGATGCGAACGCCATTGGCCTCGAGATACCGGGACACGCTGGCATGATTGTCGAACAGGGAGAGGAAGACAGTGTCTCTGCCCACGTTTTCCGTTCCGCGCAGTTGGGAGGTGATGCCCTTGCTGCCCAGGACCTGCTTCATCCTGGCTCCCTGCGAGATCAGGTCGGGTTCCCCCACCAGAATGTCAACGTCGCTCTGGAAAAATCGGGGAAAGTCGGCCAGTCGATAGTTGCGACCGCCTTCCGTCAGGAAATCGGCGATGTTGGATACCAGGCGCCCATTGTCCTTGACGCCGCTGTAGGGTGGAATCATGAAGGTCAAGTCGTACACGGCCAGGACATTGCGATGGGCCCCTATCGCCACGGATGAGCGAGGAGAGTCGGTTTCGAAAAGAGTGGAACGAGTGTTGCTGTCGGTCAGAGTCAGGCCCGGCCCGGCGGACTTGAGGGATCCTGCATAGTAGAAGACCATTTCCCCCAGGCCCGTGGTGATGGAGTCGGCCTGGAAGTCTCGAACAAAAATGTCACGGAAATTGGTATCGTACTCCACCTGGTTGTAGAGGTAATCGGGCTGGAAGGAAATGCCCAGGGGTTCGGAGAGTTCATTCAGGTTGAAGAATCTCCCCGGATCACCCACCAAGAGCAGCTTCCCGCCGGTCTCAACGAAATCAACGACGGTCTCGATATCTTCTGCATTAAATGGCTGAGTGGGCAGGACTACTATAAGAGCGTCCACCTGGCTAAGCTGAGTTGCCAACTTGACAGTGGAATCCTGCTCACGAAAACTGGCAACGTAGCCCCTTGCCGCAACACGGGACAGCAGAGTGCCAATTTCAGCCCGATAGAAGTTGTTCCGGTGAGAATCGTCGATCAGCAATTGCCCACGAATTTCTCCTGCCACCGGATTGCTAGAGAATACTGGTTCGTCCGAATATTCACTGGCAGCCGTTGGAACGGAGGTTATTTCCGTAAAGGCAATGTCAGGAGTAGGAGGGGCCGTGTATACACCCCGGTAAAAGGTGAAGAGCGCCACCAGGAGGAAGGCAACCAGGAAGGCTGGCAGTACAGCTAGTTTCCACACTTTAGTGGTCTGCTCCAACGTATAAGTAGTAGAACTGCGGTTGGTTAATTTCGACGGGAAGGTCGGGGAATTTGCTGCCCAGAGGCTGGCCCAGGGCACCGAATTCCATAGGGCGGTTCAAAGCGCTGAAATCTGTTGGCAATGTTGGCCCGGCGTTAAGGTCGCCAATTTCGGGGAACTCGGAGGCATTGCCGTCTTGCTCAACATCCTCCTGATACGGCACTGCCTGGCGGCCGGCCAATATCTGGAGCAACTTCACGTCAGATTCGGTCAAAGGCTGGTCTATATCGCCGCTGGAAGAGTAAATACGCCGCAGGTCCTGTACGAAGAGGCGATTGACTTCCACGTTTACGTTAACCAACCCGTAATTACTGATACCGGCCAGTTCCGCCACTTTCGCTAAGGCTTCAGTGTCGCTGCCGATTTCATCCACCAGGCCCAGTGACGCCGCCTCCACACCTGTATAGAGCTTGCCCTCGCCGATCTGTTCCGGGGTTATCTTGAGCTTATCTCCTCTTTCCCGAACTACCATCAAAACGAAAGCTTCCTTGAGCAGGTCAAGGTCGGAAATCCAATCCCTGCGAGATGCCCCGGTCAGCTTGTACGGGCCGGTGAAAGCTATTTGTTCGGGAATCTGGGGAGGGAAGATGGGGCCGGTTCCGGCAACTACGCCCACGTTGCCGACCAAGGTGGAAGTCTTGGCGTAGGAATGGTTGACACCCATCGCCATCATGTAGCCGCCGCTGGCGACCATGCCGTTCATTACCATGACGACGGGCTTCTCTTCCCGAAGCTTGGCCGTCTCGTGGTAAAGCTGCTCGCTGGCGGATGCGCCGCCCCCGGGGCTGGCCAGCTTGATGAGCACACCCTTGATTTCCGGATTGAGGCGCGCATAGTTCAGGTAGGCGGTTATGACATAGGCGGAGTTTTCGTTAATTCCCGAAAAAGGAATATCGATGACGCCTATCTTGGGGTTGCCGGGGACAGACTGGAACAGTGCCGAATATCCAGGGATCGCATAGAAGAAAAGGCCGTACCCAATGACCAAGCCTGCTATTGCCAAGCCTGGCCCAGCCACGTACCAGTTAGCTAATACTCGTCCCAAGGCTGCGACTATTCGCATTCATACCTACTAATCCCCAAACTCGGGGCAAACTTCTCTTCTATGCGGAGATGGCAGAAAATGGTCAGATTCGAAATACTGGCCTATGATGTTAACTTAGGTAATCCTAGGTGTCAACGAGGATAGCTGCCATAGGCCGACGCTGAGGTGGCTGAGCAACTCCGGTCATTTGAGAGAGAATACGCCACTGGCACCCGGCCGGATTTGTTGCCCCAAGGTTTTCAAAGCCAGACCTGTTTTAAACCGATAATAGTCCGAAAGTGTCAAGAAAGTTTCAAGTTCGCCATGCGTCGCCCTTATAGGTCCAAAGCATCTTCTCGTTTAATCGCCGCCCGCCCGCAAGTCAGACTTCCGGAAAGCAAGCAGGGACAGTCCCACCAACGCACCGATGTATCCGACTACTATGGGAACATACCAACCCGCGCCGAGCAAGTCGTTGTCACCCTGCAAACCGTTGGAAATGCCCCACATGGTCGAGGCCGTAACTTCACTGATGGGCCATTCAATGAAGCGGCCCAATTCACTGGCGATAGGATAGGCAATTGCTTCGAAAAAAATGACGGCGATACCAATCCCCACCGTAAAAGCGGTGGACTGACGCCAGTGGCTAAGCGCAATACCCAGGGCCAGGTAAAGCAGGGAAATCAAAAAGGAAACGCCAACGCCGGTGAGGCCGGCCCGCCAGTCGTCGAAGTGCGGGGCAATAGCCAGGGCAAGCAAAAAGGCGAGCGCCACGACGAACAGGTGAAAACCAAGCAACACCAGGGCGGACAGCATGGCCTTGGAGGCTAATATTGAGCTTCTCGAAGCGCCCCGGGCGGCCAGTGTCCGACAGTTGCCTCCTTGAAGGTCAACGGCGTGTACCAATGCGCCCAACAGGATGGCCAGCAGAGGAGCCAACGTCGAGAGGAAGCCTGAAGCCGCTTGAAAGTAGCTCACTTCCACAGGGAAGGGGATCCATCCGATATTGTTCATTGCGGCCACGCACAGCACTACCACCGCCAGAAGGATGGCCAGAGAATGCAACACAATCACACTGATTTTTCGACTCTGGCGAAACCATTCCCATCGGGCCAGGCAAATCACTTGGCGGATCATTCTTGCTGGACACCTTCAACTTCCCCACGGCCCACAGCAGCCAGGTACTTTCCCTCCAGCGATCCGGTAAAACGGGTCGGTTCAGACGGGCGCATGTCTGAGGGATAAATGCCAAACTCCGCCAGGTCCCTGGCCACCTTCCATTCGGCGCCAGGCTGTATTTCCACCAGCAAGGATTGGTGCTGGACCGTGTCCCGTGAGTTGGTGGAGGCGGTCCAGCCCTTATTGACGAGGCAATCAAGGGCGCGCTTATTGTCCGTGGTGTTTAATTGAACGGCCGAAGCAGGTGGGGGTGTATTTGTTAAGGGGCCCTGGTCCACCAGGTTCCCTCGAAAGATGATCGCGTAGTGGTCGCAGGTGAGTTCGACTTCGTGGAGCAAATGACTGGACATTATTATGGAGCGCCCCGGCGCGTTTCCCAATTCACGGATCAGGTTCCGGATTTCCACCATTCCCTCCGGGTCCAGACCTGTGGTGGGTTCGTCCAGCAGGAGCAGGTCAGGTTTGCCCAGCAGGGCGGTGGCGATGCCCAGACGCTGTCTCATTCCGGTGGAACACTGGCCGAATTTGCGATTGGTCGCACTGCCGTCCAAGCCCACCTCGGCGAGCAGGCGGTCCACTTCGTCCATGTCTGACTCGCCCCCGGTTATGCCCTGAACGCAGCGCAAGTTGTCTCGGCAGGTCAGGTGGGGCCACAAGAGAGGACGGGAGATAAGCGAACCTGTCCGTGCCAGCGCCTCGCTGTGGTCGGATTGGCCCAACAATTGAAAGTTGCCGGCGGTTGGAGCAATGAATCCCGCCAGAATGCTGAGCAAGGTGGTCTTGCCGGAACCGTTAGGACCCAAGAGCCCCAGGACAGTTCCAGAAGGAACTACCAGACTCACTTTATTAAGGGCGGTAACTCTGCCGAATTGCCGGGTAAGCCCTTGAGTAACTATCGCGGGAATTTCAGAGGTGAATTCCGTAGTAGTCCTGTCGTCCGCCACTACCCCGCCCATTGCATGAATTTGTCTCTTGAATCGTTTGGGCCAACCTGGGCCATCTGACCGACAGCCCCGACCGCTGGCATTGTGACAGGAGCCTGGCATTCCAAGGGGGTGAGGTATGAAACACCAACGACCCCTGTCAATATATACTACGTTGAATAACTAGACTCGGATTTATACAGAACGGAAGGTGTCCGTAAGTTAGTTGCCGCCTGGAGCCGGGTAGTCAGCCAGGTCAAATGGCTCGCCATTCAAGTTGATGGTGTCTTCGAACAACTCAGGGCGCCCGAAGGACTGGCGGGCATAACAACCGTTGCGGGCGTTCCGCATGAGGCCGGCCACCCGGTCCGGAGGGTCATTAGAAACTACGTCGTAGTGAATGTTGATCTTTTCCGCCTTGGCCTGAACCGTTTGTCGAAGCACCGAACCTTCGGAAGAAACCGAAAAACCGACATTAGCTTTTACCTGCCCCAGGTCCACTTTCATCATCTGAGCGTACCGCTCAAGCTGGGTCATTTCTCAAAACAGGATGGCAACCGCGAAATAGGTCATGGGAGAAGGCGCGGTGTTGTCGCCCATAGGTGGACCTTCGTCGCACATAATGGTGAAACCGCGTGCTTCTGCCTGCTTTTTCATACCTTCCAGGGTCATCGCGTCGCCCTGGATCGTGAAAGACCGGGAAATCCGGTCACTATCCGGTTGAGCCGCTGGCGTGGTCATAAGTTTCTCCTGAAGTGCCGATGATTGACCAAGTATAGCACGGTCTCCGCTGAGCATCTGTACGTGAAATCGCACGTTCGACGGGGTTCGACAAGTTAGTTCCGGCAGGGGCACCTCATCATGGCACGCTTATTCCTGGTCCCTGGTTTACTGGTCTGGCAGTTAGTGGAATATGGGGTACAATGGGGCGTAAATCTCCGGCAGGTACTGCCCGCCGACAACCTGACCCAACGCCTGGAGGACAGAATGCCCATTATTGACCATTCCCATGCTCCGGAGGTGCCCTAGCGGCCTGGCTACCGAAAGTGGGACGTGGCGGGCCACGAACAGGGGGTAACCAGCACCTTTAGCATCAATACCGCCGAGCCTGGCACCGGCGCTCCGCTGCACACTCACACCATAGACGAGCTTATCGTCATATTGGAAGGAACGTTGGAAGTCAGCATGGATGGCGAAACCCGGACTGTCGGCGCTAACCACACCGTGGTCATTCCTCCCGGGGCTGAGCACTCCTTTAGAGTCACCGGCGAAGGCACGGCTCACCTGCTGGTATTTTTCCCGGCCCTTGACCCCTATTCTGCGGAGCATACTCATTACCTGGAGGGCGCCCGCCCCGCCTCGGTGAGTGATTAGCCTGTATTGGTCACTGTTTGAGAGTTACCCAAAGCGAAATACCCGTTATCTGCTGGCCCAGATGACGGGAGAAGAAGGAGCAGATCATGACCTGGATAAGACAGGAAGACGTGGGCATGCCCGGCATCATCAGCTCCATGTCCATTAACCCCAAGATGATGGAGGTGGTCCGCAAGCTTAACCAGGCCGTCAGTTTCGGCGCGTCTGAACTCACCCGGGTTCAGGAGGAATCCATTGCCGTAGCCGTGTCAGTGATCAATCGCTGCCGCTATTGAGCCTCCTCCCACGGAGGGTTCCTCCGTCAACATTCTGACGACCCGGAATACGCCAGCCACGTCCTGCACGACTATACGACTGCCGACCTCGACCCGCAGACCAGAGGCATGCTGGACTTTGCGGTGAAGCTGACCAAAGAACCGACGGAGATGCGGGAGGCAGATGTAATAACCCTGAGAGAACTGGGTTTGTCTGATGAACAGATACTCTCAGTGGTGGGGATAACCTGCCTGTTCAATTTTATGAACCGGCTGGCCGATGGCCTGGGTGTGGACATAGGGGCGGAACGCCAGCAGGCCATGGACGGGTGGGTTACAGGCCCGGCCCGGGACCAGGACTGGCTGTGGGTTTTTAAAGGTGAGCGGGTCTAGAGGTCTTATTCAGAAGGTGTATGAAGGGACCGAAAGCAGTATGGGCAGTTTGTTGACTGCCCATTCTTTATAGCTATCTAAAACCCCCGAAGACGGACTCACTATTGAGTGGAGGTGACATCACGCTACTCGGCACCCCCATCCTAACCTTCCCCCATCAAGGGGGAAGGGATTTTTCCGATAGCTTCTTGGTCTTCTTATTCCTGTGAACAGGCAGTAGCTAATCGGGCCGGTCTTCGTGGATTCCTGCCTTGCTCCAGTAGTCCCACAGGTTGGCGGCATTCATCTTCATTACCCTGGGTGAGGTGCCGTCCTGGCCCACGTCCATGGGGTAGCGGTCGGTCAGCTCGGTGAGATTTTCGACGGCCTCGTCGCGGGTCATGCCGCGCTCCACGGCGTTGCGGGCGTATTCTTTCCACTCCAGGACGTACTCGCCCTGCTCGTCCAGGTAGCCCTTGTCGCACCGGCGGCCGTGACCGGGGATAAATATCTCCTCGTCAAGGCGGCGCAGGGACTCCAGGGCCCGCAGCCACTGGTCGGGGTTGGCTTCCTGAATGTAGGTCTGCACCTTATGGAAGATGTTGTCGCTGGTGAAGACCACACCTTCTTCCTTAATCAGGATGGCGGCCTGGTAGAGGGTATGGCCCGGCATGTGGATCATCTGGAAGGTATGGTCGCCCACGTGCATGGTCATGCCGTTGCGAAACGTGATCACCGGGGCGTTGGGAGTGTAATTCTCCAACAGGGCCGGTTCTTCGGGCCCCATGCCCGCCACCCGGGCCACATGCTCTTCCAGATTGGTTTCCAGGATGCGCTGCCTCACTCCCTCGTGGGCTACGACCGGCACGTCAAAGTAGGCATTGCCGGTCCAGTGGTCACCGTGGGGTTCCGTGTTGATGATGTAAAGAAGCTCGCCGTGCTTGGCGATTTCCTCCTTCAGCTTGAGGGCGTCGCTGGGTTTCTGGGGACTATCGATCATCACCACGCCTTCCGACGTGACGACGAAGCCGTGGTTGCACCCTCGAATCTGGGTTTCCGCAAATACGCTGCTGGTTACTTGCTCCATTCCTATCCTCCTGCGGCTGCATTGTCAGCCGTATTTGAATTCTTACCGGTACTAATTCAACTGGCGTAGCTTGGGGTCCAGCCGGTCCCGCAGCCAGTCCCCGAACAAATTCAGGGCCAAGACGGTCAGCAATATGGCCACCCCCGGCATGGTTGAAATCCACCAGGCATCGTTAAGGAAGTCCCGGCCGTCCGCGACCATGGAACCCCAAGCCGGTGTCGGCGGCGGTACACCCGCTCCCAGGAAGCTCAGGGTGGACTCAACCAGGATTACTATACTTACCTGGAGGGTCGCCACCACGATGAGCGTATTGATCACCCCAGGGAACAGGTGGACAAAAAGAATGCGGGGCGTTGAAGCTCCGGCCACCTTTGCCAGGGAGACGTAATCCATGGTCTTTAGTTGGAGCACCTCCCCCCTGATTTGACGGGCGAAACGCACCCAGATGAACAGCACCAGCACCACCGTAGTTATGAAGAAGGACTGTCCCACTGCTACCACCAATACGAGCGCGACCAGGACAAGAGGCAGCGCCAGGAAAATATCCACGATGCGCATCACAAGTTCGTCGACCACCCCGCCAACATACCCGGCTATCAGGCCCAGCCCGGTCCCAATTGCGCCGCCAATTCCCAGGGTTACGGCAGCGATAATCAGGGAGATGCGGGCCCCGTAAATCATGCGACTCAGAATGTCCCGACCCAGGTCGTCTGTACCCAGCAGGTATCTTGAGTTCCCTCCGTCTCGCAACGCAACGCTTACTTCATTGCCCAACACGGCATCGGGGTCAAGTCGCAGGGCCCTGGAAATGGAAATCTGGCGGTGGCTCAATCCAGGCTCAGGGAATTCCACCACGGTTTTCGTTGTTGTGCGCTCTCCAATCCACGCGGGGGGCAATTTCTGGTCCGCTAGTTTGCCCCGGTGCGGGTCATGGGGAGCCAGCAGAGGTGCCAGAATCCCGGTACCGGCTACCAGTAAAAGCAGGAAAACGGAAATCCCCAAGAGGACGTGCCGCCGGCGCAGTCCACGAATCCTCCGCATAGGCTGAAACGATGAATCGGGCCGGGATATTAGAACGGTGTCTGCCATTGAACGTCTCTCTTACGGCTAGCTAAAGCGGATTCTGGGATCGAGGTACGCGTAAAGTATATCCACCAGAAGAGAAGTACCCAGGTACATCACGGCAAAGAATACGACGATTCCCTGCAGCAGAGAGTAGTCAGACTGTCGCAGGGCATCAAAGGCCAGCAAGCCAATGCCGGGCCACGCGAAAACCGTCTCGGCCACAATAGAGCCGGTTACAAGGGTTCCGAGGGTAATGCCCATGAAGGTCAGCGGAGGTATGACTGCGTTCTTGAGGGCGTGCTTCCAGATTATCTGGGTCTCCGAAACTCCCTTGGCCCTCGCCAGCTTGATGTATTCCGTGTCCAGACTGTCAAGCATGGCCGACCGGACGATGCGCATGTTGGCTGCCACCGTGAACCAGCCCAGGGTAATGGCCGGCAGGACGAAACTGTTCCATTCGTAGCGTCCCGAAGGCGGGACCCATCCCAGCATCACTGCGAAGAAGAAAATCAGCATGATGCCCAACCAGAAGGGCGGCATTGACTGACCCAGGAGGGCCACAACCTTGCCTACCTGGTCCCACAGACTATCCCGTCTGATCGAAGAAAGGATTCCCAGTGGAATTCCCACCGCCAGGGAGAAGAAAAAGGCCGCGGCGCCCAATTGCAGCGTTGCCGGAAGCCGTTCCAGGATGGTATCGGTCACAGGTTGGTTATCGATTACCGAGTCTCCAAAGTCCAGCAAGAGGGCATCCCCCAGGAAAATGGCGTACTGGAAGTAGAGTGGCTTGTCTAACCCCAATTCGACCCCCAGCTCGTCCCACATTTCGGTGCTGGCGTAGTCATCGAGGAGTAGAGTTCGCGGGTCGCCGGAGGCCCGGGCCATGACGAAAACAATTAATGAGACCAGAATCAGGGTGAAGATAGTAATGACCAAGCGGCGCGCAATGAATTTTTGCACCCTTTAAGCCTCCGTGGCCAAGGTTGGGCAGACTGGCAAGGGTTACTTGCTGTTCAATTCCGGTGGGGCCCCCCGAATGGGAACCCGTGCGGCGCCTTGCCGAGAACGTAATGCACGCCCGATATTCTGGCCGACAACTCCGGACACCAAGGCAGTTCCACTTGAAGCCAGAACTGCCCCCACAATGGCGTAGGCAATGGGGCCCATTTCAGGAGAAGCGCAGCATTCAGGCTTCACCCCGGCCCCATATTGATAGGCCAGCCAGCTTCCGCATACTCCGGCGGCCAAGGCCAATATGAACAGACAGGCGGTTGAGGCGCTCCCCATTCCTTTCAACCAGAGCCAGGCGGTACCGCTTCCCAGTCCTGCGCCCACTCCTGCCCCGACAACCAGCATTGCCAGCCAGGCATTCCAGGAGGTCAGGCCGAAGAGAAGCAAGCCCATTCTCGCCAGGACAACTCCCACCGCGGCCATCACCACGGCCATTCCGGTGCCTAGGGCCGCGCGGATGACATAACCCACAAGATTCTGGATAAAGTCGGACTCCTGGAAAGTTTTCAGCATTTATTCCTGGCAAATTTGGGATCTGCAGCGTGCTTTGAGGATACTATCACAAAGTCTATTGAGTGACTATTTAAGCTGATGATCGGCACTCGAGAATAGGGCCCTGTTAATTCCAGTGGCAACCAAAAGGAAAGGGCAAGGAGAGATGAAATGTCATCCTTGCCCCATATTCCGGTCAGTGCCTATCCTACTGAGCTTTGCTTCGCAGAAGCGAAGCTAGCTTCGGACAGGAGCGCCGGCAAAAGCTTCCCGCAGGCAGGTTGCGGCCTGTTCCACCGCCAGTTTTGCCTTGTCCACTGCTGCCGACATGCCGAAGAACCCGTGAGTCATCCCGTCGTAGCGAGTGCAGGTGGTGGGAACGCCGGCTTCGGCCAGCTTTTGACCGAAAGCCTCACCCTCGTCCCGAAGCGGGTCGAACTCGGCAGTTATTACCAGGGCCGGCGGGAGTCCGCTCAAGTCGCTGGCATGCATCGGGGCAGCGTAAGGGTTGGTCGCATCCGCGTCGCCGGCCAGGTAGTGGTCCCAGAACCAGATCATCCCGTCACGGCTAAGCGAGTAGCCTTCCCCGTTTTCGATGTAGGACACGGTCTGGAAATTTCGCTCGGTAACGGGGTAAACCAGCAGTTGGAATACCAGGTTGCAGCCACCCCGGTCGCGAGACATGAGGGACACTGCTGCGGACAGGTTTCCACCAGCGCTGTCTCCGCCGGTGGCGATGCGGGTCGGGTCTACGTTGAGAGAAGCCGCGTTATTGGCCAACCACTGCGTGGCCGCATAGCAGTCCTCGGCGGGGCCAGGGAACTTGGTCTCAGGCGCCAAACGGTAATCAACGGAAACCACCACGCAGTTGGCCCCGACGCACAGGTGGCGGGAGGAGCCATCGGCCGTATCAAGGTCGCCAACGACCCAGCCACCGCCGTGGAACCAGGCCAAGCCGGGGAAGGGGCCGGAACCTGCCGGGGTGTAGATGCGAACCGGTACTTCGCCGTCGGGGCCCGGAATGGTGCAGTCTTCAACCTTGCCGACTTCGGGGCCAGGCGCGCGGGGCCGCAGCTTGCCGTTGATCCGGGCCTGTTCGGGGGAAACTTCATTGTTGGGGGGCAACCCCAGAGCGGCAACGGCTTCCATAACAGTTATGATTTGAGGGTCAAGGGGCATTTCACACCTCCTCAGATTAGGGGCTGGAAAACATGGATTTCGGGCATTGTAACCTTTGGAAATTGGGATTGCCAGTTTGAACAGTCGGCTGGGTAGACACCTGGAGGAGGTTCCTCTGCTTTGGCGGGGTTATGGAACTACCCAGTCAAAAGACTGTAACGCAGGCCCGAGCGAGCCTGCGTTCGATGTTATCCAATATTGGGTACTGCTCCTGCTTTTGCCGCATTTATCAGACCCGCACTCTTCTTTGCCAATCGAAATCAGTCAGACGGCCGCCACCGCAGGTTCGGGTGCCGCGCCGCGCCGGCCTCGTCAAGCCGAGACACGGGGGTTGTGTGCGGTGCGTGGTGGACCATGTCGGGGTCCTCTTCGGATTCCCGGTTAATGTCTCGCAGGGCCTGGATGAAGGCATCCAGAGTGTCCCTGTTTTCCGACTCGGTGGGTTCGATCATCAGGGCTTCGTGGACGATCAACGGGAAGTACATGGTGGGGGCATGAAATCCATAGTCCAGCAGCCGTTTGGCTACGTCCAGGCCGCTGACCCCCCGGGTCCGCTGCCAGTCGGCGGAGAAGACTACCTCGTGCATGCAGGTACGGTCATAAGGCAAGTAGTAAATGTCGCGCAGCGCTTGGAGCAGGTAGTTGGCGTTTAAAACGGCGTTGCCGCTGATTGACTTGATGCCGGCGTCCCCCAAAGTGCGGATGTAGGTGTAAGCCCGTACCAGAACTCCGAAATTACCGTGGAATCCGCTGATCTTGCCGATGCTCTGCTCCGGCGTGGTCAGGGAGAAGTCCCCGCTGCCGTTGGCGACCACTGGCGCGGCCAGATAGGGCTCCAGGGCAGGGACGCAGCACACCGGTCCGGCCCCTGGACCGCCACCGCCGTGGGGGGTGCTGAAGGTCTTGTGCAAGTTCAGGTGGATAACGTCGAAGCCCAGTTCGCCGAGCTTGGTGCGGCCCACCAGAGCGTTCATGTTCGCCCCGTCGCCGTAAACCAGGCCACCCGCCTCGTGGACGATTCGACAGACTTCCACGATATTCTGGTCGAAGAGGCCAAGGGTGCTGGGCAGCGTGATCATTACCCCGGCCAGGTCGGGCCCGACCAGTTCGTGCAGCGCCTCCAGGTCCACGTTTCCGTCCTGGTCCGAAGCTAGGGTGACTACATCGAATCCGGCCATTGCCGCGGAGGCGGGATTAGTGCCGTGGGCGCTGTCAGGTATGGCCATCTTGGTGCGACCCATATCGCCCTGGGCGTGGTGGTAGGCGCGCATCATCAGCACGCCGGCCAATTCGCCATGGGCGCCGGCCAGTGTGGCCAGGCTGACACCAGACATGCCGGTGATTTCGCTGAGGAACCCCTGGAGTCGATACAGCAGGTCCAAAGCGCCTTGGCTCTGTTCCACCGGCTGCATGGGATGGATGGCAGCAAATCCGGGCAGGAAAGCCATTTCGTCATTGATTTTCGGGTTGTACTTCATGGTGCAACTGCCCAGGGGATAGAAATGGGTGTCAATTGAGAAATTCAACTGGCTGAGGGCAGTAAAGTACTGGACTACTCCCGGTTCTGATACTTCTGGCAGGGCCAGGTCTTCACGTATCATTGAGGCATCGGGCAACGGCTGGGCCGGCACGTCCAGGGCGGGGGTAACCACACCAACCCGACCGGACATGCTGCGTTCCATCAGCAACTGTGAAGTATCGCGAGATCCACCATTGTGCATTAGCTAAACTCCGCCAGCCCTGCTACCAGAGCGTCTATATCGTCCTTGCTGTTCATTTCAGTTACGCAGACCAATAGTCCCTTGTCAACGTCCGGCGGAAGTTGGTCGCTGTAGGGCGGGACACTGATGTCCAGTCCACCGAGGATATTCTGCTCCAGCAGTTTCAGGTTAATCTCCCGGGGCGGCGCGGGACACTGGACTACGAACTCCTGGAAGAAGGGGCCGCGTTTGAAGGGAAGCGAGTACCCGGGCAGTTCCTCAATCCGGGAGGCGGCATAATGGGCCTTGTGGTAGCACAATTCGGCTACCTGTCTCAGTCCCTGCCTTCCCATGGCGGCCAGGTAGATGGTGGCGGCCAGGGCGTAGAGGGCCTCGTTGGTGCAAATATTGCTGGTAGCGCGCTCCCTGCGGATGTGCTGTTCCCTGGTCTGGAGAGTCAACACGAAGCCGTTGCGCCCCTGGCTGTCCAAAGTCCGGCCAACCAGGCGGCTGGGCATCTGCCGGATGTACTGCTCCTTGCAGGTGAAGAGACCCAGGTAGGGCCCCCCGTAACTGACCGGAATTCCAAGGGGTTGTCCTTCACCGGTGACGATGTCGGCGCTGTAGTATCCCGGTGGATTGAACATCCCGCAAGCCATGGGGTCTGCCGAAACCACCAGCAAAGCCCCGTGCCCGTGGGCCAGTTGAGCGAATTCCTTCAGGTCTTCCACGCCCCCGTAAAAATTGGGGTACTGAACCACCAGGCAAGCGGTATCGTCGCCAACTTCCGGTTCCCAATGCCGAACTATTTCGATGCCGATGCCCTGGGCCTGGCAATAAGTGCGGATCACCTGAAGGTAGTTGGGGGAAACGGTGTCCAGAACGGCCACCCGACTTCGTCGAGTGACGCGGTAAGCCATCAGAACTCCCTCGGCCAGACTGGTTGCCCCGTCATACATACCGGCGTTGGCCACTTCCATTCCGTAGAGGTTGCTGATCAGGGTCTGAAACTCGTAGATTACCTGCAGAGTGCCCTGGCTTACTTCGGGTTGGTAGGGGGTGTAGGAGGTGAGGAATTCTCCTCGCGTCATCAGGGCCTTTATGATTGCCGGAATGAAGTGGTGGTAGGAACCGGCTCCCAAGAAGGACGGCCCGCTTCCCAAAGCCCGGTTTCTTGCGGCCATTGCTCCCAGTTCCTTCTGGATTTCCAGTTCGGACAACGGGGCAGGAAGGTTGAGGGGAGGGTTGCGAAACTCGTCAGGTATGTCGTGGAAGAGTTCATCTATAGAAGTCAGGCCGAGCGTGGCCAGCATTTCGGCCTGATCCTGCTCGGTGTTAGGAATGTAGTGCGATTGAAAGTGGGCGGTGGTCAAGGGCATAACTCCTGAAAGCCAATTAATGGGTTGAGAACATCAGTGATCGACGAAGTAATCTCTGTTCCCTAACCTAAACCTGTTTTCAAATTCGTGCTGAGGCTCGTCCACATCATCTACCCCACCTCGGCCCAAACGACAATGTTTAGTTGGCCCCAATATATTCGTCATATTCGGCGGCGGTCATCAGGCCATCCAGTTCACTGAGGTCTTCCAGGACCACGCGCATAATCCAGCCGGACTCGAATGGGTCGTCATTAACCAGTTCCGGGCGGTCTATAAGCTCATCGTTGATGGCTTCAATCTTCCCGGTTACCGGCGAGAACAAGTCTGAAACGGCCTTCACCGATTCAACCTCTCCCATCTTTTCCATGTAGGAAACAATGGCTCCGGATTGGGGAAGATCGAAATAGACTATGTCGCCGAGTTCATCTTGAGCAAAATGGGTAATGCCTACGGCTACTAGCTTGGTTTCGGTGTCTTCCAGCTTGGCCCACTCATGCTCTCGGGTATACTTGCGGTCGTCGGGACTCATTCTGTCCGGACCTCCTGGTCTTTGGTATGTATTAAGATCGGGTGTAGAAGGGCAGGGATACCACCTCAGCGGACGCGGTCCTTCCCCTGATATCCACTTCCAGCGAAGTTCCGGGCTCGGAATTGCCCGCCAAAACGTAGCCCATGGCAATGCTGGTGTCAAGGCTAGGGGAGAAGCTGCCACTGGTAATCCGGCCAACTTCCTGACCTCCGGAAAGGATGGAGTAGTCGGCGCGGGGTGCGCTCCGGCCAGGGAGCGTAAGGCCTACCAGTTTACTTTCTGTTCCATTCTCCCGCTGTGCAGCCAGGACCGGCTGCCCAATGTAATTTCCCTCGCGGCGTGCGAAACGTTCCAATCCTGCCTCAATGGGCGAGGTTTCCTGGTCTATTTCGTGGCCGTGCAAGGGCAGCCCGGCCTCCAGGCGCAGCACGTCTCTTGCTCCCAGGCCACAGGGAACAGCCCCGGCGTCCATCAATGCATTCCACACTGGCACGGCGTCCTCGCTGGACATCGAAAGCTCGAAGCCGTCTTCGCCGGTGTATCCCGTGCGGCCCACGAAAACCTTGCCATTTCCCAGACTTCCCTCTCCCCAGGTAAAGAATCTCAATGAAGAAGGCGGGGCATTATCCTCAAGCTGGCAGAGGGTATCCAGGAGGGAGGCGGCATTGGGTCCCTGCAGCGCGACAAGCCCGGATCTGACGGTGAGGTCTTCCATCTCAACGCCGCCAGCAAATTCCGTTTCAATCCTTACATTAAACCAGTCCACGACTGCCGGCCGGTTGCCGGCATTTGGTATCAACAAGTACCTGTCTTCGGAAAGCCGGTAGAAGATGGTGTCATCTATAACACCGCCCTCTTCATTGCAGATGAGGCAGTAACGGGCACGCCCCACCCGAAGATTGGTAGCGGAGCCGGTGAGCATCCGGTCCAGGAAGGCGCCGGATTGTGGGCCCGAAATATATAAACGGCCCATGTGGGAGACATCAAAGATTCCGGCGGCGGTACGCACCGCCTTGACTTCGTTGATTATGCCGGCGTACTGCACCGGCATGTCCCAGCCGCCGAAAGGCACCATGCGGGCGCCCAGATCGAGATGAGCTTGGTAGAGAGTTGTTTGCAGGTTCATAGATCAATTATAGGGGGTCAAAAGAGGGTTTACCAACAGCATTGCCATCCAAGGTATGCATCCGACCACCGCCAGACACTCAAGTCCGGGACGGCCTTCCCGGCGTAATTGAAAGTGCGACCCACTATCTGTTTACAGGCTGGACTTAGCCCTATAATGGGTTGGTGTTTCAGTCAGAGTTGGGCAGTTTTGTTGCCAAACCGCTGACCTTCTGGTTTGAGGAGTCAGCCACCTAGAGGAATCAACGATGCGAATGCTCTATACCCTTGTAATTCTTGCGCTTCTCAGTGGAACTGCACTAGTGCTGTCCCTTGGCTGGCCAGAGGCAACCCTGGCCCAGGAAACAGAGATTCAGGTTACGAATCACAGTGTCGAAACCAATTTTCCTGATGACGTAAAGTTCTACGTTGAAGTGGCCGGGCCTGACGAAATAGAAGAAGTCAGGGTAGTCATGAAGACCATCGGGCAGACCACTCGCAGCGCCTACCGGCAGGTGGAGTTTGAACCGGGTACCAGTGTCAGTGGAGAGGCGGAACTGCTGACCAGCGGTAACAACTATGTTCCACCCGGCACCCGCCTGGCTTACTACTTTGAAGTTACCGACAAAGCCGGGCGTACTTTGCGCACTGAAGACGAGGTATTCGTATATCTGGACACCCGGTTTGAGTGGTTCACTGTTTCCGAGGGGATAATTACCGTCTACTACAACAATCCCATGGTTAAGAGCCGTGCCGAGCACGTTCTGGAAACGGCGATGGCCTCCATGAGAATCACCGGGCCGTTATTGGGCGTCAACCCGGACTTGCCGCTGCACATCGTGACCTACCACAACTACCAGGACATGTTCGGCGCGCTCCCTTTCCGGTCCCAAGCAACCAGCCAACAGCTGATCACCCAGGGCATGGCTTTTGACGAAGAGCGGGTGCTGATGGTGCACTCCGGTGACCGGTCGGTTACTGGTACTACCGCCCACGAATTCGTTCATCTTCTGGTTGGAGATGCCCTGGGGCGCGCCTATACCCAAGCCCCCGCCTGGCTCAACGAAGGCCTGGCGGAATACGGTTCACGACACGACGGGGACCGCCCCATAGTCAATCGGGCGATAGACCGTGCCAGGAATTCCGGCAACTTACGCCCTCTCTGGCATCTCGGCAGCTACAGCGGAACGCCGGACGAAATAATCTATGCCTACGCCCACGGGGAGTCGGTTGTGACCTTCATGGTGCAGGAGTACGGCGAAGCAAAAATGTCCGAGCTGATGTCGGAACTAACCAGGACCTTTGATATCGACAGGGCCCTTACGCAGGTATACGGAGTTGACCAGCATGGCCTTGACTCAGCCTGGCGAGAGGAGATCGGGGTGGATCCGCTGCCACGGCCGGAGGAACCCTCGAAGAACCCCCTGCTTCAGAATATTCCTGATTTCAACATCGCACCAATTCTCTCGCCTACTTTCGCTCCGAGAGAGCCAGCGCCTGCAGCAGCGGTAGTTCCCGTGCCGGCACCGACTCAACCGGCGCCCGATAGTACCATCCGACCAACATCCACTCCGGCACCCGTAGCCGCCGTTGTCGAACAGCCTACGGCAGAGCCCGCAAGTCCGGCACCGGTGGTGGAACCACCTGTCAACACTACTCCGGACGCCACGCCCGGCGGGTTTAGTCCCAACGGCCTGCAGACCGGCGTTGTAGTCGTCGTATTCCTGCTGCTCTTGCTGGGTGCAGTTATGGGTGTGGTTCTATTCAGGCGGTCACGCGCCGCAGCTTAGAGCGGCATTTGACGGCGTCGCCAATGCTGGGAGCATGCGGCAAAGGTTGGGACGAGCAGCTCTGCGCGTCCCAATATCCAGTCCTCCTGGAGCCCCCATCGCCCTCCAGGTTGGGGCGATTTAACTCCTTGTTGCAGTCGCAATCATCGAACCGGGGAATCAGCTGATTCCCCGGTTCGATGATTGCTTTGGACTCTGGCCAAGGAGGACGTAGATTTGCTGGCGTATGACTGGTATCTGGCAGCGGGACCGCATCGTCAACGGGCCCTGGGATTGAAGGAGTCGTTAAGGCCATCTCCTAACAGGCTGAAGGTGAAGAGGAGCAGCACCAGCACGCTGGAGGGCACCAGGGTCAGGTGGGGGTCGCTGCGCAGGACGGAGATGTTGCCGTTCTCGAAAATCATTACGCCCAGGCTGGGGGTGGGTGGCTGAATACCGATTCCCAGCCAGCTCAAGACTACTTCAGCGCCGGCGACGGCGCCCAGACCGGCCGACACGGATACTATCACCGGGCTGATAACATTGGGCAGCAGGTGCTTTCCCAGTATTCTCTTCGTCGAGGATCCCATTGCGCGGGCGGCTTCCACGTACTGGTTTTCCCTGGCCTGAAGGACCTGTCCCCGCACCAGGCGGGCCATGCCGAACCAGGAAAATGCTGCCAGCGCGAGGGAAATCACCAGGTAGTCTACAATCCCTAGTCGGATAATCCAATCGATCCCCGTGGCATCCTCGAATCCTCTGACCCATAGCAAAACTCTGGGCTTCACCGTGGCGACGATTATCAAAACAAGGAAAATGTCAGGAAACGATGATGTTACCTCGCCGACCCGCATGATTATTCCGTCGGCAAGCCGACCAAAATAACCTGCTATCAGACCCAGGGTTACACCCAGAAGCAGCGCGCCGGTAACCAGGGTCGTGACGGTGATGATGACCGTAGTACGCAGGGAATACATGACCCGACTGAGCAAGTCCCTTCCCAGCCGGTCGGTTCCCAGGGGATGCAACAGGCTTGGCCGTTCCTTAACCGAGGAAAGGTCTTGTTCGTTGTAGCCGTGGGGAGCTACCAGAGGGGCAAACACGCCCGATCCATACATGATGACAATGACTACCAGGCAGGTCATAGCCAACTTCTTGCGGGTAAGTCGGCGCAAGGACAGGTAGAAATACCCGTGTGACCTCTGTTCGGCATCGCGAAGCTGGAGGCTTTGGGTTTCATCCCGCAACGAAGTCACCTCCCAGCCGGATTCTCGGGTCCAGGATTGGGTATATCAGGTCAACTATCAGGTTGGCGAACACGAAAAGGGTGGTGCCAAGCAGGGTCACCGCCATAATTATCGGGTAGTCCCGCGAGAACAGCGACTCAATAGTCAACAGTCCCACACCGGGGATTCCGAAATAAAGCTCCACTATGAACGAACCGCTGGCCAGCCCGGCCAGGGAGAAGCCCAGGGTAGTAACGACCGGGACCAGGGAGTTGCGCAAGATATGTCTAGTTCGCACCAACCGCTCCGGCATACCCTTGGCTCGGGCAGTACGGACGTAGTCCTGGCCAATCACGTCAAGCGTGCTGGCCCTGGTTAACCGGGTGACTATGGCCACGCCAGGAATACCGAGCACAAGCGCGGGCATGATGATACTCGTGGAGAAAAACCCGTCCCATCCATGAGACGGCAAAATTCCCAGTTTCAGTGAAAAGAGCAGGAGGGCCAGGGGTATGGTCAGGAAGACGTGCATGGATTGACCTACCAGGGTGAAAGCTACCGTTGCGCTGTCCCACCAACTGCCCTGACGGAGCGCCGCGAAGAGCCCGAGGGAAATGCCCAGGCTGACCGAGATCACCAGGGCAGCAAAGTTAAGCTGGGCCGATATCCAGACCTTGTTTTTCAAGAGATCGGTTACGCTGCGACCCCGATACTGGTAACTTTCCCCAAAGTCGCCGCGCAGGGCGTTTCCCACGAACCTTGCATACTGGACCGGTATAGGGTCGTCGAGTCCCTGTTGCTGCCGGATCCTCTCGTAGGCTTCCTGCCGGAAGTTCTGGCCCAGCAGTATCTCCACCGGATCCCCTGGGCCAAAGCGGCCCAGGGCAAAGGTGATGAAGGTTACCAGGACCAGAAGGACCGGCACCCAGAGCAACCGGCGGGCAATGTACGTTGCCACAGGTAATTCCTCGCTGCCAGCTTACTGTTGGGCTAAGTGTATGTAACGGAACTTGGGAATAGTCATGGGGAGCAGGTAGTAGTCCATGACGTGAGGCTTGATGAGAAAATACCAGTCCTCGTCGTTCCAGAGCAGCACCCAGGGAGCATCTTCGAGGATCATTTCCTCCACCTGGTTGTATAGCTCAAACCGACGGGCAGGGTCCTGTTCAACCCGGGCCTTTTCCAGTATGGCGTCAACCTCAGGGTTAGAGTAATTGGTCCGGTTTCCTTCGCTGCGGCTATGGAACAGCAGGTCCAGGAAGTTCTCCGGATCGGGGTAGTCAGCGCCCCAGGCCAGAGAGAACATCTGATATCTCTCGTCGTTTACGTCTTGTAGGAAAGTGGCCCATTCCGTCTGCTGAATCTCTACCTGAAGACCCAGTTCCTGTTCCCACGCTTGCAGGATTACTTCCAGACCCAAGGGAACTGCCGCTCCCAGGCTACCGGAAATACTCAGAATCAGGCGGGGAACACTGTCCGGATCGGCACCGTAACTGGACTCGGCCAGCAGGCGGCGGGCTTCTTCTGGATCATAAGGGTACGGATCAAGATTGGGGTTAAACGACGGGAACCGCGGCGGAATTATGGTCTTGGCCGGCCGTACGGCACCCTCGTATACCACGGAAGCGATTTGGTCCCGATCAAAGGCCAGGTTAAGCGCCTTGCGGAATTTCGGGTCTTCCAGCGGAGCCTGGTCGACATTAAGGCCAATGTAGCTGGTAGTGAACCTGGCCGGATACGGGCGGACCAGTGGATTGAGCGGGCTGGAGGGGTCCAGTATCCGTTCCAGGTCGGCCAACCCGACGCCCGTAACGTCGATTTCGTCGTTTTCAAACAAAATCATGCTGGAGCCGCCGCTGAGAATCATCTCGACTTCATCGAGGTGAGGTGGACCCAAGTGATAATGTTCATTCCGGCCCAGCCGGATAATTTCGCCTATCTGATACTCATCCAGACGGAAGGGGCCGGTCCCATTGGGTGTCTCGAACCAGCTATCGCCCAACGCGACGTTGTCGGCGTCCAGGACAAAACCGCTGGGGTAAGTAAGTTTGGCCAGGAAATAGGCCTTGGCGGCGTCAATAGTAAACCGGACGGTATTCTGGTCCACCACCTGAACGCCGGAAACCTCAGGAGAAGCGCCGTCCAGTCTTGAATTCACACCAACGATATCATCCAGGTATTGGTGCGCCACCGGCGAGGCAAGCTCAGGGTCGGTAACGCGGTCTATAGACCACTTGACGTCGTGGGAGGTAACAGGTGACCCATCGTGGAACTTGGCATTGGGGTGGATTCGGAATGTATAAGTGGTGCCATCTTCACTGATTTCCCAGCTTTCCGCCAGGTCGGGGGCCACAGCAAAGTTAAAGGGTTCTATATTCACCAACCCGCCAAATATCTCATTGACCAGCAGGCCGGAGATGTTGTCCTCGGCCAGATGAGGGTCGAAAGTTGGAGGGTCCGCAAACAACAGAGTCAGTTTCCCGCCGTCGGTGGCCATGCCGTCGCCGCTGTTGGCCGGTCGAGTCCCTCCGACGTTGAAGACCTGACTCTCTGCTCCGACGGGGGCTTGAAGTACCGGCGCGGTTGGTGCCGGTTCCGGATTTGAGGCTTCAGGTACACTCTGCGGTGTCGCAGTGGGTTGGCTCATACTTTGTACCGGTTCTGGGCTCATCGTGGCTTCGGGTTCTTGGCCCGTGGTGGTAACACTGGCGACCGGCGCGGGGGCTTCAGTGGGCTCCTCGGAATCACCAGGAAAGCAGCCCACCAGGAAAAGTCCCAGTGTCGCCAGAATCATTAGAGTTGTCCAACGCATATTTACCTTCCAGATCAGTTTCATTGTCCCAGTGTGCAAAGGTATCGGTTGCCAGTTAGAAAATTACATTCACTCAAGTAAATCTCAATGGTTGCACCTCCGGCATTATATTAGGAACTTACCTTGCAAAGCAATAAAAGGTACTAAGAATCAATATGAAAAGGCGCAAGGGACGCAGTGTTTAGGCAGGGCCCCACTGGTAAAAGACCGGTCCCTAATCTTGAAAGCCTGCTACCTTTTTGCTACCATAGCTTGTGCCTGAAATTCGGCGGTGAAGATCACCCAGGAAATGCAGGTTGTTCCGAATGGCGAGCGTAGCCAAGAGGCCTAAGGCGCCTGTCTGTGGCACAGGAGATCACGGGTTCGAATCCCGTCGCTCGCCCCAAGCTTACATTTTACCTTTCCGGTTCCCCATTGGCGCCTGTAGCTCAATGGATAGAGCACTGGGCTTCGGACCCAGGGGTTGCGGGTTCGAGTCCTGCCAGGCGCGCCATCACCCTCTCGGTACCTCTTCGCAATTGGACTCGGTGGGAATCCCCTTTTACCGTCTGATTCCTTCATCTCCGCATAGCCGTAGCAAGTATGGATTCTTTGCATTTCTATACGTGGTAAACCGTATGGCGGATGTAACATTACGCGAAAACCAACGAAGGGTAGAAGGGAACGGAATGAGCGGAATGAACGAAGCGAATAGAGCCATCTGGCTGTTGGGCCACCGTCTCAGCATGCTGGGTCTGGTGGATGAGGCATGACAACTCAGGGAGATTGCAGGTCAGGCTGGCCTGCCCGATGGTGCTGTGGCGGCGGCAGTGGATGCAGTAGTTCGCGGTGCTATCGCAGCAGCGGAAGCGGCCGGCAGGACTGAGGTGTGTCTGGCAATAGAAGAGGCGTTAGATGCCCATCGGCCAGGGCATCTTTTCCACTTCGAGGAAGTTCCGTGCGTCGGCGAGTAACAACTTCTGGCGAGGTTTCGAGGCGCAGGCTATTGTCCGTGGCACCGCTTGAACTTCTTGTTGCTGCCGCAGGGGCACTTCTCGTTACGGCCTATCTTGCGACCTTCATGCCGCGCAATTGTCCGTTTCTCTTCACAATTGTTGCAGGTACAAGCCGGCGGATGCTCGGTGAACCAGTTAGCTCTGACCATTATTTATCCTCGATACATCCTTTACGATGCTTAGGAATCGTTTCCAGTCGACGGGTTACTTCAGATCAAGCAACTCTACATCAAATATCAGGGTAGAGCCCGCAGGAATCAGGCCGCCCCCAATGCTGCGGTCGCCATAGGCCAGGTCTGGCGGGATAGTCAGCTTCCACTTGTCGCCAATTTTCATCAGGGCGACCGCTTCGTCCCAGCCCTTGATAACGTTGCCCTGACCAATGGCGAACTCGAAGGGTTCTCCGCGATCCACCGAACTGTCAAATTTGGTACCGTCCACGAGCCAACCGGTGTAATGGACGACGGCGGTGTGTTCCAGTGATGCGGCTCTCCCATCTCCCGACGCCAGCACTTCATACTGAAGGCCCGATGGGGTAGTTATTGCCGCATTGGACTCAGTGGGAGCAGTTTCAGTGGGAGTAGTTATTGTTGCATCGGGCTTAGAGCAGGCAATCATCGCAAGGACCAGCAATGCTATGGCCATCCAAAACTTCATGGGTCTCTCCTGGTCAGATTTACTACTTCAGCTCCGGAAGCGCAAATCAAGTCATTTGGCGAAATTATGATCTCTTGTCCCCATACTCCTGCTCCAACACCCAATTCATCATATTCGGTCAAAGCAGTGTCCAAGAGCGAACGAAACCCCGTCGGCTGCCAGTGAAATGGTGGTATTGAACCGACAGCATAGCCGGTGACTTCAAGTACCTTGTTAGGGTCGGCAAGGCTGATATTTCTGGAGCCCAGGGCCCGCTTCAAGTGGCCGGAGACGGTATGGCGGTCGCCACCCAGCATGACCAGGGCCAATTCCCCTTCACTGGTTCGAAATATCAGGGTCTTGACCATTTGCCCTTCCTCGAAACCGAGTGCCCGGGCCACATTGGCGGCCCCTCTATCGGTTTCTGAGGAAAACTCAAGCCTCCGGTATGGGATCCCCTTGAGGTCCAGATAAGTGTGTGCTGGCAAGTCCATAGGCTGGTTCCCGGCCCGTCTCCCACTCTTTGCGGTTGCGCCGCTGACTTGCTCCTCGCTAACTAAAGGGAAGCACGAAAGAGCAGTACATTAGCTGGAAGTAGATTAGGCCAAATGTGGCTATGGGTCAATGGAAGTACTGAAGACTTGGGCGCCGGCTGTTTGAAGCCTTGGGGAATCCTCAATAGGAAAAGGGGCGGTTAATTTCACCGCCCCTCTAATCTTGGCACGTCAGCCGGCGTCAGTTTTCCGGCGCAGGGTTTGAAAGATCAGGGCGAGTGCCGAGCGTAACCGTAATCTGCTGCTGTTCGCCATCCCGTATGATGTCCATCGTAACCGTCTGGTCGGGTTCAGTCTTCCCTACCAGGAAGGCTATCACGTCGTCGATAGTTTCCACCGGAGCGCCGTCTATAGCTACTATTACATCGCCTCCCACGGGTAATTCCAGCCCCTCCATTTCGAAAATCTCGTCGCTGCCCAGCAGTCCTGAATTGGCGGCGGGCCCGTCGGGCACAACCTCAATGACCAGCGCTCCCTGAGTCGAACGGGGCAAGTCCATCGCGTCAGCAACATCCGGCAAAATGCTGGTGCCGCTGATACCAAGCCAGGAGTACTGGTACTCGCCGCCCTCCATGAGTGACGGAATCACCTGTTTGGCTATGTTAATGGGAACGGCGAACCCGATCCCAGAATTTACGCCGGTGCGGCTGATTATCTGGGTATTTACTCCGATGACATGGCCGTTCCGGTCCAGGAGTGGCCCCCCGGAGTTGCCCGGGTTGATTGGCGCGTCGGTCTGCAGCACTTCAGGGATGGAGAAAGGACTGTGCCCGCTGCGAATGGTGCGCCCGATGCCGCTGATAATGCCCGTCGTAATGCTGAATTGCTGTCCAAAGGGGTTTCCCATTGCGACGGCCAACTGCCCCATATAAACCTGGTCACTGTCCCCCAGGGTAACGGGCGTGAGCAACCCATCCGGGTCAGACACCTTCAGCACCGCCAAGTCCGAGTCCGGGTCACTTCCGAGGAATTCCGCTTCCATCTCCACGCGATTAGGCAGAACAACAGTTACCCGGTCGGCCTGCGTGACCACGTGATGGTTGGTTACGATGTGCCCTTCGTCGTCCCATACAAAGCCCGTCCCGCCGGAACGTTCAAAGAAGTCGTCGGGGATGCCCGGTATATCGGGAATGTTGGGTCGGTCAGCCAGCGATCCCAGGCTCCTGGACACTCGGATCAGGACCACGGATGGCAGGGTGCTGTCGTAGATGTCCCGAAGGACCTCGTCTTGAGCCGCCACAATCTCCAAAGGAGTCAAGCCGGATAGCTGGGGTCGGCTTGTTCCGACCGTATCTTCCCCTGGGGAAGACACTTCGGGTACGTTGTCCCCTAGGATGTCGCTCAGAGGTCCCGCCCCAATAGTGTCTGCGGTTTCGGTGACGACTTCTGTCTCTGTTGTCGCTTCGGATTCCGCCACACCATTCTGCTGATTAATGGCCGTAACCGGCGTCGTTCCTTTCCCAGCGCCGGTGGTTGTGTTCCCATTGCTGGCTTTGGTTTGAGATGAGGGCGCCGGAGAGTTTTGTATCGCCACGGTTTGGGGTTCAGAGGAACTCAGGTTTGTCTCGGAGCCAGTCTCCCGTCCTGCCGAAAAATCGGGTTGCAAGAAGGAACATCCGGACAACAGAATCCCGAACATTGTCACCATCAATGAAGCAAGAAATATTCGATGGAAAGAGTTGTATTTTTTTGTTCTAAACGGGTGGCAAGTAAGTGATGTGAACATAATCTGCACAAACAGTCTCCTTTTTAGGATTGTTAGCGCTGTCCAGCCTGGACTCTGTATTTTTCAGTATAGCGCAGGAATGTGGAGAGATTGTTAAGCCCGGCCAAGGGCAATCTATATATCCGATCTGTAATAAGTACGCACCCGCGCAGATAGCGGATTCGTCAAACGCGGACATTACCACGAACCACTCCGCCCCGAAGGATTTCTACTGCTTACGAAGGCTGAATGCCACGCATCCCGGCAATGCTCTCTGTTGCTAAATTCGGAACAAATTGAATGGATTAAGTATGAATATTGTACTCATGTGATTGAAATTCCCAATAGGCTATGCTAACTTTATGCAGGATTTTGACGCGGCCTCCTCCTCTGCGAGAGACGCCTGGAGCGCCAACCTATGGCGGGAACTCCCCCTACCGATGGCAAGAGCACCGAGGTCCAATGGTTGCATTGGGGCCCCGATGCGTTTGCGCTTGCCCAGGAGACTGACAAACCGGTCCTCCTCTCCATATCGGCCGTCTGGTGCTATTGGTGCCACGTCATGGAGGACACAACCTACAGCGATTCGGACTTGGCAAGCTTCGTCAACAACAATTTTGTGCCGGTGATGGTTGACAATGACCACCGGCCCGACGTCAATGCTCGCTACAACGTGGGCGGCTGGCCTACCACGGCGTTCCTGACGCCCCACGGGGGCTATATAGCGGGAGCAACCTACCTGCCTGCCGACCAGCTTCTGGCGATGCTGATGGAGGTCAAGCGGGCTTACGAAGAGGACAAATCCGGCATCTACGACCAGACAGCCCAACTGCACCGCCAGAGACAGGATTACGTGGGTAGGGTGTCCGCTGGCATTGGCGAACTCGATCATCGCCTGGTGGATACCACAGCCCGCCGCATGGCCGGCGCCTACGATGCGCGTTATGGCGGATTTGGCGAAGAGCCCAAATTCCCTTCGGCACCGATTCTGCAGTTCATGCTGCACCTTTACCGCACTTCCGGCGAAGATTTCTACCAGGCGATTTTACAGAAGTCGCTGGACGGCATGATCGCGGGGGAACTATACGATGGAGTCGATGGAGGCTTCTTCCGTTATTGTGCTCAACAAGACTGGACCGAGGTCCAGCATGAAAAGATGCTGGAAGATAATATCAACCTTGCCAGGGTTTTCCTGGACGCGTCAATTCTGCTGGGCGACCCTGGGTACCAGCGGATAGCTTCCAGTACGTTGGACTACCTGGTTACCGTGCTGCTCGATCCTGAGACCGGGGGCTTTCGTGGCAGCCAGGGGGCCCATTCCGACTATTTCGGCTACCCCGAAGAGGACAGGAAGACAGGGGAAGCGCCCGCTCCGGACCCGTTTTCCTACACCGGCTTGACCTGCCAGGCAGCCTCCCTGCTTTTAGAAGCGACTTGGAAGTTGCCCAGGCCTGAACTGGCTGCCATTGCCCTCAAATCGCTGGAAACCTTGTCGGCTTTTGCGGCCGGTGGGCGACTGCCTCACGCCTTCGACCGACACGGGCGACCTTCGCCCCAGCTTTCCGAAGAAACTGATCTCCTGACCGACTGGGCCGCCTATTTGAATGCACTGCTGGACGCTCACAACTCTTGTCCGAACGACCCTGAATACCTGTCGCTGGCCCAGCAGGCCGTCGAACAATTGGATGGAAGGTTCTATGATCAGGCCAGGAGCGGGTATTTTGATACTGAGGCCGATACTGGTGCAGTGGGTTACCTGAGGCTGCGGGAAAAGCCGCTGTCGGAGAACGTGATCATGGCCGAGGCTCTATTGAAGCTTCACCACGCCACCGGCGGCACGAGTTATCGGTTGAGGGCAGAAAACGTGCTCCGCGCCTATGTCGAGGCTAACCGTGACTTCGGCGAACATGCTGCCAGCTATGCCGTTGCCGTGGATCACTTCCTGCATCCCCCGGTAGAAATCACCATCGAGGGTGAGGCCGGTCACGAAGCTACAGTTGCCCTCTCGCTGGCCGCCGGTCGGGTCAATCACCCTTATGTAATTATCAAACCAGTGACTGCCGAGCACGGGGCCGCAGCGTTGGCCCATGTGTGCGTGGACACCCTTTGCTTCCCGCCGGTCAGCCGACCCGAGGAGTTGGTAGCATCGGTGTCGGAAGCCTTGGCTGGTCCGCAAACTCCGGCTGAAAGCATTTTTGAAAGATTTGTGAGCTTCTAACCTGCGGGCGGGCAGCAGACCGCCTGAGGCCAGAAGCCTGTTTACGGAGGACTCCCCTGAAGAGCGCAAGTTGCAATGATCTAACGGAACACCATATTGACCGCCGGCATACTCTTGCCGGTTGGGTGGACAGTCGCCGCGACCACGGCGGCGTTATTTTTGTTGACCTGAGAGACAGGTCCGGAATCGTCCAGGTAGTGTTTAGCCCAGAACTGTCTCCCGATGCCTATAGCATTGCCGAGCAGCTTCGCTCGGAATGGGTCATTGAGGTTAAGGGCAAGGTTTCACGCCGTCCACCCGAGTCGGAAAATCCGACTCTCCCTACGGGGATGGTCGAGGTTATGGCCGATGAGGTGACTGTCCTGAATTCCTCCCTCACGCCGCCCTTCTATATAGAAGATGACGTAAAGGCGGACGAGGGGTTGCGCCTCCGATACCGCTACCTGGACTTGCGCCGGCCCCAGATGCAGCGGAATCTGATTCTGCGGCACCAGGTGGTCAAGTATATTCGTGACTTTCTGGACGAGCGTGGATTCCTTGAAATAGAAACTCCTATCCTGATAAAGAGTACCCCGGAAGGCGCCAGGGATTACCTGGTGCCCAGCCGGATGCAGAAGGGCAGCTTTTACGCCTTGCCCCAGTCTCCCCAGCAGTTGAAGCAACTGTTAATGGTGTCAGGAGTGGAAAAGTACTTTCAGATTGCGCGCTGCTTCCGGGACGAAGACCTGCGAGCTGACCGACAGCCCGAATTCACCCAACTTGACCTGGAAATGAGCTTTGTTGACCAGGAAGACGTGCTCCAACTGACCGAGGAACTCTACACTGGAATGGTCGAGAAGTTGACCCCGGAGAAGAAGCTCATAAAGCCCTTTCCTCGCTTGCCCCACAATGAGGTGATGGCCCGCTACGGCAGCGACAAACCCGACCTGCGTTTCGGCCTGGAAATGACGGATGTAACCGACTTGGCCGGAGAAACCGAATTCAGGGTATTCCTCAATACAGTCGAGCAGGGCGGCATAGTCAAAGGGTTCGTTGCTCCGGGTCAGGGCCACTACACCGGGTCCGACATGCGGCGGCTTGAAGAAACGGCCAAGGAATTTGGCGCAGCCGGCATGAGCCACGTACGCCTGCAGGGAGAAGGGGCCCCGTCGAACTTGTCTGAAGACAATTTCCTGCTTTCCCCAGGATTGAGAATGCCGGTGGAATGGTCCCGCCGCCTGGCCGAGCGAATGGGCGCTACTGGCGGAGACCTGATAGTGCTTATGGCCGGGCCTGCCAGCCGGGCAAACCTGTGGCTCAGTTCCATGCGTAACTATTTCGGCGAACGGCTGGGGCTGATTGACGAGGACATACTGTCCTTTGCTTTTGTTACCGGATTCCCCCTCTTCGACTGGGACGAGAACAATAACAGGTGGGACTCCTCTCACCACCCCTTCACTTCACCAGCCGATGGCAAGGAAGAACTGCTGGACGGGCAGGAACTGGGGGGTATTGAATCGAAGGCCTATGATCTGGTATGCAACGGTTCCGAACTGGCCAGCGGCAGCATCCGAATCCACCGCCGAGAACTCCAGGAGAAGATTTTTACCGTCCTGGGCTACAGCAAAGAGCAGGTGGAGGAGCGGTTCGGCCACATCCTTGAAGCTTTTGAATACGGCGCGCCTCCTCACGGAGGCATTGCGCCCGGCATAGACCGGCTGGTTGCTATCCTGGCCGGCGCGGATTCCATACGGGACGTAATTGCCTTCCCCAAGACCCAGAGTGGAACTGACCTGTTATTCGGGGCACCGGCGCCGGTGGATGACTCGCAATTGCGGGACTTGGCACTGCGGATTACCGAATAGCCACACCCCTGCAACCTTTCCAGAGATTTTTGGACACCTGTACTGCCTGCCCAAGACCAGCGCAATAAAGGAGGCGACCCTAATGGCAACCTCAAGTCCATTCAACTACAACAGCTTGTATTCCCAGTTATCCGTGCCCGTGGTGCGAGGCGAGAATCGGCACGCCAAGTATGACTTTGCCGTTGCCTATCCGGACCCTGAAACCCTGCCGCTGGAGGGTCTGGCCGATTCCTTGAAAGTGGCGCTGGAGCGGGAAGGAAAGGATCTGGCGCTTTACCCCGTAGCGGCTGGCTTGCCCTCCCTGCGGGAGTGGGTGGCCGAGAAGCTGGCCCGTGACCGCAACATGAACGTGGGTGTTGACGACATTGTTTTGACCTCAGGCTCCGGCGAGGCCATATCAATGCTGATTGCCGCCCTTACCGACCCCGGGGACGTGCTGCTGACCGAAGAGTACGTTTACCTGGGAACCCTCCGCGCTATGCGTCGCTTCGGCGCCGATGTTCGCAGCGTCAAGTGCGATGACGAAGGCTTGATCCCAGAAGATCTGGAAAGCACCCTGGCGACAGTGGCTGCCGAGGGCAAGAAGGTGAAGTTCCTCTACACGATTCCAGCGTTTCAAAACCCGCTGGGCTGGACGATGAGCCTGGAACGCAGGGTGAAGACTTTGGAAATAACCGGGAAGTATGGGGTCCCGGTCCTGGAGGACGACTGCTATGTCGATCTCAGGTTTGAGGGCGAAGACGTGACCTCCATGCATTCCATGGACGACTCCGGACGGGTGCTATATGTGGGTTCTTTTTCCAAGATAGTTGCCCCCGGAGTACGTCTTGGATACATGGTGGCTCCTCAGGAGGTCATTCAGCGGGCCATGAGTTTCAAGGGCGGCGGCGGGGTCAACCAGTTTGCGGCGTTGGCGGTCCAGGAATTCGCGAAGGACAGCATGTACTCCCACATCCAGGAGCAGAACGACTCACTGCGGGTTAAACGGGACGCCATGCTGGCCGCGCTGGGCGAGAACTTTGGCGACGCAGCCCAGTGGAGCAAACCCGAGGGCGGCCTCTACGTCTGGCTGGAAATGCCCGAGGACATAGACCTGGCAGCATTTCAGGAACAGTCATTCAATGAAGGTGTTGGTTACTATAACGGCACCATGTTCTCCCCGGAGGGTCGCGGAGCCAACTGTGCTCGCCTGTGCTTTGGCCATCCCACCGCTGAGACGGTGTCGGAAGGCGTAGCAGAGATGGCGCGAATCTTTGAGCGGCATGGGGTACTGAAGGGATAAACGCCGTCAGTTCAGGCGGGCTGGAATCAGTTCGAGCGCCGCTCAATCGATAGTCAATAAATGAAGAGGCCCGGGCCAGTTGGTCCGGGCCATTTGTTTGCGTGGAAGTACCGCTTGTCTTTGAGCCTAGTCGTCGGCGGTTGCCTTTTCCGGTACCTCAGCGCCGTGCCCGTTGCGGAAGGCAAACCGGTCCACCAGGTCACCAATGCTCTGGCGGAAACCGGAGTATTCGAGCTCTCCGTAGGGCAACATGGCCGCGCCGGACCAACCCTGGGAGCGCATCTCAATGGCCTTTTGCTGGGCCAGCAAGCGCACATGATCCCATGACTGATTGTCGAAGAAGTCGATGCTGGAATCAGAGAAGGTACCGTCTGCTGCAATGGAGAAGCCAACGCAGGATACCAGCGGTAAACAGTACATACCAGTCACAGCGGTGTTAATCGGCACCGGCATCAGCGGCATTACGTGGGACCCGCGGGCATCACCGCCAATGAAGTGGGCCTTTGCGTAGGGAGAAGTCAGCTCCTCCGGCGCCGGGAAGATTCCCTGGTTCCTCACAACTGCTACCGGATCGTCCTTGCCGGTGTAGCTGCCAGCGATATTGTGCAGCCGGGTGGCAGAAATGGCCGCGGCCATCTCGCCGGAGTAACGGGATACGATAGAGTCGATTCCAAACCGCTCGTTGTCGCGGAGCAGAACGGCCAACTTGTAGTAATCTTCCGGGGCGTTAAGGGAAATAATGCTGTCGCCGTCGGTGTTGTCCATGTCAATAACATTGAAAGTAAAGCCCTGGTCCAGGCGGGGCAACATCAGGCCGCCACAATACATTGGGTCAGCGAAACCAAGGAACATGGGCAGGTTGTACGCGCCCGGGCCGCACTTGTCCGCGGCAAGTACAAAGAAGGATTCTGCCGGGCGGACCGGGTTGGTCTTGATCGGATCGTGGTCGAACTCGACCTCGGCCACCGCCGGGCCGGCACCGCGAATATTACCCGAGGGAGCATCTGCGAGCAGGTCCTGCCCCGCGCCGTAAAGGCCGTACTGCGAGGCGATGTCGGTAGCCTTGAGGAAGGTAGACCACGCAAACTGGTGTACGTCGGTGTCGTTGGGGCCGCGGGTGTGGGTGGTGGTCATGCAGATATCGTCGCCGGTATGACCGACGTAACCGTCAATCAACAGGCCGCTGCTGATGGCGTCGGCCACTGCCTGTTCAGTGGCGTCAATCATCCTCTTAGAGGGTTTGGTATGTCCGCCAATCGAGCCAACGTCGGCCTTCAGTATAGAAATGGTGAGTTTCATAACTCTAATCTCCTTATGGCGTAGCCACCGAAAGTTTTTGTCCGGGTGTTACGGAGTGATGTCTCAGCTTTGAGGCGTACTCAACTTGAGGGTCTTTTAAAGGGGTTTTTGCAATCCGGCATTACAGCAACATTGTACCTTTTGGTCAAACAAAACTCTAGGGGCCAGGAGCTTTCCCAAGCTTGGATTGAACCGCCATTGGTCTATAGCCATTGTCTACCCTTTCTGTTCAGTGTATATTCTTAACAGAGGGTCAATAAATTTCATACCTCTTCACGTCAGGTTGACCCAAGCTCTGTTTTCGAAGTTAGTGGATATGGCAACACAGGACATTCTACTTCTGCTCTCGTTGGGCATCATAGTGCTTTGGACGACACGGCTGGCAAGATCGAAGGGCCTTAACCCGTGGTTTTGGGGAGTTGGGGCCGTCCTGCTAATCGCGCTGGCCTGGAATTTCAGCCGCCAGTTCCTCGGTCCCGTGGTAATGGCTCCCCTGATTTTCCTCCTCCTGTTCCGGAGTCCTCTGTTCCGCAAGAACAGGGGGGCAGACTCCATGCCCTGTCCCAGTTGCGGTGCGCCCGACACCGGCGGGCTGAACTTCTGCGTTCAATGTGGCTGGGACCTTTCCCGTGCTGCCGCTGATGGAACGGAAAGTGCAGCGGAAGCCGCCGTTACTTTGGAGCAAGCGTCCGAAGCCCAGCCGGCGGAGCAGGTTATGGAACCGGAGGTGGCGCCTGTTTCTCAAGTAAATGTGGCAACAGCGCCTGTCGAAGAAGTGCTCGAGGCTGCGGGAAGCGAGGGAATGCCGGGTCAACAACCAGTTTCGGAGCCAGTGCTTGCGCAAGAGGCGGTCAGCGATCCTCTGGACCAGGCAGTGGTTATTCCGCCTATGCCTGTTGAGCCTCCTCCAGCCCGGCCACTTCCTACGCCGGCCAACCTGACTGAAAGGGGCCTCACCCTGTTCAATCAGGGAAGGTTCCAGGAAGCCATAGACCAGTTTACCAAGGCAATAGCACTGGACCCCAAATATAGGGAAGCCTGGGAACATCGGGCGGAAGCTTACGGAAGGCTGGGTCGTGACGAGCGGCAGAAGGCCGATCAACGGCGGCTGGAAGCCTTCTAGAGATTTCTTCACCCTGGTTGCCCTTCCCCTGCTCCTCTTAAAGATAGTCCTGCGTCGGCCCTCTGCTCAATTGACTGCACTTTTGCTTTGCAATGGCTTCGGACTTTCGGGCTCAGCCTGATTCCAGTCAAATGCCATTACAGCCCCGCATAACTTCAAGATACGCCAAGCACCTTGTCACTTATCCTTGAGCCTGCGTAGGGGCCACGAGTGTGTGGCGAGGAAAGGGGTGGCCAGGAGGCTGAGACTATTGAATAGTCGCATTGTTCGGGTCCTGGACTGGGAGAACCCACAAGCTCTTTTCTAAGGTGTCTGGGGATAAGGAAGCCTGAGCGGCCTGATGGCGGGCTGAATTTAATTGTGGCGGCTGTTCGTATCTTCGAGGGTTTGGGACTTCCTAAACTGCCATGATGTGGTAGCCCGCGTCCACCGGAATTATTGAGCCTGTGATTCCGCTGGACATATCGCTGCAAAGGAAGAGAGCGGTCTTGGCAACTTCGTCCACCACGATGTTGCGCTTTAGCGGAGCCCTTTCCGCATGGATCTTTTTCATGTCCAGGAACCCATGAATCCCCCTGGCGGCAAGAGTGTCCAGTGGGCCGGCAGATATTGCGTTGACCCGAATGTTGTCCTGCCCAAATTCCGAAGCCAACTGCCGGACGCTGTGTTCGAGCGCGGCCTTGGCGGTCCCCATGACGTTGTAGCCTGGGTACACCTTTTGGGATGCTTCGAAGGTCATGGCAATTATGCTGCCACCGCCCTTCATCAAGGGGGCGGCGTGTTTGACGAGGGGAATCAGGGTATATGCGCTTACGTCCAGAGCAACTCTGAAACCCTCGCGGCCGGTATCGGCAAAACGGCCAGCGAGGTCGTCCCGGTTGGCGAATGCAATGCTGTGGACCAGGAAGGAAATGTCACCGAAGGCTTTCCCTGCCTCCTCGAACACGGTCCTGATCTGGTCGTCGTCAGAGGCATCACAGGGCAGGGCAATAGACCCGTCAACAGTTTCGGCCAGGCGAGCTACCCGGTCCTTTAGACGGTCATTCTGATAGGTCAGGGCGAGCCTAGCTCCGGCCTCGCCCAAAATGCGGGCAATGGCCCATGCGATGCTGCGGTCGTTGGCCACCCCGAAGACTATGCCCTTTTTTCCGCTCAGGTCTATGGGATACAAAGAACTTCCTCCGTTGGCAATGCTGTGATCACAGTTCCCTTTCCAGGAAAGTAGTGCGAACGCAAAAGATCTATATGAACTCGGGCGCCACCCTTTCCAGGAACGTGCTCATCTGCTGTTCCGGTTCGAATGAAGCGAACCGCACCACAACCGTCCCCGCCCCGGCTTCCATATATTCAGCTATCCGTTCCTTGACCCGCTCGGGTCCGCCGAAGGGTCCCCAACGGTCGCCCCAGATTTCGGCGCCGTAATACCCCAGCAGGTACCGCTTGGCCTCTGCTTCCGCTCTGGCAAGATCTGAATCCATGTTGACGGTCATGTACATTACCGTGTCCAGGGAATCGGGATCGCGTCCCAGATCGGCAGCTTCGGCCTTTACTGCCTCAATAAGCATGGCGTGTTCTTCAGGAGTGTCTGAAATGGAAATCAGGCCGTCAGCGAGCCTTGCCGCGCGCTTTATCTGGGCATCCCGTGCCTGCGCTCCCCAGTGGCATGCCAGGTAAATGGGAACGCCACCCTCCTGAACGGGCCAGGGCTTGACCGTGACGGACTCGAGGTCGAAGTGCCTGCCACTGAAATCTATGGTTTCTCCCCTGCCCAGACCTTTTATTATCTGGACCATTTCCTCCATGCGGCTGGCCCGGCGTCTGACCGATACCCCGGCGTTCTTCCATTCCGCCTGCTGATCTTCGTTGAAGGCCCCCCCTACACCGGCAGCAATCATCAGCCTGCCCTTGGAAATCAGGTCGACTGTGCCCAGGGATTGCGCCAGGAGTACCGGATGACGCAGGGCCATTAGGAGCACCGACGTTCCCAGTCGAACAAGACTGGTCCGGGCAGCCACTGCGGCGAGGGTGGTCAGGGGCTCAAGACGAGGCTTTGCCGTAAGGCTGTCGCCTACCCAAACGGAATCGAGGCCGGCCTCTTCAGCTCGACAGGCCAGATCTATTATGCGGTCGGCGCTTTGTGGTCGATCTTCAGACAGCAACAACCCACGGGTGGGCAACAAAAAGCCCAGTTTCATACGACGTAAGCCTCCGGTTGAGCCGAGCCAGGCGATTGGAAGATATCAGGAAGGGAGTTATCGATTGCGGAGGAAGTCATCTTGTTCTCTCAAATTGGTTAGGCCACCTGTATCTCGCAAAGCGGGTAGTTCGCCTGTCGTGAGCAAAGACTTGCGGGGAGTCAAGCGTTCTAGAAAACCCGGCTCTTTTTGTTGGAACAACTCCAGGTCTTCGGTTATGTCCAGGTCAAAGCCCAGTCCTTCGCTGTAACAAATTGCCACGGAAATACCCAGCTTTCCCGCCTGGCTGAGGTGCTTGGTAAAGCTTCGGTTTCCCAATTCCGGCTTGAAGGCGAGCTTGGGGGGAATCAGGATGCTGTTGGTCCCGCTGTCCCGCCTCGCCGGCGCGAGTACAATGTTTCTACCCTGACCAGCGGAACGGATCATGTTGGTGATATCTGCCGCCTTGAGAAAGGGCAGGTCGCCGGGCAAGTACATGGATCCGTAGCCCCGCTGGGTGGCCCGGTCAAAGGACTTGTCCAACGTGTCGTTCAGGTTACGACCAAAGTCTTCAATCCAGAGGCCGTCGAAATTGCGGGTCAGGTTTCGGATACGCCAGTCTCCGCCTACCACCCAGAATACGTCGACTGAGGCGCCTTTGATTGCCATGATAACCCGGCGAAGCATTCCTATAACCAGGTCGCCTCTTTCCTCTGCGGTCAATGTGCGCGACAAGCGGGTCTTGCAGTCGGCGAGGGGTTTCATGGGTATTATGGGAATGATGCTGTTTTCATCCACCATCATATTGAGAGCTTCCTCCCAGTTTCAGGATGAGTCTCGCCAGGGCCACCTTGTCCTCCTCCGTTTCCATCAGTATCGGAGCCACCATCGGTTCCATGCCAAGATCGCTGATGGAAGAAATTGAGCCTTCATCCTGTTCATCGATCAGGAACACGTCGCAGATGTCCCGGTAAAGTCCTGCAACCCCCAGGCAAGTTGCTTCGTAGCCTAATTCTGTCATGATTTTGGCAGCCGGCCCACGCACCGCCTGTCCGCCGATAATAGGACTGACTGCCACTCGTATCCGGCTTTCTTCCTTTGTCGCTAGCCTTTCCCTTACACCCGGCAAGGCCAAGATGGGTCCGGTGCTTAGCACGGGGTTCGAGGGACACATGACTACCAGGTCGGCCTTTTCCAGGGCATTGACGAACCCGTCTGATGGACTAGCTTCATCCGCTCCTCGGTAGGTTACCCCGCTGACCCCCGGTTCGCTGCGGTGCCGAACAAAATATTCCTGCATTGCCAATTCGCCAAGGTCGGTGTCCAGGAAGGTCCGTACGGGCAAATCAGACATTGGTACTATCGGATGCGCGACCCCCAGGCGTTGGCAGAGTTCCTGGGTAACCTCCGAGAGGGATGCGCCTTCCCGCAGCAATTGGGTTCGCCGGATGTGAGTGGCCAGGTCCCGGTCGCCCAAGTTGAACCAGGTATCGGAACCATATCCGGTTAGCATACCAAGGGCATGGAAGGTCTCGCCTGCGATACCCCAACCGGTTTCCGGATTGGAAATACCGGCTAAAGTATATAACATCGTGTCCATATCGGGGGATACGTGCAATCCGTGGAAGGTCTCGTCGTCGCCCGTGTTGACGACGATGGTTAGCTGGTCCGGGGGCAGGATTCGGGAGAGACCCAACGCCAGCTTTGCGCCGCCGACCCCTCCTGCCAGCGCAAGTACGTTTCCCTGGAACTTCGACATTCGGACGGTTAGCCTATCAGACTAGTGCGTGTCAGCGCCCGAATTGGCGGCATGGCGAGGGTGCTCGAACCGGTACGTGTCCAGCTTGACCAACCGTTGGTAGGAACCAAAGATTTCCTCGACGTCATCGCCCACCAGGTCCAGTGGGTCAACCTGTCCATCATCCTGGTCATATATGCGTTTCAGTCCGTAGGTCGTGTAACGTTCGGCGGGGACACGCCCAGCCTCGCGGATTATCTGGCGAAATTCGGAAGGCCGCATCAACTGCCCGTGCTGGGCCCCGGCTGAGGTGGAAATGCTTTCGTTGATGAGGGTGCCTCCCAAGTCGTTGACACCGGTCGTCAGCAGTAGCTGGGACATCCGGCTTCCTTCCTTGACCCACGAAGCCTGGATGTTGGGAATCCAGTTGTTCAGCATGATGCGGGCAATGGCGTGCACCTTGATGACATCCATACCCGTGGGCCCGGAACGAACGTCCGCGACCAGACCCTTCAAGAACATTGGTGCTTCGGAGTTTACGAAGCTTAGGGGAACGAACTCGGTAAAGCCTCCGGTTTCCTTCTGCATGTCCCGGAGCAGCGCAATGTGGCGCGCAATTTGTTCGTTAGTCTCGACGTGGCCGAACATCACCGTGGAAGTCGTTGGGATTCCCAGTTCGTGGGCGGTCGATATGACCTCCTTCCACTGCTCAACGGTGATGCGCCCCGGGGAAATCAGGTCTCGCAATTCCTGGTCGAGAACTTCTGCCGAGGTTCCGGGCAGGCTGCCCACACCGGCGTCGCGCAAACCTTCCAGGTACTCACGGATGGTGCAGCGGGAGCGTACCGAGCCGTACAGCACTTCTTCCGGCGAAAAGCCGTGGACGTGCATGTCGGGCAGTTCTTCCTTGATGGCCTCGCACAGCCTGATGTAAAGGTCGCCCTCCATCTGGGGAGGGAGCCCCGCCTGGACGCAAACTTCGGTGGCGCCGTAGTCCCAGGCCTCTTTGGCGCGGCGAACAATCTCGTTAATAGGCAGGAAGTAACCCTCTTCTTCCCGGAAATCCCGGCTGAAGGCGCAGAACCCGCAACGTTTTATGCACACGTTTGTAAAGTTGATGTTGCGGTTAACCACGTAGGTAACGAGGTCTCCTACCGTGCGACGGCGTAGTTCGTCGGCCACCATTCCCACGGCGGCAAACTCGGCGCCCGTGGTGTCAAACAGAGCGACGGCGTCTTCAACGCCGATGTCCCCGCCTTCAAGGGCGTTGTCCAGGATGCGGGCCACCGCCGGTTCAAGCTGGCCAATCAGGCCGTACAGGCCTTTGGCTGCGGTGGTCTCGGCGGTGTTGCGATCAGTTTCTTCCGGCATACCGCTCCATTCCTCCTTTAACGTAACCGTCCTCGTCGGCCAGGGAAGTAGCCTTGGCTCGAAGAGGTTCGGGTAGCCATTGCATTGCACCCATAAAGTATTCGGGGTAAACCGGCAGGCGAGGCTTTAGTTCAAACCCCTTGTCACGGGTGTTCCGCTGCAAGTCTGGCAAGGCCGGCCAGGGAGCTTCTGGATTAACAAAGTCGATGGTCAGGGGAGATACGCCGCCCCAATCGTTGATTCCCGCGTCGAGATATGCAGGATAGTCACTTGCGCTCAAATTCGGGGGCACCTGCAGGTTCACGTCGGGCCCCAGCAAAATTCGGCCCACAGCTACGGTCCAGAGCAATTCATCAGCAGAGGCATCATCCGCCTCTTCCATGGGCGTAGCCGGCTTGGCCCGGAAATTCTGCACGATCACTTCCTGAATGTGGCCGTAGGTGCGGTGCAGGGCCCGAATTTCCAGGAAAGCGTCGATACGTTCCCGGCGAGTCTCTCCAATCCCAATCAGGAGGCCAGTGGTGAAGGGTATTCCCAATTCTCCGGCCAATTCCATGGTCCGCAAGCGCACCCTGGGCCGCTTGCTGGGAGCAAATTCGTGGGGTCCGCCCTCCTGGTAGAGGCGCGGGCTGGTGCTTTCGAGCATCAGTCCCATGGACGGGTTGTAGGGCTGCAGCGCCGCCAGTTCCCTTCGGCTCATGGTACCCGGATTGGCGTGGGGCATCAGTCCCGTATCTCCCATTACCAAGCGGCACATTTCGGTGAGGTATTCAAGCGTAGTGGCGTAGCCTCGGTCGGAAAGCCACTGCCTAGCTTCTGGATACCTCTGCTCTGGCCGTTCTCCCAAGGTGAACAGGGCTTCGGTGCAACCCAGTCGTTCCCCGGCCTTGGCAACTGCCAGAACCTCTTCGGGAGTCATGTAAAGAGAGGGCGCCGTGTCAGGGCTGTGCCGGAAAGTGCAGTACCCGCAAAAGTCCCGGCACAAATGGGTCAAGGGTATGAACACTTTAGGTGAGAAGGTTACGATTTTCCCCTTTCCCTTGTCCCGTATTTGGGAGGCCAGGGCGCACAGTTCCTCGACAGGCGGGCAGGTTCCACCATCAAACAGGTAGGCCTCTTCGTCAGACAATCCCCGGTTGGCAGCCAACGACTCGCTGGCGCCAAGCGTTGCTGCGTAGGCGCCGTCCAGGGCGTCTGGCAAGACACTTGCCTGAGAAGTGAGTCCCGTTGCCAAGTTATTCAATCGCGAACCGCCGAAGGAAGGTGGGCTTCAAATAGAAAGCTAATTCTAGCGGTTGCCAGTGTCCCTAGCAACCGCTTCATTCACTGGCCAGGGGTGGCGAAGCATTGTCAGCCGGATTCACCACTTGGCGGATGGCAATTGGCCGCCAGCGACTACTGCATCGGGGAGTAGTCAGTGGGCCGCAGAATCATGTTGCGGACCAGCGCATTAATTGGTCCATCCACTTCCGATTCCGCCCTTACCTTGTGCCAGCCGGGATCGGCCTGGAAGGCGCTCCACTTCGCTTCGCGGTCAGCCAGGCTGTCGTAGCCCAGCATATAGACCAGCCGGTTGCTGGTTCCGATGTCCTCGGTCCAGAATCCAACCACGTTGATGTTGTGCTTTTTGAAGAACCCCACGGTGTGGTTGGCGAAGCGCTCGTTGAGGGCCGGAAGACGGCCGGGAAGGGTATCGTAGATTCGCAATTCGTAAATCATCGTTTCTCCTTTGTATCGAAAGTTAGTTTTGGAGCCATATTACTTATCGGCATTTAAGGGCGTACGTTTGACGAGGAACGGATTGGATGCAAGCTAAAACCCCGTGAATCGCCCCTGGTCAGTATCTTCCAGGGACCCGGGCAGTTCGCGGCCCAGGTGTTCGTAAGCGCGTCTTGTGGTGATTCTGCCCCGGGGTGTACGCTCCAGGAACCCCAATTGCATCAGGTAAGGCTCCCAGACTTCCATCACCGTGTCAGAATCCTCGCTCAGCGACGCAGCCAGGGTTTCCAGCCCCACGGGGCCGCCACTGAACTTGTCTATGATGTTGGTCAGCAGGCGGTGGTCCGTCTCATCCAGCCCCAGCCCGTCTACTCGCAGCCGGTTCAGTGCTTCGCGCGCCACCTGGCCCGTTATTTCGTCGTCGGCCACCACCAACGCATAGTCGCGAGTCCGCTTCAGCAAACGGTTGGCGATTCGGGGCGTACCTCTGGACCTTGCCGCCACCTCGGACACGCCATCCGTATCCGTTGTTACTCCAAGGATTCCCGCCGACCGTTTCACTACCACTTCCATGTCCGCCTGTTCGTAGTAATCCAGCCTGAATACGGAACCGAACCGGTCCCGCAGCGGCGCACTGATCATGGAAAATCGGGTAGTGGCCCCGATAAGGGTGAAGGGATTGATCCTAAGGTTAATATTCCGTGCCGCCAGCCCTTTGCCCACCATCCACGAAAGAAAGAAGTCCTCCATCGCGGAATACATCACCTCTTCGACGACTCGGTGCAACCGGTGAATCTCATCGATGAAAAGGATGTCATGGGGCTGGAGAGATGTCAGGATGGCCGCCATATCGCCGGCACGTTCAATAGCCGGACCGGAGGTTACCTTGATGTTAACCTCCATCTCGTTGGCGATAATGTGGGCCAGGGTGGTTTTGCCCAGACCGGGGGGGCCGTAGAGGATGATATGGTCTAAAGGCTTTCCCATAATCTTGGCGGCCTGGATGCCGATGCCGAGGTTGTCTTTTGCCGAGGCCTGACCTACGAATTCTCCCAGCCTCCGGGGGCGCAGTGAAACGTCCGTATTTGCGTCGTCCGGCTGGGAGTCGCCGGAGATGATTCGATCGGAGGAGGCCGAATAACGTTTCGGATTGCCGTCGGAATCCGTCAATACCTATACCCGGGATGCGCCAACTCGAAGCGGGGCCAGCTTTGGCGGCAACCGTTAAGATGGGGTGAAATTAGGGCTCTTGGCTCATTCTAGGCCAGGGCCGGGACACCGTCAAGAAACGGAATCCGGAGGACATGGGAGATCTTCCACACTGTCACGAAAGCGAATAATGTAATTTGAAATGCTCGGGACTCCTCACCAGTCACCCAGCAACACTTCAGCGAGTGCATTAGTTTCATGTAGGCTTCAGGCATACCTCGTAAAACTCGGTACTGTCGCACCCTTTCCAAGTTGAAATTAGTCCGTGTGCCGATATAATGAATCACTAATGATGCGAAACTTGTAAATGGCGGCCGAACATGCAGGTGCTAAGTGGAAGTGAGTTGGCTGGGGCTCTCACCGCCGGTTTCAATTGGTTGCAGCGGTACCGGGACCCTCTTAATGCGTTGAACGTTTATCCAGTGCCCGACGGGGACACCGGCACCAATATGATGCTCACTATGAGGGCCGGCGTCGACAAGCTTACCGTTTCTGAAGGGGCCACTGTCGGTGAAGTTGCTGCCCAAATAGCTGACGGCACCTTCTGGGAAGCGCGGGGAAACAGCGGCGTCATCCTGTCCCAGTTCTTCAAGGGCATAGCGCAGGGCCTGGAAGGCAAGGAAGTATGCGGCAGCGGCGAACTGGCCCAGGCTTTCCGCTCGGCTACCGAGGCTGCCTATAAGTCCGTTGGCAATCCCGTCGAAGGCACCATGCTGACGGTCATTCGCTGTGTGGCCGAGGCTCTGGAATCGAGCTTGGAGGCGGAAGGTGGCGGCGGGGACGTTTTGGAGTTTTGGGAGACAGGATACAAAGCATCCCGAGAAGCCCTGGACTCCACTCCCTCCTTGCTGCCCAAGCTGGCTGAAGCCGGGGTTGTCGATGCGGGGGGTATGGGTATTGTCGTAATACTGGGTGGCGCCTACCTGCACCTGACCGGCCAAGATGTTGAAGATGCCGACCTGGGACTGGCGACCTCCGCAGGCCAGATCGATCCTTCCCAGCTTTCGTCCGTTTCAGTCGAGAGCGACTTTCTGGACTCCTCAGTCGAGTCCGAATGGGGTTACTGCACCCAGTTTATGATCCAGGGCGAAAGCCTGGACATAGAGCAGGTACGGGCAGACTTGGCAAAGACCGCCGAGTCCCTGGTCATTATTGGAGACGACCGGTTCATCAAGGTGCACGTCCATGTGGAAAACCCGGGTGTTGCACTTACCTACGGTGTATCCCTCGGTGAACTGGACCAGATAAAGATTGACAACATGAGCCTCCAGAACCAGGACTGGGCTTCGGGGCACCAGGGAAGGAATGCTCCGAAGTCCGGCGTTGCTCTGGTAGCCGTGGCCCCTGGAGAAGGCTTGGCGCAGCTTTTCCGCGAAACTGCCAACGCTTCAGTGGTCAGCGGCGGACAGACCATGAATCCCAGCGTTGCCCAGTTGATTAACGCTGCGGAATCTTCTGGGGGAGAGGACGTCATTCTCCTGCCCAACAATAAGAATGTCGCAATTACTGCTGTCCAGGCAACAGAGCGGGAGAACGAAACTCAGAACCTCCACGTAATCCCAACCTCCACTGTATCCCAGGGCATTGCCGCCGCTCTGGCTTTCAATCCCCAGGTCACGGCGGAGCAGAACCTTCAGGCCATGAACGATGCTGTTGCTGCCGTGGTTTCCATCGAAGTAACCAGGGCAATTCGCGACACCACCGTTGAAGGTACTCCGGTGTCCGAAGGGGACTACATGGGACTGGTTGAAGGCAAGCTGTCGGTTCTGGAGGCTTCGGCAGAGTCTGCCCTGTTGTCGACGTTGGCCGGAGTGGGCCTTTCAGACGACCATATTGTGACGGTGTATTGGGGCGCCGACACCGACGAGGAGACCACCCAGGCGGTGGCCGAAAAAATTGAAGAGCAGACCCCGGGAATCCAGGTTGACTTGGTATTCGGTGGGCAGCCCCATTATCCCTACTTTGCTTCCGTGGAGTAGCTCAATGGCAATACGAATAGTAACTGACAGCACTTCAGATCTGCCGCCCGCTCTGGCTGAGCAACTGGGCGTAACCGTAGTGCCCGCCAACGTGGTGATTGACGATGTCAATTATCGGGATGGCATTGACCTGACCGCTGACGAATTTTACCAGCGCCTCGTTGCCGGCCCCCGCCTGCCCACTACCTCCCAGCCTTCCGTCGGCACCTTCCAGGCTGCTTACCAGGAGATATTGGAACAGGGAGACGAGATTGTCTCCATCCATGTTTCCAGCAAGCTGAGCGGCACCGTCAACTCGGCGGAGCAGGCAAAGGCAAGTTTGGGAGACTCCGTCCCCATCGAAGTCGTCGATTCCCACAGCGCTTCAATAGCGGTTACGCTGAAAGTGTTGGGCGCAGTTGACGCTGCCCGGCAGTCAAGCTCCCACCGGGAAGTCGCCGACGAGGTGCGGCGTGATTTGTCCCGGACTACCGCCGTTTTTGCATTGGATACCTTGGAATACCTGCAGAAAGGTGGCCGCGTAGGGAAGGCGCAGGCCTTCGTGGGTTCCCTGTTGAGCGTGAAGCCCATCCTGACCCTGGTTGACGGCGAGGTGCACCCCCTGGAACGGCCCCGTAACCATCAGCGAGCCATGCGTCGCTTGATCGAATTGACCCGCGAAAAGGGCCAGCCCGTCCGCTTGGGCGTGATCTACAGTACGGAGCAGGAATGGGCAACCGAGATTCGCAGCAGCCTGAGCGACTTGCTGCCCGAAGAGGAAATCGTGACCGCCCGGTTCGGCCCCGCCCTGGGCACCTACGTTGGCCCGCGGGCCGTCGGCGTGGCGCTAACGGTTGCTGAATAGCGGCGTTCCTGCCGACACCATCTTCCTCATGGGCCAGCACGAGCTAAAATCTTGGCGGTCCGTCGGTTGAAACGCTGATGACTTCCTCTCGCCAGCAATCAGAAGCCTGGATGCAGCCGTTCCGGAACATTCTCGAACTGGAGCGGGCTAACGGGTACAACGACAAGGCTGTCATCGGGGGAATGGATGGATTCGTTCGCCTTTGGTCCTCCTCTTTAGCCTCGTTCGTTAGCAAGTTGCCATCCAACCGCCTTCTTATCCGGCCGGGTTATGCCTCCATGAACTCCGAGGAAAGGGAGGAGTGGGCAAGGCAATGGCTTGCGATGCTGGAAGGCAACGACGCTACAGCCTCGACCCAGAGCAGGGACTCCCAGACCGAGAAAACTGGCAAGGCCAATGCTACCCGCCCCAGGAAACCTTCTCGCCAGCGCAGCACTCCTGAATCAGAACCTGGGCCCCTCAACCTTGAATCGCCGGTTACCGCTCTGCAACGGGTCGATTCCAAGCGGGCAGTTCAATTGGGAAGGCTCGAAGTTACCACTCTCAGGGATCTTCTCTACTTCTTCCCTCGCCGTCATCTGGACTACTCCGCTGTCGTCAAGGTTGCGGAATTGCAATACGGTCAGGAAAGGACTGTAGAGGGGAACATCCTGGAGATTCGTGAAGAACGAAGGGGGCGAAACCGCCAGCTCAGGATAACGGAAGCCCAGTTGGCCGACGAGACGGGCAGTGTGAAGGTTAGCTGGTTTGGACAAGGATACCTTGCTCGGACCCTTCCTGCAGGTACCAGGGTCGCGATAAGCGGCAAGGTTGGAGACTTCAACGGCCGATTAGTGTTCGAATCACCCGAGTATGAAGTGCTACGAGGCAGCCAGTCGTCGATTCACACCGGTCGTCTATTACCGGTCTACCCATTAACCCAGGGGTTAACCGGTCGGACTCTTCGCAACCTGACCTGGCAAACGCTTCAGATGGGGTTGCCACTGGTCTCGGAATCACTCCCTGAATCAGTGCGGAAGCGTCGGAGTCTTATTCCATCAAGGGAAGCAATAAAACAGGCCCATTTTCCTGACGGCCAGGCCAACCGGGATCAGGCACGCCGTCGCCTGGCCTTCGACGAATTGTTGACTCTCCAACTGTCGGTGCTTTCCCGCCGGCAAAAGAAAAACCAGCTGATGGGGGGCGTCACCATTGCGGGAGACTCGGAGTTGGTCGAAGGGCTGATATCCAACCTGCCATTTGAGCTTACCGGGGCCCAACGCCGCAGCATTGACGAAATTCTGGCCGACCTGTGTCAGGGCACTCCCCCCATGAACCGTTTGCTGCAAGGGGAAGTGGGCAGCGGCAAGACGGTGGTGGTGCTTATCGCCCTGCTGGCAGCCATAGCCCGTGGGTACCAGGGATCCATCATGGTGCCGACGGAAGTCTTGGCTGAACAGCACTTTCAGACGGTGGCTAGGCTGCTGGGAGGCATGGCGGACACCACCCAGTCCGAAAATTTGCTAACCGTCTACCTGGAGTCCTTGGGCAGGCCATTAACGGTAGGACTGCTAACGGGGAGCACTCGAGCCAGACCGCGTAGGCGGCTGACGGGCATGGCCTCCGAGGGAACCCTTGACCTGCTTATCGGTACTCATGCCCTGATCCAAGAGGGGGTGGAGATACCCCGCCTGGCCCTGGCGGTAATGGATGAGCAGCACCGGTTCGGCGTTATGCAGCGGTCGGCGCTGCGCCAGAAGAGCGACGAAAACCCGCACACCCTCGTCATGTCGGCGACGCCAATTCCCCGGACCCTGCAGTTGACCTTCTACGGCGACCTCGACATTTCCACGATTGACGAACTTCCTCCGGGGCGCCAGGAAATCCTGACACGATACGTGGAGCCGGACCGGAGAGAGGCTGCCTATGGCTTCATCAGCCGTGAAATCCAGGCAGGTCGACAGGCATTCATCGTCTGCCCGCTGATAGAAGAATCGGAGGTTATCGAAGCCAAGGCAGCGACTGACGAGCACCAAAGGCTGTCCAGGGAGGTGTTCCCCGAACTGAAACTGGGCCTTCTCCACGGCCGCATGGCCTCAGTGGAGAAAGACAAGGTGATGCGGCGTTTTCGAGACGGTGAAACGGACATCCTGGTAACGACGGCGGTGGTCGAGGTGGGTATTGATGTGCCCAATGCGACGGTGATGCTCATCGAAGGCGCCGACCGGTTCGGCCTCTCCCAGTTGCACCAGTTCCGTGGGCGAGTGGGCCGGGGTGAGCACAAGAGCTACTGCATCCTCATGTCGGAAAATCCGTCGCAACTGGCCCAGGAGCGTTTGTCGGCACTGGAACGTACCCGGGATGGCTTTCAGTTGGCAGAAGTCGACCTTGAAATGCGGGGCCCCGGAGATTTCTTCGGCACCCGCCAGAGCGGCCTGCCCAGCCTGCGGATGGCCCAACTATCTGACAGGGACCTGCTGGACATGGCGCGGCACGAGGCTACATCGATCATTGAGAAGGATCCGGAGCTGGCTTTGGAGGAACATGCGACCTTAGCGGCGCAGGTCGCGCGGTTTATGGAGCGGGTTAGCGCCGAGTTCACCTAATGGCGGGAGCTTGAATCAAACGGTGGATTTGAATCGGTATCCCACGTTCCATATTGTTTCGATGAAGGAATGGTCCGGGTCCTCTATCTTGGAACGCAATCTCCTGACGTGGACGTCCACTGTCCGAGTTCCGCCCAGGTAGTCGTAGCCCCAGACCTGGCTTAGCAGCACGTCACGACTATACACTCTGCCTGGGTTTGACGCCAGCATGACCAGCAGTTGGAATTCCTTGTAGGTCAGCGAAACCCTGCGCCCTGCCATCATTACGTCGTATCGTTCCAGGTCTATTGAGAGGTCGCCCACCTTGAGCAACTGCCCGCCGCTTGGGCCGCTTACACGGTAGATAGCCTGTTTAATTCTGGCCAGCAGCTCTTCCTTCTGCATGGGGGTCAGGATGAACTCGTCCGGGTTCATCGCTGGGTCGTATTCCTCCAGCGAATCCGCCGGAATCACCGCCAGCACGGGAACCTTTAGCTCACGGCAGCCTGTTACAAGGTCCTGACACTCGGCGGGCCGGAAAGATTCTACGTCCAGCATCACGGCGTCCATGTCAGTTTGGTCCGAGCTCGCAGCGTCTGCGACCTGAGAAAGTTCTGACCCAAACAGGCATGACAAGCCCGACCGGCTTACTGTCTCCAGCAGGCCATGCAAGCCGTTACCGTGGGTTGCGAGGAGAAATATGGTGTACACGAACAGGACCTGTGTTGAATGGGTAGTATTCCGATGCGGTAAGTATATTCGATTTAGTTTGACACACCAAACCGTTAGAGCTCCTATTTCGGGAGCGTTTCCTGGGCAATCGTCCCAGTAACTGTCGCTCACCTACGGTTTCGGCCAAGAACAATGACATTCCGCGAATTGACTATGTTGGAAACCGGATACTACTATGGGGACTATTCACGCTGTTGTCCGGATCTGGATCGATAATCCGAAAATCCTTCAACCGCACTTTATTGGAGGCGCCAATGGCCATCCAGACTCTCCCTCAAACCCCACAGGAGGCTTGGAAGAAGATCCGCACCGGCGATTGGAGGGGTGTAACCTCCGGGGTTGCCCCCGGCTACGTGCAGGCCAACCTTGCCATATTGCCCATGGCGCTTGCCTTTGACTTCCTGCTGTTTTGCCAGCGCAATCCTCGCCCCTGCCCAATATTGGAGGTTATCGAGGCCGGGGAGGTTGAGCCCAGGCTAACCGCACCTGGCGCCGATATCAGGACCGACATTCCCTACTATCGGGTTTACGAGAACGGCGAACTTACCGGCGAAGTGGACTCGTTGAAGGAAATCTGGCGAGACGACCTCGTCTCTTTTCTGCTGGGCTGCAGCTTTTCTTTCGAGTCTGCGTTGTCCGAGGCCGGAATCTCCCTGAGACATCAGGAAATGAACTGTAACGTGCCGATGTACGTTACCAACATAGCTACCAATTCGGCCGGCGTGTTCTCCGGCCCCATGGTGGTCAGCATGAGACCGGTGCGGCATGACAAGATAGTCCGGGCGGTACAGGTAACTTCCCGTTTCCCAGCCACCCACGGGGCGCCGGTACACATAGGCGACCCGTCGGTCATTGGCATCGAAAATATAGATCGTCCCGATTTTGGCGATGGCGTTGAGATCCGCCCGGGAGAGGAGCCGGTATTCTGGGCCTGCGGTGTCACGCCCCAGGCAGTGGCCTTGAACTGCAAGCCACCCTTGATGATCACCCACGCGCCAGGCCACATGTTCGTGACGGCGCAGCGCGACGCCGATTATGCCGTCTTATAGCCTCACGCTGTCGCTGTAGACGCGGCCCCGTACTGGGCCTGACTGTAGGTTGAGGAAATGGCAATGAATTTCGCCGGTGAAACTATCGAAGACATTATTCTCTCCGAGGACAAAAGGGGTGTGTCCGAACTGCGTCCCTTCGTTCCGGTTGATTTCTGCGAACAGGCAGCCCAATACCTGCTGGACCACCCGGGCCGGGTCGCGATAATCACCGGGTTCTACATCCTGACCGCGGGCCAGCACGAGACCGACGGACCGCCCGGCGCTATTGCCATCGGCAACGCTCTGCAAGAACTTGGGCGAGAAGTAACTTATATCACCGACTACCACAGCGCTCCCATGATGAGTGAGTGGCTGGGAGATCGGGCTGCGGTGGTCGACTTTCCAATAGCCGGCGATGAGGCAAGCCGGCAAGCGGCGAAGCAACTAATAGACGACCTGCATACTGACCTGCTCGTCACCATCGAGAGGTGCGGTCGCAACGCCGGCGATGTCTATCTCAATATGCTTTCCCGCGATATTACCGAATATACCGCCCGGCTGGACTACCTTTTTGAGTTCGGCATACCTTCGGTGGGCATTGGCGACGGCGGCAACGAGATAGGCATGGGCAATGTTGCGGAACACATTCCGCCCGTTGACCGCCTGCCCGACGAGCCGGCCATAACCGAGGTTGACCGGCTGGTCCTCGCCAGCGTCTCCAACTGGGGTGGCTATGGACTGGTTGCCGCCCTGTCCCGCCTTGTGGGACGCAATTTGCTGCCTTCAGTGGAGGAGGACACGCGCCTTATCACCCAAATGGTGAATGACGGCGCCGTGGACGGTGGGTCCGGAATTAACCGCTATTACGTTGACAACTTCACTTTAGAAGAGAATGGCGAACTGCTGGGCCTGCTTCATGAATTGGTGGACCGGGCAATAGCCTAATGTGGTGCGACGGGAATATCAGGGAAATCGCGCCGATAGCAGAAGTGCAGGAATGCGACTTGCTCAGCCTTAAAGGGGACAAGAATGGGATACTGTAGGCACTGCGGAGACGATGCTGGGTTCCTGAGGAACTCCCACCGTGAATGCGAGGACGCCAATCGCGACGGCTGGCAACAAATGCTTTCCCTGTCCAGCGAATCGGCTCTCTCGGGCCGGAATCGGGAAAACCTGGTAACTGAGCTGGGAGATCTGGCCACATCGAGCTTCGTCCCGTCCGAGAAGATCAGGGACGCCCTTTTGGAGGGCTGGGAGCAAGCGGTGCAAACCGCGTTGGGCGACCATTTGATTTCACGGGAAGAAGAAACCAACCTGGCGGATTATGCAGAAAGATTTCACTTGCCTCAGGAGGAGCTTGATCGGAACGGAGCTCGCACTTCCGTGATTCAGGGTTCAGTTATTCGAGAGGTGGTTGAGGGAAACCTTCCCGACCGGCAGCAGGTTGTCGGACAGATTCCCTTCAACCTGCAAAAATCAGAGAAGCTGGTATGGGTGTTCGAAGACGTCTCGTATTTGGAAGAACGGGTACAAAGGGAAAGAGTGGGGGGAGCGCAAGGAGCCAGCATACGAGTCATGCGGGGGGTCTATTACCACACCGGTGGCTTCAGGAGCCGTACCGTTGAAACAACCGTGACCGAGAAAATGGATGTGGGCCTGATGGGGCTGACCAACAAGCACATTTACTTCGCAGGATCGTCCAAGCGATTTCGCGTAGCCTACAACAGAATTGTGGCCTTTGACCCATTCAGTGACGGTTTCGGGATTATGAGAGAGGCTCAGACTGCCCGACCCCAGATGTTCATCACCGGCAACGGCTGGTTTGTCTACAACATGGTGACAAACCTGGCGCAGATGTAGGGAACTGGAGTTCGGTTCCTGACCAGCTTATGCCCATGCTTTGTATGCCCTCGCCATGACTCTGCAGCAGAGCTAAATCGAGACAGTGATCACCGTGCCCCGCTGTCCAGGGTTCGGCTTCAAAATACAATTTATCGAGGTTGAAGGACACCCAAGTCCCGGCATATCTTTCTGGCCAACAAATCATTGACTTCCGTGTGACTTGGTACCGCAATTCGTCTACCGTTAGCAGGATTGCTCCACCAGGAGTGCCTTCGCCCCTCAAGTATCAATACACAACCCTGAGAGGGTAGGTGAGAAATAAGCTGTCTCCGTCTCACACCTCAATGCTCACTTCTTCGTAGGAACCCGTAGCTGAGGCAAGCGCTTCTTCGTGGTTCAACTTCGAGGCCTCTTTCAAAGCCGAACGCAGATTGTCCAGTAACTCTTCGCATGTCCGTCCCTGGGAGTTAACTCCTGGGATCTCCTCGACCCATCCAATCCACCAGGAGTCACTTTTTTGAATTAACGCAGTGTAAGCCGATTTCATCCTTCAAACCCCGCCCTTGGAATGACCCAGAATCCTCTGTCTAGTGTAAGACACTATGACATAAATAGCAGATCATTCTTAGCCCGCCAGAGTTTTTTCTTCCACCGCCAGTATTCGCCGCAGCTCGTAAATTTCGTCCCTGACCTGCGCTGCCTTCTCGAACTCCAGGTTTCGCGCGGCGTCCTTCATCTGGACTTCGAGGTCCTTGATTACCCGGAACATGTCCTCCCTGGACATTTCCTGCCGCACTACCCGGTAGCTGGCCCGTTTCTCGCCGACTGCCTTGATGCTTTCGGTGATGTCGTGCACCGCTTTCTGAATGCTTTGCGGTTCAATTCCGTTTTCACGGTTATGAACGTCCTGAATTCCCCGGCGCCGGTACGTCTCGTCAATGGCGAATTTCATCGAGTCAGTAACCCGATCGGCATACATGATGACGTGCCCTTCGGAATGGCGGGCGGCGCGACCAATTGTCTGGATCAGTGACGTGGTAGATCTCAGGTAACCTTCCTTGTCGGCGTCCAGAATGGCCACCAGGCTAACCTCCGGCAAGTCCAGTCCTTCCCGCAGCAGGTTGATCCCCACCACAACGTCGTAAACCCCCAGCCTCAGGTCGCGCAGTATTTCTATCCGCTCCAGCGTGTGAATGTCGGAGTGGAGATAATGGTTACGGATGCCCATCTCAGACAGGAAGTCGGCAAGTTCCTCGGCCATGCGCTTCGTAAGTGTTGTGACCAGGCAGCGCTGCCGTTGTTCTACCCTTATCTTGATTTGTTGCATCAAGTCGTCAATCTGCCCCGCCGAAGGTTTGACCTCGATGGTGGGATCCAGCAGACCCGTAGGGCGAATCACCTGCTCGACCACGGTGGCGGCGTGCTCCATTTCGTAGGGGCCGGGCGTGGCCGAAACGAATACCACCTGGTTGATGTGCCGTTCAAACTCGCCGAAGTTCAGGGGGCGGTTGTCCAGGGCCGAAGGCAGGCGGAACCCGAAGTCGACCAATGTCTGCTTGCGGGAAAGGTCGCCGTGGTACATGCCCCGGACTTGGGGCAGGGTCATGTGCGACTCGTCCACCATTAAGAGGTAATCCTCAGGGAAGTAGTCCAGCAGGGTGTGCGGAGGAGTGCCCGGCCCCCTTCGGGACAGGTGGCGAGCATAATTCTCAACCCCGGCACAAAACCCAGTTTCCTGCAGCATCTCCAAGTCGTAGTGGGTCCGGCTTTCCAGGCGAGCGGCCTCCAGGAGTTTGCCCTGCCGCTTCAGTTCCGCCAGTCGCTCTGCCAATTCCTCACGGATATCGGTGCAAGCCAGAGCCAGCTTCTCCTTGCTGGTGACGAAGTGCTTGGCCGGGTAAATGGCGGTCTCTTGCTGTTGACCCAGAACCTCCCCCGTCAGAGGGTCCAGAGTGACGATCCGCTCCACCTCGTCGCCAAAGAACTGGATGCTTATGGCCACTTCCTCGTAGGCCGGAACCAGTTCCAGGGTGTCGCCACGAACCCTGAACTTGCCACGAGACAGTTCCATATCGTTGCGCTCGTACTGCATTTCGACGAGCTGGCGCAGCAGCCTTGTTCGTTCGCGAATCTCTCCGACTCTGATCTGCGCCACCAGGTTGAAATAGTCTTGTGGGTCGCCCAGGCCATAGATGCAGGAAACGGAAGCAACGATCAGTACATCCCGCCGGGTTAACAGGGAAGTAGTGGCGGAGAGCCGTAGTTTGTCCAGTTCCTCGTTGACGCTGGCGTCCTTCTCCACGTAAGTATCGCTGCGGGGAACGTAGGCCTCGGGCTGGTAGTAGTCGTAGTAGGACACGAAGTACTCAACGGCGTTGTTGGGAAAGAACTCCTTGAACTCGGTGGCTAACTGGGCAGCCAGGGTCTTGTTGTGGGCCATGACCAGGGTGGGCCGTTGGACTTCCTGGATGATATTGGCCATGGTGAAGGTCTTGCCGCTTCCAGTCACGCCGAGAAGGGTCTGGTGGACCATACCCTCATTGACCCCTTCCACCAGCCGTTCCACTGCGCGCGGCTGGTCGCCGGTCATTCTAAAGTCGGAAGCCAGTTGAAAATCAGGCATACTATTGCCCTCTATCCCAGCATTTTAAGTCCACTTTCGGTGGTTTATCGTCAGCAATCGTAGCCGATCTCTAGGGCGCAATTGCCGGTGGCTTGAGTTTCCTAGGAACCAGTTATCGGAGAAGGATAACATCACCATGTTAAGAAGCTGGTCTTCGGGACGAGCTGTCCTTGGGTGTGCGAATTCGAGTCACCACCCGCCAATCTGCTGTAGCGCCTGCCGCAAGTAGTCATCGAAGGTCAGGTCTGGAGAGCGGTCCAGATTTACCAGCACACGGCGAATTTCTGTCGTCGTATAGCCCAGCGCGGTCAGCGCGTCAATCAGTTCGCCGTCCCCTCCGACAAGCGCTCCTGGGTCGTCGATGATGTCGCTGTCTACTTTGCCCTTGAGCTCCAGAATTATCCGGTCGGCCATGCGGCGCCCCACTCCGGAAACCCCGCTCAGCCTGGCTGTGTCTCCTGCCGCAATGGCCTGCTGCAATCCCGCGGCGCCCAAGCCGGATAGTAACGCCAGTCCTAGCCTGGGCCCCACGCCCGAAACTCCCTGGGTGACCAGGAACAGGTCAAGGGCGGCCTGGCTGGTAAATCCGTACAGGTTGGGATGTTCGTCGCGAATCCTCAGGTGAGTAAACAGATGGACCTGGGTGCCCACGGACCCCAGGGTCAATAGCTCTGAAACTGGTACGTAGATTAGGAGGGTAACCCCGCCGACAGTCAGGTGAACCCAGTCGTCTCCCGTGGCCGACAGTTGGCCGGTAACACCGACAATCACGGGCTAGCGCTCCGACCCGGGGGTGATTTCGCGGGACAGCGCATCACGCTCGCCGGACCTGATGAGGTGACACAGTCCCACGGACAAGGCGTCGGCGGCGTCCGAATCCGGCAGGGAGTCCAGCCGCAGCGTGGCGGCCAGGGCCCGCTGCATCTGGTCCTTGGTTGCTGCCCCATAGTCAGCAACGGCCCGCTTGACCTCGGCGGGACTGTAGCGGTAAACGGGAATGCCCGCGCTGGCTGCGCCAATGAGGACCACGGCTTGAGCCTGTCCGACGGCAAGGGCCGGGCCAATGAACTGGCGGTCGCCCCGGCCGATGAATGGCTTCTCGACTGCCACCGCATCGGGTTGGAAGACGCTGATCATGTTCCCGACGTGGGTGAATAGCTGGTAGAGCCGCTCTTCGATAATCATGTACCTCGAAAGCTCAACTACACCGTAGTCCTCAGCAACCGGGCTCAATTCCCCGGAGAGGACTCCATAGCCCATCCTGATGGTTCCCGGGTCTATTGCCAGAACTCGCATTCTACCGACCTTGGACTAGCGACCTTGGACTAGCGACCTTGGATGTTGCCAAGAAAAAAGAGAGCGGAGTTCCGGCCCCAGACATCCAGGGCTCGGCCTCCCGCCCGAGGGACACATACAATTAAGCTAAGAGGCTGCTCCATACTGCTCAAGGACTTCGGGCGGAAAGTCGGCATTGGTGTAGGCCTTCTGAATGTCAGCCAGATCTTCGAGAAGGTCCAGCAGCCGTAGGGTTTGCTCCGCCGCTTTGGCGTCCAGGGCCACCGTGGCCTTGGGAACCAGGGAGATGTCCGAAGAAGTGAAGGTGACTCCTTCATCCTCCAAGGCCTTTTGAGTGTCTTGCAGCCCGTCAGGGGGGGTGTGGATTTCGACAATGCCGTCTTCAATCTTCACGTCCTCGGCGCCGGCATCAATCGCCACCAGTCCCAACTCCTCGGCCTTATCTTCGTCATCCATTTCGATGGTGATAACGCCCTTGGTCTCGAAATGCCACGCCACGCAGCCCGACTCACCGAGGTTCCCGCCGCCCTTGTTGAAAGCTGACCGCACCTCAGCGGCGGTCCGGTTTCGGTTGTCGGTAACGGCCTGCAGGAGGATGGCGCCGCCGCCGGGACCATAGCCCTCGTAGGTGATTTCGGCCAGGCTAACGTCTCCTTCGCCCGAACCACCGGATCCTCGCTTGACAGCCCGACTTATGCTTTCCATTGGCATGTTGCTGGACTTCGCTTTGTCAATTGCCAAGCGCAAACGGAAGTTCATATCCGGGTCGCCGCCACCACCCTGGGCGGCTGCCAGAGTAATATCCTTGGCCAGCTTAGTGAAAAGGGCGCCTCGTTTGGCGTCGGCGGCCCCTTTAGCTCGCTTGATCGTTGACCATTTCGAGTGTCCTGACATACTGCTTGCCTCCTTCTGACCAGGTACGACGCGAATATTGTTTGGAAACCTGATTTTGCCGACTATTATCCCGGTTCGAAATATTGAGGATTCTCTCACGATTGTAGCATTGGCACATTGCCCGGTCAAAACAAGAGACGGCAATCGAGGCGTGGAATTGAGTGGTGTATTCAGACGTACGAAGCAGGAGGCCTACCTGGTTGCCCTGGGGCTGAAAGCCGTAAGGCAGGAATTCCCAAGTTTGTGAACAGTGAGACATTTTAGCGACGCACGGACGGAACCGTCTGAAGCGGGAACCGACAGGTGCTTACGAAGGAGTGGAGGCGGTCAATAATACATGCTGACCGTTATGAGGTTAGGAGGAATTGCCAAGTGTTGGCGGCGCTTAAGAAACAGAAACCGGCCAGTAAGCAACTGGGCCTTCTGTACGCACAGTCGGAGGGTGTTGGTCTTGGGTCAGCGAAGTCCTTCCATCAGTCGGACAGTCATTATCCCGTCAGGAATATTTACCTGGCGGACTACCTGGGCCAATGCGGGCAGCAGGATTTCGCCACTGGGCCCCGCAACCACATACACGTCATTACTGCCGGTGGCAATAATTTCCCTAATGAGGCCCAAATCCTCTCCATCCTCTGTAAAAACCCGCATGTCGAGCAGTTGATAGTGAAAATACTCGTCCTCAGACAAAGCCGAGGTTCCGTCTGCCAGAGCGCTTAACTCCTGCCCGGTTAAGGCCTGAGCCGCTTTCTCAGTTTCAATGCCTTCAAGCTTGAGTATCGTGAGCCCCTTACGGCCTTGCCCGCACGACAGGATCTGGTGTTTCTGTTCTTGAATAAAAAGAGTTTGGCCCGGGTCGAAACGGCCTGGAACTTCGCTCCAAACGCGCACGCGAACTTCACCGTGCACCCCATGGGCGCCAAGGATTACACCAACAATGGCTTGAGGGGCAGAAACGTCTGTCTTGGGCAGCAGATGGTCATTCAAAATAAGAAACTTGTAGGGAAAAGAACAACGCCTCTTCCGGAAGAGTGTGTCGAACCGGATAAGTCAGGGTTGGGGAATATATAGCTAGACTATTTCGAGCAGCGCCCGGGTCCCCTCTTTAATCGCGGCAACTCGCACCAATACGCGAATTGCCTGGGCTACTCTTCCCTGTCTGCCGATTACCTTACCCTTATCCTCGGGGGCTACTTCCAGCCTGAGGATTACCTGGCCATCTTCGACAGACTCTGTGACCTTAACCGCATCTGGGTTGGTGGCCAGGGATCGGGCAATGTATTCAACCAATTCTTTCATTCAATTTGCTCTTCAGCCACTACCAACTCTTCCACAGGTGCGTTCATCTTCTCGTAGATGCCGTCCCGGTCGAAGATTCGTTTTACCGCCTCCGACGGCTGCGCTCCCTTGCTCAGCCACTCAATGGCCCGATCTTCCTTGAGCACAACCGCTGGTGGATCCACCAAAGGGTCGTATTGCCCTATCCATTCAACGTAGGCGCCATCCCTGGGGGCGGCCGAGTCCGCGACTACAATCCGATAGGAAGGCTTGCCTTTTTTGCCCACTCTCCTTAACCGAATACGTAACATAAATACTCCAAAAATGTCGGCTCATGGGCCTGCCATAATTTCGTCACGTAATTCTAAGAGCAGGGTATTTAAATGTCAATTGCGAATACATCGCAACTCGATGTAGCAAATCCGCACTTCAAGGAGGTTGGGATTTCGCCACGGAAACTTACAGGAATAAGTTCTGAGCCTGCGGCTTGGAAAGAAGAAGAAGGCCGCCGCAAAGCGGTAAGAGAAGGGATCGGGCCCAGCCCATCTGGATTTGGCACCGCCCAAGAGTCACTAAAGTCCCGGGGGCGATGGTAGACATTGGCCTGGGCCCGACTAACGGGTCTGAGATATTTAAAACCTTTAGGTTAGGCTCACCCCGTCGTGTCCAGACTGATGCCTACCATCGCCCCCGCATACTAAACTATGTTTCATACCACATCACCTCCTTTTTTCAGATTCCCGACAAGCGGTTAACCTATTGATAGCATATCAAATTAGTCTTGTCAACATCAAAAACGACACTACTTGGCCAAAAGTTCAGACGCTACCTATTTAATTCGTTGCCAAGTAGCCCAAACTTGGCGTAGGGATGCCATAGCCACATCATGTAGAGAAGAATTGGCAGGACAAATTTGCTCTTGCCGTCAATCGATTCATGCCGAGCCTTCCGAATAGTCTGTAGTCCTCCCGCAGGGTCCAGTTCTGGAAGTCAACTTATCCATAGAGGGCATGAAAATTAAATCTTCATGTTTCCTGGCAACATAAGAAATTAAATGCTGGAAATCGCTGAGAAACATTGAAAGGAAGTTGTCTCACCAATTCATTCGGTGGGATAATTCCTGCTCCAGGTGGCATTGCGGCCTGGACAAATAACTAAAAAGCGATCTCCTCAAACCTAGCCGGTCGGAGGCAAAATGCGCGCAGTTTTTATGGGAACGCCAGACTTTGCGGTTCCGGTGCTGGAAGCGTTGTGCGAAGGACCCGCAGTTGAAGTGGTCGCAGTTTATACGCCTCCAGACCGGCCCAGGGGACGAGGACAAGAGATTGAATCCCCTCCGGTAAAGGTGGCAGCAACTAGCTTGGACCTGCCGGTCTTTCAACCGGCGTCCCTTCGTTCCAGTGATATTCAGGAAGAGTTGTCCGCCTTGCAGTCCGACGTTATCGTTGTTGCGGCTTACGGCAAATTATTGCCGCCCAAAGTACTTGAAATGCCACCCTTTGGGTGCCTGAACATTCATCCGTCATTGCTTCCCAAGTATCGGGGTCCTTCACCGGTGGTTGCTACGATATTAGATGGATTATGTGAGACTGGCGTAACCTTGATGTTACTGGATGAGGGAATGGACACGGGGCCATTATTGGCCCAAGCAAGAATGGCGTTAACAGGTACAGAAACCGCCGAAACTCTCACTCAAGAGCTATTCAAGGTAGGAGGCGAACTATTGCTTGCCACCCTGGGGCAGTGGACGTCCGGCCTTCTGGAAGCCAGTCCTCAGGATCACTCCCAGGCCACAGTCACAAGCAAATTGGCTCGGTCGGACGGAATGGTCGATTGGATGCTAGCCGCGAGCATACTGGAGCGGATGCAACGGGCTTATACTCCCTGGCCGGGTCTTTATACCGAATGGGAAGGAAAGTCATTGCGGTTGCTTGAAGTTACACTGCCCAACAGCCTTGGCGCTGAGGTAAGTTGTCCTTCTGCCGGGCCTGGAGAGGTGGTAGACATTGGTTTTGACGAGGCGACGCTGGGAATTGGGACAGCAGACGGCATTCTGGGCATTAGAACATTACAATTGGAAGGCCGTCGAGCGACGTCCGCCGCCGAGTTCCTTCGAGGTTATCCTCAATTCCTGGGGAGCGTGTTGTCGTAGTCGTCTTCCTGTTGGGGAGGCTGCGTCTCGCTCTCGGGTTCACTTCCCTTACGAAGTTTGCCCAGCGCTGGGCTGACTGTCCATAAGATTGCTCCAACTACCAGTGGCGTCGCAGGGATCCAGCTTAGAGCTTTAATCTGGTTTGAGACGACTGTCGCAATTACTTCCGAACCCAGCACCACCAACCCAGTTGGCGCCGAATTTTCAGAAGCAAACAGTCCACGTAGCATCCCTTCTATCGCACCTGGCACAATAAAGTACGCCATGGCCAGAAGAGCCAGTGCTGCCGCTCCGCTAAGTACCAAAGTCCAATATAGCCATTTCAGAAAGCTGCCCAACCTCCGCCAGAAAACCAGCAGCATTGCTGCCGCAGACAGAACCAAAGCACCAACGGCCATGTTTCTGGAAACATTGAGGTAACTCAGTACACGTTGACGCCATAGTCGGGCCCTCTCTTGAAGTTCTTCCTCGCCGATTCCCAAGTGCTCTTCCGACAAAATCGGCGCCAGGTCAAGACGATCCTCGTCGTCAAGTTTGGCACGGAAGTCTGCCAGCGCAGTCTCTACTGCAGGTTCTGCTAAAGTGCTAGCTACTTGTCTGAGAAGATCCCTGGTATTTCCTGACGCGAAGGATTGCCTTAAATGTGGCTCCGCCTCCCTTATCGAATCCCGGTATTTCTGGTCAAATGCAGGGTTCTCCATGGTAACGACTAAGAATCGGTCAAAAGTCTCCATCACCTCGCTTTCGGTAAATCCGGTCAGGTCGGACACTGCCGTGGAAATGGGTTCACCGGACAACACAGCTTCCAAAGCAGAATTGAATTCGTCGGCGTATTGGTGCTCAGCGGACACGAAAACTTGGGAGCGCGTTTGCCCTCCTGGTTCCAAGGGCGCTTTTTCAATTCGGCGCTCTAACAGGCTTAAGGTTGCCGGAGTTATTCGATCCAGTGGACCGTCTAGTTCCAGGTAAAGTTCGAGCTTGTCCGAATCCCCTGACGCGAAAACTTCAAGCCTCCCAAGGTTTGCCTCCACCTGACTTCTAAGATATTCGGGAGGTGCCACCGTCCGCGCTAGCTGCTGCAGATCGGCAGCAGGTAAGTTGACCGATTCTCCCGCAATGGTCTTCAAGAAGCCCTCAAGTGTGTCGGGGGGAAGTAATTCTGAGTAGACACGCTCGTAGGCGTTCACTTCTACCAGAGCGTCGGAGTAATTGTCACTGCTCGTTAGACCCTTGACACCTGCGAAGGTAAGTAGAAACAGCAGGGCCAAAAAGACTGCCAGCCCGGTTAGGAGCGTAAGTACACTGCGAGCGATCCAGAGAAACATCAACCCACTACGCCAGGCCAAGAGAATGAGTTTCCCCCGATTCTAGCACCACACTTCACTCTGCTGTGTTCCGGTGGGAAATCCCATCTTGGGCGGCAGAGGATTGAAGCGCCGGGGAAGCGAGTGGCTGGCCGTGTCCACTTGCGCATGGTCCGCCTCTCCAAGGACAGAATTGTCTATTCCAAGTGTTTCCAACAATAAAGCTTGGCGCGCTGAACTTGCTGGTCGCTTGGGGATACAGGCCGAATGAAGGATTTAGGGGGCAAACATTCCGAAATCAACACTAGGTGAGTTAATACGAAAACCAAGCTCTTAAATACGATTTAGGCCCTTGTTTCCCAGACATAAGCCCCGAATGCCAAAGGGAGTCAATTGACACTCAAAGGATGGTGGTGATACATTTCACAAGGTTTTCATAGCTAATTTTCCCGCGAGGAAACAAGATGCCAGCCAAGATTGCCGTACTGGCCAAGCAGGTCATAGATCCGGAAATGCCTATGGCCGCTTTCCAAATCGACGCTAACTCAAAACGCGTGGTTACGCCCCCAAACATTCCTCCTGTTGTTAACGGTTTCGACGAAAACGCGGTAGAAGCCGCCCTTCAAATAAAGGATTCCCAGGAAGCCAGCATCACCGTAATTTCTGCCGGTTCCGCCTTTGCCTTGGACGTAATGAAGAAACCGCTGTCCATGGGCGCCGACGAACTGGTCCTGTTGCAGGACGACGCTTTCCAAAACTCGGTGGACAGCTTTCAAACCGCCCAATTGCTGGCGGCGGCGATTCGCAAGCTGGGTGGATTCGACCTCATCATCTGCGGGCGCCAGGCCTCCGACTGGGACAATGCTCAGGTACCGCTGGGAGTAGCCGAGTTGCTCGGGGTATCTTGCGTTGCCTTGGGCAAGAAAGTGGAACTCAAGGAAGACAAGGTAGTAGTCGAGCGACTGATACCTGACGGGTACGAAGTTGTGGAAGCAGCGCTGCCTGCCCTGGTAACTGTCAGCAACGAGTTGGGACAGCCTCGTTATCCTACCCTTCGGGGAATCATGGCCGCTACCCGCAAGCGTCCGACAATTTGGAGTGCGGCAGACCTGGACTTGGAAAGTGGTCAAATGGATTCTCGCCTTACCCTCCATGATCTGTTCGTTCCGGTCAGCAGCGCCGAGTGTGAAATCATTGAGGGTGACGATGAAGCCGACGCCGGCCGTAAACTGGCTTTGAGGTTGAGAGAGGAAAAGTTCTTTTAGCCTCGAATTGAATTGACTTGAGCCCTTAGTCTACCGGGTAGACGCTCGTTAAGACTTGGGGCCGTTGGAATATTTTAAGTGCAAACGGAGGCCTCCATGGCTGAGGACAACGGAGTTCTGATAATTGGGGAAACTCTGGGGGACGAACTAACCCTGGCCTCCCAGGAAGTCTTGGCTGCCGGCCGGAAAATGGCCGATGACCTGGGCCAGGAGTTGGCTATCGGAATATTTGGGGACGTGGGAGGGGATATTGCCCAGTCCGCCATTGCACAGGGAGCCGACAAAGTATATTCGGTAACCAGTCCCATGCTGGCCGACTTCCAGGTGGAGCTTTACCTGGCCGCTGCCGAGACCCTCTGCAAGGAGACCAGCCCGTCTATTGTCTTGATAGCTCGCACTAACCAGGGCCGGGAAGTTGCCCCCCGTCTGGCATTCCGCCTGGGCGTTGGTCTGGCCCAGGACTGCCTTGAAGTGTCTGCCGACGCTGCCACCGGTAGGCTCCTGGCTAACCGACCAGTTTATGGCGGCAATGCTGTCGCTGTCGTGAGCTGCAATCAGACTCCCCAGGTGGCAGCTGTCCGTCCCAAGGTTTACGTACCCTTGGAACCTGATGCGTCCCGTCAGGGTGAGGTGGTCTCCTTCCCCGTGGATCTCGACGACTCGATTGTCCGGAGCAGGGTGATTGAGGTGGTGAAGGAAGAGGCTGAGGGTGTCAAGCTGGAGGATGCCACCATCGTTGTGTCGGGTGGTCGAGGCTTGGGTGGTCCGGAGCCCTTTGCCCAACTGGAAGAGTTGGCCAAGCTGCTCGGTGGCGCAGTGGGAGCATCCAGGGCCGCCGTTGACTCTGGCTGGGTTCCCGCTAGCTACCAGGTAGGTCTGACGGGCAAGACCATTACTCCGGATCTGTACATCACCATAGCAATCTCTGGAGCCAGCCAGCACATGGCCGGATGCTCCGGGTCCAAAGCCATAGTCGCCATCAACAAGGACGCAGAGGCCAACATTTTTAAGGAAGCCCGCTACGGTGTTATTGGCGACTGGGAAAAGGTTCTTGCGGCAATGACGGAAACTGTAAGGGAGTTAGTGCAGGAGTAATTCTTGGCGCGGTGTCTTGACTGGTGGCAGATGAGCGGGCCCTGGTCAGCCAAGAAGGACATTATCAATTAATCGAGTACTCCCCAGCCGAACCGCGGTCGATACCATGGCTGGTGCGTTGACCTGCTCCAGTTCTGCCAGCGTTGTAGCCTCAGCCACACTCACGTAGTCAATTCCATCAATCGAGGGTTCGCTGTCCAAAGTTGCCCGGACACTGTCCCGCAGCGCTTCCGAGTTAGTTACGCCGCCCTGCCACAGTTCCTCTGCCTTTGACAGTGCCCGGTAAATTACCGGCGCTGCCCGGCGCTGCGCCTGCGTCAGGTAGGCGTTGCGGCTGCTGAGCGCCAGACCATCGGCATCGCGGACTGTCGGCACAGCCACAATTTCAACCCTCATGTTCAGGTCTTGCACCATCTGCCTGATCACCGCAAGTTGCTGTCCGTCCTTCTGCCCGAAGTAGGCCCGGTCTGGCCCAACCACATTGAACAGCTTGGCAACTACCGTGGCAACTCCGCGAAAATGCCCGGGCCTTACCGCCCCTTCCAACCGCTCCGCCAACGCCCCCGGCTCCACCCAGGTGTCGAAACCCTTCGGATACACTTCTTCCGGTCCCGGAGTGTAGGCCAGGTCAACGCCCTCTGCTTCCAGGAGGGCCAGGTCTCGTCGCGTGTCCCTGGGGTAGGTTGCCAGGTCCTCTTGGGGTCCGAACTGGGTGGGATTTACAAAAATAGAGACAACAACGAAGGGGTTTTCCTGCCTTGCCCTCCGTACCAGGGCCAGGTGCCCCTCGTGCAAAGCGCCCATTGTCGGCACCAGGCCCAGGGGGCGGGTGATGGACCGGATCAGCCGAGTGGTAGTCGTGTTTGAAGTTAAAGTGAGCATAGTTTAAACGTCGTCTGACGGGCCACTAACCGGAAGTGCTAATTTAGCTAAACAGCTCGTCAATCTCCCGTTCCAGCCGTTCTTTGCCGGTTTCTGCTGGGTGGGCTTCGTCATTATGACCCGGCCTTTCTCTGCTGGTCAGCAGGGCGTAGGACTCGGCGGTACCGTAGTCTCTGGTGTGCACCACCACCGGCATCGGAACGGCATGGCCGAAAATCAGGGCCTGCTGCCGGGCCTCCAGGCGGGCAAGGACACCGCGCAGTTGCCGGCTGCCGGCAGTGCCCGACAGAACGGAGTCAATATCCCGGTCGTTGTCTAGCAGGCAAGTCAGGCGGGTGCCCAATTGGCTCATTACCTCCGAGTCGATGCCGCTGGGCCTTTGGTCAATCACCATCAGTGTTACGTTGTACTTCCGTAACTCCCGGGCAATTATGCCGAAGGTGGTCTGGGGAGCTACCGACGCATTGAGAAACTTGTGGGCCTCTTCGATAACTATAACTAGTGGCCGGGGTTCCCTGCCATGGCTTCCCTCGGCCTCTTCCTTAAGCTCTACGTAGCGTTCGTGGATTCTCCTGGTCAACAGGTTGCTGACCAAGATGTAAGCATTGAGGTCTTTGCCATATCTTCCGAATTCCAGCACCACGTGCTTGCCCCGCTCCAGGTGCTCTATGATGGCGGCGGCGGCATTGTGGCGATCATTGTCTTCCAGGAAAGGGTACCGTCGGAAGCGTGCCAACCGGTTGTGCAGGGCTCCCAGCGCTGCCCGGTTGACGCCCAGTTCATCGGCCAGTTCGCTAAGGTCCTGTCCCTGCTTTTGGAGGAATTGACCCATCCAGTTCCTGCCGAACCACTGCTGAAGGTTAAACGCTGCCGAAGCGGCTACGTCGGACAGGTTCAGGTTTTCCTTGAGCAGTTCGACGTCTTCGGGTTCGATTTCACCATATCCGATTCGGACGACCTCGTCGGTGGAGGAGCCCCGGCGCCGGGAACTCTCCTCGTCCAATGTAAAGGTGGAAACCTGGGACGGGAACAATTGCTTGAGACCTTTTACCTGCAGATTGTGGTCCGTATCCTGGCCGCTCCACCCGTACTCGCTGTGCATGTCGAATACCAGGGAAGATGCTTTGCGGCCCTGCAGAATGCCCACCAAAAGGAGCCGAGTCAAGAAAGTCTTCCCGGTTCCGCTCTTGCCGAATACGCCTATGGATCGCTTCACCAACTCATCCAGGTCCAGGCAGACCTTGGCATCCATGTCCAGTGGGTTACCAATCCAGAAATGACGGTCGTCGTCTTGGCCGAAGATTAGCTGCACGTCCTCCTGGGAGGCGGGGAATGCCTGGGAGAAATGAGAAGGGACGGTCTTGGCCGCCACCGGGCTGTCCTTTTCTCCGGCCAGCAGGGGCAGTGTCAAACTGGGCAAGGCCGAAACCACGCCATAGGCCATGGTCCCGGTTATGGCTTCGGCCAGGACAATATCGTCGGAGTCGGGGGGCACGTGGCGCAGACGGGAGTCGGAACTGTTCAACTCCAGTTCGGTGACGACTCCGAAGAAACGGTACCGTTTGCCCCGGATCGTAACAAAGGTACCGGCCTTAACGTCTTCGATAAGGGTGTCCCCCGAGGCGTGCAGGCGAATTTCCACGCCGTGGGTCAGCGAACCTCCTACTACAACGCCGAGCGATGTGTCGTTCCCTGGGAGTTCGTCGCTATTGTGCCCGTTGACAGGTAGGCCGTTGATCATGTCCTGACTCTCCGCAAGATGGAGCCTAACCGTGAAACATCAGCGTGGATTTCGGTTGCCATAGCGCGACCGGCCCGTACAATAAAATCATCACCATCTGACCGGCGGGCTGCCGCCTCTCGCAGGCAGGCGACCACAACCTCGTCGGCCATAGGTGGCCCCGAATTGATCAGGAAGCGCAGAAAATCAAGGTCGTGGGTGAACTCAGTTACCTCATCCGGCAAGCAAGCGCTAACAAAGGAATGAATAGGAGGGGGAGCCGGCGGCAGCAGTTGAATAATCTGATCGTCTCGCCGGTGGCCCACTATGAGCGCGTCAAAACGGGTGGTCAGCAGACGCTCTACCTGAGGATTGTCTCGGTAAATCTCGGCCAGCGAACCGGCTTCCTGCCCGCGAGCCAGTACGGGCCTGCTGGGATCCAATGGTTCGGTGCGAATTAGCTGAACCACGGCAAATACGGCCGGTTCGCCGGCGTGAACCAGGGACCCCAAGGGAGGGGCGCTATACAGTTCGTAACACTGGGCGGTAAGCATTCGGGAATCACACCCGATCACCTCACCTACCCTGTGCGCTTGATGATTTTCAAATATTTGCACTAGTGTCCTATAACCACATTGAAGAATTGCAATTTTGAGGAAGAAGGGTTTTGGTCAATTATAACGGCCAGGGAACTCGCTGGTTAGAGCCCAGGCCAACAACGTGACATAAAGTTGGCCGTGCTATAATCTTGCGGCACTATACCTATATTTGGAGATTCCCTACATGGAGATTAACACCGTAGCAATCTTGAGTCCCGGCGATATGGGCCATGCCGTTGGTCAAAGATTGCGGGAAAATGAACTTGACGTAATAACGTGCCTTGCCGGCCGCAGTGACCGCACGAGGGCCCTGTCCGACAAGGCAGGCATTCGCGACGTGGCAACCATGGAGGAGCTGGTCGCGCAGTCTGACCTGATAATGTCCATGACCGTGTCGGCGGCTGTGCCCAGCCTGTGCCGGGAGGTAGCCAGCGCAATAAACGCCACCGGAACCGACACTCTTTTCGCTGAATGTAACGCCATTGCTCCTCAACTAACCAGGGAAATGGAGCCGATTATCACTGACGCAGGTGGCAGGTTTGTTGACGTATCGATAATTGGAGGACCTCCCAGGCCGGGATACAGCCCTCATTTTTACACTTCAGGTCAGCAGGCCTCCGAGTTCGAGCAACTAAGCGACTATGGATTGACCGTTATTAAGCTGGATGGCGAGGTTGGGAAAGCCTCCGGCATCAAGATGTGTTATGCCGCGATGACCAAGGGTTCCTGGGCTCTGTATAGCGAGTTGCTCATGGCCGCCGAGTTGATGGGATTGACCGAACCGCTGTTGGAAGAGTTCCAGTCAGGCCAGTCCAGTGTGCTGCAACGGATGGAGCGTACCATTCCGACGGTGCCACCCCGTTCCCGGCGCTGGGTCAGCGAGATGGAGGAGATCCGGGACACCTTCGCTCACTTGGGGATGACGCCTCACCTGTTTGAGGGAGTCGCCGAAATGTACCGTTTTATGGGCGGCACTCCGCTTGGCGAGGAACTCCCGGAAACCCGAGACCGTGACAGGACTTTTACAGAAACTATCAGTCAGTTGGCCGGTTACGTTCGTGAGCGGGCGAATGGGAGTGAAGCTTAGTTCGCCGTAATAGTTACTGAACCATCTTGTTATTAAGAGTAGTAAAACCAGCGGGCCCCGGCGCGAAATGAGCGCCGGGGCCCGTTATTTTGATAGGGTGGGCAAGAGGGAAGTTACGCCTCGGTCTGCTCGGTCTGGCTGCCCTTAACCGTAACGGTAATGTGAGCCATGGCGGTATCGCCTGGGGCACCGTGCCAGTGGTTCTCGCCGGCCGGTACGATAACGACGTCGCCCGCAGTGACCTCGACTTCCTCGTCGTCGGTGGCCACGGTGCCAGTGCCCTCGGTGACGATCAGGATCTGGTCGCCGCTGTGCTTGTGAAACTTGTTCCTAGAATGTGCGCTGAAGCTGACTACGCCGAAGTTGAAGTTGTTGCTGTCATCGGCCGTGAAAGGAGCCTGGCGGGTAACGTCGCCGGTGAAAAGCGCGCTAGTTGCTGCCTCGGTGGGTACGGTACTGAGTTTTACGATCTTCAAGGGTTCCTCCTAAGTTTCTTTACCGGTTTTACGGTCAATTTTGGGGTTTTCCAGTGGCCGCATGAATTCATTCGGGCCCTTTGCGATCCGAACCTAATATACCCGCCTGTGGTTGGCAAGTCCATACTGCCGGAAACGGAAGCAGTTGGTCATTCGATCAGAGTCTCAAACAGGTCGCAGGTCGCCGTCGAATACCGACGCCGTCGACCCAAATATGAGTACAATATTTCCATACTAAAGGCAGGAGAACGGAGAACCACAGATGGCCTTAAACAACACAATACAAGAAGCTTTGAATCGACACATTAACGAAGAATTTTACGCCTCTTACTTGTACCTTTCCATGTCAGCCTACTGCGACTCCATGGACTTGCCTGGATTTTCCCATTGGATGCGCATCCAGAGTCAGGAAGAATACGCTCATGCCATGAATCTCCTTGACTTTGTCCAGGCCCGACAGGGTCGGGTGACCCTGTTTCCCATAGATCAACCGGCGGTGGAGTTTGACTCCATACTGGGAGTAATGGAAACCACCCTGGGTCACGAGCGACAAGTTACCAAGCTCATCAACCAACTCTATGAGCTTGCGACCGGAGAGCGTGATTACCAGACCCAGGTGCATCTTCAAGCCTTTATCACCGAACAGATCGAAGAGGAAAAAACCGCCTCAGATATCATCGCGCAGTTGAAGATGATCGGCGAAAACACGAGCGACCTGCTTATATTGGACAAGGGAATGGCCACCCGCCAGTTGTCGCCGGGTCTTTAATTGAGTTATCGCAGCAGTGCGCGTCTGTTTCCGTTGATGTCAGTTGTCAGTTTTGGCGAGTCCAGTAGGTCTCTAGTGGTAAAAGCTTCGAATATTTGCGTACGCCAGGCTAGGAAGGCAGAATTGTCCGATTTTGTACATGGCACATCATTCCATACCGCAATATTATCTGTTATAATCGCTTATGGAATGCGTTAAGGTTGTTTCCCGTGGGTAGTTGCCTCAGTTGCGCTGACGCCGGGTGACCTCGACCAGGCCAAATCTTTTCACACGGAGGTCGGCAGTTGGCGCTGTCAGATAAAACACTAAGTTGCGTGGAATGCGCAGCAGACTTCACATTTACCGTTGGAGAGCAGGAGTTCTTCAATTCCCGCGGATTTACCAACGAACCCAGGCGTTGCCCGGATTGTCGCCAGTCCCGGAAGACCCAGCGGTCTTTTGAAGGCGGACCCCGGGAGATGCACCCGGCGGTTTGCGCCCAGTGTGGCGTGGACACCATGGTTCCTTTCCGGCCCAGAGGTGACCGTCCGGTATATTGCAGCGATTGCTTTAGTTCGATGCGGGAAAGCAACTACCGCTAGATTCTGTCGCTATCAGCAAGGCTAGCAGGCATTGCTACACAGCAACCCCCGGTATTAGCCGGGGGTTGTCGTTTTTTTGGCTTAAGGGCAGACACGAACCCGGCGTTCTTGTTGCTTTGCCTTATGCCGCCGCAAAGTTGAACCACCGGTAAACAGGAGGTACAGAAATGATGAGAGATACCGCCGATGCAGTGATTATTGGCGGTGGTGTAATGGGGTGCAGCCTGCTCTACCACTTGGCTCGCCGCGGAACTACCCGAACCCTGCTTTTGGAAAAAAATGTGCTGGGGGCTGGGTCCACCGGTCGTTCCCAGGCCATTTGCAGAATGCACTACTCTAATCCAGTTACTGCCTCCATGGCCTGGAACAGTCTCCAGGTATATTCCAGCTTCGGGGAGCAGGTCGGAGGCGACTCCGGATTCATCAGGACAGGTTATCTCGTGGTGGTGGAGGATATCGACCGTCCCAGCCTGGAATTGAATATTGCGATGCAGCAGGAACTAGGAATAAATGTGCGCCTTGTGAACGCGGCGGAACTGCGAGAGTTGGCCCCGATGATGCAGACCTACGAGGGAGAAGGGTTGGCATGGGAGCCTGATTCCGGATACGCCAATCCTTATCTGGTTACTACTTCCTTCGCCAGCAAGGCGAGGGAACTCGGAGCTGAGATTGTAATGCGTGCCGGTGCCACCGGGATTGAAATTGCCGGGGGCCGGGTGCAGGCCGTACACACGGAACAAGGTAGAGTGTCCACCCCATTGGCAGTTGTGGCTGCCGGGCCCTGGTCCAACGATTTGATGGCCGGTACCGGTATCGAATTTCCCCTGGTCCCGGTACGCCACCAGGTAGCTCTTGCTACTCGTCCTGCCGACCGCCTTCCTCATCATCCTATAGTTGGGGATATTGCCCAATCGTTCTCCTTCCGGCCGGAGAGCCCCACCCTGACGATGGTGGGCTTCGGCGAAGATGAAGTTGAACTGGACAACTATGACGAGGGCTTCGACCACTCCGACGCCGCCAGCGCCATGACCAGGCTCATTCGACGTATGCCAGCGATGAACGATTCATACTATCGCGGTGGCTGGTCTGGGATATTTACCACTACCCCCGACTGGCATCCAATTCTTGACAAGGTGCCGGGTATTGACGGTCTCTACTGCATGGTGGGGTTCAGTGGCCACGGCTTCAAACTCGCGCCTGCCATAGGACAGTCCATGGCGGAACTGGTCCTCGACGGGCAGGCTTCTTCAGTTGATTTGGCGCCGCTGCGGTTCAGCCGATTTGAGGAAGGAGACCTGATAGAGTCCCGCTATCGTTACCGGGTCTTGGCGTGACCCTTGTTCCGAGTCGGTCACATCTTTCCAAGAATGACCGCTGCTCAAGAACCCTGGGGAATCACCAGTTTCTTCATAAACATTCATCCCAAGGATTTCCCAAAGCAACTGTACTGGGTGTTATGATATGTGGGTAACCCATCGTAAGGCCGGGTATAAAACGTAAGGCCGGGTATAAAATCGCCGTATGGCAGGAGAAGCATCCATGTTCATCAGAATGGTTTGGGGTAAGCTGCGCCCCGGTAGTTGGGAAGAATATGAGCGGCATTATCACGAAAGGCTGGCGAGCTCCGCTGGCAATATCCAGGGTTTGAAAGAAAGACAGTTGCTCCGAGGCACTGAAGATCCGGACGAGGGTATCAGCGTCAGCATATGGGAAACCCTGGATGACCTGCGGGCCTACGAGGTCGGTGCGTTCCGGCAGAACGTTGCCCGTGAAATGGAGCATCTCTATCGGGGTGAATACTGGGTTAAGCACTTTGAAATCAGCTCCACCGATACTTAACCTACCATCGTATTTGCCAGATGGTTGGCTTATGCACGGCCCAGCCTCCAATAGAGGCTGGGCATTGTTATTTCGACTTTATCTTCCTCTGGTGCCCTGGTTTGGGGGCCAAAGGTTTCCCAATAGACACCCTAGGCTTATCGGATTATAGTTAGGCAACAGCAGACCCGGAGGCCCAGAATGCAGTTCGGATTTTACTTGCCCAGCAGCGGCCCTACAGCTAGACCGGAGCCTCTGGCGGCCATAGCCAGGAAAGGCGACGAACTTGGGTTCTATTGCATGGTAGCCGGCGACCACATCCTGGTGCCCAGGGAGGTCAACTCCCCTTATCCCTACACTGCCGACGGGCGTTTCCATGGCGGTGCTGCCGTCGAGTACATGGAACAATTGACTTTGCTAACCTATCTGGCCGGGATCACCAGCAATATTCGGCTGGTACCCAGCGTTATGATAGTTCCCTACCGAAATCCGCTGCTGGCGGCCAAGATACTGGCCACTATGGACGTCTTGTCCCAGGGCCGGTTGACGGTGGGCGTGGGTGTCGGCTGGATGGAGGAGGAGTTTGAGGCGCTGGATGCTCCCCCCTTCGCCGAGCGGGGAGCTGTGACCAACGAATACCTGCTAGCTTTTAAGGAGTTGTGGACCAGTGACAACCCCACCTTTGAAGGCAAGTACTGCCGTTTCTCCGACATTCATTTCCTGCCCAAGCCCGTGCAGGAACCACATCCGCCAATTTGGGTAGGCGGCCAAAGCCGTGCTGCCATGCGTCGGGCCGCCAGGCTGGGAGATGGGTGGCATCCAGTGGGCGCTATTCCAGCGGCGCCGCTGGAACCAGAGGAACTGGCACAGAACATTTCTGAGCTGCACCGGTACGCGGAGGAAGCGGACCGCGACCCCGGTGAACTTGAAGTCTCGATGAAAGCTCCCCTGTACGACGTGAATTCCAGTCCCTCGGGCGTGACGCGCCGCCGCTTCTCGGGCGAACCCGAGCAAATGCTTCAGGACATCCAGACTTATCAGGATGCAGGAGTGGGCTGCATTATCTTCGACATCCGGGGAGAAGACCTTAACAGGTCCCTCGAACGCCTGGACTGGTTTGCGGAAGAGGTCATGTCCCAAGGCTGAATCAATTCATCAGGGATTTAGCGAAACTTGAATCGGCGTGCTTATTCTGGAAACTCCGGGCCAGGGCTATTGACCGACCTGCATTGCGATATAGAATATGTCGAGTAATTTTCCGGGTTTCGGGACAGACTGAAGCCCAAACGAACACAAGGAGAAGGTATGGCCTCACTGGACGAACGGTATTACCGAGGTCTGGAAATGCGAGAACAGATGGCGGCAGGGGACTTCCGCCACTTTACGCTGCCGGGCATTGATCAACTGGCCCCGGACCTCAAGCGCATCGTGGACGAAGCCCTGTTCGGGTCCATATGGACTCGGGGTGGGCTAGATATAAAGCAACGCTGTTTGTGCACCCTTTCGGCCCTCCTGACTTTGGGTCATCTGCATTTGCTCCGGAGACACGTCGAACGGGCATTAAACGTGGGTTTGACTCCCGAAGAGGTGGTCGAGTGCTTCATTCAGATGACATTTTACGTGGGGGTTCCCGCAGTCGAATCTGCCATGGCGATAGGCAAGGAGATCTTTGAAGAAAGGGGACTTCAATTCACGCCTACCTTGGCCTACGACACTGAAAAGGACCCCGACGCCCTCCACCAGGAAGGTGTCCAGTGCCACGAAGAACACATGGGGGACATCACTATTTACCATACTGAAGATCCTGACTCTCAGGAGATGCAGCTCGAGAGGCTGATCAATGAATACAATTGGGGCGCTATCTTTACACGTCCCCATTTGGATGCCAAGGCCCGTTCAATGTGTGCCCTGGTCTCAATGACAGTAATGGGCCAATACGACCGTCAATTGCGGCGAAGGATATCCGGCGCCCTCCGAGTAGGTATGACTCCCGAAGAAATTATGGAAGTGTTTATCCAGTTGACCCTTTATGGGGGCTATTTCAATACCCGGACCGCCATGCGTATCGCCCGTTCAGTGTTCAACGAAGAGGGAATCGCGGCACGGGCCAGCTAACAATGGACCGACTTTACCCTCAACCATTAGAGGGAGCGACAAATGTACTTGACATTGGATGACGGTTGCCAGCTTTTCTGCAAAGTGGACGACTTTACTGACCCTTGGGAGGAAGCGGAAACCGTTGTCCTTCATCATGGAATGGCGAAGAACCACAAGCTTTGGTACGCCTGGATTCCCATTATTGCCAGACACTATCGGGTAGTTCGTTTTGACATGCGCGGGATGGGACAGTCGTCGGTGCCGGAGCCTGGTTACCCCTGGTCGGTCGACAATTTTGCCGGTGACCTTCTAGGGTTGGTTGACGGGCTGGGACTGGACAAATTCCACCTTATCGGTGAAACGGTTGGTGGCTCTATCTCCATGCGGTTTGCAACTTTGCACCAGGAACGCCTGCACACTTTGGCCGCTTGCACCTCACCTACCAGCTTTGACGACCCCCACCATGCAGAGAGCGCTGACCTGATTGAGCGTGAAGGTGTGGCTGCCTGGGTGGAAAACACAATTGGCCGGCGCCTGGATCCGCAGATTGTTCCCCCAGAATATACTCGCTGGTACGCTGGCCAAATGGAGGCGACACCGGCCCATGTAGTGGGAGGTTTCCAGCGTAACGCCGCCGGCGATTTGAGACCCCTGCTTCCCGAAGTCCAGACTCCAACGCTCATTCTCGCGGCTGCCAGTCTGCGAGAAGAGGTGCTGGGGGACTTCAGGGATGCAGCAACTTTGTTCCCGAATGGGCGGCGGGTAGTGTTTCCCGGAGTGTCGGGTTTCGTCCAGCACGTTCTGCCGGTACCATGTGCACGGGCCTGGCTTGACTTTGCCCAAAACATAAAATAGCGGACTAACAAAGGACACGAAACAATGGCAGATTCCCTCAGTCGCACCCTGGCACGGTTTGTTGATGCTTTGCAGTTTGACAATCTTCCGCCAGAGGTGCCGGACAAAGTAAAGACCTCCCTGCTGCACTCCTTAATCGGCACTTTCCTTGGTGCTGAAACGGCCCACGGCAAGGCATCCATTGAACTGATAAAGATGGAAGAGGCTATGGCCGAGGGCGCAACTATCCTGGTGGATGGAGCCAGGGCAACTCGGTGTGGGGCGGCCTTTGCCAACAGCAAGTTGATGCACGCAACTAATCAGTCTGACTCTTACCGAATGCTTCTTCACCCCGGCCCCTGTGTCATTCCCGCAGCCCTGGCGACGGCGCAGATTGAGAGGCGTGCTGGAAGAGAATTGATAACGGCCATCGCCGCCGGTTATGAGGTGGAAGCGCGTATCGCTGGTGACTACATACCTTCTACTCAGGCACGAGGGTTTCGGTCAAGCCCAGTGTACGGAATCATTGGCGCCGCGATCACCACTGGCAAGCTGCTGCGTTTGAACGAGGACCAATTGGTAACTACTGTTGCCTTGGCCTGCACTTTCGCTGGAGGGACCACGGAAGGAGCGCGTTCCGGTGGCCGGGAGATGCTGTTCCACGAGCCAAATGCCACGCGAAACGGCATAATGGCAGCCCTGCTGGCCAGGGAGCACGTACGGGGTTCCGAGACTGCGCTGGAGGGAGCCGCAGGGTTTTACAACGCCTTTACGGGCAACAACCGAGGAGATCTGTCCTATGTTTTCGCCGGTCCTGACCACGTAGCGTTGGATAGTGTAGTAGCGGGGTTAGGAGACAGGTGGGAGTTGCTTCACGTTACGCCCAAGCTCTATCCCACCGCAGGTTACAACTGCCCGGTCATTGAACTGATGTCGGACATAAGGGCGGCTCATAACCTGCCTGTTGAAGAAATAGAGAAGATTACCGTAGACATGAACTGGCTGGAAACTACCTATCCGTCTCCGGCCTTCCCCAACCCGACGCGGAGTGCTGACGCCCCGGCCGTTGGCAGCACCCATTACTTCACCGCCTATACCTGCGTCAATGGCAACTATCCCCCGCTGCGGACTCGGATTGACCCCGGGGACCAGTCTGGCGAAGAAAATGCTACAGTTCTTGAATTGATGAAGAAGGTAGATGTTGTCGGCCACCGGGACCGCCGGGCTTTTGCGCCCCGCATCACCGTGACGCTGTCTGGCGGCACCGAATACCAGGGTGAATACCAGGGCAATGAACTGGAGTGGAATCTGGCCACCGAACTGCGACGAGTGCGCCCGCTATTCGATGACATGCCTTGGCCGAAGGACAATCTGGAAAGCATCGCCCAGATAGTCACAGGTCTGGAGATTGAGCAGCGAATGGACCACCTGATTGCCCAGTGCGTCAAACTGGAAGCATAGCTGACACGGTCCCGGTCTCGTCCGTGACCCAGGGCCCATCGAAATTTCAAGGATTGCAATCCCAGCAGGCCACTTGCCTCCCCTGCGCAGTGCTCATTACACGCGGGGATGAAAAGCCCCGTCTTGCTTTTTCCGAAAACACCTTCTAATGAATAACAACGCAAAATCATCTTGGAAAGCCCCTGCAGCATGGCCCATTGGTATTCGAGGTGTGGGACTTGTGGCGTTGGTGGTATTAACGCTGGGTGCCGTTGCATGTTTTTCTCCCAGGTCGGGAGGGGAGCCGGCGCCAAATTTGGGCGGGCCGGAATACAGTGCTTTGGTCGTCAGCTCCGACCTGGCTAAGGGGCTCAACCGTCTGGTTTTCACTCTTGTTAACCGGGATAATGTCCCAGTGTATGCCGAGCAGGCCGTAGTGTCGGCAATGTACACCCCTCCCGGAGCTTCGGAACCTCAGCCAAGAGGGGTGTTCACGGCAACCTTTCTGCCCTGGCCACCTGAAGGAAGTAATCGCGGAGTCTTTGTTACCGCCATCGACTTTGAAGTTGCCGGGGATGCCACGCGGGAGAGTCCCGGCCTCTGGGAACTTGGGATAAATGCCACTGCTGCAAACGGGGCGGAGGTGCAAGCGGTTACCGCGGTACGCGTCGCGGAGTCTCCTGCCACTCCGTCAATTGGCTCTCCGGCGCCTAGAAGCGTAACCCCGGTAGCAGTGGATGCACCGGAGATTTCCCACATAACCAGCGCGCCCAGCCCCGACCCGGAGTTGTACCGGTTATCCGTTCACGAGGCATTGGATGGTGGTATACCCCTGATGGTCGTCTTTTCTACGCCAGCCTTCTGCGTGAGTGCCACCTGCGGGCCCCAGTTGGAAATCCTTGGACAATTGAAGGAGCGATACGGGGACCGGGCGAACTTCATTCACGTAGAGGTCTTTGAAGATCCGCACTTGATCCAGGGTGACCGTTTCACAGCGAAACAGGTGCCCGCGGTGGCCGAATGGGGTCTGCCCACAGAGCCGTGGACCTTCATAGTAGATAGTGAGGGACTGATAAGTGCCAAGTTCGAACAGTTCACTCCCGAAGAGGTGCTGGAGGCAGCACTGAAAGAGACCCTGTAGGGTTGGTGGTGGTCAATCCTCCAGGCTAACTGCTATGAGGCGGTCTCCCTTCTCTACATAAGTTATCAGCAAAGACTGGCCCAGAAATTGGTGCTCCTTAACGTGGGAAGGTGTGAACCCGACGAATCCCTCGGTCTCAAAGATAAACTCGCGTCCCTCTTCATCGCGAATGCGCAGTGTCTCCAGTTCAGAAAAATTTCTCCCTACGACTTCCACCACTTGTCCCCGCACTTGTGCCGTCCCCTTGGCTTCGCAGCCAAGGGCTACCAATGGCAAGGCAACGATTAAAGTCAAAATGGCTATGCGGAAAACCCAACTCATTTCCTTTAGGGGCCTGGCTAGATAGCAAAGCGACACGGCGGCCACGGGGCGTTGTGGGGTCGTTAGCTGAATCGGAAAACTTTGATGGCTACCAGAGAAGTAGCCGCTACCCAGCCAGCCAGGGCAGCCATCTCCGGCCATACTTCCCATATTGTGGCTCCGTGGATGCCAATTTCACGGAGAGCCGTAAGCATGGGAGCCAGAGGCAGGGCATCTGCCAGGTATGGGAACAGCCAGGGCAGGCTGGATGTCGAAAAGAATGTCCCAGCAAAGAACATCATGGGAAAGGCAATTGCGTTTCCCATTCCCGACGCCGAGGTAGGTGAGTTGGCGTACGCAGAGACTATGAACCCGATGTTCAGGAATACCAGTCCCCCCAGAATCAGCGGTGGCAGCAGATGCAGGATATTGCCGTTTAACTGGGCCCTGAACACAAACACGCCCACTGCGAGGATGACCGCCGCTTGCAATAGCGCCAGGACCAGCTGGGCGGTAACCTCGGCAGCAAAGAACTTCCAAATAGGCAACGGGGTAGCGAGCATTCGCTTGAGGATCGAAAGATTCCGATAGTTACTTATCCTTGCGGCTATGGAAATAATCGCGTGTGTCATAATTCCCATGCCTACCAGTCCGAACAGCACCAGGTCAAAGTAGGGCACTTGCCGGGTAGTTATTCGCTCCGTAACCAGCGTTTCCGGTTTCTCGACTACGGGAATTCCCAAGACAGCTTCATCTGCTATCTCGCTCAGAATTCCCAGCAGCAGTTGGTTTCGTTCTTCATCGGAAGTGCTGAGCACCAGGGTGACCGGTGCCATGTGTTCCGTTGGGTCTAACGGAGCATCGCCTGGCGCAGCAAAACCCTGGGGCACCACGATAAGGTAGTCCAGGTCGCCATCCGCGATCATTCGGCGCCCTGAATCCGTGTCAGCGGGAGAAGGATTGAGGCTGAGGAGTTCGATATCACCCAGGGCAGAAACAAGCTGCTTGGACGCCGGCGAGTTTGCCTGGTCAATTACCGCGATGTCAGATAATGATGCGGACGTGAAGTCAAACAGTCCAAAAACTACCACCAAAATGAGCGGAAAGAAGAGAGCCCAAAACACGGTCTGGCGGTTACGCCCCAGCATTTTCAGATTAGCTATGGTGAGGGGCAGCATGCTTACTCCCGCAATTCGTTGCCGGTGAGTTCCAGGAACACGTCCTCAAGGGTGGCGGGGAGTATCTCAAGGTGTTTCAGGGAAATCCCGCTGCTGACTATCCCATCCAGGGTGTCATTGAGGGCTTCCGAAGTCTTGTCCAGTCGAAGAACGTAGGGATTGCCTGCCAGCGGCTGACTGTCGGGATCTATCTCCACTTCCTGAAAGGTCGCTCCCTTTTGAAGAGTGCTCTGTTGTTTCACGGTGAGGGGGTTCGATGTTACGAGTTTTATAGTGTAGGTTGTTTCAATCTGGCTGATCAGGTTGGAGGGAGAGTCAATGGCAATAATCCTCCCCTGGTCCATTATGGCCAATCGCTGGCACAGTGACTCCGCTTCTTCCATGTAATGGGTGGTCAGGACAACGGTAACTTTTCGGTGGTTGATGTCGCGGATAAGATCCCACAGGTTGTGACGGGCTTGCGGGTCCAGCCCGGTAGTAGGTTCATCTAGTATGACCAGTTCCGGATCATTGATCAGGCTGGCCGCCACGGTGAAACGCTGCCTTTGGCCGATGGAGAGTTGGTCAATGCGGCTCTTCCCTTTGTCTTCCAACCCCACCACATTGAGAAGTTCGTTAGCGTTAGCGCTCTTGGGGTAGAAGCTCGCCAGGAGCCGCAGGATTTCCAGGAGAGAGAGGTAATTGAAGTAAGCAGAGGCCTGTAGCTGGATACCAATGCGGGATTTAATCCGGTTAGCTTCCCTCAGAACATCGCCGCCCAGGACGTTTACATTTCCGGCGGTTGGTTTTTGCAGGCCTTCGATTATCTCGAGAGTGGTTGTCTTGCCGGCACCGTTTGGGCCCAATATGCCAAAAATTTCGCCTTCTTTAACGTCGAATGAAATGTCATTCACCGCCGTAAAGGAGCCGTAGCGTTTTACCAGACCTTCTACCCGAATCGCCGCTGACATGTTAACATTGAGAATTATATCACAATCTCTTGAATTGGATTGACGACGCCCTATGGCCGCAATGGAACCGGGAGCCAGTTCGGACGAGCAGGGCAGTCCCGGAAGAACTACTCTCTTTACCAACGAGTACCTTGTGCTTAGGGCCGAATTAAATGAAAGACATCGCTGGCTGAGGCGCCTCGCCCTGGCGTCAGTATTAGCCACTTTTGCCCTGATCGTACTTGGCGGCGTTGTCCGTGTTACCGGTTCGGGGCTGGGCTGCGGCGGCGAGTGGCCTCTCTGCGACGGCAGCCTGATTCCACCGCTGACTAAGGAAGATATTATCGAGTATAGCCACCGTCTGGTGGCCTCCGCCATTGTAGGCCCCCTGATTGTGGCTACTTTCCTGGTTGCGGTTTTCCGTTACCGGCGCATTCCCTCAGTGATAATGCCTTCCTCGGTGGCTGTTGTATTCCTGCTGGCCCAGGGAGGTCTGGGTGGAGTCACGGTGCTCACCGAATTGCCCGGACATGTGGTGGCCGCGCACCTGGCATTGGCCCAGGCGCTGCTGGGCTGTTTAATTTGGTTGACGGTCTCTGCCTATCGAGTAAAGGATTCCGACAGATCCCCGCCTGTAGAGTCGGAAGTGCTGCAAGCCACTCAAATGTCATCAATGGAATCCGATGCGGGATCTGACAAGGGGAAAGCCGAGAGACCGGACACATTTCCGCGGCTGGCGGTCTTTACAGCAATTGCCACTTATTTTCTGCTTTTGTCGGGGGCATACGTTACCGCTACAACTGGCGCCTTGGCCGCCTGTTCCCACTGGCCCTTGTGCGATGGTTCAGGTTCTCTCTGGCCTTCAACAAACCTGGAATTGGTTCACATGCTCCATCGTGTAGTTGCCGCACTTATCGGTGTCCTGATTTTGTACACCATGTTCCGCGCGTTTCGGTACGGGATGGCGCGGCTGTCCTCCGGAGGCCTATGGATATTGTTCATCGCTTCCTTCGGAGGAGCGTTGCTTTTGACCCAGGTGATTATCGGAGCGGCGGCCATCTGGTCAAATTTCCCGGTTTTGCTTCGGGCGTATCATATTGGTCTGGCCACTGCTGTTTGGGGGTTAATGGCCGCCGTGGCATTGTTGAGCAGAAGCGAACCCGCCGAGCAGGACATTGTTTTGCGACGTGGCTTAACTGTTGATGAAGTCCAGAATTCTACAACCAGCCTGGATACCTAGAATTTCCAGGCGGGGAGCAGCCATCTGATGACAACTACCGAGCAGGATTCGCCGGCGGAATTGCCCGACTTGAAAGAGGCTGGCGACAAGCCAGCAGGAGGGAAATCAACCCACCCGTGGTTGGCTGCTATAAATGACTACATAACCCTCACCAAACCCCCCATTATCCTGCTTTTGCTGGTTACCGCTGCCGGCGGGATGTTTCTTGCCCAGGCGCAGTCGGCAGCCGGCGGTTTGCCGTCGTTAGGCTTGATGGCGCTGGTCTGGCTGGGAGGGGCAATGGCGTCGGGGGGAGCCAATGCCCTTAACCACCATTACGACCGGGACATAGACGGGGTGATGCAGCGAACTCGGCAGCGACCGGTAGCTAGCAACCGTATTTCTCCAGCGAAAGCCCTGATTTTTGGGATAACTCTCAACGTATTGGCATTTGCTGTCCTGACAGTGTGGGTCAATTGGCTTGCGGCGGTGCTGACCCTGGCCGCAACCCTTTTCTATGTGCTCGTCTATACCCGTTGGCTGAAACGGAGCACGCCCCACAACATAGTGATAGGCGGGGCTGCCGGGGCTATCCCTCCTATGGTGGGCTGGGCGGCGGTTACCGGTACGGTGGAACTGCCAGCAGTGTATCTCTTTGCCTTAGTCTTCTTCTGGACTCCACCCCACTTCTGGGCCCTGTCACTCCTAATCCAGAAAGACTACGAGCGGGCTAACGTCCCAATGCTTTCAGTGGTGGCGTCGCGCGATTTTACGGTGTCCACCATATTCCTTTATTCGCTGGTGATGGTTGGCGTGACACTGATGTTCGCCTTGACCGACGCAGTGAGTTGGATTTATTCAGGTTCTGCATTGGTCCTTGGCGGTATATTCGTCTGGATGGCGTGGCAGCTGCGGCAGAGCGAGAGCGCTGCCAATGCCAAAAAGCTGTACCTGTTTTCCCTCCTTTATCTCGGGCTGTTGTTCGTGGCAGTAATGGTGGGCGCGGCCACGGGATACTAGACAGAATTGGTTGAACAAAGGTGAATTAGGGCCCGTTCAGGGCAGCCAATAAACTTCGGGAGTTGGCGTTATGCACTGGCTTTCGGCAAGCCTCATTTTCGTTGACAGCCATAATACGCCTGTGGTAATGTCTTGCATTAGTGAAATTTTGCACATACTACGCAGTTAAGTAGGCAGTGAAGCAATACAGGGGAGATAGCAAATGGGGCTTCTGCCCTTCCGCGGCGCAGATTCCCTGACCGAGTCGGCCAGGGATAAAAAAGGCAAAACCACACTTATGTCCAGACGGATACCCTTTTCAAGTAAACACCTTCTCCTTTTGGGAATTGCGGCCATCTTACTCCTTGTGATGGCCTGTGCTCCCGATGCCAAGCAGTCGACCTTTGGTACCGCCGGACCGGTCGCTGAAAAGCAACTGCTTCTCTTTAATGTTCTTCTCTGGGTGATGGTCGTTGTATTCCTCCTGGTGGAGGGTGTGCTCCTTTACGCCGTCATTAAATTCCGCAGACGCCCCGGCAACGAGGAATTGCCGCCCCAGACCCATGGCCATACAGCCCTTGAAATTACCTGGACCATAATCCCGACTGTACTTATTCTAGGTCTGGGTATTTGGTCGACTATTACGTTGTTTGAATTGGATCAGCCTCCTCCGGGCGCCGATACCCTTGAAGTGACTGCGGTTGGTCATCAGTGGTGGTGGGAATTTGAGTATCCAGACGCCGATGGCAATGGCAAGCGGATAACCACGGCCAACGAACTGCGGATCCCAGTAGACCGGGCCATCCAGATAAACCTGCGAAGCGATGACGTTATTCACAGCTTCTGGGTGCCGAAACTCGCCGGCAAGGTTGACGTGGTCCCGACTCGAGAAAATTATATGTGGTTCCAGGCTGACGAAACTGGGATCTTTTACGGCCAGTGCGCGGAATTCTGCGGAACTGCTCACGCCCAGATGAAGTTCCTGGTCCAGGTGTTGCCCCAGGAGGACTATCTTGCCTGGGCAGAGGGATTTGGTGAAGCGCCCGTGCTTTCTGCACAGGCACAGGCGGGCCAGTTGGTTTTCAACAGCACAGGCGGTTGTGTCGTCTGCCACACTGCGACCGGTTCGGACTCACCGGAAGTTGTTGCCGGCCGGGTCCAGGGTTTCATGACCAGCGATACGGGTATTGCACCGGGACCGAATCTAACAGATCTGGCGACCCGTGAGCGATTCGGCGCCGGTCTGGCAGACCTGAATCGACAAAACCTGAGGCAATGGCTCAGGAACCCGGAGGACATCAAGCCGGGTAACTACATGTCAGAAAGAGCGGCTATTTACCAAACTGCCGACGGAAGGTCAAACCTGAGCGAAGAAGAGATTTCCTCTTTGCTGGAATACTTGCTTAGCTTACAATAAACTTTGACTTAAGACTTAGCGTAGGGTGGAACGGAGCCGCGGAGGCGTCAAATGGCGACCATAGCCGATGTAATTCCCAGGCCGGCCGGTCAATCCGGGCTGTGGAGCTGGATTACGACGGTTGACCACAAGAGAATAGGCGTCCTGTACGGAACGACGGCTTTTATATTCCTGTTGCTTGGCGGTATCGAGGCAGGGGTCATCCGGTTGCAGTTGGCCGTGCCAGATAACACGCTGATAAACCCGGATACTTTCAATCAGATGTTCACCATGCATGGGACCACCATGATCTTCCTGGTGATCATGCCGTTAAGCGCCAGTTTCTTTAATTTCGTTATACCACTGGCCATCGGCGCAAGAGACGTAGCATTCCCACGCCTCAATGCGTTCAGTTACTGGGTGTTCCTGTTCGGCGGTCTGCTGTTGAACGCCAGTTTCCTGACCAACCAGGCTCCCGATGCCGGATGGTTCTCATATGCCAACCTGACTGAGAAACCATTTAGCGCAAATGCCGGACTCGATTACTGGGCCCTGGGCTTGCAGGTGCTGGGCATTTCCTCATTGGCTGCGGCTTTTAATTTCATTGTAACGATAGTAAACATGCGGGCTCCCGGAATGAGCCTGATGCGAATGCCCCTGTTCGTCTGGATGACCCTGGTCACGTCGATATTGCTAGTCCTGGCATTTCCAGTGATTACTGTGGGGCTCATCGAACTGACATTCGACCGCAACTTTGGCACCAACTTCTTTGTCCCTGAGGGTGGCGGCGACCCGATCTTGTGGCAGCACCTTTTCTGGGTGTTCGGTCATCCTGAAGTGTACATTCTGATTCTGCCAGCCATGGGTATCGTCTCTGAGGTGTTGCCGACCTTCTCCAGGAAACCGCTGTTTGGCTACCCGGTGGTGGTTTTCTCCGGCGTAGTGATCGGAATTATGGGATGGGCTGTTTGGAGCCACCACATGTTCACGGTGGGATTGGGGCCCGTGGCTGTGTCCGTGTTCATGATTACGACCATGCTGATAGCAGTGCCTACGGGGGTGAAGATCTTTAACTGGATCGGGACCCTGTGGGGCGGCTCTATTGACCTCAAGACCGCAATGTTATTTGCGCTGGGGTTCGTTGCGCTGTTTATTGTGGGTGGCCTAAGCGGCGTCTCCCACGCTGTGGCGCCTTCAGACAACCAGCAGCAGGACACTTATTACATCGTTGCGCACATCCATTACGTACTTTTTGGCGGCTCGCTGTTTGGAATTTTCGCGGGTGTCTACTACTGGTTCCCCAAGGTTACCGGCAAGCTTTTGCATGAAGGCTTGGGCAAGCTGCACTTCTGGCTCTACTTCATCGGCATGAATGTTACCTTTTTCCCGATGCATTATCTGGGCCTCAACGGAATGCCTCGGCGCATATATACCTATGCGAGTGAATTCGGCTGGGATGGCTTAAACCTGCTGGCTTCATTGGGATACCTTGTTCTGTTCGTTGGTACGCTGCTCTTTATCGTTAATTTGATGATCAGTCTGCGGAAGGAACCTGATTCAGGTCACGATCCATGGGATGCGCCTGGCCTCGAGTGGAGCATAGCTTCGCCACCGCCAGCCTACAATTTTGCGGAGATCCCACAGGTCGAGGGCTTGGATCATTATTGGATTGTCAAGCGTCGGGCCGAGGCTGAGGGTACCCCTGTTACGGGACCCGAGGCGCCTGTGGATCCCAGCACCATTCACATGCCTAGTCCCTCTTATTGGCCATTGGTTACGGCCATAGGGGTCCTGATTCTGGCAGGTGGGATGCTGGTTGATGTTGGGTGGGACTATATACGTTTCCCGATCCCCTTCATCGGCGGAATTATCTGCTTCATCGGAATAGTGGCCTGGGCCAATGAACCTGCTGCCGAGGAGCATGCCGGCGGTGAGCATCATGGAGGAGCAGAAGGCCATGCCATGGAAGACGGCGCTACGGCGGTGATGGAACGCCCCGCCGGTGCGGCTGCGCTTACGATCCGGCTGCTTTGCTCTAACTGCGGTAACCAATTGTCAACGGCTTTCCGGTTCTGCCCCTATTGCGGCGGGGCGGTAGAAGATCCCGCTGAACCACACTACGAGGAGGGGTAGAGTTGGGCCACCAAACGGAAATCAGCCACCACGCTCCGGCAGCGGAACACGGGGAAGAGCACACCACTACCGGCATCAATCACCGGAAATTGTTGATGTGGGTGTTCCTGTCTTCGGACTGCCTCTTTTTCGGGTCTTTGATTGCCACTTACATGGTGTACCGCGGGCAGAGCCTTGTGGGCCCCTATCCGGTGGACATCATAGATGTGCCGATTACTACTATCAGCACTTTCGTACTGCTGTGCAGTAGCTTTGCCATGGTTCGCGCACTGGCGGCGACCAATGAGGACCGGCAGGGCGCCATATTATTCTGGTTGCTGATGACCGCTTTTCTTGGGGCCATATTCATTGGGTTCCAGGTATACGAGTTCAATTTGTTCCGGGCCGAGGGTCTGAGGATTGATACGAACCTGTTTGGCTCTACCTTCTTTACTCTGACCGGGTTTCACGGCGCTCACGTAACCTTGGGAATTGTATGGTTGCTGGGTTTGGCCTGGATCGCCAAGAAGGGGCGGTTGGGGCCCCGTACTGCTCTGGACGTGGAACTGGCGGGTCTGTACTGGCACTTCGTTGACATCGTCTGGATAGTCATCTTTACATTGCTTTATCTGATCGGCGGATTCGACACTGGTCCCGCTGGGGACCCGTCCCTGGTTCCGCACTCGATCACGGGTTTCCTGGGACTGATTTAAGGAGAATCGGCGCATGAGCAGCGATCCCGGGGTTCACGAATCCCGCCACCCAACTCTGAAGCAATACGTGATAATCGCAATTTGCCTGTTTGCGATTACTATTGTAGAGTTCTTGATTATTTTGCCCGAAGACTTCCGAGGGCAAGGCTGGACTATTGCGCCACTGGCGCTTTTGTCTGCCGTCAAGTTCGCCGCCGTTATTTTCTTCTACATGCACCTGAAGTTCGATAACCGGCTACTCACCTGGATATTTTTGGGTGGCTTGGCCTTGGGCTTTGCCGTAGTGTTCGCGCTGGTTGGGCTGTTTGGTACCCTTACTCCTTCACCCCGTGCTTGGGCGGAGGACAATGCAAAGCCCTGCACTTTGGATCACGAAATGGGGGGCTGCCTGGAAGACAAGGTGGGGCGAGTGGCGGTCACGGAACCCGAAGCATCGTCAACGGAGCCCGAGGGCACGGAAACTACCACCGCTGCTGAAACCCCGGCTCCTGCCCCTAGCGGTGCAAGCGTTGCGGGTCGCCAGATTTTCATTACCGGCGCCGGTGAAGGCGCAGCGACGCCTTGCGTAACCTGCCACACAGTGGCGGGTGTTCCCGAAGCGATTGGCTTGCTGGGCCCAGACCTGTCCCATATTGGGACAGATGCCGCCAACCGACAGTCTGGTGTGTCTGCGGAAGAGTATTTGGTTCAGTCCATCAGGGAGCCGGAAGCATTTATTGCCGAAGGAGTGGAGCGGGCTACTCCTGGATTGATGTTGACCGCCATTACAGCCGGTTTGACTGACGCGGATGTGGAAGCCCTGGTCGCATTTCTTTCGGAGCAGAAATAGTATTCAATAACAGCGTTTTGGGTTTGTTGCCCCTACTGTTTGTGTGTTCACCAGAACCGCCCCATGACTTGGGGCGGTTTTGCTTTGCCAATCGGTGTGCTAACCTTTTTCCACGTAGGGGATTTGATTCTGCAGACAGTAAATTGGCCAATTGGGGATAGAATATGGCAAGAATATTCCACTTGATTTCTGAAGCTGACTGGGAGGCTGTTCATCTGAGCGAGGAGTGGCGGCCCAACAGCCTGAACGAAGAAGGCTTCATCCACTGCTCCAAGGATGAGGACCAACTTGCGCGAGTTGCCCAACGGCTATATGCCGACCGCGTCGATATGCTTGCCCTGGAGGTGGACTCCGACAGGCTGAGCTATTCGTTGGTTACGGAGGCAAGCCGTTCCGGCGAGTTGTATCCCCACATTTACGGTCCTTTGCAGATCAGCGCCGTTGAGTCAGTATGGCGACTAGGCACGGACGGGAACGGTGGGTTCGCCCTGGCCCAATATTAGGTGCCGCACGTGCAAGGGTTATGGTCGGCATCTGCGAGGAGCCCCGGTATTGCCCTAACAGTGCTTGCCAGCACAGGCATTGTCCTTAGGGTTGTATGACAACTGCCTACGATGGTGATGAGCTTGCCTGCCTCCGAGCCACCATAGTTGGCCTGCGCAGGCTTTCCGATGAAGAAGTGCAGTCTGCAACTGCCTCGGTGCGTCAGGGAAGCTGTCCCGGTCATCTGGCGGCCTTTTGGAGCTTGGCCGCAAAAGATGGCGAGATTGAGTTCGATAGTCAATTGTTCAATAAACTTTCGTTGGACCCTCTTCTATCCAGTTATTCGTTCTATGGCCTATTCCCTGCAACCTATAGGCGAATTTACCTGAATGGAGAACGGCCGGAAATAGTTTATGATGGCCGCACCCGGGGAAGAGTAGCTATTCTTCGCTTTGGCGACCGAGACGGAATAGTTATCAAACCGTTGCAAAGCGATCGCGAGAATGCAATTGCACAGTTAGCCGGGGATATGCTGGTTGGCCCAGACCAGCTTCCTTCGTTGGACGGTTTCCTGTCGGAAAAATGGGTAGCGGGTAGATTCTTCACTGAACTGCCCGGGGACGCCGTCACCGAAGAGGCAATGTACGGCATCGGGGAGAGACTAGGGTCTATGCTTGCTCAACTGCATGCCAAGCAGGTCTATTACAACGATGCCACGGTTTCTGACCCCGACGGTCGTTCTCATTTGATAATTAAGGATAGAGGGGATATTAATGGGGAAACGCTACCGGATTGTCGTCTGATAGACTTTGGAGTCTCGGTGTTGCTGGACAACTTCCCTGATTTGGAACCTGAAGAAGTATATAACCTGGTCCGCACCACGCCTGAGTTCAGGATTTTAGCTCGCATGGGCCTAAGCGGCCCGGAGGTAGGGCAGTTCCTCGCTCAATACCGGCTGAGGCTGGGCGCAGTCTCCAAGGAGGAAATACTGGCCAGAGATCTCCGGTTCACGGAAGAAGGACTGCAGCAAGCGACGCGGATTCTCGGAGCCAATATAGCTGCTCCCTTTCGAGAAGGATTCCGCAGGGGCTATGACTGAGGAGATTTTGGTCATCCAGTCTCTGGATGTTAGCATTAGGCCGGCAACACCATACTTTAGGAGAAACTCTGATGAAGGGTGAACAACACGAGGGCCGAAGCCTGAAGTTCCTGACGGTTACGCCCGACGATTATGATCCGGCCATAAGCTACCCTTTGGTGATTATGCTTCACGGCTTTGGTGCGCACATGGGGGACCTGGCCAGTTTGGCGCCGGCCATCGAGGACAAGGGCTACGTTTACGCCTGTCCCAACGCACCAATGTCCTTCGACTTTGGCGGCGGACATGTAGGTTATGGCTGGATGCCCCGCCAGAATGTGGCCAGTCCAGAGGAGGTAGAAGAGGCCCGGCAAAGCTCAGAATCTTTGCTGAAAGACTGTATTGAAGAGATCTTTGAGAAGTTGAACACTACGCCAGGTAGAGTTGCGCTGTTGGGTTTCTCGCAGGGAGGAGCCATGACCTATCGGTGTGGTTTGGGCCAGCCCGACGTTTTCGCGGGGCTGGTGGCATTGAGCGCGGCAGTGTTTGAACCAGAGATTTTGCGCCCGAAACTGCCGGAAGGCAGAAGCCAACCGATATTTGTTGCCCACGGTACGCGGGATATGCAGATTGGGGTGGATACAGCCAGGGCGACTCGAACCTTTCTCGAGGAAGCGGGCTACCAACCGGAGTACCGGGAATACAACATGGGTCACGAGATTCCCTTTGAGGTCTTAAGGGACCTGATTCCATGGCTGACCGGCGTCTTGCCCCCACTGCGAGATTAACTGAGCGGGAGTGTCCCTTTTGCAAAAGTGAAAGCCGCCGGCGTTGATAGACTCAATCCGGCGGCTTCAGTATATTGCCTCTTCTGCCTCAAGCTGCCTCAAGTTCGAGACTGGCAACCCCAGTACTTGCCCCAAAATGTAATCGTTATGCTGCCCAAGAAGCGGAGCGGGAGAACGAATACTTCCGGGAGTACCTCCCAGCAACCAGGGCATCCCGTACAACCATTCCACGCCAACGTGGGGATGTTCCACTTCCAGGTATGCCTGTCGCTCTTGCAGATGCGGATCCAGGAACTGGTCTTCAATGTTCATCACCGTCATGGCAGCAATGCCGTGATTTTGCAATAAGTCCACAATTTTCTGAGCAGCGTGCTGCCGAGTCCAGTCTGAAACAAGGGCATCCAAAGCCGAGATGTTTTCCAAGCGTAGCTTCAACGTTTCAAACCTGGAGTCTGTTGCCCATCGCGGATTCCCCAGACCGCCGATAAAGGCTTGCCATTCTGCCTCAGTACCTACGGCGATGGCTACCCACCGATCGGGTTCTGCGCAGGGGTAGTTGTTGTGAGGGGCGTAGGCCTGGTCATAGTTGCCCCGAGGAAGAGGAGCAGAGCCGGTCATCTGGTATTCAAGGAAAGCTTCCCCCAGCATTGATGTGGTCGCTTCCAATTGAGCTACCTCTATGAATTGACCCTGACCGGTCAGGTTGCGGTTGCGCAGGGCGGCTACCGTGGCCAAGGCGGCATGGATTGCAGCCACCACGTCACTCCAGGGCGCCTGCAACTCACCGACCAGCGGCTCATCTTCTGAATAGCCGACGACGCTCATCAGTCCGGACAGGGCCTGAATTATTGGGGCATAGGCCAGAACATCCCTGAGGGGACCGGTTTCACCCAGAGCGGGCATCGAGACCAGGATGATGTCGGGCCGCAATTTCCTTATTTCTGCATAGTCCAGACCAAGCCGCTCCAGAACCCCTGGGGAATAATTGTTCAGAGCAATGTCGCTTTGAGCCAGCAGTTGCCGTACAAGGTCAAGTCCTTCGCCCGTCTTGAGATTTAATGTAACGCTTAGCTTGTTGCGGTTGATGCCGTGAAACACGGGCTGAAGCTCCGGCCACAGTCCCCGGTCCCCGCCGGCGATGTCGTCGCCAACTATGGGTCGGCCCAGGCGCAGACCGTCCATCCTGGCACGGCTCTCGACCTTGATGACTTCTGCTCCCAGGTCGGCCAGAAGTTGGGCGGCCATTGGTCCGGCCCAGGCGGTGCCAAAGTCCACCACCCGGTAACGCGAAAGGGGAAGCGGGCTGACGTTTTCTTGTTTCGATTCAAGGATGTCTGGCATTGAATCCTGTAACCCTGCTATCGGTAATGTTGGACAGTGCGACGAATGGTCGGAATTGACGTCCAGGGAAGGCGCTACGATATCCCTTGTTTGGCCAGGGCTGATATCTCCACCGCTGAGAGACCCAGCTCGTTGCCAAGAATTTCCTGGTTGTGCTGACTCAGGGTGGGGGCGGCCCTAATCAGGCGGGCGGCAGTGCCCTGCAGTCGATAGGGAGGGCCGGGGAAAAGGTAACGGCCCGCCTCTTCATGCCCGATTTCCTGGAAGTAGTTCCTGCTGTTCAGTTGTTGGTCGGCCAGGGCTTCGTCAAAAGTCTGCACCGGAACGCAGGGTATTCTGTTTTCCAGGCAGGCCTCCAGTATCTCTTGCTTGGTGCGCTGCATGAACCAGGGAGCTATCAGCGACTCCGCTTCCTCGGGGTACTGATCGCTCATAGCCCGGCGGTCACGATAACGGGGGTCTTCCATCCAGTCCTGGTCGCCCAAGAGGTCCAGAAAGCGGCGGTATTGCTCCATTTGCGGGGCGTCGATGCAGATATAGCCATCCTTGCAAGGGAGAACGCAATTGGGAAACAGGCCCAGTCGCATCCGGTTGCCGGACCTAAACCCGGCAACGCCGCGATAAATATAGGTAGGCAAGTGATAGCCCGTCAGAAGCGTGCCGATTACCTGGGCCTCGGCCACGTCAACCGATTGACCCGTTCCGTTTAGGTCGCGGCCCAACAAGGCGACAACGCTGGCGAAGGCTGCCCCCACGCCGGCCAGATAACTGGCCTGGCGCAAAGGAGTGGTCAATGGCTCCCGGTGGGTATGGCCGGTCCCGAAGCTGAGGCCACTCATGGCGTTGGCGGTCAGATCGGTGCCTCGGTAAGACCGGTAAGGTCCGGTGCGGCCGTAGGGGGAAATGGAAGTGACAATGAGGCCAGGAAACCCTTTTTTCAAGGACTCGTAATCCAACCCCAGTTCTTCAATCAGGTTAAGGGACTTATTTTCCAGGAAGATGTCAGCGGTTTCCAATAACTTCTCGAGCAGCACCCGACCCTGGTCCGTACGAATATCCAGCGTGATGCCACGCTTGTTCAGGTTGGCAAACAGGAAGAGACCGCTACGTTCTGGATGTGGGATATTGTCGGGATACGGCCCAAGGTATCGACCTTCTTCGCCGATATTGGGTGGTTCAATCTTGATGACATCGGCACCAAGTTCGCCCAGAACTTTGCCGCAAAATGGCGCAGACACCAGGCTGCCCCATTCAATGACTCTTACGCCTTGGAGGGTGGCATTTGCACTGTCAAACACCGGTTTTGATCCTCAACTGAGTTTGATTGAGCCGGGGCAAGCCGTATATGTATTCCAACCCGGTTCGCCTTCCGTGGCAGGGGAGCAAGGCAGCCCTTATGGGTCGCTATTGCATTTTCAAGGCAAGGTACTCCCCCAAACGCCTGGGCGCGACACTATGATGTGATGGATATAGCCTGTCTCCGGTAAGTGGTGTCTTGCACCTGCGAAACCAGGAACTCGGCCAAATCCGCACGGTTAATCCGGCCCGTTTTTGCGGTGTTGCTGGCTGTGTATTCGCCCAGGGCCGGCTCGTCTTTCAGGATAGCGGCGCGCACAATTGTCCAATCGAGGCTGCACTCCAGAACTACTTTCTCCTGCGCCGCATGGTCAGCGTAGATATTTCGCAACAGCGTACGAAAGATGATCCGGGAAAGCAGGGGGATTTGCCCCCAACTTTTTCCTACCCCTGCGGCGGATAGAACAATGAGACGACCTACGTTGTGCTGTGTCATACCATCCACAATGTGATGGGTGCCAATGGCAAGGGTTGTCTTGTCTTTCAAGCCGTTACTTCCCAGGGCTATTATGGCTGCGTCGTGGCCGGCTACCGAGCCGGTAACGGACGCAGCGTCGTTGACGTCGCCCCGTTCAGCCCTCAAATTGGGGTTGCCAAGGTCAACCCTGCTCACCGATCGGGTAAAGGCGGTAACGTGGTGTCCCTGCTCCAACGCTTGCCGGCAGACGTGCTGCCCCGTCTTTCCGGTGGCCCCAAAGACTATGATTTTCATAGCCTGTTTCTCCTAAACATACCGCCTGAACCATTCCAATGTCCGCGCCAGGTACTCTTCACGCAGCGCGGGATGGCCCTGGCGAGGGAAGGAATGTGAACAGCCGGGGAACCGCACCATTTCCACCACCTTGCCCAGGCGTTTCAGTTGGACGAAATAGGCCTCGCTTTGAGCTATGGGGCATCGGACATCCGACTCGCCGTGGAGGAGCAGCACCGGCGCTTCCACCTGGGTGGCGTAGGTTAACGGCGAATGGTCTACCAACTTTTGGAACGCCTCCATAGGAGTGCCGCCCCATTGCACCTCTCCGAAGCTTACTCCAATGTCAGAAGTCCCGTACATTCCAACTAGGTCGGTACAAGGGGCGCCAACCACCGCCGCACTGAAGCGACAATCGTGGCCAATAATCCAACTGCTCATAAAGCCGCCGTAACTGTAGCCGTGCACACCCATACGTGTGCCATCGACATAGGGCCGGGCGGCAACTTCGTCTACTGCCGTCAGCAGGTCAAGGTAATCTTCGCCGCCCCAGTCGTCAAGCACAGCGGTCATGAAGTCGTCGCCGTAGGTTGAGGAACCACGGGGGTTAACTGCCAGGACGAGGTAACCGTTCGTAGCCAGGAGTTGCTGCAGGGGCACGAAAGAATCGTAGAAGGCCCCGTTGGGCCCTCCATGGATTTCCAGCACTAATGGATATCGGAGACTTGAATCAAAGTCAGGAGGAAAGTAAAGCCTGCACTGGATATCCAGTTCGCCGCGCCGGATGTTAAATTTCTCTTGCCGCGCCGGAGGGTGGTCCTTGAGGAAATTACTATTACAGGTGGTGAGCTGCCGGCCTTTGCTGGTGTTCAGGTTGATGGCAAGCAAGTCTGCTGGAGAATCGGGCGCATTGGTAACCATTACCGCCAGGCTGCCTGATGCGTCCAGGCTGAGCATGGGCGACTGCATACCGCCACCGGAGAGTCTCGTGATTCCTTCCCCTGTCGGTGTGGTTGACATCAGGTAGGACTCGCCCTGGCACTCACCGAGGAAAAGGATACGGTTGTCCTGGTACCACCGAATTTCCGGAGTAGGACTGATGGCAGGAATTCCGAGGCAAGGGCGAACGCTGTCGTCGGTCAGTCGTTCCGGCTCCTTGCCCGGTTCCAGCACATAGAGCCAGCTTTGCCAGAGGCCCAAGCCATTCGTTGAGGTTGAAGCGGCGGCCACCAAACGTTTGCCGTCGGGGGACCAGGCCAGGGCACCAACCGACTCCAGACCTTCGGACCATTTTTCCAGCGTACCGGCGGCCTCGGCGTCAATGTTCATGACGTAAGCTTCGGAGGCGCTGGAGATGTCCCGGTCCTCGCTGCGGTGAGATACGAATGCTATGCGCTTCCCGTCAGGTGACCAGACCGGAAGTACGTCATCCCAGTCGCCATCGGTAAGCTGTTGGTCATTGCAGCCGTGAATGTCGGTGACAAAAAGGTGGAAGTGGGAGTCTCCCCGCCAACCGAGGCCGTCACTTCGATACTTGATCCGTCGGGCCACACTAACGCGGGGAAGGCGTGAGTCAGATGAGTTATTGTCCTGGTCGTCTGGGTCCACTTCACAGCAATAAACCAGTTGGCGGGAGTCAGGAGACCACGCCAAGTCCACAATATTGCTGCGGGAGTTGGTAAGCAGGCTGGCCTCTCCACCGCCAACGGGAATCAACCATATTTGGCGGTGCCCCGCCTCGTCAGGCCGTAGAAAGGCCAGGGTTGAACCGTCGGGCGAAAACTTGGGCGAGCTATCCCGGGTGCCTTGCGTAAACTGCGTCGGCTCGTGTTCGTCCTCGCCATTTAATTCAAGAAAGTGCAGACAGGACCGGCTCTCCAGGGACTCGGGGTCCACCCATGAATAGGTGAAGGCAACCCGGGACCCGTCCGGGGCAAGGGAAGGGTCCGAGACGGACTTCAAATGACGCACCATATCGGGGGCAAGGGGGTTGCTCATGCGGGCGTCTCCTGCGGCGACAGGGTACTCAGGGCTATAGAAAAAAGAATAGAGGGCCCTGCGACCCTCTATGTATATTAGGCAGTGTAATCCGCTAACCAGGAAAATTGGCAGGAGCGGGAGGATTCGAACCCCCGACCACTGGTTTTGGAGACCAGCGCTCTGACCAGACTGAGCTACGCTCCTGCGCTTGCATTGGTAATCGTGGTACCCCTGGAGGGACTCGAACCCCCGACGCGCGACTTAGGACGCCGCCGCTCTATCCTCTGAGCTACAGGGGCAAATTGGTGGAGATAGGGGGACTCGAACCCCCAACCTCGGCATTGCGAACGCCGCGCTCTCCCAGTTGAGCTATATCCCCGGGTTATTGCCCACGGCCGCGAAAGACAACCAGATGGCCACTTGCGAGCCGTCGCAACCAAGGGGAACAATCCCCGGTACCTCTATGAATGTTAAGACTCTCCGCCAATCTCTGTCAAGTACGGCGCAGGCTTAGCAAAGGCCCGGCGTCAGGTTAAAGCGGTACCGAATTGCTTGCTGGATTTTATACCGGCAACGTGGGTTCATCGGAGGCATGGGCCAACTGCAAGTCCACGGTGTTCGCATTGAAGGCAAGCATGGCATAGAAGCCCATCAGAGTTACCAGTTCCACTAAACCCTGCGAACCGAACTGCTCGTGAGCAGCCTTGCAGGTCTCTTCGCTGACGCGGCTGCCAGTGAAAAATTCAGTGGCGAGATTCAAAACCGAGGCCTCCGCGGACGAGAGAGAGGGTAATGGCTTGCGGTCGCGCAGGGAGTCGATCAATTCGTCCCGCAAACCCGATTGGCGCGCGATAGGAACGTGCCTGTCCCAGATGTAAATACAGTCCTTGGCCCGGGCCGTCGCCAGCATAGCCAGTTCTCTAATCTCGTGCGGGACAGAAGACTCATTACGAACGTATTCGAACAGGGGTATGGCGCGCCGCGCCATCTCGGGGCTGTGTTTCAAGATAGACATTGGGCCGGTGCCGACGCCGCCTGGCCCAGAATTGATTTCGTCGAAAACGCCTCTCAAATCTTCTGGCACGCTTTCTCTGGTTACGGGCGGGATACGCGACATATGGGTTCCTCCTTTAGGGTTGAGAACAAGTGGCTTGGCTTAATGTCCAGTTTACCTTCGTCGCCAAACCCTTTCAAACGTTGCGCTCGAGGAAATTCCCTTGACTGAGTATATCCGTCAGCCTACAATCGAAGTTCGTCTAGCCAGTTTTCTTTCCGCTTTAGCAAAGTGAGGGCGGATCAATTTCCATGGACTGAGGAGTAGTTTTTCAGCATGCCAACAAAAGTAGGCCGAATTCCCTACATGATCTGCGAGCCGTTTTATTTCGACACGGTGCGCCGTGGTCTGGAATTGGTAGACACAATGCCCAACCGGGCGGCCGAGGAAATTGAACAGGGAATCATTGATGCGGCCCCGGTGCCGGTAGTGGATACGTTCGGTAAAGAAGACGTGCTCCAGCCCGTTGGCGGGTTTTGTATAGCCAGTACCGACCGAGCTGGCAGTGTTTTCCTTTACTCCAAAGTGCCGGTGGAAGAACTGTCCGGGGCCAGGATTGGCGTGATTGATGATTCCAGGACTTCCGTCAAACTGCTCGAAGTGCTGCTCAAGCTGAAGTACCAGATACAGCCCGGCGAATATGTAGGCCTCCGGGATGAACACGACGCTTTCATGGTCATGGGCGACCGGGGACTGCGGCAGCGTCGTGGCGCTCGGGGATTTCCACACCGGTACGACCTGGGAGAGGAATGGTATGAGTGGACAAGGCTCCCCTTCGTCTATGCCCGGTGGATGGCTCGCCAGGATATGGGCTCACAAGAGCTTGCGATACTGGAAGACACACTCTACGTCGGTCTTGAGGACGGCGTAGATACGCTTTACCATATTTCCGAACCGCGCGAAAATCTGCTCATGCTGCCCCGAGATGTGGTTGAATATGTCCAGGGCATCCGCTTTTACCTTGGCATGACAGAGCAGAAGTCAATGAGGATATTCCAGGAATACCTTGCCCAGTTGCCCAGTTGATTGTTTCTTCCTGACTCATGCCTGCACCCCGGCCTGCGTTTTTGCCACTTTCGCTCTGATCAGAGTTTGTTATGGCCAAGGTTACTGACTCAGGCTTCAGCATCACCGGAAAGACGACCATAATCTGCGATTACTCTCCTCCGCGCGGCGGAACTTTCTCCAGCGCCCCGGCTCCTCCAAATCACGTCGATTTCCTCTCAGTCAACAGCAATCCGGGACGTTCCGTACGTACGGATTCAGCGATGCTGGCGGCTTCTCTTAAGCAGCAATCGGGGAAAGAGGTTATATTTTCCCTGCTCACCAGGGATATGAACCGCCTTGCGGTCCAGTCTCACCTGTTAGGGGCACACATGCTGGGGCTGGAGAACGTGATAGTTGCCCAGGGAGACAACTTCACGGAAGCAGATAAAGGGAATGTGAAATCGGTCCGCGATTACAGGCCTACGGAACTGCTGTCAGATATCTTAAGTATGAACAAGGGTCGGGACTTCCGGGGCCGTGCCTTGGTCTCACCTACGGACTTCTGCGCGGGCGCAACTCTGGATCTGGGCGGTGACATGGGACTTGAAGCAGCCTTGGCAGAGAGAAAAATCAGCGCTGGGGCGGAATTCCTGATTACCCAGCCGGTTTACAAGTTTGAAGAAGTCGCCAGGTTCCATGAGGCCTACGCGAGATTAATCCGGAAAGAGTGTCCGGTTCCGGTATTCTTCGGGTTGCAGATTCTTGAGAGAGGAGGTGTCTCCTTCGGCACTGTTCCTGGGGAGATTCTGGCCGACTTGGAAGCGGGGCGATCCGGAGTTGACATTGCGTTGGAGGTATTTGAGCGGTTAAGCGAAAACTCCGTTAGAGACATTTACTTGCTCCCACCTATTCGTCGAGGTAGTGAGCGGGACTATGGGGCTGCACAGGAGTTTCTGGAGGCCGTCAGGTCAATGGAAAAGCCGTAGCTCAAGTTCGTTCTCCAGCTTGCCAAGGGCGGGGGCAGATTCAAGAATGCCCCCGCCCTTTTGGTTTGTCCTTGGCGCTCCAGTCAGCTTAACGGGAATCGAATACCTCTTTCGCTACTCTTACGGCGTTGGCGGCAGTGGGCCAGCCGGCGTAGAAGGCCATGTGGGTGATAATTTCCCCAATTTCCTCCTTGGTAACGCCGTTATCCAGCGCACGGCCAATATGGCCCCTTAGTTGGTCGGTGCGGTAGAGAGCGACCAGCGTAGCCACGGTGATCATGCTGCGGTCGCGCTTGGACAGTTCGGGCCGTTCCCAGACATCGCCAAACAGGACATTGGCGCTGAGTTCTGCCATCTTGGGTGCAACTTCAAGGGCTGGGTTGGGTGTAGTCATGGGGTTACCTCCTGATGCGTTAAAGTTTACCGGGACAATATGGAATTATTCATGATGAATTGTTGGTTAGAGTGGGGGACAAGCCTAGGCTATCCTTAGCTTCCGGTAGCTCCCCAGGTAACGCCGAAGTCGGCTCTCTCCACGACCTGGCCCGTGAACGTCTCCGCTGATTGGCTGGCCAGCCACACCGCTGCGGGGATGACCTCGTCGGGCTGGACCATGGGAATGTGAGCGGTGCCGGGCCAGTCGCCGCGGCGGTTCATCCAGGTATCCACGCGGCCCGGGCTGAACGCATTGACGGCTATGTTGCGGTCGCGAACCTCCTCGGCAAGGCTGAGGAGCATTCGTTCCAGGGCCGCCTTGCTCAAGGAGTAGCCCACACGACCTTCTCGGTAGCCGCGGGCGGAGCCGGATGTTACGCCGATTATGGAACCGGACCCTCGTTCCAGCATGGAGGGGAGAGCGTATTTGCAAAGCAGCACGGGCGCCCTGACGTTTACCGCCAGGCAGCGGTCGAACAGGTCGGGGTCCAAATCAACCACTGGGGACTCGCAATCAATTCCTGCGTTGGAAAAGAGGATGTCAATCCTGCCATAGCGGGAGAGGGTGGCTTCAATCAGGTGTTGTATGTCGGCGCCTTTGGTGACGTCGCAGGGAACCGCAATGGCATTGCCGCCGGCCCGCCGAACGGATTCGGCTGTGGCATTAATGTTACCAGTAGCGTAACGTTCAAACTCTGACCCTGGCGGCACTTCCTCTTCGCTTCGAGATGCCACCACAACTTTGGCACCAGCCTCAGCCAAACCGTGACTAACGGCCCGGCCGATGCCCCTGCTGCCTCCGGTTACTATGGCGACTTTGCCACTCAGATTCACAGGCGTGCGCTTAGTCGGCGGGCCGGAACTTGGGTAGGGTTATAGTGTCGGTCAAATCGTCAAAGACCACCTGCACTGCCATCCCGCACTTGACGACCTCAGGGTCGGGCTCAATGTCGACTACATGACTGATGATGCGTGCGCCACCTTCGAGTTCTATTATAGCCGGGATGTACGGAACCATGTCCCGAAAGGCTGGCGTCGGAGCGCGATGCACGATGCAAAATGTATGGAGCGTACCCCTGCCGCTGCTCTGAACCCAGTCGGTGTTTCGGGAAAAGCAGGCCGGACAGATATCCCTGGGGTAGAAATAGGTATTGTCGCAATCAACACAGTGGCGGAGCCACAACTCGTGCTCCTTGCATTTCTCCCAGTAATAGTCTGATTCCGGCTGGGGAACCGGAGGAGTAATCGGCGGTGCTGCTTGATTCTGCTGGGTCATCCGGTGCTCCTTTTCCAAGTGGGCGGGAAGGCCGCCAGCGTACCTGAGTACTTGTGTTGTGCCCATCAAGAGCCTTTCTGCAGGGCAATCCCAGCATAAGTAGAAAACAATGCCGCGTCAAGCAACAGGGATAAGTGTAGCCGGTCAAGAAGGAAGAAAGTTCTTCTCCCGCTTGCGGTTGTCAGACTTCTTGAATGGGTTTATCGTGCAGTGAACAGAGTGGCCTGGAGTTAAGCAAGGGGAGCAGCAAAGATGCGTGTCGCGGTAATGGGAGCAGGCAGCATTGGCGGATATTTTGGAGGTATGCTGGCCCGTTCCGGCAACCAGGTTACCTTGATTGCCCGAGGGGAACACCTGCAGGCAATCCGAGACCAGGGCCTCCGAATACAGACCGACTCTAAGCTCTTGACGATTCCATGCGGCGATAACCTGGCCGCCACCGCTGACCCGTCGGAGGTGGGACCGGTGGATCTGGCCTTGCTGACGGTCAAGACCTACCAGAACAATGTGGCAATACCGGCAATGCTGCCCATGGTAGGGACGGATACGACGGTGCTCTGCCTACAGAACGGAGTAGATAGCTACCAGGCGGCTGCGGAGGTATTGGGTGAGGACAAGGTGCTGCCCGGGGCGGCCTACATTGAGGCGGCGAGACTGGGGCCCGGGTTGCTTAAGCAGAGCGGTAGCGTGGTTCGAATTGCCTTCGGCGAGGCGGATGGCAGCAACACCGAACGAGGCGGGGCCATATTGCAGGCCTTGACCGAAGCGGGAATCATCGCCCAGTTCAGGCCGGACATTCAACAGACCTTGTGGACCAAGTTCCTGTTCATCGCGACCATGGCAGGGGTTACATCGCTTTCTCGCGAGACCATGGCACGGATCATGCCGCGCCAGGAATGGCGAAGGGTAATAGTTGCCTGTATGAGGGAGATTGAAGGAGTTGCCCGGGCCAGCGGGATAAACCTGGACCCCAATATAGTTGAAAACACGGTGGCTTACATTGAGGGTGACCTGGAAGATATGCATGCCTCTATGCACGCAGACATCATGTCTGGTAGACCCCTGGAACTGGAGGCGCTGAACGGGGCGGTAGTGCGGGCAGGCCAGCGAGCGGGGGTGGCGACACCTATCAATGACCTGATTTATGCTGCCTTGAAGTCCTTTGCCGCGGGTAGCTGACCATGACTTGGTTTAGTGGCTGTGCCTTTCGATGGCTGATGGCGACTACCTTGATTGCGACCGTCTTGCTGGTTGGGTGCCGGACTGACTCTACCCCCTTGCCCGCCGAAGCACCGGTGGTCCAGGAAGCGCCGGTTATAGAGGCGCCTGCCGAGAGTCCCGCGTTGGCTACTGGGGAATTAAGGACTGGGAGCAATGCCGCACTAACTAGCACGACTCCGGCCAACACCGTTCCAGCCAGCACGACTCCGGTCGACACGGTTCCACCGGAAACGACAATACCTGCTGAACCTGCCCCGGTTCGAACCATGGAGGGTGAAGTGCAGGAACAAGTAAACAACCTGCCCTTAGATCCGACGGTCCGCAGACCTGGCTATGACACCAGCAAGCCCTTGGGCGACCTGGTCAAGCCTCATTTCTTTGCCACCAATGCCGAAGGGGAACTGACAGATGTTAACGGAACGCCCGAGCAGATTGTAGAGAGAGACGGGCGGATAAAGGTAAGGCTTTTCGATGGAGTTATTGACTCCTACCTGGACCTTTTGGCCCTTGAGTCGGAACTGGTGGGAGAGCACCCGGTTCACAAGGTCTACCGGTTGATGGAGTTGGGGGTGCCAGTGCCCGACGAACTCCAATTGAGGCTGGAAGAGGGCAACGCAGGCGACCTGTTTGCCAACGTGGATTTCGAGTACCAAAGGCGCAGGTATTCTTCGGGAATTGTTGCCGAGGTCTTCCCGGATGGGACATTGCTGGTAATACCCTCTGAGCTGCCTTCGGAGTGGCAGAGCAATGACGAACGGGTTGCCTCGCCCACACACCTGCACCTGAACGCCCGAGCCTTCAGCGGCGGTTCATCCAGGCTGGCGAGGGACTATGAACTGGAGATTCTGTCGCTGCCATTTGACGACCAGCGTTATCCTCCTGCGCCCCTGGCAAAGAAGCAATGTGACGTTTATCGCGAGAGCCTCAATGCCACCGACTATCGGGGGTTGCTGGATTCGGCAGGGTTCAGGTTTTCGCGGGAACACGCAACCCGTGATTTGGATAACGACGCCGACTTTGGCCAGAGGGCACAGGCGCTGCTATGGAGCGGAACCGGAGAGGGGGTTCAGTACTTTGGCTTCGAGAGTGACTGGATCGGCGACCTCTTCAGGGCTGAGGAAGTACCCTGGCTGGGGGAATGCGACACCGCAGGCGGAATCAGGCGCTACGCGGCGGAAGGTGACGATAGCGGCCGGTACTATTTGACGGTGCGGCGCTCCCTTGAGCCGGACAAGAAGCAACGCTACAAGATCCTGGAAGTGGACGGCGGGGGAGAAGCCACCGAGCTTTATACCGCGCCCGGAATTATGCTGATGGCCTTGCCCCTGCCCTTCGATGACCGCACCTGGCTGTTCAGTACCGAGGGATGGACTCCTGCCGAGGGGGAACAACCCGCTGACCCCCGCTGGCAGGCGGTGTATGCGGTTAACCTGGATGACCCCGATAACTACCTGAAGATTCATTACCCGATTGAAGCCTTTCCCAAGGCTCCAGAGGCGGGTCTCTACGGAGCGTCGGCCCGCATGAGCGAGGACGGGAACTTCCTGTACAACACTCTGTATGGCTTCACCGACGAAGGCGGCGGAATATGGGTGGTGGATGTATCAGACAAGGAATTCCAGAACCGCCCGGAGAATTTCGCTAGAATTGTCTCCTGGGACCATACGCTTAGCTGGATGCCTCTGGGCCGCCTGGAAAATGACCCTACCGCCCTTTATCTGTTTATGACTGGCAAGGAGGTGGCGGACGACTTCGCCATGACGGCCAACATCCTGCGAATGCGAGAGGCCGGACTGGATACCAAGATCGAGAAGTCCGAGCGGTTGCTGCAGATGGTGGGCTGGAATCCCGTGCCCTTTGGCTGGCAGAAGTTGTCGGATACCGGGTACCGGATGCTGGTAGAGACACACTACAATTACGAGAGTTCGCTTTTGCCCCGGGCCAAGGGGGTCTATATAGTGCCAGTTGACCTGACCGGGGAATAAAGGGAGATAGATTGAATCAGCCGATAACAAACTGCTACTGGGTGGTTCCGGGGCAACTGCTGGCGGGAGAGTACCCACGAAACCTGGACGACGAGTCATCCATTCCGAAGCTGGCGGCGTTGACTGAAGCAGGAATCGTGGGCTTTATTGACCTGACCGAAGACGGGGAGCTGCACCCCTATTCCCAGTGGCTGGACTCGGAAACGCAGATCCACCACCGCTTTCCCATCAGAGATTTGCATACCCCAGATTCACCTGAATTGACCGCTTCCATTCTTGACACAATCGACAATTGTATGGCCAACGGCCAGCCGGTCTATGTGCATTGCTGGGGTGGCGTCGGCCGTACCGGAACCATAGTCGGCTGCTGGCTGTCCCGCCATGGTAATCCTGGCACTTCCGCTTTAGGACGCCTGGGTGATATGTGGAAGAACTGCCCCAAGTCAGTCTGGACGCGTTCGCCGGAGACGGAATGGCAACGGCAATACGTCCGGGACTGGAGCGAGAGGTAATGGCTGTAACTGGATAGCCCAGCTTACCCGCCAATGCACCCGGCGAAGTATTCCCGGGCTGCCAGCTTGTCTTCGAGGCTGCCGAAGGCCATGGAGTAGAAGCCCGTGTAGCCTGAGGATTCCAGTCGGCCAAAAGCAGCAGGAAAATCGATGTTGCCCTCTCCGGGATTGAGGTGAACTTCTTTCTCACCAGTGTTGTCCGCAAGGCGCACCTCGCCGATGCGGTCAATGCCAAACGCGTCCAGGAAGCCTTCAACATCCTCCGGTACCAGATGGGCGTGGTTGACGGTGAAGGCCCAGCCAAACCGTTCCGAGGAAATAGCATTGAAATAGAAGCGGCATTCCTCGACTGTGTGGGCAAGGTAGTGGATTTCCGCGTCGTCAGGCTCGAAGTTCAGGTTCTCCAGGAGCAAGTTGACGCCAGCGGACTCGGCATACTCAGTGGCGCGTTTCAACCGTTCCAGGGATGACTGCATCCGGTAGTCCAGTGAACTGCTGAAGTGGTAACCGCCATGAGTTACCACGCCGTGACACCCCAGCTGCCTGGCCAGGTCAATGTTGCCCTCCAGATACCGGTCCACGGCCTCATCGACGTAGGGAGAAAACTCGGCTATGTTGATGGACGATGCGGTATGGAGAGTTAGGGTGATCGCGCTTTCCCTCGCGGCTCGGATTACCGCAGCTACCCGTATATCGTCCCAGTCGGTCAGGCGATTGGGGCCCTGGTCGGCATTGAAGTCCAGGTAATGGAACCCGTGCTCAGTGGCCGTGGCAATGGCGTCTTCCAGGCGGGTAGTGCCGGCGTCGTAGCCTATGCGGTCTTTCAGGTCAGTCAATTCTGTTCTCCCGTACTTTTGAAGCGTAAATTACGCGAAGCTCGATTAACTTAACTATGGCGGCCTTCGGCGGGCCCTGGACGTGCAGGTCTGGTGCAGTCCACCAGGAGATGCGGTGGATGTTTGGACTCTTGATTACAGGGTGGGCGGCTCTCCATCAAGAACCGCCGGTATCCACTGGGTAAGCAGAGCGCCTAACTCGTCCCGGCACTCTTCCAGGCGGTGCTCGGCGCCTTCGTACAGGACAAGCTGCTTGGGTTCGTCGGCCCAGTCGTAAATCTGCTGGCCGCATGAGTAGGGCAAGCGGGTGTCAGCCTTGCCATGGACAATCAGCAGCGGCCGTGGAGATATCAGACGGGCCATGTTGGCGCCGTAGGTCTGAGGTGACAGGGAAACGACTCCGGCGACATGCCTGGTCACTGCTCCTGCCGCGATTACTACCGCTCCCCCGAAGGAGTGCCCTACTATGATTACAGGGCCATGTCCGGTGTCTTCGAGGTAGGTGACGCCGGCCATGAGATCCATGGCGCATTCGGGAAGAAGATTGGGCATGCGGTAGTCCATTCTGAGCGAGGAAATGCCCTGCGCGGTTAACTTCTGGGCCAGTTGGTCGTACAGGCCCGGGCCCGGGCCGCCAAATCCACCTCTTGCGCCGCAGACCCAGATGACGCCCTTCGTCGAGTCAGGGGCCCGGTGCAGGACTGCGGGGATTTCGCCTCGGTCGGTATGCAGGGCCAGTCCTTCTCCGGTGTCACCGTCCGGCAAAGGTATGGTTCTAACTTCTCTCACGCCTATCTTAACGAAGCCGTCTGTCCGCTCGACTGGTGTGGGCTGTTCACTTGCCGCCATGCTACATCTCCTGGGTCAGGTGTCGAGGGGCTTTCTGGTTCCTAATCCTAGTATAGGGTGGCAGCCGTGTCCACCGGAATGGTAACCGGCGCTGGGAGTAGCGTTCCAGGTCAGGTGGGCGGGTTCGGGATTTCGTAGGGGCAGACCTGTTTGTCTGCCCAGGTTCTATGGCAACACCACCTAAATTGAAACGCTACCGACGCAGGGCAGGCGCCTTTTGAATGCCGTGGCGGCTGGGGGTAACCGGGGTCGGCTGGCGGCGGTTGTCATTCCAATATCGCGGGGGTAACATCCCATTGTCCAAATTTGGAGATGATTCTCAAGTTCTTTTTAGCGGAGAACGTGCAGGAGGCAGGATGGTACAGGCAGCTATGGACGGCTATTTTTCTTCCAACGGTATAAACCTCCACTACCGGGACTGGGGCGGTTCCGGGCGGCCAGTTGTCTTGCTGCATGGACTGGCTTCATCCTGCCACATTTGGGACCTGGTGGCGCCGCAACTCGCTGAAGACTTTGCCGTCATCGCGGTGGACCAGCGGGGACATGGGCTGACTGACAAGCCAGAGTCGGGCTATGACTTTGCCACCGTGGGACGCGACCTGTTGGGGGTTATCAATGCTCGAAATCTAGAGCGTCCGGTTATAGTGGGGCACTCCTGGGGGGCAGACGTTGCCCTGGAGTTTGCTGTGGCCCATCCGGATGTTGCCAGCGGTATTTGTTTTGTGGACGGCGGGATGATTGAGCCCTCAGCCCGACCCGGGATGACATTGGAAAAGGCCAGGGAGGACATGGCGCCACCTGTCTTTTCGGGAATGACGCTGCTGGCGTTGAAGGAAAGGTTTAGCAACCGGGTCAGGCCATTTCCGTTGCCGCCCGAATTCGACCAAGTAATTATGAGCTGTTTCGAAGTCATGGAGGACCGTACCGTTAGGACTCGCCTCAGCAGGGAGAACCATCTGCGGATTATTGACGCGCTGTGGGAGCACCACCCGTCGCAGTTGTACCCGCAGGTACCGTGCCCGGTGCTGATGCTGCCGGCGCGCATGGCCAACGATGATTCAGTGGCTGAACGCACCTTTCGCCGCCAGGAGTCGGTGGCTGCTGCAGAAAATCTGCTGCCGAAGGTCAACGTAGTGTGGCTGGAAGACAGCATCCACGACGTGCCAGTACAGAGGCCGGAGCTGGTTGCCGGTCTGATTCGGGAGAACATACAGTCGGGATTCTTCGGGCAGTAAACAGTCCTGGACCTTTGGCGAGGGCAGTCCTGGTGGTTGCCACTTATTGAACCAGCCACATTCGGAAAGTCCGGCGTGCCTGCGGTTGGTTTGACACTAGATTAGGGTCGCCATTACACTTCCGCTGGAAGTCGCAGATTGAAATATGGCAAGAATTGTATGAGGGGGTAGCGACAGCATGACTACTGCCGGCACCGGAAAATACACCTATGAATTGATCCAGGACTGGCCCAAGTTGCCGGAGGGTGAATCCCTGGGCATCGTCAGCGCGGTGGCCACTGATTCCCAGGACCGGGTTTATGTTTTTCAACGGCAGGACCCGCCGGTTATGGTATTCGATTCGGAGGGTAACTATCTTAGCTGCTGGGGAATCGGGGCGATAGCCGACCCCCACGGCATTACCATTGTTGACGACATTGTTTACATAACAGACCGCTCCGACCAGGTGGCGGTCAAGTTCACCCTGGATGGCAAGCCCCTTCAGGTCATTGGTGAGCGGGGCGTTCATTCTGACACCGGCTGCGAACGGCCGGGCGACTTTGTGCCCCGTGCTGCAGGCCCCTTCAACTATCCCACCGAAATGGTGCCCAGCCCTTCGGGAGACATTTATATTTCCGACGGCTACCGAAATGCCCGTGTTCACCGCTACACGAAAGACGGCGAGTTGATTGGCTCATGGGGGCAGCCGGGCAAGACCGAGCCAGGCCACTTCCATCTGCCTCATAGCTGCCTGGTGGACCCGGATGGCAAGGTGTATGTCTGTGACCGGGCCAACCGGCGAGTACAGATTTTCACTCCGGACGGCGAGTACATCACCCAGTGGACCAGCGGTATGGGCGGCCCGGATGATATTTCCCGGGACATCGACGGTATCTTCTACATCGTGGAGCAGGAAGTGGACGATGGCCCGCCCCACGTCAGTATCTGGGAGGCGGACGGCACCCTGATCACCCGCTGGGAAATCCGCCATGCTCACGGCATGTGGGTGGACTCCAAGGGTGACATCTACCTGGGCCTGACCACAAATCACAGTGTGGACAAGTGGGTGCGGAAGAGCCAGTAATTCGCGGAAAACTGAACGTGTCAATGGAGGGGCAGATCGGGGTGTCGCCCCTTCTCGCCCTCGGGCCCCGCATACATTAAATTAATCGGGAGGTCAGGAGAAATGACTCTGGTCAACACCGACAAGGATAATTACGAATTGGTCCAAGACTGGGCCCAGCTGCCCGAGGGTTGGACCTTCGGCGTGGTGAGCTCGGTGGCCAGCGATTCCCAGGACCGGGTTTACGTTTACCAACGAAAGGACCCGCCTGTAGTGGTGTTCGACAGCGAGGGAAACTACGTTGATTCGTGGGGAATCGGCGCTTTCAATCTGCCACACGGGTTCTGCATCGTTGACGACGTGATCTACCTCACCGACCGGGAGGACTCGGTCTGCCTCAAGTACACGCTGGATGGCAAACCCCTCATGGTAATCGGCGATCGGGGTGTGCATTCCGACACCGGGTGCGAAGAGGCCGGCGCGCTGGTGCCGCGAGCGGCGGGGCCCTTTAATTTCCCTTCCGAGATGTACCCCTCGCCTTCGGGCGACCTGTACGTTTCCGACGGCTACCGGAACAGCCGGGTCCACCGATTCAGCGGCGACGGCCGGTTGATTGCCTCCTGGGGCGTACCGGGCAAGGGTGGCCCCGGGGAGTTTCACTTGCCCCACAGCCTGCTGATTGACGAGGAAGGGTTGATTTACGTTTGCGACCGGGAGAACAGCCGGGTCCAGGTGTTCACCGCCGAAGGCGAGTTCCTCAATATGTGGACCGACATGACCCGTCCCAACGACATCTCCCAGTCCAGCAACGGAGATTTCTACATTGCAGAGTCTTCGCTGGAGGGTTCCACTCCCGGAATCAGCGTACGGGATAAGGAAGGCCGGACCTTAGCTCGTTGGGATTCCCGCTCAGCCCATGGGCTATGGGTGGACAGCCAGGACAATGTTTACCTGGCGTTGACCGGGGCAATGAGCGTGGACAAGTACGTCAAGCGGTAAGGTCATATGACGCTGGGAAAATGAAAGGGCGCCCTAAAGGGGCGCCTTTTTTCATGAGTTGTTTTGCTTATCGGTGGCAAGGCAACTACAAGGGTTGCCTCTGTGTCTAGAGAAGGATTGTCTACCTGGGGAATGCCTCCCGTACGCCGCCGTCCACTGGGATCATTGCGCCGGTAGTCTTGGCGGAACGACTGGAGGCCAGGAAAAGCACAGTTTCCGCAACGTCTTCGGCAAGGACTCGAACTTTCAACAGATTGCGCTGCCGGTAGAAGTCCTCCAGTCCTTCCACGGTAACGCCATGGGCGGAGGCCCGTTCCTCCCGCAACTCTTGAGACCAGAGTTGGGAACCCTGGAATATGGCATCGGGATTGACCACATTGACACGAATGCCGTACTGGCCGGTTTCCAAAGCCAAAACTCGGGCCAGTTGTACCTCGGCTGCCTTGGCTACGCTGTAGGCGCCGAATTCCGCGCCGGGGGCCGGAACATTCTTAGTGCCGATAAATACCAGGCTCCCGCCAATGCCCTGCTCCTTCATCAGTCTGACGGCTTCAGCGGACACCAGGAAATGGCCGGTGGTATTGATGTCCAGGGAGCGCTGCCAGTCGGCCAGGGACAATTCGTCTATGGCCCCCACGGGCGCAATGCCGGCGTTGGATACCAGGATATCCAACCCGCCGTAGGTGCGGCGCAGGTACCGGAAGACCTCGGAGACCTGAGCAGGGTCGGCGACATTCATGGGGAAGGCGGCGGCCCGCTCTGCTCCGTTGGAACGGTTGATGCCGGCGGCCACGTCCTGGGCTCCCTCCGCATCAAGGTCGGTGACAATGATGTGAGCACCTTCCGACGCGAGTCTCTCGGCGATAACCTTGCCGATGCCGCTGGCCGCTCCGGTTACCAGCGCAACCTGACGGGCCAACTCTTTCTCCGGCGGCGCCAATGTTAGCTTGTATAGCTCCAGCGGCCAGTACTCCGCGTCATAGGCGTCTTTGGGAGTCAGGGAAGTGTAATCGCTGACCGACTGGGCGGTGCGGAGTACGTTGATCGTGTGGTGGTAAATGTCGTCGGTTATCAGGGAGGCACGGGAGTCCCGGCCCGTCGTCCACATACCCACGCCGGGCAACAGTATTACGCGGGGATACGGGTCCAGCATGGAGTCGTCGCCGGTGGTGTGCTGCTGGTACCAGGCGGCGTATTCCTCGGCATAGCCGGTCATGCCCTGGCGCATCGCTTCCTTCACCGCATCAACATTTTCGGGGTCGGAAACTTCCAGCCACAGTGGCTTTCGCTTGGTGTGAATCAGGTGGTCGGGCGTGGCTGGACCAATGGCACTGAGTCGCTGGCCCTCTTCAGAGCCGATGAATTCCAACACGTCCTCGGCGTCGTCGTAGCGCAGGACCGAACGGCGCTGCTGGCTGACCAGTCCCCGAAGAGTAGGAGCAACGGCGGCCGCGATTTCCCTGCGCCGGTCCGGTGCCAGGGGATTGCGCTGCCGGCCACCGAAGAGCTTGCCATCACCGGACGCGGCAAATTCCTCAGCCTTGGTAACCAGGTCAATGTGCCGGTCGTAGGCTTCCTTTGCGTCGTTTCCCCAAGTAAAAAGGCCGTGATTCAGGAGCACTACACCGTCCAAGCGAGGCGCCTCTTTTACCGCCAGGCCAACCAGCCTCGATAGTTGAAATCCAGGCCGGAGGTATTCGACGATGCCGATATTATCGCCATATACCCTCTTCAGGATGTCGTCGGCGTCCTTATTGTTGGTCAGTCCCACTACGGCATCGGCGTGAGAGTGGGCGACGCTGTGAAAGGGCAGGAAGGCGTGAAGCAGGGTCTCGATGGAGGGACGAGGGGAATTAGGGTCCAGGACGCAGCGGTCCAGGTACTCCACCATGCCTTCGTCTGACATCTGTTCCCGCTCGAAGACGGGCAGCACCTTTTCCAGTTCGAGGCGAGGGAACTGCCAGCGTTCCATGGACTTCAGGTCAGAGCCGGAACCCTTGATGCGCATTACCTCAACGTCGCGGCCCAGGAAATCTTTCTCGGTGACCTTGATTGAGGTATTGCCGCCGCCCCATACCACCAGGGAAGGGTCTGCGCCGATCAGGCGGCTCATGTATACGAGCTTGTCCAGTTCATCCAGGGACTGGGCTTCACTATCCGACCAGAGGTTCTTCATAACCTGCTCTACGCTCCCAAAATGGCTAATCTTTGTGTAAGACTATCCCTACGCTCCGGTTGTCTCAATCCCCAGCAATTTCTCCAGGTTCTTCCAGGCAATTTGGTCCTTCTCTTCCTGGGTCAGGCTTTCCAGGCTTTGGAGCCAGCCGGTGGGCGAGGGATCCCATGGCACGAAGGGATAGTCGCTGCCCAGCACCACCCGCTCAATTCCAACCGAATCGATAAGGAACCGCAACGACCGCTCGCTCATGACGACGATATCGTAGTAGAGGCGACTCTTGTAGTAGCTGGGAGGGCGAGTGATATTGACCCGCGCCTCGGAACGCACCTGCCAGCCCCGGTCCAGCCGGCCCATACCGAAGCAGGCGGGGCCGCCACCGTGGGCCACACAGACTTTGAGGTCCGGGCAATTTTCCATAACGCCGCCAAAGATAAGGGCGGCGACCAACAGGGTGTCCTCGACGGGCACGCCCACGGAGTTGCTCAGCGCGTACTTGCTGGTGCGTTCCAGCATAAGGTTGTGCTGGGGCTGGGGGTGGAAAAAGAGGGTAGCTCCCATGGACTCGGCGGCCTTAAAGAAGGGCAGAAACTCCGGCTCATCCCAAGTCTTGCCATTGACCACCGTGTCCAGTTCGGCACCCTTGAGGCCGAGAGTGTTGACGGCCCGGTCCAGTTCGGCGATGGCGGCGTTTACGTCCTGCATTGGCAGGGTGGACATGCCGGCGAACCTGGAGGGCGCTTCCTTGGCGAACGCGGATATGTCATTGTTGACCTCCTGAGCCTGGGCCAGGCCGGCGGAGGCGTCCAGGTGGTAGCCGAAGACGGGAGTATGGAGAGAAACGACCTGGACCTCGGTGCCAATCTGGTCCATATCGGCTACCCGCTCTTCGGGGGTGAAAGTGCACTTGCGGTTGATGCCTACAATTTTTCCTTCCCTGACGTACACGGATCCCTTGGATTCGTCCGCGTATCTCATGCCGTACCATTCCTGGCCGGCGTCCAGAGTTTTCAACATTGTAGATGTAAAGGTGTGGGCGTGGATGTCTATGCTGCGCATCCGGTTACCTCCAACTGGTGGTGGGTAGTAAACAAGTCAACGAAGTGGTCGAGACTTGCTTCGTTATAAGTTCAGGAGTTTTTCAATGTTCTTCCAGAGGATCAGTTCCTTTTCCTCTTGAGTAATGCTGTCCAGGCTTAGAATCCAGGACACGGGCCAGTCGAACACCATGTCATAGGGCCAGTCGGTACCAAACAGGACCCGATCCACGCCTACGCTGTCTATCAGGAAGCGCAAGGCCTCCTCTGTGTAGACGATGCAGTCATAGTAGAAGCGGTTGAGATATTCGCTGGGGGGCAAAGTCGGCTTGGTGGGCGTTTCGGGCAGTCCGCGCCAGCCCCGGTCCACCCGGCCTATGTTGTAACAGGTATAGCCGCCACCGTGGGACAGGCAAATCTTCAAGTCGGGGCAGGCGTCCATCACGCCGCCAAGGACAAGGGAGCAGAATGTGACGGTCCGGTCAGCCAGGTTGCCGATGGAGTTGGGCAGGTGGAAGCGATCGGTCCGGAAGTCGACGAGGGTGCCGTCGCCCTGATGGAAAAGGATCAAGGCTCCCATTTGTTCGGCGGCCTTCCAGAAAGGAAGGAATTCGGGTTCATCCAGCAGCTTGCCGTTGACCTTATCGTCGATCATGGCCCCTTTGAAGCTCATGGTGGTCATGATGCGTTCCAGCTCGGCGATGGCGGCGCTTACGTCCTGCATGGGCAGGGTTCCGAGACCGGCGAACCGGTCGGGCCAGGCCTTGACCATCTCGGCGATTTCATTGTTGGAATCCCGGGAGGTGGCTACGGCAATATCGGTGTCGAGGCCATAGTTATAGAATCCTGAAAAAGGAGAGAGGACGTGCATGTCCACGCCCAGAGAGTCCATGTCGGTCATCCGTTCTTCAGGCGTCCAGCGGGCCATAGGGGGCAACCCACCGCGGCGGTCACCAATGACGGCTATCTCCCGACCCCGGGCGTCCTGTTCCCTGCGGAGGCTATGCCAGTTGCCGCCGTTCTCCGTTGCTCGCCAGAAGCACTGGGGCGTCAGGTGGGCGTGAATATCTATACTTCGCATTGATGTGTACTCCAGTGGAAATCGGGTTTCCAATGACGGGTGAAACTGTAGTTGTGAGGTTCAAGGCAGTTATCTTGAACGGGCCAAACGTAGCATACGGCCAACAGCGTGTCAATTTGGTTTTACCTCTACCTAAAATGTGTTCACCTTCAATTACAAAGGCAGGTGCGGCGCGGCTGGGGCGGCCCAATTGCCCTAACGCTATGGATAACGTATATTGGGGCTGGAGCCAGCCAGGCAAGGAGGTTTCCAAGTGCGAATATTGTTGATTGCGACGAACCGGCATAACCGACTGGTGAGCCGTATGAATGCGCAGCCCCTGCCGATTGGAATGGCCTACGTAGCGGGGCATCTGGACCCGGACAGACACCAATTGAAGGTGCTGGACTTGATGTTTTCCGAGGACTACCTTGCCGAGGTGGAAGAGGCGGTCCACGAGTTTCAGCCGGACCTGGTGGGACTGTCCCTCCGAAATCTAAGCAATCACAGTTACATGGACCCTCAATGGGCTCTGCCTATTACCAAAGATGTCATTGGCAAGATAAGGGAGTCTTCTACGGCCCCAATCGTCTGCGGCGGGCCCGCGTTCAGCCTGCTGCCCGAAGAGTGCTTTGCTTACCTGGAGCCGGACCTGGGTCTGGCCGGTGATGCGGGAGAGACCTTTGCTGAGTTGGCCGGGCGCATCGAAATAGGCGAACCCTCTTACCTGGACCTGCCAGGACTGGTTTACCGCAACGACAATGGTATTCAATTCAATGGAATGCGTTGCAGGTCGGACTTTTCCAAGCCACCCCGCTTTGACGAACTGGACATGGAAAAGTACCGGCTGGCGGGGTTCGGAGTGGGCATCGTAACCAAGCTGGGTGACTTCAACTATCCCACGTCGCCAGGGTCGGAACCGGCGGAGCGCAGCGCGTGGCGGGTTATCCGGCCCATTGACAAGGTGGTTAAGGAAGTACAGGACATGGAGGAGCGTTTCCGGCTGCGAAAAGTTCACTTCATAGACAATGGCTTCAATGTTCCCCTGGCCCATGCCAAGGAACTCTGCCGGGCCCTAATTGCCGCCGACGTTGGTGTGCACTGGACCACCGGAATGGCTCCCTACAGTTGCGATGCAGAGTTGGTCGGGCTGATGAAACAGGCCGGCTGCAAGCTGGTAATGATAGGCAATATGCGGGGAGACAGCCACGATGGCACGTCATTAGAGGAACGTATGGAGCCCATGCTGGCGACCTGCCGCACCTGTGAAGAGGGCGGCCTGAACTACACCATAGCTCAACGGTTCGGAGAACCTGATGAAACTCGCGAGACGGTTAACGAGAAGCTGGACTTCCTGCGGAGAATCAAGCCTTCAATGGCCAATCTCCGGGTGGGAGTGAGCATCATGCCGGGCACCAGGGAAGCTCAACTGGCGGTGGACGAGGGGTTGGTTGCGGACGAGAGTGAATTGATTCGACCTACCTTTTACCTGGCCCCGGAGGTCAAGGACTGGCTCGTGGATTATCTTAAGGAGGCTGCCGACGAGCAGCCCAGATGGAATCTGCTTTAACTCACGCCGATGGCCAAGACATTCCGGCGTCGCAGATTGCTTACGTAATACAGTCGTAGCTCCTGGATGAATGGACCACCCAACTCACTGGAGGAAAGCTTGGAACCAACCAGCAAGTATGTGGAGGCCAACGGGATAACCCTGCATGGCCTGACCTGGGGCAACCCGGATAATCCCCTGTTGATAATGACCCACGGAATAGGCCTTTGCGCCATGGTGTGGCGTCCTCTGGCCGAAGACTTGGCCAGCGACTATTACGTTTTTTCCCTGGACTTGCGGGGTCATGGGGACAGCGACAAGCCGGGCGGCTACTCTTTTGACAATATGGCCGAGGACGTGGTCGTGCTGGTACAAGCCCTGGACCCGCCGCAACCGCCCTTCGGCATCGGGCACTCCGCCGGCGGCATGACCCTAATGATAGCTAACTCCAAGGCCCCGGGAACCATGGGGCCGGCGGTGCTGGTGGATACACGGGTAGGCCCGGCCCTGGAGGTCTACAACCCGGAGGAGCGGGAAGAACGGATGAACCGCACCCGCAACAAACGGGCGATCTGGGAGACCCGGGAAATAATGTACGACGCCTACCGCAACCGCCGGGTCTTCAGCACCTGGACCGACGACGCAGTGAGAGATTACATTTACGGGGGCACCCGTCTGCTGGAGGATGGCCGCGCGGAACTGAAATGTCCCACCGACGTAGAAGCCATTTACTATGAGGCACGCCACTCCCTGGACCCAACTCCTTACCTGAAGGCTCTTTCTGGGGAATACCTGCTATTGCTGGGCTACACCGGCAACTACCCGGACGAGGGCGCCAGGAGCAGCGACGAGATCAAGTATTTCCTCAACGAGGTAAAAGGAGCCAGGATGGAAACCCTGCCCAAGGGCTCCCACTTCGTTGCCATGGAAAGTCCTGAACTGGTGCTGGCCTCAGCCCGCCGCTACCTGGACGGGCACCGACTGGGTGGGGACTGAATATTTCTTTCGACCTTTGCCGGGCCTACCGCGACCCGGCAACCTCTACCGAAACCACGTCAACCCCATGGTATTTCTGGTGGCGAACCGACGAGGCGTAGTGGCGAAGCAGGCGGAAGGAGATTTCCCGGACGTCCGGCACGTCGGTCGGTTCGTGCAAGTAGGCCAGCTGGTCTTCCAGGTTTTCCCCTTCGGAGGCTGATACAAACTCCAGTTCTGCGCCATTGCCGGAGCGTCGGGCGGTAACCCGCAGGTGACGGCTCCATTGGCTGCCTTTGTCGGTCTCTTCGGATGTGAGGCTGTGGAGGGTTTCTTCTCCTACCAGCAGCAGTCGGTCGGTGGAGTCCTGATTCCAGCCGGCCCTGGCCGCGAACTGAGCCAGGAACTGGGTTAGCTTTGGTAACGCCTCGTCATCAACGTGGATGTCGAGACGCCGCTTCCTGGGGGCGGTCAACTCCAGAAAGGCCACCATAACGACCGCGGCTATGGCGCCAGAAGTCATGCCGTTACCCAGCAATACGGCAAGAAACCCTTCTCCCAGCAGGTCCCCGAAAATCCACTGGTTCTGGAAGCCGGTGCCAATCCAGAAAGCCACTCCCGCCACCACAGCTTTACGGTGGTCCACCCCTTCTTGGATAACTATTTTCATGCCCTGAACAAATAGCAGTCCCAGGAGGACGGTAATGTAAGCCGCCGCTACGGGAGACGGAATGGCAATCACCAGTGCCGCCACTTTCGGAAAGAAAGCTACTGCAGCAATGAAGGCACCGATGAGAATGCCCACGCGACGGGAGCCAATGCCCGTAACTTCGGCCAGAGAAATGCTGGTCGAGTACGTGGTGTTGGGAAGGGTTCCCGCCAGACCGGAAAGCAGGTTTCCCGTACCGTCAGCGTTCAGCGCCCCCTGGACGACGCGGAAGTCCGTGGCCCGCCGCCTCCGCTGGGAGACCCTTTGGATGGCCACGCCGTCGCCGATGGTCTCGATGGCTCCTACCAGCGTGACAATAATGAAGGCGGGCAAGAGGGCCCAGAACTTATGGTCGGGTGTGATGTCCAGCCCGGGCCACGAGCCGAAGGGCACACCGAACCAGGGAGCGTCGAGAATGGGTTGAACGTCGTAGATCCCGAAGGGGGCGCCCACTGCGCAGCCCGCAACGATTCCGATGACCGGGGACCACAAGCGAAGTCTAGGCGCGCCACGCAGCACCAGTCCTGCCACCAGCGCCAGCGTTACGCCTGCTGCCAGGGGTGCGGCAAAATTGGACGTGCCTTCTGGGACATCGGTCAGCGAGTCGAAAACCACCGGAAAGACGGTGGCCGCAATCAACATAATCACTGTACCGGTGACCACCGCGGTAAAGATTCGACGCAGTACGGAAAGGCGTGCCGCAAGCAGGAATTGGAAGATCGATGACACCACAATCGGACTGGCCATGGTAGCCGGCCCCGCCGTCTTAGCCCGAATCCACCGAAAGGAAGTAGGAGAGCCGACCGGACCGGGGATGAGAGGCGAGAGCAAGCGGAGGTGAGGGTTTGAACCGGATGGATCTGGCTGGACGCACGGTGGGGCAGCCACCGCAAGGGGATTATTGACGGGCCGCAGGAGGAACGGTGGGCGAGATCATCATGCAGATTGCAGCCGGAAACGATCAGGAACCGACCTGGGGCAAATAAGCCAGGCGGTTGGGTAGTCCAGCGGATGGGTCAGGCGCCACCGGCGCCGTCAGGAAGGAAGCGGCAGGGAGCGCAATCGAGCCAGTGCGCTGCTGAACTGGGCTTCCCAGGGCCAGCCCCGGGGGAGGTGCAGGGTGAGGTGGCGGGCCTTGCGGGTGAGCCGTCCGGCCAGGGAGAAGAACCGCCGCCGGAGGGTCTTGGTGGTTACTATCTGCTCACCGAGACCGATGCGCGCCGTCCAGCGGGCCAGATTATGCGCCAGCACCTGCACCGCCAGCCAGGCGCCGTTGGCGGCGAAGCGGCCCGAGGGGAGATGGTTCAGACCCACGCCGTACTTGAGGTCTCGGATGGCGTTCTCGATCTCGGCGTGGCGGCGATGGTCGGCCTCCAGTTCCAGGGTGTCCTCGTCCCGGTCGGTGATGAAGCCGTGATAGCTGTAGGAGGCGAAGAGGGCCAGTTGGGACCCGGGCGCGGGCTTCACCCGCCGGACGATGAGCCGCACCGGCGCGGCATCGGGCTCGCTACGGAAAGGTGTGTATTCAGCCTCGGCCACGTCGGCAGCACCGTCCATCCAATAGGGGATGGGCCTCCAGGCATCCTCGGGTATGGCCTCGATGAGCTTGCGCAACTGGGCGTGCTGGCGCACGGTGATGGAGAAGCGGACCTTCATCTTGCGGCAGAGGGCGACGATGGAATGGGTGTAGAAGCCACTGTCGGCCCGCACTGTGAGTTGACCCCTGGCTCCGGCATAACGCACCCGGCCCAGTGTCTCCCGCAGGAAGTGGGCGGCGCCTCGAGCGGTGTTGGCGCGGCCCTCCCGCAGCCGGGCCATCAGGACGTCGCCGGTTCCGGCGGCCACGGCCAGCAGCGGGTGATAGCCCCGCTGGCCAGTGTAGCCATGATGACGGGCGCCCTCCTTGGCCAGGCCGTAGGTTTCGCAGATGGTGGAGTCCAGGTCGATGGTCAGGGGCAAGTCCCCGGGACCAGCCCCAGCGGCCCAGGCCCGGGCCAGCAGTTCCCGGCTCACCCGGTCCAACTGGCGCACGTGGCCCCAGCGAAAGCTGCGCAGGAAGGTGCCCAGGGTGGACGGCGCCTTCACCGTGCCGCCCAGCACTGAGGAGGTCCGCCCCGCACGCAGCGCATCGGCGTCGTCAATGCAGTCGCCGCCCGCCAGCGCCGAGGCCACCAGCGTCATTATCTTGTCTCCCGCGTTCGCCCGCCCCGGCGCATCCCCCAGGTCGAGGTGACGGTCAACGAGTTCACGCAGGCCCAGGCGCTGGGCCAGAGTGGCCGGAAGGATCAGCCCGGCATTGTTGACCAGGCGGTGATCGTCGAAGGCGACGTGGATGCGGTCGGGGTGCTCAAGTGGTAGCATCTAAAAGGTGCTCCTTTTCCGGGGTCGGTTTTTGTTGCAAAACCATTATCCCAGATTCAGAGGAGCACCTTCTTGCCCCTTCAGGACGCTAACCTGCTCCACTCTTTCGGTGGATTGGGGCTTAAGGGCCGCGATGCACACCGCGATGAAAGCCCCCGAAGTTCCCATCAAGAGTAAGTGCCCAGACCCGAAACGCCCGACACCAGCCGCCTGGAGGATAGTAGTGAGCCCGCTAACCAGCAGGGCCCCGAAGGCGCCCCACACAATCAAACTCTGAGGCTGGTCCGCGATACGCAACACGATCACTACGGTCAGCACCACGGGTGTAACCATGAGTATGGTGGCCTGGACAGCGGCGCCGGCGGCTACGGGGAGCGGGGGATGGTCGTTCGGTTCGTAACGGACGTTTTCGTTAAGGGTTGGTTCGTCCAATGGGTAACACCTCGCTGGGGGCTGGTATAGGGGGAGGGAAGCGCCCGGTTGGTAGTGGTACATTATATTAAATAGAGGGGTGTGGGTAAGATTCGATTGACCACGGAACGGAAAGGGACGGAACCCTGGTCTTTAGCATTGGTCCGCGCATCCGGCCCGATTTAATCGTACTGCCGTCCCTTTTTTGGTATATTGCTATCAACTCCACTAAGGGGAAAGACTTATGGTCAACACCAAGCAGCAAATTAACGTCAACGGACCAAGTGCGGCCAACGAAATTGAACAGTTCGACGCCATCGTTATCGGGGCAGGCGTTACCGGTCTGTATCAAACGTATTGCCTGCGAAACCTGGGCATGTCGGTTCGGGTTTTCGAGAGCGGAGACGGCGTGGGCGGCACCTGGTACTGGAACCGGTATCCGGGCGCCCGCTTCGATTCCGAGAGCTTCAGCTATGGCTACTCCTTTTCCGAGGAACTTCTGCAAGAATGGGACTGGAAGGAACTGTACTCGGGGCAGCCGGAGAACGAACGGTACCTGAACTACGTGGCGGACAAATTCGACCTTAAAGGGCACATTCGCTTCGACTCCAGGGTGGCGTCCTGCACCTTTGAGGAAGACCGCAACACCTGGCTGGTGGAAATCGAGGACGGACACCGGGCGCGGGCCCCATTCCTGGTAACGGCGGTGGGCCTGCTTTCAGCCCACTATGTACCAGACTTTGAGGGTCTGGAAACCTACCAGGGCAAGTGGTGCCATACCGGTCGCTGGCCCAAAGAGGGTATGGACCTGGCGGGGAAGCGGGTGGGCGTGGTTGGCACCGGGGCTACGGCGGTGCAGCTAATAACCGAGATTGCCAAGGAAGTGGGGCACCTCACGGTGTTCCAGCGCACTCCAAACTTCTGCGCACCACTTCGCAACGAGCCAATCAGCGAAGAAATGCAGCAGGAGATAAAGGCCAATTATCCGGAGATTTTCCGCAAGTGCGCCGAGACGGCCGGTTCCTTCATCCACACGTTCGATCCCAGGTCGGCCCTGGAGGTCTCTGAAGAGGAGCGGTTGGAGCAGTACGAACGGTTGTGGCAAGAGCCCGGGTTCGCCAAGTGGCTATCCAACTTCTACGACGTGATGATGCCCGGCGAGGCCAACGAGGACTACGCCGACTTCTTCCGCAACAAGATTCGCGAGCGGGTGCATGACCCGGAAGTGGCGGAAATGCTGGTGCCCAAGGACCACATGTTCGGCTCCAAGCGCCTGCCCTGCGAGAGCGGGTACTACGAGGTGTACAACCGGGACAACGTCCTGCTGGTGGACGTCAAAAAGGCGCCCATCCAGTGCATAACACCCGCCGGCCTGCGGACGGCCGACGCCGAGCATGAGCTGGACGTAATCATCTTTGCAACGGGCTACGACGCGGTTACCGGGTCGCTTAACCGCATAGATATCAAAGGCATTGGCGGAGAACTGTTGAGGGACAAGTTCGCCAACGGGCCCCGCACCTATATGGGCATCCAGAGCAACGGCTTCCCCAATATGTTCACCATCAACGCCGCATCGGTCGGCAACTTTGTCCGCGCCGCGGAACCGCTGGTAGAGTGGGTGGCGGAGTGCATCCGCTACGTGCGGGAGAACGAATACGTCCGCATATCCCCAACACTGGAAGCTGAGGACGACTGGGTTACCCACGTAAACGAGGCCGGCTCCAAGATTCTCCGGAGCCAGGCAGACTCCTGGTTTGTGGGAGCGAACATTCCGGGCAAGGCCCGGGCGCTGCTGACCAGTCCGGACACGGCCCCGGTGATGCGGGCCAAGCGCGCCGACGTGGCGGCCAACGGGTATGAGGGGTTCTCGCTGGAGTGACGGGGGCAAATTGAAACCGGCTGCCGCACACGAGTTACAGGCAGGGGCAATTTCCGCAGGGAAAAGGGGCAATAGACCGACTTGGCGACTGGTGTTGGCCGGGTTTGTCTTTTCCATTGTGTTGCTGAGTATCGTTGCGTGCGCAGAGGAAAGCAGCCCACAATCGTACTCTTCCTCCAGTGACGGCCTTGAAGGAGCAACCGTAACCGTAACCGAGTTAACCAGCATGGCTATCACGGGAGAGGGACTGTTCAACACCCACTGCTCGCTGTGCCATGGAATCAACGCCGCTGGAACAGGCAGCGGCCCTACACTGATCAACAGAATCTACCACCCTGGCCATCATCCGGATTCCAGCTTTCGCAACGCAACTCGTCGCGGTGTTTCTCGCCACCATTGGGGATTTGGGGACATGCCTCCTGTTTCCGGCCTGGCAGAGGAAGACGTGGAAAAGATAAGTTGCTACGTGCGAGAGATGCAACGCGCCAATGGCATCTTCGAAGGTGAAGGCTTCTCGACGGTTTGTTGAGCATCGGTTTTCCCCATTCTTCGACCCCTTTCTTTGAGAAGCTGAGATCTGCGCTGGGGATAGGTACATCGATGCCCAAAGAAGTGAATATGCCTGGATTTGTTCGCGCAAGATTCCGTTAATGTGCGATTGTGGCGTTCGCGGTTCTAATGCTGATGGCCGTGTTCGTGGTTGGCTGTTCCTCCGAAGCTGAAGAGAATCCTGCATTGTTGGATGTGTCCGCCGCTGGCTCCGCTTTGACTGGGGAGGAACTTTTCGCTGCAAACTGCGCCGTTTGCCATGGGGGCAAGCGGTGAAGGGCAGCCGGACTGGCATGTTAAGAAGGCGGAGGGGACGCTGCCTCCCCTCCGCTCAATGGCGACGGACATACCTGGCACCACGCGGATGGTCTCCTTTACCGGATTGTCAGCGAAGGAGGGGCAGTGCCTGAAGTGCCGAGCTTCAAGAGCGGGATGCCGGCCTTTGGTGACCAACTGAGCCACCAGGAAACTATTGACCTGCTTAATTACGTCAAGAGTCTCTGGGGAGACAAGACGAAGCTGGGTATGTCCATTCGGGAATCGCAATCGTTGCTCAGTGAGCAGGACCCGTTTCCGGAAGTTGGGGGCACGTACTAGTACTACAACGACGGGTTGTTTGGTAGGATAGTTGCCAAGATGATAGTGGGTGGTTTGGGTGATGGATGGGGCGAGCTTCGAGCGGGTCTACGACAGCTTTGGGGAATTCCATGCCTTCTTTGCGGCCTCCTTCGGCCGCAAGCAGTGGCGGGAGCACAGCCGGAACTATCTTCAGGGGCTGCTGGTGCAGGCTGGGGAGCGGCGCAACGCCGAGAACCTGTCGGAATCGGTGGGCATCTCGGCCCGGGCGATGCAGCGTTTTCTGACCGAGGCCCGGTGGGACGATGCGACAGTGATCGGTCGGCTGCAGGAATACCTGGCCCCCAGGCTGGCTCACCCCGAGGCGGTGTGGGTGTTGGACGGCAGCGACTTTCCCAAGCAGGGGAGGAAGTCCGTGGGGGTAGCCCGGCAGTACTGCGGGAGGCTGGGCAAGGTGGCCAACTGCCCGGGTGGGATGTTCCTGGCCTACGTCAGCCCGCTGGGGCGGGCATTGGTGGACAAAGGGCTGTATCTGCCCGAGAGTTGGACCTCGGATCCGGGCCGCTGTGCGGCGGCGGGGGTGCCCGAGGAGCGGCGGAGCTACCGGTCGAAGACGGAGTTGGCCTTGGAACTGCTGGAGCGGGCCCTGGGGTTGGGCCACCTCAGGGCCGGATGGGTTGCCGGAGACGACGCCTTCGGGATGTCGCCGACCTTTCGGGAGGGACTGGCGGCCCTGGGGATGCGCTACGTGCTGGACGTTCCGGGCAGCACTCCGGTCTGGCCCCTGGAGCCTTCGTGGGAGTCGGCCTGGACCACTCCGAGGTCTCCGGGGTTCGGGCGCCCCCGCAAGCCCAGGCTCAGGGACGGGCAGCGTCGTACCATGGAGCAGCGCAGTGACGAGTTGCCGGATGAGGCCTGGCGGGAGATAACGGTGGCCCAGGGAAGCCAGGGGCCGCGGAGCTATATGTTCTGCGCCCAGCGGGTGCGGGTAACCCGAAAGGGCAAGCCGGGCCATGAGGCATGGGCCGTCTACCGCCGGAACCTGGACGGCAGCGAGCCCCGCTACTACCTGTCCAACGCTCCTGAGGACACAACCTTGGAGACCCTGGCCTGCGTGGGGGGTTCCAGGTGGCCCATTGAAACGGAGTTCGAGACGGAGAAGGGCGACGTGGGGCTGGACGAATACGAGACCCGCAGCTGGGCAGGGTGGCATCACCACATAGCCATGTGCCTGCTGGGTGGAGCTTTCCTGCTGGGCCTGCAGCAGGCTTGGGGGGAAAAAGATGCCCCGGATCACCCGTCCCCAGAGCCTGCCCCCGTGTAGACGGGGGTGTACCGGGTGGTGCGGGAGATGCTGCCCCGGGAACGGTTCGGGCCGGAGGAGTTGCTGCTGTGGCTGGAGGATACGCAGCTACGCAACGAGCGGGCGCGCCGCTCCCACCAGAGACGCCGCTCCGCCCGCCGTGAAGGCAGGATGGAGCCACCACCTTAAACGCGTCGTTGTAGTACTAGCGGCCTGACGGGGCAAAGGGCGGAGCGATTGTTTGCTGTCTGGCAGGAGACTGGCGCTTTAGTAATGTTGCTTTGGGAGGCTGGAGTTTGAAGGCTTTGGTATCCAGCCCAGGCATGGCCCAGTAGTGCGGGCCAAGCGCGCTGACGTGGTGGCTAAGGGGTATTTTTGAAAGGGACACTTTTGGCAGGCGTATGTTCCTTTAGAGGTAAAGAGGCAATGGGAAATTGATTCTGGACCACCTTCAGAATGATCTGAGAGAAAGACCTTAGCCAATTTTCAAGAACGGGCGTACGTCGTCAACCGTCATGGCCCTGCGTTCGGTTTCAATTTGAACTTGAAGCTCACACTTTATCGGTTCTGAAAGATTGTCCCCTCTGAGCACACCTTTTAGAGTCAAAGGTGTGGAAACAATTGACCCTATATATAAAGAGCTGTCTGTCCATAAACTATCGTGCGGCCGGACATCTCCAAAATTGATTATGACTTCCCAGCGGTCTCCAATATCCTTCAACTCTAGGTCAGCAGCTTCGTCGTTATAGGATCTAATGTCTGGAATGCTGGGGTCGAAAAAAGCACTTTTTGGTGAAGGTATGTCTTCAAGCCACTCTAGTAGATTTAAGCCTTCTGACTTGGGCACATGTCCAGTAAAGCGAATCCGTTTACCAACGGTACTGCTAGTGTTCCGAAGGTGAAAACCTATAGGTACGAAGAAATTCCTCCGGGCAACGTAAGTTATCAAATCGCCAGAATAATCCGGGTTGATGTCTGGAATTGTCAAATATCCGCGAGGTTGCTTTGGCTGGAAGGTATCAAGAGGGAGCAACGGGTTGAGTTCCAACGAAATAACCTTATGTGATTGTGGGAAAGTCTTGCGTTCCTTTAGAGTTCCCCATTCTAAGCGGAATTGAGGCTCGCTAATTAGGGCGGAAGCGGCTCCAATGTCAACTATTTGATCCGGGTCCATTGGCTTAGATCCACTACCATCCCTAGCCCAAACTACATTAGCCTCTACCTTTCCAAACTTCTTAGTGAGGAATATTGGCCGTCTTTGAACTGGAATTTCAATGACGCCTATCTCAACACCATCTACTTGGAACTGGAAATATGCGAAGTTTACAGGCCGCTGTGTTTTATTGTTGACGAATGCATGGAGGTCTGCATCTTCTATGTGGTTACTAACCCCGACAATCTCGCTGCGTCCTCCTTTAACCTCCTTCACTCCTATCAGAATATAGCCTGTCGTATTGCGCCAAGAATTCGCGAAAGCAAGAATGTCCTTCAGCAATTCTGACTTTGTATAATTGTCTTCGCCAACAAATCGATATTGTTCCTGCTTGAAGTCAAGGGCAGGCCCTTCAGGTTGACGGAGAAGTATTTCCAAAGTTTGTCTATCAAAAGCCATTATTAATACGTCGACAGAATTTCAGTTTTGCTTCGTGGACATCCTTTGAAAAACGAAAGGTTAAACAGCTCCATAAAGAGTGAGAATACTTTACGAGTTGAGTGGAGGGTCAACGACCTTGGGAACTAACACTTATCCCTTCAGCTGGAGGGTAAGAGTATAGGTTCTTGTAGGCGAAAAAGCTTGGCGAAGGAAGTGGGCCCGGCTGGGTTCGAACCAGCGACCTACCGGTTATGAGCCGGTTGCTCTTCCACTGAGCTACGGGCCCCAGATATCCAGCTTATATACGCCCCCTTTTGGTGTCAAGGACGGCGCAACTCTGGGAATTAGGCCAACCCCAGCCTTTGCAGGTAGTCGGGGTCATACCCGCCGATCAGGCCCAGTTCCACGGCCCTGGTCGGATCCATTTGAGGTGAGGCTTCTCCGCTGATCGGTGTGTTCGTTACGATGGTGTCATTTAGCAGACCCTGGTAGGTAGCGTCGTCCAGGGCCAGCAACTCCTGCAGCATATGCTCGTTATCCTGTCCGAAGGTGGGGCCAGGACCCCTGATGGACATGGGAGTGTTGGAGTACTTGTAGGGACGGCCCATGAGGAACCTGTCTCCCACCTTGCGCTCTTCGGGAAACTTGACCTTCTCCAGGAACCCCCGGCTCTGGTAGTGGGGGTCAAAGTGGATGTCGCGTCCGGTCAGCACCGGGCCGGACGGAATGCCGACACCCTGGAGTCGGTGCATCAGGTCGTACTTGTCCAGCGTAGCCGTCCAGCCAGAGATAATCTCGTCAATATCGTCGTGGTGGTTGCGGCGGGACAGGATGTCGGCAAAGCGTGGGTCGTCGGCCAGTTCGTCTCTACCCATCAGTCCACACAACGACTGCCATTCCTCGTCACTGCCCACCGAGAGGGTGATCCACTGGTCATTGCCTGACGCAGGGTAGCAGCCCTGGGGAGCGCGGAAGGGGTGGCGGTTTCCGATGCGCCCTCCCTCCCGGCCGTTCACGGTGGCATCCATAATGTATTCGGAAAGGAACATCACTCCGGCCTGGTACATGGCGATGTCGACCCACTGGCCCTTGCCGGTGCGATTGCGGTAGCGCAGGGCGGCGCCCAGGGCAAAGATGGCGCTCCAGGTGGAGAGGAAGTCCACGAAAGAGGCGCCCGCCTTGGCCGGACCGTCGTTCCGGTAGCCGGTAACCCAGCAGTGGCCGTGGGTGGCTTCCTGGGTTGTGGCCTGGGCCGGGTAGCCGGAATAGGGACCGTCGCCGTGGCCGTAGCCGGTGTTGGACACGTGGATGATGTCGGGCTTGAGCTTTCGCAAGTTGGGATAGTCCAGCCCCCAGCCGCGCATCACCCGGGGAGTGAAGTTCTCCATCACCACGTCGCTGACCATGACAAGCTGCTTGAACAGGTCCCGGCCCCGCTCGTCGCTCATGTCCAGGACCAGGGACCGCTTGCCCCGGTTCAGCAGGTTGTAGGTAGAGGGGCGGTTCCACCAGTCCTCGCCCGCGTCGTTTTCAGGGAAGGAACCGGCATAGCCCCCGGTGCGGGTAACGTCTGGGCGGCCCGGCCCCTCGATTTTTATTACCTCGGCGCCCAGGTCGGCCAGGTGGCCGCCTGCGTAGGGCAGGGCAAAGACGTAGGTTGAATCCAGGATGCGAATGCCTTCCAGAGGAAGTCTGGACATTGTGCGATTACCTCAGCGTCTAAACTGAATCCAATGACCGTCCGTGGATGTTACCTATGCCAAATTGGCGTGGCTAGAGGCTAAATCACGTTCAACTGACGGAGTTGAGCGTATTGTTTGGCGTCGTACTCCAACCCTTCAACGTAGATTTCCCGGTTGTGCTGGCCCAGAGTTGGGGCGGGGCGGTTTAGCTGGTACGGCGTTTCGCTCAGCTTGAACAACTCGGCGGGCACGCGGACCTTGCCCATGACAGGATGGTCAATATCCCGGTAAAAATTGCGGGATTCCAACTGGGGACACTGGGCCAGTTCCGAGGGGGTCTGCACCAAGCCGAAGAGCATCCGGAACTCGGCGGCCTTGGGGAAAAGCTCCCATTTCCCGCGTTCCTTGATGGAATCAATGACGATCCGGTCCAGCTCTTCGCCGTTTATGGCACGCTGGGCGCGGTTGGCGAACCGCTCCTCCAGCATCTCAGGGCACTGGAAGAACTTTGCAAGGTCTTCCCACGATGCCCCGCCGCCGGTCTGGACGATGATCCAGCCGTCCTGGCAAGGCATGGGGTGGCCGAACATGCTGCCGCTGGCCCGACGGCGCACCTGGGTACCGCCCATGAAGGGGTACATGGTCTGGGTGGCCATCATAGTGGAGGCGATGCACTCGGTTATTGACACGTCGATGTGCTCGCCCACTCCGGTGAATTCCGATCCAAACAACGCCATCGAAGTCGTTGCCGCGGCGAACAAACCGCCTTCGTACTGGGCCTGGAATCCGCCATGCTTGAGCGGTTCCCGTCCCTGCACCCCGCTGATGCTCATGATCATGCCCATGGCATAGTTGACTATCTCCTCACCACGGTACTGGCTGTAGGGACCCTCCTGCCCGAAGGGGGTGATGGAAGTCATGGTAAGAGCGGGATTCAGGACCATAAGCTCGTCGTAGCCAACACCCACGGAAGAAAGATAGCCGGGGCGGTAGCTCTCCACAATTACATCGACATGGGGAGCCAGACGTTTTAGTATGGCCTGGCCGGTGACGGTGTCCAGATTGAGGGTGGCGCCCTTCTTGTTAAGGTTAAGGACCAGGTAGAAAAGGCTCTTGTCGGGGTGAGGGTCGTCCTGGAAGAAAGGGCCCATGCGCCGGAGTGCGGAGCCGCCCGGGGGTTCCAACTTCAGAACGTCGGCGCCATAGTCCGCCAGCAAACGGGCACAGAAGGAACCGGCAATGTCCTCACTCAGATCAAGAACTTTTACCCCTTCCAATGCGCCAGTTAACATCTGCTTTGAGGACTCTCCTTTGAATCTGGTCAAGTGAGTGGGATTTTAACGGAAGGCTTGTAGTAAGGCAATCGAGTTTGCCAACTTTAAGGGCAAAGTTGCACCTGGCTGAAGGGTATAGAATAATGGGCCAGGGCAAATTACAGGCAGGAGTTTTTCATGCGACAGAACAGGGTAAAGAAGGTGATGAGCGAAGGGAAGCTGGCTTTGGGGACATACGTTACCTTTGCCGACCCGCAGATAGTTGAAATTATTGGCTTGGCCGGCTACGACGCAGCCTTCATTGACATGGAGCATACCGACTTTGACCTGCGCCTGGTCGGGGAGATGATCCGGGCGGCGGACCTGGCCGGGGTGACGTCCATTGTTCGGGTACCGGACAACGACGAGAAGCTGATCCTGCGCATACTGGACGCGGGCGCCGAGGGAATTATTATCCCCCACGTGGACGGTTTGGAAGGAGCCAGGAGGGCGGTGGACGCCGTTCGGTACGCACCCCTGGGCCACCGGGGCGGGGCCGGAGGGACGAGGGCGGCCGGTTACGGGATGATTGGCTGGGATGAGCACACCAAGTCGTCCAACGAACAGATACTGCTTTCAGTGATGACCGAGGACGAAAGGGGCGTCAACGACATTGAGGCCATAGCGGCGCTGGAAGGCATCGACCTGGTTTCCATCGGCCCTACCGACTTTTCCGAATATATGGGTATCCGGGATCCGCAGAGTCCGCAGCTGCGGGCAAAACTGACCGAACTGGCAAATCGAATCAAGGGTATCGGCAAGGCCAAAATGCAGTTTCCGATGAACCATGCGGCCATGCCTCTGGGCCCCAAGGAACTACAGGAACTGGGCGTTGGCTACACCCACGTGGCTCCCGCGCCGCCCGCTATTCTGTTACGTTCTCTCAAGGACCGCTTGCAGACTATTCGAGGGGAGATAGGGTAGGCCAACTAGCAAAGTTCGACGAAGGTGGGCCGGAAGCAGTTGTAGCATAGGGCCCCGGCGAGACCTTGGGCAATTTGCCGTACTTGGACTGGCGGGTTGCCAAAGATTTGTACTTGTTCCGGATTCTTCGTTTGCCGCTTTGGGTGCCTGCCAGAAATATGCGCTTATTATTCACCTTGATTTCCCTGACCCTGTTGGCATTATTCGTCGCCTGCACCGGAGGTGGACTGGCCGAACCTATCTCCTTGCCGGTATTGCCTGAATCCACCAAGTTGCCCCCGGCAACTGAACTCCCCACGGTGACGCTTTTGCCTTCTGCCACCGAGCTTCCAAGCGTGGTATTGCCGGAGGCTGCCACTGAACTCCCGCCAGCAACTCCGCTGCCCACCGCAACAGAGTTGCCGCCGGCTACCCTGCTGGAAGAGGCAACGCCACTACCTACTGCGGCTGAACTGCCTACACCTGAGCCTGCTACCGTGGATCCGGTCTTGCCTACTGTAGAGCCTACCCCTAATATGGCCCAGCCCCAACTGTCCATTGGGCCCGCGACTTGGCCTGTCGAGCTGGCGATTACACCGGAGGATCGAAATCAAGGCCTATCCGGCCGGGAGGTTCTGCCAGAGGGCACGGGCATGCTGTTTGTATTTGAAAGCGACCAGCACCTTACTTTCTGGATGCCGGATATGAACTTCCCGCTGGATATGGTCTGGATAGACTCGTCGTGCCACGTGGTGGACGTAACCCTGGACGCGCCGGTGCCTTTGCCTGGACAATCGAGGGCGGACCTGCCCAGATTTTCGCCACAAAGCCCGGCCCGGTTTGCGCTGGAGATAAACGCCGGGGAGTTCGAGGCCGCAGGCATTCAGGTGGGCGCAATGGCCGTATTAGAAGGAGAACTATCTAGCCAATATGGTTGTTGAAGACAACATCAGGGCTACTTTTTAGCATTGCGCGTCCGGAAGTGGTGGGTTAGAGTAGGGCTCCCCTTCGGGGCTGACTGAGAAAACAGCAGAGAACTGAATAGCAGAGGAAAAACAGTCTTATGGAAGTATTGGTTTCCGGGTCCTTGGCCTATGACCGAATAATGGATTTTCCGGGGCGTTTCTCGGACCATATTATGCCCGACAAAATCCACATGATTAACTTGAGCTTTACCGTCAACGGTTTGAAAGAGAACTTTGGTGGAACCGCCGGCAATATAGCCTACACTTTGTCTCTTTTGGGGGAACAGCCCCGCATCGTGGCGACGATTGGCAACGACTACCACCGGTACTTCCAGTGGTTTGAAGAATGTGGGGTGTCAACCAGCGATGTCCGCATAGTGAATGATGAAGCCACGGCCTCGGCCTATATAACGACGGACCTGTCGGACAACCAGATCACCGGATTCAACCCAGGCGCGATGAAGCAGCAGGCGGGATTCAGATATGAGGGAATCGAACCAAGAGAGTGCATCGCTATCGTCGCTCCCGGGAACCTTCAGGACATGGCGGAGTTCACGGAGACCCACCGGAAACTGGGAATCTACTCCATTTTCGATCCCGGTCAGTCGTTACCGGCCTGGGACGGAGAAGACTTGGCCAACTGCATTGCCCAGTCCAGTATGTTGGTGTCCAACGACTACGAACTTGCGTTAATCAAGGACAAGACGGGCAAGAGCACCGAGGAACTGGTGGAAATGGTGGGAACTATAGTGACCACCAAGGGCGAAGATGGGGCAGAAGTCCTGACCCGGGTGGGAGCTATTCCGGTGCCGGCTATTCATACGTCAGGCGTGTTGGACCCAACCGGAGCGGGCGATGCGTTTCGGGGCGGTATGATTAAGGGTTTGGTGGACGGGCTTCCGCTGGAACGAGCAGTGATGATGGGGACGGTTTGTTCGCACTTCGTGATCCAGTGCTTTGGCACTCAGGAGCACTTCTTTAGCCGCGACGAGTTTCATTCCACGTTGGTGGAGAACTTTGGGGCGTAGTCGATTTTAGGGTTGTAAGAGCAGGCGAAGATTCTGCTCAGATAAGAGGGACAAAAAGAAAAAGGGCGGGCTCTTGTGCCCGCCCTTTCTGTGTGTCCACTTCCTGGCTTAAATAGCTGGGATGTTCAAAGGGTGAGGGTTGTTGACCACCTCGGGGCTGAGGGTATGTACCGAGCTATGCCCGCAGTGGCCCAGAACCAGGTCAACTTCCTGCCGCAGGATTTCAAGCATTAACCGCACCCCTTCGGCGCCGTTCCAGGCCAGGCCCCAGAACAGCGGGCGTCCCACCAGAACGGCCCGCGCACCAAGGGACAGGGCCTTGACCACGTCGCTGCCCCGCCGAATGCCTGAGTCCATGTAGATTTCGGCGCGGCCTTTAACTGCTTCCACGATTTCCGGCAGCATTTCGATGGTACTCAGGGTGCCGTCCAGTTGCCTTGCGCCGTGGTTGGATACCCAGATTCCCTCAACACCGTTTTCCACTGCCTGATAGGCGTCCTCGGCAGTTCGGATGCCTTTCAGAACTATGGGCAGCGAGGTCTGCTGACGTAACCAACCCAGTTCAGCCCAAGTCAGGGGAAGGTTCCAGGGACGTTGGTAGTAGAGGGCTTCCAGAGTGTCCGGCACCAGGCCGAGACCGGCTTCCTCTCCAACAAAATTACCCGGGTTAAACCCCCGGGGCCGCTCCGAACCGTGACGGATGCTCCGTTCGATGGGGCTGTTGATGGGAGTGTCCACGGTCAGGGCGATGGCCTTGTAGCCGGCCCGTTCCGCACGCTTGACCAGCATGGCGCTGGTTTCCTGGTCCTGATGGTATAGCTGGAACCACAGGGGGCCGTTGGAAACCTCCGCTACCTGCTCCATGCTGAAATGGGAGCCGGTGGCCAGGGTCATCAGGGTGCCGGCGCCGCCAGTGCCTTTGGCAGTGGCCAGCTCCCCCTCGGGGTGGGCCATCTGGTGGCCGCCGGCCGGGGCGACCATAACCGGAAAACTGATTTTCTCACCCAGTACAGTGGTGGACAGGTCCCGGTTCGAAACGTCCTGGAGGAACCGGGGCCGAAGTGTTATGGCTTCCAGGGCGGCGCGGTTCCGTTTGACCGTAATTTCGTCCTGAGCCCCACCGTCGATGAAGGCCCAGGCATGGGGGCTAATGAACCTGGAAGCGTGTTCTTCAAGTTCGTACAAGTTCATGGGTTCCAGTCGCATTGTGATATCCTCCGAAACTGTTGCGCGCCGCGGACACACGGTGATTTCGAGGGGCCCGCGGCCGAGCAATTATACACCTGGCCGAACAGAACAGAGTAAGACGTGGAAACGTCACCCGTGCGGGTAAAGAGATTACTGCTGCTTTCCAACTGGAAGCGCCAGGTGAAGAGGGGCCGCTCAAGAGCCCTATGCCCCAACCGTTACAGGAATACGCTCCGCCTTACATTGGGCAATGTTGACCGTTGGTATGGACGCTAAACCAGATGAGACCCTGCATCCACCATGATGGTCTCTCCGGTTACGTGTTCGGCGCCTTCCAGCAACCATACAACCGGTTCGGAGACGGTTTCAGGATCGCCGGCGGCCTTGAGCGGAGTACGTTCGGCGTATCTTTCGATGAAGGTGTTGTAGTTCTCTTCGCCCAGGCCTTCCCGCCACCAGCGGGTCTGCATTACGCCAGGGCAGACGGCGTTGACCCGGATTTCCGGAGCGAGCGCGCGGGCTAGGGAGTAGGTCATGACATTGAGGGCGGCCTTGGATGCGGCGTAGGCGATTGAACTGCCTGAGCCGCTGAAGCCTGAACCCGATGAGATGTTGACGATGGCGCCACGCCCTCGTTCCTTCATGGCCGGTGTCACAGCCCGAACCATTTGATATGCACCGATGACGTTGACGGCAAAGATTTGGTTAAAGTCTTCGCCGGTAAGCCCTTCCAGGTCAGCATGGGGCACGATTTTGGACCGGGCGGCGTTGTTGACGAGACCGTCGATCCGGCCCCACTGGGCCAGGGCTTCGCTGGCTATTCGCCGGCAGTCTTCGTCTACCGAAACATCAGCCTGGCACAGGATAGCTTCCCCGCCCAACTCCTTACAGGCAGCGGCCGTTTCCCTGGCCTCGCTTTCGCTTCGGGTGTAATTGATGACAACCCGTCCACCCTTGCCGGCCAGCCTCCTGGCCACGGCGGCGCCAAGGCCGGTGGCTGAACCGGTTACTATAAATACCCCGCCCTCAATGTCCATTTAAGAGACCTCACAGCTGGTTTTGCGTATATGTCGATAGGAGGAATTGGGCGCAACCGGAATATCGAAAGCAACCCAGGGGGAAGAGCACTTGAGGTAATAGACGAAAATGCGGTTGAAGTTTTAGGGAAACCAACCAACCCACTTTTCACCCAACAGGGCGATGTAGATGATGATCAGTCCGGTCCCTACGATGACTGAGAGCCAAATGTCCAGCATGCGGCGCTGCGTATCGGGAAATCTGATCTCGTAAAAACGATACTCATCCGAAGACTCGATTGGCTCCAGCTTGTGGTCGTCCCTTTCCCGCTGCAGGTCCCATGCGTGGGCCAGCAGAAACAGCACGACGGCGGAAATGACCATCGCAAATATATCAACCAGAAAACGTCTCCAACCTTCCCAGACATCCAGTGGCAGCGAAAACAGGGCCAGACCAATGGTAATCGAGCCAAAAATGCCCAAGGCGAAGATCTCTCCCAAGTGAATGTCTACCTGCTTGGAACGGATCAACCCGTCCAGTTCCCCCTCCAGTCCATTCAACAGTTGGATGTCGAACTCGCTGAGACTGTGTATGTCGACTGCAGTAATATGCCTGCGGGCTTGAACGTAAGACAGTTTCAGGTCAGCGGGATTGTCAGCTTTATCAATGCCCAGAATGCAGGATCACAGGTCGCCGGTAATTGCGCCGCGCCGGGCCAGCAGGTCTGCTTTCCGAAATATATTGAAGGTGCGGTTATCCTCGTCGGTAGTTCGCGAGGACATACGGGCAACCCGGAACGCCAGAAGCAGGGCAAAAATAGTGGCAGACAGGGCTACGGAACCGAAATACCCGCCCTCATTCCAGTCCCAGTTGCCTACGCCCAGAAACTGGAACATATGGTCCCGCATGTACACGACGGCGCCGCAGATGCCCAGGCCCAGGATAAGGGACTCGAATCCCAGCTGTACTTCGGCTTCAAAATTGATGACGAGGTTGGCGGTAATTATGGCGGCCGTGCCAATAATCAAATAAGCTGCGTTTACGTCGCCGATTTGGCCAGCCAGTCCGAGGAATGCCAGAGAGAATATGGGAGTTCCGTAGGTTAAAGAGTGGAGACCCAGGTTGCGGGTCAGGGTTGAGGCGTAGTTCCACAAGGCACTGGCAATACCAGCACTGAGAATGCCGCCTACCAGTCCCAACAGCAGCCCATTAGAGGTAATCCAGTCCCCGGTGAAGGCTCCGTAGGCAACGCCGGCAACTCCGCTGAGTATGGCGGCCACCAGGTTTGCCAGCGCCGAGGCCACCAGGAGAAAGAACATACCCAAGGATTCCTGAGTGTGCGATTCCACGATTTGGGGCGGAATATCAGCATGGTTGACGGACCTGTGGCTCCATACCCAGTTGAAACCGGCAAAGGCCGTAAGAAATGCGGCGCCAAGCGCCAAGGCCAATCCTATATACGCGTCGGAGGGAAAGTCGTTCAGGGTTTCCTCAACCAATGCAACGAAGCCATTAGTCTGGCTGGCAAGGACGAAAACTATGCCCACCAGGGCGACAAAGAGCATCAGCATCGTCATTCTATGTAGACTGTGGTGTTGACCGCTGGTCCACCGGGCAACGATGAAAATGAGGAGCAGGGGCGATAGTTCAAAAATGACAGCCCCGGCGGATGGGTCCGCCCATCGGAATGCGAGGGCCAGAACTGCCAGATCGAAGTAGCTAAACAGTACCCCGGCGATTTCAGGCGAAAAGAACCTCTTCCGAATAAAGGAATACATTCCCTGCTCTCTCAGAAGACGCCAATACAGAGCAATCAGGAGGGTAAAAATAAAAACGGCCATGCCCAGGCGCATTGCCGAACCAAACAGAAAGGGGTTATACCCACGTCCCAGGGCGATAACCAGGGGCACTATGCCGAAGAATGCCACAGCTATGAGCATGTAGCCAGTAGCGCTCACATTGGTGTTGTGAGGGCGTCTGACCGGTACAGGAGCAACCTGTGATTGATTCCTCATAGTGGGCACATTACAGCATACCGAGGTATGGTTTTCAACTGCGCTTGCGTCCGCACTTATCCAAAGGCATGAAGCCTGCAATTCCGATATCGAGTTTTCGTAATCGTCAGAAACCGGGGTGTGGAAGTGACCCATGTTCCCGCCCAAACCGGAAAGACGGATTGCCTTAGATTGCTAAGGTGAATGCCCTGGTTTGGGGATTGACGCAGCCAGCCTCGCCATCCCATTGACTAACCCCCACGGGCTGCGTTAGCCTAAAGCCGTTCATCCCCCCTCCTTTCGGGGTAGCTTTGGAGAGGAAGAAACCCATGACACAGGAAACCCAGTCGGCCCTAACTCCCGAAGTAAGAGCAATGATCGGGGTAACCGGCGATGTCGTCGAAGCCTGGGGCAACGTGGATTCGGAATACCTGCGTCGCTTCACCCAGGCAGTGATGGATCCGGATCCCCGATATTGGGATCAGGAGTTCGCTGAGTCCACCCATTACGGGGAGATTATCACCCCGCCCATAATGGTCAGTTACCTGGCCTCCCGCATCCGTCCCGACCAGGACGATCCGGTCACCCGCGCCTTTGAAGAGAACCCGGAGTCGGACGGGATCGGATCGATTGAACGACCCGGGGAGTTGCCGCCCGTACCTACCAACCTGGTCAGGGTCCTCAACGCCGGCAATGAACTGGAGATATACAAGTACCCGAGCATCGGGGATAAGGTGTTCTTTCAGAATAAATATTCAGACATTCGGGAGCGTGTGGGCCGCGACGGTCGTGCTTTCCTGATAATCACCCGGGAGACGAGATACAAGAACCAGAATGACGAGCTGCTTTGCATCACCCGGGCTTCGTCTATCCGGCGTTAGGGTAGATTCGGTTTCTGGCCGTAGAATGAAACTATGACGAGGTGGCGTTTATGAGCCTGCCCCTGGAGGAACTGCTGAAACTGGAGCCCGAAGAAATAGTGGCCCATAACGAGCGCCCCAAGGCCGACGACCTCCGGAACAAGCAGCAGATTTACTACGAGGACGTCGAGGAGGGGTTGGAGTTACCCAAGTACGTTTACAATCCCACTCCCACCCATCTGTTCCGCTGGAGCGCGGCAATAGAGAACTTCCACCGGATTCACTATGATCTGGACTTTGGGCTGAACCACGACAAGAATCCCAGCATCCTGGTGCACGGATCATGGAAGCAGAGCGTGGTTCCCCAGTTCTTGAAGGACTGGACATTGCCCAAGGGTTGGCCGTGGAAGGCCCAATTTGAGCATCGGGCCATGCTGGTTCCCGGCGATGTTCTCATCATGTGGGGCAAGGTCACCAGCAAGTATGAGAAGAACCAAATGGGTTTTGTGGAACTGGAGATCGGGATGAAGACCCAGGACGGCATAGAAAGCATGCCAGGGACCGCAACCGTGGTGCTGCCGCTGCGTAACGGCCCCGACATTCCCTATCCCTTTGTGCCGCCGGAAGATTAACCGAAATCCTTTTCAGCAATTCCACTGGCGGGAGCCAGTATTAGGGGAGGCTGAGCAGTTGCCTGGCCCTGTTTCGAAGACCAATCAGGTGAGGTAATCAATCTATGACCCGATTTATCGCCATTCATAATGTGCCCGGTATCACCGAAGAGGACTTTCGGGACAAGCTCAATGCCGTCCGGAAGTGGCGTCCCGACCGCCGGACTACTATATTGAAGGTTTACGGAGACTTGGAGAACGGACGTCTGATTTCGGAGTGCGAGGCGGTTGAACAGTCCCACTTTGAGGATTGGATAAACATGGTGGGGTGGCCGGTAGAATCAATCAATAAAGTTGATATGGTCTGTCAGGTCGGAAATTTCTGGAAGATGTAGGTTGGCGCACTGGCATAAGCGATTCTTCCAGATTTACGGCTCTGGGAAAGCATAAGAAAGGGGTGGGCACCTAGGTCCACCCCTTTTCTTTGCGACGGTTGCCTGGTGGAAGTATTCAGTAAATAGCAGGAGGTTGGTTACTGCCACCCACCAGTCCGGTTGATCTCGTCCTCGGGATGATAGGCTTGCTGGAAATTGGAGCAGATTTCCGCGCCCAGGGCAAGAATCAATGCCGAGAGGTAAACCCAAAACAGGAAAACTATGGTCGATGCTATTGAGCCGTAGAGAATGTCATATTTGCCATAGTGATGCAAATAGACTGCAAACAACTCCTTGCCCAGTTCGAAAAGAGTTGTAGCCACGATGGTTCCGAGCCAAACGTACTGCCATTTTACTTCGCAATTGGGCAAATACCGGTATATCAGCAGGAATCCTACACCTGAGACAATCCACGATGAGGACTTGATAAGCAATATAAAGACCTCTGACTCACGCAGGGCTTGTTGCCAGGAGAGTTGAAGGTCCAGTTCCAGCAGGACCTGGGAAGCCGAAGTGACGGCCAGCCAAAAGAAAAAGTACAGACCGAAGGAAAGTAGAAACAGCAGGTGCTCAATCCGGTGTACGTGAAATGGCTGGCCCTGGTAGATTCCCCAGGCACGGTTTACGACCCGGTCTATGGCTCCAAATACCGAGCTGGAAGACCAAAGAATACCAACGACGGCAATCAGAATAAATTCTCCGCGGTGCGAGTCAATGAACACGATATTGCTGGCAATAAGACGGTCTGAGCCAGGGAAATTCCCTATCACGAAATCCAGAAGTTTTCCCTGGATAACTTCGGCTTGGAGGAATAAACCGGAGACGACCATCATGCCCAGCAAGAAGGGAAAGACGCCAAATATCGTGTAGTAGGCGACACCGGCCGCCATGTGATTGGCGTCTCGGGTGATCATTTCGCTGGCTACCCGGGCTGTCATTTTGACCGGGCGGTGTCGCATCAGTGGGTGATGCCATACCCAGTCCTTCAGTCGTTGCTTATTGACTTTAAATGACGAAACCAGACTAGCCATAAGTCACAATCTTCAAGGGTTCCGCGATTTGCTGGTAGGTCTGGGACTGTGTGCGATTGTTGGCGCGGTGACGTGATTTCGTGCCATTCCAAGGATCAGGGTCAAAATATTTTCGGTGGCCAATACCGGAGCCAAACCTTGCCCAAGACCAGTTGATCGGACACAGGGCCAAAGTTCCGGCTGTCCTCACTATCGTTGCGGTTATCACCAAGTAGAAAGAGTTCATCGACGCCTGTATACCACTGGCTTGGCCCAACTTCCGAGGTTGCTGTAGCCTCCACCAAATAAGGTTCTTCCAGTTGGCGGCCGTCTATTTCAAGCCGGTTTTCTCGAATGGCGATGTGCTCGTTTGGCAACCCAACCACCCGTTTGATGTAGATACTTTGCGACCGGTGCGGATGCTGGAAGGCCACGATGCATCCTCGAGAAATATTGCTTGCCTGAGGCCCCATTGCTAAAGGCTGGGTTTGCAAGTGCTGACGGTTCGAAAGTGTGGGCTCCATACTGTCGCCCACTACTCTCAGGTGCCTGGAACGTTCCAGGCAATAGCCTATGAGTTTCAAGTGAGTGCACAGTCGAGCCAAGAACCCGGTAGGCCTCAAGAAGATTCTATCAATGCAGTGATGTGCGACGAAAACGGCACAAAACACACTGAATTTTAACGCGTGTTGACAAAACCTGGCAAGCGAGCCCCCGGACAGGGGCGATCCAGTATACGGATCCGTGGGAAAAATTCTAATGCGAAGCGGGTTAGCCGATCAGTGTTTTAGACTGTCAAGGTGACAATGCGAGGGGCCTACCCTATAATCGGGCCCTATAGCATGTCAGACATTCCAACGATGTACGTTCAAATGATACAGGAGGTTCTCCGTGGCTAACGAATCAATCCGCTTGGGGCTGATAGGCGCGGGCCGGAATACCCGTGACCGCCATATTCCAGGATTCCTTAATGTAGAAGGCGTTGAATTGGCTGCAGTAGCCAATCGCAGCCGGGAATCGGGTCAGCGGGTGGCCGATTCCTTCAACATTCCAACTGTTTACGATAACTGGCGGGACCTGCTTGACGATCCCTCCATAGATGCGATTTGCATCGGCACGTGGCCTTATATGCACCGCAACCTCACCCTCGCCGCCCTGGAGAAGGGCAAGCATGTGTTGACCGAGGCCCGCATGGCGGCGAATGCACAGGAAGCCAGGGAAATGCTGGAGGCTTCCAGGAATCACCCCGAACTGATTGCCCAGATCGTTCCGGGGCCCTCCACGTTCAAGGTAGACAACCTGATCCAGCAAAAGGTTGCCGAGGGCTACCTGGGTGATTTGCTGGCGGTAGAAGCACAGGTGGTCTCTCCTGCCTTTGTAGACGCCGGCGCCCCGCTGCACTGGCGGCACAATCGCACTTTCAGCGGATACAACATCTTGAACATGGGCATTTACTATGAGTGCCTGATGCGCTGGACCGGACCGGCTGTTCGAGTCATGGCGATGACCAGGGTTAACGTTCCCGGCCGATTGGACGAGGACGGGAGCATGCACGCGGTGACCATACCCGACCACGTGGACGTCCTCATGGAGTTTGCTAACGGCGGTCAGGGACACATGCGGGTGAGCGCGGTAACCGGATTGGCTCGGGGGACCGAGGTCTGGTTGCACGGAAGTCAGGGAACCCTGCGGGTTGCTCCGAACCTGGACGTTTATGGTGGACAGCGGGGCGATAGCCAGCTCGAGCCCATCGACAATCCGCCGGAAATCCAGTATTCCTGGCGGGTGGAAGAGGAGTTCATCAGCGCCATTCGCGGCGACGAGCCGGTTACTCGAACTCCCTTCGACGTGGGCCTGCACTACATGGAGTTTACCGAGGCGGTAACCCGCAGCGCTCAGACCGGGCAGGCGATTTCACTGCCGCTATAACAGGTGGTTGAGAGCCGATACTAGACCAAACCGATGCCCCGGGTCCGATTGCCTTCGGCCGGGGCATTTCACTTTGCAGGGAGGGATTGAAGCATGCACGTGCCCGAACAAGTTACGCCCAGCAAGTTGGCGGATTACCTCGAAATCATGAGCAAGTCGGTTTTCCAATCGGGCATTTCCTGGCGCGTTGTGGAATCCAAGTGGCCAGGAGTCCGGGAGGCTATGTGGGAGTTTGACCCGCAAACCATAGCGACTCTGGGAGAGCCTGAACTGGACGAGTTGGCCCAGGATTCCCGGATGATTCGCCACCGCCGAAAGCTCTCCGCGATTTCCGTAAATGCCCAGCGGATGCTTGAACTGGAAGATGAATATGGAAGCTTTCAGGGCTACCTGCGTTCCCACGGCAGCTTTGAAGCCACGCTGCAGTCAATCCGCAAGGAGTTCAAGTACATGGGCGACTCAGGTACGTATCATTTCCTGTGGACGGTCAGCGAAGAGGTTCCACCCTACGAAGAATGGTGCGCTACCCACGAGAGGAAGAGGCGGTAACTCGTTGCCTAAAGCGAGATTCGTTCTGACTCGGCCAACTGCCTGGTTCCCTATAGCTTCTAGCGATCCTGCCTGCGACGCTCGTCTCGGTAATTGGGGGCTCTGATTGGGTGCCAATCCACCACTCCAACGTCTACAAGGCGTGAGCCGATGCCTGGGAATTCTTCTATAAAGCTATCCAAACTAACCACTGACGTTATGACAGTGGGCAGCCGAGAATCGAATCTGTGTACTATTAGCTGATATAGTTTCTCATCTGCCCATGGAGTAGCACTTTCCGTTCCCAAGTCGTCGAGAATTAGCAGAGGGGCAGTTTTTATCTGCTCAAACAGTTCGTCGTAGCCAATGGGGCTATCGGGGCTGAAGGTCGAGCGCAAATGGTCCAGCAACGAAGGAACAAACGTATATAGGGCTGGGCGGCCTTGTTGGATATTTACTCCAGTGATCGCAACTGCCAGATGGGTCTTTCCGCAACCTCGCGGGCCAGTGAATAGTAGCCACCCCTCCGGGTTGGATGCAAATGCGGTGGCGGCCTGCTTGGCACGAACCAAGGATTCTTGCCCCGCTCGGTCTAGCCTGGGGTTTCCTTGTACATTGAATGAGTCGAGGGTCATGCGCCGCTGAAGTTCTTCTGGCAGATGTCCTACGCGACGAGCCATGCGACCATTGTGTTGCCTAAGCCTGTATATCTGAGAAAACCCCCCGTAAGAGTTCAGCCGCGTTTGGATACCTTCGTGAAGGCGGTCTAAGGGACCTCGAACCGTTACTATGGTGGGTAGTTCCTCATTATAGCGATGGCTGATTATTTGAAACAGTTTCTCTCTGGCCCACTCGGTCGCAGGTTGATCTGTCAAGTCATCCAGGATTAAGACTGGCACATTCCGAATTTGATCAAACAATTCGTCATAAGACACTGTGCTGTCAGGGGCAAAGGTAGCTCGAAGGTGGTCCAATAGGTCAGCTACCACTACAAAGTACGTTGCAATACCACGCTCAATACAGCGGTTAGCAGCCGCTACCGCTAAGTGAGTTTTGCCACTGCCGCTTGGTCCGGTAAGGACCAACCAACCCGAAGGATTCTCAGAAAAGGCCATGGCGGCGGTCAACGCCTCCTGAAAGGCCTCCCTGCCAGTGGCTTCTGGGAAAGGGCTCTCGGGTAATGTATTCTCAAATGAAATGCGACCTAGCGTGCCCAAATTGCTATATCTGCGCAATGCAGCATCCCGGCTAGTTGGGTCGCGTTGCTGACATCTACAAGGGAATGCTTCGCCAAAATCCGGGTGTCCTACTGGGACCCTCTTGCTTACCCAACCTGCACCGTTGCAGAGCTGACATATTTCCCCTTGAGGTTCATCGGGAGCAATGTTGCGTAATGCAGCTTTATCGACGTCCATACCCCTGGGGGTATCTGGAGCGGTAATTCGACGAAGTATGTCGCCCAGACTTTCCATACGCTCTTCCTTCATTACCCCTCGGGTTGGTTCTTGGTATGTCTCTTCCTCCGCTCTTTCCCTCGGAGGCCCAGCGGCGAAGGATGGCGGAAATGTAACTCCAGCTACGCCTGTTGTCTTGGACCGCTAAATTGAAAGATTCAACAATCCAACTCCAAGGGTACCGCTGTTCTGCGTCCCTTAGTTCATCAGCCATTATTTGCCCGTAGGTGCCGATATTGTCTTCGTACAACGAGAATATGTTAAGGGGAGGGACTCTTGGTGTATCAGCGTGGGCGTCACCAATATCTTGGTCCGGGTCCCAATTTAGTGAGGACGAGTCGTTTCCCTGCTTCAACCTCCGTAGGTCCTGTTTTCCCTTCTCACTATTTAGCAAGTAGAGTGTCTTATCACTGCCAGAGTTTGGGGAATAACACAACATGGTGCCTCGAGTAACTGCTTTTTGTAATGCTATAAGCATTACTTCACGAGGGTCTTCTCCCAAACTCCTTAATCCGCGTAGCAGTGTGGTGTCGTGGAGTAACTCGTTCTCCTCAACGAACTTTAGTTGGCCCTTTTTCTGGCCCAGCAGCCAGAGCAGGCGCAGGGTCACCTTTAACTCGGCCAGGTCCTCTATCTCTTCCAGCAGGGAGTTGAAGATGGGGTCAGGAACCGGAGTGGCCCTGACATTTCTGGGAAATCCGTCGAAAGGCATGGCTAGAAATCTTCGTCGCGGCCCAGGGCATCGAAGCGGACCAGGTTATTGCGGAAGCGCAGTTTTACGCCGCCGGTGGGCCCGTGCCGGTGCTTGGCCACGATAATTTCGGCAATATTTCGGGGGTAGGGCCGGTCGGGAAAATGCTGGTCCCACTCATCTTCAGTGTAGTAAACATCTTCCCGGTAGATGAACATAACTATGTCGGCATCCTGCTCGATGCTTCCGCTGTCCCGTAGGTCGGAGAGCAGGGGGCGGTGACCGGGGCGGCCTTCAACTACGCGGCTAAGCTGAGAGCAGGTTATTATAGGAATCCGAAGGTCTCGAGCCATGCCCTTGAGGGATCGCGAGATTTCGCTTATCTCCTGCACCCGGTTTTCCCCTCCCCTGGCATGGGCCTGCCCCTGGATGAGTTGCAGGTAGTCCACAATTAGCAAGTCCAGGCCATCGGGGCCGAGGGAGAGGCGGCGGGTCTTGCTGCGCATTTCTGAAATGCCCTGAAATGGCGTGTCATCAATGAACACCGGCAGTTCGGAGAGGTTACCAATTGAGTCGATGATGCGTTGCTCCTCTGCCTCCGTGTAAAGGCCAAGGCGTACACGGTGAGCGTCAACTTCGGCGTCCCCAGACAGGATGCGAAGGGCCAACTGTTCCCGGCTCATTTCCAGGCTGAATATACCCACCGAGGATCCCTGCCTGGCCGCGTTGATAGAAACGTTAACGGCCAGGGCGCTCTTGCCCAGTCCAGGGCGAGCGCCAAGGATCAGGAGGTCGGACCGCTGCATTCCACCAAGCAGTTCGTCCAGGTCGTTGTAGCCCGTCAAAACCGGGGCGGTGTCATCAATTGGATCCACAATTGAGGCCCGGTCTTCCAGGAACTGGTCGTAAATCTGGCGCAACGGAATGAAGCCACGTTCCGAGCGTTGTGTACGGACGGAGAAGAGCACGTCCTCTGCCTGGCGCAGGGTGTTTTCTACGTCGTAGCTATCTCGATAGCCTATCGCGGAGATGTTGGAAGCGGCGTCAATCAGGCGTCGCATTGTGGAGGTGTTATATACGACCTGCGCGTAGTGCTCGGCGTGGGTGGAGGTAGGTGTGGTGGAAACGAGATGGCTAAGGTAAGCCATGCCGCCGGCGTTTTCCAATTGATCGGAGCGGTGCAATTCCCGCGCCACCGTAACCTGGTCTATGGCCTCACCCCGGCGAAACAGTTCGGCGCAGGCGCCAAAACACAAGCGGTTCCGGTCCCGATAAAAATCGTCGGGCCTGATGAGATGGGAGATGTCGAGAAAAGAGTCGCTGTCAATCAACAGCGACCCGATTACCGCCTCCTCCGCCGCAATGTCATGGGGAAGGAGTTGCTCCGCGTACATTTATTACACTTCAGTTTCGGCCACTATGTTTATAGTCGCTGTTATATCTGAAGACAGCCGCAGGATGGCTTCGTATTCACCCGGTTCCCGGATGGGCTCAATGGTGGAGACAAGGCGCCGGTCAATTTCTCTTCCCAGCGTTTCGGACAGGCACTCGGCGATGCGGGTGTCGTTTATCGCCCCGTAGTAGCGGCCAGTGGGCGTAATACGGGCGGCCACGTTAATAGTGGTATTGTCCAGCAACTGGGCCAGTTCTTCCATTACCTGGGTTTCCCTGGCGCGCTGCTGGTCGCCGGCAACCTTGATCTTATGTGCTCGCTTAAGGATTTCGGGGGTTACAACCTCCGCCAGTCCCTTGGGAATCAGAAAATTCCGGGCGTAGCCGTCGGCTACCCGCTTAATGTCTCCGGCATGGGCCTGATTGGTCACATCCTGCAAAAAGATAACCTGCATAAAACGTCCCTTCTTTGGCGTTTAAGGATTTAAGTCCGGCCATTATACCCTAAAAGGCCTTTACACTAAAAACGCCGGGTGTCAGTGCAGGCTCCTGGAGCAATCTGCGGCAACCCCAAAAGGCTGATCTATGCCGCCCGTTCTTCAGCTATCCGGACCTGGTAATTCTCCGCTTAATTGACCGGGCTGGAAGCGACGGCTATGATTCCGACATTGTTGCCAACCCAGTAGGCGTACCCCTTCCGCTTGGGAGAAAATCATGTCCTTTGCCAGCGACATTGAACTCAGGGCCCTGCCGATCCGGCAGGCCATTCTCGACCATCCGTTTGTGACCGGTGTCGGCGACGGTACCCTGGAGGTGGCCAAGTTTAGGCATTATGTGCTGCAGGACTACGTCTATCTTATAGAGTACAGCCGGGTGCTGGCGATGGCTTCGGCTCGGGCTCAGGACCTGGATACCATGGGCTGGTTTGCCAGGTTGCTGGATGAAACCTTGAACGTAGAAATGGAACTGCACCGGGGTTATTGCGCTGAGTTTGGCATAACCACAATAGAGTTAGAAACCACAATCCCGGCCCCTACCACCGTGGCCTATACGTCGTACCTATTGCAAGTGGCTCATCAGGGCAGTTTCCCCGAACTGGTTGCTTCCCTGGTGCCGTGCCAGTGGGGTTATTGGGAGATCGGGGAGTACTTGGCTCGGCAGGGTGAGCCCAAAGAGGCGCCCCTCTATTGCCAATGGATCCAAATGTACAAGTCTCCGGAGTTTGCCCAATTGGCGGATGCTATTCGTGTCCTGATGGACCGACTGGGAGACCGGGCCGGCGCCGACGAACGGGAAGCCATGGGACGGGCCTATATGACCAGTCTCCGGTTCGAGTACCTGTTCTGGGACATGGCCTACCGTCTCGAGACCTGGCCGGTATAGGTCGCGTCAGGATGGCGAAGGGCTCTTTCCCGTAGCTGACATTCGACTTGTGGATTGCCGCTGGGGCTAATATACTTGGCCCATGTCCCAACCGCACCAGATACTTCCCGATGACCTGACGGAACTTCCTTTGTTCCCGTTGAACCTGGTATTGTTCCCCGGCATGCGAATGCCGCTGCACATTTTTGAGGAACGCTACAAGGCCATGATCGGAGATTGCGTGGAAAGAGAGGCTCCTTTTGGAGTTGTCTTAATAAGGGATGGCCCGGAGGTTGGAGGTCCAGCAGAGCCTTTTCGGGTGGGGACCACTGCCCGTATTACCCAGGTGCAACACCTGGAAGAAGGCAGGATGAACCTGCTGGCTCTTGGGGAGAGGCGGTTCGACTTGGTGGAAATAATACGGGAAATACCGCACATGGTGGGATTGGTGTTGTTCAAAGAAGAGACCGTGGGCGAGGTGTCTTCAGAGTTGATGGAGGAGGTGGGGCAGGACTACGGTCAATTCTTAAGGCATGTTGCCACCATGGCGGGGTCATGGAATGCGCCGGTGCAGGTCCCTGGTGACCCCCAGGACCTCTCGTTTGAAGCCGTTGCCACGCTGACCAGCAGCATTGAGTTACCCCAGGGTCTTCGCCAGCAATTGCTCGAATTTGACACCGCCGGTGAACGCTTGAGTCATTTGCTGCCCCTGTTGAAACGAGCCAACGAACTTATCCAGGAACAATTGGATAAGAACAATCCCTACCGTGGGCGCCTGAACTGATTGGCAGACTTGTACCTGTTGTCTAACTGAACCCCTTTGTTTTCCTTCCACAATGCTTTCCCCAAACTTCCGCTGTCTTTCACTGGGCCTGAGTCACCATGAACGAGACTGACTCATGCGATGGCAGCTTGGTCCCGCCAGCCCTAAAGGAGGGCATTTCCCGATTCGTGGTTGGCGCCGTTGTGGCCCACCAGGGTAAGGCGCTGCTGTTGCGCCGGCGCCAGAATGACTTTTTGGGCGGCATCTACGAACTGCCCAGCGGCGTGGTTGAGGAAGGAGAGACACTGGGTGAGGCATTGGTGCGGGAAGTAGAGGAGGAGACAGGTCTGGAGCCAATTCCAAAAGGAAACTATGTCGGTTTCTTCGACTATTTTTCTGGAAGCGGGAGGGCTACGAGGCAGTTCAATTTTCTGGTTGAAGTTGCCGCACATACCTTGGTTCGTTTAACTGAACACGACACCTATGTATGGGCTGACCGGGAAGCTCTGGCCGAATTGACAGTCACCGATGAAACGAGACTCGCGGTATCTTTGGCCCTTTCCTGTGGAAGGAAATCCAACCTGGAGAGTGATCCAGCAACTTGATACTCTTAGCATTAGTTTTAATTTTTCTTGGAGCCGCATTTTGCCTGTCGGCAATTTTGACTTTCGCCGTAAGTTTGCTTCTATCCTTTGACATCGTAGTGCCCTTGAAAGGACCGCTGGCAGTAATGACCAGTACGGAGATGATGCTTCTTGGTTGGGGGCAAGTTGCAGTGGGGAGTGGGCTGCTGCTGGCCTCACTTCGAGCCCTTTCGGCAGACCGGGAAAGGCAGGCAAATGACGCCTCTAAATGAACAGATTTTCTGACGGTATCTCAACGATCCGGTCGACGTACACACCTGGAAGGTGAATATCGTCAGGGTCCAGTGTCCCGATTGGGACCACGGCGTTCTCTACCTCCACCAGGGTAACCCGTGCCGCCATGGCCATTATGGGGTTGAAATTGCGCTGGGCCATCCGGAATCGCAGGTTGCCAAAGGCATCCGCCTGCCAGGCCCGTATGAAGGCGTAGTCGGCAACCAGCGGATACTCCAGCAGATAAGAGCGACCGCTAATCTCCCGACTCTCTTTTCCGGCGGCTATTTCGGTTCCGGCGCCAGTTGGAGTGTAGAAACCACCGATACCGGCCCCGCCGGCACGAATCCTCTCCGCCAGAGTCCCCTGGGGAACCAGTTCCCCATCTATTGCCCCGGCATTGTAGAGCCGTACAAAGGGAGTGACTCGTGAAGGATGAGTTGCTGCGGTAATGGAGCAGACCATTTTCCTGATGCGGCCGGCCTCGATCAGGGTCCCTACGTCCACCCTGCCGTCGGTGCCCCCATGTTCGTTGGAAATGCCGGTCAGTCCCCTGGTACCCTTTCGGTGAAGGGCAGCAATCAGGTTCTGCGGAGCACCTATGCCACCAAAGTCGCCAAACATGATCGTGGCGCCATCGGGTACATCTGCTACAGCGGCGTCAAAGTCAGGGAAGGTCTTGTTCTTCATTCGGGACTGCCAGTGTCAGGCAGGTCTGTCGTGGAGTGCCAGAGCAGGGCCAATACACTGGCCGTCAACAGCGGAAGCGAAAACAGGTATGTGGCCCAGGTTCCAGGAAAAGTCGTTTCGAGGGCGACCACCAAGGGCGCGGCCAAGGTTCCGCCCAATTCCTTCAGGGGTGATGGCCAACTCCAAAACCGAATGAAGTTGGGGACACTGGGGCGCCACCCGACCTGCAAACCACAAAACTTGCAGTTCTCGGCTTGGTCGTTATTGGCAGTCCCACAGCGGTGGCAAATGAATTCGCGAGGCATATGGCCCATGTATCCGCAATACTGGCAATGAATGCGGGCGACCTGACACGTCTGCGGCTTGAAGTAGGCTAACACATTGCATGGCTTGAAGCTATATTTGATGGTGTTTGGATAGCCAATCGGAACGCGGCCAATAGACCTATGGTGGGTACGGCAGGTGCCCATTGATTCAGGTTTTCTGGCAAACTACAATGGCCCACGCGGAATGCCAATTAGAAACTTAAGGGTAAAGCAATGACAACTAATTCACGGTCAGGGTCTACAGAGGGTGCAGGAAACAGTTCGGCCCAGCAGATGTTTGGTTCGCAAGCGTCTTTTTACGCTGCCAGCCAGGTCCACATCAGCGATAACCGGCTGACCACTTTGCAGAGGATGATCGCGGAACAACCCTCCGCCAAATGGGCAGTGGACCTCGGCACCGGAGCAGGATTTACCGCATTTGCGGCGGCTGAGCATACCAGCCAGGTAGTGGCCAGCGACATAACCCGGGAAATGCTTCTGGAGACTCGCCGGATTGGCCAGGACAGGAAATTGGGCAACATACTACTTTGCCTGAACCAGGCCGAGGCTTTGCCTTTTGCCAGTGAATCGATCGACCTGGTTACTTGCCGGGCAGCCGGACATCATTTTATCGACCTGGGGACGGCCTTCGACGAAGTCCGGCGAATACTCAAGCCTGGCGGGACTCTGGTAATGGCAGACTCCGTTTCGCCGGAGGATGACAGCCTGGCAGACTGGTTCAATGACGTTGAGTTACGCCGCGACTTCAGCCATGTAGAGAACCGCAAGGTATCGGTGCTGTTAAGAATGCTGGAAGACAGGGGACTGAAGGTGGTGGAAAAGTTCGACGAGCGTACCTATATGACCTTCAACGATTGGGTCAAACGCACTGCCACCACGGAAGACGAGGTCGCAAGCCTGCGGCAGGACTTCCTGAATGCTACGCCAGCAGCAAAGGAAATCTTCCAGATCCAGGAGCAGGACGAAGATATTGCCTTTGCCTGGCCCTCACTGGTTTTCCGTGCCGTTAAGGTTTAGGCCGCGATTCCGTTTCCAAAGAGGGCGCACACAGTTCCATTCTTTGTGAATCGAACGTCTGGAGTCCGCATCCTCTTTGCCTTAGATTCAGAACACAGCGTTCCCCGGAACGTCTACCTGAATACTGTATAGGCCAGTGCGGGCCGTAACGAATATGGTGCGGTAGTCCGTGCCGCCAAAACAGAGATTGGCCGGCAATTGAGGAAACTCGATTGTGCCCAAGTGGTTGCCGTCCGGCGTTACAACCCAAAGGCCACCCGGCCCGGTAACGTACAGATTTCCCTCACTGTCCAGCTTCATTCCGTCGGGGCCACCTCGGGCTTCAACGTCCATGTCCACAAGTACGGAAGGTTCTCCGACTCCCAGTTTACCGTCCATTGGAAATGCCAGTACGTGCCGGTTACGGGAATCGTCCACGTAAAGGACTGACTCATCCAGGGACAAAGCCAGACCGTTGGGGCGGTCCATTTCACTGCTCAACAGAGTAATGTTCCGTCCGGGTCCAGTCGGTATACACCATTGAAGCCCTGCGCCCCGGGATCCGGGTCGATGCCATAAGGCGGGTCGGTAAAGAAGATACTGCCGCTTGAGTGGACCACGAGGTCGTTTGGACTGTTAAGGCTCTTCCCGTCGTATTGGTGCACCAGGGTTTCCATGCTGCCATTCCCTGACATTCGTGATACCCGGCGTCCTCCGTGCTCACAGGCGAGCAACTGTCCCTGCCGATCAAATGTCAGTCCCTTTGAGTTTCCGCTTGGGGTCAGGAATGGCTCAGGGTCGCCTCCTGGGACGTACCGATAGATGGTATTGGCCGGTATGTCGCTGAACAGCAGGTAACCCTCCGGGTGCCAGACGGGCCCTTCGGTAAATTCGAACCCTTCGTATATGGTAACTGGATCATGTCCCGAGAAAACTTCACTAAACGTTGTGGCCATTCTGCTACCTCGTGTGTGTTGATTTGGCGAGAAGTGTGTGACATGGGGTTCTGATTAATCCAGGTCACCCGCTGGCCCGATTTGGCAGGCTATAGGTAACACTCGGGCCAGGATAAAGCAGAGTTTCCTCACAGCCAATCCTACCAAAGCTTGTAAGGCCGCTGGAATCACATTGAATCTACCATATACCTTGCACACCCACTTGCCCAGAAAGACGAGGTGTATATAATTGGGTGAACTTCCTGTATCTGAACCGCATGATTGTTACTGGCCAAGTTACCGGTACCCAGACTCATACAAGGAATAGGAGAATAGCTTTATGGGCGCAACCGAAACAATAGCTAGCTGGATAGTCAATACCAACTACGAGGATATTCCGCCGGAGGCGATTCGGGTGGCCAACGAGTCATGCTTTGACTTGCTGGGAGTTATCCTGGCCGGCTCCACACAGCCCGTGGGAGAAATCATCCAGCAATATGTGGATGATAGCGGCGGCTCCAACCAGGCCACCGTATTGGCATCGGGTCTGCAAACTTCGCTGGCCAATGCGGCGCTGGCCAACGGGACCATGGGTCATGCTCTGGACTACGACGACTTTGGCGGCTTCGGTCACCCGACCGTCGCTATTTTCCCGGCGCTGCTGGCACTGGGCGAGAGTCTCAATTCCACCGGTCGAGACCTGTTGGAAGCGTATGTGATCGGGTGTGAGCTTGGACTTGCGCTGCAGCACACTACAAAGTACGCACAGATGGAGCGTGGCTTTCATAGCACCGCTGTAATCGGAAGGATGGCCGCAACCGCTGCCTGCGCCAAACTGCTGGGGCTGGACCAGGAAAAGACGGTTGTTGCCCTGGGAATAGCCGGCTCCATGGCCAGCGGGGTTATCCACAACTTTGGCACCATGGTGAAACCCCTGCATGCCGGGTTGACCTGCCGCGACGCGGTTATGGCGGTCCAGTTTGCCCAGCGTGGGTTTACTGCCGGCCACCAAATTTTCGAGCATCCATTGGGCTTTACAACTCCCATCCTTGGCGAGGGCATTTACGACCTTAACCAGATGGCCGAGGACCTGGGAAATCCGTTCCGGGTTCAGGATGCCTTGATAATCAAGAAATACCCTTGCTGCGGCGGCAACCACGCAATGCTGGACAGCCTGTTCAGCCTGATGCGGGAGCATAACTTCACTTGGGAAGACGTGGCCAGCGCCGAGGTGGACCAGTCTTACCTTTCTATTGTGATGCTTTACCCTGAGCCTGACGATCCCCTTAAGGGGAAGTTCAGCGCCAAATACAACGTAGCGGCTGCACTGGTGGACGGCGAGATAGGCATAGGTACCTTCAGCGACGAAAAGATTGCTGATCCTGAAATTCAGAGTGCGATGGATAAAGTAACCACTCGAGTTATGTCCAAGTGGGAGGAGAGTGCCGGCGAGGTCTCGAAGGGCTTGCCCGTGCGTATCACTTTGAAGGACGGGCGCTCCTTTGAGCACGTTACCGCGCGGGACATGATTCTGGGTGGCGCTAAGAACCCCTGGGGTTCTGACAGCATTAAGGGTAAGTTTGAAGTGAACGCCGGAATGGTGCTCCCGGAAGATCGCGTCGCTGAGACCGTCGAAACCTGGTCAGAGATCGCAGAAGTCACCGACCTTACCGAAACCATCAGGAACACTCTGGTGGGGGCCGAAAAATAGTTTCTCCGGTCTAGCTTCATAACAGTCCTGCTTAATAGTTGAATTTGCTCTGGACCCCGGCCATTACCCTGCCAACGGGAGCATCAAATATAGGAGAGCACCATTAGGTTCAACTACAGCTTGCACCAGTTAAGAGGAGACCTGTTCGGAGGCGTCACAGCTACGATTGTGGCGCTTCCGGTAGCTTTGGCCTTCGGCGTGGCCTCAGGGCTGGGGGCGGAAGCGGGCATTTACAGCGCCATTGCCGTAGGTTTCTTTGCAGCCGTGTTCGGCGGTACCCCTTCCCAGATATCGGGCCCAACCGGACCGATGACCGTCGCTATGGCGGTGGTAGTAACCCAGTATGCTTCTACGCCGGTGGAGGCCTTTACCGTCGTTATGCTGGGCGGTCTGTTACAGATTGCCCTGGGGTTGCTCAGGATTGGGCGGTTCGTAGCCTACACCCCATACTCCGTTATCTCCGGGTTCATGTCGGGGATTGGCCTGATAATCATAATTATCCAGGTGTTGCCCTTCCTGGGGATTCCTTCCGTTGCGGGTGGGCCCTTAGCGGTTATCCGAGCCTGGCCTGAGTTGCTTGGTGGCTACAGACTCGATGCGTTGTTGATCGCCTCAGTAGCATTGATTATAGGCTTTGCCTGGCGAGGGTTTCCGGCCAGGTACGTGCCGGGCCCGCTCGTGGCATTGACGGTCGGCAGCTTGATCGGATTCTTCTGGTTGAGCGATGCGCCGATAATTGGACAAGTGCCCACCGGTCTGCCCAATTTATATATCCCTGAGTTGGCTCCAGAGTTTCTGATAAAGGTAATTCAGCCTGCCCTGATTATCGCTCTGCTGGGTTCCATTGACAGCCTCCTGACGTCGCTGATAGCAGACTCAATAACCCGGTCCCGGCACAAGCCAAACAAGGAACTTGTGGGCCAGGGCATCGGAAATATGGCTGCCGGTTTAATCGGAGGACTGCCAGGCGCCGGAGCTACCCTGGGCACGGTGGTAAGCATTCGTGCCGGGGGCCGTACGCCGGTTGCAGGGGTCCTGCGTTCCCTGGTGCTGGTAGGCCTGATTATGGGTTTGGGGCGAATTGTCGAACCCATTCCACATGCAGTTCTGGCCGCAGTCTTGATGAAAGTGGGATGGGACATCATAGACTGGAAATTCATCACCCGCATTCACCTCGTGCGGAAAGACCACCTGATGGTCATGCTGGTAACCTTGTGCCTGACCGTATTCCTGGACCTGGTAACGGCGGTAGCTATTGGTCTCATCGCCGCCGGATTCGCGCACGCCCGCCGGCTGGAGTTGCTGGAAGTAGATAATGTGGTTTCGGCGCCTCTCCTGGACATGGATTTCCTGGGTTTGACTCCCTCGGACGATGATGATGACGAAGACTTTGATCCTTTCAGTGCGCGGGTCGGGTTGGTTGCCTTCCGGGGTCAGTTCTCGGTTGCCTCATCGAACCGCCTGGTTCAAGCCATAAGCGGGGATATCAAAGAGCACGAAATAGTGATCCTGGACTTCTCGCCCACTACTTATGCCGACGACAGCGCGGCCCTGCTGATGGAACAGGTGATTTCCACGGCGGAAGAGGAGGGTACCAGCTGCATTGTCATGGGATTGACGGAGCCGGTGGCAAGCACCCTGCACTCCCTGAACATCTTCAAGAAGGTCCCTGAAGACCACTTTGTTGAAGATTTGGATGAAGCCAGAGAGCTGGCGAAAAAGATCCTTAACGTGTAAGAGGAGTAGTTAGCCGGGTCTAGTCAAAGTCCGGTAACTTGGCAGTGAATGATTGGGGCCGTCGCGAAAAGAAGCGACGGCCCTTATTTTATTAGCTCCCTGTTCAAGGGGTGGAGCCGAGAGTCCTGGTGGCTGTGAAGCAGACTTACGGTTCCAGCCTGATGGCATCCCCAACCTTGATGGGGCCGCCGCTGATGACCATGGCCAGGACGCCCCGCCGATGGTTCAATTCCTTCCGTAGCCCCATGCGGATGGCGTCCATCTTGCCGCAAGGTTCGCACTCCCCCACCACTTCCATGGTGACTTCATCCCCAATGAAAAACACGTGCCCGGGCTTCGCTTCGGACAGATCCAGCCCTTCGGTGGTAATGTTTTCCTTAATCTGGCCGGGTGCAAGTTCAAAGTGGTCCAGTGTCTCCTTGTCCATCACCAGAACCTGCCGGGCATTGCTTACCATACAGCTACGGTCTCCTTCCAGGCCGTGGGCCGATATGGCGGTGGCTTCCTGTACCGGGTCGGAAGGGGTACCTTTAACCCGGGCGATGTGAAGGTTCAATATGTTCCCCTGTTGCATCTCTTTCCCTCCGATGCCAATTGACCAGCGCTTCGGAATTGCGGGTGGCCACAATATTCGCAGTTTGACGGGATTATAGATGCCGCCGGGTCAAATTACCAATCCCTGTGATAAGGTTATTTTCGGTCAAAATAAATCGATTCCCGTTTGAGAGGAAGGCCTTTCACGGGAAGAGTTATTTGGAGAGAATATGGCCCAGGAGTATGTAAGGACTGAAAACAGGGCAGGTGTCTTGATAGTCACACTGCACGATCCGACAACGCGGAATGCTATCAATGGGGACATGGCGGGAGAGTTCTTTGAGGCGTTGGAGAGCTTCGAGGACAACCCGGAGCTGCGGGTGCTGCTGCTGACCGGGACTGAACCTTCCTTTTGTTCCGGAGCAAATGTGCGGGGCTTCAACCAGAGCATTCTGGCAAGAGAGGAACGGGAAGGCGAGCAAAGCGGCCGCCCGTGGGGAAGTATGGAAGCCCGTTACACGAGGAGGTTTGATCCAGAATCATCCCGCGCCCCGGAAATGGTGCTGCGCTTGCAGGAATTGCAGAAACCGACTATAGCCGCAGTCAACGGCCACGCCATAGGCGCCGGCATGGGGCTGGCCCTTGCTTGCGATATTCGCCTAGCCGCCGAAAAGGCAACTTTTTCCGAGGCCTTCGTTCGCATGGGTCTAATTCCTGCGGACGGAAGCTGCTGGAATCTGCCCAGGCTCATCGGCGTCAGCAATACCTTGCTACTGCAATACACCGGAGACCGGGTGGATGGTCTGGAGGCGTTGCGAATGGGCCTTGTGAGCAAGGTAGTGCCCGATGACCAACTATTGGAATCGGCTTTGGAGCTGGCATACCGTATTGCCCAAGGGGCAACCCGGTCGCAGTCGCTGATCAAATACCTGGTGCGCCAGGGAACAGATCAGAGCTTCCGGGAACACCTGGATTTGGCCCACGTGGCCCAGGATCAGGCTCGAACCACCGAGGACCACCGGGAGGCGGTACAGGCGTTCCTGGATAAGAGGGCGCCGGAATTCAAGGGGAGGTAGTCGTAGCTGTTTATGGTTCTTCGATGGAGAGAATACAGTGGACGACCCAACAACCTTCTCCTGGAGAAATTGCACCACAGCATTGGGCAGTATCAGAAAGGAAGTCGGGCCATCAAGATAGGCCTGACAACCGACCCAATCCGAATGTGGCATGAGCAAAGGCGGGAAGGTTGGAGTGAGATGGTAGTGGTCTACAGTACATCGTCTCATGATTTCACCGCTGCCGTTGAGAGTGATCTGACTGCCCACGGCTGGAACCGGTACTACACATCTTGGAACTACAATCCTGAAGGAGAAGGATTACCGGGAAGCTACACTCGTTACTATGTCTATCTGCTGCTCGTTTAGGTCAGTCCTGTCCCTCAAATTCGACGGCCAATTCTCAGATTCCCGAATACACCCCTTGACGCGCCGTTAAACCATCTCTATAATCGCTTCTTACAGAAAAGGCGGAACTCAGCAGGACGGTATGAGAACTACCTGAAAGTAAATGAGAGTTGGGAGAACCCGAACGGCGTTTGGGGTAACCCAACCGCCCTTTTCTTTGCACCTTAAAAAGAGAATAAGAAACCTTAAGAAATTGTCCTGTATAACTCAAACTGAAAAGTTTGGTGTTCTTAGCGTGGGTCAAATTATTAAGGGCTTACGGTGGATGCCTTGGGACCAAGGGCCGAAGAAGGGCGCGGTAAGGCTGCGATAAGCCTCGATGAGCCGTCTAACAGGCATAGTCGAGGATTCCCGAATGGGGTAACCTGTTCCGGTGTTGAGCCGGTTCATCCTGCATTGCAGGAGGGTAAGCGGGGGAACTGAAACATCTAAGTACCCCGAGGAAAATAAATCAACCGAGATTCCCTAAGTAGTGGCGAACGAACGGGGAAGAGCCTAAACCGTTATGACCGAACGGCGGGAAGGCCTATGTCATAGCGGGGTTATAGGATATGCCTAGGATCGCTTCTCCAGATCCGAGGGAGTTACAAATCTTGTTTCTAGTCGAAGGACCCTGGGAAGGGCCGTCATAGAGGGTGATAGCCCCGTAGACGAAAGAGACGAGACTCCCGGTGTTTTCCTGAGTACCACGGGGCACGGGAAACCTTGTGGGAAGTTGGGGGGACCACCCTCCAAGGCTAAATACCCTTGGTCACCGATAGCGTACCAGTACCGTGAGGGAAAGGTGAAAAGAACCCCTAGCGGGGAGTGAAATAGACCTGAAACCGTAAGCCTACAGAATGTCGCAGCCTCGATTCAGTTCGGGGTGACGGCGTGCCTATTGAAGAATGATCCGGGGACTTACTGTATGGAGCAAGGTTAAGGAACTGGAGTTCCGGAGCCGTAGCGAAAGCGAGTCTGAATAGGGCGCTTAGTTCCATGTAGTAGACTCGAAACCGGGTGAGCTACCCATGGCCAGATTGAAGGTTCGTTAACGCGAACTGAAGGATCGAACTCGTGGCTAGTACAAAAGCTTGGGATGAGCTGTGGGTAGAGGTGAAATGCCAATCGAACTCGGAAATAGCTAGTTCTCCCCGAAATGCATTTAGGTGCAGCCTCGGGCACAGGAGGACGGAGGTAGGGCACTGAATGGGCTAGGGGGCGTGAGCTTACCAAACTCAATCAAACCACCAATGCCGTTCTGCCGATACCCGGGAGTGAGACAGTCACAGATAAGTGCGATTGTCGAAAGGGAAACAGCCCAGACCACCGGCTAAGGCCCCCAAGCGCAGGCTAAGTGGGAAAGGAGGTGGGGTTCCCAAAACAACCAGGAGGTTGGCTTAGAAGCAGCCATTCCTTTAAAGAGTGCGTAATAGCTCACTGGTCGAGGGGTCCTGCGCCGAAAATGTAACGGGGCTTAAGCCTGCCGCCGAAGCCGTGGATGTTCAGGTTCAAGAACCTTATTCCAGCCTTATGGTCATTTGCTGAAGAGCAGTTGCCGTAAAGGTGGAGTGAAGGTTCTTGGTACTGCCTGGGCGTGGTAGGGGAGCGTTCCTCGGGCAACGAAGGTGAGTCGTGAGGCTTGCTGGAGCGCGGGGAAGTGAGAATCCCGGAATGAGTAGCGTAAATCAGGGTGAGAATCCCTGACACCGAAAGCCCAAGGTTTCCTACGCAACGTTTATCGGCGTAGGGTTAGTCGGTCCTAAGCCGTAGGCAAGCGCCGAAGGCGATGGACAGCAGGTTAATATTCCTGCACCGCCATTGTTTTGTTGATACTCGGAGGGGTGCGGAAGGGTAGGTCGGGCGTCTTATTGGATTGGCGTCCTTTACCGTAGGCGAGCCAGGGCAGGCAAATCCACTCTGGCGTTAAGCTGAGGGTTGAGGGAATCGTAGCCTAAGGGCTAACGAAATCCGGCTGAACCCAAACCGACGAGAAAAGCTTCGTTTGGAGAGGCAATGGCGACCGTACCGCAAACCGCCACTGGTGGGCTGGGATAAAAGTCCCTAGGTGTTCGAGCTAACCTCCGCTAAGGAACTAGACAAAAGAGCCCTGTAACTTTGGGAGAAAGGGCCCCCTGGGGGGTGAAACCGCTAGCCGGTGGAGCGCTTCGGGGGCGCAGATAAGAAGGCCGGGCGACTGTTTAACAAAAACACAGGTCTGTGCTAAGGGGAAACCCTACGTATACAGGCTGACGCCTGCCCAGTGCCGGAAGGTTAAGGGGAGTGGTGCAAGCTACGAACTGAAGCCCCGGTGAACGGCGGCCGTAACTCTAACGGTCAACCGAACCCAGTTGGTCCGGCTTAGCCGGAACTGCTGTGGCTTAAGGCCGTTATAAAATCTGGCTATATGCTGGGAAGTCCGAGTATCCGGCACTACCCGCCCCGACATCATAAGGGGTTGGTGAAAATGTGTCCGGTGCGGATTATCAGCAGGAAAGACCTGATCGAGGTGAATTCTTTGCGAACTGGTTGGGGTAATTGCCCTGACTGGAGCTTGTGAGGGTATGCCAAAGTCAGGAATCCTCAGAGACCATACGCCGGACCCGCAGACGGAGCGTGCGGGAAGATATGGTCCGATCTGTATGGCGACATGCAGAGGTCGGCAGAAATGACCGACCCACCCCACTCCTGGAAGCAGGAGTCGGGGGAGTAACAAAATGCCTAAGGTAGCGAAGTCCCTTGTCGGGTAAGTTCCGACCCGCATGAATGGTTGAACGACTTGGCCATTGTCTCGGCGGAGGGCTCGGTGAAATTGCGGTGCCCGTGAAGACGCGGGCGACCCGTGGCAGGACAAAAAGACCCCGTGGAGCTTTACTGTAGCCTGGTATTGGGCTGGGAACTGTCATGTGTAGGATAGGTGGGAGGCTATGAACTTCCGACGCCAGTCGGGGGGGAGCCGTCGTTGAAATACCACCCTTGGCTGTTTTTGGTTCTAACCTCAGCAAAACTGAGGAACAGTGCCTGGTGGGCAGTTTAACTGGGGCGGTTGCCTCCGAAAACGTAACGGAGGCGCCCAAAGGTCCTCTCAGGACGGATGGAAATCGTCCATAGAACGCATTGGCATAAGAGGGCTTGACTGCGAGACCTACAAGTCGAGCAGGGACGAAAGTCGGGCAAAGTGATCCTACGGCACCGTGTGGAAGGGCCGTGGCTTATCGGATAAAAGCTACCCCGGGGATAACAGGCTTATCTCGCCCAAGAGTTCACATCGACGGCGAGGTTTGGCACCTCGATGTCGGCTCGTCCCATCCTGGGGCTGAAGGCGGTCCCAAGGGTCCGGCTGTTCGCCGGTTAAAGGGGTACGTGAGTTGGGTTCAGAACGTCGTGAGACAGTTCGGTCTCTATCCGCCATGGGCGCAGGAGGCTTGAGGGAACCTCTCCCTAGTACGAGAGGACCGGGAGGGACAGACCTATGGTGTTCCAGTTGTTCCGCCAGGAGCAGCGCTGGGTAGCCATGTCTGGCAGCGATAAGCGCTGAAGGCATCTAAGCGCGAAGCATCCCCCAAGATGAGGCCTCCCTTCCCGATTTGCGTCGGGAGTAAGACTGCAGAGAGACTATCTGCTTGATAGGTCGGATGTGTAAGGCTGGTAACAGCTTCAGCATACCGATACTAACCGGTCGAGCGATTTGACCCACGCAAAGAGCGCCAAACTTCAGTTTGAGTGAACGTGTATCGTAAAACACTTCAGGACAAGGCATTAAGGTTTCTTGTTTTCTCGCCTGTGGCACCCGTCGCGGGGTGGAGCAGTGGCAGCTCGTCGGGCTCATAACCCGAAGGTCGTAGGTTCGAATCCTACCCCCGCTACCAAAACTGAATAGTCCATAAATGCAGCCCTTGGTGAAAGCCGGGGGCTGTTTTGGTTTAGGGAGTGAAATGAGAGAGAGCGAATATATCGCCGAGGGTGGATCCTGGATTCTCTCGCTTTTAGAAAATGGCTTGGATTATTTGGTCAGTGCGGCCGAATTAGCGGAGCGAGACAATCCTAGGGGTTGGAAGTACGCAATTTTGGACCTTGCTAATGGAATGGAGTTGTTGCTAAAGGCAAGACTAGATCGAGAGGATTGGAGATTGTTGTTTGCTGATCCCCAAAAAGCTGACCGAGCAAGTTTGCAAAAGGGTGATTTCATTTCTACTAACTTTAAACAGACGTGCGACAGATTAGAAGAAAAGGCGAAAGTGGCCATTGGGGAGGCAGACAAAAGGAATTTGGATGCGTTGAGGAAACTGAGGAATCGATTTACGCATTATTCTGCAGTTGTAGACTCCGCGGCGGTTAGGTCCCTAGTAGCGAAGTGTATGAATTTCAGCATCGAATTCTGCCAACAAGAAGGTTTAGTTGTTGATGCTACACAATTGCAAGAAATACATAGGTTGTTGAATGGTTTCCAGGACTTTGTGGACGAGAGAAATAGTGCTATTGCGGCAGAATTGATAGGGTTCTTTATATGGTATTGCCCGACGTGTTGGCAGTCCGCCATTATCGTAGACGTTGACGACAACAAGTGTCGCTTCTGCAGTGTTGTTCCTGACCCTGAGGGATTAGCAGAACACAATAACTTGGAGCGACCTTCGTCAGATCCTTCCGACCCAAGGTTGGATCTGCCAAATTGCCCTGAGTGCTGGGGAGGCCTCGTCACACATTTGGAAAGTCAGTCAGGAAGCAGAACCTTCTATATGTGCTCCTATTGTGGCGACTCTGGCGACGATATTGTCCATTGTGTGCGTTGCGGGTCGATAACTAGACTGATAGAAGACGCGAACCCAGAAAGCGTTTTCTGTGACAATTGCATCGAAGACATAAACAGAGAGTAGTCTCCAAAATATTTTAAATATGATCGGTAAGAATCTTGGGTTGGCACGGGGTTGACTTGGCGCATTGGGTGGCACCCCGTATGGTACAATGGCCCCGTTAAGTTCGAGCTTCTAAACATCGCGATTGAGAGGGTTGGCTATGTCCAATGTTGTTCTGTCAAATACCGAATACAGCGTAGTAGGGACTCGCCCTGTCCGCCATGACGGTACCGATAAGGTTACCGGACGGGCAAAGTACGGCGGCGATTTCCAGATGGCCGGACTGCTTCAGGGCAAGGTCCTGCGCAGTCCCCACGCCCACGCACGCATCAAGTCCATCGATACTAGCAAGGCCGAGGCTTATCCCGGCGTAAAAGCGGTTATTACTGGGAAAGACCTGCCTTTAGCCAGTATGGAGAATCCCAGCCGTGGAATGCGCTTCTCCAGTGAGAACATCCTGGCCCAGGACAAGGCGTTGTACCGGGGCCATGCCGTGGCCGCCGTGGCCGCCGTGAATCCCCATGTGGCTGAAATCGCCATTGGTCTGATTGAGGTAGAGTACGAAGTCCTTTCCCCTGTAATCAATGTTACCCAGGCTATGAAGGACGACGCGCCTTTGGTGATTGAAGACCTGACCACTACTGAACTTGGTGAACGGACTGACAAGCGCAGTAATATTGCATCGCATTTCCGGTACGAGATGGGAGACCTGGAAAAGGGCTTTGCCGAAGCCGATGTTGTCGTTGAGAGAGCTTTCCAGACCAGCACGGTGCATCAGGGTTACATTGAGCCGCAGAACGCAGCCGCTCTTTGGAATGCCGACGGCAAGCTAACCGTTTGGACCAGCACCCAAGGTGCTTTTGCGGTGCGGGACTCCCTGGCCCAGATACTTGACCTGCCCGTTTCGCAGGTAAAGGTAGTCCCAATGGAGATTGGTGGCGGTTTCGGCGGGAAGATTCCAGTTTACCTGGAACCCATGGCTGCAATCCTTTCGAGGAAAACCGGCCAACCTGTAAAGTTGCTCATGTCCCGCACCGATGTATTTGAAAGCACGGGACCTACTTCCGGTTCAACGGTCTGGGTCAAGGTTGGCGCCACTCGGGACGGCAAGATCACGGCCGCCGACTCCTCATTGGCTTTGGAAGCCGGCGCCTTCCCCGGTTCCCCGGTAACCATGGGCGCCCAGTGCATGTTTGCACCTTACGACATTGAGAACGTCCGTGCGGAAGGGTATGACGTGGTGGTCAACAAACCGAAAGTGGCTCCCTACCGAGCGCCCGGCGCCCCAATTGGCGCCTTTGGTGGAGAACAAGTAATGGATGAAATAGCCCGTGAAATTGGGATGGATCCTATCGAGTTTCGCCTGCGCAACGCTTCCAAAGAAGGTACCCGGAGAGTTGACGGGCCTGAGTTTCCGGTCATTGGCAACATAGAAGTTGTCGAAGCCGCCAAATCCACCGAGCATTACAATACGCCGCTGACCGGCGCCAACCAAGGTCGCGGAATAGCCTCCGGATTTTGGTTTAACATCGGAATGCAGTCAAGCTGCAGCATCGGAGTCGTAGCTGACGGGACCATAAGCCTGGTAGAAGGTTCAACTGACATCGGCGGGACCCGTGCTTCAATTGCCATGCAGGCAGCGGAAGTTCTGGGTATTCCGGCGGAGGATGTGCGTCCCAGCGTGGCTGACACCGATTCAGTGGGTTACACCTTCCTGACCGGTGGCAGCCGAACTACCTTCGCCAGTGGCTGGGCGGCTTATGAATGCGCTCAAGACATTAAGCGACAGATGATTGAGCGGGCCGCAACCATCTGGGAGGTATCCGCCGAGGATGTGGATTTGGAGGCTGGCGTCTTCCAGCACAAATCTGACTCTGACCTGAAGATGAATTTTAAAGAACTGGCTGCCCAGTTGAACGGGTCCGGCGGACCGATTTCCAGCCAGGTCAGTGTTGACCCACGGGGCGCGGGCGGCGCTTTCTCCACCCACATTGTGGACGTTGAGGTCGATCCCGAGACCGGTAAGGTGGACATCCTCCGCTACACCACCGTTCAAGATGCCGGCAAGGCCATTCACCCCAGTTATGTGGAAGGCCAGATGCAGGGAGGCGTGGTCCAGGGAATTGGCTGGGCCCTGAATGAAGAGTACTACTTCAGCGATAACGGGCAGATGGTAAATTCCAGCTTCCTTGACTATCGCATGCCCATCAGCCTGGATCTGCCGATGATCGACACGGTCATTGTTGAAGTAGCCAACCCTGGCCACCCATATGGTGTACGCGGCGTGGGCGAGGTGCCGATAGTCCCTCCCATGGCTGCCATTGCCAACGCTATTCATGATGCCATCGGGGTGCGCATGGAGAAGTTGCCCATGTCTCCCGGCGCTATCCTGGAAGCCCTTTGGGAAAAGAACGGGGAGAAGCTGGAGCAGGCCGCCGATTAAAATCAGTCACTTCGCCTCGAGAGTACCGAGCAGCAATACGGCATCCTCAAGATAATTGAGGATGCCGTTATTCAGATAAGATGCCAGTCTGAGCTAATCAGGGCCCTTGATACATTTGCGGGAAGAGGGTGTGTGGCATCAGACAGATTCTACTGGCAGTTGAAAGCCTACATTACGAGCGCGTTCCAATTAACTGTCTTCAAAGCAAGAATAAGAGCTACAAGGAGGAGACCAATGGCCCGAGTCCCTTTTGCCACTAGAGAAAACATGGATGCCGCCGGGCAAGCGGTATGGGATGATATTACGAGCAGCCGTGGCGGGGTGCAAAGGAACTATGCTGCCCTGCTGAACAACGCCCAGGCGGCCGGCGCATTTGCCGGTCTGGGTGGCTACGTCAGGTTTGAGACAGACCTGAATCCGAGAGTCAAGGCTTTGGCCATCTTGACCGCCGCGCGCCAAGCCGGCGGCCATTATGTCTGGACCGTCAATCAACGGGGCGCTAAAGAAGCGAATCTGGGCGACGACGTTATCGCCGCGATACGGGAATTCAGGGCGCCTGTGGGGCTGGAACCCAGTGACGCCGCCGTGGTCCAGTTTGTCCTGGAGTTGCTGCGCCAGCATCGGATTTCGGATGACACCTTCGAAGGTCTCCGCTCCCAGGTTGGCGACGCTGGCATAATTGACGTGCTCATCATAGTTGCCTACTACCATGGCCTGGCTCACAGCCTGCAGGCGCTGGAAGTTGAACTCCCTGATGGTGTGGAGTCGGACTTAACCTACTAGCTCACTACGGTCTTTATCACGCCATAAAAAACGTCCGCTCCCGATCAGGGAGCGGACGTTTTTTATGGCTGTCTCCAATCGTGCGGTTCAATAAAGGAGCGACCGAGAAGCCGCTGAAGGAGCGGCTCACTACCGGTCGCTGAGTTCCAATTCTAACGCTGCCTATCTAAGTTGGTCAAGGGCCGGTATACTCTGGTTAACCCGGTGAGTATGGAGGTTCCTCCCCATGGCTGACTACGTGTACCTCGTGCAAATGGATATACCTGTAGAGTTGGAGTCGGACTTCAATCGTATTTACGATACCGAGCATGTGCCGAACATCGTCAAGGTGCCGGGTGTTCATAGCTGCACCCGGTACAAACTGGAATCCACCGACGTGGAGGGCACTGCCAAGTATGCCGCAGTCTACGAAATTGACTCTCCAGACGTACCTTTCACCGACGTGTGGGTTGCTGCCTCAGATACCGGCGACTGGGCGCCGATGATTCGTCCCCATACCTCCAATCGTTCCCATATCGTCTACAAGAAACTGAATTGAGATTGGCAGCAACGAAGAGTCATAACGTATTCGCCATAGAGTTTAGACTCTAGCTGGGTATACATGCGGTGGTGGTAATTTCCACCAGATTGTCGGGTTGCCCAAACTGTACGATGATAGTGGTCCGGGCGGGGTAATCTTTGGGGAAGAACTCGGCGTAGGTCTCGTTAAACCCGGGCAGATCGTCTCTGGTGGTCACGTAGCAAGTGTTGGAGAGCACGTTATCCAGTGAAGAGCCTGCCTCTTCAAGGATCATCTTGATTCTTTCCAGCGCAAACCGGGTCTGCTCACGTATATCCGAGCCATTTACCCCCGTTGTGGGATGGCGGCCAGTGCACCCTTGCACGTAGACCAGGTTTCCGAAGCGAGTCGCCTGGGAAAGAGGATTGCTTCCCTGAGCGATCTGCGGGTGGGTAATGATTTCTTTTTGAGGCATTTGAATTGTCCTGAATTGTTATTTGGCCGATGGCCATGGGGGGATACTATAGAATGCGAAGCTACCATGTCAATTTGCTATAGCCGAGGGTAATTTACGCCAAACTTGCGAAAAGTAGCTATTGTTATATAAAATCGACGAAACGGACTGTAGTTCTTTTTTGAGGGGGAGTAAAAGTCTATGCCCAATATAGATGCCGTCAATTTGAGGAACGTGGCGTTGCTGTCTCACAGCGGCGCCGGCAAGACATCGTTGTGCGAAACTCTATTGTTCAATACCAAGGCGGTTACTCGCATTGGTCGGGTCGAAGATGGCAACACCGTCTCTGATTACGAACCCGAAGAGGTTAAGCGCGGGGGCAGCATTCAGACCACCCTTATTTCCTGCACCTGGGACCGCTACAAGGCCAACTTCCTGGATACTCCTGGATATGACGACTTCTTTGGGGAAGTTGTCAGCGCTTTGAAGGTGGTAGAAAGCGCTGCTATCCTGCTGCCTGCTCCATCCGGAGTGGACGTAGGAACGGAGCGGTCGTGGAACCTGTGCGAGGACTTGGGATTGCCTCGTGTTCTGTTGATCAACAAAATGGACCGAGAGAACGCCAGTTTCGCCAGGACCGTTGCTGACATTCAAGGTTCATTCGGCAACAAGTGCGTTCCGTTCCAGTTGCCTCTGGGCGATGCCCAGGACTTCAAGGGTCTGGTCAGTGTGTTGAACCCCCCGGCCGACGTTCCTGCCGAAGTGGCCGACGAGCTTGAATTGGCCAGGGAGCGCCTGATAGAGGCAGTGGCAGAAGCCGACGAGGAATTGGCCGACAAATTCCTTGAGGGCGAGGAACTAACCGACGAGGAAATCATAAACGGGGCCAAGGCCGGTATATTGTCCGGAGACCTTGTTCCCGTTCTGGTGAGTTCAGCCACCCAGAATATTGGCGTGGAAGAGTTCCTCGATTTCGTAAGCGAGTTCCTGCCGTCTCCAATAGAAGGCATAAAGCCTGAGGTGTCCAACGCGAGTGGTGATGCAGTAGATTTTGACGTGGACTCGTCGGGCCCGCTCGCTGCCTTCGTTTTCAAGACGACTGCCGACCCATTTGTGGGAAAGCTTTCCCTGTTCCGAGTGTACCGGGGCACCATTAAGAGCAACTCAGAGGTGTGGAACGCCAACCGGAACCAGGCGGAACGTATCGGGCAACTCTATCTCCCCCGCGGCAAATCTCAGGAAAACATTTCGGAAGTAGCGGCCGGGGATATCGGCGCAATCGGCAAGCTGGCCTCCACGGTTACCGGAGACACGCTTTGTGTCAGGGATAATCAGGTTACATTCTCACAGATCGAGTTTCCCAAGGGATACTATAGTGTGGCAGTTGCTCCAGCCACGAAGGCGGATCTGGACAAGATGTCCACTTCGCTGGCTCGCATTGTGGAGGAAGACCCCAGCCTGCACTATTCCCGGGACGTTGATACCGGCGACAGCTTGCTTACCGGCCTAGGCGACGCGCAGATTGAAGTTGCCATTGACCGAATCAAGCGCAAGTTTGGAGCGGACCTGGTATTGCGGATGCCAAAGGTCGCATATCGCGAGACCATTTCTCGGGTGACCAACGCTGAATACCGCCACAAGAAGCAATCGGGAGGGCACGGGCAGTACGGGCACGTCCTGTTGCGGTTGGAGCCAATGGATAGGGACAACGGTTTTGTGTTTGGTTCCGAAGTCGTGGGCGGCCGGGTGCCGCGGGAATACATTCCCGCGGTGGAGAAAGGCGTCGTCAAGTCTATGGAAGAAGGCATCCTGGCAGGATTCCCGGTGGTGGATCTGAAGACCGTCATTTACGACGGCAGCTATCACGATGTGGACTCTTCGGGCATGTCCTTTGAGATCGCCGGCACACAGGCCTTTAAGAAGGGAATGGCCGATGCCAGTCCCATACTTCTGGAGCCGATCGTTAAGCTGACGGTAAACGTGCCTGATACCTATACCGGCGACGTAATGAGTGACCTCAACGGCAAACGCGGACGCATCCTGGGGATGACCCCTGGCGACAAATACACGGTTGTTGAGGCAGAGGTGCCGTTGTCCGAGGTGCAGCGCTATGCCCAGGATATGCGTTCACTGACACAGGGGCGGGGCAGCTACCAGCTTGAGTTTGACCATTACGACCCGGTTCCGCCAAACATGGAACAGCGAGTCATCGAAGAAGCCAAGCGGGTACGGGAAGAGGACCGGGCGTAGCCTGGTTCATTCCACGAATTTAGTCCGGATGACGAAACAGGGGCGGGGTTTAACCCGCCCTTGTCTTATTATCGGAGCGTCGTTGGGTTCCCTGATCAGGTAATTAACCTGCTTTGGGCGCAACTTCGCTATTTAGAACAGTGGCTAGAAACCCCATCCTGGCTGGTATTCTCCAAAGACTTCCCTGAATACACCCATCATTTCCCCGAGGGTCGCATAGGCCTTGACCGCGTCCAGCAGTGGCGGCATAAGATTTTCCTCGCCTCTGGCAGCCGCCTCCAATTCCTTTAGTCTTCTGGCAACTTCCCGGTTGTCCCGGGTGCGTCTGACATTATTGAGGTTTTCGATCTGACGGGACTCTCCTTCCCGGTCTACCCTCAGCAGGGGGATAGACATTTCTTCGTCGGTGATAAAGTCGTTAACACCCACAGTAATGCGCTCTTTCCGGTCTTCCTCCCGCTGGTAAATGTAGGCGGCGTCGGCAATTTCCCTTTGGAAGAAGCCGGACTCCAGGGCTGGAACCACACCGCCAACGTCTTCAATTCTACGGAAGTAATTATAGGCGCCCTGCTCTACTTCGTTGGTCAGCGACTCCAGATAATAGCTCCCGCCCAGGGGGTCAACCGTGTCGGTAACGCCCGTTTCGTAGGCTATTATCTGCTGAGTGCGCAGCGCTTGGAGGGCGGCCTGCTCGGACGGCAGGGCCCAAGCTTCGTCTTTTCCGTTGGTATGCAAGGACTGACAGCCACCCATCACTGCTGCCAGGGCCTGGAGCCCAACCCGCACCACGTTGTTCTCGGGCTGCTGAGCAGTTAGAGAAGCGCCCGAGGTCTGGGCGTGGAACCGCAGCCAGCAAGAACGGGGATTCTGAGCGCCAAAGGTATCGCGCATTTCTCGGGCCCAAATCCTGCGAGCCGCCCGGTACTTGGCCACTTCCTCGAAGAAATCGTTGTGAGCGTTAAAGAAGAAACTTAACCGGGGAGCGAAGTCATCAACAGCTATGCCGCGGTCCACGCAACGACGAACGTATTCAAAACCGTCTGCGAGGGTGAAAGCTAATTCCTGCACCGCATTGGACCCTGCCTCCCTGATATGGTAGCCGCTGATGCTGATAGGATTCCAGCGAGGCATGTACCGGGTGGCGAATTCCACGGTATCCACCACAAGGCGCAGGGACGGTTCAGGCGGGAAAATGTACTCGTTCTGGGCCAGGTACTCCTTCAGAATGTCGTTCTGCAGAGTCCCGCCGATCTGTTCCAGGGGTACTCCCTGTTTTTCAGCCACCGCTATGTACATGGCCCAAATTATGGCCGCGGGGCTGTTTATAGTCATTGAGGTGGTTACCTGACCCAGCGGTATTCCGTCGAACAGGGCTTCCATATCAGCCAGGGAAGAAACGGCCACCCCGCATTTGCCGAATTCGCCGGCGGCCCTGGGGTCGTCGGTGTCATAGCCGTAAAGGGTGGGCATATCGAAGGCCACGCTGAGGCCGGTTTGGCCGTTGTCCAGTAAAAACCTGAACCGCTGGTTGGTTTCCTGGGGTAAGCCGAAACCGGCAAACATCCGCATGGTCCACAGGCGGTCCCGGTAGCCCCCGGCGTGGACACCCCTTAGGTAGGGAAACTCCCCAGGCAGTCCGACGTCTTCAAGGTAGTCGGTTGTTTCCAGGTTTTCGGGAGTGTATACAGTCTTAACGGGGATTTGCGAAAGGGTCTTGAAAGAAGACTTGCGCTCCTGCCTGGCCGAGTTTTTCTCGCGCCAAAGCTGACCCCTTTGCCGTAGTTGTTCCAGTTCTTCAGTGGAGAACACGCGCCGCCTCCGGCAGTTTACTTCAGAATGACTCTAAGTATACCGGAACATGAGGCTCAGCAACGGAGGTAAATCGGTCGGATTCTATTTCACGGAATGTGAATCTAGAATATTGTGAATGGGACACTACGCGAATGCTAATGTTGCATGCACGAGGATTAGATAGCCTATGGTGGTCTGTTTACATAGGCTTGAACCGCGTAGCTTCTATCGCAAGACGAACATATGTGAACCTTGAAGTAATTGTCCCTAAATTGGGTCAACAAGAACTTCTTTTGATGGAACTCTTTGAGAGGGAAAATTCTGGGGAATGCCTCAGGAACCGGATTTTTGGAGCGGGACCGGTTGGAGTTATTCCTGGAATGAAGCGAACCGGCGTCGGCCTACCTTAACGGCCGTACCGGGTTCCGGTGCTTCGAACCGACCGTCTTCCGTAATCTTTAGGGATTGGCCCGAGGGGGGGAACAATTCGACGGCGCCCTGGTTAATCATCCGCTTGCCATCGCTGACACTGGACACGAGGCCGGCCGACACCAGCGCGTTGCTCCACCGGGGGCCAGACACGGTTGACAGGGATACCACTGGCATATCGTCGGGAAGTGAACGTTGTTGGACGACCCGTTCGAAGCGGTCCCGCGCGGCTGCGGCAGCCTGCTGGTCGTGAAAAACCTCTGTAATCTCTTCGGCCAGCCGCTTTTTCAAATCCATCGGGTTGACCGTTTGTCCCTCAATGCTGCGGGACATATCTTCCAGTTCGGTTTCGGGGGCGTCGGTCAAGTATTCAAAGTAGGAAACGATGAACTCGTCGGGAAGGGACATAATCTTGCCAAACATGTCGTCGGGTGCCTCTTCCACCCCCACGTAGTTGTCAAGGCTCTTGCTCATTTTCTGGACGCCGTCGGTTCCTACTAAAATGGGCATGAGGAAGCACTGCTGGGCACGCTGCCCCATCATCTCCTGAAGTTCCCGTCCGACCAGCAGATTGAACATCTGATCGGTGCCCCCAAACTCCACATCCGACTGGATTGCCACCGAATCGTAGGCCTGTAGCAGAGGATAGAGCAATTCGGTGATAGCAATTGGGCGGTGTTCCGCAAAGCGCTTTGCAAAGTCGTCGCGTTCCAGGAACTGGGCTACAGTGAATCGACCAGTCAATCCAATGACATCGGCCAGGGAAAACTTGCCGAACCACTCACTTTGGTAAACAACCTGTGCCCGATCCCGATCAACTACTTTGAAGAATTGTCGGAGGTAGGACTGGGCGTTTTCCATAACCTCTTCGTGGGTGAGCATGGGCCGGGTGGCAGAGCGGCCGCTGGGGTCCCCGATCTGGGCAGTCCAGTCTCCTACAATCAGAATCAACTGGTGCCCCAAGTCCTGAAGTTGGCGCAGTTTTCGCAGCCCTACGACGTGGCCGAGATGAATGTCCGGGCGACTGGGGTCGAAGCCCATCTTCAGCCGCAGGGGCTTTCCCTCCTGCAACAGTTTGACGAACTCTTCGCGAACGATAATGTTGCTGACGCCTCGCTGCGTAATGCGCCAAAGCTCGTCGGGGCTAAGGGTCATTTTCGCCTCCGGTAGTGGCCAAAGCCAAGCGGGTATTGGCCACATCTCGGTTAATCTGTTCTACGAGGGCTTCCAGGTTAGAAAACGCTTCCTGGTCTCGAAGTTTATCCACGAACTGTACCTCTAATTCTTGACCATACAGGTCTCCCTCGAAGTCCAGGATATACACTTCCACCAGGCGCTGGGTCAGACCGAAAGTCGGCCGGACGCCGATGCTGGTAGCCGAAGGTCTGCGAACGCCGTCAACCACTGCCCAAGTAGCATAAATACCATCGCCGGGCTGGGCCATATTCTTGCTTACGTCGACGTTGGCGGTCGGGAAACCCAGTTCTCTGCCCCGGCGGTCGCCAGTTACGACTTTGCCAGTCAGGGAAAATTCCCGGCCCAACAGGCGGCCCGTGGTTGCGACGTCACCTTCGGAGATCTTCTGTCTGATAACGCGGCTCTTTACCAGCGTCTCTTCCAACAGCAGAGGCTCAAGAACATCCACAAAGAATCCAAGCTCTCGGCCGAGTTCTGCCAGTCGTTCGGCGTTGCCCTCGCGATTCCTGCCAAGGGCAAAGTCGGGCCCAATTACCAGTCCCTTCATCTTCAGGTTGTCTACCAGCAGGCCGACGAACTCCCTGGCCGACAACTGGGCCAGTTCCTGGGTGAACTCCAACGAAACTACCTGGTCTATCCCTTCGCTCAGGAGCAGTCGTTGCTTTTCCTCCGGCGTGCTGAGGAACGATACCTCGCGCCCGGGCTGAAGCACGGTGACAGGGTGATTGGAGAAGGTGAGCACGGCCGGTTGATACTCCGGACGGGCCCGCGAGATCAGGCGCTGAAGCAAATGGGAGTGGCCCAGATGAACTCCATCAAATACGCCGATGGTCAGTACCGTCTCCCTTTCCGGAGATACTCGGTTAAGCCGTTGGCGAAAGTTCATCCTGATCCTGTATCCTGCGGGGCTACCCTGTAATTCACCAAAGGGAAGGGGGTAACAGGGTTCTCGGCCTTTTCGGGATACTAGCATAGCCCCTTGGGAGCGTCAACAGAAACCTTAAGCGACTAAAGGTGTTTTCAGGGTGCCCCAGCATAACTGTTGATTGTCTTTAACGGGAGGCAAGAAGGGAAAGAAGTTTCCTCTTCTTGTAATGGAGAGTTCCGAAGTTTACCATTAGCCCTGCGGGCGCCCAAGTCCAGCTTATTGATCTGAAGTTGGCCTAACTTGAAGGGACCCAGGAAATTAATCGTGTTTTGCGCTCGTATGCCAATACACGGACAACCATAGAGCCATTTGAACCGACAACAGAACTCATGGAGGCACCAATGGAACCAATCATCAGGAACTATCGCGACCACTTCACTCCGGGCGGGGCAGCTCGCTTGATAAATCTGGACGACAACCCACCTACCACGACGCTGAGCTATTCCCACATTCAGCCGGGTGAGACCAGCAGCCACCATATCCATCCCTGGGAGCACGAAGTGTTCATCATCAAGGGTTCGGGGACCCTGGTCTGTGATGGCGTGAACTATCCGGTCAAGGCCGGCGATGCCATGTTCATTCCAGGTAACGTGGACCATTACACTCTCAATGACGGGGGCGAGGGCGATATCCAGCGAATCGAAATAAATCCATTGCTGGCATCCCAGAGTGGCGGCGCTCGGAATAACGGCGGGCAGGGCACCGGAAATCCGCCGGTGATCAAGAACCTGGCCGACCTGGACACCAGCCCTGGCGCGGCACGCCCGATTTTGACCGCTGAGGATGGAGCAAAGCGATACATCCTGTCCCATAGAGGTATGGCGGCGGGGGAAGTAAGCCCGGACCACACCCACGAATGGGAGCATCTGGCTTACTTCCTGGAAGGTAGCTGCATCCTTACCTGCGATGGCAAGGAATACACTGTGTCCGAAGGCGACGCTATTCTGATACCGCCCTTTTGCGCCCACGAGTGGAGTCGCAGCGCCGGGCCGGTTGCCAACTGGCTGGTTTTCAATCCTGCCCGCATGGGTTAGAAGGAAAGGTGGTCGGCGCCCGCTTTAGTGAACTCGGCAATATCACGCCGGACAAGCCATTTAGCCGTTAAAACTTGCGGTGAGTCGAACTGCAAAAAACCGCTCATCCTCAACTAACAGAGGAATGAGCGGTTTTTTCTTTTGACGAGTGTTGAACTGTGGAGGTAGATTAACTTCCCTAAACCTGATACTCGGGGCGGCGGAGCAATTGTCGCGCAATCACCAAACGCAATACTTCGTTGGTTCCCTCGCCGATTATCATAAGGGGCGCATCCCGGTAGTAGCGTTCAACCGGGGACTCTTTAATGTAGCCGTACCCGCCGTGAATGCGCATGGCTTCCATGGTTATCTCTCCACAGATTTCGCTGGCGAAGAGCTTGGCCATGCCCGTTTCCAGGTCCACCCGTTGTCCCGTGTCCTTCTTGGCGGCGGCGTCATATGTTAGCAGGCGCGCGGCCTGTATCTTGGTCGCCATGTCGGCTAGCTTAAGCTGGATTGCCTGGTGCTGGGATATGGGCACGCCAAAGGTTTCACGCTGCTGGGAATAGCGGATGGAAGCCTCAAAGGCCGCCTGAGCCACGCCCACAGCCCTGGCAGCCACGTTTATCCTGCCTGTTTCAAGGCCGCTCATCACCTGCCCGAAGCCCACGTTCTCTTCCATTCCCACCAGATTGTCCGCAGGTATGCGAAAGTCTTCAAAAATCAATTCGCAGGTGTCCAAGCCCCGGTATCCCAGCTTGTCGAGGTCACGTCCGACTCGGAAACCGTCCCCTCCCTTTTCGATGATGAAGGCGCTGATGCCCCGGTGACGGGGTTCCACGGTCCGGTCGGTACGGGCCAATAGCAGGAACGTATCACCGTAGCGGCCGTTGGTAATGAACATCTTGCTGCCATTGATTACGTACTCCTCGCCATCCTTGTCGGCTGTTACCTGCAGGTTGGCTACGTCTGTGCCGCCGCCGGGCTCGGTCAGGGCCAATCCGCCTCGTTTGCGGCCCGCGGCCAGGTCGGGCAGGAAGTGCCGTTTTTGGTTTTCCGTTCCGTAGTGGGTAAGGACGTAGGTCATTATGTGATGGGTGCCAATTGCGCCCGAAATGCTCATGAATCCCTTGCTCATTTCCTCGAAAATGAGGGCAAAGGTAGTGTAGTCCAGGCCCATGCCGCCGTAGTCTTCGGGAACAGTGATGCCGAACAAGCCCAGGTCCTTCATCTTGTCGATCAGGTCAAAGGGGACGATGTCCTCCCGGTCCAGTTCCGCCGCCACCGGTTCTACTTCGCGGCGTACGAAATCCTTGACCATGTTGACAATTTGGGTACGGGCTTCTTCGGGGGTCTGAGTAGTCACTGGTTTCTCCTTGGGGTTGTATCGAAATGGAACTTACTTTTCGTTAACCTAATGCTGCCGTCGGATCGACATTAGCTCTGCTCCGGGGCGGTGGAAACTGCGCTGGCACCCGGGGACATATCTTCCAGGTTCTGGAGTGCACGGCTGTTGTTCCTTCGGGCTCGCCGGATACGATTCAAACGAAGGAGACCGTAACCTATGGCGGCGAGGGCAAGCCACACCGGGCTGAAAATGGCGACCCAAATCAGGATATTGACTATCGCCAGGGCTACGGCTGACAGTGCACGAACGGCCCATTTGGCCGAGGCGGCAAGGTTCCAACTGCCCGCTATCAGCCCTTGTGATTCTCTCACGTCAACGCGGAACGACCCTGAACCCTTTACCTCTCCGGCCTCACTTTGGGCCGTTACCGTCAGGGTAACTTCATAGGCCTGAGGTCGGTAATTTTCGTAAGTGTGGATTGCCACCGCCCGGGTGGCGCCATCTTCGGGGGCGTCGATAACTGAAGGGGAACCGTCACCAAAAGCCCACTGGTATTGGATGTCCCACAATCCTTCCGGCCTGGTGAAGGACCCGCTGTATTCGACCTCCTCACCTTCCTCCACGACTCGTCTTTCGCCGGCAAAAACCTCGATAGTCGGGATCCTGGTAACTGTTGCAATGAGGGTGTCGGAACCCTCCACTATACCGGCCTGGCCGGTGCCGGTAATTTCCAACTGAACGATGTAAGGAGAATCCCTGTCGTCCTCAAAGACATGGTTGACCGTTGCGGTAACCCGTTGGCCCGGTTGGGTGGTAGGAGCGCTGCCCGTTCCCTCCACCTTGGAACCATCCCCGAAGTCCCAGATGAAGTTGAAGTCCTCAATCTCAGTGGGCGGATTGAAAGTAGCCCGGAACCTGGCTGGCTGGCCCGCGCTGAAGGTCTGGTCGGGGCCGGCTTCCACTGGCATGGACTTGGGAGCAAGGCTCAATCTGACGTTTATGAGGGAAAATGCGGCGGTCTGTTGGAGGAACTTAATGCGCCCTTCCAGGCTTTCCATTTGCGCCTGTAGCTGGGCCAGTTCTCGTTGCACTTCGAGAGCATCCTCAACGTCGTCGGCCTGGGTAAGCAAATTCAGCAGGGACTGTTCGGTGGCCCGCAGGCTGCGCAGGCGCGAACTGCTGTCCACGTACTCATCGGTGACATCCTGGCTGGTCGACGATTCGGAGTCGACTCGAATCGCCAGGGCACGGATTTGGCGAATAGCCTCATCCAGTTGCTGGGCAGGTACCCTTACAGAAACACTTCCATGGTGAATGGCGCTACGGTCGCTTGATACAGTCCAGCCCCCCAGATTCTGGGAAACCGTTCCGACACGGTCGACGGTGTCGGCCACATTGTCCACGACGAGGCCCATACCCACCGTGCGAACGATAATTCGTTCCTGTGCAGCGACTGATGCCTGGACTTCTTCAAGGGTAGGCAGTGACTCTGACATGGATTCGGTGGCTGCTGAGTCCATCTCGGCGCTTTCTTCCGCCATGAAAGCTTCCGCCGGTACCTCCATTTCCCTTAGCATTTCCTTCTCCACCACGACTTCCCGAGCCATTTGCGGGGCGGCGGCGGCAGGCATTGCAGGCATCGCCCTGCCCGACTCCGTAAAGGAAGCGACAGAGTCCGCGGCCGTGCTGAATTGGGACTCGGCAGCTGCACCACAGCCGGTCAATGCCAGGGCAATCAAGAGACAACTCAATGCCAGGAGAAACCTTCTCATAGGGGCAGAATATACCAATCGATGTTGTTTCACAAGAAAACTGAATTGTATGCCGCCGGTGTTGATCATCTTATGCACTCTCCAGAATTCTCAAAACAGAGATGCTATATAAGACGCCTCTTGCGGGGATAAAGTTCCTTCTACTCCGGGTGCGGCAGGCCTGATTTGACCCTAACGCGACACTGGGCAGGGTGTTATCCTGAAAGGAGAGACATTATGCTTTTCTCGCAAAGAAATCAGGGGGAGTTCCAGCAATGGCAGACGACAGCATAGTCCAGCGGGTTGCCGAACTGCGACGGGAATTGCATTATCACAACCACCGCTACTACGTGATGGACGATCCCGTCATCAGTGATTTCGACTATGACATGCTCCTTCAGGAACTGCGCACCATTGAGGAAGAACACCCTGAACTGGTAACGCCGGACTCGCCGACTCATAGAATAGGGGGAGATCCGGCCGAAGGCTTTGTTCAGGTGGAACACAGGCACACCATGCTGAGCCTGGGTAATGCCTTCGACGATGAATCCCTGGAAGCCTGGTACCGGCGGGTAAGAAACCTGCTTGATGACGCTGATTTTTCCATGACCTGCGAGCTGAAGATCGATGGACTGGCGGTAAGTCTCGTCTACGAAGACGGGGTATTTGTTCAGGGAGCAACCAGGGGCAACGGATTTGTGGGGGAAAATGTAACCCAAAACCTGCGCACTATTCGTTCCATTCCGCTGGTCCTTCAGGGCGACCCGCCGCCTTACCTGGAGGTCAGGGGCGAGGTCTATATGCCCGTGGAGAGCTTCCGCCGTCTAAACGAGGAAAGGGCCGAGCGGGGTGAGCAGCTATTTGCCAACCCCCGCAACTCCGGCGCTGGAACTATCCGGCAACTGGACCCCAAGGTCACGGCATCCAGGAATATGCAGATCTGGGCCTATTCCCTGGGCGATGCAGGCGATGTGCCAGGCCTGCCTGATCACTGGGAAGCTCTTGAGTGGTTAAAATCCCTGGGCTTCAGGATTAATCCAAATAACCGGCTGTGCTACACCGTGGAAGAAGTTAAGGACTACTACCGCGAGTTTGTGGAACGGAGGCACGGCCTGCCCTACGAGGTTGACGGAGTCGTGGTCAAGGTTAATCCGTTCAACTACCAGAGCTCCCTGGGTGTGGTGGGTCGGGAACCCCGCTGGGCCGTCGCTTATAAGTTTCCCGCGGAGCGGGCGGTAACCAGGTTGCTGGAGATTGGAATCAACGTGGGCCGCACGGGCAGTCTCAATCCTTATGCCGTCCTTGATCCGGTGGTAGTCAGTGGCGCTACTGTTAGGCATGCGTCGTTACATAACGAGGAAGACATTCGCCGCAAGGACATACGTGTCGGCGACTGGGTAACCATTGAGAGAGCCGGGGACGTCATCCCCCAGGTCGTGGGGCCGATACTCGATCGAAGGGACAGGGATGCGGTGAAGTTCCAAATGCCGGAGGCCTGTCCTGAGTGTGGCACGTCGGTAGTGAAGCCGGAAGGGGAGGCAATGCATCGTTGCCCCAACGCTTCCTGTCCCGCCCAGTTCTTTGAGTTGCTCAAGCACTTCGTCAGCAGGGGCGCTATGGACATGGACGGCCTGGGCGAGCAGTGGTGCCGGATTCTCATTGACCAGGGGTTTGCCAGCACCGTATCGGACCTGTACTTCCTTGAGAAGGACAAACTGTTGGAACTGGACAGGATGGGCGACCGATTGGCTACCAAAATTATGGACAACATTGAGGCCAGCAAAAACCGTCCGCTACCCCGGATTCTCTTCGCGCTTGGCGTAACCCACGTGGGGGCCGAAGTGGCTGAACTGCTAACCCAGCGATATGCCAGTGTGGACCTGCTGGCAAAGGCGAGCCAGGATGCACTGACCCAGATCCCCGGAATTGGGCCCAAAATTGCCGAAAGCATCTATGACTACTTCCAGGTGGAGGGGAACCTCGCAGTAATCGAAAAGCTCAAGCAGGCTGGGGTAAAACTGCATCACGAGATAGAAATTGTGGATCCCAGTGAATTGCACTGGAATGGCCTGACTTTCGTTGTAACCGGCACACTGTCTTCTATGACCCGCCGGGAGGCTGAAACCAGAATTAAGGCGTTGGGGGGCGCCGTTACGTCCTCGGTGACGCGAAAGACCAACTTTTTGGTAGCCGGCGAATCGGCCGGATCCAAGCTGGACACGGCAAACCGATTAGAAACCCGAATACTGGACGAATCCGACTTTTTACAGCTTCTGGAGTCGCCTTCAGAGGCTCTTCTATAACCCTTGGAAGCCCGAGCATTAACTTGGAAACAAACAACGAGAACGAAGAAAGAACCAGGAAACCTCGACACACGGAGGAACCAGATCTGTCGATGAAGATCATCGTAGGACTGGGCAATCCGGGTGAACGATACCAGCATACCCGGCACAACGTGGGATTCCGCTGTATTGACCTGCTGGCTCGACACTGGGGTATCAATTTAAAGGAGCGGCGGGCCAAGGCCGTTTTAGGACGGGGCCGCCACCTGGACCGGGATGTCGTTCTGGCCAAGCCCCGCACTTTTATGAATAACAGCGGTGAAGGCGTGGCCTACTTGATGACCCGTTTCGGAGTAAAGCCTTCTGACATTGTGGTGATTTACGACGAAATGGATTTACCGCTGGGGAGAATGAGGATAAGACCTGGGGGAAGTCCGGCGGGACATAACGGCATACGTTCTATCATTTCCGAGTTACGAACCCAAGAGTTCCCACGCATTCGGGTAGGAATCGGACACCCGGGTTTGCAGGGCGGTCAGGTTTCCCACGTGTTGAACCGGTTCAGTGAGGAAGAGGCGCCGGAAATCTCCGGGGTGGTCAAACGGGTGGCCGAGGCAGTGGACTGCCTCCTGGAAGAGAACATTACGGTGGCGATGAACCGCTTCAACTGAGCCCAGCACTTGCCGCAGTCGAGTGGGTAAAAAGTGTTCTAGTGGGCGGGAAATTACGCCCCAAAGCGGAACAGGGAAGCTGCCGTGCCTCCGAATATCCACTCTTTATCTTCTTCGCTGGCGTAGGCAACATGCTCCATGGGCCAGCGAAGGGCGTTCCGATAACCCTCGCGGAAGGCCACCGGCGGGAAATCGCTCCCCCACATTAGCCGGCTGGCTCCGAAAGCTTCCACCGCCATTTCAACCAACTGCGGCACATTGCCGGCGAAGGGGAAGGGTTGTACGAAGGGAGTTGGTCGGGCGCAGATCTCTCCCAAGCCAGGAATCTTCATGTAGGTGTTGGGGTACTGGGCCAATGCCAGCACCCGGCGGTAGGCGTCGAAAGGCTCGGTGTCCCGACCTCCGGCGCCAAGGTGCTCGATGATAACTTTGAGATTGGGCAGCGTCCTGATGACTTCTTCAAATTCGGGTGAGGAGAAGGCTTCAAGCTGGCCGCCGCTACTCACTATAAGGCCCAGCTCTCCAGCCTTTCGCCAAATGGCCAGTGGGTCGTCACCAGGTGACCGGCTGGCGGCGTTCAGGCGTACGCCCTCTATGCCCATTTCCGGAAACGTTGCCAACTGGTCAAGCGCGCCCGGGCTGCTAACGTCAACCATACCTGCTCCGGAAAAGCGGCCTGGAAACCGGCGCATGCATTCCACCAGGTAAGAGTTATCGAACACGCCGTTTATCTGAATCAACACCGCATGGTCGACGTCGTTACGGGTCATCTGGTCCAGGAGGATTTCCACCGGCTCGAACCAATAGGGCGTGGCGTGGCAGTGGGTGTCGACGATTGGCATCTAGACAGCTCCAGGTATGTTTTGAATACTCAGGGAGTCCATGTACTTACCCCTGAGCCAGGTGCGGAAAAACTATTCTGACGGTTTTGCAGCTAAGATGGGCGGCCCTGAGGTGGGACTCACAGGATAATTCTGTTGCTCTGTCCGGATAGTTTCCTGCCTTTCGGCTACGTCGCGGACCTCTGGTTGTTCGGACTGACAGCCCTCGCACCAGACAACGTCATCCACGAAAAGGCGCATATTGTCCTTCTTCACCGTGATAGTCTCGATTTCGTGGCGGCAGGCGCCACACATTCGCACTATGGAAACCTGGTCGATAGGCATGATGCTTGTACCTGTCCTGGAAACTTGGTAGCTGGTGGTCAATTACAATGAGTGTCTGTCAGAGTGTAAATCTGGAGCAATTGAAGTGTCAACGAGCCTCCTGACAAGCAGGAGGTTCGCATGGTTACGAAAACAGCTATGCCCAAGCATGAATTAAGTGCATTCCGCCATTTATTACGGTCGTTAGCCGTTTAGGTATTGGCGGGACGAAAAATTGGGGGTATAGTATTTCTTAACAAGGCGAAAGTGCCTGGTATTGGGAGTAATGGGTCTGAAAGGCACATTTTCTCCCCAACGAAAAGGAGGAAAAGTTATGGCAAAACCCATTCGTGTTGGACACTTGGTTCTCAACGTCAAGGACGTGGAAGCGTCCACCAAGTTTTATACCGAAATCCTGGGATTCGATATTTCCCGGCAGACCGAGATGGGAACCTTCCTCACCTGCGGCAAGATTCACCACGACCTGGCACTGTTCAAGGCGCCGGTAGATGCCTTGCCTGTGACGGCCGGCCAGCTTGGTCTGAACCACTTCGCCGTGCAGGTCGCGGACATTGCTGACCTGAAAGAGGTCTACGATACTCTTCAGGACAAGGGAGTAACCTTGGATCACAACACCGATCACGGTATGACTTCCAGTGTCTACTTTATGGACCCTGATGGCAACCGGATTGAGTTCTTCTGCAACAATCAGGACGATCCGTCTGAGGGTTTGGCCCTGATGGGCGACATGAACCGCCGCAATACGGAACTGGTTTTCAGCTAGGCCTGAACCCTTAAGAGGTTAGGCAATAACGGCCCCCACCAACGTCGGTGGAGGCCGTTTTCTTTCCCTCATGGAGGCAGTTCTAAATCCTGCTTCTCACATGAGATTCATCACTTCTTTCCCGGTAGGGCGCCTATTGAAACTCCAGAGTAGTGGCCCGTAGTCCACAGACGATCCGACCTATAACCTCCAGGCACCGGTCGTTGGAAGGTGGCATTACCGGACCGGCCAAGGCATCCCGGTGCCATCGCTCCAAGGGCATATCCTTGAGAAACCCGCTCCCGCCGGCCATGCGCATTGCCTGTTCCGTGACTCTGACCCCCGCCTCAGCGCAGAGATACTTGGCCTGATTGGTGGCCAGGGACATTTCTTCTCTAACGCCAGACCTTCGAACCGCGGCGGCTTCGCAAAGCATCAATTTGGCTGCCCGAATCTGTGCGCTCATCTCTCCCAGGTTGCGTTGCACCAGCGGATTGTAAGCAAGCGGCTCAGTCGAAGGCGCTATGACCCTAGTCTGGGAATACTTCAGGATGAACTCGTAGGCAGCTTCGGCCACACCGAGATAAGTGGCGGCGTACCCCAGCGCGAAACCCGAAAGTTCTATCGTTAGCAACTGCCCTGGGTTTCCCATGACATCTTGGGCCAAAATTTCGGTGTCGTAACGGATGCTGTGGCTGGTGGTGCCTCGCATCCCAGTGGCGTTCCAGGTTCTTTCCAGAGTGATTCCGTTTTCGCTCCGGGACACCATGGCCGCCATTATTCCCTCTTGTGCTGTATCGGTTCCTTCTCTCAGGCCGGTTACGAAGTAACGGTTCGCGGCATCCCCCAGCGAGCAAAAGTGCTTTACTCCTTGTACACGGTAATTTCCTTCCGGTGTGGGGCTGAAAACGGTTCTGAGAACAAATCGGTCTCTAAAGCTTGAGTCCGGCTCACTCATAACCGTGGCAAAGAGATTGCCTTCTTCCAGTACCTCCTTGAAGTAGCGGCACTTTTGCTCATGGGAAGCCAACTGGGCAATGTTGAGGATTACGTTGGCGTGCATATTGAAAGTGAGGGCGGTTGCCGGGCATCCCTTGGCCATGGCCTGAAGCGCCAGAACGTAAGTGACGGGATCGATTCCCGCCCCGCCGTATTCCTCCGGGACGGTCAATCCCAAGAGTCCTGCTTGATGCAGGTCTTGATAGTTTTCAAAAGGAAAGGATGACTCGGCGTCGTATTTACCGGCACGGGAGGCGAATCGCTCCCGCGCCAGTTCTGCTATTTTCAGGACTACCGGATGGCATTCCGCCGCGGCGTGGGATCTTAGGGTCATCAATCCAACTCCGGTTGGTTCAAGAGAAGTGAGGCATAACTTCTTCGGCGAATAAATTCATGGATCTCAATACCTTTTCTTGAGCCATGCCGCCGAAGTCGAAATTGCAGCCGAAGTACTCTATTCCCTCGTCCTGGAATTCGCGTATTTTCGCCACGCATTGCTCCGGCGTACCGATGATTGCCCGATTTTCCGCCAAGTAATCATAGGATGGGGGCACTTGGGTACGCGTTCGCCTGAAGTCATCCAGTCGCTGGTTCACTTCGCTGCCGGTTGTTATAGCGCGCCGCCAGTCAGTCATATCCATAGTCCAGGCAAGGGCCGGCTCCGCGTTAGCTCTTGCCTCCTCTTCAGTCTTGGCGACGTGCAGGTAACGGAAAAGAGGGATTCGCGACATCGGGATGTTGTGGCCGGCATCCCTCGACATCTTTACGAACCGGTGGCAAAGGTCCATTGCGTCGGTATGGTCCAGCACCACGCCGCTGATCAAGGGATGGCCGGTGGACACCACGTATTCAAGAGTAGTCAGGGTCCGGGTGGCCGCTATGTAGATGGGAGGATGAGGGTTCTGCATTGGCGGCGGAACCAGGTTAGCCTGGTTGACGCTGAAGAACTTGCCTTCGTAGGTGTAATCGGGAGTGGTCCAAAGGCCCTGAACAATGCCAATGGTTTCCTGGAACCGCTCCTGGCTCTCGCTCTGATCCACGTTGTACCCGGAGTACTCGTAACCGGCAGTGCCCCGGCCAAATCCCACGTCAAGCCGGCCGCCGCTCACTACGTCCAGGGTAGCCGTGTCCTCGGCCAGGTGCACTGGATGATGCAAGGGTGGAACCAGAACGGCGGTGCCCAACCTGATGGTTTTGGTTTGGGCAGCAATGTTGCTTACCAGTACCAGGGAGGAGGAACCTAAGCCGTACCTGGAAAAATGGTGCTCCGCAAACCAGGCGCTGTAGTAGCCCAGCTCTTCTGCAAGGCAGACCTGCTCGGTGGCTTCCTGTATGACCTGACTAGGGCTGGTGCCTTCCGGCCACGGAAGGTGCGAAAACAGACCAAACTTCATTGCCATGCTCCAGGTTCTCTCTCGGATGCCATTCGTCCATTGTCCGTTTTTCGCCTGACCGGACGTGTTGCCTTGCATATTCCTTAAAGGACATTGACCCTAAAGAAATCTCGTTCAGTTTAACAGAAGCGGGCCCTTCAATCGCGTCGGAGAACTCACAAACCCTAGGATGGCGAGTGGTTGACAAGGTTATTTGCATTAATCAAAATAGTTCAGAGAAGACTAAATAAATTTGTGATATGTCCGAGTATTTTCCATCAGAAAATAGAGTTCAGCTAATCGAACGCCTGATTGAACTGGTTGAGCAGATTAATCAAGCCATGCACTGCACGCCTTCAGACGGGTGGGACGGCCTTGACTTGACCTTTCAGCAGGTCAAAGTGTTGGCGCTGCTTTTCCAAGGACAGCAGCGAATGGGTAATATTGCCACCCACATGGGCTGCATAATGTCGTCGGCCACCAGCATTATCGACCGTTTGGTGGATAAGGGACTGGTAGTTAGGTCGGTGGACCCGGAAGACCGGCGTGCCGTAGTTTGCCAGTTGACGGAATCGGGCAGAGAAACTATGGAGCAGTTCTGGAGCATAGGACGGGCGAAGATTATTCAGTTGGCAGATCAATTAGAAACCCGGGAACTAAGTGAAGTTGTGCGGGGCGCAGCGCTGATGAGTCAGGCTGCGCGACTGGTGTTCCCCGTAGCCTAAACAGACAAATGTTCTATGAAGCTGCTCCACCTGCCAGGTTCGATCACCTCTTCACCTTGGGCCCTTACCTTCTTCCCAACTGCATCCGACCATTTCTTAATCGTCGAAGCAGGCCGTATTCTCGAACTGGTTTGGGGCCAGGACTTTCTTTCGCGAAACGGGTTTGGACTGTCTGCCGGTTTGAGTGAGGCTCTTACCACTTACGGAAAGGGTGGCGCCCAAATGTCGCGGCTTCAACCCAGCAACTACTTGGAGGACCAGGTTTGACATTCCTGACCCGGCTGGCACTACGGCGAAGTTCGGTAACCATTCTGGTTGTCATTTTGCTATTGGTGTCCGGCGTTTTTGCCTATAACGATCTGGAGCGGGAGCTTTTCCCCGACATTGAGTTCCCCAACATCACCATTACGACCTTCTATCCCGCAGCCGACCCCGAGACCATTAACAGGGAAGTTACGGAGCCCATTGAGGATGCTATCGCCAATGTTGAGGGGCTGACAGAAATAGAATCCAACTCCCAACAGAACGTGTCCACCGTACTTGCTACGTTTGACTTCGGCGAAGACATGGAAGAGGCCAAGCGTACTCTGGAGAGCAACGTTAATGGCCTCGACCTCCCCAGCGGCGTTGAATTTACAGCCGTCACCAGAATTAACAACAATACATTTCCAGTAATGCAGATTAGCGCCGGTGGAGACCGCGATATCGCATCCTTGCAGCGCATTCTGGATAACTCGATTGTACCTCGCCTGGAGGCAGTCAGCGGGGTATTTGATATCTACGTTCTGGGGCGAGTGGACGAGCGGGTAACTGTTACTGTTGATACCGACAAGCTGGAAGACCTGGGACTCAGTATGTTTCAGGTGTCGGAAGCCATCGGCAGCAATAATATCGGGCTGCCCGCAGGTAACATAACTGATGATGAAGTCACCTATGCCGTAAGGGTTACCAAGGAACTGGGCTCCCTTCAAGAGATCAGGGAACTGGTCTTGGGATATGAGCAGGTCAACCTCTCCGCCGATGCGCCTCCGGGTCAGGGTGGTGGAGGCTTGCAAGGCCAGCGAAAAGTGCTGCTCTCCGATGTAGCAACAGTGGAGTTGGGAACTTCCGACGCTAGGGGAATTTCCCGAACCCAGGGAAAGCCCAGCCTGAACATCCTGATTATCAAGGAACCCGATGCCAACACCCTGGACGTCACTAACTCGGTTTTGGAAGAGCTAAACGGCCTGGAACTTCCTGACGATATCGAACTCCTAGAAGTAACCAATAACGGGCCCATAGTTGAAGAATCTCTCTCCAACCTGGTGAGAGAAGGGACGCTGGGCTTTGCCTTCGCCGTAAGCGCCGTCTTTGTATTCCTGATCAACACTCGTCCTTCCCTGATTAAGGGTTTGGCCCTGACCCTTAGACCAACGGTTATTATCGCTATTTCCATACCGTTGAGCGTCATGGGCGGCGTCATCTTGATGAGGGTGTTTGATATCTCACTCAATTTCATGAGCCTGGCCGGCTTGGCGATAGCGGTGGGGAGGGTGGTTGACGACAGCATAGTAGTGCTGGAGAACATCTTCCGGCACATTCAACGGGGCGAAGAGAATATGCCGGCTGCCATCGACGGCACCCGGGAGGTGGGCGCCGCCATCGTTTCTTCTACTCTGACCACTGTGGTGGTATTCATACCCCTCGCCTTTATTCAGGGGTTGGTAGGTGAGTTTTTTACGCCCTTTGCCCTCTCGGTCAGTTTTGCCTTGGTGGCCTCCACCTTTGTGGCGCTCACTGCTGTTCCTGTGCTGTCTGCCGCGCTGCTCCGGAGGGGAGACCTGCCGGACGTGGATTCGAGCGCCGAAATAGGCCAGGAAACCTGGCTCCAGCGCCTTTACGCTCCCATTATTGCTCTGTCGCTACGTTATAAACTGATTAGCCTGATAATTGCGATAGCCATCACGGCAGGCAGCCTTGCTCTGATAACGAGAATCCCCGTTACTTTTTTTCCGGCGGGCACTCCCGATTATTTGACAATGGACATTCAACTGGAACCGGGCACCTCGGTGGGTCGCACCTTCGAGTATGTCCACGAGAGTGAGCAGATTATTGATACGTTCGTGGAAGAGGGCCTCCTGACCCTTTACCAGGTTTCCATTGGGCAATCTGCCTCGGAGTTCAACCAGGGTATTGCGGCCGAAAACTTGCACATTGCCGGATTCATCATGAGGGTTGCGGAAGACGCTCCCAGAGACATTGCCGACAGGGTACGGCAACGACTCCCCGAACCGGATGATGGTGTAACTTACCTGCTTACCGAGGTATCAGACGGGCCCCCAGCCGATGCCTTGGAGATCAGGGTAGTGGGTCCTAGCTATGCCGACATTTCTGCTGTGGCCCGGGTGCTGGAATCAGAGCTGATTGCGATTGGAGATATCGTCAATCTGAACAGCAACGTGACTGCAGCCAGGGACGAAGTTTCCATCCGAATTGACACCGAAAGGGCCGCGCAGTACGGGCTGAACACGCTCTCCGTTGCCCAACAGGTAAACCAGTTCATCGTGGGTAGAGCCGTCACCGATATGGAACTGGATGAGGTGAATCTGGACGTAGTTATACGAGGGCGTCCGGAGGACGTGGACGATATCGAAAAATTGAAGGACCTGAACATTCAGGGGCCTCTGGGACTCGTCAAACTCGGTACGATAAGTGAGATTGGAATTGAACAGGGGCCAGTAGCGGTGACGCGCTTCGACCGGGAGCGTTCGGCCCTCATAACGGGAAGCATAACTGCAATTGACACCCAAGCCGTTGGAGCGAAGGTGCAAGCGGCCATAGATGGCCTTGAGTTGCCCCCGGGAGTCACTGTGCGGAGCGGGGGTATTTTCCAGCAGGTGAATGAGGGATTTCAGGATGTATTCCTGGCAATGGCAGCCGGTGTAATCCTGGTTTACCTGGTCATGGTGGCCAGCCTGGGGTCTCTACGGGACCCGTTCATAATAGTATTAAGTCTTCCCTTTGCTGTCGTTGGAGCCTTGATCGCCCTGGCAATAACCGACCGGACGCTTAGCTTGTCGGCAATGATGGGGTTCCTCTTGCTCATCGGCATTGTGGTTACCAATGCTATCGTGCTTATCACCTTTGTCGAGCAACTTCGTGAGAGAGGGCTGAGTGTCTATGACGCCCTGGTCCTGGGAGGAAGAGTCCGCATTCGTCCCATATTGATGACAGCCTTCACCACTACTTTCGCGCTATTTCCGCTGGCGGTCACTGGAGAGGACAGTGTGGGGATAATTGGGGCGGAACTGGCTACGGTAGTCATTGGTGGTCTTATCAGTTCTACTCTCCTTACTCTCTTTGTGGTGCCTATCATATATACGCTCATGCACAGTACTATCCCCGAATTTCCTGGCAGAGTGGCTTCTCTGTTCTGGAGAAATAGAGGGACGCGAAGGCGATTGGGGGAGACACCGTGAGTTGCCAGGCGCCAATATGGGGGTTAAGAATACTTGAGAATGTCAGTATTATCCTGAGGTAAATGACCGTGGACGAAACCAAGAAACAACGATATTCCCAAGGCTCCTGGTTCATGAAAGGAGCCTTGGTTCTCAGCATTTTGCTGGTGGTCTCAGGCGGTGTGGCTTGCAGCGCAACCAGCCCTTCCGGTCAGGTCGGTGAGGCGACAACGGAAACCCCTTCGGCAGAGACCAGCCCAACCAGCGGAAATCAGTCAATCGATGCGCCTGATGTGATTGACGTAAGGGCCAGGCTGGTATTTCCCGAGCGCACGGACTTGACCTTTGAAAGGGCCGGCGAAGTGGAAGAAATCATGGTCTCCCCCGGAGACCGGGTGACTGAGGGTCAGGTACTTGCGCGTCTGAATTCGGAGCACTTCCCTGCGCTTGAGGAGGAAGTCGTCCGGCTCAATTACCAGATAGCCCAAGCCCGCGAGAATATTAAGATGATAAATCTGGACTATAGCGGTGAGCCATTGCTGGCCGTCCAGAGAGAGGAAACTGTAGCCAGGCTTGAATTGGCCAATGTCCAGGCCGAGGACTTCTTTGACGACATCGACCAGAATCATGAGGACTCGCTGACCGCAGCCACCTCTGAGCTTGACCAGGCTAGAAACGCACTGGTAGTGGCGGGGGATGACCTGGCCGAAGTAGAGCGGGACCTGGAGGCAGACCACATCCAGGTCTTGGCGGCGGCGGAACAGGCTGAAGCGGACGCGGAATTGGCATTAGACCGGGCCATAGAACGGCTTGCGGATTACAAAGAAGACTTTGGAGATGACGAAATCCGCGCCAGCGACCGGGTATCCGTTGGAAAGGTTGCTGTAGATCAGGCCATTGAACGGTTGGCCGACTACAAGGAGGACCTTCAGCAGGACATCATACGGGCCAGCGACCGGGTAACTGAGGCTGAGCTGGCCCTGGATACGGCACAGGACACGCTGGATGACTTCTTGAGTGAACATGAACGCCGAATTATACGCGCCAGAACGGTTGTGGGCGCTGCCGATGATGCGGTGGACTCAGCCCAGCGGCCGTTGACCCAGTTCTTGCGGGAGCCAATCCGTGACCTCCAGGCAGACGGCAAACCTGTCGATGTCGCCAAGTTGGAGAGCTTGCAGGCAGCGTTGGACCTGGCCGAGTCAAACCTGGACCAAGCCAGAGAAGATCTGGTAGAGCTGGAGAAGGGCCCAGATCCGTTCCGGGTGCATGAACTGGAATCCAATGTAGCGGTAGCCGAATTAAATCTCTCGCAGGCCCGGGACGATTTGAAGGAGTTGGAAGAGGGTCCTGACCCAATCCTGTTACAAGAACTGGAATCCAGCGTGAAAGTGGCCGAGCTCAATCTGAGCGGCGCCAGGGAAGACCTTTCTGACTTGGAAGAGGGCCCAGATCTTCTAGTCCTCAATCAGTTGCAGTCCCAGGTTGATTTGGCACGGGTGAATTTGTCCCAGGCCAGGAAACGTCTGTCTGAGGAGCTTGACGGCCCGGACTCGTTGATCGTGCCTCGTCTGGAGTTGAACATTACGTTAGCCCAACGGCGCCTGGAACTGGCGGAAAGGCGGGTACAAGATCTCCTGGAGGACGGCCCAAACCGTAAATCCGTCCCACTGATGGAACAGGAAATAGCGACAAGGCTAACCCAGATTGATCAACTGTACGAAGGGCCCGGTGCTTTGGAGTTGGCCCAGATCGAATCATTGAATGCCTCCATTTCCCTGGCCCTGGACAGGATAGGCGACATAGAAGAAGAAATGGATGAATATGTCCTGCGTGCCCCGATTGACGGCGTGATTTACGTGGTTAACGTCGAAGTGGATGACATGGTGAACAAACATTCCAGGGTCGCAGAACTTATCGATCCGTCAAACGTTGTGATTGAGGGATATGTGGATGCCACCGAAGTCGGGCGCGTGGTCCCAGGTTCGATCGCCCGAGTTACTATAGATTCCGTGCCCGGCGGAGAGTTGTCAGGAACGGTTTTTTACGTAGCAGCAGACCCCAGGACTGAAAGGGGGGTTATCAGTTATTCCATCCATATCCAGGTGGACTTGCCCGCAGGGGTTGAGATACCCTTCAGTCTGAGTGCAGTTGATGCGGTAATTTATCCGTGAGCTTTCTCGAAAGTTGGGCCCGTTAGCGAGCCAGGAGGCAAAGATGCGAATTCCTCTCTTTAGCCGGGGCGGAAACAGGGAAACCGACCCGGTGTGTGATATGCAGGTCGATGCACGAAAGCCACCCGGGGGGACGTACGAATATAACGGCCAGACTTACTACTTTTGTGGCCCAGGTTGTAATCGGGCTTTTCAGCGAGAGCCGGAGGCGTATTTGTCGGGAGACAAGAAGGTCCAGATGTAGAAGTAGGGGCAGGGTCGGATGAGCCCTAATCGGTCAATTAAGAACGGGGCAGGAATCCGGCCTGCCCCGAATCGTTTTGTGCCTGTAAATCTACAACCCCACCGACGCAACTAGCTGGTGAAACTCGTTCCTGGTCTCCTCCGTGATTTGGGGCCCTGGATGCCGCACCCGGCCGGTGGAGATCAGTCCACGCTGCTGCAAGGCGTACTTGCGTATCCCAACACCGATTCCTTCCTGGAACTCAAAGAGCAGAAGTGGCAGGTGGCGGTAGAACACCTCCTCCGCCTGTGTCTTATCCCCCTCGGCCATGTGCCGGCAAATAGCAACCAGGACCTCCGGGTAAGCAAACCCGGTCATTGCCCCGGCGGAACCGCGAACCAACTCGTCCAACAGATACATACCTCCCAGACCACCGAAAATTGCCAGGTCGTCGCCGGCCAGGTTGCGGATTGCCGTAATCTTGGTTGGCGTTGGCGGGTCTTCCAATTTCAGGTAGTGAACGCTTGGAATTTCCTGGAAAAGGCGCGCTATGAAGGGCGGGGCCATATGTACCCCGGACGTTTGGGGGTAATCCTGCACCACTATCGGAATATCCACGGCTTCGGCGATTCGTTGGTAATGGGCAAACAGAGAGTCGGGATTGGGCTTGCCCATTGCAGGAGCGGATATCATCACTGCTGCCGCTCCTAATTCCTGCGCCTCCAGGCTGTAGGCTATCGTGGCCGCTGTGCCGGCAGCAGTCGTGCCCAGGGTTACCGGCAGGCCGTTTGCATTGGAAATGACCTCTTTTGCCACCGCGCGACGTTCGGCGTCGGTCAGGCGCGCCGCCTCTCCGGTTACCCCCAACGCCACCACTCCCTCACACCCCGATGAAAGAGCCTTCTCCATCAAGTTGCCAATGGAAGGCAGGTCCAGATCTTCGTCTTCTTTAAACGGTGTCGCCAGCATCCAGTGGACGCCGCTGAATCGGTCGGCCATTTGTCACTCCTCTCTAGCTCTTCCTGAATGGATTGTCGCCTTGTCGCCAAATTGTGGTTTTGAATTATATAGCACCCATTCTTTCTTCACACTGGAGACTGACCGTAAGTTAGAATGTCCGGAGATTTACCGAAAGAGAGGAAGAGCGAATGACGGATGACCGAAATAGCAGATTCCCAACCCAGCACATAGGCAACACTATCATGGTAGTAATGATGCAGGTGGACCCGGAAGACGAAGAAGTCTTTAACCAGTGGTACGACGAGGAGCACATCCTGGAACGCCTGGAGATTCCCGGGTATATCAGCGCCCGGCGGTTCAAACTTGAAGAGGGCGAGGGAATGCTTAACTACCTTTGCATTTGGGAACTGGAAGACCCCAGCCCGCTAACGAGCGAAATGTACAAGGAGCAGCGAGCCCGCATAACCGATCTGCATAGCCGTGCCAACGAAGTAATCAAGCAGAGGGCCAGAGGAGTTTACAAGCAGATATTCCCGGCAGAGGGGGCATTTGAGGACCACACTGGATACCATCCGGAATTGGTTGGGGAGTAACTGTCAAGCAGGCCCGGTGGGATGAATGTCTGACAATAGAGGTATCAATGTAAGGCAAGTCTTCTGTTGGATGGTTGGGGTGCTGTTATACGCGTCCCAAAATGGCGGACGACTCGCTTGCTCGAACTATGCCGGAAGTAACAGTAAAACCTCGTCTAGTGAGTTAGGGACCTTCAGAATTCCCCGCGAGCTTATTGTGGGTCACTGAGACATTCTTCCCACTAGAGGACTGTCGACCACACCGACTTACCCAAAAGCCGTGGACACCAATTCATCTGGATTAATAAAGAGAGCAGACTAAAGAGTTCCGCCTGATCGGACCTTGAGGTCTTGAACTGAGAACGGGGCTGGCGATTAACAGCCCCGTTCTCAGTACGATATTGGGCCCAGTAGGAAGGCCTAAATCCTGGTTAACCTCAAGATTTCCCCAATATCCTCTTCTTGCTCCAGGTTCCAAAGCTTTTGGAGCAAGGCATCGATCTGGGATGGTGTGAGCAAATCCTTGGCTAGCGAAAGGAATTTGGCTTCCACCTCGGAGTCAGACATAGGGTTCTTGTAATGTCCCCGGTGGTAGGGGACCTCCGCCGAATAGCGGTCTCCAGACTTCATGATAACGTCCAACTCGCAAAGCATTGCTTCGGGAGCTCGGCGATCAGCTTCCGCGGACGCTTCCACCTTGACCCGGTTGGTCAGGTCCAGCAGCGTAGGGTTACGGAAAAATTGTTCGTCGAAGTGGCTCTGATGCACCTGTCCATGGGTCAAGGCGACTGCTACGGTGTAGGGCATGCTGTGATCGGCTGTCTCCCTGCTCTTTGGGTCCCACTTTTCCCCGTCGCCGGCCATGATGTCTATGGCCTTTTGCATTGTCCTTATCTGCACCTCGGCAATGTCCTCAGATGCAACTGCTGGCATCTTCTCACGGGCTTCCAGGGCCGCCTGCACAACGGTCTGGGAGTATTGCCCCAAGGGAAAACGCTTGATGCTACACTCCGCAATCTTGTAAGGAACGTCAACGCCGCCAAAGGGTTCCAGTGAGTAAGGTTCCTGGGTTACGGCTCGAAAGAAGCCGTGTTCCCCCTCGAATATGGGCTCGGGGCCGGTCATCCCCCGTTGAGCGAGCATTGTGGCAAAGACGGCATTTCGGCTGGCGTTGGCATAAGCGCAGCCCTTCCAATGGGAAAGCACACCACCTCTGGTCTGCCCCAGGGCTATATTGGGTGCGATACCCAGGTTCAAGGACTGCCGGGTGATTTCCTCGTCCAGGCCCAGGGAGCGCGTGGCGCCCAGGACGCTGGCAATGCAGCCGTTGGTAACGTGGTCGTAGCCGCGATATCGCAAAGTGGCGGCGTCACCAAGACGACAAAAGGCCTCGTATGCCGCGACGGTAGCCGTGATGGCCCGGCGGCCCCCCAGGCCGGCCATTTCAGTGGCCGCCAGGACGGCAGCGATGCTGTCACTGGGGTGCCCCGATTCCTGGCTGGTGTACCCATCGTTGTAGTCCAGGTAACGGATCATCACCCCGTTGGCAAAGGTTGCCAGATCGGGACTGGAGGTTTGACCGCTACCGATTATGGTGCAAGGCTGACTGCTGGCAACTGTTTCCGCAATATCGCGGGCAATCTTGCTGGGTTCACTGGTGTAGCCTCCAAGTGCGCAGCCGATGGTGTCAATTAGCATGCGCTTGGCCAGGTGGGCAACATCCCCGGGTAAGTGACTGTAGTGAAGGGCAACCGTCCAGGAACTCATTTGTTCGGCTATGGTAGGCATGGGGTACTCTCCTTTGGGAATATCTAGGAACCAGGAACGCTGTTAGTCTGTCTTGTCAGGACCGGTGAAATGCCTCCACCTGCTGCAGGAAATTGCGCAACAGGTCGTGTCCCACTGGGGTCATTATTGATTCGGGGTGGAATTGCACTCCCTCTACGGGATGCTCCTTGTGGCGTAATCCCATGATCAGTCCGTTATCAGTCCAGGCGGTCACTTCCAGGCTGTCGGGCAGTGAGTCCGGGTATACCACTAAGGAATGGTATCGGATACCTTCGAAGGGGTTGGGTAGCCCAGCCAGAACACCCTTCCCACTGTGGTGAATCATCGAGGTCTTGCCGTGCCGAATTTCGCCCGCGCGACCCACAGTGCCCCCGTATACCTCGCCCAGGCACTGGTGCCCCAGGCAAACGCCCAAGACCGGCAGCCTGGGCCCGAAGTGGCGGATTACTTCGTTGGAGATGCCGGCCTCGGACGGAGTGCAAGGGCCAGGGGAAACGACAATACCTTCAGGGGCTATTTTGTCGATCTCCTCTACCGTGATTTTGTCGTTTCTGACCGTCATCACTTCGGCGCCCAGTTCCGACAGATATTGGTAGAGGTTGTAGGTAAAGCTATCGTAGTTGTCAATCATCAAGAGCATCAGAATAGCTCCACAAATTCGAGCCAGTTGCCGTCGGGGTCCTGGGCATACAGAGCCTTGCGCAGCAACTTCCCGTTGTCGTCGAAGAGGGAGGCTGGGTCGCTGTTAAAGGTCAGGCCTTTCTGGGAAGTGTCCGCGTAGAACTGATCGATATTCTCGACAAAAAATGCCAGGTGGGACGCGCCGGCATCGTTTCGGTTCAGGTGACCGTCACCGACCGGAGGATTAATGTACTGAATCAGTTCCAGTTGGTGACCGTCGCCCAATTCAACGAAGGCGCCTTTGATGTGGGCATTGTCGAAGGCCAACAGCTTGCAAGCGAAGTCCCCGGTCCGTTCGGTGCGGCCTACCAGTTTCAGGCCCATTACGCTAGTGTAGAAGTCTATGGTGCGGTCAATATCTTTGACCACAAATCCGGTGTGAAACATTGATTTAAGCATGTGCTTCTCCCTTTCAATTCAATCCTGTGAACAAGCTCAACGAGGCCAGCGAAACGAATTGTGTTCCCAACCTGGAACGGTGCCTACGGCCTGCCCTCTGCCAGGTCAATGGCTCTAAGGAGAGCTCCTGACTTGTGGCGAGTTTCCATGTATTCATCCTCGGCCACACTGTCGGCGACCACTCCGCCGCCGGCTTGCACATACATTATCCCGTCCTTGTAGATTCCAGTCCTGAGTACCAGGGCTGTATCCATGTTGCCGGAAAAACTGAAATAGCCCACTGCCCCACCATAAGGGCCCCGTTTTTCGCCCTCTATTTCGGAAATTATCTCCATGGCACGAATCTTGGGCGCTCCTGATACGGTCCCGGCCGGGAAGCAGGAGCGCAAGGCATCGTAAGGAGTAAGCTCAGGCTTCAGCTGACCCTCAACGTGGGAAACCAGGTGCATAACGTGGGAAAACTTTTCCACGTCCATCAACTGGGTCACTTCAACTGTTCCGGGGACGCTGACCCTGCCGATGTCGTTGCGGCCCAGGTCAACCAGCATAATGTGTTCCGCTCGCTGCTTCTCGCTGTTCTTCAATTCCTGTTCGTTGGCGTTGTCCTCGCCCGGAGTGCGGCCCCTGGGACGGGTACCGGCGATGGGGTGGGTGGCAGCGATGCCATCCTGAACTTTCACAACCGTTTCGATGGCCGCCCCGACGATCTGGAAGTCGTCCAAATTCAGATAATACATGTAGGGGGATGGGTTGACGCTGCGCAGGGCACGGTACACCTGGAAGGGATGGGCGTCAGTCCTCCGGGAGAACCTTTGGGAGTTCACGACCTGTATGACGTCGCCGGAATAGATGTATTCGATGCACTTATCCACTGCCTCAGCGTACCTTTCAACGGTGAAGTTGGACTCAACCGGCGCAGAACCGGTGGCTCCAAAGTCTCCGTCCTGTAACTCCGGGGGCAGGGAAAGAGGCTTGGACAGCCGTTCGACCATTTCGTCTATACGGGAAGTTGCTTCAATGTAGGCCTTTTCTACATCGCCATAGAGATGAGCATGGCTCACTACTTTAATGTCGTGTCGGAGGTGGTCAAACACCAGCAGAGTGTCCGCGAACATGAACACTGATTCGGGAAGACCCTGGGGATCGACGGGCATGGGCGGCACCCTGGGTTCGAAGTATCGTATGGCGTCGTATGCGACGTAGCCAACTGCCCCGCCGTGAAAGCCGGGCAAGCCCTCAACCGGAATGAGGCGGTATTGGGACATTTCCTCTTCCACCAGCCGAAGAGGGTCGACTTCGCCGACTTCCGTTTCCTTGCCGGATTGAACCACCTTGTAGGGTTGGGTGCCGATGAAGCTGTAGCGGCCCAGACGCTCCCCGCCCTCAACACTTTCGAGCAGATAAGAGTAGGGGCCACGGGCTACCTTCAGATAGGCCGATACGGGAGTTTCCAGGTCCGCGTTGATGGACCGGTATATTGGTATCAGGTTGCCGTCTCCAGTCTCGGCCAGATGCTTGACCTCTTCCAATGATGGATAATACATGATCTTTCTCTTTGGGCCCTGATAGGCCTGATGCTAAATTTAAGACCATAAAAAAATAGCTCGTCCTCTATGGGACGAGCTATTCTCGTGGTGCCACCCAATTTACTGACCCACTTCCAAGCGCAAACGAAATGGAGTCACTAGCTTACTCGGCCAAAGGGGCAGTTGTTTGCGTGACCCCAGTGCCGCGGACTCATAACGGTGCCCAACCGGCTCCACCTACTTGTACGGAGTCAGATTCCGTATCTGACAAACCGTCTTTCGGCTGGCGGCTCGGGAGTCCATTCGTGCTTCTGCGCCTGGCGCCGGCTCACACCTAACCCGGCTCTCTGGGCCCCGCTGGAAGCCTACTAGTCTCCTTCATTGCCTGTCAGTTTTCTTTTGTTCGTGTCGAGTATAGGTTGACCGGAATTACAGTGTCAAGAAAATACCGAGACTGCAATCGTTTGCTCTTGGCCATTGAATCAGTTGGTTGAACTGCAACAGCCTGTCTCAGCGTTAACCTAATTTAGATACTGGATGGTTCAACCCTTTATGGTATAAGCAGTATCTTGCCCGTGGTTTGGCGGCCTTCCAGTTGGCGGTGCGCTTCGGCGGCTTCGGCCAGGGGCAACTTCAGGCCGATACTCAGCTTTAGTTCTCCGGAACCTACCCAGCCCAATACTTCGTTGGCCCGGTGCAGCAATTCCTCCCTGGTGGCAGTGTAATCGCCCAGCGAAGGACGAGTAAGGAACTTGGAACCGGTCCGCAATATTCCAGAGTCCACTTCCCCCACAGGTCCGCTGGCCTGGCCGTAAAAGACCATGTAGCCTCGCCTGCCAAGACAATTGACACTCTTGTAGAAGGTTGTCTGTCCCACCGCATCATAAGCGATTCTCAGACCTTCGCCATCGGTGGCTTGATTGATTGCTTCCTCGAAGTCCTCCTTCGTGTAAAGGATTACTGCATCGGCTCCGGCCTCTTTGGCTGTTTCACCCTTCTCTTCGGTGGAAACGGTCGTGAATATGTAGGCTCCGACTTTTCTGAGCATTTGGATCAACAACAGGCCAACTCCCCCGGCCCCGGCGTGCACCAACACCCGGTCGCCGGGGTTAACCTGAGTGATCCCAAAGGTCAGAAAATGGGCAGTCATCGCCTGTAACAACGTGGCTGCCCCGGTCGCAAAGTCTATGCTGTCAGGAAGCGGGACCAGCAGTCTGGAAGGCACCACCGCTTCCTGGGCATAGGAACCGGCATACATGGCATAACCTACCCTGTCTCCCACCGACACCTCCGTAACGTTGGGCCCGATAGCCTTGACTATGCCGGCAGCCTCACGTCCCGGAGTCCATGGAAGGCTCGGTGGGGGGTTGGTCCCCTTCCTGCTGGAAACGTCGGTGTAGTTGACACCCACTGCTTTGATGTCAATCAGGGCCTGGTCTGGGCCCGGAGTCAGGTTGGGTACGTCTTCGTACCGCAAGACATCGGGCCCGCCAATTTCATGAGCGCGAACAGCTTTCATTATTTTTCTCCGAATTGATTCATAGATTTGTCTCTGGCGATTGGGGGCATTCCGGTTTCAGCCGACCAGGCATCCGACCGTTTTGGATGGAGCCAAATGTTCTATCCGCCAAGAACTGAAAAAATGCCTGTCGTGTTGTCGATATTCTCCAGGTCACGGAGCCTGACGACCGACTCTTCAATGTGGTCAGGCGGCAGAATATATCGGGAACAATACAGGAACTTGGCGTCCAATTCCTCGCGGGAAAGGGGCAGTTCCGGTTGCCCGCGGGCAAATTCCACGCGGTGCCGCAGGGTTCGGCCGTCCAGAAGGGATATAACCATCGATGCAGGATATGGGATGGACTGGAAGGGTTCTTCTGTAGCTTCGACGGTGACCAGGTCCATTAACTCTCGGACTCTCGCGTCCGCAACTGCGGCGTCGGTGAAGTTATCGATGAGGGGCTGTCCGTAAGTCAGCGTCGACGCCACTATAAAGCTGATGCAACTTCGTGCCTCCCAACCGTTGGCTGGAGTAGCAAAAGGCAAGGCATCAAGGGCGGACTGGGTGACCCCGACCTTAATCGCGGAGACCTCTTCCGGGGAAACCCGGTATTGCTGAATCAATTGCAGCGCGACGTCGATGACCGTGTGCGATGCCGAAGCGCAGGGGTAGAGTTTAAGGGAAATGCCAGGACTTTGGATATCGCAGGGATTGCCCAGTCGTCCCCCGAAATCCGAAGCGTCAATCTCTCCAACAAATGGAGCAACTGTAGAGGCACCTGGTGGGGAAGAAGTACTAAAGTTGGGTATTGCGGTCAATCCCTGGCTCACCAATAACGCTGCCATCAGGCCTGACATTGCAGCCATACCTTGACGGTAAGCCCTTGCGGGGCCGGCATCCAAGCCCGAGCTGCTTCCTGAGGTTTGTTGTGCGGCCAAGAGCAAGGCTTGCACCATGTGCGATTGATCCAGTTGCAAGAGTCTGCCTGCGGCTGCCGCAGAGCCAATTGCGCCGGCGAATTCTGGATAGGCGCCGGTTTTTCCCAATGCTCCGTTCAGCTTGGAAGTCACTTCGCAACCGGTTACGAAGGCGGACAAAACGTCACGGCCGTCGATGCCGTCCATTTCCCCGAGTGCCATAACCACCGGAAAAACCGTGCTTCCCGGGTGGCTGCCGGTGGAGATCACTTCATCGTCAAAGTCCAACAGGTGAATCATCAAACCGTTGGCCAGGGCCGCATATACCGGAGATGTACGAAGACCCTTTCCGATTATGGTACATTTCCCGTTCCCGCCCATTTGCTGAGCGAACCTGGTGATGGTCTGGCCTTCCTGCTGGGCCGCGCCGGCCAATCCCACCGCCGCGGCATTTACGATAATTTCCTTGGAGACGTCCACTACTTCCGGCGGCAATTGGTCAAAATCTACCTCATCCGCCGCAAAGCGAGCGATTTCAAGAAATAGGCCGGGGATAATGGGCATAGGGAATTGCTCCAGGAGTCCATGGCTGTTGCGAGTAAAGAATACTAACCGCAGTTGACGTTGGCAACCGAGTATTTCGCCTTTGCTTTACCCTAAACCATGCTTTATTATTACCGCACTAAACGCTCTGCTCCCAGCGCTGGTCGGGAGAATTGAGCAAGGAAAGCAGGAGTAACGCGAGTATGAGCTACGAGGCAATCAAGATTGACCAGGTGCAGAGGGTCGCTATCATTACCCTGAACCGGCCCGAAGTTTTGAACGCACTAAACCTCCAGTTGGTACGGGAATTGGACGAGGCCATTGCCGACATGGTAGGGGACGAGGAAGTTGGCGCAATAGTAATAACTGGAGAAGGTGAGCGTGCCTTTTCGGCCGGCGCTGACATTCATGAAAACCGGGAAAAGTCCCAGGAGGAGCGAGACGCCGGTGCGTCCGAACGTGCCGAGTACACCTGGCGCATGGCAAGTTGTCCCAAGCCCCTCATCGGGGCGGTCAACGGCCTGTGTTATGGCGGCGGCACAGTAATGGCAACCTCCCTGGACTTCCTGATAGGTTGTGACAAATCCAGCTTCCGCTTTCTGGCAGTCAACTACGGTCAGATGAACGCCACATGGAGCCTTCCCAATCTCATTGGATGGCCCAAGGCAAAGGAACTGCTTTACAGCGGCCGCGAGGTATTCGCGGACGAGGCCTACCACATCGGATTGCTAAATCACCTGGTACCCAAAGAAGAATTGATGGACAAGGCGATTGAGGTCGCTTCGGGCATTGCCAAGAACCGGTCCGAGGGTATAGCCAACATAAAGCAAATGCTGTTTGAGCACACCGGCAAGCCGATGGAGGAGCAGTTCTGGAACGAGGTAAACTCTCGGCAGGGCCGTTTCCGTGGTCTTACCGTGGAAGACGGCTTCAGAGACTTTCTTGACCGGAAGGGCCGGAAGCCGCAAGTTTCCTAGTTTCCGTTTTGGGTTCGTTTCTCTAAATGATGGAAGCCCCCTGCAAGTCGGGGGCTTCCGTGCGTGAGGAGAGCAACTATCTGATAGAGGGCTACCCTTTAATTTAATATGGAAAGGCTCATGCCAAGTCCGACTCCGGTCTCACTTCCAAATCGCAGGTCACCAACCGCAGATGTGATTGCCCCCGATGGTTCGGAAATTCGCATGCTGATCGACGAGCGTAATCTTGCCCGGGGCGCCAGCATGGTGGAGGTTCTGTTGCCGGCCGGTCAGGTTTCCAGGCCGGTATTCCACCAAACGGTTGAGGAAATTTGGTACATTCTGTCGGGCGCCGGCCAGGTATGGCGGTGTCCGCCGGAAGAGCCATTCCCTGATAAGATTCCCGCCATGACGGTCGTGGCGGGAGATGCGCTGGCTATTCCTACTGGTTGGAGTTTCCAGTTCAGTGCCGACACAGATGGGGAACTTCGTTTCCTTTGCGTCACCTTCCCGCCCTGGCCCGGACCGGACGAGGCTCAGCCCGCCAGGTTTGGCGGATTGGGTGCTCCAACGGTATAAGGCCGTCTTCTGAAGGCTCATTCAGCTATCGTTGTACTGAAGTCAAAAGCGGCGAATGATATACTGTTTAAGTGTACTTTCGGTCGTCGGGCCGGTGTAGCTCAGTGGCAGAGCAGCGGTTTCGTAAACCGCAGGTCAAGGGTTCGACTCCCTTCACCGGCTCCATACTCTTCAGTAATCCCCCGTGATTTATTCCCTTATCTACTTAAGAGCATTCGGCTTGATTAATTTCTTCCTGCCAAGTGGCGTACTTCCGGACTCAATTGGCCGGGCTTTCTTGCCGTTTCTTATCCTCGCGATTGTCCTGATTGTTGGCTGCTCGGAGCCTTCTGCTACAGAAGTGAGCAGTCAGTCTGCCAGTGATAGTGAGCAGTTCCGAATCGGCTCCGCTGAAATCGTTCCGCCTTCGCCAATGCCTGCCATTGAACCTGCGGTAAATTCACCTGCGCCGACGTCTTCTGCGGCAATCGCCGTACCTGAGCCAACTTCAATACCCGTCAGTCCAACTCCGGAACCGTCACTAACGCTGGTGCCTCGGGTGACTGTGAAGGACTTCTCTCGAGTTCATCTGCCCCCCGCGCCTGATAGAGACCTCTTCAGATTGGCATATGAACTTTTGCTTCCGCCGGGTCATTCTGAGGTTGAGAGAGTGATAGTTGGTGAGCAGCTAACTTACCAAATTGGGCGAGTGGACGACTTCTACCTGGTAGATCTGGACGGCCTGGAAAAATACCAGTCAAGTTTTGAATTGAGGCACGTGTCGCCTCATGCGTATTGGTACGTTGAAGATGGCTTCCAGGTGGAAAAGGACGATATACAAAGGGCCGCGATAGAATTCGAGGAAGTAATATATCCTAGGGTTACCGACTATTTTGGAACAGAGTGGACGCCAGGGGTGGATAATGACCCCCATTTGACCATTGTCCATGGCGACATAAAAGGTGCTGGAGGGTACTTCAGTTCCACGGACGAGTATCCTTCCGCTATCCGTCCTCACAGCAACCAGCGGGAAATGATTTACATAAACATTTCCTACTTGAGGATCGGCTCACCATACTACTACAGTGTGCTGGCCCATGAACTGAACCATGCCGTTCTCTGGAATCACGACCCCTCGGAAGACACCTGGGTCAGCGAGGGCCTTGCGGAACTGTCGGTAACGGTTGCCGGTTATCCCCAGGACAGCATCAATCGGTACCTGCAACGACCGTACATACCGCTGGTGCATTGGCCCCTGGATGATGCCGCCATAGGGGCCCACTATGGCGGGGCGTCATTGTTCATGCATTATTTGTATGAGCACTACAGTGGCCTTAATGGGGAGTCACTACGGGAAATCATGACTGAGCAAAGTGACAATATTGCCGGTATCGATAAGTACCTTGCCGACACCGGCTACGACAAGGACTTTCATGCTGTCCTGCAGGACTGGGTGGCAGCTAATTTCCTTGACGAGGATGTGGGGCCATTCGGTTATTCCGGCCTGGAGGTGCAGGCCCAAAAAAGCAGGACCGTGAACCAGCCGGGCCAAATAGAAAGGGGCCTGGCCCAATACGGCACCCACTATGTTGAGATGGGTTCCAAACTCAGGGAAAGTTCGATAACAGTGAAGTTTGATGGGATTGGTCACAACAGTTTGCTTCCCGTAGAAGTATCCCAACCGGGCTGTTGGTGGAGCAATGTTGGAGACTCGATAACCTCAAGCCTCACTCGCGAAGTGGACCTGACAGGGACTGAGCGCGCGATGCTCAAGTATGACGTCTGGTACAGCATTGAAGAAGAATGGGACTACGTGTACCTACAGGTTTCCGAGGACGGCGGTGGCCACTGGGACATACTTGACACTCCTCTGACCTCGGCAGCCAACCCCATCGGAGTTGCCTTTGGGCCGGGTTACACCGGCGCCAGCAAGGGTTGGCAGACCGAAGCCGTTGATCTGTCAAAATACTCCGGTCGGGTTATTCTGGTGCGTTTTCAATATGTGACTGACGATGCGTTGAATGACATGGGAATGTGCCTGAAAGGTCTTGAGATATCAGGGAATGGCATTTCTTCGGACGACCGTGGCTGGAGCCATGATGGCTTTGTCTTCATTGACAACCGGGTGCCACAGGAGTTCGCAGTCCAGGTAATCCAAAAAGGGGACACCAACCAGGTTATTCGGGTGCCCTTACAGTTAACTTCTGCCGGGATGTGGCAAGGCGAGTTAACTGTCCAGCCCTACGACGGGCTGGACAGGACTGTGGTGGCCATTACCGCCATGGCTCCGGCGACGAGAGTGGAGGCCGAATATCGACTCTCCTTGGAGAGCACCGAAGACCGGTAGCCTTCGCTCGAGGTTGACTCGCGGCCTTCCCAAACTTGCACCATGAATCTTTCTAAGCTTGCTCTCTGTGTAATCGGTTGCGGCAATTACGCTGCTGACTTCGCCAGCAGCGTTCAATCGCTGGCCGGTGAAATTGATCTTTACTTTGCCAGCAGGGACTCCGACCGGGCAGAGGAATATTGTCAACGATTCAATGGAAAGGGCTTCTTTGGCAGTTACGCAGAAGCGGCAATGGATGCGCGGGTGGATGCCCACTATGTCTGTACCCCCCCCCCCCCCCCCCCACCTTCACCGGGAACACTCAGAGCTTGGGATTCGGCACGGCAAGCACATACTTGTAGAGAAACCTATTGCTAACGACCTGGAAGAAGGTCTGGCAATTGTACGGGCGGCTGAGGCTGCAAGAGTAACACTTATGGTTGCCGAAAACGTCCGCTATTTGGCCCAGGTTAGACGGTGCCGGGAGTTGGTAGCAGGTGGAGGACTGGGTGACGTAAGGCTGGTCCAGTTCCAGGAAGAATTCCCCTTCAATCCCGGTGGGTGGCGTAGTCAGCAGTCTCTCAATGGCGGCGGTGTCTTTATTGACGGGGGAATCCACAAGGTTCACTTCATGCGGTACCTGATGGGCGAACCTGAAACGGTTTTCGCTGCCCAATTGTCCATGGCAATGGTGGGACACGAAGGAGAGGACGGCGTCGTAATGATGTTGCGATGGGCCTCAGGAGCCGTCGGGTTGATTAACCATGCCTGGACGGCGGGGAAGGTTGTACCCCCTACCGTTACTGTTTCAGGGACGAAAGGACGTATCCACTTTGAAGTGGGCAGCGGGCGCCTGGACCTGGAACAAGGAAACTCTGGGGGTGCCTGGCAGTTCTTGCCGGACAATCGTGGATTGCCGTCAATGGTCCGGGAATTCAAGCAAAGCATACTAGAAGGGCGGGAGTCGGAGACTTCAGGTAAAGAAGGGTTGCGAGACCTGAAGTTGGTTGTTGCTGCCTATGAGTCATGCCGCCTGGGGACTACAGTCCCGCTGGGTAACCAAAGTATGCCGTCAGGCTAGAGCAACGAAGTGGGCAAAGAGCGGGTAGCTGGAAAGTGCCGAGGAGGGCTGTTCAGCCCCCCTACTAATATACAGGATGTCTAAAGGATCGGCAGATATCGCTCAATTTCGTAGTCGGTAACAGTTGCCCGGTACCTTTGCCATTCCAGCCTTTTGTTGCGGATGAAGCTCTCAAGAATATGGTCGCCTAGGGCTTCCCTCAACAGGCTGCTTTCCTCCGCCAGGGCAATCGCCTCTCCCAGGCTTCCCGGAAGCAGTCTTATGCCCTGGGCTGCCGATTCCTCAGGCGTCATGGCGTAGACATTCCCTTCCATGGCCGGCACTTCCGGGTATTCCTCTTCTATTCCCTTCATTCCCGCGGCCAGCATGACGCTGAAGGCCAAGTAAGGATTACAAGCGGGGTCGGGCGCCCGGTACTCGATCCTGACGGAATTTTCGTAGCCGGGCTTGTAGGAAGGCACGCGCACCAGATCCGAACGGCCGTGGGCCCACGAAATATATACGGGGGCTTCATAGCCCGGAACCAGGCGCTTGTATGAGTTGATCCATTGGTTGGTGACCAGGGTAATTTCGCGTGCGTGCCGAATCAGGCCCGCTATGAATCGCTTGGCAATGACGGACAGTTTGTATTCATCCTCCGGGTCATAGAACGCGTTAATGTCTCCCTTGAACAGAGACTGGTGAGTGTGCATCCCTGAGCCGTTGTGGCCGGTAAAAGGCTTGGGCATGAAAGATGCATGGAAGCCGCGCAGCTGGGCCAGTTCCTTGATGGCCAGTTTCGCGGTTATCACGCTGTCGGCCATGGTCAGCGCGTCAGTATATTGCAGGTCTATTTCGTGCTGGCTGTGGGCACCCTCGTGATGGGAATACTTGACCGGAATCCCCATGTCCGAGAGGTTGAGCACCGTGTCCCTACGAAGGTCGGCAGTAGGATTACTGGAAAGCTGGTCGAAGTATCCGTCCTGGTCCAGCGGCTGAGGTGGCTTCAACTTGGCAGATGCGTCTCTTTCCGGTTTCTCCAGGTAAAAGAACTCCAGTTCAGGTCCCACGTAATAGGTGTAACCCATTCTTGCCAGCCGCTCCAGGTTGCGCTTCAAGGCCAGCCGAGGGTCTCCCATAAAATGGTCGCCGCTGGGAGAGTAAATATCGCAAAACATCCTCGCAACAGCGTTTTGTCTGGGCCTCCAGGGCAGCACGGCAAAGGTAGTGGCATCGGGATAGGCCCGCATATCACTTTCGTCGATCCGATATGAATCGTCTACAGCCCGGGCAAATCCCTCAATGGCAGAACCGTCAAAGCCAACGCCTCTTTCTATGGCTTCCTCCAGGTCATCCACGTTAATTGCAAATCCCTTCAGGTTGCCGAGAATGTCGGTAAACCAGAGGCGCACAAACTTCACGTCGTTGTCCCTGGCAGTACGCAGAACATATTCCTGCTCGGCGGTTTGGGCATCCATCATGTCAATCTCCCCGGGCAATTCTTAGCTGGGTGTTTCGAGTACGGGGCCCCTAGTTTGTTCCGACTTTTTCCGCTGGGAATAGTATTACACTCCCCACAGGCGACTGACTGAAATGGCAACGCCGCCCCACAGGGGACGGCGTTCCAATTGCGGTCAGGTTTGCCGGTTACCCCTGCGTGGCGCCACCCACGGTCTCAATAATCAACCGGGTGACGGTGTAAGGATCACAATTGGCATTGGGTCGGCGATCTTCGATGTATCCTTTGCCGTCCCGGGCAACCTGCCAAGGTATTCGGACCGAGGCTCCCCGGTCGGAAACGCCGTACCTGAATTCCCGGTAGGAGCAGGTCTCGTGGAGGCCGGTCAGCCTCTCCTCAATCCGGTGACCGTAGTTGGCGATGTGCAGATCGTGACGGGTTTGCAGGGCTTCGGCGGCCGCAACGCAGGGTTCGTAGCTATCCCGCATCTGGTTAGTGGAGAAGTTGGTGTGGGCTCCGGCGCCATTCCAGTCGCCCTTGACCGGCTTGGGATCAAGAGTTGCGCTGATGCCCTTGCGGCCGTCTACGGTTTCAACGTCTTCACCGATGCGATAGAGCAGCCAGCGCGCCAGCCAAAGGTGGTCGGCCGCTGCAGGCGAACCGATGGGGCCTATCTGGAATTCCCACTGGGCCGGCATTACCTCGCCGTTGATGCCGGAGAAGGCGAGGCCGGCGAACAGGCAGGCATCCATGTGCTGTTCAACCACCGGGCGCCCGAAGACCTCGTCGGAGCCGACTCCGCAGTAATAGCCACCCTGAGGAGCCGGGAACCCGTTGGCCGGCCAACCCAGTGGCTTAATGCCGTCAAAGAAGGTGTACTCCTGTTCGATACCAAACCAGAAGTCCAGGGAGGCATACTTTTCCGCTGCCGCAGCACAGGCCGCCCGAGAGTTGGATGGGTGCGGGGTCATGTCGGTCAAGAGGACTTCGCACATAACCAGCTTGTTATTTCCGCGCCTTATCGGGTCGGGTACTACCAGAACCGGATTCAGTACGCAGTCAGAGTTCTCGCCGGGGGCTTGATTGGTGCTGGAACCGTCAAAGCCCCAAACAGGGGGGTCTTCTCCGTCAGGCACGATCTTGGCCTTGGATCGCAGCTTCGCCGTGGGCTGTTGGCCGTCGATCCATATGTATTCTGCTTTGTAACTCATGATTTTTACCTCACTATCCTAGTTTTTTTCCAGTTTAAGTTGTGGAAATCCCCTTGACCTCTTTTCTGATATCGTGCGTTAAGCCTGACAGGTGCCTGCGCAACTAAGGAGTATAGGCGCCTTCCCCGTGCTCGGTAAGGTCGAGGCCAAGCTGCTCGCTATTGCTGTCTACCCGTAGCCCAATGGTGTATTTCAGGGCCAGGAGAATTATGCTAGTGGCGACAAAAGACCAAATCGCAGTTCCCACAATTCCTACCAACTGAATCAACACCTGCTCCCCGCGGCCTACTCCGTCGGGAAGTGCGCTATAACCGATTCCTACGAACAGACCGGTGGCCAATGCGCCCCAAGTGCCGCCCATGCCGTGGACACCCCACACTGCAAGGGCGTCGTCAACCTTTAGCTTAAGCAGCAACTCAATAGCTCCATAACAGATGGCGCCGGCGACGAGGCCAATAATTATTGCAGGCATTGCGCCGACGAATCCGGCTGCCGGAGTAATTGCCACCAATCCCGCCACTGCGCCTGAAGCGGCTCCGATAATGCTTGGCCTCTTTCCAAAAATCCAGGACATGGCCACCCAGGACACCAATCCACCTGCTGCTGCTGTGTTGGTCACAACAAAGGCATTGACCGCAACACCGTCGGCGGCAAGGGCGCTGCCGGCATTAAAACCAAACCAGCCGAACCAGAGCAGTCCCGCGCCGAGGACAATCATCGGCACGTTATGTTGCGGCAGTGGTTGTTCCCCAAAGCCGATCCTCTTGCCAATGATCAAGGCGGCCGCCAAAGCGGCAATACCGGAGTTGATGTGGACGACGGTGCCACCGGCGAAATCAAGTGCGCCAAGATTCCCCAGCCAGCCGCCTCCCCATACCCAGTGGGTAACCGGGGCATAAACGACGGTTACCCAGAGGACCGTGAAAATTATAAAGGCGCTAAACTTCATCCTCTCGGCGAATCCACCGGTAATGAGGGCCGGTGTAATGATGGCGAACATTCCCTGGAAGATCATGAATGTCTGGTGGGTAATGTTGTCGGCGTAGGGGCCAGGCTCGTCTGCGCTCACGCCGGCCAGGCCAAACCATTGCAGGTCACCAACTATCCCAAGGCCGCCAAGGTCTCCGCTAAAGGCCAGGCTGTAGCCCCACAGGACCCAAACAACACCTACCAGGCCCATGCACATCAGGCTGTGCATGATGGTGGCCGTCACGTTCTTTCGACGAACCAGACCACCGTAGAAGAAAGCCAGGCCCGGGGTCATAAGCAGGACCAGGGCCGAAGAAGCCAGAATCCAAGCGGTGTCTCCACTATTCATACTTTGCCATCCCCTTTTTGGGCCAGGTGAGCGGTTAAGTCAGTAGCCTTTGAATGAATTCCAGTCTTTAGTCTGCGTCGAGTCCCCTATTGATTTAGCCCTTTCATAGAAACAGCCCATACTCCAGGCAAATGCTCGAAGCATGGACTCTTATGCAGAATAGTGTTTGGAACTGGTTCTCGACGCCTGGGCCGGCTGGTCTACCCGGCTATTTCTTCAGGAACAGCTTAGGAAGCAATACCCATATGCTAAACATTCCAACGAATGCAACTCCGGCGCGCATAATCTCCAGCTTCCCTTTCGCTCCTCGCCATTGAATTATGGCATGGAGTGTGCCGCCGTAATGTTACGAACGGTTTACCAACTTGTTAACTTTATGTTACAAACCAGGGGACATAGTGCTTTTTTATCGTCCCGATACTTGCGCGCATAAGATGATTCTGTCGGTAGTGTTAGCAGGGAATGCCGGAGGAAACAGAAGACTGCTGGTCGAGCTATTTTTTGAGCAACAACTTGGGGACCACAACCCACAGGCTGAACAGAGTTATGAAGGCGGCACCTGCGAAAATGGCTTCCATGGTTTAACTCCCTCGAATTAGTGTATGAGAGTATTTTGGTGGCCGGGTGTTTCGCGGAAATATCGCCCGTGTAAACTTTCTGTAAACTGGCGAGGCTTTCGGCGTAACCCGGATATTTGAGATCGCCGGCTGATTCGAGACAAGCAAAACCGGGGAGCATATCGCTCCCCGGCTTTTCTCGTTTCAACAGCTCGTTAACCAGGAGCCCAGGATATTGGTTTACCTTACCTCTTCTCGGGCTTTGTCCACACCTACCGACCCAAGACTTCCCTGGATTAGTATGCCCTCTGAGATGCAAGAACAAAGGGCTTCGAAAGCGCTTATTTCTTCATCAACAACTTAGGGACTACGACCCAGAGGCTGAACAGACTGATAAAGGCGGCACCTGCGAAAATGGCTTCCATCGTTCTTGTCTCCTGCATTTTAGCTTATGAAGGTATTCTGCGGCCCAGTTGTTTCGCGGAAATATCGCAAAAGTAAACTTTGTGTAAACCACTGAAGCAGTTTTCGAGCGGGGTAAAGCTCAATTTTGCGACAAAGTTCAGGCTGTTAAGCAGGATCTTCCCCGTTCTTCACCGAATGATGAGTCCGGGTCAGTGCGGAATGGGATCAGGGCGCTGTTGCCATGCTGTAGCTTTGGCTTGGTCCCTGGGGCTGGGGCAGTTCCTGGACTGTTATTGTTCGGCTGAGGATCCGGTTAGCCTGCGTAAGCAGTGGCAATTTGTAGCGGCCAGAGTCCCGGCCAATTAGAAGGGCCAGTGAGGTGTGCCCCACTGGCCCTATGTGCTCCTTTAGCGTAAGGGAGTCTTACTGGCTTATACCCGCTCCCTAGACAAGGTGATAGGCTTCCATGCCGTGCTCCGAAGCATCCACCCCTGCCATCTCTTCCTCCTCCGTCACTCGCACTCCCATGGTGAACTTGAGCAAGAAGAACATCAGGAAACCGGTGCCCAGAGCCCAGACAAGCACAACGGCCATGCTGACAAGCTGGGGCACAAGCAGACTGGCGTCTCCTCCTATCAGTCCGGTGACGTCGTTGTTGCCACTGGCGAAAATGGCCACTGCCAGCAGGCCCCACAATCCGCAAACACCGTGGACAGATACTGCTCCCACCGGGTCGTCAATTTTCAGGACCTTCTCTATTACCGTAACCGAGATCATCATGATGGGCGCTGCCAGGGCGCCGATTACCACCGCGGCCCAAGGGTCAACATAGGCTACCGGGGCGGTGATGCCGACCAGTCCGGCCAGAGCGCCGTTACAAGCCATCAGGATGTCAGTCTTGCCAGTACGAATCAGCTGGATGTAGAGGGCGACCACTGAGCCCGTAGCACCGGCCAGCAACGTGTTGATGGCATTCAGACCGATGGATGCGCCGCTGTTGATGTTGAATCCGAACCAGCCGAAGAACAGGATAAAGGTGCCGATGATCACGTAGGGTACATTGTGGCCGAACAGTTGGTTGGCCGAACCGTCGGCATTGTACTTTCCGGTCCTGGGACCAACTACTGCTGCGCCTGCCAGCGCCACAAAGCCGCCCACAGCGTGCACTACGCCGGAACCCGCATAGTCGGCAGCGCCGAGGATGGCCAGCCAGCCTTCGCCATTCCAAACCCAGTGACCGTAGAGCGGGTAAATGATGGCGCCTATAAGGAAGCTGTAGGCGAAATAGGCCTGGGTCTTGGTACGCTCTGCTACAGCGCCGGCCACGATGGTGGCGGCAGTTCCAGCAAACACCATTTGGAACATCCAGTCCACATACACTTGCCAATCGCTCCCGCCGGATAGCAGGAAGAAATTGTCCGTTCCGGCGATGCCTGCGACGGAACTTCCCATCATGATGGCGAAGCCGAAGGCCCAGAAGGACAGGGATGCAATGGCAAAGTCCATAAAGCTCTTGGTCATATAGTTGACCGTGCTCTTGGACCGGATCAGGCCTGCGCCCAGAAATGCGAAACCGGCCTGCATGAAGAACACCAGGAAGGCTGCGACCATGGTGGTCAGGTTGCCCAAGTGCGTTGCCTGGTCTTCCACCTCCTGCAGGGGAGGATCACCCTGAGCGAAAGCGACGTTCCAGCCGACCATGATAGCCGCTGCCAGCAAGCCGGCTAGCACATAGGGCAAGAACCGCCGCAATGAGGTTTCTTTGAGTCCGAATTTCCACTCTTTAGCAAGCTTCATGGCCCACTACGCCTCCTTAAATTTGCTGAATGAATTCTATTCCTCAATACAGAGTCGATTATTGCCTGAGTGTAAACATAGTTTTTCCAGTGTGTTAACTAATTCGTAGAATTTCGTCCTTTCGTAACTTTTTGGAAACATTTCAGTGGATGCGAGAGGATCGGCTTCTATTGCCTTTCAGGTGCCTATCAGGCTTCAATTCCCTTAGCCGAGGCTGTAAACTGATGACTATGCAAGAAAGAGAAGACGGCCTTATTGGCAGTCGTGTTGCCAAACTGAATAGGCTGCGGGAGCGGGGCATTGACCCTTACCCGCCCCGTTACCGTAGGTCAGCCGACACGGCGACCGCAGTAGCCGCGTATGAAGCGTGGGAGTCAGAAGTGGGACCGGAACCAGGGGAGGACGCGCCTCCCGCCCCCGGGCATTCCCTGGCCGGCCGCATTGTCTCCATGCGGGTTATGGGACGGGCGGCATTCCTGGATTTGCGGGACGGCTCGGGAAACGTCCAGGTAATGTTCCGCCAAAATGTGCTGGGAGACGAGTATGAACTGCTGAAAGACCTGGACTTGGGGGACTTTATCGGAGTTACCGGGAAAATGCTCCGAACCCGGACCGGCGAAGTTACCTTAGAAGCTGGCCAGGTAACCGTTCTTTCCAAAGGCATGAGGCCGTTGCCAGAGAAGTTTCACGGTCTGCGGGATGTGGAAACAAGGTACCGGCAAAGGTACCTTGACCTGATTGCCGACCCGGAGGTAATGACGGCTTTCACTCAACGGAGCCGGGTAATCAACAGCATTCGCCGCTACCTTGACGGCCGCGGCTTCCTTGAAGTTGAAACCCCCATCCTGGTGCCGGTGGCGGCCGGCGCCCATGCCCGTCCTTTCGACACTCACCACAACGCGCTGAATCAGCGTCTGTACCTCCGCATCGCCACCGAACTTTACCTCAAGCGCTTGATTGTAGGCGGGTTCGACAAGGTGTACGAGATCGGCAGAGTGTTCCGAAACGAAGGTATTGACCAGGACCACAACCCGGAGTTCACTCTCTTGGAAAGCTACGAAGCCTACGCCGACTACAATGATGTTATGGATATGGTGGAAGGAATGATGTCCACTGCGGCCATGGATGCCCGAGGCACCATGGCCATACCGTATGGCGAGGACATCATAGATTTCACACCGCCCTGGCCACGCCTGCAGCTCAAGGAAGAATTGTACCGCCGCAGCGGCGTGGACATTGATGAGTTTCCGGACGACGAGTCTCTGGTGATGAAGGTTGCCCAATTGGGCATCGACGTGGGGATCAGGGAGAGTCGAGGCCGTTTGATAGACAAGCTGGTCTCTACCTTTGTAGAGCCCAACCTGATACAACCCACTTTCTTGCTGGATTACCCGGAAGATATGTCTCCCCTAGCCAAGGCCAAACCAGGTGCGCCCGGCGACGTCGAGCGGTTTGAAGCCTTTGCCGCAGGAATGGAAATCGCTAACGCCTACACTGAGCTCAACGATCCCGCAGTCCAAAGAGAGCGTTTTGAGGGGCAGGAATCGATCCGGGAACGTTATGATGATGAGGAAGTGGATCGGCTCGACGAGGATTATCTAACCGCTCTGGAATATGGCATGCCACCTACAGGAGGCCTGGGCGTAGGTGTTGACCGACTGGTAATGCTGCTAACCGGTCAGGCCAGCATCCGGGACGTGTTGCTATTCCCGCAGATGCGGAGCCGCCGGGAAGGCAGTAGCTCGTCAGATTTGCACGAGGAAAGCGAACCTTAGCGGAATTGCCAGATGAAAGTCGAAGACGATAGGCCATTTGTTCCGAGATGCCTGTCCGCAATTGTCATAATTCTGCCGGTTACAAGGGCTTCTCTGCCGCTCAAGTAATACCACGGCACATCCCATATAAGAAAGTAAGTAAAGATTAAAACATGCTATCCATTGAACTAATACGCCGCGATCCCGAATTTGTACGTCAAGCCCTGGTTTCTCGGGGCGAAGAGGGGCCGCTGGAAGAGTTGTTGGCCCTTGACGCCCGTCGTCGACATGCGATCAGCCAGGGAGACGAGTTGCGGGCCCGGAGGAACCAGGCCAGCCGTGCTATCGGTCAACTCCGGTCGCAAGGGCAGGATGCGCCGGAAGTTGTAGTCAGGGAAATGCGAGAAGTGGGACAGGAAATCGACGCGCTCGAACAGGAAACCAAGGGCCTGGAAGAGCGTATTAATTCAATTCTATTGGAATTACCTAACCTGCCCCGTTCTGACGTCCCCAAGGGCTTGAGTGAGGACGAGAACATAGTGGTTCGCCAATGGGGTGAACCCAAATCTCTGGACTTTCCCGCAAAGCCTCACTGGGACCTGGCAGAAGAGTTGGGCATTATAGATTTTCAACGGGGGGTAAAGCTTTCCGGCAGTCGCTTCTATACCATGTCAGGCTATGGCGCCAAGCTGGAACGGGCTACCATTTCCTGGATGCTGGATCTGCACAGCAACGAGCATGGTTATACAGAACTCATGTTGCCCATTCTGGTTCGTCGGGAAGTCATGGAAGGCTCCGGGAATCTTCCAAAGTTCGCTGACAACCTCTATAGGGACGAGGAAGATGATTTGTGGCTGATACCCACGGCGGAGGTCCCCATCACCAATTTGTACCGGGACGAAATTCTGCCGCCCGACTCCCTTCCCAGGTACTATGTTGCCCAGACTCCATGCTTCCGCCGGGAGAAGGCGGCGGCTGGCCGGGACACCCGAGGCATCAAGCGTGTGCACCAGTTCAACAAGGTAGAAATGTACAAGTTCGTGGACCCGTCCACTTCCGACGAAGAACTGGACAGGCTGCTGGCTGATGCCGAGGACGTATGCCAGCGGCTGGGTCTGGCATACCGGGTCTTGCAACTTTGCACCGGGGACATTTCATTCCCTTCGGCCAAGACTTTTGACATCGAAATCTGGTCCGCCGGGTGTGAAGAATGGCTGGAAGCTAGTTCCTGCTCCAACTGCACCGATTTCCAGGCGCGTCGGGCGAACATTCGGCACCGCCCGGCGGCCGGGGCGCGTCCCGAGTTCGTTCATACCCTGAATGGCTCCGGTTTAGCCCTGCCCCGCGTAATCATTGCTATTCTCGAGAACAATCAACAGCCCGATGGTTCGATAGTGATTCCCGAAGTCCTTCGCCCCTACACCGGGTTTGACGTTATTCCGGCGCCCACAGGCTAGGAGGCTTCATGGCATTTATCCAGATTTTCCTCCGGAGGTGTCGCCATGGCAGGAATCTGGCCCGGCAGCACCCAATGCGTTGCAATGCTCACCTTCGATGTTGACGGCGTTTCGTCCTGGTTGTGGCGCGACCCCAACTTTGCTCGATTCCCCAGCCTGATGTCCATGGCCGAGTACGGTCCTTCCGTCGCAACTCCCAGAATCCTTGACCTCCTGGATGAGCATGACATCAAGGCCAGTTTCTACGTTCCGGGCTATGTTGCCGAAACTCATGTGTCCCTGGTGGAAGACATTGCAAGAAGGGGACACGAGGTGGGGCATCACGGCTACATGCACGAGCCCCCGGGGTACCTCGAACCGGAAAAGGAAAAGGAGATTCTGGGTAAAGGAATCGATATTTTAGCCGGTATCACCGGTGAGGCCCCTAAAGGCTACCGCTCACCGAGTTGGGAGCTTAGTGAGATATCTGTGGACCTGCTGGCTGCTCATGACTTCACATACGATAGCAGCCTCATGGGTGACGATGCCCCGTACGTATTGAATGCTGATGAACCGGATAAGAGGCTGGTCGAGGTACCCATCCACTGGCTGCTGGATGACGCGCCCAATTTTGTCTATGCACCGGCCGCCAACCGGCTTGGGCCAATGCGAAATCCGGATGAAGTATTCGGTGCATGGGCGGCAGAATTTGAGGGCCTATACCGATATGGAAGGTCCTTCAATCTAACTATGCACCCTCAGTACATAGGCCGGCCGGGCCGCCTGCTTATGTTGGAGCGATTGATCAACCACATCAGGACCTTTCCCAACGTGAAGTTCATGCGGGTAATTGATGTAGCTGAGATGTGGGCGTAGCGCTATTCTCAGCGCGTCCATTTCAGCTCTTCTTGTAACAGAACAAGCCTCCTTTTATCATGGGACCCAACCTAGTAAGCACGGAGGAAGCCATGCCGCAAGTGCACGACCGGGGCGGTTGGGAGACCGACGAACTCATCAACCGGGAAGAGCATGCTCTCTCGGATTGGGAGCGCCGGGTCGACGCCATGCACAACGTTCTCAGCGAAAAGGGCCTTCGTCGAACTGACGAGATGCGTCGAGCTATCGAGAGCCTCGACCCCGAGACCTACGAAGCTTGCTCTTACTACGAACGCTGGACTGCGGCCCTGGAGATTCTGCTCATCGAAAAAGGCGTCCTCTCCAAGGGGGAACTGGACCAGAGATTTGCCGAGATTGAAGGGTAGGGACCCAATGACCACTTCCGACAATCAGCCAGTCAGTGAGTCCCCCCAGTTCAGCCGGGGTGACCAGGTAACTGTAAGAGTCGATAATCCCGGTGGCCATTTCCGCACACCGACCTATATCCAGGGACATTCGGGGCGCGTAGAGGCTCTCTGCGGTATTTTCCCTAACCCGGAATCCCTGGCTTACGGGGGAACGGGTCAGCCACATCAACCCCTTTACCGGGTAGAGTTCTCGCAGTCGCAGGTTTGGCCGACCTATAATGGTCCACCGGGTGACAAGATCCTTGTGGATATTTACCAGCATTGGCTGGTCCCTAAATCCTCTTAAACAGAACGGTCAGCCAGGAGGAAGACATGAGCGATGCGGCAACCGAGCACGATAGCAACGACCACCAGGGGCACGATCACTCGGAACATCCGGGAATGGCCCACGACGAGGAACTGGGCTATTACGCTCGTCGGGCCAAAGCGATAGAGGCACTGCTAGTGGAAAAAGGTATCTGTTCCCCGGATGAAATTCAGGAAATGGTCGACCGGGTAGAAGCCCGTTCCCCGGCAGACGGCGCCAGAGTAGTAGCCCGGGCCTGGGTAGACCAGGAGTTCAAGGCGCGCCTGCTATCTGACCCGGAAGCCGCTCTGGCGGAGCTTGGATACAGACTCCCGTCGACCACGCCCAAGGTGGAAGTGGTGGAGAATACTGATAAGATCCACAACTTGGTGGTTTGCACCCTGTGTTCCTGTTATCCCCGAAACCTGCTGGGACGCCCCCCGGACTGGTACAAGAGCCTGGCATACCGGTCGCGGGCCGTAGTGGATCCCCGGGGGGTCATTCGGGAGTTTGGACTGGAACTCTCTGACGAGATCGAAGTAAGAGTGTTGGACAGTACCGCCGATCTGCGTTACCTCGTATTACCCCGCCGTCCAGTAGGAACTGAAGGCATGAGAGAAGCTGAACTGGCAGAATTGGTAACCCGGGACAGCATGATCGGGGTGACCGAAGCACGAACTCCTGAACGGGCGGCGTCAGCCTGACACACCAGTTGTGCTCTCGACGTTAATAAATCTTGAAAAGGCGAGGTGCTTTATGAAAGGCCGAATTGTGGTGGTCAAGGAATACGGTAAGCCCTTTGAGATTGAGGAGTACGACGTTCCTGAACCCGAACCAGGTGCCACTTTGTTGCGCATGACCCAGGCCGGCATCTGTGGGTCTGATCTTCACACCTGGCGAGGGGACCAGACCCAGGAGCATATGCCATTGCCGCCCAGCGGCCGGGTGATGGGCCACGAGGGTACCGGAGTGGTTGAAGTTCTCGGGGAGGGAGTCTCCACCGATACCTTGGGAACGCCGATTGAAGAGGGTGACCGGATAGTTTATTCCGCCGTTTTCCCGTGCTACCGTTGCCACCTTTGCCTCAGGGGAGACACAAATTGGTGTGCCAATCGGGCCTATCCCACTGCCGGGATTTATCCTTACTTTACTGGCACCTACGCCGACTTTCTTTACCTGCCGCCCCGTCACCCCTTCTTCCGTGTCCCAGACGAATTGCCGGACGACTTGCTGGGTCCGGTAAATTGCGCCATGGGCACCGTCACGACGGGTCTGATGCGGGCCGGTGCCCACGAGGGACAATACGTGGTTATTCAGGGGGCCGGCGGTCTGGGTCTCAACGCCACCGCCATGGCCAAGGATATGGGGGCGGACCGGGTAATTGTACTGGACCGTTTGGAAAACCGGCTTGAGCTGGCGGAGGAATTTGGGGCCGACTTCACCATTAATATCGAAGAGTTCAACACCCCGGAGACCCGCATCCGCCGGGTTTGGGAACTGACCGACGGTCGCGGCGCTGACGTGGTTATGGAGTTGGTGGGCAGGGCAGACTTGCTGGCGGAAGGCATTGATATGCTGAGCAATGGCGGCAGTTTCGTGGAGATTGGCGACATTGTCCGGGGGCGGGAAGTGTCCATAGATCCTTCAAAGCTGCTTTCAGGCAAGAACATCCTGGGATCGAGGATGTATCGGCCTGACTTGCTGCCCACCTTGCTGGCTTTCCTGGTCCGAAACCAGGACCGGTTGCCTTTTGATAAGTTGGTTTCCCACAAGTTCCCGCTGGACGAGGTCAATGAAGCATTTGTACAGGCCGAATGGGACCAGCGCCAGACGGTAATAACCCGCGCCATGCTGGTGCCGTAGACCTGCCGGGAAGTTTCTTCGTCAGATATTAGTTTTGGCGGGTTTCAAACCCGCCCTTTATTATTTAATAAGGCAAGGGTATTAAGTTAATGGTAGCGGCGGTTGCCACCACTTGCTGGTATCGTTGACCTCAATGCTGTCCACCCACTTCACCCATTCGAATCCGCGTTTGCCTGGAGCCACCAACCGGACCGGGAAGCCGTGGCCGTGGGAGAGTGCTTCCGTTCCCACCGTGGTTGCCAGCAGATAGCGTTTAGCCTCATCCAGTGAGAATTTTCGAAAGTAGCCAGTTACCGACCGGACCGTGACGCTGGCTGCCTCTGGCCTTATTCCTGCCTGGTCCAGGATTACTTTTAATGGAATGCCGTTCCAATCCTGGGTGGTGTGCCAACCACCGGTGCAGTCCAGGGTAGCCCGTACCGTCTGCCTTTCCTGTCCGTTTCCCAAATCGTCTGAGAGCGCAAGCTCAAGCGGTCTATCAACCAGACCGGTCACGTTCAGGCGCCACGTTGCAGGATCAACCGGACCGGGTGAATCGTTCAACCAGGAAGTTGAAGGGAAGCTGTTGCCGCTTTCGTCGCCGTTTTGGTAGGAACCCGTGAATCTGCGGTCGGCTCCTGGCAGGCTAGCCAACCGGTTACCAAGCTCGCCCAGTTGCCATAATGCGAGTCCAGCTAAACCCAGGCCACCCAATCGCAAGACCATTCTCCGGTCGGCCCAGAATCGGGTGCGGAAGTTCCAGCGATGCCTCAGTGTGTGCCACAAAAGGATGGGAGTGAGGGCAATCGAGAGGTAAATGTGCCAACTTACCCCGCTTATACCCAAATAATAGAAGGGTCCAGCGTGGCTCCAGGCTAGCCCCAGCGTCAGGGCCGCAATCAGTAGAACCAGCATCAACAAGGAAACGGAGTAAGGGGCCCAGTCCCTTTTCCAAAACCGCCAAATCATTAATCTGGAAAGGATATTGCGTCCTTTCCAGAACAGCAGGGCTATTATTCCGAAGCCAAGGATCCTGTGAACGTGAAGGGTGGCGACCCATCCCGGAGATCCGTGAGTAAGGGCTAAGTAACCCGTGAGGAGTTCTACCCCGCCAAGGAACAGGATGGCGATGTTAGCCCAAGGGAATCTCATTAAGTCTCCCCGGTTAGTCGGATTACCCTGTTATACGAGCTAATTAAGGAGGCGGTTTGAAATCGGTGTGAAAGCACAACCCCTTCCTGGTCGTCAAGAGGAAGGGGTGAGGAAAGCTATCGAAGGATGGTGTTGGGCGTTAGTCGGACGAGGGTAATTCCTTGGGTTGCTGCAACTCCATTGCGTCGCCGTTATAGCGAAGGTCGCAGCGGCCGGCCTTGGTGACCAGGACCGAAACTGAGCCGTCAGGGCTGGTGAATCTCTTTCCGAGGGCCATGTCTATAGCATCTGTCGACACTGTCACGCCCTCAAAGGCTGCTTCTGATCCTTTGAGTTGCAAAGGTGTTTCCCCGTCGCTGAAGTCGCCGTCGCCGCCCTTGGTGACGACCATCTCGGCACCGCCGGGGCTCACGTACCGTTGTCCAGTTCTTACCATAAAAACTAATACCCTTTCATATATTAATGGAGCGATTATAGCTAGCCAGTTAACTTGGCGTCAACGAAACCTTGCTCTGTAGTCAGGGCAATCGCATTTAGAGGGCCCGGCTCTCCCGTGCGTGATTGGCCAACTCAAGGGAGGGGGCATAAGAGTTAACCCGCTATTTCCGCCCATTGATCCTCTTCTGGCAGATGTCCTGAAGAGGGTGGGGACAGAATGGTAATTTCTCCCACCATTTCCGCCCACTGACCTTACGCTACATGGTAGCCAGAATATGGTGGGAGAAAGCGGTATCACAAAAACTATGGTAGGAGGGGGTAACACGGGCTGTCCAGTGACGGCTGTCAGCGGACTAGGCGAACATTGCTACACGGAAGGTATGAAAGAAACGCTGACACACGAGTATTCGAGAATGTTCAACAATGAGAGACCAAGTGCGCTAGCCCTGGCCCTGTAGCCAACCTATCTCTACGGCACTCTACCTGTGTTATAAGACTCCTAGTCCGTTACCCCAATGGTGCGCTTTACGCCCTCAAGGACTGCCTGATTGCTGGTCACCACCGGCCGCCCGGCCGCTTCCCGTATGTTGTTCAAAACGTCCACGGACTTAAGGTTAGCGCATGAAACAAAAAGGCAGTCCGACTCTACCCCTTTCAACTGTTCCTGGACGTAATCCACAATTTCTTCAGGGGTTACGGCAGCTATGTTGAAAGCTCCCTTAACGTCCATGCCATTAATGTAGGGAACGGTGAACCCCGTCGTTTCCAGCGAGCCCCTGATTGTGTCGTTTATTTCTTCGGAGTAAGGAGTAAGCACCGCAACGCTCTTGGCGCCCAGCCTATGCAACTCGTCCACTACCGCCCCCATTATGGTTATGGTTGGTGCCCCGGTCGCCTTGGAAATCTCTTCGGCCAGTTCCTGCTCGTAGGCCGGTCCTCTCAGAGCACCCGCCGAAGTGCAGCCAAAAACCACCACGTCAGGTTGCAGTGTCCCAATTTGGCGGGCGCACTCCGGCAGGTAAACATCTAGCATCAGCTCTTCTGCTTCGATGGTAACGCTGCCTTCCAGCAGCATGCGAGACGTGTGAACTGTGGTGCCGGACGGAAGATTGCGGTAAAGGTCAGGTTCCATCACGGTGTTGGTGGATGGGACTATGAGACCCACGCGTTTTCCCTGGAGTTTTGCTGTGGAACTGGAACTCATTGCTTCCTCCGAGAAAGGTCAAACAAGAATAGTTTGGATGGACTAACTGGCAGCCTCGTTGAGCAGGAACATTATAATCCCGGAATTGCGCCGGGTGTAAATAACGGGTCTAACAGCTTCGGGGCTTACGCTATCGTGTAAACTGTGGCTGTAGACAATAGACACTGGGCATCATCAAGGAAATATGAAACTGGAAAACGGCTACGCGGTGGTGGATCTGGAGACGACAGGTCTGGATTGTTGGGATGACCTGATTATTGAAATCGGTGTCTCTGTTGTAAAGCCCGGTGAGAATCCTGCGACCGACTCGGTTCTAGTACGAATTGACCGTCCGCTGCCTGCGAAGATAGTAAGCCTCACCGGCATCACTGACCGGGACCTGGCATCTCGGGGGTTAACCATTGACGAAGCCCTTGCCTGGTTTGTGGAGCGTACGGCCGAACTTCCCCTGGTGGGTCACAATATAATCCGTTTCGACCGGGCCTTTCTGCTGGAGGCGGCGCGGGTACATCGGCGGTCGGTGGAAGAAGGCCGCTATCCCGCCCGGGTAATTGACGAGGTGGACCACCTGCCTGTCTGGCGTTTTATCGATACTATGGGCCTGTACAAGGGATACAAGCTCGGTGTTTATTCCCAATCCGGTGAGAACCATCACGACTACGTGCATAGAATACTGGATATGAGGACTCCGGCAGGCCTGCGCTACAGCCTGTCAGCCGCCTGCCAGGAATTGGGCATCTCGACCACCCGTGTCAGGGCCCATCGCGCCCACGGCGACGTGGTCCAAAACCAGAAGCTTTTTGAGAAGCTCCTGGAGCTTAATGCTCCAGAATAGTCCTTCCTGAAACCGGGCAATATATACCAATTTGCAAACAGGCTTCCCTTTTACCTAAAATGGCACCAATCTGGCTACCAAAGTTCGTAAAGTCCCTCCTCTAGTTTATTCCGTGCTTATTCCTAGCAAATTGAAGAGGTAGAGAGATGGTTGAGAATATTGGCGGCATTGAAACGCTACTGCAGGAAGATCGAACGTTTCCGCCTCCCGAAAGCTTTGCTCAAAATGCAAATATAAAGGATCCTGGCGTCTACGAAGAGGCCCGAAAAGATCCTGAGGCCTTCTGGGCACGATTTGCTGGTGAGTTGGACTGGTTCCAAGAGTGGGACCAGGTCCTTGACTGGAATCCTCCCAACGCCAAGTGGTTTGTTGGCGGCAAGCTCAACGCCTCATATAACTGCATAGACCGCCATCTCAAGACAGCCCGCCGCAACAAGGCGGCAATAATCTGGGAAGGTGAGCCCGGGGACTGGAAGGTCTATACCTATTGGGACCTGCACCGGGAGGTCTGCCGGTTTGCCAACGGCCTGAAGAGCCTTGGCGTTCAGAAGGGAGACCGGGTAACCATATACCTGCCGATGGTGCCGGAACTTCCCATTTCCATGTTGGCCTGCGCTCGTATCGGCGCCGCCCATAGTGTTATCTTTGGTGGGTTCAGCGCTGACTCCATCCGGGATCGCCTCGAAGACTCCCAGTCCAAGGTGATGATTACCGCCGATGGTGGTTACCGCCGTGGCGGCATTGTCCAGCTCAAACAGAATGCCGACGAATCCGTGGAAGGCGACACCCCGGTCGAGAAAGTAGTGGTAGTCAGACGTACCGGCCATGCCGATGACAAGATGGTGGACGGTCGGGACGTCTGGTGGCACGACCTGGTGGAAGACCAGCCCCTCACCTGCGAACCGGAGGCGATGGACAGCGAGGACATGCTCTACATGCTGTACACCAGCGGAACCACCGGAAAGCCCAAGGGAATTGTCCACACCACGGGCGGCTACCTGACCGGGACCTATGCCACTACCAAGTGGATATTTGACCTCAAAGAAGACGATGTGTATTGGTGCACAGCCGACATCGGGTGGGTAACCGGACACAGTTACATCGTTTATGGCCCGTTGGCCAACGGCGCTACCTCGGTTATGTACGAAGGTTCGCCGGACTACCCGGACCGTGATCGCTTTTGGGCTATCATCGAAAAATATGGCTGTACTATTTGTTACACGGCGCCCACGGCGATACGTACCTTCATGCGCTGGGGCGAGGAGTATCCCAACCGGCACGACATGTCCACCCTCCGGCTGCTGGGTTCGGTGGGCGAGCCGATAAACCCGGAGGCTTGGGTTTGGTACTGGCAGCACATTGGCGGCGGCCGTTGTCCGGTTGTTGACACCTGGTGGCAGACCGAGACGGGATCGATATTGATTGCGCCCCTGCCCGGCATAACCACCCTAAAACCCGGCTCTGCGACGCATCCATTCCCCGGCATCGAGGCGGAGATTCTGGATGAAGCCGGCAACCCCGTTGGTCCCGGCGGAGGCGGCTACCTGACAATCAAACGTCCGTGGCCTTCAATGCTGCGCGGGATTTATGGCGACCCGGAACGTTTTGTGGAGCAGTACTGGTCACGATATCCCGGTACTTACTTCACCTCCGACGGCGCCAAGCTGGACGAAGACGGGTACTTCTGGCTGCTGGGCCGGGTGGACGATGTAATCAACGTGTCGGCGCACCGCATAAGCACCATGGAAGTGGAAAGCGCCTTGGTGGACAATTCCAAGGTTGCTGAAGCCGCCTGCATAGGAAAAGCCCACGAGATTAAGGGCCAGGCGATCGTCGCGTTTGTGACCATCAAGGACCAGATTCAGACTTCGGACGAATTGATCAATGAACTTAAGGCCCACGTCGCTACCAAGATTGGCCCAATGGCCCGTCCTGATGATATTTACTTTGCGGCTGAACTTCCCAAGACCAGGAGCGGCAAGATCATGCGTCGCCTGCTCAGGGACGTAGCGGAAGGCCGCGCTCTCGGTGATACGACAACCCTGGCAGACCCGGCAGTGGTGGAATCGCTGAAGGCCCAGTATGGGGACGAGGAATAAGCTGACAGCCGCAGAATGTAGTCCCTGTTAGAGCTCTCCACATGAGGCGCCGACTGCAGAGAATTGTTGGCGCCTATATGTTGCAATTAGTCAATAACCAAGGACGCAGTTGACTAACAATGTACCGTATCCTGATATTCCTGCTGATTATATTTTCCGTGACTGTTGTTGTAGAGATTGTCGCAGTAACGGTCTGGCGAGACTACGAACAGCACGGCGCAATCTCTTTGGGACGTGCTTTCAATGCCGTCTTGCCACTTAGTCCCAACGAGCCCATCCAGCAGTCCACGGCAAACGCCTCTCCAGACTCGACGTCAGCAAGCTCGGTGCTGGTAATCTCCGGGCAAGAACTATCAGCTTTTCGACAGGAATTTCTGTATTTAATTAATTCGGAACGTGTTCGCGCCCGAGTAACGCCTCTTACCCTAGAAACCGGGCCGAAAAGCCCTGGTTGGGGAGAGGGATTTCGGCAGTAAAGCCGAGGCGAACAGAATCTTGGACCATAGTTGTCCGAGCCGGACCGCGCCGAAAATGGCGGTCGCATGGGCGACAACATCGTGGGAAACAGCCTGGACATCACTGGGGACGGCACTGAGGACGGCGCGGTGGCGCGGAAGCTCACCGCCGACACTGTCCGACAGCTCGATTTTGCCCGCCACCAGGGTCAGGTTGGCCACCGTGGCCGCCAGATACAGCTGGAATCGCGTCTTGACCCTGCCGAAATAGCGGGACTGGCGAATCCCCAACTGCACCAGTCGGGCCAACCGGTGTTCCACCGCCACGCGTCGCGCTCGATATTCGTCGTAGGCGGCGCTCTGCTGCAACGCCCGTGCCTCCTGCAGCATGCCTTCCTGGGGATGGATCAGCACCCGCCGTCCCTTCCTGCCTTTGGCTGCGATGCACTGGGACCGCAGTGGACATATTCGACATTCGGCCCCGTCGAACTGGAAGGCCCGCAAGCGGTGGACCCGCCCCGCGGCATCCGTCCGCTTTCCCGCTGGCACGATGGTGTGGGTGACCTGTCCCGCCGGACAGGTGCAACTGCCCGCCGCCAGGTCGATGACAAAGTCATCCTTGGGAAAGCGCTTCCGGTCGGGCCGGCCTGGCACCCGGGCTACCAGCTTGCGGCCCACATCGGCGAAGGTCTGCCTGGTAGCTCCGTCTCCATAGGCGGCGTCGCCCATGGCCTCCTGCACCGGTACACCGGTGTTGGCCTCGCTCTGTTCCACCAGTTCCAGCGCCCCCAGGTTGTCCGGAGCGTTGCCGGGCAGTACCGCCACGGCGGTGATCAGCTGGGTGTCGGTGTCCACCACAATCGCCGCCTTGTGTCCGTCAAACCGTTTGCTGCTGCTCTTGTGCCCGTGGCGCATCTCCGGGTCGTGCACCGACATCATCCGGTCCCGACTCACCCCGTCCTTGAGGCTCACGCCGTCATCGCCGTCGCCATCGCCGCTCTTGCGCTCAATGTCCTGGAGCAGCAACTGCCCCAGCAACTGCGCCGCGTCCACGATCTGCTGCCGCTCAGCGCTGTCCTCGGGCAACTCCCCCTGGGCCAGCCGCGATAATTCCAAGAGCCGGTCCGCGTCTCCCACAATCCCAGCCAGCAGCGCCTGCCGCGCCCCCTTGTCCGACCAGTCGATGGCGGCCTCGCCCTTCACACTGGAACCCAGGTACCCCTCATATCCCCGGCCCTTGCCCCATTCTTTGACGCTGACTTCTCCACTGCCGCCAGCGTCCGCATCAATTTGACGATCCCGTCCGCCAGCAGATTGAAGGTGTCCTTGACCGCGCCCCGCCCCAGGATGTTGGTCGTGTCCAGCGCCACCTTCATGCTCCGCTTTTTCAGGTAGCCCGACTCCCGGGCCAGCCGCAGGCTGGACTCGAATACCTCCCGCACCCGGTCGTGCAGGATCAGCTGGGCCCGGAACACCTGCAGCGTGCTCTTGGCGAAGGGCCGGTCCTCCACCTCAATCCCCAGGGCCACTTTCCACCGGAGGTCGAAGTCGGCCCGGGCCTTGGCCTCCGCGTCGCTGACCTTGTCGTGGGTCTGCAACAGCAGGGCCGTCGCCAGCAGGCTGGGCGGCACGCTGTCCCGGCCGTTGTCGGCGCAGTAGAACTCCGCGAAATCCGCGTCCCGGAACAGCCGGCCCCGCTGCGAGGCCAGCAGACCGTAGAAGGTGTCCTTGCCCACGTGATCCAGGTACAGCCGGTCCGCTTCCCAAAGGCCCCTCTGCTCCGATCGCTCTCCCAGCATACTCAGCCCTCGCTATCCTTGTTGACCCCAAGTATAGTCGCTTACCCGGCCACCGCCACTTTCCGGCCAGATTTCTAGGCGACAACCCGGCAGCCCAGCATCACGCCGATAGCATGATGACTTACGGCTATAGGTCGCATTGGGACGTTAACGGTATGACACCTGAAATGCGCTATACCCTGGCCGGCGTGGTCGGTCGAGTTAAGCAAAATATCGCCGGGCCGGTTGAGACAAGGGATTCAGAGGGAGACAGAGTTGAAATCTTGCGGGAGGCCTCTGGGCGGATTCATCAGGACTTCATGGCTCGGCAAGAGGAAAAGTCAACCATCCTGGACCCTTGGCACCAACAGGTTAATCTGGGGATAGCTTGCCGGAACTCGCAGTGCTGGGTAGTGCAACAGTTTGAAAGCAACCACATCAGATTCAGCACCCTTCCATTTGTTTCAGAAGGGACACTTAGATTGGCGGGTGAATTTCAACAAGGGCTTGAATTAGACGGAATAGCTCTGTGGTACCACCCATATCCCCGCCCGTTGGGATTGGGCCAATTGGATGCCACCTATCATTACGGCAACGGGCAACGGCCAATTACCTTCCTTCGGCCTTCCCCTGAACCTGGGCAGTATTATCCCAGCCAGTTGGTCAGTTATGCGTGGAGAAACGGCATCGACCCTTACACTCTTGAGCCGGCATTGGGCAGAAGTGCAGCGCCACCGTTACGGGTGGAGATAGCCCAGTCGGCGGCAGTGCCCTGGACTACCGCCAGTCTGTGGCGTGACTCAGGAGCTTCTTTCGAGGTGGCAGCCGACTTGTCTGAGGTGGTCGGTAGATTGGGTAGTGGTGTCTACACAGTCCAGGTTTGGGGTAAGAAGGACGGTGAAAAAGCACCCGTCGCCAACCATTCGATTTTCCTGCAATAGCGCAACGAACCCTCGCCCTGGGTGCGACGATTGGATCAGGTCGAGTAAAACCAAACCCTGATATAATACCTGACGAAACACGACCAAATTTTATAGCGAAGCCTATTTCGTATAGATGACATGAAATACGAAACCGTAATAGGGTTGGAAGTCCACGTACAGTTGCAGACCCGCAGCAAGATGTTCTGTGGCTGCCCTGCTGACTACCAATATGCTCCCGCTAACAGCCGTGTTTGCCCCGTATGCCTGGGGTTGCCCGGGTCTCTTCCGGTGGTAAACCGTAAGGCGGTGGAATACACCATAATGACCGGCCTCGCCCTGGGTTGCCAAATACCGGAGTATTCCAAGTTCGACCGCAAGAATTATCCCTACCCGGACTTGATGAAGGGTTACCAGATTTCTCAGTATGACTTGCCCCTGGCCGAAGACGGTGCGCTGCAGATTGAAGCGGACGGAACAACTAAGTCCATAGGTGTGACCCGAGTGCATCTGGAAGAAGATGCCGCCAAGTTGTTGCACCATCCGGATGGGCCTGGCGATTCCTTTAGCCTGGTGGACGTCAACCGGGCCGGTTCGCCCCTTATGGAAGTAGTCAGCGAACCGGACATGCGGTCACCGGAGGAAGCTCGCGCTTACCTTGTTACTCTGCATTCAATAATTCAGCACTTGGGAGTTTCCGCCGGCAATATGCAGGATGGCAATTTTCGATGTGACGCCAACGTCAGCATCAGGCCGGAAGGCAGCCAGGAATTTGGGACACGTACCGAAATCAAGAATATGAACAGTTTCCGGTCCGTGTATCAAGCGCTCAATCACGAAGTCGAACGGCAACGGCGCGTCCTGGAGGACGGTGGGCGCGTGACCCAGGAAACCCGCGGCTGGGTGGAAGAACGAGGGGTGACGGTATCTCAGCGCAGCAAGGAGCATGCTCATGATTACCGCTATTTCCCTGACCCCGATCTGCCCCCCCTCGTTATTGACCGGAAGTGGATAGAGGAGATCCGTCAGGCTTTGCCGGAACTGGCCGTTGAACGCAAGGCTCGGTTCGTTGAGCAGTATGGGTTGCCCCTGTATGACGCTGAACTACTGACCGGAACTAGACCCATGGCGGACTATTTTGAGGAAACTCTGGCTTTGCGCCCCGAGTCTGACCTGTCTCTGAATGCATATGCCAAGAGCGTTAGCAACTGGATGTTAGGTGACTTGAGTCGCCTGATGAATCTGGAAAATCTGGCGGTCCCCGAAGTCAAGTTCGGGCCCAAACACCTGGCAGAACTGCTTTCCCTGGTGGATTCCGGAACTCTCAGCGGTAACATGGCGAAGGCGGTTTTGGAAGAGGCTTTCACCACTGGGGAGGAACCGGGTAGAATTGTTAAGGCCAAAGGACTGAGCCAGATAGACGACTCTTCGGTTGTCGACTCTGCGGTGGCTCAAGCCTTGACTGGGAATCCCAAGGCCGTCGCTGACTACCTTAGTGGCAAGGATACGGCGTCGAAGTTCCTAGTTGGTCAGGTGATGAAGCTGACCCGCGGTCAAGCCAAGCCAGACCTGGTGCTGGAATTGGTCTTGGCAGCCTTGGATTCTGCTAAGGAAAACCAGTAAAAATTGGCTTCAGACCGGTGCTGTCACAGGTCTGTTTCACTCCGGTAAAGCTTGAGGGAGTTATCCTGTTGTTCAGGCAAGAACTCCCGCCGCCGTCATTTAGAGGAATAATTTGATCTATCTGAACATTGCACAAATATTGGTATCAATAGTCCTGGTGCTTGTCATTCTCAGCCAGGTAAAGGAAAGTGGCAGTGGCCTCTTCGGAAGCGCTCAGTCCACAGTCCGGACCAGGAGAGGTCTGGAAAAGACCCTGTTCCAGTTCACTATTGCCCTGTCCGTACTTTTTATCGTAGTTTCCATAATCAGTGTCGGACTGTTTTCCGGTTAATGCCCTAGTTTGGGTGTTAACCGATCTCCTTAAAGATTTGGCGGGCTCATGACCGGCCCGACTCCATTGCTTGCCCCAATTGTCCTGACTACTGACTTTGGGCTATCTGACGCTTTTGTGGGAGTGATGAAAGGTGTCATTCTCAACATCAACCCATATGCCACCATAGTTGACCTGACCCATGAAATTGGTCCGCAAGGTCTCAGGCAAGGTTCATTTGTCCTGGGAGTAAACCACTCCTATTTCCCTCAAGGTGCCATTCACGTTGCAGTGGTCGACCCGGGTGTTGGCACCAGCCGCAAGGCCATAGTTCTCGAAACTCCAGAGGCCAAATTCGTTGCGCCGGACAACGGGTTGCTCAGCGAAGTAGTTAAAGGGTACTTGGAAACGACTGCCTCGGTTAAGCGATACTCTCCAACGGTACCTTTGCCGCCAACTCTGAAAGCCTACGAACTTGCCAATCGCCAATACCGGTTAACTCCCGTTAGCAGTACCTTCCATGGTCGGGACATATTTTCGCCAGCCGCCGCTTACCTGTCCCTCGGAATACGCCCCGAGGATATGGGTCCCTCGGTGTCAGACATTGTATACCTTCCTCTGCCGAAGCCCTTGGTCAGCATGGGACGGGTGTCAGGCGAAGTAATCTACATCGACCGCTTCGGCAATCTCATCACCAACATTCGGGAAGCCGATGTGCTCATTGCCGGAGGGAACGAGCACACGCCGACGGTCAGCATTGACCGCCGCCGCATCTCTGGGTTAAGTCAAACCTTCCATGACGACAATGCTCAGGTTCCGACCCAACCCGACGGCCTTTTCTTGTTGGCACTGTTTGGCAGCAACGGCTACTTGGAGGTTGCAATGCGGGATGGGGATGCCGCAAGAGCCCTGGGGTTAAGTGTAGGTGCACCGGTATCGCTTAGCTTTGGTTCCTAGCTGCGGCCCTTGCTATTGACATCCCTTACCCCCGTGCTACTATGGGGAAAATTTCGCCTGTGGTTGAATCTGAGCTTCACGGCTAAGTAAGAGAGGATATATGGAACTCGACCGAGACATGCTGCTCTATCTCTACAAGACGATGACAACCATTCGGCATTTTGAAGAGAGAGGAATCCCCGAAACCGGTCAGCGCGGAATGTCCGGTTCGGTTCATTCATCCGCCGGACAGGAGGCAGTGCCAACCGGGATATGTGCCCACCTAAGTGATGACGATTACATTGGTAGCACCCACCGTGGTCACGGTCACTGCATCGCCAAAGGCGTCGATCCCAAGCTCATGATGGCCGAGTTGTTCGGTCGGACTACCGGTCCCAACAAAGGCAAGGGTGGGTCGATGCACATAGCTGATATGAGCAAGGGAATGCTGGGCACCAATGGCGTGGTAGCTGCCAGCGTCCCACTGGCCTTGGGAGCTGCGTTGACTTCCAAGTTACGCGGCTTGGGACGCGTAGCCGTGGCCTTCTTTGGGGATGGCGGGGCCAACCAGGGTGTATTGCATGAATGCATGAACCTGGCTTCGGTCTGGAAGCTGCCCGTGATCTTCTGCTGCGAAAACAACGGTTACGCCGAATCCACGCCGGTGGAGTACGCCTTGTCTACTGCCAGGGTAGCTGACCGCGCTGCGGGTTACGACATGCCAGGAATCCACGTGGATGGCATGGATGTCTTTGACGTGTTTGAAGCTGCCGGTGAGGCAGTGAGGCGCGCTCGAGCAGGCGAGGGGCCGTCCCTTCTGGAGTGCCGGACTTATCGCTTTTACGGCCACACGGTGTTCGATAATCCCCTCAGTTATCGAACTCAGGAGGAACAGGACTACTGGCGTACGCGGGACCCGCTGAAGCTTTTCAGGGAAAGGGTAGTTCCAGGAGAAATGGTTGAATTGGCCGAACTTGATAGTCTCGATGAGGAGGCCAGGCAGCTGATGGAAGATGCTATCCAGTTTGCCGACGAGAGTCCCTTGCCTGAACCGCTGGAGATCTATGACGATGTATACGTTGACTATCCAGTTGGCATGATGCGGCGCGGCGCCAATATGGAAGTCTAGTCTTTACCCGCCTGATGAGTACCACCCAAAAGGGAGGAACAAAACTATGACGACCGCAATGACTCCCAGCACCACACGGGAGTTGCGTTACCGCGAGGCCATTAACGAGGCCCTGCGCCAGGAAATGGAACGCGACGAAACCGTAATTATCATGGGTGAAGAGATTGCCGGTGGAGCAGGACGCGAGCATCTGGGTATCGTGGATGCCTGGGGTGGTCCCTTTCGCACCACCGTGGGACTTATCCAGCAATTCGGCAACCAGCGGGTGCTGGATACTCCTCTTTCGGAGGCCGCCTTCGTTGGAACTGCCATAGGCGCGGCTTCCACCGGTATGCGGACCATAGCGGAGTTGATGTTTGTCGATTTTGTCGGCGTGTGCATGGATCAGTTGCTGAATAACGCTGCCAAGATGCGCTATATGTTCGGTGGCCAGGTAAAGGTGCCCTTCACCATGCTGACTCGAATCGGCGCGGGATTTGGCAGCGCCGCTCAGCACTCCGAGTCCTTCTACTCCATTTTCAGCCACATTCCGGGATTGAAAGGTGTTGTGCCCTCAGACCCATACACGGCCAAGGGTTTGCTGATTGCGGCTATCCAGGACGACGACCCGGTGATCTACTTTGAACATAAGGGCCTTTACGGTGACATGGGCCCAGTGCCCGAGGAGCCCTATGCCATACCCATTGGCAAGGCCCGAACCGTCCGTTCCGGCAGTGACATCACTCTTGTGGGAATTTCTCGCATGACGTGGGTGTGTACCGAGGCGGCCGAAGAACTGGCCAAGGAAGGCGTAAACGCCGAGGTGGTTGATCTGCTTAGCGTTTCGCCCATCGACTACGACCTGATCATAGACTCTGTCCGCCGCACCCACCGCCTGGTGGTTGTTGACGAAGATACTCCCGTCTGCAGCTTAGCATCGGACATCTGTGCCCGGGTTGCAGAAGAAGCCTTCGATTACCTCGACGCACCACCGTCCCGGGTAACTGCCCCCCATACACCCGTCCCCTACAGCCGTCCGCTGGAGAACCTCTATGTCCCCAACGCGTCCAGGGTGATAAAGACGGTTCAGGGCTTGGTGAGCAGAGGATAGGCCTCCGACACTAGTTCTACGGAACAGTAATTATGCTTGAGCATCGGGAGCAGGTTATTTGGGGCCCAATCGAAAGTGGGTGCTAAGCAGCCTGCTCCCGACCGGTTTTGACTCACCCCGCTGTAAATGCTGTTGTAATTACCTTCTCGTATGGTTGCCATTCTTTAACCATTCCAGATGCCACCAGAATCTCCTGCAAGCCATCGTATTCCGGCCTTCCCAGAAAGGGCGTGGCCGGCCACGTCCCTTGGTCCTTGTAACGGGCTATGGACCCAGTAATGAGCTCTGGATTGGTCTCCGGGAAGAACTGGGCCACGGGATCTGAAACGTCCTCCGAGGTAGCCGCAGAAAGCCAGGACAATGCCTTCGAATAGCCGGTTACAAAGCGGTGAACCACGTCCGGCCTGGAGTTGAGGTAACTGTTGGTGGCGGCAAAAGAACTGTATGCAATATGGCCGTTTACCTTACCCAAGGCCACTGTAAGGTTGCCTACACCTTCTGAAAGCAATTGCTCCGCCGCGGGTTCCGGCAGGTGAATGAAGTCTGCCTGTCCGGCACGAAAGGCCTCCACCGCATCGATGAGCCCAAGCCCCGGCATAAGGGTCAAATCCTCAACCGCTACTCCGTTGTTGCGCAGTGCGTACTGAAGAGACGCCCAGGGCATGGGTGAAAACCCGACCGGGATAATCTTTGATCCTTCAAAGGCTGACCAACTGAAGTTACGGGCTTCCTGCCTGCCCAGCACGAAGAACCCGTCCCGGCTGTTTATTTCGGCAAAGTGGCGTGGCACCGTTTCTCCACCCCAGTCTGCGGCAATAATGGAACGCATGATGCCGCTCTGCACAATATCAGCTGCCCCGTTATTCAGCGCACTCAGGGGATGGGGAAACTGGGGTGGGCAAGATTCAAAATGCACGTCTAGCCCTTCGGTCTCAAGGTAGCCCCCGGCAAGGGTCACGTAAATGGGTGTATAAAAGACGGTGCGAAAGGTTTCCATCAAGTTTACCCGGAAGCGTTCTATGGTCACAGGTTCAACTCCTCTGTTCGAAAGTCTGCTGGCAGTGTTTGCCGGGTTAACCGGACAAAATGGAAGGGGGCGCACAACGGTGCGTCCCCTTTACAACTAATTCTGCAGTGTGCAACCCTGGCCCTAGCGTTGGGGTTGAAGAAAAGCCAACAAAGCGTCGATGAACGCTTCGGGGTCTTCTATCTGGGGTATGTGGCCCAAGCCCGGCAGGACCGTCTTGCTGGCGTTGGCTATGTTGTTGTGCAACAGTTCTTCCCCATCCCGTAGCATATCCTTCTCGCCGTACATCACCAATGTGGACGAAGCCTTGATAAGAGGCAAACGCGACATTATGTCGTAGTAAGACAGCGACTGATGGAGGTTCCTTACCCACTCCCCGGCCTGTTCCCGGGTCTGGTTGGTGGCGTCCACCCATTCCGGCCTGGGATCAGCAAAGGTGGCCCGTTCTTTCATTTGTTCCAGGGTGCGAGGCTTGGGGTTGCCATTTTCTTCGTAATCCCCGGCGGTGTCTGCCACCCGCTGGTTGCCACCCCAGGGATTCCAAAGGGGGCAGCCAACCAGCGCCAGCTTGTCCACCCGTTCCGGGAAACTGGCCGCCATTTCCGTGGCCAGGCAGGCGCCCACGGAGTTGCCAACATAATGGCCCCGATGAATGTTTAAAAGCTGGCACGCATCGTCCAGGGCAGTGGCGTAATCGGGAATATTGAAGTGGCGGCTAGGCTTGTCAGATTCGCCGTGGCCCAGCATATCGAAAGCATAGCAGGTATAGTGCTGGCTCAGAGAGTCAATTACGGTATGCCAGGCCCAGGTTGAAGTTCCAAGGGGATGAAGCATAACCAGCGGAAACCCGGAGCCCTGCTTGACGAAGTGCATATTGCCTTCCCGGGTTGGAACGCTATCGGTGAGGTCCCTGCGGACAAACATAGTCCCTCCTTATCTTTCGGCGGCAAGTTCTTGCATTTTCTACAGTTGTCCCTATCCTAGCCAGCCGCAATAGGTCTGTCAATTTGGACTTCGAGTACGAAATCCACAGGCTTTGCGCGCTCTGAACTCTAGCTCTAACGTAGACACTCTGAAGGCCGGGAGGAGAGCCTAGCTGCGCAAGGTATGAGATACTGAATATTACTCTTCCTTATACAGAGTTTGCTTTTGCCAATTTTCTGTGGCACGATAGATTCATAGATATATCCGCCTCGGCCTCCTCTTGGCAGTTCCGGATCAAGGAAGGTGCCTATGTGGACGAAAGACGACCTCCAAAAGCTCGTTCAACGACAAACTAGCGAATTTCGGCTGATCATAGTTTCCAACCGCCAACCCTACATCCATGACTTGGTTGATGGTGAGCCCCAGTATGTAGTCCCTTCAGGCGGCTTGACTGCCGCCTTAGACCCCCTGATGCAGGCCTGCGGCGGAACTTGGATTGCCTACGGCGGCGGTAAGGGAGACAAGTACATTGTTGACCGTGACAGTAGGGTGATGGTTCCACCCGACAACCCTTCCTATTCCTTGCGGCTGGTGTGGCTCACGGAAGAAGAGGAGCAGGGCTATTACTATGGTTTCTCCAACGAAGCTCTATGGCCTCTGTGTCATAACGCCTACACCGAACCCATTTTCGATCTCAGGGACTGGCAAACCTATCAGGCGGTAAACAGGAAGTTTGCCGATCTTGTACTAGATGAGGTGGGCGACAGTCCCGCTATTGTGCTTACCCAGGACTACCATCTGGCGCTCTTGCCTCAATATCTGCGTCAATCCTCAGCTCCGATCATTACCGGGCAGTTCTGGCACATTCCCTGGCCCCACTCTGAGATTTTCCGCATTTGTCCATGGCAGGCTGAACTCATGGAGGGCCTGCTGGGAAATAATCTGCTGGGTTTTCACATTGGCGACCACTGCAGCAACTTTATGGATGCTGCTTCCCGTACCTTGCCTGTGCGGGTGGACACTGAATATAACCGCATCGATTACCAGGGGGAGACGACCCTGGTCCGTCCATTCCCCATCAGCATCGACTTCGAAGATATCTGCCACTTGTCGGAAAGCGTCGAAGTCGAGGAGGAAATGGAACGAATCAAGGAAGAATGGGGGTTCTCTGACCAGCTAATTGGCTTGGGCATTGACCGGGTGGACTACACCAAGGGGATTCCGCACCGGTTCAGGGCTATTGGCAGGTTCTTCGAAAAATATCCGGAATATATGGGAAAGGTGGTCTTCGTCCAGGCCGGGGTCTTGAGCCGGAGCGACATCGAGGCTTACCAGCTGTTGGGTGGCCAGATAGATCGCTTGGTGGGTGAAATTAACAGCCGGTTCGGGTACGGCGACTGGCAACCTATTGTTTATAAGCCTGATGACCTTCCTTCCGTGACGTTGATGGCCCTTCGGCGCCTCTCCCGGTTCTGCATTGTTAGTTCGCTGCATGATGGCATGAACCTGGTAGCCAAGGAGTACGTGGCAAGCCGCTTTGACGACGACGGAGTTCTGATCCTAAGTCCCTTTGCCGGCGCCGCTTTGGAGCTTACGCAGTCCCTTATAGTCAATCCATACGCCACCGAAGAAATGGCCGACGCTATTCGAGACGCGGTAACCATGCCGTCGGAAGAACGGAGACGCCGTATGGCGCACATGCGGGGCATAGTCAGGGAAAATAACATATACAAGTGGGCTGCCCGCCTTCTGGTAGAGTTGATGCAGTGCGCCAGGGAAACCAACTTCAGACGTTCCCTTTACGCTTCCGCCACCGCTAGGTGAGTCCGGCCGTTGGTCCATCACTGACAACATGCCTCACCTTCTGAATGTCTGGCCCCGTGTCAGCCGTCAAATTTCGGAAGCCGAACATGTGCTGATGCTGTTCGACTATGATGGCACTCTTTCTCCTATTGCCACACGCCCCGATCTTGCCGCCCTACCCGGCGAGACCCGCGATTACCTCCAGGCATTGAACAGTAAGGCAGCTTATTCCTTGGGAATTGTAAGCGGAAGGAGCTTGGACGACGTTTCTGCAATGGTGGACGTGCCAGGGCTAATTTATGCCGGCAATCACGGCCTTGAGATTCAGTGGGAAAAGGAAGAGTTCATTCACCCTGAAGCGCTGGCGTTGCAACCTGTCATAGATTCCATACTGAGGGACCTGGATGACAGGTTGTCTGGGTATGAAGGAGTTCTGGTTGAAGGCAAGGCTCTTACTCTTACTGTACACTACCGACTCACTCCGGAGTCGCTTCTCACCCAAGTACATGCCGGGTTTGATGCGGCGTTGAGCGACTATGCTGGCAGCGGCAGAGTACGCATAACCAGAGGCAAGGAAGTCCTTGAGGTGCGTCCCAACATTTCCTGGGACAAGGGGAGAGCCATTGACAAAATAGCTTCCCAATTCGCCGATAGCACCCTTTCGGTATTCTTCGGGGACGACGTAACCGATGAAGACGGTTTCGCCGCTATTCGCGAACTGGGTGGAATATCCGTGTTTGTTGGCGGTGCCCGCGAACCCACCCGCGCCCTTTACCGGGTGGACTCCCCAGCAGAAGTTGCCGAGACACTAAGACTGCTTACAGAGTTGTAGGCTGGGAGAATCCCTGTCAGAAAGGTTGTTCCCTATCCTTCAGCTTCTACCCGGTTAAGCTTGTCCAGTCGGCGCTGAAACCGCGGTTCCGGTATGAAGCTGGCGCCCAGGAATGCGGTTACGATCTCTTTCGACAAGTCCAGCCCAACTATGCGAGCCCCGAGGCAGATCACATTCATGTCATCATGTTCGACGCCCTGATGACCGCTGTAAGTGTCGTGGCATAGCCCGGCACGGACGCCCGAAACCTTGTTCGCAGTGATACTGGCCCCAACTCCGCTTCCGCAGCAAATGATTCCTCTTTCCGCCTGCCCAGATTGAACCGACCTGGCTACCGCTTCCGCAAAATCTGGGTAGTCGTCGTTCGGGTCCAGGTCAAAAGCCCCCAAATCCACAACCAGGTGACCTGACGACTCAAGCCAGGGTGTCAGTTGTTCCTTAAGGGGAAGGCCGGCGTGGTCTGCGCCAATGGCGATCTGCATTTTCTGCTGCTCCGTAAAGGGCGCGGTCCCAATTGTCATAACCAGCATAGAGTGATTCGTAAGTCTGGGCAAGTCAAATAACGTTCCTTTAATGTAATTGTCATATGATTCACAAGTCTTGCGGGCTATGCTAGAATGCCCTATCAAATGCCCGTCCCGGACAAATATTTAATGCCCTGTTTCATTGAAGCTATCAATAATGATTGCAAAAATCCGGGTTGCCGGGAGAGTCACTGGTAGATGATCAAAGCGATATTTTTTGACTTCTACAACACACTGGTACGGTTCTGGCCTCCGTTGGACCAGATTCAGCAGGCGTCATGCCGGGAATTCGGCTTCAACATGGATCCGCAGGCCATCAATTATGGCTATTCTGTGGCCGATGTCTACTTTAACCGGGAAAACGAAATCAAGCCTCTGGCCACCCGCAACGAGGAAGAACGCCTGATCTTTTTTGCGCGCTACGAACAGATCCTTCTTGAAAGCGCCGGCCTGTCCGTAACCTTGGACTTGGCCCGCCAGATTTGGCAAATAGCCATAAGTGTCCCAAAAGACTTTATCGCCTTCGAGGACGCTTTGGTGTCGCTGGAACGGTTGAAAAGCAAGGGGTACCAAATTGGAGTTGTATCCAACCTGCGCAGGGACATGAACCAGCTGTGCCACGATTTGGGTATGTCTCCCTATTTGGATTTCTGTTTAACCTCTGCCGAGGTGGGAGCGGAAAAACCCGACCCGGCTATTTTTGCGGCGGCTCTGGAACGGGCGGGAGTTGAGCCCGGCGAGGCCGTGCATGTCGGCGACCAACCGCGTTCAGACTTGGTGGGTGCCCGGGGAGCCGGACTATACGCTGTATTGCTGGATCGCGGAGGCTGGCACAAGGATCTGAGCAACTGCGTCCACATTAATCAACTCTCAGAATTGGACGAATTGTTGGTTAATGCCCCCGAGTCCTTCCAGGTTTCAACAAGGGGAGCGAGGCTACGTGGTTTTGTCCCTGACGAGCAGGCCGCTGGCTAGCCCTTCTCGCGCGGAAGGCTTGGTAGCCAGTGCTCTGGTTTCTGATATTCGTGACAGCATACCCGTTTAGCCCAATCAAGGAGGTGGAGCATGGCCGAGAATGTTGAGCAGCATCCAAACGGCACTGACCCCGTCCGAGTCATAGTCTGGTATGACTATGTTTGACCTTGGTGCTACGTCGGCCTGGAGAGAGTCGACAAGCTCGGGCAGGAGTATGATATTGCGGTTGAAGGCCGGGCCTACCTCCTGAGGCCGGACACGCCTAAAGAAGGCTTGCTTAGGCAGACCCGCTCAGGAGAAACCGACGACGAACTTAGTGAGCCAATCCGGTCTCAAGTCAGGGAAGCCAACCTGGTTATGCGCCCTCCTTTAGTTACACCTAACACTATGTATGCCTTGGAGGCTACTGAATACGCCCAGCAGCATGGCAAGTTCATGGAATTCCATCATGCTGCGTACAGGGCATATTGGGATGAACGCAAGGATTTGGGCCAGTTGGATGTTTTGGCTGAAGTAGCTCGTTCTGTTTCTCTGGATGCCGATGAGATGATCCAGTGCCTGGAAACCCACGAGTTCTCAAGCAGAGTAACGGGCCAATACCAGGAAGCCCTGCAGTATGGAATTCGGGGCATACCTACCTTTGTGGTGGGAAACCTGTTGTTTACCGGAGCCCACCCCTACGATATTTTCAAGTCGGCGATAAACCAGTACCTCAACGACCAGTAATCTCGGGGTCGGTACAAAGATGAGAAATGGGGCGGACTTGTTCCGCCCTTTCTATTAGTAAGTGAGTCCTGTCCAGTTCCACGCAGTTGATCGCTTCTGGCCGGGCTATGCCTTCCCAACTTCATGGGGTTTGACGGTTTCTATAGCTGCAACAAATGTCGCGCTTTGTTGAAGCCGGATTCCACGATGTGGTATTATCGACTTTGGATTGTTACAGAATTCACGAAGTTTTCCTCCGCCGCATTCCGATGTTCCTAGAGGTGGATGGGGCCAAGGAGCCCAAGTGATGGATGGGCTGAAGCAGAGAATTACAAAGGCCGTCCATAGTCAACCTCAACCCACCGTAACTATCCTTTCTTCCCTTTTGGCAGTTGAGGACGAATTGGGGTACATCCCCAAGGAAGCCGTTGAAGAAGTCGCAGCGTACAAGGGGGCGACTATCAACGACGTCTGGGCTGTGGTCTCTTTTTATCCTAACTTTCGTACCGTTCCACCGTGTGACCATCGGATTGAAGTCTGCTGGGGGCCATCCTGTCACCTGGTTGGCGCGATGCCGGTCATTGCCTCTGTACTAAGGGCGGCAGGTCTTAACGAGGAAGGCGACACTCCAGACGGCAAGCTGACAGTCCGCTACAACACTTGCCTTGGTGCCTGTGCTTTGGCCCCCGTTATGTCCGTGGACCATCACCTGGTGGGAAGGGCCACACCCGAGAAGGGCGAGGCGTTGGTATCCAAAGTTCTGGAAAGTGCCGTGACAGAGCCTGACCAGTCTTCGAGTCCGTAATTACGGTCGTAACTCCGCAAGAATGGCGGAGAGCCACTTCAGAATGACTGAGCCGGGCAAGCTCCGAATGTGTTGGTAGAGTCGATTTTAAAGTCGTATGGGGGCGAGGGTTGTCTTTAGTGGACACTGATGGCCGCCAGTTTTAGCGAAATTGAAGGGCAAGCCAATGAGCGTTGGCGTCATCTGACGGCCGGCGATACTCCTTGGGTTCGTGTTGGCACGGCTCTCTGCGGTCAGGCGGCCGGCGCAGAGGAAGTTGCTCTCGCCTTTAGAGAAGAACTGGAAAGTCAAAGTCTCCCGGGCAACGTGAGTCGAGTCGGTTGCCTCGGTTTGTGCTTCGCGGAGCCCCTTGTCGATGTTCTTATTCCAGGGCAATCCCGAGTGGTGTACCGTAATGTGTCCCCAGAACAGGTTCCGGAAATAGTCGGTTTACACTTGGGGAAAGGCAAGCCGGTCGAGGAGATAGTATTGGGTCGCCTGGGATGTGAGGGAGACGACAGTTTGCCCCATCTGGATGAACATCCGATGCGAGTCAGGGAGCAGCGCATCGCCCTGCGGAATGCGGGCCACATTGACCCCCTGGACATTTATCAATACATTGCCAACGGTGGGTATGGAGCTCTAAACCGTGCCCTGACCGAGATGTCAGCTGCCGATGTTCTTGAAGAAGTGAACGTTTCCGGCTTGCGAGGTCGTGGGGGAGCGGCATTTCCCGCGGGAACCAAGTGGCGTTTCCTGGCCGGTTCTAACGCCCCTGACAAGTATATTCTTTGCAACTGTGAGGAGGGAGACCCGGGTGCCTTCAACGACAAGGGGATCTTGGAGAGCGATCCCCATACCGTTGTTGAAGGCATTGTTTTGGCAGGGTATGCCACCGGCGCCAACCACGGATACATCTTTATCCGACACGGCCACGATGGTCCCATCGACAGGACCAGGGCAGCAGTTGCCCAGGCTTATGAATTGAATTTGCTGGGCGAAAACATACTGGGCTCGGATTTCAGCTTTGACCTTGAGGTGGCATTGACCGGAGACTCTTATGTTTCCGGCGAAGAGACCGCTTTGATGGAGGCTATTGAGGGAAGCCGTGCTATGCCCCGATATCGACCTCCATTTCCGGCTCAGGTCGGCGTATTTGGCAAACCGACCAACATTAACAATGTCAAGACCATGGCCTACGTGCCGGAGATAATTTCGAAGGGTGGTGAGTGGTTTTCCGGGATCGGCCATGATAAGAGCACGGGAACCGCTATAATCTGCCTCTCTGGTACCCTGAATTACACCGGTATGGTGGAGCTTCCCATGGGCATAAACCTGAATGAAGTGCTCTACGAGGTTGCCGGGGGTGTTCCGGGGGGAAAGGCACTGAGCTTTATTCAAACGGGGGGCCCCCTCGGCGGCGTACTTAGCGCCCAAGCTGCTGACCTTGTTCTGGACTTTGATGTTTTCCGAACCGCTGGAGCCATCCTGGGATCCGGTGGTGTAATTGCCGCCGACGAGAATACGTGTGTTGTCGACCTGACCCGTGTATTGATCGCCTTTTGCCAGTACGAGTCATGTGGCAAGTGCTTTCCCTGCAGGATGGGAATGAGTCACATGCTGGAAGTGCTGGAGAGGATTTGCCGGATGGAAGGCGAATCCGATGATCTCGCGCTGATGCGTAACATTGGGGAAAACATGCAAGCCGGTTCCCTTTGCGGACATGGTCAGCTGGGCTTCAACCCCGTAGCATCTGCCCTACGATACTTTCCGGAACAGTTTGAGACCCATATCGTCGAAAAGCGTTGCCCCACTGGCCGTTGCCACGTCCCGCATTTTTCGCCTCAACTGAGTCGAAGATAGACATGAAGTCCCGGGACGGGAGAATAACCGATGCCCGATGACATAACTATTGCCATTGATGGTGTGGAGATAAAGACGCAGCCAGGCAAAATGGTGCTGGAAGCTGCCATAGACGCCGGGCTTTATATTCCCTATCTCTGCTTCCATCCTGGCATGAAACCCTTCGCCGCCTGCCGGATGTGCGTCGTATCTGTAGAAGGAGGCAGGGGATATCCAGCGGCTTGCACTTTGCCGGTAGCCGACGGTATGCGCATTCGTAGTGAGTCTCAGGATGTGAACGAACTGCGCAAGTCCGTAATGCAAATGTTGATCGCCGAGCATCCCAGCGGTTGTCTTACTTGTCATCGGGTTGATATTTGTGGGCCAAGCGATGTTTGCCTGCGTCATGTTTCCGTAAATGACCGTTGTGTTACGTGCCCAAAGAACGAGCGGTGCGAGTTCAAGGATACCGTTCGCTATCTGGGTATGGAGTTGGAGTCACCGCTCAACTACAAATACAAGCAGATTCCGCTGGAAGTCAGTGACCCTTTCTATGACCGCGACTACAATCTGTGTATAGCATGCGGTCGCTGTGTACGCGCCTGCGAGGAAATCAGAGGCGACGACGCAATTTGCTTCACGGAAAGGTCGGGCAAGGCGCTTGTCGGCACATCCTTCGGCACCTCGCTGCTGGAATCGGGATGCGAGTTCTGTGGCGCTTGTATTGACGTTTGCCCGGTCGGAGCGCTGGTTGAGCGGGACCACAAGTGGGAAAAGCCCCGCAGAATTGAGAGTACAATTTGTCCCCATTGTCCCGTAGGTTGCCAACTTAACCTGGAACTAAACGACGATGGCGAGCTTATACGGGTAGTGCCCGAGTTCAACTCTCCGGCCAATCGTGGTCAAGCATGCTTTAAGGGCAAATTCGGACTGGAGTACATCAATAGTTCAGACCGTTTAAGGAGCCCTCTGGTCAGGCGAGATGGCGAGTTAACCGAAGCAACGTGGGAAGAAGCGTTGGACTATGTCGCTGATCGTCTTGGTTCCTACCGGGGCGATTCATTTGCACTCTTGGCATCCCCAAATAGTACCAACGAGGAGTTTTATCTCGCTCAGAAATTTGCTCGGGTAGCGATGTCCTCCAATAACGTGGACGTGACCTCCAACTTGCAACCGGAGTTGACATTAACCCTGGAGCGTGCTTTGGGGTACGGGGCTGCTACTAATCCAGTCTGGGATCTGGAACAATCGAGCTGCATTTTAGTCTTTAACACCAATTTGACCGAAGATAACAATGTCGTTGCACTGCCGGTGAAGCGGGCCGTAAAGAATGGCGCGTCCCTGATTGTGATTGATTCCCGAGAAGTTGAACTGACGCGTCATGCAAGATTGTGGCTGCGCCCGAAACCTGGTACTGAACTGCTGCTCTTGGGCGGCATTCTGTCCGAAATCTTGATCCAGGGTCTGGAAGACAAAGAGTGGGTGGATGAATTCTGCGAGGACCCGGCCACCCTGTTGTATTACTTGCACAACCTGCAATTGGACGAAATTAGCGCCACAACCCACGTTTCAAGGGAAGTAATAGCTGAGGCTGCTGGTTTATATGGCAAGGCAGACAAAGCCGCAATCTGCCTTGCCTTGGAAAATATAACTGGAGAACTGCAGCGGGGCTGTGCGAGCGCCTTGGTAGATCTCGCCCTGTTAACCGGCAATGTCGGCAAGCCTGGCACGGGCCTGTACCCAATTCGCCCTGGAGCTAATGACCAGGGCGCATGGGACATGGGCTGCATCTCAAACAAATTGCCGGGTGGGGGCTCAGCAAGAAATGAGAACGCCCGCGCGGCACTGGAAGATATTCTGGGATGCTCGCTGCCCTCCGCAAGGGGATTGGGCTTGGCAGGGTGCCTTGGCGCTGCCTCTGAAGGGCAGGTTAAGGCTATTTTGCTGGTTGGTGACAGTCCTAACTTTGGAAACGGTCGTATAGGAGACGGACTGGCCGCCTTGGATAATCTGGAATTTCTAGTAGTAATGGATTCCTTTTTGTCGGCCCCGGCTAAAATGGCCGATGTGGTGCTTCCTCGTAGTACCTTCGCCGAGAAGGATGGTACATTTACCAACTTGGAGCGGCGCATTCAAAGGCTCAAGCCTGTTTTCCAACCTAAACTTGGTGCGCCAATGTCTGAGTTGTGGGTTCTGGGTCAGTTGGGACAGAAGCTTGGTGTTGAGGGATTCGCTCATTATTCTTCAGCGCAGGTTATGGAAGAGATCTCACGAGTGGTGCCCACATATGCCGGCGTGTCGCACGAGAGCTTAGATGCGGCTGCTCCCCTGGTCTTTCTAAGTAGCCTGGAGAGTCCAAAACCTACCCAAATGCTCTATGCGAGTCGGTCTCACAGCAGCATCCAATGGCCAGTAGCGGCTGATTCCGGCAACGGTACTCCGGTCCTATACCGGGAGACATTCCCGGCAGGAAAGGCAATCCTGATAGCTCCCGAGTTCAGGACACCGGAAACTGCTACGGATCCGACCTATCCTGCCTGGTTGGCTCCCGGTCGGGTTCTCCTGCAGCGGGACCGAGATAGTACCGTAGTACTGGAGGCCACTTCAAAGCGAAACAGGATAGTACGGAATGAAGTAGTGGAAATTAACGCACAAGATGCTGCCAATTGGTCGATATTGGAAGGGGATACGGTTAAGGTCGAAGGTCGAGATTCCGACTTGACGGGCATTGCACGGTTTAATGCTACCCTGCCTGAGGGATTGGTGGCAGTTACAGGGTTGTTCGGACAATTAGTGGTAGACCTGGAGAGTTCAGAAGAGCCAGACCCAATGGCCAGTGTGCCGGGCCTGGACCTCATTCCCGTAAAAGTGGCCAAAGTCACGGACGCTTAGCAAGTATTCTTTGCGTGTTGAATTGGTAGAATAAAGGGGCAATCTGTTATTGTGTTCCATGTTATGGGAACCGGGTTTTTCGGCGTCGCGTTTAAATGAAATCTGTTGAGGTGAGGAATGGCCACCAGCGAGACCATTAGGTCAATCGGCGAGGCTGATTATGGTCGTCCAAGTTACAAGACTGACAGTTTGCCACAGGCCAGGCTGGTTTATCGAAGGGATGTAACCGAAGACTTGATGGTGATCAAGTTGGAACCGGTGGATGGCCCTTTCAATTTCAAGCCAGGACAGTATTGCACCCTCGGAAAAGAGGGCGTTGAAAGAGCATATTCTATAGTTTCGGCTCCCTATGAGCCGGAGTTGGAAATTTTTGTGGAACTGGTGCCTGAAGGAGAACTGACCCCCAAGATGTGGAATCTGAAGGTGGGCGAGACTATGTCCATCCGACCGCGTCCTAAAGGGATTTTCACGCTTAACGAGAATGTTCATCACCACCTCATGATGGCGACGGTGACCGGTGTCGGGCCATACTTGAGCATAATTCGTGAATACCTGCATCAGGGCGGCGAGGGACACCATTTCTACGTGCTTTTCGGCGCCAGTTACCGGGACGAACTCACCTATGATGCCGAGTTGAAGAAGCTGTCGGAAGATCACCCAGAATGCGTCAAATTTGTTGCTACGGTCAGCCGACCCTACGAGAGTGAGAACTTTGGGTGGGAAGGTGAAGAAGGGAGGGTCAACAATCTCGTCCAGAAATACTTGGCGGAGTTTGATCTGCCGATAGACGATACAATGGTCTATACTTGCGGGCACCCCGGGATGATTGCCGACGTCAAGGAACAGGTTACGGCTCTGGGTTGGCAGTTCAAGGAGGAACGCTTCTGGAAGGAATAGCACCTGCCATCCAGAACCCATATCGGGAAGTGAATACGAGAATGCCGTTGAGCAACCTTTTGTAACAACAATCGGTTTCAGGCGGCTTCAAACTGGTGCACGGAGAGAAGGCGAATCAGAGTTCGCCTTCTCTTTTTATTCCTCCGCATTCCTTTGGGTAGGTCAGAAATTGATCGATGTTCATCCTTGAACGGCTAAGATAACGTGGTGGCCAGAATCTCGAGTTCAGAGTTCAATGTCGGGACGTCTCTTTGCTTACCCTCTTGCACTCTCAAGAAGTCCTTTGCCTACATCATATAACATTTTACTCAACAGACACGATTACGGCCCTTTTGTTGAAACGATGCCCTTAAAGTAGAATAGTAAAATCCGAAAAGGTTGAGGCTCGATCCGATTTGACTTCAGGGTCAACACTCACACCAGTACGCCGCCAATATCTGAAAATAAAGAACTCCTACCCGGATGCTGTGGTGCTTTTCCGGTTGGGAGACTTTTACGAGACCTTCGACGACGACGCGGAATTGGCATCACGCGAACTGGAGATTACCTTAACTTCTCGAACAATGGGCAAGAACCTCAAGATTCCAATGGCTGGCGTGCCGGCCCATGCCTTAGAAACATACTTGGCTCGCCTGGTAAAGAAGGGTCATAAAGTCGCCATTTGCGAACAATTGACAGATCCAGCCAAATCCCGGGGACTGGTAGAACGGGATGTAGTCCGAGTGGTTACCCCCGGAACAATATTAGAAGCTTCCCTGCTGGAACAGGACTCTAACAACTACCTGGCTTCCGTCGTAGAGGAAGGCGACCAAGTAGGATTGGCCTACGTGGATATTACGACCGGCGAGTTCGCTGCCACTCAGATTGACAGGGCCAGGCTGCTCCCGGAGCTGGAACGGATCTCTCCTGCTGAGATTCTGGTTCCGGCAGGCGAAGACCCTCCAGTCTGGTTGCCCTCAGCAAGACGAGAGTCCTCCTCCAACCACTCCGCCCAAGATTTCGAGGCAGGCTTTCCCCTGACGCATCTGAATCCGGCGTCTTTCGATCTGGATTTAGCTTCTGATGCTTTGTTAACTCACTACGGAATTCATACGCTGGAATCCTTTGGGTGCGAGGGGATGCCCTTAGTTGCCAGGGCCGCCGGCTCCATAGTGGATTATCTTTCCCAGACCTACAAGACAGTCACGCCCAGGCTTTCAAGTCTCGCCGTCTATTCGTCGGAAACCTTCATGGCCCTGGATGTGCAAACTAGGCGTAATCTGGAATTGTTCCAGAGCGGGCGCTGGGAGAACCGCCAGCTGTCTCTGTTCGCGGCATTGGATATGACTCGCACTCCAATGGGAGGTCGACTGCTGCGTCGCTGGCTGGGTCAGCCCCTGCTGGACAGGGAAGAGCTGGAGCGTCGCCTGGATGCCGTGGGATATTTTGTTAATGAGTCTATTAAGCGTGCCAGGACAAGGGACATTTTGTCGGAAGTTTCTGATCTTGAACGAATCCTTGGGCGGGTACAGACCGACACCGTGGTTCCCCGGGAATTGATAGGTCTAAGGACTGGGATTGAAGCGGCGGACCCACTGAGTGAAGCCCTTAAAGGGCAGGAAGCAGAAAAGGTAGACTGGTTGCAGGGGCTGGTAACATCTGTCCCTGATGTTGTCTCGTTAGTCGAAAGAGCCATAAATCCTGAACCTGCGGGCAGTGTGGGAGAAGGTAACACTATACGAGAAGGGTTCTCGCCCGAATTGGATGAGCTGAAGTCTGCATCCAGCAACGCGCGTTCCTTCATAGCCGCTCTTGAGCAGCGGGAACGGGAACGATCTGGAATACGTAATCTGCGAGTTGGGTACAATCAGGTCTTTGGCTACTATTTGGAGGTGAGCAAGTCAAATCTGGAGCAGGTTCCTGAGGATTTCATCCGCCGGCAGACCCTTGCCAACGGCGAACGCTACATCACTCCAGAACTGAAAGAGTACGAATCGCTGGTTCTGAACGCGAGAGAACGTGTCGAAGAACTGGAAAAGAGCCTGTTCAAACAAGTGTGCGCCCAGATTGGAAATTATGCTGATGTAATCGGAAAACTGGCTGGCGCCATTGCTTGCGTTGACGTACTTTCATCGTTGGCCGAAGTGGCGGCTCGCTACCATTACGTTCGGCCGAGCATTAACCACGGTAATTCCATCACGATCAAGAATGGGAGACACCCGGTAGTAGAGCGTCATCTGGGTCCCGGGAGCTTTGTACCCAATGACGCCAATTTGTGCAATGACGACTCGCGTTTATTGGTATTGACCGGACCCAACATGGCCGGCAAGTCCACCTACATTCGGCAGGTCGCCTTAATTGTATTGATGGCGCAGATTGGGAGCTTTGTTCCGGCGGACGAGGCCACAATAGGAGTCGTCGACCGCATTTTTACGCGCGTAGGCCTTCAGGACGACCTTGCGACGGGCCAGTCAACCTTCATGGTAGAGATGGTTGAGACTGCTGCAATTCTTAACCAGGCTACCCCCCGCTCCCTGTTGATTCTGGACGAGATTGGTCGCGGCACCAGCACCTACGATGGCCTGTCTATCGCCCGTTCAGTTATTGAACATTTACACAACGATCCAAGGCTGGGGTGCAAGTCTCTGTTTGCCACTCACTATCACGAATTGACGGAGTTAGCCCGAACTTTGCCTGGGGTGCGCAATTTCAGCGTGGCGGTTACCGAAGAGGAAGGGCAGGTGGTTTTCCTGCACCGAATTGTGCAAGGCGGAGCCGACCGCAGTTATGGCGTTCACGTTGCCCAGTTAGCCGGTTTGCCGCGGGCCGTTGTGAACAGAGCTTGGGAAGTGCTTGAAGAACTGGAGTCAACCGCGGGTAACCGCAAGCAGTTGGGCAGTGGAAAGCGTTCTGAACCGGCGTTTCAAATGCCGCTCTTCTACCCCGAACAGCGTATTAAAGAAGCTATTCTAGCTATCGACGTAGCCAACTTAACGCCTCTGGAAGCTATAAACAAGCTTTACGAATTGCAGGAAAGTGCGAAGGAGAGCCCCGAAGAAGGGTAGTCACTGCTCGCCGAGAACTCAGGAACAATCTTATGCAAGGGAGAAACCAACAACAGCGAATTCTTATGAAACTGCTCGACATGCACCGGGTTGACGCTCTAAACTCTTGCGGAGAATGGGCTAGAATGGCGCCAACTCTCTCGGTACTTGCCCTGCCTGGTCTGCCGAAAGTCTTCGTCCCGGTAAGGAGGTCTCATGAGCAACACTGCGACATTTTATTGGTGGCCCCGTTGATCCTCATGCCGAAAAGCAAGAGAGTTGCTCTTGCAAAGGGGATATGAGCTTGTAGAGCGGGACTACTTTAAGGAGCCTCTAAGCGAAGGCGAACTCTCGGAGCTGGCATCCTTGGCTTCTTTTTCAGAGCTGTTTGCCTGGCGTAGTCCAAGTTTCAAAAAGCTCGAGTTGGCCAGTCAGGACTTGTCGGAAGCTCAAATGTTGAAGCTGATGCTGGAAGAACCACGACTGCTTCGACGGCCGGTGATCAAAGTGGGAGATAAGCTAATAATCGGTTCAAACCAAAAGGTTCTGGAGCAAGAACTGACTAATATGGGTTAGTTTGTCCGCTTCCTTGATCCCCTGTAAACGCTTCAGGGCGTCAACAACATTGTGCCCCTGAATACGCCTGCTTAATGTGTTCGTTTCCAAGAAGAAATTATGGAAACAGGACCCCGCTCTTCGTTATTTAGGGAGACGATCTTGCGCTTTTGGACATTATGTTGTGATTTTGTTGTTGTCCTTATATCATCGGCTGTGATAATCTCTTATCCAGCTTAAGCCTCGGGAGACAGACGTCGGACCATGAAGATATTCTTTGATGTTGACTACACCATTCTCGGCTTGGACGATACCCTTCGACCCGGGACCAAGGAAGTTTTCCAAAAGCTCCTGGATGACGACCACGAGATCTATATTTGGTCCGGAATGGGCGAACGCTGGGAGGTTATTGAGAAGCATGAGTTGCGTCACTTTATCAGCGGTGTGTACGAAAAACCTACCCATCACTTTCACGAACGTCTGGAAGAATTGAAAGTCCCATTTGAGCCGGAGTTTGTAATCGATGATTACCCGGAGATAGTGGCAGCCTTTGGTGGAGCCTGGGTTCCGCCATACTTCTTTGCCCGCAACGTCGACCAGCAGATGGACCGGGTCTATCAAATTGTTTGCGACTTTGCCAAGGATGGCGCCTCAGAGGATAAACAATACAAGGCTAAAGGGACTGCGCTCCCTCTCTTCTGACATCCACCTCAAATGCCTCACCTGAGTTGCAGCGTCTCGAACCGTAATCTTGCCGCACTGTGCGGCAAGGAAGGTTTCAAATGCCTATAAGGCAGCTCCCTCCCGATATCGCCGTCCAGATAGCTGCCGGCGAAGTCATAGAACGTCCTGTCTCCGTAGTCAAGGAATTGGTGGAAAATGCCATTGACGCCGGGGCTTCCCGCATTATTGTCGAGATCAAGGGCGGCGGCATTGAACAGCTTCGTGTTGTTGATGATGGCGCCGGAATACTCAGCGAAGAGGTTTTGCTGGCCTTTCAGCGGCACGCCACCAGCAAGGTCGAATCCGCGGATATGCTTAATGCCATACCGACCCTGGGCTTCCGGGGGGAGGCTTTGCCCAGCATAGCGGCCGTATCCCAGATGGCTATTAACACCAGGCCTGCAGCAACAGACGCGGGTTTCAACGCTGAATTTGCCTGGGGAAAACTGATCAGTGAAGGCGCACACGGATGCCCGCCGGGAACGACAATTGAAGTTTCAGACCTCTTCGGAAACCTTCCGGCTCGGCGCCGATTTCTAAAGTCCGCCACCGCTGAATCGGGCCGCATACATGAACTGGTAACGCGTTACTCCCTGGCCTATCCTGAGGTATCTTTCCATCTCAAGGTAGGTGATAGGGTTGTCTTAAATACGCAGGGCGACGGTCGCCGGGCAAATGCTGCGTTGGCGGTGTATGGGGCCGAAGTGTCCGAAAGCCTGCTGGAAATCCAGGAAGAGGACCCGGAAACAGGATATCGGGTGGAGGGCCTCGCTGGCGACCCAAGTCTCCATAGGGCCAACCGTACCTACATGACGTTTTTTGTCAACCGCAGGTGGATTCAAAACAGAATGCTCACCTTTGCGTTGGAAGAGGCCTATCACGGCTTACTTCCAGAAAAACGTTATCCTTTGGCCGCTCTTAACCTGGTCGTTCCCTATGAAGACGTCGACGTAAACTCGCACCCGGCCAAGCGGGAGGTACGTTTTCGACAGGACGGAAAAGTGTATGCGGCGCTGCAAAGAGGGGTAAGAGCGGCTTTAGTTGCCTATTCCCCGGTAAGGGGAATTCAGGGAACGATAAGAGGTAGAAATTCTCCGGCAAGCGGACTTGAAAATACTGCTGGTTTTTTCCGCAGTCCGTTTGATTCTGGGTCAGTGTCTCCTCCATCCTCAGGCGGACGGCAAGGACCTACTGGCAGTGGTGATATCCAAGTGAGGGGAGCAGGTCCTGCTGATGCAGCGCTGACGCCTCAGCAAGCCCTGCCAGCATTGAGGGTTGTGGGCCAGGTGAAGCTCACTTACATAGTGGCGGAAAGCCCGGATGGGATGTACCTGATAGATCAACATGCCGCCCACGAGCGTGTCCTGTTTGACCGCATAGTGCAAGATGCGGCTCAACGTGAACCCCAATCACAGCCGCTGTTGTCCCCGTCCCTAGTGGAATTGACTCCTGGTCAGGTCGAAACTCTGGTCAACAACCTGAAGTTCTTGAGCGACTATGGGTTTGAGCTGGAGGAATTTGGTGGTGCCGGATTCCTGATCAGGGCCGTGCCATTTGTGCTTACCACGCAAGACCCTGGAAAAGCACTGATTGATGTGCTGGACCTGGTGGCGTTTGAAGGGTTATTGAAGGAACGGGAGGATATATTGGCAGCTTCTCTTGCTTGCCATAGCGCTATCCGCGCCGGTCAGTCAATGACCGAAACTGAAATGAGGGCCCTGCTGGAACAGTTGGAGGTTACTGATAATCCGCATACCTGCCCCCACGGGAGGCCTACAGTAATCCACTTCAGTTCCTACCACATGGAGCGGGAATTCGGGAGGCGGTAGTTTGTCGTCTGTCCTTTACGAGGCGAATGGGACAGCCTTAACCTGGTCGGTGTCTCTAACTTTGCCTGCGGGGGTCCAGTCTCGGGTCCTGTGCAGGATGGAAAATCGAATCGGGGCCCGGAAATTCGTCAGCTAGTGTTGACGATTTGCCGCCGAAGCGGACCAATCCTGCAGATACTCCCGCAAGGGCAACGATTCCAATGCCCAACTTGGTAAGGAAGTTGCGGCGGCTTTCCCCGCCATTCTTTACGGCAACTTTATTGCGTGGCACAAGCTACTCCGATATTTGGTAGAATACTCTCTGGTTCTGAAGCATTCCTGCTGAAAGTACGGCTGTTTAGCAGAAAGCATTATAACAGTCCCCGGATTACGTTGCACCAACTAGCTTGGCACCAAGCCCCTCTGTGCTATCAGCCGGGCTGATTTCGGACTCGCTATTATGCAAAGCAAACTAGCTTCACGGTCCCTGCCTAGGCAGATCGCCCATGACCAACCGCGCAACATTCCTTCCCATCCTGACCGAGTAGTTTGTTCCCCGGTCTTCCGGGTAGATTTGCGTCGTGTTGGCGAGGTAAAGATTTCGAATTGGGGTCCGATGGTCAGGGATTTGCCTACCATAGTTCACCCCGATTATAGGTTGGGCGCCGTCCACCTTGTGGTGGAAATAGTCCGTGATCCAGGAACGGTCAAAATCGGGGTTTAACTTCTGCAGATGCGGAACAAATTCCTCAAGTAACTCTTCTGGCGACTTTGCATAAAGTTCGCTGTCCCTGGGGGTGTAATTGGTGAGGTAAACAATATGATTGCCCCCATATAGTTCGGGGTCAATCATGTTGGTGTGTTCTATGACGCCCACAAAAGGGAGGCTCCGGTCGGCAATGTTCAGCCAATACTTCGATGTGAGAGGCCGGTCCAGGGTGAGGATAACCAGCACCGCTGAGAGGTAGCTGACTCCGACCAGTTTGTCGTGGTATTCCTTTGGAAGTGCTGGCACTAACCGGGTAAAAATGTAGGACGGAGTGGTCGCAATTACGGCATCGTAATCTCTTATTTCAGAATCTTGACGGTCCAGCTGACCTTCTAACCCGGTAGCAACTCCTTCTTCCACCTTAACCCGGTTGATCCGGGCGGATTTATGGACCTTGCCCCCTTGCTCGTTAATAACTTCTTCAAGCCTGTCGAACACTTCCCCGAAACTGCCCATGGGGTATCCCAACCGTTCTTTTTGTAATGCCTTGCCCCGAGATGCCACCCTCAAATAGATTTTGCCCCATAGCCAGGTCATACTAATCTGGTCGTAGAACTCACCGAACTTGCCGCGCAGCATGGGTTCCCATATGGCCTGGTAGATCTCAGGGCCAAGGTTCTTTGTCAGCCAGTCCTGCGCGGTGATTCCCTCAAATTTATGCCAGTCTTGAGTCTTCTGGAGAATAAAGGTCAGTAGACCCAGCCTGATTCGCTGAGTCAGGGTGAGGGGTTTGAATCGCAACAGGTCCATCGGTGTGGCGAAGTTCCAGATGCGCCCACTGTGGTAGACCCCGACTTTCGACTCAAGCCAAGCCAGTTTGTCGCCCAACCCAAGTTCGTGAATCAAGCCGGTCATTGCGGTATCACTTACAAACAGGTGGTGATAGCCGCGTTCCAGCCTTCCGCCCCCTACGTCGAAGGTGGAAGCCTGACCGCCCAGGAAGGGAGCAACCTCGAAGACTTCAGCGAAGTGACCGTGCTTGGTGAGCTCGTAAGCTGCGGCTAGCCCGGCTGCCCCCCCTCCGATTATTCCGACACGCACTGTTTCACTCCCTCGGGAATGGTTCCCCCCTCATCAGGCGGATCTTTCCTGGTATCGGAAGAAGTCAATTGCTTCAGGGACAGGTTTTCCCGCCACATCAGAACCAACCCTGCCAAATTCACGGGCAGCCACAGTGCAACCAGGTGGGTTACCAGCGCGTAGCTGGCGGCTACGGCAGCTTCCACTCCCATAATACTCAGGGTCTGCTGGGCTATTATTTCGAAGGGCCCAATGCCGCCAATGGAAACGGGAAAAGCTGTGGACAGATTGGAAGTGCCCGTCACCAGAATGATGGCCAGGAAAAAGATACCAGGGTTCGAAAAGTATTCGTTGATTCCGAAGGAGTAGGCAATTGTGAAGTAAACCAGTATTTCGCCAAGCCATACGGGAAGGGAAAGGAGGAACACCATTCCGTGCTGCTTGGGAGAGGAGAGAATACCGAGTCCCTGGATAAAGTTGAATGCCAAATCCCGTAGCCTGGGCCGAAATCTGACGGGAATCACTGAGAGGACACGATCAGTTAACTGCATGGTTCGGGGATTTACTGCGATGAAGGTTATAAACAAGAGAGCTATTATGAGGCCCAGCCCGGCAAATGCCGCCAAGGCAAATGCCGCATTTCGGTAAAGGTCCCCGGCCTCGCCGAAAACGCCGAACAAGAGCAGCACGAGCGCTGATGCCACGGTTATAACGAAGAGGGTAAGACCGTCGTAAATTCGTTCTACACCTATGGTCGCCAGTGCCGCGCTGCCACTCAGATGCTCTCGCTGGGCCATGTAATAAGCTCGAACCAGTTCTCCGGCCCGGGCTGGCAGCACATTGTTCGCCGCATAACCCATAACTACTACCGGGTAGATCCGTTTCACGGAGACGGTGCGCATGGGAGACAGTATGTACTTCCACCGCACTGCCCTGAAATAAACCCCTATGAAGTAAACGGTGACGGCAGGGATTACGTAAAGGTAATTGGCTTCTTTCAACGCCCGGAAGAGGTCGTCAAGCTCCGTTGTCCAAATCAGGAGTAACAGGAAAGCGGAACTCACCCCAATGCCAAGCCAAAGTCGCCAGTTGTTAAGGGCCAAGGGGCACGTCCCTTTTTCGGTATAAGAGTGCCGGTCTAGTTAGATGCATTGGGCTCAGTTAGTTCCTGACGCAGATAAGTATAATATTCGGAATTGAACCAGTCCGCATCCATTTCCCGGTTAAGAAAGTAACCGAGGGCCTCGTTCCACTTTTCTCGCGAAGTCGCGGCCTCACCGAAAAATACCAGGTCCTTGATTACTTCTTCCAGGGGGCCTTCAGTCATACGGTCTTCCCCTGGCCTTCGGTAGGTCTCCGGGAACCAAAGCAAATTGCGGCGCGGCCCAGATTGTGAGTAACCACCCAGGGCTCCCGGCTCCGTTGCTCTATTGTGAGACGCCAACAGAATTGCTGAAGCATCAGCGTCATTCGTCGGCGCACTGCACCCACTTTCACCGTCTTCGTCTTTAAAGCAGGAGAACCGGAGACGGCCTTGGTCCTCGTCATGTCGAACATACCACTGGAAAGGATACCAGACATCGTAGTCCACCTGAACAGGTGTGGAATTGTTGGCTGAGTTATTTGTAGCTAAGAGGCTCTCGTCAAATTCCTGGTAGCTGCTTCTTAAGTCTGTGCTGCCCTGCGCATATACCAGGATTTCGCGGCGTGAGTCGTCATATGTATAAGTAGCTTGAAGAGCCGTCGCTATTGTGAACCCAAGCAAGAGGCTCCCCAGACCCAGGGATACCATCGCCGAGCCATGGCCCGTCCCGTTTCGGCGCACCAAGAGCGCGCCGGCCAACGCCAGCGCCGCCGATCCGGCAATGACGACCCAGGAAGCAAACGAGAGGTCTGAGTCTTCATTGGTGAACGCTAGCGCAAAGTATGCGGCCCCTGCAAATGTTGCAGCAGGAATTGCCAGCAATGCAGCAGATGGCAATAGCCCAGCCCGCGACGTGGCTCTTCGCCAGTCTATGCTTTCAACCTGCTCACCCAGCAACTTTCCCGCCAACAAGGCGAAAGGCATGGTGATGTTCACCAGCAGCCAGGGCATCTTCTCGCTGGCCACGGTGTAGGCCAGTAGATTCACTCCTGCCCAGAATGCCAGCGCCATACCGAGCTTATCCCGGCGCCGGATGAACACCACTGCCCCCACGATGCCAAAAAGGACAGGCAAGAGTTCATAAACCGATAATCCGACAAAGTAGTAGTACCAGGGTTGGTTTCCCCGTGCCACCTCCTGCTGGGCTATCCAATAGCCCATGCCTTGCCACGCGCCGCTAAATAGCCCCGCCAGGTTGGTGAAAAAGGTAGTAAAGAGCGTGGCCCAAACAGCATAGAAGATGGCAGCACATATCAGCCAAACGCCTCCTCGCCAAAACAGGCCAAGCGCTACTGATAAAGTCCCGGTCGCCAACAAGATGCCACCGGCCACGAGGAAATTCAAAGGAACCGCGTTGCCACTGCTGGCGACCTGAATTCCTTCAGGAAGCACGTCTATGAGCAGGGCGTCAACCTTGAGTACTGGCAAAAACAACAAGCAATAGACGAGGGATGCCAGGGCAGGGACCAACAACAGCACGAAACCGAGTTTCCAGGAAAACCGGAGGTAGACAAATGACGCGATGGAGAAGATTACCAGCAATACCCCCAAGGGGACGTCAATGCCGAAGCCCAGCGGTTTTGCCAGGTAAAGGGCCAAAGAGTATGCAATTGCAACGGGAATGCAGACCGCGGCGGCCCTTTGCTGCCATGAGCCAGACAGCTTCCAGCCTGCTGCGGCACATAATGAAATGGCCAGGAGCACGAACAGGCCGGGAAGCCAAACTGGGAATTCAGTAATCGGGAGCGCTACGAAAGGTCCGTCCCACAGAGGGGCGCCAACGATGCCCTGGGTTATCCCGTCTCTTCCAACCAGGGTTAGGCCAAAGCCCTCCTCCAGGGCTTTGGCCGCTCTTTCTCCGAATGCCAATCCCGCTAGCGACGCACCTATTGTCCGCGCCAGTTCAACTCCCGCAGACCATTGGGGGAGAGAAAGGGAAATCAGCAGCAATAGGAACCCCAATGCCGGGTTTGTTCTTAGAGGTTCGAAGCGCCTTCTAACATAGAAAAAGCCTGAGGTAACAATTCCGACTTTGGCTACGGGTTCGCTGGCCGGTTCATCAGTCATTTCGTGAGGAGCTTGTTCCTCGACCGCCTGTTGTCCTTCCTGAGGATTTCCCAGAAACCTCTCCCACAGGTGGGAATATGGTATGGCCAGAAGGAAAGCCAGGGCGCCAAAAATCAGGGTTATGATGTAGGCCGTTTCTTTACTGGCAAAAGCTACGGCAAGTACCCCTGATGCCAGAAACAGGTAACGGTTTTTTGGGTTGTGAATGTAATGCCAGAGTAGTATGAAGAGCGAAAGCGCCAGGAAGGCCATAATGATGTCGTTTCGGCCGAACCGGCTGAAGTAAAGGAGGGACGGGGACACTGCCAGCATGAGGCCGGTCAGCAAAGCCCCCGAACGTCCCAGGTAATCTCTTAGAAAGAATGGCAGGCCAACCAGGGCGGTACCAAACAGCGCGTAGGCCAACCGGGCGGCAAAGTCCGTGTCTCCCAGGAAGCGTAGGAACAATGCAACGATCTCTATTTGAATAGGGCCGTGCATCCAGGGGGAATGGATGAATCCCTCAAGATTGGAGAGACGCCAGGAATAATAGAGATGGATGGCCTCGTCGTAATGCATGGTACGACCGCCAAGTTCCCAGAGTCGCAATGCGAGGGCTCCACCGAGGAGGGCAAGAAAAGCAGCAAGATACCTGCCGGAGCCCGATGTGGACAGGTAAAGAAAAGCCCTGCCGGCCCAGGAACGCCGAAAGGCGGCAGAGCCCGCCGCGTCGCCTGGAGACGGGTCAAGTTCAATGGGGTCTTTGAGAGTTAGGTCATTCATCTAAGTGGAGAGTAAGAAAGGCTTTCGTAGATGACTACGTCATCCCTTTCGTAGACGGTTTCAAATACGCCATCCAGAGAGCTCGGCTCACTGACACCGTACTTGGCCCTTTCACGGTGCCCCAGATATACATAACGGACATCATAGTAGGCCAGTAGTCGCACCACAACCAATGGGTCAGGGTCTTGGTATATGCGGGCTACATCCTCCTCCCTGCCTAGAAAGAGTTCGGCGGTTCCCCTCCACTGGTGCTCGTGGCCCTTCCATCCGAGCACTGTCGGCCTTCCCGTTGCGGCTGATACCCGACCGTACTCGGAATAATCATCGCCCACAGCTTCAACTATTCTGCCTTGTTCCGCTTCGTCTCTCAGCCACTGGATGGCGGCATATTCTGCGGGGTGAGAGACGCTGATGTAGGCCAATCCGTCCAGAGTGTTTTCCTTGAAGTCGTGGTTTGGGCCGAATAGTCCGGTTCGGTCGAGGGCCGCACCAACCGGATAGTAGAGTGCGATCACCAGCAGCATTGCTACAGCACATGCCCAGGCCAATTGCACAATCTTCCCGGGTACTGCCAAAAGCGAAAAGCGGGAAAAGCAGTAGTAAAGTCCGTATGCACCAGCAATCCCCAACAGCAACCATGCCTGGTAATAGACCTTGAAAACCGTATTCATTCGATTTCCAAAGAAGTCGGCCAAGTGAAACAGTTCCGCCCCGGACAGGAGATAAGCAGCGGCTGCAAGGAGCAGGATGGGAAAGGCGAACACTTTGTTTTCCATAGCTCTTTCCCCGGATGTCCTTCCCGCCAAGCTGATGGCAACGTACCCCGCCAGGCCAGCCACCGCCAGCCCAGGCAGTACAGTAAGAGACCTTTTGCCCAGAGTTGCCGCCAACGACTCTATGCCCTGGGTCAGCGTTCCCCAAGTAGCAGCCAGGGCCAACCAGGCCAGTAATGGCACGATGGCTATTACCAGGACCAGTACGATTGCTGGAGCTTCACGGGGGACAGGTCTGGGTTGACTATAGAGTAACCGCCAAAGCAGGCCAAGACCTAGAAGGGAGGGTAGTCCCATAACCAACAGAAAGTGCAAAGGCCGTGTCCCGGGCCCTACGTAGGGAAGGATGCCGGAAGCCTGGGTGCTGAAGGTAAGGTAGAAGGGCAGAAACAGAAAAACGGAGGCGGCGAGGACAGGGACGAGGAACAATCCCGTCGAGAAGAAAGTTCGTCCCAACACCCGCATGCCGCCCTCGATGCTGCTGCATTCCCCCAGGTATCCCTTTGACCCTTCATAGGCGTATGCTTTGACGAAAATTACACCGCCAACAATCGCTGCATAGACCGGGAAATCCCACGAATTGACGAAGGCCAGCGCTCCCAATGTTAAGGCGATCGTAGCTGATTGCCATGGGTGTTTAGTCAGCCAATGGTGATCAACAGGATCGTTAGTCAGGAATAGATTGAGCGCCAACGCCAGCACCAATACCAGGAATGGAAGATTCAGTACATGGGAATGGAGATCACCCAGCAAGAAGCTGAAGATGGGGAATTCCGTGATTGTGTAGTCGAGGCTCGTGCCTCCCTCCAGGGTGTCTATGACACGGGTAGCTCGCCACCACCACCAGTTGCTGTCGGGGAATAAACCGCTTCCCGGGGAACCATCCAAGCCTTTTATGCCTACCCACTGCCAAAAACCTTCACCGCCCCATCCCCGTACTTGTACGAACTCGAGTCCGCCTTCAAGATTGCCGGCCAGAGTTATCAAGAACGGAGCAGCCAAGCCAAACAGAATTGCGGCCCGGAAGCTGCCGCCAGTAAGCCTGACCAGGTTATAAGTGAGACCGAAAGAGCCAACGGCCAACAAAGAGGGTATGGACGCCAATGCCAGATTATATCCTACGTTTGAGGTGATCCCGGCCAACTTCATGGGCAAGGCCATGGTGAAGTGGCCGAAGTAGTAGTAGCTAATCGAATGTCCGGAGAGCCAGGGATCTTCAGGAGGGAAAGAGGGGCTTTGCAGAATGCTGGTCAGGAATGCAAAGTCCATTGGTTTTTCAGTGTGGTTTATGCCTGGAGCTTCGGAAATTACAAGTGCCCATACCAGGAAGACCGCCAGAAACAATCCTTCGACTACCAGGATATAGCGCCACTGTGACTTTACGAATTCTTCCAGTTCTGGCCATCTTCGGAAGTACAGCCACCCAAAGACTATTGCTCCGACCAGGAGAATGGCGGCAATGGTAGGCGCAGAGTTAGGAGCTATCCCGGTCAACCCCAAAATCCAAAGTACGTAGGCGGCAAGGAGCAAGCCCAACATCTTGGCGAGGGAATAGCCCCGGTCCGGAAGTTTAGCAAACAGGAAGAAAGCCAAGGGGAATGCCAGCAGGCCGATCAATTCAATGACCAAGAGCCATGCCAATGGGTCAGACACAGGAAGCCTCGCCGTGGCTGGTCAAGTTGCCAGGTTGATTAGGGGATGGAAGAGGCGCTACTAAACGAATTATTGGTGGAGTCATAGAAGCCAGTCGTGGATTTACCAGTCTTTGCGCCGGCTAAGAAACGGGGGCAAGAAGGGAATCCACGAACTGGGACGCATCAAAGGGAGCAATGTCCTCCAGAGACTCCCCGGTGCCGATAAAAAGAATTGGCACCTTTAGCTCTTGCCTTATAGCCAGCACAATGCCGCCGCGTGCCGTGCCGTCCAGCTTTGCCAGGAAAATGCCGGTGCAACCTACAGCTTGAGTAAAAGCGTGGGCCTGAGTCAGGCCGTTCAGGCCCGTAGTAGCATCCAGGGTCAATATTACCTGTTGTGGCGCAGCTGAATCCAGTCGGTTTATAACCCTGTGGACTTTCTTCAATTCTTCCATGAGGTTGGACCTGGTGTGAAGACGGCCCGCGGTATCCACTATCAATACATCGGCACCCCGTGACTTGCTGGCCTGATAAGCATCGTAGGCAACTGCGCCAGGGTCGGCTCCGGGCTGATGGCTGATTACTTCTACGCCGACACGACTCCCGAGGATTTCCAATTGTTCCTCAGCCGCGGCACGAAAAGTATCTGCAGCTCCCAAAACGACCTTCTTGCCTTCCTTGGTGAGGTGGTGGGCCAATTTGGCAATGCTTGTTGTTTTGCCTACGCCGTTCACACCCACCATCAGAATCACGTAAGGAGTGTCGGTTGGGGGAGCTTCCAACCAGGCGGTAGGTGATGCGCCTGTTTCCAAATCACGAGCAATGGTCTGCTTCAGCCGGTCAAAAGCTGTTTCGGCGTCGCCGATGCCTTCCTCCCGGATTTGGGACCTGAGTTCCTCAATGAGACGCAGGGAGGTGTCCACCCCAACGTCCGCGGAAATCAGGATTTCTTCGAGTTCTTCCCAAGTCGCCTCATCCAGGTTAGACGACCGGAGAACACCGAGGATTCGTCCGAACCAGCGTTCCCGACTCCGCCTGACACCGTCGGCGGTTTTCTCTTGGATGTTGTCCCGGTTGCGTTGGAAGAATGAGAGCATAGCTTTTCTTTGCTTCCGTCCCTGTTGGACTGAGTTTGGCTTAGGTTGTCGCTGGGCATCCTGGATTGCTGTTCGGGCAAAGCGTCAGGATGGCTGAAATACTCGCCAAGCATTTGGAGCCTGCCACTATTGGTTTCGTAGGCATCTAGGGCCACTTGTGCAGCGGCGCGCTCGGCGTCGGATTTCTTGCCGCCGGAACCTTTACCCAGTATTTCCTCACCTATAAGCACTTCCACAGTAAAAACTGGCAGATGGTCCGGACCGTCGGTTGAAACCAGGCGATACTTGGGTGTGGGGCAGCCCAGTCCTTGTACCAGTTCCTGCAACCGTGACTTGGGGTTGTCCAGAGGCTTGCCATGCCTGCATATCTCGGCCAATTCTGGTTCCAAGGCCATAAGCACAAAACCGTGCGCAGCATCAAAGCCCTGGTCCAAGTATATCGCGGCTACTACGGACTCGAAGGCCTCCTCCAGTATGGAATCCCGGCCTTGGCCTCCCGATTCCGATTCCCCCTTTCCAAGTGCCAAATACTTTCCAAGGGAAAGGCGCCGCGCGGCCTTGGCTAAACTGGGGCGGCAAACTAGGGAAGAGCGGCCTTTGGTTAACTCGCCCTCCGCAATGTGAGGAAGACTGCGGTATAGCTCAGCGGAGACTATAAGCTCAAGGACAGCATCCCCCAAAAACTCCATTCGCTCATAGGAGTCCAAGGGAGAGCCCCCATGTTCGTTGAGAAACGATCTATGAATCAGGGCCTGCTGAAGCAGGCCCCGGTTCGTAAAGGTCAACCCGAGGTTAGATTCCAGGCCTTCGATGTCCAATTCTGTACCTGGAATTTCAGACTAGACCAAGCCGTGGGGCCACGGCGGTGACGGCCGCTTGACCTCACCCACGTGCTGAGCATCGGTAATTACCCTGGTCAAGGACTCATAGATCTCTCCGGCTTGTTCGATGGGAGGAATGTGCATCTTCACGAAGGCGACACCGCCGTTGGGGAAGACATAGGTTGGCACGCCAAACGCGCCGTATTCCTCGACAGCCTCAGTGTGGCTCTCCCCGATCTCACGTAGCAGGTCCGGATCAGCCAAGTCTTCCCGGAACTGGGCCATGTCGACGCCTGAGTTGGCGACAGCCTCTTCCATGACTTCCATTTCGGTAAGGCTGCGCCGGTCTTCGTGCCGAAGCTTCAACAGAGAAATAAAGAACGACTCAAAGGCATCCTTACCCTGCCGCTTGGCAGCGAGCCCGGCCCGGTGGGCCAGAAGGGTATTGTCAGTACCATCAAGCGCTCCAGGCTGCTCCCAATACTTAAAGTCTTCTCCCTTGTCGCTGTTTACCTGCTCCAGTGAGAAGGGTTGCCAGTCAACGTTTACTTCTTGTCCGGTGGATTCCCGTACCTTCGCCAGCCACATGGCAGCGTTGTACACGAAGGGTCAACGAAAGTCATAATAGGTTTTGAAGACGGCCTCAGCAGCCATAGCGACACCTCCATTTCAATTGCCCAGATTCTAGCATATCAATGTAATGTAGCCAACACCGAAAATCAGAGTTCTACGTTGTCATTCGTGGCAGTCGAAGCCAAAGGGTATGCTATACTTTCCTGCACAATGAACCGCCCTGCGGACGATCCTCAACCCAGCCCCCTCCCTCCCACAGCTATCGAAGACTATGTCGATAGTACATGCCGTCCATTGTTGGGCACCCTCCGAGAGTTAGCCACTTCTCAAGGCACTGCCTTGTATCTTGTCGGTGGGCCCGTGCGAGACAGGCTACTTGGCCTGCCCTTCAAAGACCTGGACTTCGTGGTCGAAGGTGATGCTCCGGCATTGGCACGGGTTCTCGCACAGCGCATCGGTGGTCGGGCCGTAATTCATAGTCGATTTGGAACGGCTACAGTTTCCCTTGCCGAGGCGCGAATAGATCTGGTCACCGCTCGGTCAGAGGAATACCCGACTCCGGGTGCGCTGCCGAATGTAATATCTTCTTTGATCAGGGATGACCTGGCCCGCCGGGACTTTTCTATTAATGCTATGGCGCTTCCCCTGTTTGGGCCGCCCGATAATATCCTTGATCCTATGGGTGGGCGACCTGACCTGGAGCAATGCCTGATACGTACTCTGCATTCCGCGAGTTTCGCAGATGACCCGACCCGCTTGTTCCGGGCAGTCAGGTATGAGCAGCGGTTAGGCTTTGCCATTGAAACTGAAACCGAACACCAGATAAAAGCAGCCGTTGAGCAGGATTTTTGCGATAACGTTAGCGGTGATCGTCTGCGGCACGAGTTGGAAAGGATCTTTGAGGAACAGCGTCCGGGAGAAGCCTTGGTAAGGGCCGCAACTCTGGGACTCCTGCGGTCGCTGGTACCCTCAATTGACCGGGTGGACTACGTTTCCTTGTGGGATTCAATGGTGACAGAATATCTACCACATGAACTTCCAGGCACACTGACTTGGCTTGCTGGCCTTGCCTATCCATTATCTCGGGCAGAGAGCGAGAGCTTCATTCGCCGCCTAAACATGCCGTCTGCGTGGGCACGGGTGGTACGGGACACGGTCGACGTTCGGGAGAACGAAGTATTGCTCTCCAGCCATGATCTGCTTCCGTCGGACCTATGCCGCACACTCGACGGCTTAAGTCTCGAAGCCCTGTATCTGGTGGTGGCCGCCGCCAATTCGCAAGTGGTGTCTGAGCATCTACGGCTCTACCTGGCTGAATATCGGAAGGTCTTGCCTGTTCTGAAAGGACAAGACTTGCTTGAACTAGGCGTGCCTGAGGGCCCGATGGTGGGAGACGCGTTGGCGCGTTTGCGTAATGCCCGGTTGAATCGAACGATTAACAGCGAGGACGAAGAGCGAGAGTGGGTGGAACGGCTTGTGTCCTTGAAACGTCCGGGGCTTGCGGCCAAATAGACCAATCGGTATTCGGTCGTAAACCGGGGGAGTTGGAATAGAATGCTCGAAGACTTGGAAGTGGAATCATGCGTCATATGTGACGACCCACTGGACGGCGTTCACCAGACTTCGTGCCAGATGTGCGGGGGCAAATTTCACCAGCCCTGGAGCCAGGATAGTGAAATTCCCCAGTGCGGAAGGATTTCCAGTCACGAAGAGGCTTTGGCCATCGTGTATCTTTGCAACGATTGCTACGAAGGACGCCGACCTTAGAGCTAATGCTTAGGGCCCAATGCGGACAAGTGCGATTATCGAAAATCACTAATCTCGGAGACGACTAACCATGAAGGCAGTCTACATTGAAGCGCACGGCGGACCGGAGGCCTTGGTGTATGGGGACCGCCCGGAACCGGAAACGGGACCAGCAGAAGTTAAGATTCAGGTAAAGGCTTCTGCCCTCAACCGGCTGGACCTCTACACTCGGGCCGGAGGTCGCGGTCTTAGCCGGGAATTTCCGCCACCCCTGATTTTGGGTGGCGACTGTTCGGGTGATGTGGTAGAGGTGGGCCAGGATGTCGCAACCCTCCAGGCAGGTGATCGGGTGGTGGTCAATCCGCGTATAAGCTGCAACCAGTGTTCAGCCTGCATGTCCGGGCGGGATGACCTCTGTGCCCGGTCCCGGTTCATGGGAAGCGCTTCCGACGGCAGCTACGCCGAGCTAATTTCGGTTCCGGCTATTAACGCGCACAAGATAGCCGATTCGGTTACCTATGAAGAGGCTGCCGCTATTCCTACCACCTTCCTGCCTGTGTGGAACATGATGGTGCGGCGGGCGCAGTTAAAACCATGGGAAACGGTGCTGGTCCTGTCGGCTTCCGCGGGAGTGGGCACCGCGGCTATTCAGGTGGCAAAAAACGTCGTGGGAGCCAGAGTCATCGCCACGACCAGTACCGAGGATAAAGCTGCCAAGGCAAGAGATTTGGGGGCCGACGAAGTAATCAACTACAAGGAAGAAGACATCACGGAGCGGGTCAAAGAGCTGACTGGCGGAACTGGCGTAGACGTGCTGGTGGACCACGTTGGCGCGGATTTCTTTGCCAGCGCTTTTAATTCTTTGCGGCCCGGTGGCCGCTACACCATATGCGGCGCCACCACCGGGCTGAGAGCGGAACTGCACCTGGGCCTGCTATTCACGCGCCAGATCGAGATTTACGGGACCTTTATGGGCAGCAAGGGTGACATGGTACAGATTGTGGAGATGCTAAACCGGGGAGTCATCAGGCCGGCCATTCATCAGGTCTTTCCCTTGTCCGAAGCCGCCGCGGCCCACGGGACAATGGAAGAAGCCAACTTTTTCGGTAAGCTGCTGCTGAGGCCTTAGGGGGATGACGATGATATTTACGGCTCTGTTGCGCGAAATTATCCCAAAAATGGAACGGGACTACGGTATATTTCTACGGTGAATGAGGATTAAGCCTGATTTCATGAAACAGGAACGGCCCGCGTAACCGGCGCATTGGCCGAAGTGTTCGTGGCCTCTCTTTTCGAGGGTCTTTAGTTCCGTTTCACTGAGGTAATTGAAGGAGAACTTGACCAATGCTCTGCCTATATTTCGGTCAACTGGGAAAGCTTCATTCTTGTCTAGGGAAAACAACAAAACACAATTCGCCACTTTGTCTTTGATACCTTTGTAAGCCATCAACCGCATTTTGGCTTCTTGATAGGGCATAACCCTTAACTGTTCCAAATCAAGATCCCCGTTGGCTACATCTTGAGCTACCCGGGCTGAATGCAGTCCAAATCCTTCTCTCCTCAGCTCAAATTCGTCCACTTTGGATAAAGCCGACGGGCTTGGAAAAGTATGTGCTCCCTCCCCTGCGGTTCCTAAAGGTTCACCATAGCTTTTCGCCAACTTCTCAACTAATCGAGATATCCCTGAGACACTGTTTGGAGCGGAACAGCAATTGGCACCAGACACTCCCACGGTTCCTGCCGTAATATCCGTAAGCCCGAATGCTTGCGGACTAACTCCCGAAGCTTAGGGTCTTTTCCGCTGATATCTCGATAAAGTTCCTGAATATTATCGTCCAACCGCAAATAGTGCCGGAGCATGTTTTCTACCATGTCTTCAGGGCCAGGCGAACAGTAAAAGTCCAGCAAACCGGCCGATACCTGACGTATCTTAATGAAGTTTTCCCTTAGTACCCCGGAGAACCATTCTTCATCCTGTTGCCAACGGAAGGCTTGGCCCATTAATAATGATATTCTCAAGCTTAGTGGCTGTATTGGGTCGTACTTCAACTCCATGTCAGCCTTCTGAGTCCTAAGCAGTGCCAGATTTTTTCTGCAGCCTTCTGCCGTGGAATAGGTACTGCTGGGCGTATCCGGCGTAACGGCCGAAATAGTTTCGAGCCCAAGCCAACATTTCCCGGTCCGGAGGCGGTTTTTCGCCGGGGAAATACCATTCTCCCAATGCGCGGCGAACCCACACGTCTATGGGGAATGCTTCCAGTTTCTCAAGGGAAAACACCGCGATGCAATCTGCAATCTTGCTGCCGATACCATAGCACTCCATCAAGCGCTCCTTGGCCGGCGTATAAGGCGTCTTGACCAGGGCATTCAGGTCCAGTGAACCTTCTGCCACTTCACGAGTGGCCCGGTCCACGTAGGGAGCCCTAAAGCCAAGCCCCAACCTGCGCAGCTCCATTTCCCCAGCCTCCACTAACTGGACTGGGGATGGAAAAGAGTAGCGTACCTGCCCGTCCAATTCTATTGGGCTACCGAAAGCCCCGGCGATGTTCTCCATGACCTGGTGAATTCTCTGGATATTGGAGTTGGCCGAACAAATGTAGGCGACTAGGCATTCCCATGGTTCCTGCCGCAGCACCCTCAGGCCAGGATACTGGTTAACCATTTCCGCCACCCTTCGGTCATGGCTGACTTCTTTCTGGATCTGCAACAGATCGTCGTCAAATCTGAAGTAGCGCTGCAGCACGGGAACAACGGAAGCCTCCGGCCAGGGCGCGGAATGAAATTCTACGCGATGGGCATCCAGTTGACGCAGCCTAATGAAGCTTCCCCGCACAACGCCGGAGAACCAGGGTTCTTCCTCCCCGCCGTCCCTCTTCCACCGATGAGCCTGCCCGCCCAACAAGCTGGCTTCAAGGTTCAATGGCAGGTCAACGACCAGTTCCACGATCCGCCTCTTCGATCCACTGGGCTGCAAGGTTGCCCAGATTAGAAAGGTTGCTGGGTTTCAGTGTGCAGGGAGGTATGGATTGGAGGAAGGCCTGGCCGTAATTGCGCCCGGTAATCCTCTTGTCCAGGACAACGATGGCGCCGCTATCTTCCTTGTTTCGAATCAGTCGGCCCATTCCCTGACGGAATCTCAAAACTGCTTGAGGGATGGAATAATCGTTGAAGGCGTTGTCGTACTGGTCTGACCGGGCTTTGACCACCGGGTCGGTGGGAACCTGGAAAGGAAGCCGGGTGATGACCAGGGCTCGCAGAACTCCACTGGGAAAGTCGACCCCTTCCCAGAAGCTGCTTGTTCCCAGCAGCACTGACTTTGGATTCTCGATAAACCGGCGGCTTAATTGAGGAGGGGAGCCATCAACGCCCTGGGCCAGGACATCAATGCCGTGGTTCTGTAGTCGGTTGCGGATACGGTTGTTCACGTTGCGCAATGCGGAGTAGGAGGTAAACAGGGCCATTGTGCGCCCGGTTAGATTAGTTGCCAGGTCTATCAATGCAGTCGCGATTCCGTCCACGTAACCTTCAGTTTGAGGTGGGGGCATGTCCTCGGGAATCATGAGCAAGGCCGCTTTCCGATAATCAAAAGGAGACCCTACCGAAAGCTCTTCGCTGTCTTCAGGCAGGTTCAGCCTGCGACGCGCGTAATCAAAGGTGCCCTGCGCGCTGAGGGTGGCGCTGGTAAGAACAACGCTCTCCTTCTGGTCGAACAACTCCTTTCGTAGGATGGGACCCACCTCTAACGGAGCAGAATTGAAAGTCAGTTCACCCTTGCCTTGGTCTAAATTCAGCCAGTTGATTTGTTGATCATCTTGTTTGCTTATCACCCGGCTCAGTTGGTCCCTGAGGTTTTCAATGTTCCCCTGGATGCTGCTGGATTCTGATACCAGCGAAGACACATCCACAAGTCCAGGCGTTGGTGTCGAACCATCGGACGTATCGGGAAACTCGGTTTCGTACAAGAAGGCATGTAACTTTGCCAGGGCTTGCGCGAGGTTGCTCAGACCTACGTCCACATTCTCCCAGGCTGTGGTCAGATCGGCCCAGCTTCGCTGACCTCTGGAAGCTGGTGTTATCAGAAAGGCCTCATCGGGCTTGCCTTGGGCAGAAAAGAATCGGAGCGCTGCCGCCCACATGTCGCTCCAGTTCTGCCGCAGGCGTGGCAGGGGTTCCTCCACTTCTAAAGCTAACCTGTCGCCGTTTTGCTTAACCGCAGGTGGCAGTTCTATTGCACCTAATGCCAGCCTCACCTCTCTGACCAGACGTGTAAGAAGGTCAGTATCATCACCCAACTGGTCGGGCAATACCTGGAAACCGAATTGCCGGGTTGCTTCGTCCTCCAAGTTGTGGGCTTCGTCAATGATCAAGTGTTGATAATCGGGAATTATTCCCCCGCCATGGGCGAGGTCGGCAAGTAGCAAGGCGTGGTTAACGACTACGATGTGAGCCTGGTCGGCACGTTCACGGGCGCTGCGAAGGAAGCAAGCTGCGCTGCCGCTTCGCAAGGCAGGACATCCGCCTTTTTCGCCTGCCGATACCTTGCTCCAAGAAAACGAGTCCCTCCCCGAAAGGTTGATTTCAGACCGGTCGCCACCCGCCGTATCTTGGAGCCAAACGGCCGTCTTGCTCAGCAAACGGGCTTCGTCTGCAGATGGATTCTCGCTGTGAGCAAGGTAGTTCCATCGGCGCAAACAGAGGTAATTGCTACGTCCCTTCAGTTGTGTTGCCTTTATCAAGCCCTTTTCCACTGCGCCAGAACCCTCCAGAACCTGGATGAGTGACGGGATATCTTTCCGCATTAGCTGTTCTTGCAGATTGATGGTGTTGGTAGAAATGACCACCCTTAAGCCCCTGGATGCGGCGAAAAGGGTCGCAGGCAGAAGGTATGCCATTGATTTGCCAACTCCCGTGCCGCCTTCCACAACCAGTTTCTGTCCCTCATATATGGCCTGGGTTACCGAGTTCAGCATTTCGATCTGTTCCGGCCGCTGCTCGAAACCGGAAAAGGTCTGGGAAAAGGGCCCGGTGGGACTCATCAACTGGGTGATATTATCTACATTCAGGCGATTCAGGCTCTCGTCATAGCGGCGCCTTTCGGGCCTGCCCAGCCTGGTGGCAAGGCTGCTTAAGTCCAGGCCGGACAGCCCAAAGACTTGTGGACTGCTGCTGGTATTCACTCCACCAATGCTGTTGGACTCCAGTCCCAATAGCAAATTGGCTACATTCCAGTTTCCTCGGGTGGCCAGGGTGTGAATGTAGGACAACAGGGAGGGGTGCAATTCCGAGGCTCGGCGCAAGAGTGTGACAAATAACTGTTGGGTAGCCTCAGCGTCGTCTATGGCCTGGTGTGCTCGCCGATGGTCCAGGCCAAACTGCCTGGCCAAGGAGCCGAGCGAATATTCGGCAGTTTCGGGAAGGAGAAACGAGGCCAAATCCCAAGTATCATATCGGGCGTTGTAGAGGGGAAGACCGTGTGATTCAAGGAAGCGAAGATCGAAGGCGATGTTGTGCCCCACCACGGGATGGTCTTCTATGAACTCTTCCAAGCCCTGACTTACTGATGAAAAATGGGGAGCGCGGCTGACTTGGTCGGGTCGGATGCCTGTAAGTCGCTGAATGAATTCTGGGATGCCCCGGCCGGGATTAACAAAAGTATCGAACCGGTCCAGTACTTGGTCACCCTGAAATTTGACCGCCCCTACCTGAATAATGTTTTCCCGGTCAGCGTCCAGCCCAGTCGTTTCCAGGTCGAGGGCCACAAAAGTTCGTTCCAGCGTGGGTAGGGCTGCAGAGTTTTGTCCCAGTGCCATTTAGGCAAACCTTTCGTGAGCAAGATAGCGAGAGTGTCGGGGATTACAACGTCCCCAAGAGAGCAGGTAGCAGGATGAGGTGAATAACAGGCTACAATGACGGAAGCTGGCCAGCCTTTAGCCGGTGTAGGGCCGTAACTGCCCAGTCCTCAAGCCCACCGCCGGAAAGAACTTGCCGGCGCGAAGCGCAGTAAGGAACTCTGCTTCCGTGTGTATTTCGTCGGGGAAGGCTGTTACGTAGCGACCCAAACCGTGTGTGGAGTGGGCGTCGCTGCCTCCGGTAACCGGCATCTTAAGCAGACTAGCCACTTCCATCGCAAAGCCGTTTTCCTCGTCCGCTGTCCCTCCGTTCACAACTTCGATGGCGTTGGCAAGTTTAAAAACCGGATGTTCCAGCGCTTCTTCGGGTATTACTGGCAATGGCTCATCGGGCATCGTACGGTAGAGATATGGCCGTTCTCTCATGTGTTTCCCAAGGACTCCGCGAAATGGGTGAGCGCTGACGACAAACCCGCCATCAGCTCTGGCAGCCCGGCAGAGAATATCGGCTTTGTGAAAGCCTGACTGGTAACTATCCATACCGAAGGCAAGCATATGACCCATGTCGGTATCGGCCTCCATCGCTCGTACCAGTACAACATTGTGGAGGCTTGCGAAGCGCTCAAACTCGTGCCTGTCCCACGGACCGCTGTGCTCGGTTATGCAGAGGCCCCGAAGGCCCAGCCGCTCCGCTTCCAGAATAAGGTCTTCGGGGGAAAGGTTGCTGTCGGCGCTGCCCTTGGTTGTATGAATGTGAAGATCAAATATGCGAGCCATATTGCCCGATTGTATCGGGGCGAGTGGAGGTAGTCAATGAGCAATTGTCAGTGTGGACAAGATTCTTAGTCATCATAGTTGCGGTTAGAAAACCCGAACTTCTACGAAAACTGTTTCTTCAAGGAGCCCTGCCAGAATTGGATCCCGTATTGGCGGCGTAAGGGTGCCCGCAAATTCTATGGCAGCATTTCAGATCTGAGGAATAATGGTCTAAATGCGAAGGCTGCCGTTTGGGACTATGGAAGGGTAGCCTTGCTTCTAGGGTGGGCCCCGTTTCCGATACGTCGAGGTAAAACACTAGAGTTAAAGGCCTTCGTACGAATTCAGGATTTACCCCGTTGTACGCGTGAAAGTGGTGGTTAATGAGCCACAGAGTATCGGATAGGTGCTTCTGTATGTTAAGGATTTTCACTCATTTCATCGAGAAATCTCTGGGAGGTATTGATTGCAACGACAAATAGATATAAAATCTATATTCGCTTGGCTGTTATTCAGGGGTAACTCCCCGATAATGAAGAGGAGGGCAGGTGATTGAATGTTCTAGGTCTGCACCTTTTGTTGGAACTCAAGGAGTGTAACCCTCAACTTCTTGATAACCTTGATCACGTGCGAAGTGCTCTGTATGGAGCCGCCGAAGGCGTGGGGGCGCACATAGTCGGAGAATGCTTCCATCAGTTCAGTCCACAAGGGGTCACCGGCGTCTTGTCTATCGCCGAATCCCATATCTCTATCCACACATGGCCAGAGTACAACTACGCAGCGGCGGACATATTTACTTGCGGTTCTTCTTTCCAGCCCAGAGATGCTGCTAAAGTTTTGATCGAGTTGTTCGAATCTAAGCAACCCGAGATTACCGAAGTCCGCAGGGGACTACTTTCCCTCCCGGTAGTCATCTGAAGTTAAGGGAATCCAGCAGCATTAATGGAAGAAATCACCGGAAAATGGCTCATTGAAACTGTCTACCCCGACTTGGCTGTTATGTTGAGGGTGCAGCAGGTTCTTTTCTCTGGAAGGACTGAATACCAGCAGGTAGAAGTGCTTGAGTCTGACCTTTACGGTCGGAGTCTGGTTCTGGACGGGAAGACGCAGTCCACTGAACGGGACGAGCATATTTACCACGAGAGTCTGGTTCATCCCGCCATGCTGTTCCATTCCGATCCCAAGAGCGTGTTCATTGGCGGAGGCGGCGAGGGCGGTACCTTGCGTGAAGCGCTGTCCCACAATACCGTGGAAAGAGCGGTCATGATCGACTTGGACCAGCAGGTTGTGGAGTTGTGCCGCGAGTATCTCCCCGACCACCACAAGGGCAGCTTTGACGATGCCCGGGTGGAATTGTTGCACCGGGATGCCCGTGCCTATTTGGGTGAAGCGGGCGAACAGTTTGACGTAATGGTCATGGACCTGGTAGATCCCATGGAAGGCGGGCCCGCATACCTGCTTTACACCCGCCAGTATTACGAGATCGCCAAAGCCAGGTTAAGAGAAGGGGGCCTGTTGGTGACCCAGTCCGGGCCGGCCGGACTGTTAAGCCACCAGGAGTGCTTCACAACTATCAATCGGACGTTGTTGGCTACATTCGCTCATTGTGTCGGCTACCAGGTGCATGTACCTGCCTTCCAGACACTGTGGGGTTTCAACATTGCCTCAGATTCGCCCATACCTGATCTGGCAGCCGCCGAAGTAGACAGACTTCTACTGGAACGGTTGGGTCAGGAATTGGCATTCTACGACGGAGAATCCCACCTGAGTATGTTCAATCTTCCCAAGTTTCTTCGCAAAGGTATAGCCGAAGAGACCCGGATAAACTTGGACGAAGCCCCTGTCTTCATGGTCTGATGCCGGGCTTTTTAAGTCTTTTCTCTCTAGCCCGCTGCGGCCGCCAGTTCCGGAAACTCCCCCAGGTCCAGCACTGCTCCTGTTGCCTCAAAGTGGTCTACCAGTGAGCGAATTTCGTCGGGCACAGGCCTCGTAGTACCAGCGTCGGCGTAAAATCCCACGTACACCGCTTCAATCAACGTCAAAAGGCGTTCCGAGCTCACGGGGTATATCTCCACTGAGAGCGTCAAGCTCGTGTTCCCAATTCGCACTACACGAGCGTGCAACTCCAGCACCTCGTCCACCCGGGCCGGAGCCTTGAATTCCAGGCCCGCCTTGACCACTGCACTGTCAAAGTAGCCGGTTTGGGCAATTCGGTAAATGGGAAAGCCCAGATTGCGAAAATACTCGGCCTGGGCAATTTCCAAGTAGCCGAGATAGGCGCCGTTGAAGACAATGCCCTGGGCATCACACTCCATCCACCGTACCCGTACTTGTGTCGAAAACTTGAAATCGGACTTGGGCATGTAGGTGCCTTAAGGAAATAAAGCTATTCTTGGGACTCGAACCCATCATCCAGCAACGAAGAAATGCCGACATAACCCAAACCTGCGAGAAATGCCCGGTCCGTAAGCGAAAGGTCAGCGGAGTCCAGCAGGTCGGGACGGTTTTCCAGGGTGCGCCGGAGCGATTCCTCGCGTCTCCAACGGTCAATTTGTGCGTGGTGGCCTGAGAGTAGAACGTCTGGCACGGTCATCCCGTGAAAATCCGATGGCCTGGTATAGAGTGGATGCTGGAGCAGCCCAGAGGTAATAGAGTCTTCCTGCACGTTGTCTGCCGCACCTACCACTCCGGGCGTAAACCGGGATACTGCATCAATTATTACCATTGCCGCCAGTTCTCCGCCGGTCAGCACGTAGTCGCCGATGCTGATGTCGTGGGTCGCCAGGTGAGTTCTCACCCTTTCGTCCACCCCCGCATAATGTCCGCAGATCAAGACCAGCCCCGGGGCCGTAGCCAATTCCAACACCAGTTGCTGGTCCAACTTTCGACCTTGGGGTGACAACAGTACTACAGGAAACGCATGACGATCACGGGTCGGATAGGGCGAGAGCGTGTCGCTAACGGCGTCGAAAATGGGTTCGGGTTTGAGCACCATCCCATGCCCTCCGCCAAACTGGTAATCGTCGGCGGTACCGTGGATGTCATGAGTGTAGGAGCGGATGTCGATTATCTGGACAGAGAGCAGGCCTCTTTGGATGGCACGGCCCAGCATACTATGCCGGACGGGGCCCTCGAAGGCCTCTGGAAAGAGTGTCAACACATGAAAGCGCATAGAATCAAAAACAAACCGGGACGACCAGAATGAAAAGTCGCCCCGGCAGCAAGAACTGGCAGATTAAATCAGGCAACCGGCTCGGCTTCCTTTACGGGAAGCTTATCCACGGCCGTTACGCCTCCCTTCATTACCAATTTTATGCTATCGGGGCGGCGAAGCGCTTCAATATCCTTGAGAGGATCTCCGTCAATTACCAAGAGGTCAGCGTACTTGCCCTTACTTATGGTGCCAATGTCCTTTTCCAGTCCCACGCATTCGGCGGCCCAACCGGTGCAAGACTGGATTGCCTGCATGGTGGACATACCCTTTTCTACAAGGATCTGGACTTCACGGGCATTGTCACCGTGTACGTAGCCGCCGGCGTCGGTGCCGGCAACCACTTTGACGCCGGCCGCCAGGGCCTGGTGCAGGCTTTCCTTGTGTATGTCCATTAGCGCTCTGGAACGTGCCTGCATGTGGGGCGCGCTGAGCGTAGCGTGATATTCGTAAATCTCAAAGGTTGGCACCAGGAAGATACCCTCGCCGGCCATCATCTTTGACAAGTCGGGGTCTTCGGCCAGGTAGCTACCGTGTTCCACCGAATTGGCGCCGGCCTCGATGCACATGCGAAGTCCTGGCCCCCCCACTGCATGGCACATGGTGCGGCGGCCCAGGGCCCTTGACTCGTCGATCAACGCCTTAACTTCCTTTGGGCCGAAGGCTATATCCAAGGGCCCGTGGCCGGGGCGTGAACTGGCGCCGCCAGTAGTGGCGAATTTAACAACGTCTGCCCCAACACGGCACATTTCCCTTACTTTGGCTCGTACCGGATCATCTCCATCTGCAACGCCCGAGGGAATCATTGGGTCGCCGTGAGGGTAGCAATGGCCGGAAGCGGTAACCTTGTCCGCCAGTCCACCGGTAGGAGAAATGATTGCTACGGAAATAACCAGCCTGGGGCCGGGGTACAGTCCCGACTCCACTGCCTGTTTGAATCCTGCGTCCAGTCCGCCACCGTCCCGAACGCAGGTGTAACCGGCTTCCAATGTTTGTTCAAGTACTTTGGCCGTGCGCAAATGCTGAAGAGACAGAGGAGAATCGTAGCCCATTCGGCTGGCAAGGCCATAATCCTTGGAGGCCAGGTGGTCGTGGCAGTCGATCATCCCTGGCATCAGGGTCATGCCGGAAACATCCACTTCCTCTGTACGTGGAGGCAGGCTAACTGCCAAGCGGGGTCCAACTTCCACGATGCGCTCACCATCTATCAAGACCGTGGCATCGTTCAGTACCGGTCCGCCGGTGCCATCAATAAGTTTTGCTCCCACCAGGGCTTTCATAACCTTTTCCTCCTTCAGCGGCAGTTGACATTTGGCAGTCCCACCGCCAAGGTGCCAGTTTGTCCTCGTCTTCGAGGGCAACCAATACAAGCCAATTCAGGGTTTCGTCAGCTTTGCCAGGTTGCTGTAAGGCTAAAGAAGGGTCTTCCCCTTGTCAAGGCGGGTCTGTGTTTGTGCTTGAAAATGACACTGACGCATGGAAAAGTCCATCCGATGCGATTGGTCGTGCAGTTCAGCCCTAGTTGTTAATTTGCCCGCAATCTGCACAAGAGTAAAGGTGCTTTGAAGCCTTGGAGTGACATAACCTCTTTAGGAGTCACTGCGATGAACGTTTCCGATTAATTGACAAGGTGCTGCGGAGGTGAGGACTAATGCTTAACCGACTAGTCAGGTCTTTTCCCGATCTCGCTTTCGTCCGAATCCTGTTAGCTGCCCTGGTGTTGGCTTTGGCAACAGGGTGCTCTGTTCTGCCTGTGGGTGACAACCAGATAGTTTACATGTCCGATACTGATGGGGACCAGGAAATCTACCTGTTGGATCCCGAAAGCGGAAAGTCTTCCAGGTTGACCAACAATAGTACTGCGGATGAAGAGCCTCGCTGGTCCCACGACGGACAACAAATTGCCTACGTGTCCCGGGAAACCGGTGACAAGGAAATAAATGTAATAGATAAAGATGGAAATCAGCTTAGCCGTCTTACCAACAATCCTGGTCTGGACGCTTCGCCTCGCTGGTCTCCGGCAGAAAAAAAATTGGCCTACGTTTCGGAGATACAGGAAGAAGGCAAGGACTTCACTGAAATCTACTCCATTGCCGTGGAAGACCGGGAAATAAGCCAGGTAACCTTCGAAGGTGCGGCCGAGGAGTTGGGAGACTGGTCTCCTGATGGCGAATGGATTGTCTTCTATAACCAGGAACCGGTAGCCGATCGTGGATTGTGGTTGAGGAATCCCGAAGGAGTGAACCTGCTGCGTCTAACGGAGGGCGAAGATACCCAACCGTGCTGGTCGCCTGACGGTAAGTACATTGCTTTTGTGCGCCAACAGGAGGATGCCAAGGCGATTTTCCTTGCCAGAAGGTCTAAGGACGGCTCTTGGGAAGACGGCGTGGATGAAACAAGGCTCACCCACGGAGGATTCGACGACTATTCTCCGGCTTGGCATCCGAATAGCAAGACCATTGCCTTCGTTTCGACACGGGACGGAAACCCTGAAATCTACACGATGCAAGCCGACGGAGCCAATCAGCGCCGGCTTACGACTAACAATGCCGCCGATCTCACACCAGTATATTCTGCCAGCGGCAAGCAGATGGCTATAGTTACCGACCTTTATGGTTCCGCCGACATTCTGGTTATGGATGCCGACGGCAGCAACCAACGCCGGCTTACCAAGAATGGAGGCGATGACATAAGCCCCGACTGGTAAACGAACAAAGGGCTGCTGTCATTTCTGCCCTTCTTTTGCCCGCTTCGACAAGAAATGGTGCCGATGCTAAACTTCTGCTGACGTCACTTTGGGGAGACCCACTACCATTTGGATAATTTGGTTGTAGACAGGCGACAGCATGAAGCATGGGGACATTGCGCCGATCATGGGACGGTTATGGTCACCACTGGCCGCGGTTACCAGCCAGTGGCAGGGCAAAGTTAATGCCCAAATAGCCGTCGCTATTGTTGCCGCTTCTATCGTGCCCAACCGGCCCAGAGTCCTGGTCCAGATTTACAAAGGAAACTACAGCCATGGGCTTATCCTCAAAAGCAGCGTCCTTGCCCTCAACTTTCTTAGCGAAGGCCAACTCCAGCTAATTCATGACTTTGGCCTCGTTTCCGGGTTTGACCGGGACAAGCTGTCAACAGTGGATTACGCGGCAGGTGTTACGGGTTGTCCGGTACTAAGGGAAAGCGCCGGATTTCTGGAATGCCGGGTTATCAACGCTATGGATGGCGGAGATATGACCTGCTTCCTCGCGGACGTGGTGGATGGCGGCACTTCCGGTGACCAGACTCCTGTTACGTGGAGAGACGCACGCCGACTGATTCCACCAGACTGGAACCAGGCTTGGGAGAAGAAGATCGGAGCCGAGATAGAGATTTCCCGGCAACGGATGGGCTCGATAGACTATTCGGCTTGGGAGGGTCAACCAACTGAATGAAATTCATTGAGTGTGTTACATGGATCCAAGAATTGAAGAAGTAATAACCCAACTGCACGGGACTCCCCACAAGTCCGTGCTGGCCGTTGCTGGTGCCGGAAGCAGCGCCATGTCTTGGCTGCTGGGAGTGTCGGGGGCCTCGCGAACTATCCTGGAAACCCTGGTTCCCTACGGGCGATTCTCCATGATCGACCTGGTGGGTCAGGAACCAGCCCAGTACGTGTCACCTCAGAATGCCAATGATATGGCCCTGGCTGCCTACCGCCGGGGTTTGGCCTTGCGAGAGGACGAGTCTCCGGTTGTGGGCGTGGCCTGCACCGCCACCATCGCCACCGACCGGCCCAAGCGTGGCGACCACCGTGCCTGTATCGCCACCTGGGATGAACTGGGGGTGACTAACTACAATCTGGTCCTCGATAAGGGCAAACGGGACCGGGTTGGCGAAGAAGAGGTGGTGAGTCGTCTGCTTATACAGGCCATGGCCAGGGCCTATGGCGTTGAAGCAGAAATTGACATTGGTTTTACCGAGGCGGAACACCCGGACGTATCCAGTGTCCGCCACGCCAGTGCTATCCAGAGGCTTCTGTCAGGAGAGGTTGGATTAGTTATTGCTGAACGGTCGGGTGAAATGGTTCCCATTGAGTCGGGAAAGGCTGGCCCGTTCGCAGTGCTGCCAGGGTCGTTTAATCCCTTGCACCTGGGACACGAGCAAATGGCAGCCATAGCGGGGCAGATAACCGGCCTCGAAGTGGTGTACGAATTGGCGGTGTTGAACGTGGACAAGCCGCCCCTCGAGGAGGAAGAGATTGTTCGGCGACTGAATGGATTGGAAGGTAAAGCAACCGTGGCCTTAACCCGTACTCCGACCTTCAGATTGAAAGCCGACCACTTTCCAAAAAGCGTTTTCATTATTGGTTGGGATACCATGGTCCGGATAATAGACCCCAAGTATTATGGCGATTCCGAACAAGCAATGCTTACCGCGCTGGCGGAAATCTGGGCTCGAGGCTGCCGTTTCCTGGTCGCGGGACGGCAGGTTGACGGGTCTTTCAAAACATTAGCGGACGTGGCTATTCCTCAAGGTTTCCAGCCTCTATTTGAGGCAATACCCGAGTCCCAGTTCCGTGCCGACATCTCCTCGACGGAATTGAGGCAGAGGAGTAGCTGAGGACGTTGCCAAAATTGGCTGGATGCAAAGAGCGCCTTAAATTGACACTCCAAATGCCCGGTGATATCATTTTGTAGCTGTCTCGCGCGGAAAAATAGGTTGTCGGTGGATTAGTGCCTTTCGATCCCAACATTTACGCCAGCAATTGGACCATGGTAACCCTCTCGGGTATCGTGGTTATTGTCACCATCGGTGGAATGTTCTTTGCCAGCCGTGTCCTTTCCTCGCGTCGGCCCTCGGCAACCAAGCTCTCCACTTATGAATGCGGTATCGAACCTGCCCACTATTCCTGGTCGAATATCAATCTTCGGTTCTATATCTTCGCTATCCTCTTTCTGATATTTGACGTCGAAGCTGTTTTCCTGTTTCCCTGGGCCGTAATTTTCCTGGAACAGCGGGACTTGGGTAACCCCATACCCTTCTATGCCATGGTACTGTTCCTTGGTGTTCTCTTCTTTGCCATAATCTACGGTTGGAAGAAAGGGGTCTTGGAATGGCAGAAATAATTCTTGGGTCGGGCAACCAGCCGGCGCCCAGTTTGCTCAACCAGGCCACCGCCGGCAAAGTGCCCGGCGTGGTAACGACCACGTCGGAGCAGCTTTTCGGCATGGCCCGCAAGTCCTCTCTATGGATGTTGAGTTTCGGGCTAGCCTGTTGTGCCATTGAAATGATCTCTACCTACATGGCGCACCACGACTTTGACCGCTTCGGGGTGGTGACCTGGCCTTCACCCAGGCAGTCGGACGTAATGATAGTGGCGGGTACGGTCGTAAAGAAGATGGCCGAGCCGATTCGCCTTCTGTACGAACAAATGCCCGATCCCAAATGGGTGATTGCCATGGGCAGTTGCGCCACCAATGGAGGGCCCTACTACCGTTCCTACTCGGTGGTCATGGGCGTGGATCACATTATTCCTGTTGATGTCTATGTTCCAGGTTGTCCGCCCCGGCCTGAAGCCCTGCTGTTTGGTATCCTCAAACTGCAGGAAAAAATAATGCTGGACGCCAAAAACAGTGGCCGCTAACCGGCATGCCGCACACGGCGCCGAGGCAGAGTCGGAACAACCCGATTATTCCGTGCTCTCGCGAACCGGCCTCGAGACCCTGGAAACAGCCGAGGAATTGTTTCGGGATTTCTCCCCGCAAAGGGGCCTCCTTTCAGATCTTCCCCAGATAATGGTGGACCCCGCTGGCATAGAGCAGATTTGTAGCATTGCCAAGAGCGACCCGAGGCTGGATCTAAAAATGCTGTTGTGTTTGTCCTGCGTTGACTATGAAGAGTATTTCCAGTTGGTCTATTTCCTGCATTCCCTTGATCGTGAACAGACGCTAGTGGTTAAGACCGAGGTTTCCTACGAGGATCCGGTCCTGCCATCTGTTTCCAGCGTCTGGGCAGCCGCTGAGTGGTATGAGCGGGAGGCCAGCGACTTGTTTGGAGTGAAGTTCGAAGGTAATCCCGATTCTTCTCCATTACTTTTATATGAAGGATTTGGAGGATTTCCTGGTCGGAAGAGTTTTCCCTTTTACGAGTATCGGGAGTTTTAGAACCGTGGAACCGACCGTCTTGATAGCAAGAGTGATTTGGCAGGACGGTCGATATTTAGCCAGCCTTGAAGTGCTTGGGCTGGAGGGGGAGGGGGAAACAGTTGAGGCGGCGCAGGACCAGCTAATTAATGTTGTGCGCAACTGGATTGAGATCCAGGATGGTAAGAGTTCTTTGGAAGAAGTTCTAGCGCAGGCAGGATTTCCCGGGGTGGAAGAAGATACTGAACTTCAGTTGGAGTTTGAGTATTAACGAGGAATACGGGCTGGGCTGGTGTTTTCATTTTCGCTCCAACCCACCATAGATCATTGGATAAGATCATTTACCAAATAGAGGTAACTCGTGAGGGCAAACATTACCTGGCTTATTGCCCGGAGTTAGTAATCACCGGTCTTGGAGATTCGGAAGAGGATGCACGGACATCGCTGCGCAACGAAATGTCCACGTATCTGGAAGACTGCGAAGCCTTAGGAATTCTCGACGAAGTACTGATTGACGCCGGTTTCTACGATAACGACGAAGTCTGGATGAGCAGTCTGGTTACTCCACCCAATGAACCGCGGATTCAGTTTCTTTAGTAAACGACTCGGCAAGGGACGCCGGGTTTCCTGATTACTCGATCGGAAAAATACATGGCATTTACAGTAATACTTGGCTATTGGAGTAATGGTAGAGAATCGAACGAACACGGCCGTTAATCCTCCGGTTAATGCCGAACCTGTGGAAATGCTCCTCAATATGGGGCCTCAACACCCGTCTACCCACGGGGTGTTTCGTATGGTTCTATGGGTTGACGGAGAGAAGATAGTGGATGTGGAACCCCACATCGGCTATTTGCACCGTGGTTCGGAAAAGCTGTGTGAGGGTGAGCAATACCATCAGGTAATTACCCTCTTTGACCGGCTGGATTATGTTGCAAACTTCAATAACGAGCTTGTCTACTGCCAGGCAGTTGAAAAGCTGATGGGACTGGCAGTGCCGGAGCGCGCCGAATACGTTCGGGTCATCCTCTGCGAGTTAAACCGCATAGCCAGCCACCTGCTGTATGTCGGCACCATTGGTTTGGATGCAGGCGCAATGACTCCCACCATGTTTGCTTTCCGGGGCAGGGAGAGAATCCAGTCGCTGTTCGAGGCCATCTCTGGCGCCCGCATGATGCACAACTACTTTCGTATCGGCGGTGTCAAGGAAGATTTGCCGGAGAATTTCGAGCAAATGATTGCCGACTTGCTTCCGGTCCTTCGAAAGGATGTGGAGGAGAGCGACCGAATCCTGACATTTAACGAGATTTTCCTCACCAGGCTCAAGGATGTTGGCGCCATCTCCGCGGAAGAGGCTGTTGACTTCGGCTTCTCGGGTCCGTGCCTTAGGGGCTGCGGAATTGAGTATGACGTACGAAGGGCTCAGCCGTATTCGGTCTATGATCGTTTTGAATTTGACATTCCTGTCGGCTTGGACGGTGACTGCTGGGACCGGCATTGGGTACGTGTCCAGGAGATGTACGAGTCCCTTAAAATTATCGAACAGGCGCTTGAACAGATTCCAGAGGGTGAGGTGGCTTCCTCTTTGGGTCGGCGTCTGATCCGCCCCCCGGCAGGGGAAGTTTATGTTCGTGCCGAAAATCCGCGCGGTGAAATCGGGGTCCACTTGATCAGTAATGGGACTGATCGCCCTTACCGATTGAAGATCCGACCTCCGTCGTTTTGCAATCTCTCGGCAATCAAGCATCTGTTGAAGAATTCCTGGATCGCCGATTCTGTTGTGATCCTGGGTTCGCTGGACATCGTGCTGGGGGAGGTTGACCGGTAGTGCTGCCCCAACTGCCCCTTCTCACGGTAACCGTTGTTCAGGTCATCTGGATGGTCGTTGGCTTGCTGGCCATGTTTACCGGCCTTTCAGTGGTTGTCCTTTCCCTCACCTGGCTGGAGCGCAAAGCCTTGGGCAGATTGCAATTGCGGCTCGGGCCAACCCGCACCGGAAAGTTTGGCCTGCTGCAGCCGATTGCCGACGCCGTCAAGCTGATACTAAAGGAAGACATCATCCCCACTTCTTCTGACCGGGCTATTTTCTGGGTGGCCCCCGTCATTGTTGTCCTTTCAGCGTTTATGATCTGGGTTACCATTCCGGCGGCGGAAGGTCTGGTTTTGCGCAACCTGGAGTTGGGCTTGTTCTACATAACAGCCTTCGCTGTTATTGGAATACTAGGGCTTGTGCTCGCCGGATGGGGTTCCGCCAACAAGTACGGGGTGCTTGGTGGACTAAGGTCGGCGGCACAGCTAATCAGCTACGAGATCCCCGTGATTATGGTCATAGTGGCCGTAGGAATGCTGGCCCAATCCCTTGACCTGCGCGTAATAGTAGCCAGCCAGCAGCAAATTCCCTACGGTTTGATTCTCCCCCTGGGCATGGTGGTTTTCTTTATAGCCGGATTGGCTGAGGTGGGCCGAACGCCGTTTGATATCTATCACGCTGAGTCTGAGGTAGTGGGTGGTCCTTTTGTCGAATACAGCGGTGCCCACTGGTCTGTGTTCTTCCTGGCAGAGTACATTAATACCTTTGCGATCGCTGCTTTGGTGACCTTGCTTTTCTTGGGAGGCTGGAACTGGCCCTGGGACGCTGCGGCCTTGAGTTGGCTGCCATCTTTGCCCGACGTGGCATGGTTGGCGCCATTGCTCAGTGTGGTCTGGTTCTTGGTAAAAGTGTACGCCGTAATATTGGTAGTATTCTGGATAAGGGGCACATTCCCGAGGCTTCGCATTGACCAGTTGATGTCCTTCGCCTGGAAGGCAATGGTGCCTCTGTCGTTCTATACGATAGTAATTACGGCCTTTTACTTGTACTATGATTGGCCTGGCTGGACCCTGACCCTGATGTCTGTGGCCGGGCTGGTGTTGGTGGGCTATATCGTTTATCGTAGAATGATGGCCCCCGTACGCAGAATTGCTGAAATCAAGGCGCGGCAGGCCGCGCAGCTTGCGGAGCGCCGGGCTACCCGCCAGGCAGGTTAACCAGAGCGCGGAGTGTGAACGATGTTAAATAGCGTTAAGGGGTTGATGTTAACTCTTGCTTCCACCTTTAACGGGCTCCGGAAACCGGTTACTCGCGAGTATCCGGATGTTCCAACGCCGGTACAGCCTCGATTCATGGGCTTTCCGGCACTTACCTGGGACGGAGATGTTGGTGAACCCTTCTGCACCGGGTGTATGGTGTGCATTCGAAACTGCCCAACCCAGTGCATGTCCGCCAGTATGATGGATAATCCACTGAATGAAGAAGGCAAAAGTTCTCGCCGCAAGATTGTCGATTATTTCGAGATTAATCTGAATCGATGTATACTTTGCGGGATTTGCGTGGAGCTCTGCAATTTTGACGCTATAGTGATGAGTCACGAGCACGAAATGAGCACCTATGAGCGCAACGGGGACCGTGTTGCTCTTCCCGCGCTCCTGGACATTGGCAAGAAGTATCAGCAGGACACAAACTGGATTCCGCCTACGGTGTTGGCCAAAGCCAAGAAAGAAGCGGAAGACGCGGCGAAGGCTGCCGAAGCTGTTGCGGCCGGTCAGGAAGTTGACTGAGTCCATCTCCGGTTTACGGGCGTTGATTTACCTGTCGATACAGTCCAAGGGGAGAGAGGAAGATTCCAAAAAGAGAGGACGAGCGGTATGTGAAGTTGTCGGGCAAACACCCGGCATACTGTACTTGCCAGGAATGCACGAATCGATTCCTTAAGAAGCGGAAAATTAGACCATCTAATAAGGGTTCGGTTTCTCCAGAAAAGGTGAGAGCTCATCCCCAGAACTGCGACTGTTCAACATGTACACTCTTGGCCTCTGTAGGAGAGTTGCCACCTTTGAAGAAGGAAAAAACCGGCTTGCTGAGGCGCCTTTTCGGATACTATAGGTAGTTGATCCTTTTAGCTCCTTATGAAGTGCCATAAATATAAACATCACATAACGGATCTGTTAGTGGTCTGCAAAACTGACGACATCGTTGCCATTGTCATGGTGAGTGAGGCCAACTAGCAGTGTCCTGGTTCCTCTTTACCATTTTGGCAGTCTTCACGCTGGGCGGTGGCTTGGGAGTGGTGGTTACTCGTAACGTGGTTCATGCCGCCCTTTTCCTGCTTGTTTCTCTGGTTGCCGTTGCTGGTGTCTATTTGATACTTTTTGCCGAATTCCTGGCCTTGGTTCAGATCCTTATTTACGGCGGGGCCATCATTATCGTCCTGCTATTCGCGATAATGCTGACCCGCAGCGCCGAGTATCCCTATATTTCAGATAACAAACAATGGCCTGTGGCGGCGGTCGCTGCCGCCGCTGTTGGTGTTGTACTGGGGGCAGCTTTCTGGCAAAAGGGGATTACTGAATCGACCCCCCACAGCCCTGCCTTCGCTGACTTGGCCAATTCCCTCTTTACTGCATGGGCCATACCATTTGAGGTGGCCTCCCTGGTCTTGCTAGTTGCGTTGATAGGGGCAATTATTATTGCCCGAACGGGGGAAGACAACCAATAGATTATGGTTCCTCTTGTAGCATTTCAATTATTGAGCGCGGCCCTTTTTGCCATAGGTCTCTACGGTGTTATGGCACGGCGGAGTGCTGTGCTTATCGTAATGTCTATTGAGTTGATGCTAAACGCGGTCAACATAAACCTGATCGCTGCGGCTTCGCACTTGGACGGCACTGGAAAGTGGGCCAATTTTGACGGACAGATAATCGCAATTTTCGTAATCACCGTCGCTGCTGCAGAAGTGGGTCTGGCCATGGCGATAATCCTGCGAATGTACCGAAACCGCTCCACCGTGAACGTGGACGAAATCAACCTGATGAAGTGGTAAGGCTGAAGGGCGTGTTTTACTCCAACTCTGACAGTGTGTCTCCTTTGACCGCGGGCCTGGAGGTCCTTCCCTAATATGGAGTGGGCCTGGCTAATCCCGGTTCTCAGCTTTGTAGCTGTTCCACTGATTATCCTGTTTGGCAAGTATCTGCCTGGCAAGGGTTCTCCCATTGCCATAATGGCTATCCTTGCCGGATTCGTGATCTTCTGGTTTGTTTTTGCTGGTTTCTTGTCGGCTAGTCCCGAGACTGAGGGATGCCAAATTGGTGAAGGCACGGAAGCGCTCACTTGCAGTTACCAGCGAACTTGGTTTGAAGCAGGCATTCCCGGTGCAGTTACCGACAGCTTTGAACGCATTCATGTGGAATGGGGAATAATTGTCGACCCGCTGACCTTGGCTATGCTGGGACTAGCCACTTTTGTTGCCCTGATGGTCCAGATTTATTCCCTGGGCTACATGCACGGTGACCCTCGGATTGACTGGTACTACGCTTTCCACGCCCTCTTTATCGCCTCAATGCTTACGCTGGTGCTGGCGGACAATTTCCTGCTTCTGTACGTTGCCTGGGAATTGGTTGGTCTCTGCTCCTATTTGTTGATTGGTTTTTGGCACGAGCGCCCTGATGCACGAGAAGCTGCCAAGAAAGCATTCATTGTTACTCGTATCGGAGACGTGGGGTTACTGGTGGGCATTTTGCTGTTGTGGAGCCAGGTGGGCAGCTTCAGCATGCTGGATACCTTTGCCGCAATCGAGGCAGGCGTCCTCAGCGATGGCATGATTACAGTCTCGGCGCTGCTGCTGTTCCTAGGAGCGATGGGCAAGTCGGCCCAGTTCCCCTTCCATGTTTGGCTCCCCGATGCCATGGAAGGTCCTACACCGGTGAGCGCGTTGATTCACGCGGCGACCATGGTGGCTGCAGGAGTTTACCTGGTGGCCCGGGCTTTCCCAATTTTCAGCGCATCAGATACAGCGATGATTATTGTGGCGACCATCGGCCTGATTACTGCCCTGGGTGCCGCCACCATTGCGCTTGTGGCTACTGACTTGAAACGTATTCTGGCCTATTCCACCATCAGCCACCTTGGATTGATGATGTTGTCCCTGGGGGCCTTTGGCTATACTGCGGCGATATTCCACTTGCTGGCCCATGGTTTCTCCAAGGCCCTCCTGTTCCTGGGGGCTGGCAGCGTGATGCACAGCACCGATGAACTGGACGTCCGCAATATGGGCGGCCTCCGAAAGGTAATGCCCGTAACCGCCATTCTCTTTTCCATTGGCGCCCTGTCGCTGGGTGGTATCCCAATTTTGGCCGGTTTTTGGAGCAAAGACGAGATACTGATATCCGTCAACAAAGAGCTTCCAGTGATATTCATTGTTCTTACTTTGCTGACCGCCTTGCTCAGTGCTCTCTACATGGCTAGGGCCATGTTCGTAGTGTTCTACGGTCGCTTTGCAGAGCAGCACGAACACGTCCACGATGCGCCCCCTACCATGTCAATCACCATGGGGCTGCTGGCGGTGTTTGCGCTGGTTTTCGGATTGGTGGCGCTGAATTGGCCAGGTTCCTTTGATGGCATTGGCAAGTTCATTTTCTACCACGAAGGGCATGGCTTCGAGTTTGTGGTATGGCTGGGAGCATTGTCGACGGTTCTTGCCGTGGTGGCTTTTATTTTCGGCTTTCTGGTTTATGCCAGGAGAAGCGTTTCAGTGGAAGGTACGCGGCAACGGTTTGCCGGACTGCTGAGAGTTTTTGAGAACAAGTACTACGTCGATGAAATGTACCAGTGGGGGATTGACCGGGTTGTCCTTTCCCTTTCCAGGTTTGTGGCTTGGTTGGACCGGGCGCTGGTGAACGACGTGGGCATAAACGGCCCGGCTGACATTACCAGGACTCTGGGCAACAAACTGAGATACCACGTAACAGGCTACGTGTATAGCTACGCGCTGGCAATGGCCCTTGGACTGGTCGGGCTCGCAATCTTTTGGTGGATAGTGTCCACATGATAGTTGTCCATTAGCAATGAACAATTTCGACCAAGTAGCGTTGTTGTTGATTATCCTGGTGCCGCTAGCCGGTGCCGGGTTGTCCATGTTCCTGCCAAGGAATCGGCCCAACGATGCATGGTACTTCGCTATATTCGTCTCCGCCATTACCTTGGTATTGTCAGTGGTCCTCTTTGTTCAATATGACTTTACGGTCGGGGGCTACCAGTTCATTCGGATTTATGAGTGGCTGGATGCGCCCCTGAACATCGACCTTTATCTGGCAATGGACGGGATAGCAGCGCCGCTGGTGCTGCTCAACGGCATTGTGCTTTTTGGGGCAGTCCTGATTTCCCAGACCATTAAGCACCGAACCCGCGACTTTTTTGTGCTGCTGTTGTCACTGGGTTCCGGCGTGTTTGGGGTATTTATAGTCCAGGACTTGTTCTTCCTGTTCTTCTTCTATGAGTTGGCGGTGCTGCCCATGTACCTGCTGATTGGCGTTTGGGGCAGCAGCACCTATTTCGAGAGCGACCGACAAAGGTTGTGGGGTATTCCCATCCCCTTTGATTTGGGTTCTTATAACCGGCCCAAAGAATATGGCGCCATGAAGCTCATGCTGGTCCTGGTGGCTGGCAGTGTTCTCATCTGGGTCGGTATCTTGGCTCTATACGTAGCCTCCGGCCAAGTAGGGGAGGCTACTTTCTCCCTAATTGATTTGGGAGTTCTCGCCGCTGCTGGTGAGTTCAGTCCCACCTTCCAGAAGTGGGTTTTCCCCCTGTTCATGGTCGGGTTCGGTGTGTTGGCTGGTCTCTGGCCCTTCCACACCTGGTCGCCTGATGGCCACGTAGCTGCGCCCACTGGCGTAAGCATGCTCCACGCCGGCGTACTGATGAAACTGGGGGCCTTCGGCATTATCCGGGTGGGAATGGTTTTGCTGCCCGAGGGCGCTCAAGACCCATTGTTCTACGTCGGCGACTTTGGCGTAAGCTGGATGGCTATCTTGATAGTCATGGGCACCGTTAACGTGGTTTACGGCGCAATATCCGCCATGTCCCAAAGGGACTTGAAGTACATCATTGGCTATTCCAGCGTAAGTCACATGGGCTATGTCATCATGGGTATAGCGACATTGCATCCAGTGGGCTTGACGGGCGCTGTGCTTCAAATGTTCTCCCACGGGATAATGACGGCCCTCATGTTCGCCATGGTGGGGGCCATCTACGAGCGGACCCACGTACGGGACATTACGATATTGAACGGTTTGATGAAGCGAATGGGGTACGCCAGTTTCTTCTTTGCCATCGCTGGTCTGGCATCCCTGGGTTTGCCGGGTTTAAGCGGGTTTGTGGCAGAATTCATGGTTTTTACCGGTGCTTTCAAGACTTATTTGCCCCTTGCAGTCCTGGCCGTTGTGGGCGCTGCCCTCACCGCCATTTACATATTGCGGTTGCTGGCCCGTACTTTCTTTGGCGAGGTCGATCCTCGCTGGGAAGGTTTAACGGATGCCAGTCCCGTGGAAAAGACCGTGGGTGGAGCTTTTGTCCTTATCTTGCTCTTCGTAGGGGTTTGGCCCGCTCCGTTCACCCGGGTAATCAACGTGGGAGTGGATTCGGTAATGGAACTTTTCCCCACGTCATCGACCCCAGTTGTCAATGTGGTTGCTGAATCGATTTTCAAATTCTTTTAGTTGTATTTATTGAACCGTCGTGACTACCGCTAATCTGACAGCCAATCTTCACCTGCTTACGCCGGAATTTGCCCTGGCGGGTTTTGCTTTGGTCGTGTTTCTTTTGGACCTGTTTGTGCCCAACGACCGGAAGCACCTGCTGGGATGGCTTTCTGCGTTAGGATTGGTTGGTTTAGCGGTTCTGTCCGTTCTTATGCTTTCTGGTGAGAAGGAGTCGCTGTACAACGGACTTCTTGCCGTAGACGATTACTCTCTTTTCTTCAAGGTATTTTTCCTTGCCATCGGCGTCTTCATAATTCTCAGTTCCATTGACTACGTCAAGCTTCACCTTAACCATCCCGGCGAATTTTACGGCCTGCTGCTCTTCTCAATCCTGGGAATGAACTTGATGGCCATGTCCCGAGAGTTGCTGACTGCCTACATTTCCCTGGAACTGCTTAGCTTCAGCTTATATGTCATGGTTGCCTATGCCTTGGGCAATCCTAAGTCCAACGAGGGGAGTCTTAAGTACATCATCATCGGAGCGCTGTCATCGGCCATTCTGTTGTACGGTATCAGCATGGTTTACAGTACTCTCGGGGTTACCAAGTTCGAGGCCATTGCTCAATCTCTTATCGACTTGTCCAGCGTTAGTCCCGCTCTCTGGGCCGGATTGGCGCTTGTGATAGCGGGCCTGGGGTTCAAGTTGGCAGCGGTGCCCTTTCATATGTGGGCCCCGGATGCTTATGAGGGAGCACCCCTTCCGGTCACGGCCTATTTGGCCATTGCTTCCAAGGCCGCGGCCTTTGCCCTGGTTTTGCGGCTATTGGCTGAGGCCTTTGTTCCTGTCACGGAACGATGGGACCAGTGGCAGATTATCATCGTTGTTCTGGCTGCCTTGTCGATGGTGGTGGGTAACCTGGTGGCGCTAGCCCAAAGCAATTTGAAGCGATTGATGGCGTACTCCAGCGTTGGGCATGTGGGGTATATACTCGCTGGAATTGCCGTTTTGGCCCCAGATTCCCTGATGGGAGCCAATGGGGTTATCTTTTACCTGGTCGGCTATTCCGTAACCAGCATGGTGGTGTTTGCCGCACTGATAGCCTTCTTTAACGCCACCGGTCAGGAAGAAATACCAGACCTTGCCGGTTTGGCCGATCGGCAGCCCTTCTTAGCCATGGCAATAGCCATTGGCCTCTTCTCGCTAAGCGGTCTACCTATTTTTGTTGGTTTTACCATCAAGTTCTATCTCTTTACCGCGGTGGCCAACGAAGGCTATCTCTGGCTGGCCGGCCTTGCCATTCTTACCAGTTTGATTTCTCTCTACTATTACCTGCAGGTCATCAGGCAGATGTACATCCAACCGGCCTTGGTAGCTCCCGCCCAGTCAGATCACGACGAGGTCGAAGCCGAGGAAGGCGCTAGCGGTGAAGGTGAGGATGACGAACACACTCACACGCCAGCCCACCACGAGTCGTCGGCGGATTACATACCTCTTCCGCGACCTTCGGCCGCTCTTATCTTCGTGGTGGCCCTGGGTTTGATTGCGACCATAGCTTTGGGTGTTTACCCCGCTCCGTTGCTGGAACTTGTTGAAGCTGCCAGCGCCGCCATAATTCCTGGTGGATAGGGGAGGCGCAGTGGATTCAGCAGAGAGAAAACAGCGGATTGAGCGTTTCGGCTTGGCATCTGAGGAACTGACGAAGGCCATAAGCCAGTTCCCCAAGGAAATGTGGCACTTTCGCGACGAACACGGTTGTTGGAGCATCCACGAGCACATAGTCCACCTGGCCGACAGCGAGGCAAACTGCTACGTTCGTTGCCGTCGCCTTATTTCCGAGCCGGGCAAGGACTTGATGGCTTACGACGAGAATCGTTGGGCAGAACTCCTGGACTACCACTCGGTAAATACTGAGGGCGCGATCGATCTATTTCGCGTGCTGCGTCGGCAAACGCACGAGCTCATAAAAGGTTTGCCCGAGTGCGTATGGGCCAACACCTGCTACCATCCTGAGAATGGGGTTATGACCTTGGATGACTGGCTGGGCATATACGAGGTGCATGTGGCTGAGCACGTCGTCTATATGAAGGAAAACTACGAAACCTGGTGTGATACCCAAAAACAGCAGGGCGAAATTGAGCAGGATCAGGGGAAGAACAGTCGATGATTATCTCGGTTATTGGAAGCAGTAGCGCCAAGCCTGAACACGCTGCCCTGGCAGAGGAAGTCGGCAGGGAGTTGGCCAGGCGGGGTATTATGGTGGCTTGCGGCGGCATGACCGGAGTGATGGAAGCGGCGTGCCGGGGCGCCAAGGAGGAGGGGGGCACTACCATCGGAATTTTGCCGGGCCGGCGGGGCACTGCCTATAACTCCCATGTCGACATTCCCATCTTCACGACTCTGGGTTACGCGCGAAACATCATTGTGGTCCATTCCGGCGAGGCATGCATTGCCATCGGCGGAGCCTTCGGCACCTTGTCGGAAATCGCCTACGCATTGGATGCCAAGATACCTGTTGTTGGCCTTAACAGTTGGCCGTTGACCATTAAGGGAGACGGAGATCCCATAGTTGATGGGGTGATTCCAGCCGCCGACCCGGCCGACGCGGTGGAAAAAGCGGTAGCTGCCGCCGGGGCAGCTGCACAGAACTGACGGAAGAACCTAAGTGATCCTTCCGCCTGATAACGGTAATAAGCAGGCGGTTCTTCCTGTCTCTTATTGATTTACTGAGCAACTTCCTGGGGCCCACTCATCACGTTCGGGAGATACATCGAACTATGACCCAACAGGACGATAACGCTGTCATAGCTGAAGTAAAGGGCCGGGAAGTCCTGGACTCGAGGGGCAACCCAACTGTGGAAGCCGAGGTACGGCTTTCCAACGGCATTAGGGCCCATGCGGCCGTCCCCTCCGGCGCCAGTACGGGCAGCTACGAGGCCCTGGAATTGCGGGACGGGGATGCCGGCAGGTTTGGGGGCTCTGGCGTTCGAAAAGCCGTGGCCAATATTAACGAGGTGATCGGACCTGCATTGGTTGGCAAATCGCCTCTCAATCAGGCTGCCATCGACGAGGCAATGCTGGAGGTGGACGGTACTCCCTCCAAGAGCAATCTGGGTGCGAATGCCATTCTGGCAGTGTCAATGGCCACAGCCCGGGTGGCGTCCCTGGTTGCATCCGATGCCGGTGGTGAGCTTTGGCGCTACCTGGCGCATGGAAACCGGGTTAGCCTTCCTGCTCCGATGTTCAACATATTAAATGGAGGACGTCACGCCTCCTACTCGGCTGATATTCAGGAGTTCATGGTTTCTCCTGCTGGATTGCCGACATTTTCGGATGCGCTCAGGGCGGGTGCGGAGATTTACCAGGCATTGAAGGGTCTGCTGCGGGCTGGTGGTCATAACCTTAACGTTGGTGACGAAGGAGGTTTTGCCCCTTCCCTGCCATCAAACCGTGATGCCATTGAAGTTGTGCTGAAAGCAATAGAGACTGCCGGATACACCGCAGGCAAGGACGTGTTCGTGACCCTTGATGTGGCCGCCTCAGAGTTATATGAAAACGCGACCGGGCAATATGTCCTGGAAAGGGAGGGAACCAGCCTGGATTCAGGTCAGTTGGTTGACCTGTATGCCGATTGGAAGCGAGCTTATCCCATAGTCAGTATTGAGGATGGCCTGGACGAGGATGACTGGGAGGGCTGGGCTGAGCTGACCCGCAGGTTGGGCGATTCGGTGCAGTTGGTTGGTGACGACCTCTTCGTAACTAATATCTCCCGAGTGCAAAGGGGGATAGATGAGGGCGCCGGCAACTCAGTATTGCTAAAACCCAACCAGATTGGTACGCTTACCGAAACCCTTCAGGCTTTGCGGATGACGCGGGAGGCTAACTGGAGCGCCGTCATGAGCCACCGTTCCGGCGAGACTGAGGACACAACCATTGCAGATTTGGCAGTGGCATGGAACGTGGGCCAGATAAAGACGGGAGCCCCGGCAAGATCCGAACGTGTAGCCAAATATAACCGGTTGCTCCGCATAGAAGCCGAATTGGGTGCGGAGGCGGAATATGCTGGAAATAGAGCCTACGCTGTCTACGGAGCGAACTAAATCGTTCTTGGCTTGGCGGATCTTTCGCTATCTTGTCATTCAGGGATTCAAGGCGCTGCTACGCTTTACATGGTGGTTGGTGGTGCAGACGGGGCGGGTAATTGTTGGTCTGGGTCGATTGATTACCTCACCTACTCCCTCGTACGTTAATCGAGCCAGGTTCAGCGCCTACGGGTGGCTGTTCTGGAGAAAATAGATAGTTCCCCATCATAGGACGGGTCCAGGTAGCACTGTTCTTGGTTGGCGTTACTAAGCTCTTGAAATGGGGAACCTGCAAATTCAGTTGAAGGTTGATTGGAGAAGCAAGTAATGACTACTCGCATTGGAGTTAATGGTTTCGGAAGGATTGGTCGCCTGGTAACTCGAGCGACAATGGAACGTTATCCGGACAAGTTGGAAGTGGCGGCGGTTAACGACCTGACCGATGATAAGACTAACGCTCATTTGTTCAAGTACGATACCAGCTATGGCGTGTACGGGGGGCAGGTAGAAGCCAACAATGGTGATCTGGTTATCGACGGCCGGAATATCAAGGTGTTCTCCGAGCGGGACCCTTCCCGAATTCCCTGGTCTGAAATGGGCGTGGATCTGGTGGTTGAGTCTACCGGCATCTTTACCGACGGTGAACAGGCCGCCGGTCACATGCAAGGTGGAGCCAGCAAGGTAATTATCTCCGCCCCGGCCAGCAACGTTGATCTGACTATGGTGTTGGGCGTCAACGATGACCAATATGACAAGGATAAGCACAACATTGTCTCCAATGCTTCCTGCACGACCAACTGTTTTGCGCCCATGGTCAAGGTCCTGCACGAGGCCTTTGGTATAGAGCACGGCCTGATGTCCACCATCCACTCCTATACCAATGACCAGGCTATTCTTGACCAGCGTCATTCAGACCTGCGCCGGGCTCGCGCTGCTGCAATGAACATAATCCCCACCAGCACCGGCGCGGCCCGGGCCGTAGGATTGGTATTGCCAGAACTCAATGGCAAATTGCACGGTATCGCTTTCCGTGTGCCGACGGCGACCGGTTCAGTCACCGACTTCGTGGTTAACCTCGGCAGGGATGTAACCGTAGATGAGGTTAATCAGGCGTACAAAGCCGCCGCTGAGGGAGCGCTGAAAGGGATCTTGGAGTACACCGAGGATCCAATTGTCAGCTCGGATGTCCGCGGCAATCCCCACAGTTGCATTTTTGATGCTCTATCCACCATTGTGATGGCAGACAATATGGTCAAGGTAATGGGCTGGTATGACAACGAATGGGGCTACTCTTGCCGTACGGCAGACCTGTGTTCCTTCATGAGCGACAAAGGCATTTAGCCGATTCCTGGATACCCAATACACAGGCTGAAAACGGGGCGGGGAGGAACTTTAACCCTATGTTAATTGTTCTTCCTCGCTTTCTTTTGTCTAAACCTGTTCCAACTTATTTCTATGGCTTGCCCCGGCAGGGAACGGTTACCTCGACTGCGGGAGGTAACCGGTGCGCAGCCTAAACCACTTTCACCTGCAAAACTCTCTGTATGTCTGGCTATTGCTGGCCCTGATTGTCATTGTCGCATTGGCGCTTCGGTTCAACGGCATCAATTGGGACTCAGGGTACGGCTTCCATCCCGACGAACGGTCGCTTTACATGCGGGCCGGCTGCATGTATGACTTGCTCACCGAGAGGCCTGGTTATCTGGACTGCCTTCGGGAGCACCCGCAAATTGAGCCTGGCCTTCCTGGCATCCGAACCCTGCTCGATTTTGACCGCAGTCCGCTGAATCCCCACTGGTTTCCTCTGGGTAGCGTGCTGATCTACATCCTGGTGTTCTTTCGCTCGATTATTGAGCTTTTCACTGATATTGGCGCTCTTGACATGCGCTACGTTGGACGCTCTTTGTCAGCCTTGGCGGACGTAGGGACGGTCATACTGGTCTTCCTGTTGGGACGACGCATTTATGACCGCCAGTACGGCCCGTGGGTTGGTCTCTTGGCAGCGGCCCTGGTGGCCTTTGCCGTGATTCACGTCCAACATAGCCATTTCTACCGCCCTGAGACTTTTACCGCTCTTTTGGTCCTTGCCGTTTTCTGGGCAATATTTCAGGTAATGGAAAAGCGGCGATTGCGGGACTCTTTAGCGCTAGGGCTGGTGGCGGGGTTGGCTTTTGCTCCCAAGGCAAGCATTCTTCCAGTCATGCTTCCGCTAATTTGTTGTTACTACTACCGGTTGGTAGATACCGGAAACGGCAATTTGTCCGGTGTGAGGAGAGGGGCTGTTGAACAGACTTTCCTCCACGCCTTGGCGGCAAGTGGGGTGGCGCTGGCGGTCTTCTTCCTGGTTACTCCTTATGCTTTTCTTTATTTGTCCAATTTCCTCGCTGAACAGGCCGCCCAGGCAAACATGGCTCGCAATGCCGGGTTGTGGCCGTTTACCATCCAGTATGTCGGGACAGAGCCCTTCCTGTACCAGTTCAAGCAAACTGCAATATGGGGACTGGGGCCCCTCTTGGGCATACTTGCCTGGGCTGCTGTACTATTCACGGCCGTCCTGGTTTGGAAGGAGAACTTCGCGCGGAGAGCGGACATTCTGATGCTGGCTTGGGTGATCCCCAGCATTTTGTTTCTTGAAACCTTTGAGGTGCGGTTCCAACGCTATTATTTTGCGCTAATACCGTTCATGGTTTTGCTGGGAAGCCGTATGCTTCTCTGGGCTCCCTTTTCGATCCGTGACGTCTTCGGACGGCGTGGAGGGCGTCCAGGATTGGAGACAGTGGGACAGGGGGTTGCTGCCGGTGTAAGTCAGGCCAGTTCATGGTGGTTGTACCTTCGCTATGACTCGACTGGACAGCGCATACTGTTGGCAGGGTGCTGGGTTCTGGTTGGAGCTGTATTGGCCACCACAGTGCTCTACTCTCTGGCCTTCCAAAGCGTCTATTCAAACCCTCACCCCGCCGTTGACGCCTCTAGCTGGATCAACGAGCGTGTCCCCGCTGGATCCTCCATTGTTAGTGATAACCATTGGGACGAGTTTATCCCCGAGGTATATGGGTACAAGGTCTGGCAGTTTCCCGCCTATGAGCCTGACGGTGTGGCGAAGATGGCCGAGTTGGGAGACAGACTGTCCAATTCTGACTACCTCGTGTTTTACAGTCAACGACCCTACGTGAGTGTTGCCAGTGACCCGGAACGATTTCCTTTGAGCGCTGAATACTATCGGCAGCTCTTTGGAGGAGAACTGGGATACCGGCTGGAGAAGAAGTTTTCGTCCTATCCTACGTTCCTCGGCATTAGTATTGCCGACGATGCCTTCGGCAGGACCGGATTGCCCCGTCCCGAATCCTCGTCGGAAGGGGACTCTTCCTCCATGCAGCTAAATTGGGGTTATGCCGACGACAATGTCGTTGGGTATGACCATCCAACGGTGTTGTTATTTCGGAATGTAGAGCAACTGCCGCCAGAAACTGTCGTGGCCCAGTTGGCCGGGCGTCCCCCAAAAGGACCAACCGGCCTGAAGTTTTCAGAAGAGGACTGGGTACGGCAACAATCCGGAGGTACCTGGTCTGCCTTGTTTGACCGAGACAGTTTGGCAAACCGGTGGCCAACTTTGGCCTGGTTGGTTGCCATTGAATTGATTTACCTGGTATCGCTTCCCTTGTGCCTGTATATATTCCGGCCCTTGGCAGACCGAGGAATAGTGCTGGCGCGCATACTTGGACTACTTGTTGTTTCCTATTTGGCGTGGATTGTTGTGAGCCTGGGGTGGTTTGAGTTTTCCTCAAGCGCGATTTGGCTGAGCATTCTGGCGCTGGCAGTCTTGTCGGGCCTTGTATTGGTAGGCAGGTGGGGAGAAATAGCCGAATTTCTGCGGGAGCGCTGGCGATTGCTGCTCACTGGCGAGGCAATCTTCCTGGCAGCATTCTTTGCGTTTGTGCTGATCCGTGCCTTCAACCCCGACCTTTGGCACCCGTTCCGTGGTGGGGAAAAGCCAATGGAAATGGCCTATTTCAATGCTGTCATTCGGTCTTCAATACTGCCACCATACGATCCCTGGTTCGCCGGTGGCTACCTCAACTATTACTATTGGGGATACTTTATTCTAGCTATTCCTACCCGGTTGGCAGGAATCGTTCCGACGGTGGCGTTCAATCTGGCAGTTCCCTTGTTGTTTGCGTTAACGGTTACTGGAGCATATTCGGTTGTGTACAACCTCGCAGAAGGTGTGCGACGGTCCCGAAGGCCAGCCAGATCCAGAATGGCAAATGTCGTCGACGTTGAAGCCGATATGGAATATTCAGGTGACTACCGTACCCACTCGCTCCAGGAAATAACCAAGTTCGCGAGAGTCGTCAGGAGTCCAATAACTGCGGGCCTTACCGCCGGATTGTTTGTAGCCGTTATAGGTAATCTGGATGGTGCGGTCCAGTTGGTGCAGAGGCTTTGGGACAAGGTGGCGGGAAGCGGTGGAAGCCTCCTGCCCTTCGATTTCTGGCGCAGCAGTCGTATGTTGCCGAATTCGGAGAGCCTGGAGCCCGGATTACTCACCTTCTGGTTATGGGGCAAAGCCGACGCCCACACGGAAGTCTCGTGGCACATTACGGAATTTCCATTCTTCAGTTTCCTTTTTGCGGATCTTCACGCCCACATGATTGCCATCCCGTTTACTATCCTCGTGATTGGTCTGGGACTAAACCTCGCTGTGGGCCTCAAGCGGCTAGGGCGGGTTTGGGATACAGTCGCGTTGATTTTGATGGGGGCTGCGACAGGGTCACTGTGGTTGATCAACAGTTGGGACTATCCCAGTTACTTGTTGCTGGCACTGGTATTGGTGTCAGTGAGTGTTTACCTCTTGTGGGAAACTATCAAGCCTCGGATCGGTTGGAGTCTGATTCTCGTAACTGCCATCATTATCGCCAGTGTCGTACCGTTCTTGCCATTCCACCTGGCAGTGGAGACATTCGGTACCGGAGTGGAAGCCACCAGATGGAAGACTCCGCTTCTGAATTTCCTCGGCATTCACGGTCTTTTCTTGGTGATTATCGTCTGTTTCCTGGTTTGGCAGGCTCGCCGTCCTCTGTACATAGTGGCGGGCCAAAGCTTTGGACTAAGATACCTGGACATGGGTGTGGAGACCAATGCGTATCGCAGGTCATTTCAGAAGTGGCTTCGTATCTATACCGGATTGATGCTGCTGGCTGGTGTTTTTATTGTGCTGGCGGGCTACTTCACCATCGGGATCTTAGCGGTAATATTGCTGCTGGCCGGACTTGTGCTATGGGATGTGATGACGGCAAATGAGCGTGGACAAGCATATGGCAATTTCCCTGTTGTATTGGTCGTCATGGGATTGGGACTGGCTATTGGCGTGGACCTGGTAAGGATTGAGGACGATATCGGGAGAATGAACACCCTGTTCAAGTATTACCTGGAAGTGTGGGTGCTGTTCGCGCTTGCGGCCGCGTATTTCTTGTGGAGGATGTGGTACGACAATAGCTTTCGACCTTTAGGGTTCCGGGGAGTTCATGCCTTCTGGATGGGGATCGTAGCTACCCTGGTCCTGGCAAGCCTCATATACACTTTCCTGGGAACGCAGGCACGGCTGACAGACCGTTTCAATCCCTTGCCTCCTAACCTGGATGGGACGGTGTATATGGAAAAGGCTGTGCATTGGGAAAAGGAACAACCCATTGAACTAAAGTGGGACTTGGAGGCTATATCCTGGCTGCAAGATAACGTTGAAGGAAGCCCGGTTGTCCTTGAAGCCCATACTGAACAATACCGGTGGGGCGGACGTGTATCCAATTACACTGGGATGCCTACTGTCTTGGGGTGGCCCTGGCACCAGATACAGCAGCGTGGAGCCTACTCGTGGGAAGTGCATGAGAGGGCTAAGGACGTTAGCGTGATTTATACAACTAGCAATTTGGCTCGAGCCCAAGAGCTATTGTCCAAGTACGATGTAGCGTTTGTGGTGGTAGGGGACCTGGAGAGAGTATTCTATCCGGGGGAAGGGCCCGGGAAGTTTGATATAATGGCGCAGCAAGGCTTTGTGGCGAGAGTATTTGATAACGGGCACACCGCTATTTACCAACTGCGCCGGCCATTGGCAGGCAATCGTTAACAGGTCGAAATCACAGGGAGCAAGGGATGGACGAGAGCACACTGGTAGTAGTGTCTTTTATCAAAGACTTGATGATAATAGTTTCCTTGGCAATCTTAATCGTCGTTCTAATAGCATTGGCAGTCTCAGCGATAAACCTTATAGGACCTGTCAAATCTCTGAAGAGTACTACGCGAAATCTCGAAGAAGCCTCTGGACTGGTGCTTTCTTCGGCGAAGGATGTATCCAGGACGTTCGGTATTTTCGGAAACTTGAACCGGGTATTGGAACGCGTCCGGGACAGGTTCAGGAGCGGCGAGGAAGCGTAGCGTCAGCAACAGGAAGCGGGGTTATGAAGGGGATTGTGAGGTCCGCGTTACTCTGTGGATTTCGACAGTTCAGATGTTGCAGCTCGATAGCTTAGGTAAATCGGTCAGGTTCCAGGGTTCCAACAGGGGTAGGAACCGAATACTTTCAGCCCGCTGACTTGGGCTGAAAGCGCCTCCAGAGCCTCTCTTACCAACTCGTTCTCCCGGTGTCCTTCACAGTCCACCAGAAAGTTATACTGGCCAAGAGATTCTTTGGTTGGCCGAGACTCAATTTTTGCCAGGTTAATGTTTCGGCTGGCAAAGACCCCCAAGGCGTTGTAAAGGGAGCCCGGTGCATCTTTTGTGAAGGTGAAGCAAAATGACGTCTTGTCGTTTCCGGTAGGTGAGTGGTCTTTACACCCCAGCAAGACGAATCTAGTGACGTTATTGGTCACGTCTTGAATGCCGCTCCGGATTACTTCGGCGCCGTAAAGTTCCGCTGCTCGTTGGGGGGCAATGGCTGCAGCCGTGACCTTACTTTCCAGCATGTCAGTAACGGCTGCCGAATTGCTCAAGGAAGCCACGGGTTCTGCGCTCGGGAATTGTTCTTCCAGGTATCGCCGGCATTGAGCCAGGGACTGAGGATGGGAAAATACGACCTTAAAGTCCTCTGTGCCTGAGCCTGGCCTGACCATAAGACAATGCTGGATGGGTAGGACTACCTCGTGAAAGATGGAAAGATCGGTTTCGCTGATTAAGAAGTCCAGTGTGTATACGACGGAACCTTCTATACTATTCTCAATGGGCACAATACACTCGTCGACAATCCCATCCGAGACGGCCCGACACACAGCGGGGATAGTGGGGAAAGGTACCAATTCAGCTCCAGAATCGTAAAGCACCGCTGCTGCTTCACTGTAGGTTCCTGCGGGACCCAGATAAGACAAACGTTTGACCATCGCTATACCCCGGTCAGTCTTTCGTACAAGGTTGTTTCTTCATCCGAAACCGTGACTGCGTACACTTCGTCATTGGCCCGCAGGATCAAGTCCTGTAAAGCAGGCATTGGCCTGTCCTCGCGGACGACCACACTAATGAAACTATGGTCAAGTGGTTCTATATCTGATAGCTGCTTTCCTACGATATCAGCATCATCAGGGATAGTCATACTCACAAGGAAAGTGTTTGGCTCCCTTATGTTAGCCAAATGGTTAAAGCTGCCGCCCACGATGCTTCGTTCCAGGCTTCCCAGTACCAAGTCCCCGATGTTGATTACAGCGTCTACTCCAAGCAGCCGAAAAATGGGCTGATTCTGGGGGTCCCTAATTGTCGCAACCGTGCGCTCGACCGAAAAAGCGTGCTTCGCCATTTGGCAGATAACCAGGTTGGTTTCGTCCCTTTCGGTCACGGCAACAACGGTGTCGGCCCTCGCTATACCGGCCCTCCTGAGGTCCACCAGATCTGTCCCGTCGCCCTGAATTATTACACTTCCCAGTTCTTCCCACATAAGCTGGCAACGAGTAATGCTCTTCTCAACGACGACTACCTCATGCTGTTCCACCATCAACAGCTTCGACAAGTGGTAGCCTGCCGCGCTGCAGCCTACAATTATTACAAACATTATTGAGGCCCCGATTTGTCCAGAAACTCCCGGGCCGAGCTCAGGAAATCGGGACCGCTGTCCAATATTGTTATCCCCAAAGGTTGGTACAAGTCGTGAAGCTGAGGATCTGTGATCCGGCACATCACTTTGGGCACATTGTATATATGGGTTGCAATCTGGCTCATCAGGAGATTCTTGTGGTCTTCATTGGTCAGGATAAAGGAAGCGTCGGCCGTGCTGAATTCTCCCTGCAGCAAGTAGTCCTGGATTAACGGCTCGGCGACCCACACTGTGGTTACTTCCGTCTGCTTACTGAGGATTGCTAAGCGATCGGCGTCGGCGTCCATTACGGTTACATGATGCCCATCCTGTATCAAGACTGGGGCCAACGCATCGGTCAGGCGGGTACAACCGTAGATGAGGATGCGCATCGGGTCAGTCCTTTTCACTGGGAACAAAAGGTGACGGTTCCCTGGACACCAATACCTGGCAAGAGGCATTTTTCAGAATGAAGTCAGTGGTCACTCCGACAGGGACAGAGGAAATGGGTCGACGATATGGTAGTCCGACAACTAACAAGTCAATTGACTTTTCCTGAGCCTCCCTAACGATGGCGGGTCCGGCGTTTCTGGCCGCTATCATACTCGCATTGACTTGCCAACGCTCAGAGTTGGCGATCTCCTCTACTTGGTGGAGAATCTTTTCCCCTTCTAGCAGATCACGTCGGCCTCGTAAGGATTCCACGGGAAACTCCATTGGGATTTCAAAGACATATATTGCCAGGAGGTCGGCCCGACTGTTGCGAGCGAGTTGGCAGGACCATCTGAAAGCGTACTCACTGGCTTGTGTACCGTTTACTGGTGCCAAAATGCGGAGCCTGCTGGTGGTCTTGCGCAGCATAAACTGAACGCCTGACAGGCCTGCCTAAACGGCTGTGGCCTGCTGACGCGCCTCGCCGGTGGTAAAGACTTCGGCAACCTGCTCACTGGGGCCCGCTACCAATAGCACATCGCCGGGCATAATATTCTCATCCTTTGAAGGATTAAGGATGTAACGGCGTCCCCGGCGAAGAGCAAGTATGGTCAGTGACCGCTCATTGTGATTGCCAGCGAGGCCCGCTTCTTCCAGGGTCTTTCTAACCATTTCTGGAAGGGGGCGCACTTTGCTGATGCCTACATTGGAGAGAATCTCCATATAATCCAGGATGCCAGCGTTGAAGTCCACGTGAGCTAGGCGCCTGGCGCTTTCCTCTTCAGGATAAACTACGCGGTTTACGCCAATCCTTTCCAGGGCTTCGCCGTGCAATTCGTTGGCTGCTCGAGCGACAATGAAGGGAATATTCATGCTCTTCAGGACCATGGCGATCAGGATGCTGGACTGCACGTTTTCGTCGCCGAGAGTCAATACCGCAACATCGTACTCGGCAACCCCCAACTGTCTAAGCGCTGTTTCGCTGGTGGCGTCCGTTCGGACAGCGTAAGTAGCGCCACCCAACATACCCTGTACTTTTTCTTCGTCGGTATCCAATACCAGGACATCGTGCCCTGCCTGGTACAGCTCTCTAGCAACACCAATTCCGAAACGACCCATTCCAATGACACAAACGCGCTTCTTCATCCAGATCCTCCGTCAGCCTATTTTAACCCGTTCCTGGGCAAAGCGATACAGCATTTGCTCTTGAGGAGCCAGAGTTAAGGCGAGGGTAAGTGGTCCAATTCTCCCTACGAACATAGCGCCTATAAGGATCAACTGTCCTATAGTGCTGAGTTGCGGAACTATGCCAGTAGATGAACCATTTGTAGCAAACGCGGAAACCGTGTCAAAAAACAGGTCAACGAATTCGAGTCCTCCAGAGCGCAGAGAAGCGGCTTCGGTAATCGTCAGTATCGGCACAGTTACCGTAATAAACGCCAACGCGAGAGTGCCTATCGCCAATGCCCTGAATACCTGGGTCTGTGGGATTTCGCGCCCGAAGGCTTCGGTTTGAGGTCGAGCTCTAATGGAAGATATCACGGCGGCGACAACCACAGCCAGCGTATTAACTTTGATTCCCCCAGCGACTGACCCCGAGGCACCCCCTATCAGCATCAGGAAAGTAAATACTAACTTGATGAAGTCTTCCGCAGCGCCGAAATCGGCAATGATGAAGCCCGCTGTCCTTCCACTGATGGAATGAAACATGGCCTCACCAGTCCGCTGAAATAGGGAAAGGTCGCTATGGTCGCCTATGGTGACAAAATCTGCCAGGAAGTATGCGCCAAATCCCAGCGCCCAGAGGACCAGGCTGGCAATAAGCACAAGCTTGGTATCCAGTGAGAGCCTGGAAAATCGCCGCCGCCGAGAAACGTCAACAAGGACTGTCCATCCAATGCCGCCAAGAATTATCAGCAGCGCCATCGCACTCTGGATTGCCCACCGGTTGTCCAGAATGGCTAGTGACCTGCTGTCAGATATTTCAGGAAGTATCGAAAACCCGGCATTGTTGAAGGAGGAAACAGACAGGAAAATCGACTGCCAAATTGATTCGATGATTCCGAAGTCCGTGATTTCTTTGATGCCGGTAAAAAGGATGGCCGCTCCCACAACATAGATCAGTAGGACGACTATCAGGATATTCCGTGTTATTTCCCGCAACCCTCCCAGTTGGTCTCCGCCAATAGTCTCACGGAGGACCAACTGTTCGGATATGCTGGAACGTTGGCCAATCAAAAGCAAGACAAAGGTAGCGGCTGCCATAAAGCCCAGGCCGCCAACCAGCATCAGAACGAAGATGACGGCTTGACCAAAGTAGCTCCAGTGCTGAGCGGTGCTGACGGCGGTGTGACCGGTAACAGTAACGGCGGACGTGGAAGTAAAGAGCGCCACTATCGGAGTAGTGGACTGCCACTGGCTATTTGAAATCGGCAATGCCAAGAGAATGGCGCCAGCGGCAATGAGCCCGATGAACCCATATAAGAGAACGAAGGGAGGGGTCAGGACGCGTCTGGGGCGCCGCTCTGGCAATTCCCCGAATACCTTGGGCTCCAACTCGGCGGCCCTGGGCAAACGGATGACTGTGTCGTGTGGAAGCCTGGGGCGGTTTGGACTCACCAATAGTCTCGGCGGTATTAAATGATTTGGATGGCTTAACTCTTAAGAAACAAGGGAGAAAACACTAAAGCAGAGGGAAAGCAGCCAACCAGATTCTAGATTGAAGGCTGAAGAGTGTCAATCGCAGGTTTATATGCACGAGGTAGATACTCTGGGAACGCGCCGCTTTTCCTATACCCTTTCCCAACCAATGAAGCGGGCAGTTTTCGCGTCGGGATCATAGTTTCTGTGCTAATATATGTCCCAGCCGCTCTTCTGAGGTGAACAAAAATGACATCCGTTCCCCGGCAAGTTGAACTGCGCTACAACCCGGTTGAAGTCGACCGAAAGTGGCAAGAACGCTGGGCGAAGGACGATCTGTATCACGTTGATGATAACGATTCCCGTCCTAAATGGTTTGACTTGACTATGTACCCCTATCCTTCCGGTGACCTCCATATCGGGCATTGGTATGCAATGGCGCCCTCTGATTGCCACGCTCGTTTTCGCCGGATGCAGGGCTACAACGTTCTTCATCCAATTGGGTTTGACGCGTTTGGTTTACCAGCGGAGAACGCGGCTATAAGCAGGGGAATTCATCCCTACAACTGGACGATGAGCAACATAGATAATATGCGGGGGCAACTCAGGTCCATCGGCGCCATTTATGACTGGGACCGGGAGGTCATTTGTTGCCTGCCCGAATATTACCGCTGGAACCAATGGTTCTTTTTGAAGTTTCTTGAGCATGGCTTGGCTTATCGTTCCAAGGCGCCGGTGGTGTGGTGTCCATCCTGCCAGACGGTGCTGGCAAACGAGCAAGTGCTGAACGGCAGTTGCGAACGCTGCAATGCCGTGGTGACCAGACGCGACCTGGAACAATGGTTTCTTAAAATCACTGACTACGCTGATGAACTGTTGGATTTCGGTGGGTTGGTGGATTGGCCCGAGAAAATCCTGATGATGCAGCGAAACTGGGTCGGTCGCAGCGAAGGCGTCGAAATCAGCTTCGATATTTCTCATAACGGCCTGGAAGAGAAGGAAATTCGTACGTTCACCACCCGCATTGATACTATCTTCGGAGTGACCTTTTTGGTTCTGGCTCCAGAGCATCCTCTGGTGCCATTGCTCACGACCGACGGTCAGCGGGAACAGGTAGAGACTTACGTCAATCAGGCCAGACAGACGTCAGAAATTGAGCGGCTTTCCACCGAAAAAGAAAAGACTGGTGTGCCTCTCGGGACTTACGCCACCAACCGCCTGAATGGTGAACGTATCCCCATCTACACGGCTGATTACGTTCTAACTACATACGGAACCGGCGCGGTGATGGGCGTACCGGCCCACGATGACCGAGACTATGCTTTTGCGCGCAAAAATGGTCTTCCGGTTCGAGTAGTAATTGCGTCCATTGACTGGGACGGCAAAGAGCCGACAGAGGCCTATTTGGGCAGCGGTTTTATGACCAATTCAGGGAAATACGAAGGCATGACCAATGAAGAAGGCATGGCGGCCATCGCTGATGATGTGGAGAGGAATAGCTGGGGTCATCGCACCACATCTTACCGGATCCGAGATTGGCTGATCTCTCGCCAACGGTATTGGGGTACTCCAATACCGATAGTCTATTGCGAAGGTTGCGGTGCGGTGCCGGTACCTGAAGAGAATCTGCCGGTGCTGCTGCCGGAAGATGCAGATTTCAAGCCCACAGGCGAGTCCCCATTGGCTGGAAACGAGGCCTTTCGCAACACCACCTGCCCTACATGCGGGGGACCCGCTCTCCGTGAAACGGACACCATGGACACCTTTGTAGATTCGTCCTGGTACATGCTTCGTTACACGTGCCCCAAGTTCGGGGATGGCCCCTATGACCCGAACATCCTCAAGCAATGGCTTCCGGTAGACCAATACACCGGTGGCGCTGAGCACGCGGTTATGCACCTGCTCTATGCCCGTTTCTTTATCAAGGCCATGCGGGACATAGGATTGGTGGATTTTGACGAACCATTCCTTCGCCTTTTCAATCAGGGCGTGATCCTGGGTTCTGACCACGAGAAGATGAGCAAGAGTCGTGGAAATGTGGTAAACCCGGATGATGTTATTGGCACAATGGGCGCGGACGCGGTCCGCTGCTTCCTGATGTTTATCGGGCCCTGGGACCAGGGTGGCCCTTGGAGCGACGTTGGCATAAATGGCGTTGCGCGCTGGCTCAACCGGGTTTGGGCACTGGTGTCGAGGGACCCACAAGACCTTGAGTCGTCGCCTGTTGATGCACAGGCAGTTAAAGACACGCTTCGAATTCTTCACCAGACGGTGCGCAAGTGTCACGGCGACTTGGATCGGTTCAAGTTTAACACTGCCATTGCATCACTAATGGAGTTGGTTAATCACCTTAGCAAGGTCTGGGCCGAGGCAAATGTTGATTCGGACACTTGGATGGAATGCATCGAGAAGTTCCTGTTAATGCTAGCTCCTATCGCTCCCCATATCGCGGAGGAACTGTGGGAGCAGACGGGTCACGCTTATAGCATTCACCAACAGAGCTTTCCTGCCTGGGACGAATCGCTGGCAGCCGACGAAACAATCACTTTGGTGGTCCAGGTGAATGGAAAGGTTAGGGACCGCATAGAAGTGCCGGCGAATATTGACGAGCCCACTGCCCACGAACTGGCCCTTGCCAGCAGCAAGGTACAGCCCTACACCGAAGGAAAAGTTGTGGACAAAGCTATTTACGTGCCAGGTCGCCTGGTTAACGTGGTAGTGGTATAGAAGGAACCCTTGCCGTATGGCAGGCTGGCATTTCGGATTTGAGTGATCACTAAGATGACGCTGGTTGAAAAATACGCTCTCTTGCCCGAAGAAATCGACCGGGAGAGCCTGAAAATGGTCCAGGCCGATCTGCCCGGGGGGATCAATCTGCCGCCGGAGGAGCACTATGTGCTTTGCCGGATAGTGAGGGCCGAAGGGGACCCGGCCATTGCCGAGATGGTGCGTTTTAGCCCGGGTGCCGTGGCAAGCGGTCTGGCAGCGCTAAAGGCTAAAATAGATGTGGTCACCGATGTACGAATGGTCGAAATGGGCATTTCCAAGGCGCTTTTGAGCCGGCAGCAAGTCGCTACTCGCTGCCTCATTGACGTGCCTGAAGTGGCTGCCCGCGCCCAAAGGGAAAAGACCACCAGATCCGTAGCAGCAGTCAGGGAATTGGCGCCTCATCTTGAAGGTGCTGTGGTTGCCATCGGCAACGCTCCCACCGCGCTTTTGGCGCTTCTGGACCTGGTAGATTCGGGGTCGGCATCTCCGGCTCTGGTTATCGGCATGCCAGTTGGCTTTGTTGCCTGCCCGGAATCAAAGCATGAACTGGTTAGCAGGGGAATCCCGTACATTTCCATTTTAGGCCGACGCGGCGGCAGTTCCGCGGCTGCCGCTACTGTTAATGCCCTTTTGGAACTTGCCGGCGCTCCGACAAGTCGGGAGGCCAATTGAGCGATCAACACACTCACGGACATGGTCACCAGCACGGCGGGCAGGTGGCAGCCAGGGTTGAAGTTGAATTGACGGCCGGGGTGCAACCTGATTGGGGAGTTGTACTGCTGGGACACGGAAGCCAGCGGGGTGCCAGTCCGCGAGAGTGTTCTTGTGCCTGGCAGCAGCCAGAGACCACAAGAATGGGTGGCCCAACAGAAGGAAGCGGGGTTGCGGATTCACCTGGCTGGCCCGGCTGGTGCCGGCGCTGTCCAAACACTCCTCAGGGATTGGGCGAGGCGGCTCGAAGGCTTCAGGCCGTATTGGGCCGGGAGCGGGCCCACGTGATTCTTTCATGCTTGGAATTCATAGAACCCTTTCCGGGCGAAGCAGTGCGGTTGTTATCCGAGCAGGGCACCAACAGGATAGTCGTGATGCCTTACCTGCTGGGAAACGGGAAACACGCCACTATCGAAATGGACGAGATGCTGGACGATATCCGGGCCCGAATGCCCAAGGTAGATTTGATCCTGGCGGATGGGCTTGGTGCAGACCCCAGGTTGGCAGCGTTAATGGTGGAACGCATTGGCAACATGGAAACTGCTGCGCCGACTCCAGGGAAAGGTGAGACTGTTGGCATTTTGATCGTTAAAGCCGGAACCCGCACCCAGTATGACGATTGCCGTTGGCTTGTAGAGTTGGGCCAAATGGTAGAAGAAGCCATGGGTCAGGGTTACGTGGTTGATGTTGCGCAGTCTCACTACGGCGATCCAACTATGGAGGCTGCCGCTGCTCGTTTGATTGAGGAGCGGGGGGCGACGGCCATTATTTGCGTCCCATACATCTTTTTTCCAGGGATTATATTGACCCGAAATGTCCTGGGAACGTTGGAGCAATTGAGGCAAGAGTATCCAGAGGTAGCCATGACCGTGGCTCCGCCCCTGGGGGTCGATGACAAAGTGATTGAAGTAGCTGCAGACCGGGTTCGGCAAATATGGGCAGGAAGTTGATAGCCTAGCAGGTGATGGTTAGGCAGGGCCCTCAGGGGCTTTGTGTTTGTCGTTCTCTTCCCAATCCGGTCCAGAGTGGTAAATAGACAGGATGACCGAAAACTCAGACAGAGAAGAGCGTCCGGAAAGCGATTACAGTCGCCAGACTATCAGGCGGCGACAGTTACGCACCGGTTATACTACCGGATCGTGTGCGGCGGCGGCGGCAAAAGCTGCTACCCAGGCATTGTTGACTGGGACCTCCGTCTCAGAATCAACCATCCGCTTGCCAGTGGGGAGAGATGTTACTTTTCAGGTGAATCACTGCCAGTGGTCCGAGGAAGGTGATAGGGTAACTTGCGCCGTTACCAAGGACGGCGGCGACGACCCTGACGTTACCCACGGGGCAGAAATTTGCTGCACAGTATGGAGGGACCCAGATCTCTCTGCCTCTGGCGTCCGCATAGTTGGAGGGGCCGGGGTCGGTACAGTAACGCGTCCGGGGACGGGCATTGAAGTGGGTGAACCTGCGGTAACACGGGTGCCGCGACGAATGATTGTTGAATCTGTGGGCCAGGCTGCCTCTGAATATGGTTTGGACTCGAACACGGGGTTGGTGGTCCAGGTTTCAGTACCGGGTGGCGAAGAGATTGCCAAGAAAACCACTAATTCCCGGTTGGGAGTCCTGAACGGCATTTCCATTTTGGGCAGCACTGGGGTAGTCCAACCGTTCTCCACCGCCGCATGGCGGGCCAGCGTACACCTGGCAATCGACGTGGCCGCCACCAACGAACTTTCGCATTTGGTGCTTTCCACTGGCACGCGAAGTGAAGAGTATGCCAGGCGACATCTTGATCTGCCCGATATGGCTTACATAGAGGCAGGCATATTCAGCGGGCCGGCGATGAAACGTTGCGTAATGCGAAATGTTGGCCGGGCTGCCCACGTGGGCATGGTCGGTAAGTTGTCCAAGATGGCGATGGGATATTTTGTTACCCACGTAGCCGGAAACCAGGTGGACACCCAATTCCTGGCTGACTTGGCGGCCCAGTGTGGCGCTTCCGAGGCGGTGCAGGAAGAGATACGAGGAGCCAGCAGTGCTCGCCACTTCCAGGAAATAGCCCAGGAGCATGGCTTGTTGTCCGTATTTCCTTTGATGTGCCGGATGGTGTGTGACGAGAGCCGGAAGCAATTGGGCGACGACGCCGAGGCATTGATTGTGGACGTTCTTTGCTTTGATTTCGAGGGCAATCTCTTGGGCCATGCTTCCACTTCACCCGGTGGGGTTCCTCTGGTGGCCAATGCTGGTGCGTGAGGATATGGATGAGGCCGATTCCTCGAACCTGGAAACGGCCAGTGTTGTAGCCAAGGGTGCAGACGTTAATGGAGCAGGACGATCTTGGGGTCTGCGAGACGAGGACTTTGAACAACGTCGGCCCTTGCGTGGGCAGATTACCAAGCGGGAAGTCAGGGCGGTTAGCCTATATTGCCTGGGGTTGCGGCCCGATAGCATAGTTTGGGACATCGGCGCCGGTACGGGCTCCATTTCGGTTGAGGCAGCAATACTCTGCCATCAGGGCAAGGTTTATGCCGTTGAACGGGACACCGAGAGCCTTCCGCTGCTGCAGAGTAATGTGGCCCGCTATGCCAGTGAAAATGTCAAGATAATCGCTGACGCCGCTCCACAAGCCTTGGCGGCTCTGCCCGACCCGGATTCGGTATTCGTCGGGGGGAGTGGCGGCGAATTGCAGGAGATATTGGATAAAGTGGCTAGTCGCTTGAGACCCGCTGGTCGGGTAGTAGCCAACTTTGCAACCCTTGAAAGGACCAACGAAACTAACAGATGGTTTCAACAACAAGGTTTTCAGATAGAAATAAGTATGATCAACGCAGCCAGAAGCAAGGAAATGCCCGACGGGTCAGTCCGGCTGGAGGCGTTGAACCCGGTCTTTGTTGTGACCGCCTGGAGAGAAGGTCCCTCCCGGGAGGACGTGCTGAATGAGCAGTGAAGCGATTAACCCCAATTACGGTTGCCTGTATGGCATCGGTGTGGGGCCAGGTGATCCAGAACTCGTAACAATCAAGGCCCAGCGCATATTGAAAGATGTTCCCATCATCTGTACTCCCCATTCGGACACGAGCCGAGATAGCTTCGCCCTTTCTATAGCCCGTCAGTTTATCGATACGGACAGGCAGGAATTGTTGCGGTTCGGCTTTCCCACCGATGACGCTGAAGCGGCTTCCAAGGTGTGGGAAACGGTTGCCGAAACCCTTGCCGAGAGGCTAATGGGAGGGCAGGATGTTGCCTTCATAACGGAAGGGGACCCAATGCTTTTCAGCACCTTTTCTTACGTTCTGGAAAGCATTCGCCTCAACCATCCCGACATTTTGGTGGAAATTATTCCCGGCGTGTCATCGGTGATGGCCGCTGCGGCAAGGGCCAGTTTGCCCCTGGTGACTCACGGGCAACGGTTGGCGATCCTCCCTGCGGTTTACGGGATCGATGACCTGCGGGAAGCCATCGCTAATTACGATACTATCGTGCTGATGAAGGTCAACCGGGTTTTGCTGGATGCACTGGCCAATTTGGAGAGCCTCGGCCTGGCAGGTAAAGGGATATATGTGCGTCGAGCTACCACAGATAGAGAGCAGGTGGTGCAAGACCTGCGGCAACTGACCGAGGAAGACCTGGATTACTTTTCGCTACTAATCATCAAAAGGTGAAGCTATGGCAGAGGGCAAAGTCTACTTTATCGGTGGAGGGCCCGGCGACCCGGAACTCCTTACTCTGAAAGCCAAACGACTGATCGAATCCGCAGATGTGGTGATTTACGCCGATTCGCTGGTGCATCCTTCCATTGTGGAACTTGCCAGTGATGATGCTGCGGTTTACGGCAGCAAGGATATGGACCTGGATCAGATAATGCAGGTTACCCTGGAAGCCGCCGACAAGGGCAAGGTCGTGGCCCGAATTCAGAGTGGCGATCCCTCGGTTTACGGGGCCATGCTCGAACAAATGCGAGTTCTCGAAGCGGCCGGGGTGGATTACGAAATAATACCAGGGGTGAGTGCCGCTTTTGCCGCCGCTGCCAAGCTCAAAGCTGAGTTAACCATACCGGACGTCGCGCAGACCATTATCATGACGCGTGCCCAGGGTCGAATAGCGATGCCCCCGAAGGAGCAACTTAGGGACTTGGCTGCCCACGGCTGCACTTTGGTAATTTTCCTTGGCATAACGCGGATGCCCCGAATAGTTCGTGACCTTGAGGCGGCCGGTTATGCGAAAGATACCCCTGTTGCCATAGCATACCGGGTGGGTTGGGAAGACGAACAGTTTATTCGAGGCACGCTGTCCGATATCGCTGCCAAGGTCAGAGACGCCAAGATAACTCGCCAAGCGCTCGTGTTGGTTGGAAAGGCTTTGGATCCCGATCTTCGGGACCCTTCCCTCATTTCGGACGAGGAATTTGCTAAGTCCCACCTCTATTCAGGGAGCTATACCCACTTGTTCCGGCGCTCCAGGAACTGGGGCAAGACTGAGGAAGCTGAAACAGTCACGGCGCCGGCGACAGTTAATGGCGCCGGTGGGTCGAACTAGGAGTCTTGTGAACAGCCCTGACTCCGGCAGCCCTGTCGAAGCCGGTACCGGAGAAATGGTTCCGACTCAGAAGAGAACTGGGCTTATTGCACTTTCCCGGAGCGGTGTTGAACTGGCCGGAAAATTGGCAGGTGCTATGTCAGGTGACGTAACAGTTCACCTGATTGATCGGTATTCCGAAGAGGTCTCAAATCCTCTAGGAGCTTCAATAGAGACATTTGTCCTGCCCCTCAGACCAGTGATTTCGCAGGCTTTCCGCGAATACCAGCAGCTTATATTGTTCATGCCTGTAGGTGCGGCGGTTCGCCTCCTTTCCCCCTTGTTGCAGCACAAACACAGCGACCCGGCCGTTGTTTGCGTGGATGACGGTGGCCGATTCGCCGTAAGCCTTCTTTCAGGCCACGTCGGCGGCGGCGATGAGTTAGCCCAGAATGTCGCGGGGATTCTCGGGGCGACTGCCGTTATCACTTCGGCCTCCCATGTTAGAGAAACACTGGCTGTGGATCTACTGGGACGAGAATTGGGTTGGAAATTGGAGGCAGATTCAACTACCGTCACCCGAGTAAGCGCCTCGGTAATTAATGGAGAGGCCGTTGGGATTTTCCAGGAAGAGGGTGAAAGAGATTGGTGGCCTGTTGATACGCCTTTCCCCCAGAATTTATCCACCTATACCAGCCTGAAAGAGTTATACCGGTCAGAGTGTGTCGCAGCCCTGATAATCACAGATAGGGACTACTTGCCAGGCCGGAATACTTTACCTTTAGAAGGAGATAGTTCCAGGGCTGTCCCCTCGGTGATCTATCGCCCGAAGAGTCTCGTGGTTGGTATGGGATGCCGCCGGGGAGTTTCCAGGGAGCATTTGGAAGAGCTGCTGACATACACGTTTCGCAAGCACAACCTGTCACTAAAGTGCATCAAGTGCATAGCAACAGCGGATATTAAGCGGGATGAAGCCGGTATCTTGGAACTGGCCGGTAGGTACGAGGTTCCGGTGGTCTGCTATGGGCCGGACCGTCTGAACGATGTCTTTCAGAACGTTAGAATGGAGACTCTTTCCAGGGTAGAAGGTCGGACCGGTGAATCGCCGGTCGGCACACCCACTCCATCAACGGTGGCCCACCGCCTCTTGGGAGTATGGGGAGTTTCTGAACCGGCGGCACTGCTAGCATCGGACAGTTCCGAGTTGCTGGTAACCCGAGAAAAGACTGATCGGGCTACGGTAGCGGTGGCCCGGGTTCCCAATCGGTAACTGTGGCTTATAGTCATCGGTTCTCTTAATTCGTTCCAAAGGAAACTTAGTCAATGACCTCTGAAGGCGGGAGACTATACTTGGTGGGCCTCGGCCCAGGAGATCCCAACCTACTGGCGCCCGGAGCATCAGCCGTGTTGCAGGGAGTCGATGTAGTCGTGGGACTTCGTGGTTATATGGAGCAGATTTCTGCCCTCACGAAAGGGAAGGAAGTTGTGTCCATGGAACTCGGGCAGGAACTGGAACGGGCTGCCAAAGCCGTTGAACTGGCATATGCCGGCAGTTCTGTAGCGGTAGTTTCATCGGGAGATGCCGGGGTCTATGGGATGGCCGGGCCAGTATTTCGCATCCTCACCGACCGGAACTGGGACGGTATTTCCCCGGAAGTTGTTACTGTGCCAGGGGTTTCAGCCCTGCAATCGGCAGCCTCCCTTCTGGGTTCTCCATTGATGCAGGACTTTTGCGCCATCAGCCTGAGTGACCTGCTTACGCCTTGGGAGGCCATCCAAAGACGTTTGGAAGCGGCGGCGATGGGCGATTTTGTCGTTGCCCTGTACAATCCCCGCAGTCGACGGCGTGACTGGCAGTTGTTGGAAGCGCGGCGTATTTTGATGGAGCAACGACCAGTGGATACTCCGGTAGGCCTGGTTCGGGAGGCGTACCGCAAAGAACAGCGGATACTTCTGACTGATTTGGGCGGTCTGGAGCCGCTCAGCAGTGAAGTCGACATGTTCACTACGGTAATCATAGGAAATTCAACCACTTACCTGCTTAATGGTCGAATGATCACCCCCAGAGGTTACGAAGAAAAGAGAACAGGCTAGACATAGATATCCGGGTAAAGTAGCCAGGAGCCAACGAACATATGCCTAACACAAGAAAGAATCACCTTAAGGAAAAATTAGCAGAGGGCCAGGTCACCGTAACTATATCCGGTAATTTGAACAGCGAGATGGTGGACTTCCTTGGGCCCCTGGGGTTCGACGGGATTTGGATCGAGTGCGAACACGGCGGAGTTACCTGGGACCAGTTGGGTGACATGACGAGAGCCTGTGATCTGTGGGGCGTTACACCAATTACCCGGGTTAACGCCAACGAACCCTGGTTGATTACTCGGACCCTGGACAGGGGTTCCATGGGAATTGTTACTCCCCATGTGAACAACAGGACGGAGGCGGAGAAAGCGGCGCAGTCAGCTAAGTATGCCCCGCTAGGTTACCGGGGAATGTTTGGCGGGCGTCAGTCGTACGGGGTTTCCGATTACTTCCAGGCAGCCAACGACCAAAGCATGGTAGTTGTACTTTTGGAAGAGGTAGAGGCTTTGCAAAATCTGGACGAGATTTTGCAGGTAGATGATATAGACGTTTTCTTTGTGGCACCATCTGACTTGGCCCAGACCATGGGTCATCTCGGTAACCCCGGACATCCCGAAGTTCAAGCCGCGATCGATGCTGCCATTGCGCGCATTGTCGACTCGGGACGGACTGCCGGCACTTTGGTCAATGACGCTAACGCATCAGAATACGTTGAGAAAGGCGTGAGGTTTCTGATGACCTCATTCAATGGCTGGATAGTTCGAAGTTCAGCAGAATTCTTGGCGAAAATTTCCCAGCCCGGTAACTGAATTCGGCGCAAGAAGGGTTAAGCAGCTGAAGAAGAGTCTTGCTATAGGGTGCTGGGGTCATTTTCTTGTCCCGCTTCATCGAATGCCGCCTCCCCCACAGCCTCCGCAACGACAAGCTTTTGGTTCAAGGGCAAAAGCAGGATGCTGCCGAGAATAAAGAGGGCAGCTCCAATAATCAGCAGGCCAGCATATCCTGCCCCGGTGGATACCAGGTTGTTGGACAGGTCCACCAGGGGGCCCAGGGTCTTGGAGAAAGCGGCACCGCCAATGGTAGCAAGGTTGACGATGGCCATATGTCTGCCTTCCCGCCCCGGCAAGGCCAGTTCGTTGGCCAATGCCCAACTGGCGCTAAGCACCGGTCCGATGCAGAGCCCTATAACGCTGGATATGGCCACCACTTGAACAGTATTGTTTGCCCAGAAAATCCCAATCGTCCCCGCTGCAGCGCCAATTGCGCCACAGATTATTACTGGCTTTCGCCCGACTCGGTCAGATAGCCAACCTGCCGGATAAACGCTCAATGCAAGGGCTCCTCCAATAGATATCACTGCCGTCCCCAAAGTCTGGGCCGGATTGTCCACCTTCACCACATCTCCCAGGAAATACAAGCCGTAGGTGGGAAAGATGAAAGTTGCGGTGATTAACAGGAAGCGGGAGAGCAGGAACCAAAGTAACTGCGGGTGCAGCCCGGTTGTTGGGTGGCGAAGGGTAGTGGCCCCCCTTCGTAGCGCCCGTGTCGCCCGTTCCCTGGTAGTTGCTATTGCAGAACTGATCAGTACCGTGACTACCAGTGTGCCGCCCACTACGGCCAACGTTACACGGAGCCACATTATGGTTTCGGGCCCCTCGTATAGACTGATCAGGCTGCCGCAAATTGCGACCAGCACTAGCCCCCCGGCGGCGTCCGACAGGATCTTTAGCGACGACGCCACACCTATTCGGCTGGTAGGAACAAGGTCGCCAATGAGGGCAAGGTAAGGGGCTGTACTTATCCCAGCGTTGGCCTGAATAAAGATCCAGATAATCAATAGGGATATAACCGTTAGAGAGAACGAAAGGCCGGTCAGACCAAGGCACACGAAGAGGACGCCACAGAGCATATAGGGCACGCGTCGTCCCAGGGGCGACCTGGTCCGGTCGCTGTAGGAGCCAACTATAGGCTGAACCAGGGCCGCTGCAATCAGGCCGCTAAATCCCAAAGCCCCAAGCAGGGAATTTTTCGCGCCAGCCGGGGCCACATCCAGTACCAAGGTGGGTAATATGATGGTCTCCATCGCCAGAAAAAATCCTGTGATGCCGAAACTGAAAGCCCCGAGCCTCAGGAGGGCGGGGGTGGTCCAGGAGAGGAGTTTTTGTGACGAGAGAGAAACCATCTGATAGAAATTTCGGCAGGAGCGCTAATTGGCGCGACTAACATTAACGAAAAATAGTTCCATTGGGCTGGCTTCTCTCAGCAGGAAGTCATACCCGGTACACTTATATTCTACAGTATGTGTTTTCACTGTTTCCATAAGTGAGGCATTACAGGAGTCATCATAGTGATTGAGTTCATGGTCTGCCTTCCAGAGCACTCATGAAAATTTGCTCATTGTTGCCCAGCGGCACTGAAATCCTCTATGCATTGGGGCTTGGTGACCAAATAATTGGCGTTACCGACCTTTGCGACTATCCTCCCCAAGTAAAGGAAAAGCCAGTTGTCTGCCGAAGTCGTATTGACGTCGACACAATGTCAAGTCGACAAGTCGAAGAGATGATGCGCAGGATTTTGGCTGCGGGAGAGAGTCCCTATGAGTTGGATGGAGATTGGATAGCCAACAATTCGCCAGATGTGGTCTTGACCCAGGACCTGTGCTATTTCTGCGAGGTGGACGCTCAAACAGTGGGCCGCGCTCTGGATCAAATGCCCATGCCTCCGGAAGTAGTGATATTGCAACCTAAAACCGTTGAAGGCATTTTTGCCTCCATCAGGAAAATAGGGGAAGCCTGTGGCGCTTCAATGCAGGCTGCCGAGTTGGTGTCTGCGCTGGAAAGCAAAGTCAGGGTTGTTGAGCAGGCGGTGGCTGCTGTTGAGGCCAGGCCGCGGGTCTTCTCACTGGAAGGAATCAATCCTTTGGTAGCAGGGGGCCATTGGATACCTGACCTGTTGCTACGAGCTGGTGGGGATATAGAGATGTTTGGTCCGGGGGCGCCGGCAACCCGCTTAACCTGGGATGAGGTTATTGGGTGTGCTCCCGAGAAGATCTTTATAGATCTGTGCTCTTCCGACCTGCGCCGTCAAAAGTTCGAAGTCCCTTGGTTGGCCGCCCAGCGGGGATGGAATGACCTTCCCGCAGTCCAGACTGGTGAGGTTTACCTGATCGACCACGTTTATTTCAGTGTACCGGGCCCGAGAATTGTAACGGGGCTTGAAATCGTGGCCCAACTAACGCACCCAGACGTATTTTCGGGCATTATTCCTCAGGGCACTGTTCTCAAGCTCGACCAGGGACTGGCATCCGGTACCTCCTCCGAGAACATTGGCGATTGCTTCCTGCCTTGGCCTCCCTGATCGTTGCAATGGCAATCCAGTTGAGGAGGTTTCAGCTTGCCGCAGATATCGGGTTTGCTCCAGAAACAATTGTGGTCGCAGTAGCGAGTTGCCTTGGCAGAGGTTATAATTGGGCAAATCCGCAAAGGGAAGGTTGGCATCTTGACTAGTAGAGACGACTTCAGGTCGGCAATGTCCCTCTTCGCTACCGGTGTAACCGTAGTAACCTCCTTGGATGACCACGGGGAACCCCATTCGATGACCGCTAATTCCTTCACATCAGTTTGTCTGGACCCCCCCACTGTGCTCATTTGCGTTGCCCATGGCACTCATACTTACGGCTACGTCGAAAAGAACAGGCGTTTCGGTGTGAACATACTAGGCGATAATCAAGAGGAACTGGGAGTTTACTTTGCCAAGCGTCCAGAGGACCGGCAAGAAGGAACCGAGTACCATTACACATTAGCGGAGGGCGAAATCCCGATGCTCGAGGATTCTATGGTGTTTTTTGGCTGCGAAGTCGTAGGTGCCCATGTTTATGGCGACCACACCGTTTATATGGGTGAGGTGAAAGAAGTGATTCGCAACGAAGAACACAATCCTCTGATGTTTTACAAAAGCCGTTGGTACCATCCCACCGATCGGATGGAATAGTGTAAGAAAGGGCCGGGGCAAGTCTAAAAACTTCAACCCCGGCCTCTACCTTTCAACCTGCCTCTATTGTGGCGGATCGTAGCACCTCTTTCCTCACTTCAAGGAAGCCAGAAACTCCTCTATGCTTGCGTTTACCTGCTTGTACTTTTGCATTTGAACGAAGTGAGAAGCCCCCGGAATTACCGCTTTCTTTGCCCCGGGTATATTGTCTGCGAGGTAATCGGCGTATTTGACGGGTGTCATTGTGTCCTCGGAACCGCAGATAACCAGGGTTGGCAGGGCTATGTCCTGGACTTCCTGCATGACGTCAAACTGGTCGCAGGCCAACAGGTCGTTAAGCTCAACTGAGGGCCCAACTTCCATAGACCGCCGCTTCATTGACTGAACCATGTCCTGGGCTACACCCGTGTAATACCCCATCTGGTTCTCCAGCCACTGGCTCTTGTCCTTCGTGGCTTCTCGGCCCATCTGAAGATATTCAGGGTGAACCCTGAGTCGGGCGCCGGTTCCCACCAGTATGATTCCCCGTACTTCCTCAGGGTAGCGGAGGGCATAAAGCATGCTGATGGCCCCACCCATTGAATGGCCGCAAATAACCATGTTTTTGTACCTGCGCGCCGTGGTAAACCCTCTAACCCACTCCAGGTATTGCTCTATGCTTGGGCAGGGGCGGCCATTAGGGTGTCCTGGCAAGTCCAAGGCCTTGGAGTTTCGAAAGTGTTGCAGCTGGTAATAGAATGCCAGACTTGAACTTCCAGCCCCATGTATGAATACGAGCTTCACTTAACGTCCTCCGTGTCTTCTCCGAATAAAGTAAATCGTTCGCGCTTAAACTCATTTAGAATGCTCGAACAAGTCAACGGCAAAGATTATATGAAATAAATAGCTCACAATCAAGGGAGCTATCAGTAACGTCGCTGACAGCTCCCTACAGTGCTGGCTGTATTCTTGACCCGTACTTAGTCTTAAGGGATTCATTCCCCTAAGTTGATCAGCTATTCTTCTTTGTTTTCTGGCTCCTCGTTCTCGTCCATATCCTCTTCAACGCTATTTGCGTAAGTATCATCATCGGAAGGGGCTTCGATCTGATGGCCGTCCGATGACGAACCGTTCATCGAGTGACTCTCGGTTTGGGAAGCAACCGTATCGGACGACAAGGACCCGCCGGTAGAATAGTCGTTCTCAGTGAAACAAGCTACCGAGGCTACGTAATCGTCGGGTTCCCGGTCCCGCCACACGATAACTCCCTGAGTGTAGCGACTGTTGGTTACCCTTACGTCTTCGAGGTTAATGCGCACCACCTGTGCCTTGGCGGAGATGATGAACACTTCCTGCCCCTCGTCGTCGGTGACCACCCTGGATGCGGCGACCGGTCCCGTCTTGTCATTTACTCTGAAAGTGCGTACTCCTTGTCCCCCGCGACCGTGCCGTGGGTAGTTCTTCAGGGGAGTCGACTTACCGTAACCCCCCTGGCTAACAACCAGGAGATGACCGTCAGAAGTTACCGGTGCCATTCCCACCACCTTGTCGTCACTGGATAGCCTAATGCCCCTGACTCCGCCGGCCGACCGGGAACGTGGCGTCAGGTTCTTGCGGGGGTCTTCACAGTTTCTTACCTGGAACAGCATGGCCTGTCCCTTTTCGGTAATCATCACAATCTCATCGGCGTCACCAATCTGAGCGACGCTGACCAGTTCATCACCGTCTTCCAAATCCATTACGATCAATCCGGAAGGCCTGATGTTGGTCAACTCTCCCTCTTTTAGGGCCTTTACTTCGCCCAACCTGGTGGCAAGGATCAGCATTGCGCTGTCCCTCGCATTCTTCACGGGCAACATGGCCTGTACCTGCTCGTTTCGGGCGATGGGGATGAGGTTGACCAGCAGAGTGCCCCGGCTGGTTCTGGAAGTATCGCCCTGGATCTGGTAGGCCTTGAGCGGGTACACTCGGCCGCGGTTGGTGAAAAACAGCAGGGTGTCGTGCGTGTCAACTACGACCAGGTCCATCAGGGCGTCGTCTTCGCGCGTCGTCATGCCGCGAACGCCCTTCCCGCCCCGATTCTGGGTGCGGTAGGTGTCGCAGGGAACGCGCTTGATATAACCCTTCTGACTCAGGGTAATCATCACGTCCTGGTGTGGTATGAACTGCTCGGCGGACTGTTCTCCGACTTCCATTGGGTCAATTTCTGTACGTCGAGCGTCCCCAAAGTCCTTCTTAAGCTTTCTCGTTTCCTTCTTTATTTCGTTGAGAATCTTGGCTGTATCACCAAGCAACGCTTCCAGAGACGCGATCGTCTTCTGCAACTCTTCGTGCTCGTTTTGCAGCCGTTCCCGCTCCAAGGCGGCAAGGCGGCGAAGCTGCATGTCCAGAATTGCCTGAGCCTGGGCTTGGGAAAGGTCGAATTCGTCCATCAAGTTAGTTCGGGCGGCCTCGGCGTCGTCGGAGGTACGAATTATGACTATTACCTGGTCCATCACGTCCAGGGCAAGGAGCAAGCCTTCGAGGATGTGGTCCCGGTCGCGCGCACGTTGCAGCAGGTGTTCGGAGCGCCGGCGGATTACCTCCTGACGATGCTCGACGAACAGGGTTAGCATTCGCTTCAAAGGTAATACCTGGGGCTGTCCCGCCACCAGGGCCAGCATTATGGTATTAAATGTAGAGCGAAGGGCGGTGTGACGATACAGGTTGTTTCGGACTATGTTGGCCTGGGCATCGCGGCGCAGTTCAATGACGACTCGCATTCCCTGGCGGTCCGATTCGTCTCGTATATCGGAGATTCCCTCAACACGCTTGTCGCGTACCAGTTGTGCGATCTTCTCAACTAAATTGGCCTTGTTAACCTGGTAGGGCAACTCGGTAACAATTATTCGCTGGCGGCCACCTCTGATTTCCTCAATTTCGGTCTTGGCTTCCATGACAATTCGGCCGCGACCGGTGGTGTAAGTATCAATGATGCCTTGGGTGCCACGAATGTAACCTGAGGTCGGGAAATCCGGTCCCGGTATTAGCTTAATGAGGTCTTCGGTGACGCAGTTGGGTTGGTCGATAACGTGGCAGACTGCGTCACAGATTTCTCCCAAATTGTGAGGCGGGAGGTTGGTGGCCATCCCCACGGCGATGCCGGTTGCACCGTTGATTAGCAGGTTGGGCAAACGGCTGGGTAGCACTTGGGGCTCGTGAAGGGAGTCATCAAAGTTAAGGGAGAAATCCACGGTGTTCAGGTCAATATCAGCCAGCAGTTCTTCGGCTATGGCTGCCAGGCGGGCCTCGGTATATCGCATGGCTGCCGGAGGGTCCCCGTCAACACTTCCGAAGTTTCCCTGACCGTCAATCAAGGGGTAGCGCATTGAAAAGGTTTGGGCCATGCGAACCAGGGCATCGTATACCGGCGTGTCGCTATGGGGATGGTATTTGCCCAGGACTTCGCCAACAATTCTCGCGCACTTCCGGTGTGCTTGGTTGGGGCGCATACCCATTTCGTGCATGGCATAAAGGATGCGGCGTTGCACCGGCTTCAGCCCGTCCCGTACGTCAGGCAAGGCTCGGGAGACGATTACGCTCATGGCGTAACTCAAGTATGAATTCCGCATCTCCTCTTCAATGCGAATTGGTCTGATGCCACGTGAAGGGGGTACGGGTGCTGAAGTTACCATAATCTCTCTCCTTGGAATATCAGGCCGGCGAAGTCCGGCTCTGACAATTACCCTTTGCCGTTATTGGCCAGGTACATTTCCGCTCGCTCGCAAAAACCAGCAAACAGATTCGCGAAACTTCGTGGAACCTCATCTTGTCGTTCAGGGTGGCACTGCAAGCCAATTACCCAGCTATGGAATGGGCTTTCCAGTCCTTCAATCAGTCCATCTTCGACAGAGTATGCGCTGGTCATTAAATTCGGCGCTCTATGGGCCTCCCTCAATCCCTGGTGATGGAGGCTGTTGACGCGAAAGAATCCTGCGCTGCCGACAATAGCCGCTGATTTAGCCCCCGGAGCCATATATATGAGGTGTTTTTCAGGTTCCCAGCATCCGTCCGCGCGTACTGCCTTGTGTCCGGAAAGATCCTGGATGAGCCGACCTCCACAGGCCACGTTGAGCAACTGCATGCCGCGGCAGATTGCCAGCACCGGCATGTCGCGATCCAAGGCAAAGTGTAGGAGGCGCAATTCCAGGTCATCCAGCGGTCGACATAACTCGAGGTTGGCGTCGGGATCTGGCTCAGCACCGTAGAGCGCCGGATCGACATCCGGTCCGCCGGTCAGCATCAGCCCCCCGATCCCCTCGAGGATACGATGTGCCGGTCGCTCATCGGGGGGCAGCAACAAGCACACTTCCGCCCCTAAATTCTCCATGATTTCAACGTAACGGCGGGAATTGCGGAGGTCGGCTGACGTGATCGCAACCTTAGTCATACAGTTAACATATTATATCTGAAACTGAATCTATTGCCTAGCAGAGTTGCTACGAATTAGAGCCATAACTGTGCTCCGCGAATTGTTAGTGGAAGTAAAATTTGGTAAGCTTTAGACGGTTACCAATAGCAAATACCAGCTCAGCAGTCCATAGGTATAATTGCTAGTAACTTGAGGCGCAGACGATGAAAGAAGTTATTCAAGAAGCGGTAAGGCAGCTTGAAGACCAGAACCCTTGCGTACTGGCTACTGTAGTGCGTACCAAGGGCTCAACTCCCCAGAAATCTGGATCCATGCTGCTGGTCAGGCAGGATGGGACCGGTGTAGGCACGTTGGGTGGGGGTTGCGTTGAAGGCGATATTTGGTATGCGGCCAAAGAAATGTTGCGTAACCACAGCGGCCCCGAATTTAAAGACTATTTCTTGAACGAAGATATCGCCGCCCGGGACGGTCTCGTTTGCGGCGGCACGATGTACTTTTACCTGGAACCCATGTGGGAGCCTTCGGCCTTCGTGGACATTGGTAGTCAGCTTATTGACGCTTACGAGGGAGGCGACCCGGTAGGTTTGGCCACGGTAGTCAACGTGCCTGATGGCGGAATTAACCTGGGGGCCAAGCTGATTCTCAAAGTGGATGGCACAGTTTCCGGTACCTTGGGCAGCGTTGAATTGGATGACAAGGCTGTGAGGGTAGCCCAGCAAGTTGCAGATGTAGGGTCCAACGAGAGTTTCGTCACCGAAGATGGCACCGAAGTTTTTGTCGAGGGATTCACAACTCCGCCTACTCTAGCGGTAATTGGTGGTGGTCACGTGGGAAAGGCGACTGCCGACTTGGCGAACTCGCTTGGCTATCGAGTATTCGTGGTAGACGACCGCCCAGAATTCGCAAATTCTGAGCGCTTCCCTTATGCCGAGCAGACGGTAGTCTCCAGCTATGACCGCTGGTTCGAGAAATTGACAATTAACGTAAATACTTTCATCGTGGTCGCTACCAGGGGGCACCGGTTTGACGATATGGCGTTGGAATCGGCGCTTAAGACCAGGGCTCGGTACATCGGGCTGATGGGCAGTATGAGAAAGAATCTGATGATTTACCGGCGCCTACTGAACCAGGGCGTTCCTTTGGAAAGGCTTAAGGAAGTCCACGCTCCTGTTGGGCTGGATATAGGTGGGCTGCAACCGGAGGAACTGGCCGTCAGTATTATGGCAGAGATTATTATGACGCGCCGCGGTGGCAAGGGTGGCGCCTTGCGTATGGACGACTGGTACATTGACCGGGTTGCCGATCGGTTCCAAGACGCCATAGAAGTGTAGGAACGGAAAGCCGTACAAAACTAGAAAGGGTTAACTGGTTTAATAGCAAAAAATGCCTGAAATTGCAGCCATACTATTGGCCGCGGGAGAATCCCGAAGAATGGGTGAACTTAAGGCCCTGCTACCCTGGCAGGGCCGTTCTCTTGTGGTTCACCAGGTAACCGAATTGGCCGATGCCGGGGTGGATCGGGTAGTGGTGGTCCTGGGTCACCGGCATGAGGAATTGGTTCCAAAGGTGCAGGGTGAGCGCAATGTTGAATGGGTGCTGAATTCCGATTACCTCGAAGGAAAGACTACTTCAATAAAGGTGGGCTTGAGAGCGTTGGAAGATAGCCTGCCAGAGACCCTGCTCTTGTTGAACGTGGACCAACCCCGCAGCTCTGATACGGTGGGCTACTTATTGCGACAACACAGGAGCAGCCCCTCATTGATTACTATCCCTACATACGGTGGAAAGGGGGGGCACCCGGTAGTGTTTGACGGGGCTTTGCTGGACGAACTGGGCAGAATTACGGAGGAAACCCAGGGAATCAGGGAGGTGGTCAGACGCCATCAGGCAGGGACCAGCCGCATTGAAATGGAAACACCAGAAGTTCTTTGGGACCTCAATACCCCGGAACAATATCGCGAAGCCCTGGAGAATCTGGGCTGATAATTAAGAGAGCCTAGATTCCCATTCAACCGATTCAGCAAACATGATCAGGGCCCGGTAAGCCTACCGGGCCCTGATTTGCTTTCGCTTAGTAGTCCCGCTGTTCCGGCACACTTAACCGGATGTACCCTTCCTGAGGCATCAACCAAGGATGTTAGTTCACTTGATATTTGCGCGGGACTTACTTTCTTCGTCTTTTCCCTGCCGGTACGGATGCATCCCCTCTGCGGGTCACACATTCCCTTCCGAGCCGGCAGGGATGTTACAAGGGAAAATCCATTTATGGTAGAGTTCGAAAACTTTTACCACATTCCACCTCCTTACCGGATTTCGGAACAGTCTTGGCATTCATGCCCGACTTGCTCTATAAACAAGTTATCACGTCTCATAATACTTGTCAATAGCTTTTTAAAGAATTGGTCTAAATTGCATACAAAAAGAAAGGGGCGGGAATATTCCCGCCCTTAATTGGTTCGGCTAAGACTCTGCGTAGCCGGAATGTTATGCGGGTTGCAACGCCTCTTTGGGCTTTCCGGGAATGAGCAGTGACGCCAGCAAGCCAATAAAGTAAAAGGCTGCCGTAATGTAGAAACCGTACTGCCACCCCTGGTTGTTCTGGTCAAACCATTCCACTGAACCGAAAATCACCAGAGCCGCAGCCGCGCCGAAGAACGTGTTGTTTCCCCACATCAAACCAAGGAAGCTGGACTCAAGATTTCTGCCGGCGGCAATATCCGCGGCGGCGGCTTGAGTCAGATTGTTTACCGAGAAATTCAGTATACCGTACATTGATACGAACAGCGTTATCCAATAGTTGTACTCGCCCGTTTGCTGGCCGCTCCAGATAATCGCCAGAGTTAGCACCGTCGTTACGGCCATTACGAATATGATTATGGCCCGCCTTCCAATACGGTCGGAAAGGGCTCCTATCAATGGCCCGGCAATAATTCCGGGACCTACCATTAGAGCCACATGAGATGCCGCCTGAAATGGACCAACTCCCAAGGCTTGAATCATGTATAGAGGCACCAGGAATACTAAAGAACGGTCGGCCATGCCCCGAACTGCCGAAACAGTGAAGATAGCCCACATTCCGGTCCCACGAAAGGCATCCTTCATCCCCGCCCAGTTGTCTTTGACCCGTTTACCCAGGTCAAAATCTTCCGGCTTCGCTCCACCCGCGTTACGCAAGAGGAAGAAGATCACGACGCTCGAAGTGAACATAATAGGGGTGCTAAAGCCCAGAACCAATCGCCAACTGATAGCATCCCAAGGCATTTTCCAGGCGAACAGATCACTTTCTACGCCGCCACTGCTGAGGGTCCAGGCTAGGGCCCCGGCGACCAAAGCGCCGGCCACCATCGGCCCCAGCACATCACCTATGCTGCCCATGGACCGGTGCATTGAGATGAACAATCCCCTGCGCTCGGGGAAACGCCGGGCCAGCAACCCCAGGGCTGGAGGATGCCAAAGGGCGCTGCCCATAGACCCCAAGGCCAAGGCTGCCAGAATCAAGACGTAAGTGGGAGCAATCGACATCACCAGATAACCGACGCCGATGCTGAAGGCGCTGATGGACAACACCCATGATACCCGGTGATGGAACAGGTCAACCAGAAAGCCGCCAACGGTACTGGTTATTCCGCCAAAAATCGACCGCACAACGACGATAAGGCCTACTTGAAACGCACCAAGTCCCAGGTCAGCTGCGATAATGGCTGCCAAAAAAGGAATGGTGTGCGCGTAAAAGTGTTCAAAGGCGTGGGCCCCGATGACGGTTGTGGCCATCACCGAGTCTTTGGTTCGACCTTCTTGACCCATCTGGGGGGCCACTGCTGTGGTTGCTGCCAAAGTCGTCACCTACCTCTATCAGCCTTACTCGATAAGGGTTAATCCAATGGCCAAATTTGCCAAAATTATCGGGGAAATTGTAGCTGATTATACACCGATTGCTTGCCAGGAAATAGATTGCAAATTCTGGCAGTAAATAGGTCTGAAGCAGACCGAGGTGGCCGAAGAGGGTCAGTATTCTCCAAACATTCTTTGTATGGCTTTTCTGTCCCTGGTAGCAGTCAAGGCCAGCATCAACAATATTCGTGCCTTCTGCGGTTGCAGGTTATCGGAGGCGATAAATTGCTGCTCTTCTTTTCGCGGTGTCATTACAACCCTTCCGGCGATGGAACGGGAGGCCAGTACCACCGGAATTCCCTCTGCCACTGCCTGCGCCGCTGCTTCTATCGCTTTGGGCGGAAAGCTTCCCCCACCAAACCCGGCCAGCACCAGGCCGTCTGAGTGATTGGACCGTACTGCGTTGATAAGCAACTCATCTGAACCGGCATAACAGTAAACGATATCCACCCGGGGTAGGGTATTCATTTCGTCTACCTGGAACTCGGTGGTAGTTGTGTGCCTTCGTAGCGGCGCCCGGTAGAACACAACCTCGCCGTCGGAATCTGCGTAGCCCAGGAATCCCAGTTCATTGGGCTTGAAGGTTTCAACACGGAAGGTGTTGGTCTTTACCACGTCGCGGGCGCACTGAATCTCGTTATTCAGAATCGTCAGCACTCCCTTGCCGAAGGAAATCGGGCTGGCTGCCACCCTGATGGCGTCCAGCAGGTTCAGGTCGGCATCGGTGCCAATGGCGGTTGGGGGGCGCATTGCTCCCGTCAGCACCACCGGCTTCTCAGACTTGACAGTTAGGTGAAGAAAATAGGCTGTCTCTTCCAGAGTTGCTGTACCGTGAGTAACCACGACTCCGTCAATTTGGTCGTTAGCCAGAAGAGAATTTATACGTTTGGTTAACTTCAGCCATTCTTCTGGTCCGATGGCGGTGCTGCCCACACTTATCAAGTCCTCAGGCTCAACTTGGGCAAGGAATTCAGATTCCGGAATCCGCTCAAGCGACTGTTCTATGGTTATGTGCTCTCCCAATTCAGGATAAAGAATATAGTCAAGACGGTCAGGACCGACGCCGGCTATGCTTCCTCCGGTGGCAACTATGGAAATTGTGGGTTTACCGGCGTTCATGCATCCTCCTTTTTCCTGTGGTTATGGAAGTGGTAGATTGGACTAGGCTGATGTACTGTCTTTAAGTGGGTTCGTTCCTCGGCCAAGCCTTGGGAAATTGCTATAATCTAGCCTTACCTTCTGGCAGGCTAATGCGCAATGGGTATCCTGTCAATTTGGAGCGCGGCTGCCATCAATGATGGTCCAGGAGCGAAATGCGAGCCCTGATAGTTTCCGATATACATTCCAACCTGACGGCTCTGGAAGCGGTTATTGCCGACGCTCAGCGGCGCGGCGGTTTTGACGAAATCTGGTGCCTTGGCGACACGGTAGGCTATGGCCCCGAACCCGGAGCTTGCCTTGAGCTCCTTCAAGGCTACCCCTTGGTCTCAGTGGCGGGCAACCATGACCGAGCCGCGTTGAACGTAGAAGACAGTGCCGACTTCAATAATGCGGCGGCCTATTCTGCAGTTTGGACAGGCCAACAGCTTTCGGAAGCGCATCGGACTTTCCTGTCCGGCCTGCCTGAGGTGGCCACATCGGGCGACTTTACACTGGTCCACGGTAGTTTGCGGGCACCCTTGCGGGAGTACTTGTTGAACGAAGAGGCCGCCGCGAGTACTTTTGCCAGATTGACCACCGCCTTTTGCCTGGTTGGTCACTCCCATCTACCGTTCCTTTGCAGGGAGAACCGGGACGGCCCCAGTTTCGTAGAGTTCACCGAGGATGGGGTATTCCCTCTGGATGAATTGCGCTGGATTGCCAATCCTGGAAGTGTCGGGCAGCCCCGTGACTATGACCCAAGACCAAGTTACGCCCTGTTCTCAAGAGTAGAAAATGAGCAAAAGGGCGCTCTTGAGCGGCACCGCGTTGAATACGACAGAACCAGCACTCAGGAGAAAATGAGGCAAGCGGGTCTTCCCAGGAGCCTGATTGAAAGGCTGGATCATGGGGTATAGCAAGGTCCTTCAATTTGATCGTCAAGCAACCCAGGTATTCCTAGTGAGCCAGATAGGCAGTTCTATTGACAAAAAAGGGATACTGTTGATAGGCTTTCCCAACTTGAGAACGCTATAAATGTGTTCTCGCTAGGGCTGGCCCGCTAGCTCAACTGGCAGAGCAACGGACTCTTAATCCGTAGGTTCTCGGTTCGACCCCGAGGCGGGTCACCAGTCTCAAAAGTGCATAAAAAGGGGTTTGTTGATCGGGGGAGTGTCGGAAATGGTAGACGAGCATGACTTAGGATCATGTGCTGAAAGGCGTGGGAGTTCGAGTCTCCCCTTCCCCACCATTGCAAGAACCAATAAAAGGCTCGGTAAGGGCCAATCAATTATAGACCGGCGCAGAATCCAAATTAGTCTCTGAATTTGTCGCCGGGTGGAGGGCAGTTGGCTACGCTTCTGGAAGTTAAAGACCTTAGGACACATTTCTTCACCTTTGAGGGGGTTGTTAAGGCCGTTGACGGTGTTTCCTACGAGGTTGAAGAGGGGGAAACCCTGGGTCTTGTAGGTGAAAGCGGCTGTGGAAAGAGCGTGAGCGCGCTCTCACTCATGCGCTTGATTCCAGACCCGCCTGGCAAGATCATGGCCGGCGAATTGCTTTTCGAAGGCGAGGACATCTTAAAAATAGACATGGACGACATGCGGCGTATCCGAGGCGCCAAGATGTCAATGGTATTTCAGGAGCCCATGACCTCGCTGAATCCTGTGCTGACTCTCGAGAGGCAAATCAGTGAAACACTACAGTTGCACCGGGGGATGAACCGCGAAGAAGCCAGAAACGAATCGATAGACTTATTAGCGCGTGTGGGTATACCAGACGCCGAACGGCGCATCAGGCAATATCCTCACCAGTTCAGCGGCGGAATGCGGCAGAGGGTGATGATTGCGATGGCCTTGAGCTGCAACCCCAGGCTTATTATTGCTGACGAGCCGACTACCGCTCTTGATGTGACGATTCAGGCCCAGATACTGGAGTTGATGAAGTCACTTACTAGTGAGTTCGGAGTATCCTTGATTGTAATTACCCACAACCTTGGAGTGGTGGCCCGCTACGCTGACCGCGTGAATATCATGTATGCCGGCAAGATCATCGAGCGGGGAACTGCGAGAGAGGTTTACGCCAACCCGAGGCATCCCTACACTGTGGGTCTTCTCAAGTCCGTGCCTCGGCTGGATCTTCCCAGGCGCGCAAAGCTTGATCCGATTGAAGGTCAACCGCCTGACTTGATTAATCTGCCTGAAGGTTGCTCCTTCCGTGACCGGTGCCGTTGGGCGGTGGACAAGTGTGCCACAGACGCTCCTCCCCTAATGCTGATGAACGAAGGTCACTGGTCGGCATGCTGGCGTTCCGATGAGTTGGGGTCCTCTGCGTTGGAATTCGTGCTTGATCCTGACGAGATTGAAGGATCCACCAATGGCACTGCGGTTGCCGATTCAGAATCGAGTGAAGAAAACTAGCCTGCGGAGAGTATGACAACATGACTACAATGACTGATACAGGCCAGCGCAGCAGCGGGGCAAACCCGGATACCGACATTCTGCTCGAGGTCAGGAACCTTCAAATGCATTTCCCGGTCACTGCCGGGCTCATCATCCAGCGGGCAGTTGCTCAGATTAAGGCAGTTGACGATGTAAGCTTTTTCGTACGCCGAGGTGAGACCCTTGGTCTGGTGGGAGAAAGCGGATGCGGCAAAACGACGACCGGTCGCTGCATATTGCAATTGTACAAACCTACCGGCGGTGAGGTCTATTTTGACGGCCAAGAGTTGACGGGCATGTCTACCCGGCAAATGCGGGTCATGCGTCGGCGGATGCAGGTCATTTTCCAGGACCCTTACAGCTCGCTAAACCCCCGGATGACTGCCGGCAATATCATCGGAGAACCCCTGATAGTTCACGGGTTGGTGAACAGCAAGGAGGAGTACCGAGACAGGGTTTCGGAATTGCTGCAGAACGTAGGGTTGAATCCCTATATGGCGGACCGTTTCCCCCATGAGTTCAGCGGTGGCCAGCGACAGCGCATTGGGGTAGCCAGAGCCCTGTCCGTGGATCCCTCCTTCATAGTGTGCGACGAGCCCGTATCTGCTCTGGATGTGTCGATTCAGGCCCAGATCGTAAATCTGCTGGAGGACCTGCAGGAACAGTTCGACCTGACCTACCTCTTCATAGCCCATGACCTTTCCGTGGTCAGGCACATCAGCAACCGGGTGGCAGTGATGTACCTGGGCCACATTGTGGAGATTGCAGACCGGAACGAGATTTACCAGAGTCCGATGCACCCCTATACGAGGGCCCTGCTTTCGGCTGTGCCCATTCCTGATCCGGTTATTGACGCTCAGCGTGAACGTATCCTTCTCAGTGGTGAGGTTCCCAGTCCTCTGAACCCGCCAAGCGGCTGTGTATTCCACCCCCGCTGCCCCATTGCAATAGACAGTTGTCAGGCAGTAGTACCGGAGTTGCGTGAGGTAGGTACTGACCACTGGGCAGCTTGTATTCAGAGTCCGGGTTATGGGCCATACTAATTCCCTGACTGGCAGGTTGACATCCTAACAGAGGGTCGGCTTCGCGCCGGCCCTTTCTTTTTGGTTCATTAGAGGTTCAGGTTGACGAAGGGTTTGGTGCCTGATGTAGCTATCCTTAATTCCGCGACAAGTTCCTTAAGAATAGGTCGGTTCTTGGATAGCCTGCCCAATCTCCGGACGGGAATAGGGCTTACTTAAGTCGATTTTCCGCGGTTAGGGTACGATGATCTATCCGTATTCTCTCCCGACGCCACGCTCTAATTATTGTTGTTACTGCTGACAACAGCGTGTTACTATGGTTAGGTTATGAATCCTCAACTTATCCGCAACTTCTGCATAATCGCACACATTGACCACGGCAAATCCACCCTCGCCGACCGATTTCTGGAAATTACCGAAACGGTACGTCCCCAGGAAATGAAAGCCCAGTTCATGGACCAGATGGAACTGGAACGCGAACGGGGAATCACTATCAAGGGCAAGGCAGTGGCCATGCGTCACAAGGCGCGTGATGGAAGGGTTTACCAACTCAACCTCATTGACACACCCGGCCATGTTGATTTCAGTTACGAAGTTTCCAGAGCTCTGGCCGCATGTGAAGGCGCGCTCCTGGTGGTAGATGCAAGTCAGGGAATTGAAGCGCAAACCATCGCTAATACGTTGCTGGCGATGGAATACGACCTTGATCTTATTCCTGTCGTCAATAAGGTGGACCTGCCGCAAGCCGAGCCCGCCAGGGTAGCAGGCGAGTTGCAGCAGGTTTTCGGCTTCAGGGAAGACGAAATTCTTTACGCTTCCGCCAAGGAAGGTACGGGGGCCCAGGACATTCTGGATGCTGTCGTTGAACGGTTGCAACCGCCTTCAGGAGACACTGAGGGTCCCTTTAGAGCGCTGGTATTTGATTCTGTCTACAACACCTATAAAGGAATCATAGCTCACGTCAGAGTTGAGGACGGACAGGTTTCCAAGAACGACAAGGTCTTGGTCATGTCCTCGGGACGGGTGGCCGAGATTATGGAAGTGGGGGTATTTTCTCCGTTTCCTAAGGCAGTGGACGCCCTGTACAGCGGGCAAGTTGGATACATAGCCACCGGTTTCAAGGATGTTCAGGAATGCAGCGTTGGCGATACTTTAACCAACAACAACAGGCCTGCGTCGGAACCGCTGCCCGGCTATGTTGAACTCAAGTCCATGGTGTTCGCCGGCCTTTATCCTTCCGATGGAGAAGAATACAACAGCTTGCGGGCTGCATTGGAAAAGCTCCGATTGAACGACGCATCATTGACTATGGAACCGGAGAGCAGCAGGGCTCTTGGATTTGGCTTCCGGTGCGGCTTCCTCGGTCTGATGCATTTGGAGATAGTCCAGGAAAGGCTTGAGCGGGAATATGACCTGGACCTGATAGTGACCGCGCCCAGCGTTGCTTACCAGGTCGTTCTTCAGAATGGCGCAACTATTAGTGTTGATAATCCTTCAAAGCTGCCCGACCCGAATGAACTGAAGGAAATACAGGAACCGATTTTGGGTCTGACAATAGTTGCTCCAAACAGACACGTTGGCGCGATTATGGAGCTAATGCACACGCGACGCTCCGATTTCAAGCGCATGGAGTATATTCAGGGCATAACGGCGAGAGACGGTGGCGAGGCCAAGGAAGAACAGACCAGGGTGGTCATGGAATACACTATGCCGCTGTCAGAAATGCTGGCCGATTTTTACAACCAGCTCAAGTCCAAGACCCAAGGTTATGCCTCCCTGGACTACACCTTTGAAGGCTACCGAGTGGCACCCTTGAGCCGGGTGGATATCCTTATTAATCACCTGCCGGTGGAAGCACTTTCCATGATCGTCCATCGGGACGTGGCAGTGGTCCACGGGCGCAGCCTTGTCGAAAAGCTGAGAACCACTATACCCAGACAGCTATTCGAGGTGCCGATTCAGGCAGCCATCGGGAGTCGCGTAATAGCCCGTGAAACGGTACGTGCCTTGCGCAAGGATGTGCTCGCCAAGTGTTACGGTGGTGACATCACCCGCAAGAGAAAGCTGCTTGAAAAGCAGAAAGAGGGCAAGAAACGAATGAAGAGCGTGGGCCGGGTGGAAGTGCCTCAGGAAGCATTCTTGAGCCTATTGGGAATCGGAAGTGAAAACTAATTGCCCAGTTTTGCGCCTTTGCCTCGCTAGCTTACTCACCCTTTGAATCCTCTGCCAGTTCCCTTAGCTGGACCAGGTGGTCCCGCCAGTGTCCCGCGAAAAGCCGTTCCACTAGCCATTGGGCCGGCCGTGACTCATCCCAATGGCGATTTCGCTGATGAACCAAAGCCGTGGTTTCTTCGAGGACGACATCTGATAGTGGGCCAAGTTCCGCTTCCAGAGTATCAAAGTAGGCAGTGAACTGGTCTTTGACCTGCGCAAGAGTCCAACCCTGTGCCTCTTCGGTCATGTATTTCTGGTCAGCCCACAGGTCGTATTCCTTTACGGTCCCCGCCTGCATACCCTTCAGTATCTGCGGAACGCCACCGGGTGGTGTGTAAAGCATGTGGGTGAAGACTTCACGTGCTGACCACGATTCCTCGTCGGGCCTCCAGTCCAGATCGTCGCCAATTGCGCCAAGTAGCTCAAGCAGTTCGGCGCGGATTTCACTCACGTTTTTCAAGTGTTGGTCTTTGGCCGAAGTCATTTACGTCTCCCAAGCTGTTGTTGGCTTTCCAACGCGTGATAAGTCGGTTCGCTGGCAACCTGCCGGTTCATGGTTTGAAAACCATCAAGAATAGAATGATCACCGGGATGAGAGTAACGATACCGCCTGTAATGCTCCATATCTTGCCAGCCCGCCGGTATCTCTCTATGTGTGGACTCCCATTTACGTGGTCTCTTGACCAGCGGGCCATGCGGCGAGCCTGAGGCATAAGCACCGCCAACCACAGGACAGCCATCAAAATGGTCAGGATAAATGAGATTGCCAACCAGGGCTCCTGGAAGCGCTCCCAACCGGTAATCCCACCCATCCAGACTCCGGTAACCAGCACTCCCGCAATGCCAGGGGCCGTGAACATCAAGTCTGACCGCGCCAAGGCTTCTGCAGTTGTCGCCACTTGCTCCGGATTGCCGCTGCGATCGGCTCTGGCCTTCCAATAAGCTGAAGTGATGAGGTTACTCATCAGCCATATGGCAAACAAGATGTGCAGTGCCAGCAGTAGTTCAAGCATCTATATTCTCCCGTTTCGAGGCTCTTATTTCTGTTGTTGGAATGTCTGTTCCCTTGATCATTAACCGTACCGCCGACAATAACAGCCAGATCAGGCAAGCGCTTCCTCCCCAAAGGCCCATATGGTTGTTGGTAGGAATCCAGACCAATGAAGGTCTCTGCCAATCCATTTTCATCAGGCCAATGCTCTCGACCCAAATTAGAAGCAAGAGAAGTGCGGCGGCTATTCCCACCCAGCCCAGCCACCGAGGCATAGCCCTGGTCCAGGCAATCAGAGCGCCATAAGCAATGCCGCCCAGGGCCGCGAAAGTCAGCCATATCTTTTCTGACAATATGAGAATGGGTACAAATACGTCATATAATTCCCGGGATCCGAAAATCTGTTCCATATCGTCTTGAACAACTACTGGTCCTATGTACCCTTGGGCCAGAATTAATCCCGCAATAGCGAATAGCCCGGCGAATAAAGCAGCGCCCACCATCATGAAAGACCCGATCAGAGCCAGTGTAGGCTCATAGTCCGAAAAAACACGGAAAACGATTGCAGCTGCGGCAACAATCAACATGCTTGACGCCAGGGTGGCCTCATACTGTATGAATTGCCAATTTCGCCCTGCAGAAGAAGTAAAAACCAGCAACTCTTCACCTTGGAGGACAATGGGCACTCTGATCCACATGTCTCCAATGGCTGAGAGTCGGGCATTGAGAGAAACAACGATGGCAACGATATACAGGAGCAGGAGTACGGCGGCAGAGATTTCCTGTCCTCGACGGGATAGCTTTCCTGCAGGTCCAAGCGCGTCAACGGCATTGGCTTTCATTAATTATTGGGTTGCAACGAATCAAGGAGCGCGCGCACCGAATCTGCCATGTCCTCGCGTGCCAAACCGAATTCCAGCGAGGCTCTCAGCAAGCCTAGGGGAGTTCCTCCGTCATAGCGGGTGCCATGAAATTCGTAGGCATAGACATCCTGGCGCTCCAACAATAGCTGTATGCCGTCGGTGAGCTGAATTTCCCCTTTTGCTCCAGGAGGAGTGTGTTCCAGGCACTGGAATATTTGAGGAGGAAGGATGTAGCGCCCAACGATGCTTAAATTTGATGGCGCCTCGCTCCTTTCCGGCTTTTCGACCAAATGCCTGACCAGATGAGTACCGCTGTTTACGGTAGGTTCTACATCGACCACCCCGTAATTATGGACGATTTCCCACGGGACCTGTTCTACTGCCACCGTGGCGGCCTCGTGACGATTGGCGACCTCCAGCATCTGCGCAATGACGCCCGGCTGATGGTCCACTATATCGTCGGGGAGAATAACTACAAACGGTTCCTCACCGACCTTTTCTTTAGCGGTCAGGACTGCGTGTCCCAACCCCAGGGGTTCATCCTGTATTACAAAGGAAACATCAGCCAATCCTGAGACGTACTTGACCATTTTCAACAAGTCAGTTGCCCCGGTATCCGCAAGGCGGGCTTCCAATTCCGGCCGCGGTTGAAAATAAGCGGCAATTGATTCCTTTCCTCTGGCCGTAACAATAATAACTTCTTCAATTCCCGCTTCTGCTGCTTCCTCCACCACGTATTGGAGCATTGGCCGATCCAGAATGGGCAACAGCTCCTTGGGTACCGACTTGGTGATGGGCAGAAACCGAGTTCCCAAGCCCGCCGCGGGAATGACGGCCTTCCTAACTTGCATTGCAATCTCCTTTGGCTTTAATTCTAACATTAGGCGCTTTGGATTGTTATTCGTGCCCCAGCCTGTGGTCCCGTCAGCTAGTCATGTGAGATGCAACCACGACTCATGATAGAAACGCCGAATCCATGAAGATAATTCCAAGCATAGACCAATCAAATATTTCAGGACAACGACTAGGTCAAGAAGGCACCCCAGAGGGAGCTATTTGGTCGTCCATGAACGGGCAGGGATATTTGACAGTGTTGCGGCACTACCCTAACATCTAATAGGAGACCGTGCTAGGCGGGGAGCTAGCGGTGCCCTGTACCCGCAATCCGCTATAGCGGGGTGGAATTCCCCTCTTAGGCCAAACCTGTTGGGCCGCTATTGGAGGCTTACAACGTTGATGGCCGGGTCCCACGCGGCGCAGGCTTGTGAACCCCGCCAGGTCCGAGAGGAAGCAACGGTAAACAGGTCCCTGCGGGTGCCGTGGGAACACCTGGACTGAGTTGAAGCACCAGATATGCCCATAGGGTTTTCGTCAACGGGGGGTGCGCGGTCTCTTACATGAGGTTTTATTGCTTTCGTTGTGACTGCCTTTTCTAGTTCGCCGCCGCATTCTGCCAAACCCCGCAAGTCCCTCGGGCAGTATTTTCTTGCTGATAACCGCATCCTGAACCGGATTGTGGTTGCTGCTGATTTGGCATGTGACGATGTGGTGTTGGAGGTTGGCCCCGGCAGGGGCGCACTTACTCGCCTTCTTTTACCCAAGGTTGAAAGGGTAATATCGGTGGAACTGGATGAGCGCTTGGCCGAATCCCTTACTGCCAAGCTCGGCAACCCCCCCAACTTGGCTGTCGTGCAAGCTGATGCGCGAACCGTAGACTTATCCCAGTTGATAGGCAATCACACAACCTACAAAGTGGTAGCCAACCTGCCCTACTATGCTGCCAATTTCATTGTTCGCCGATTTCTCGAGTGTGAATGTCCACCAACCACCATGGTGTTAATGGTGCAGCGAGAGGTGGCGGAGAGCATGACTGCCGCGCCCGGCGGGATGACCCTGCTCGCCGTGGCTACCCAGTTCTATGCGAGAACCAGGTTGGTCTGTGCTGTTCCTCCTACGGCATTTCGGCCGTCTCCCAAGGTATCATCCGCAGTTGTGCGACTGGACCTTTTGGACAGTCCCGCAGTCGAGGTATCCTCCCCCGATTCCTTCTTTCACTTGGTGAGGGCGGGATTCTCAGCACCTCGCAAACAACTTCGCAACTCCCTGAGTCATGGTTTGGGAGTGAACCCTGCTTCTGTGACAGGAATGCTGGAGAGGGCCAGAGTCGACGGGGCCAGGCGGGCAGAGACCTTGGCCTTAAAAGAATGGGAAGCGGTTTATTCAGCTTGGGAAAATTTAGACCAGCTTTCTGCCAGGGCAGGAGAGAAGCTTGCTGGTTAAAGCGTTTGCAAAGCTGAACCTCTGTTTGGAAATAATGGGACGTCGGTCTGACGGGTACCACGAGGTTCGCACTGTAATGCAGGCCATAGATCTGGAGGACGAGATCGAGATAGCCACCTCCGATTCATTGAGCGTGAAGTGCAACGACCCTGCTTTAAACGATAAAGAGAATCTGGCTTGGCGCGCTGCTGCTGATCTCGCCAGAAAGGCAGGCAGGCTTCCTACTGTATCTATAACTATCAAGAAACACATTCCAGTGGGTATGGGTTTGGGCGGTGGTAGCAGTGACGCGGCTGCCGTAATTCTGGCGCTTAACGAATTTTGGGAATTGGACTTGCCCTTGGCATCCTTGGTAGATGTCGCCGCGGGACTGGGTTCTGATGTTCCCTTCTTCCTTTGGGCTGGCGCGGCGCTGGCCAGTGGAAGAGGGGATGCTGTTGAACCGCTACCAACGAAGCCCGGTATCGGATTGACACTTGTGTGCCCAGGGATCAGGTTGGAGGCCAAGACGGCCCGGTTGTATAGTCGATTGACCCGTTTCCACTTCAGCGACGGCGGATTAACGCGGTGGCTGGTGCAGAACCTGATGTCTGGTCTTTATTCCGACGAGCTGTTTCATAACGCTTTTGAGTCCGTGGCTTTTGAGGAGTTTAACGGTCTTCAGGAAGTTTTTGATGCGGTCGAAGCTGCGACTGGACGACGCCCTCACTTGACCGGGGCTGGCCCTGCCCTGTTCTTAATGTCGTCGTCGCAAGAGGAACATGCCCGGGTAATCGACGCCTTGCAACCCCACGGTGCAAAGGCGTATTTTGTACGAACTTTGGGGCGCAATAGAACTCCCTCCCCAGTGGCTTTTTCAGAAAGTAAGAACACTCATGTATTTCTTTCCTGTGGTGAGAACTAACGAATGATTACTTTTGGCGCTATCAACATTCCCTTTAATCCATACATTATTGATATCGGTCCTTTCCTCTTGTCCTGGCATGGTTTCTTTACGTTTGTAGCTGTAGCAACCGCTGTAATCTTGGCCGTTCGCTGGGGCCGTAAAGAGGGGATGGACGGAGACGCAATATTATCAGTTTCCGTGTGGTGTATTATCGGCGGAATAGTGGGGGCCCGGGTTCTCCACGTCATCGACTTTTGGAGTTTGTATTCTGCTGATCCGGCCAGGATCTTCATGGTGTGGCAAGGCGGCATAGCTATCTTTGGGGCCATCTTAGGAGGGTTCGTATTCGGAGCGGCCTATATTTTAATTCGGAACTCAGAATGGTTCTTGAGCTTGTGGGGGAAGTACTTTCGGTTTGCAGGTGAGCCGGAAAAGGCTCCCTTACCCAGTGTGGGTCCCCTGGCCGATATTGCCGCGCCGGCGCTGCTGATCGCTATGGCTATCGGTCGTCTGGGCGACATTATCAACGGGGAGCACTGGGCCAAGTTCACTGACCTTCCCTGGGGGGTCGTTTACTCTCACATTAACAGTCCGGGAGCTTACCGTCCGGCCAGCCACCCGGCAGTGGCCTACGAACTGATCATGGATCTGGTGATTCTTGCCATAATTTGGCCTTTGAGAAACCGCCTTCGCCCTAGCGGCATGACTTTTGTCCTGTACGGGGCCCTCTACTCTATTGGTCGTTTCTTTATCAGCTTCCTGCGTATCGAGTCCAACACCTATTTTGGTGGTGCGCTCAACGAAGCTCAATTAGTTTCCTTGGTTGTAATTGCCATCGCCGTGCCCTTGCTCGTATATAAGGCTCAATTTGTACGGACCTCGGGAAGGTAGCCAGCGGGTCGCCAAAACAGGGCATCAGCTGATAAGAAGTGAGGGCAATCGTGGATGGTCAAATAGCGGATTCTGCAGGAAGGTCGACAACCGGCTTGGCAGGTCAGGTGATCCGTCAAGTGAGCTATGACGAAATCTGCCGGGGAGTGGAGGCGCTTTGTGACCTGATCGAGTCGACTCCGGATGGTTGGAGGCCCGATGCGATAGTTGCCGTTGTTCGGGGAGGCTTGGTGCCAGCAACCCATGTTTGCCACCATTTTGAGCGTCCAATCTACTTCATTTACAACGATGTTCTACTGGACACGCTGGAAGGGCACCATCGTGTGCTGGTTGTTGATGAAATCAATGATACTGGGAAAGCATTCCAACGCATTAGCGACCAGATTTTCAGTTGTCCCCCCTATGACAAACTTGACGTGCGCTACTCGGTCATCTATACCCGCCACACCACCAACTTCAGGGCAGACTACTTCCTGGACTTCGAGCCATTCTTCATTAGGAATTCGGCATGGCAGAACTTTCCCTGGGAGAAGGCGTGAGGCCAGCGCCCAATAGCCGGAGCTTCATTGGCGATTGGTTACAAAATCGAGTCACTTTGCGAAGCCCCAAAGTCTGCCAGCATCAAGTTAATTGTCTCTTTGCCTCTCCAAGTATCTATGCTGATTGTATAGGCCAGATCGACCCTTTCCGTTGATTCTACCCACTCAGCAGCGCGGTTGAAGGCCAGCGCCGGGAATTGTTCGTGGTCGTCTCCAACCAGTAGCTTCAGGTGTTGCCCATGAGATCTCATCTTCCGACTCTCCCTCACTTTCAGATTGCGAGTGACGAAAATGGGCTTGGGATTGGCCACTCCGAAGGGCTCCAGTTGTCTAAGGAAGTCCAGCAGGTTCGAATCAATATCTTTCAGCTCAATTTCCGCATCCACGTTCAGCGCTTCTTCGAGGGGCACACCTTCCAATTGTTCGGTGGCAATAGAGTTTAGTCGGGGAATTAATCTTGGGACGTTTTCCCGGGGAATGGTGAAGCCTGCTGCCTGGTTATGTCCTCCGTGGCGGATGAACAGTTCAGCGCAGGAGTTTAAGGCCTCAATCAAGTTGAAGGCCGGAATGCTACGACCACTGCCAATGAGGAATTCTCCATCAACAGGGGCCAGCGCGACAGCAGGCCGTTGAAAAATTTCGCTTAAGCGGCCGGCAACCAGACCCGCCACACCGGAGGTAATGTCAGGGTTTTGGGCGATTATAAAGGGCGGCAACGGGTCGAGAGAGGCTACAAGAGAGTGTGTCTCCGCAAATAGTTTTCGGGTCAGATCTTGTCGTTCCCTGTTTTGCCGCTCCAACTGGGCGGCCAGGATGTCTGCCTCAGAATCACTTTGAGTGGTAAGCAACTGAAGGCTGTCTTGGGCGTGGCCCATACGCCCGGCGGCATTGAGGCGAGGCGCTATTTGGAACGCCACGGTCTCCTCGGTAATAGCTTTATCTTCCAGGGAAGCCGACCGGTAAATTGCCCTAAGACCCGGGCGTGTCGTCAGGCCTAATTGTTGGAGCCCTGCCTTTACCAGATATCGATTCTCGTCTTTCAGCGGAACCATGTCTGCAATGGTACCTAGAGCGGCTAGTTCCAGCAGGCTGGCTGGCAGCGGGCGGCCCTGTAGTTGATAGAGTCCCTCGACGAGCTTTAGAGCCAATCCGGCCCCACAGAGGTGGGGGAAGGGGTATTCATTGCCGGGCATCCCGGGATTGATAATTGCAGTCGCTTGTGGAGGATCGGGCGGCGGAGTGTGGTGATCGGTAATGATGACATCCATCCCAAGGCTTCGGGCCAACTTCGTTTCTTCGATGGAAGTAACCCCACAGTCCACCGTAATTATTAGCTCCACTCCCTGTTTCGCCAGATACCGCACAGATTCGTTAGATAAACCATGGCCTTCGGAAACCCGGTGCGGCAGGTAAGGTACAGTCTCTAAACCAAAATCCGACAAGCCTTCAACGAGAATGGCAGTGCCGGTAATTCCGTCCACATCGAAATCTCCAACGATCCCGACTGTACGGCTCCCAACTCTATCAGGTTCCGCATGTATCATTCGCACAAGTCGATGGAGAGCCATTTCCATTCCGCATAGGCGTAGCGGACTGTAAGGAAGCCGGTGAGGGGGCTGCAGAAAAAATCTGAATTGCTCTGCCGTTTCTATGCCCCTGGCCAACAACACCTTGACTATTGCCTGGGGAAAATCTCCAGCAAAAGTGTGGTCATGCTCTCTTGCGGCAACGTCACTCAGTTTCCACTGTTTCATGATCCTTAAAGATGCTTTCCAATGGAGATAAACATTTCATCCCCAGTTTTCCCTTCCGTGATGAGGTAGGGAGTCCTGGCACTTGTGAAGGCTAAACTGCCTGGCATATTTGGGAGCTTAATCCATTAGGGGATCGAGAGATACTGGCAAATGTCAGCAGGTCTTATTACCTGATGAGAGGTGGTGCTGTCGGAGGATCTGGTGGCCCACCGCGGTCCCGAGCATCTCGGAGCTGCCTGCGGTGTTCTTGTCTTCTCATGTTGGCGTCGGTAATCCGGTCCACCAAATTGCTGACGAAAATGTAGCGGAAATCGTACCCCCAAGCCGTATCCCAGGCACCCCAAAGAGTGTACAGGAACAGGAGGAAGGTCAATACGAAGATTACGGATGCCACTTGGTCAGGTGCGCCCTCTCCCAGAAGCACGGCGGCGAAAACCAGAACCAGGAGAATCAGATGGACTATTGCGGCCTGCATGGCCTGGAAGGCTCCCCATGCGAATTGGCGACGCCTGAATGACCTGGAAATGATGTATGCGGCTATGGGGCAGGGCACTAGCGCCATAAACAGATTCCCCCCCACCAGGGGGGTAATGATAACCAGGGGGATGCCAAGTAGCAAAGGTGTTCCGTGGGCAAAGGCGCCACCCCACCGTTCACCCTTTGTAAAAACCGGGGTTTCTTCAATTTCCTCAGGCTTTGGTCGACGAAACATAGCGTGTCTGTCTCGTCAGCCAGACCAAGCCGGGTCAGTAAAGACCAATACTGAGTTGTGTCCGCCGAATCCGAACGAATTACTCATGGCAACATCGACCTTTTGGTTGCGAGCAGTTAGCGGCGTGTAGTCCAGGTCGCACTCAGGGTCCGGATCTATCAGGTTGATTGTAGGGGGAATTATATCTCCCTGTATTGCTTTGACGCATATGGCGGCTTCCAAGGCGCCACCGGCCCCCAGGAGGTGCCCGGTCATGGACTTGGTGGAGCTGATGGGAACCCGGTAGGCCTCTTCACCCATTGCAAGTTTGATAGCCTTGGTCTCCTGCCAATCGTTCAAGGGAGTGGAAGTGCCGTGGGCGTTCAGATAGTCTACCTCGGCTACGTCTACCGCAGCTGCCTCCAGTGCCAGTCGTATGGCATTTGCCGCGCTTTGTCCGGTAGGATTTGGCTCAGTAAGATGGTGAGCGTCGGAGGTGGCTCCGTATCCTCTCAATTCAGCCAACGGTGTAGCGTCGCGTTTTCGCAGGTGGCTCTCGCTTTCCAGAACCAGGACTGCAGAACCCTCACCCATAACGAAGCCGTCTCGGGCCCGATTGAACGGCCTGCTGGCGCGAGGTGGATCCTCGTTGAATCGTGAAAGCGCTCGAAGGGAATTGAAACCGGCGACTGCGATTGGCACTATTGGTGCCTCGCTGCCGCCGGCGAGAACTACTTCAGCCTGGCCTCTTCTTATCATTTGCCAGCCCTGTCCCAGAGCGTCTGCACCGCTGGAGCACGAAGAAACGACGCAATAGTTGGCACCCATAGAACCGGTTACCATGGACACTTGGGCCGAGGCCATATCGCTCAGCATCATTGGAATCAGGAAGGGTGTGACCCGACGAGGTCCCCGGTCCCGTAGAATATCGTATTGCGTGGAAAGAGTGAGGATGCCACCGATACCACTACCTATAATGGCACCCACATTAAAGGGATCTTCTTGAGCCAAGTCCAATTCCGCATGGCGGCAGGCTTCCTGGGCGGCCACGGCGGCGAATTGGGCGAAGCGGTCCATCCGCCGGCTCTCTTTACGTTCGAGGTAGTCCTCCGGGCTGAACCCCTTTACCTCTGCGGCAAACGTTGTGTCAAATCCATCGGTATCAAAGGCGGTAATGTAGCTGATCCCCGACTTTCCCTCTACGATCCCGGCCCAAGTGGACTGAACATTCAAACCCAAGGGGCTTATTATTCCCAAGCCCGTTACATATACGCGGTGTCCGGATTCGTTCATCTTGCCTTTGGCCCTGGTTAAACCCAGTCTCTGAGGTTGAATTGTCCCTGAAAGCGGGGTTTCAAATTTTGGGTGTGCCTAATTGCAGAGAGAATGCATATACCGCTGATTCAACATGAACTGTGCCAAATAACAACTGACAGGCTGGGAATACGTACTTCCTGATATTCACAAGCCTGCCCGGACTTTCAGGATGGCTGAGGATAAGAGCCTGGTTACTCTTTGAGGGATCGACGCTTGCTGGAAGATTCGACCAGCACCCGGTTTACCATCTCTGTAATCTCGTTGATGCGTACCGAAACGTTGTCGACCAGATCTTTGCTACTGACGCTGACCGGGTCTGACATGCTCTTCAAGGAGTCCGTTAGCTCATTGACTTTAGTATTGATGTTATCTGCCAACTCGCGTCGAGCATTCGATAAAGGTTGAGACATAGTTCGAAGTGTTTCCGCCAGCTCATCCACGCGTTGTGAAATGTTCTGGCCAAACTCCTTGCCCGCCACAGAAACAGGGTCGGACCAATTTTTCAGATACTCGGATGCTTCGGTTATCCTCAAATTTATGGAGTCGCCCAGTTCGTTACCTGAAGTAGCTACCCGCAGTCTGTAAGACCTGAGCATGCGGAAGATACGGCCATACAGGTCATCTATTGAGGTGAGCTTGGACGTGTAGCTATCAAACAGCTCACGGCTTTCCTGCATAGTCCATCGCTTGTCGTAGTGGACAAACTGGCGGCCTGTGTACAAGTGGTAAGGACGTACCTCCCCTTCCTGAAGCAAATCACCGTTTTCGTTCAGGGGTTGCAGGTCGGTCCAGTTGGATGTTGCCGGTAACGGAGTTAGCAGATTGGCGGTCTGGTACCGGCTATACTGAGTTACCCAGTCGGCCAGGTTCGTAATGTCTTCTTCCTGGTCGAAAGGCAGCCCGATTATAGTCATGGCCACTACGGAGAAGTCCATACCCTTCAAGGTGCGGAGGTCTTTTTCCATTTGACCAGGCTCCTGGCGCTTGTTAACCGCCAGCAGATTTTCTGCATTGTTTGACTCGACACCCAAGTAAAGCATTCGGATGTTGGCTTCTGCCATTGCGGCTGCCAACTCCTCGTCTTGACCTACTTCGGCCCGGGCCTGGCAGATCATGTACATGTTGTCGGTGTGCCCCTTCCAGCTCTTGAGGCGCTCCAATCGTTCGTTGCGGAACTTTACCGCCCGAAGAGGAGGGGTATGAAGGTCGTCTGAAATAAAAACATTGAACCTGCCGTTGCGTGACGTATGCAACAGTCCTTCATCAGCCAGTTCCTGCAACTGCTGAAGCCGCTTGATCTCCGTTTCCCTGGAGATCATCCGGTAACCCAGGAACTGCTGGATGACCTGGCAATAAGTGCAGTTTTCAGTGCATCCTCTTACCGTTTCCAGGACTCCACCTGGCATAGGGTGCTCGGGAGAAAGGTCTTTAATGGAGCGATAATCCGGCAACTCTGCGAACGCAGGATCGACCAATCCCTGGCGCCGCGTCTGAATTACTTGTCCATCCTTCCGGTAGCTGACCCCGGGTACCTTTTCCAGGTACATTTCGCGAGTTCCAACGGGATGGGTGAGCAATAGGTCGCAAAGAGGGGCGATAATGTCCTCCCCCTCTCGTTGCACAATAACATCGAAGTTTCCCAAGGCGAAAGCTTCTTCGGGCAGCGGGCTCATCTGCGGTCCGCCGCCAATGGTTAACAACTCAGGATGGTACATCTTGGCCAAGCTGGCCAGATGGTAGGCACGAGGCGCCTCGTTAATCAGCGCCGTCACCATAAGGATATCCACGCCTTCCAAGTCTTTGTCCGGGTCCATCAGGCCGCTGCGGTCTTCGAACCAGATTTCCCTTTCGTATTGGAACGGCCCATCTTTCCACTGGCCCAAAGCGGTGGACAAGAACAGCATTCCCTGCCTTGGAATTGCCATATACTCGAAATTTCCGCCAGCCGACGCGGGCTGAATCATCAGAATCCGCTTGATTCTGGACATTGTTGTAGCCATTTCTCCACCTTGTCTGCTATGCTCTAAAGAGCAGACGTTGAGCCAGTATAATTTACTTAAGCATTCCGATATTATCGTATTTCGGAATTAACTTCAACATTATACACCATAGAGATTTCCCAGCTATGCTTCCTTCAGAAATCCTCGCGAAATCCGTCCTCAAATTGCTCGTTGTTTAGTCAGATTTCAGATTAATCTGGGTATAATTTCCTGGACTATGGCCTCTATGTGGCGAACTCGCTCCTCCCGCGGGCAGGCCACGCTAAATATGATGTGTCTAGCCCCGGCTTCTACGTACTCCTGCAAACGTTGGGCACACATATCTGGAGTGCCTAGCAAACAATAATTGCGTACGATATTCAGAAAATTGCCGTCATAAAGGTATCGCCCTCCCAGGGCAATTGCGGCGGCTTCGGCGGCTTCCTGCTCCGTGGGATAAATGGAGATATATGGAAAGTAAGCCCACTGGAACCCAGACAGGTCCCTTTTTGCGTCCTCTGCCATGGCAGTAATCTTTTCGACGCTGTCACGGTAACGTTCGGGGCTGTAGAAGTATGGAAACCAGCCGTCACCAAAACGGACAGCACGTTTCATAGCGGCGTCCCGTCGTCCCGCCACCCATACAGGGGGATGAGGGCGTTGCGTTGGGCGAGGATTGATAGCTGCTTCTTGAAAACTGTAGTGCCTGCCCTCGAAATTTACATTTTCATCCGTCCAAAGCTGCCGGACTGCTTCCAGACATTCGTCGGTGCGCCGGCCTCTTTGCCTGACGTTCAATCCTGCCACCTCAAATTCAATAGGAAATTCTCCCCCCACTCCAACGCCAAGGGTTAGACGACCGCCGGACGCTATATCCAGAGAAGCCGTCATCCTGGCCAAGGTCAGCGGGTGGTAGAAGGGAACCAGGAGAATGGATGTGAGGAGACGAATCTTTTCAGTAGCACCTGCGGCTACGCCCAAAAGAGGTAATGAAGCATGGGTGGGCCCGGGAGGACTGCCACGCATGAAGTGCTCTCCCACAGACAGGTACTCGAAGCCCAGGTCTTCCATCCAGCGTGCTTCTGCCGCAATCTCGGCTGCTCCGAGCACTGCGCTGGCGCCAAAGTGGATCTCAGGCATTGTCATTGGCAAGTCCCTATCAAAGAAATTTTGGTCGGAGCACCAAAGCTCATGGGCGGTAAGTGGAGGGGAAATCCATCAGGTTACGCGGCAAGTGTACGGGTTTTTATAATACAATAATAGTAATAAGCGAAGACAGAAGACAGTTGATGTGCTGCTGATTGTGACGTATCTGCAGCCTCAATCATGTGGAGCAGTAAATGACGGTGCTGGTAACTGGCCCTACGGGGTTCTTGGGGCGCCGAGTGGTACAGAAACTGATTGACCACAGTTATCAAGTGCGCTGCCTGGTCCATAGTCCCGGGGGAGAGCGGATCTTTCCCCAAGGTTCAGTGGACGTCTATTATGGAAACATCAACGACGTTGAAGCCCTGACTACCGCCTGCAATGGTGTAGAGCAAATCATCCATATGGTGGCGGTGATACGCCAAGGGAGAAACACCACTTTCGACAGTATTAACCGTGCCGGTGTAGAGGATGTTGTGGCCGCGGCTAAAGCTGCAGGAAGCGTCGAACAGTTTGTTCATGTGAGTGCAGTAGGAGCCATCAACAACCCCGAATTTCCTTATCTTCAAAGCAAGTGGCAAGGAGAACAGGCGGTCATTAACAGCGGACTTTCCTATACCATTGTTCGTCCCTCCATAATTTTTGGCGAAGGGGACGAGTTTCTTAACTCCCTTGCGGCTTTGGTAAGGTTGTTTCCTTTGGTGCCCGTGATAGCCAGCGGGCGCAATCGTTTGCAGCCGATATGGGTTGAAGACGTTGCCCAATGCATTGCCCTGTCGCTTAGCAGGCACGACCTGCAAGGCCACACCCTGGAATTGGGCGGCCCAGAACAATTAAACTACAATCAGGTCGTTAGCCTTGTTGCACGTGCGATGGACAAGCGAAGGCTTCGCCTGCATGTTCCAATGTGGGCAATGCGGATTAGTGTGGCTTTCATGCAAGCCTTAATGGCCCGTCCACCGATAAATTCGGAAATGCTAAAGATGATGCGTGTTCGCAACGTGGCTGAGATGGGAATGGTTGAACAAACTTTTGGGTTTACGCCAAGACCTCTGGAAGGTAATATCGGCTTCGTGAATAACATAACCATGGGCGATGCGTTGAAGATTAACCTGGGCAGTATGCCTCCCCACATCAGGGATCATTAATAGCATGGCACGTGTAGAGGAAATCGTGACCTACCAACAGGCAGTAGATTACCTGCTGGCCTTGGTGGACCACGAGCGGCGGGCGCCTTCCCTGCCCCGACAAAAGCGGATCTACGATCTGCAGCGTGTAACCGATCTGCTACGGGCGCTGGGCAATCCCCATTTGTGCGCCAATACGGTTCATATAGCCGGCACCAAGGGAAAAGGCAGCACGGCAGCGATGGTAGAGTCGGTCTTGCGCGCCGCCCGTTACCGCACCGGATTCTATTCCTCACCGCATCTTCACACTTTCCGTGAACGCATCCGATACAATGGCAGTCCCGTAAGTGAAGAAGTCTTTGCAGCTCTCGTCAATCAATTGTCTGCCGCGGCGTCGAAGTTGGAAGAGGATACTGAACAGGGGGCCGTTACGCTGTTTGAGTTCATGACTGGGATGGCGTTTCAGTGCTTCGCCACGAATTTGGTGGACTTTCAGGTCATTGAAGTGGGTCTGGGTGGTAAGTTGGATGCTACAAACGTAGTTGAACCGCAAGTTTGTGCCATCACATCGGTAAGCCTGGACCACATGGCCGTACTGGGTGACACAATTGAGGAGATAGCTGCCGACAAGTCCGGAATTATCAAACGAGGCATTCCAGTTGTGGCGGCGCCTCAATGTTCTGAAGCTCGGGAAGTTATCGCAGAAACAAGTAGTGACAAAAGCGCACCATTGGTAGAGGTTGGGAGGGACATTACCTGGGAACTTCTAGAAGCGGACATGAACGGGCAGACAGTTAACATAAGGGGTCGGCTGGACAGTTACCGGGTGCGAGTCCCACTCTTGGGAGAATATCAACTTGAAAACGCCGCTACTGCGATAGCAATTTTGGAGTGTTTGGTCGAGCAGGGACATACCATAGGTGGGGATTCCATTGCTGCGGGCATTTCCGAAGCAAGGTGGCCTTGTCGCCTCGAACTTCTGTCCAGGGACCCGATAATAGTGGCCGATGGTGCACACAATGTTTACTCCATGGAGAAGATGCTGGCAACACTTAAGCGGTATTTCGGCAGTCGCAGGGTGGTGGCCATTGCCGGCTTCTCACGGGACAAGAGTGTAGCTGGCATGGTAGAGGCATTGGCTTCAAAGGCTGACGTGGTTATAGCCACTCGTTCCCGCCATCCACGGTCAATGTCAGTGCCTTCCCTTGCAGATATAATGCGTGGTGCCGGAATCGCAAAAGTAAGGCAGGCTGAAAACGTTGCAGATGCTTTGGAGTATGCCAAACAGGAAGCTGGTTCAGGTGACTTGATACTGGGAACGGGGTCTCTGTTCGTGGCAGCAGAAGTCCGTGAAGCAGTGTTGGGCATAAAACCGGAACTTTACCCCGATTTATTGCCGCCTGACTTGCGCTAGTTGCTTGTTATTCGAAGATCATAAGCACCCGTACGCTGTACTCCCGATGGCAATGCTGTTTGTCAGCCGAAAAGTTGCGAATTATTTAAAGCTATATGAAGATTGAAGTGTTGCGGTTCGGTATTTTTTTACTGTAGCCATCTGACCATTGGTCTTGCACGACGAGAATGGATAAGAGAAGGGTAGTAATAACAGGGGTAGGTGCAATCACCCCGCTTGGTATGTCGGTAGACGCCTTTTGGGCCAATTTGGTGGCCGGAAAGTCGGGTATCGGACCTATGACGTTGTGTGATCCCACGGGATACCCGTGCCGCATTGCGGGAGAAGTTATCGATTTTAATCCCGCGGACTACATTCCCAATCGTGAAGCGCGTCGCATGGCCAGGTTTTCCCAGTTAGCTGTAGCGGCTGGACTGAGGGCGGTCGAGGAGGCAAACTTCAAGATAGACAAGGAAAATCCATACCGCGTAGGGGTAATTCTTGGAAATGGGAATGGGGGTTTTCCCACCCTGGAAGAAAATTGTCGCATTCTGGCCGAAAAAGGCGGGATGAGAATGTCACCTTTCTTTTTTCCAATGGTGCTTCCCAATATGGCGGCTGCAAATGTGAGCCACTACCTGGGGGCCAAAGGGTACAATTCCACCGCCACTACCGCTTGCGCCGCTTCCAATCAAGCCATAGGAGAGGCGTTAAGGTTGATTCAATACGGGGAGGCGGACGTGGCTTTTGCAGGCGGCACCGAAGCGGGAATAAGCCAGTTGGGCTTGTCGGGGTTTGCCGTGATGCGCGCACTGAGCACTAACAACGAAGCGCCGGAAAGGGCGAGCCGTCCCTTTGATGCGGACCGGGATGGGTTTGTTCCTTCAGAGGGTTCGGTAGTCTTGGTCCTGGAAGCGTTGGAACATGCAATTGCGAGAGGAGCCGAGATCCGGGTTGAGTTGGCAGGTTTCGGATGCACTGCCGATGCCGGCCATCTGGTCCAGCCGGAAGAAACAGGTAGCAGTGCCGCCCAGGCAATGGGATTGGCCCTCAAGGATGCCGGCGTGGACCCAGACGAGGTGGATTATATCAACGCCCACGGTACTTCCACCCCATTGAATGACGCTATCGAGACCTTGGCGATTAAACGGCTTTTTGGAGACAAGGCCTACCAGATCCCCATCAGCTCAACCAAGTCAATGATTGGCCATTCCCTGGGAGCGTCCGGATCCCTGGAAGCGGCAGCCTGTATTCAGACCATAACTTCTGGAAAGATCCATCCCACCATCAACTATGATACCCCGGACCCAGAGTGCGATTTGGACTACGTTCCAAATGTTTTCAGGCAGAAGGATGTTGGGGTGGTGTTATCAAATGCTTTTGGCTTTGGCGGTCAGAATGCCTGCCTGGTATTTCGAAAATTTGAAGGGTGAAGAAACAGGTGAGGGTCGCCACCATTTTGGCAGGTAAACACGAAGGATCTGCCCAAGTTAGCTGGTAAAGAGAAGTATCCGGGAGTTCTCAGACTCCCGGATACTTTGCTGTAACTGACTGAACTAAAGAAGAGGATTGACCAGCGTCTCCTGGTTAGGGAGGTGCTTATACGGCTTCTACCGGCTTTTCATCGTCGGCCAAGACATCATCGAGAATCCTCTGCAAAGCCATAGTGTGACTACATACGCCCCGTGTCGTGAAGAACAGGCACTCACAGTTCCACTCGCCAGATTCAAACTTGACGTTATAGGTGTTGTGATTGCCTTCAAATGTAGCGTGGAAACTGTTAATGCTGACTCTTTCTTTTTCTTCGGCGTACTTCTTGGCCTTGTCAATCTTCCCGATGAAGCTCGAATTCATTAGGACCTCCAAAATCCGGTTATAGCGCACAAAAGTTTAACTCTTCGTTCTTATGTTAAAGCGCAATTAAATTGTAGAGCGCGCATTTGGCATGGTCAAGGTTTGTGGGCTCCGACTTCGAAACGTCCTGAGAGGTGATCCCCAATTCGACTGAACCGCCAGTAAACCAGGGATATCTTGGTTTTAGTGAGGCGACCGTGGGTCTAAATGAACTCCTGGACAGGTGACCCTTTACTGTTGCCGTGTGCATGCAATTGACGCTCATTGGGGCCTGACATACAATCCAGAGCACCAGCGTTAGATTCAAAATCGGGATTCTGAGCATATTTCAACGTAAGAAACAGGTGAACCACATTGATGACCGGTGACGAGATCAGGAGTTCTTATATTCAATTTTTCGAGGGCAAGGGCCACCTTCACATGCCCAGCGCTTCTCTGATACCTGCGGGTGACCCCACGCTGCTCTTTACGAGCGCCGGGATGGTGCCCTTCAAGCCTTTTTTCATGGGTGAACAAACCCCTCCCAGTCGCCGCATGACGAGTTCCCAGAAGAGCTTTAGGACCACTGACATTGACGAAGTCGGGGATCACAAGCACCTGACATTTTTTGAAATGTTGGGTAACTTCAGCATCGGAGACTACTTCAAGAACGACGCAATAGCCTTTGCCTGGGAACTGGTTACTACCCTGTTTGAATTGCCGCCAGAACGGCTCTACGTGACCATTCACCTTGACGACGACGAAGCCTACCAGATCTGGCGTAACAATATTGGTGTGCCCGAGGAACGCATATATCGCTACGGGGATGGCGATAACTGGTGGGGCCCTGCTGGCACAGAGGGGCCCACAGGTCCCTGTTCCGAAATTCACTATGACGGCGGCGCGGAAAAGGGTTGCAACCCAATGGTGCCCCCGTTCCAGTTGACCGAAATATTTCGTCGCGCGCGAGAGACAGGCGCTGACCAGGACATTCCGGGTTGTCACCCTAACTGCGATTGCGAACGGTTTGTGGAGATGTGGAACCTGGTTTTTATGCAGTTTTACCAGGACCCAGAACGGAACCGCACTCCTCTTCCTGCTCCAAGCGTCGATACCGGCATGGGCCTGGAAAGAGCCGCCGCAGTATTGCAAAACAAACCTAATGTCTACGAGACCGATCTCTTTCAGCCGATTATAGATATGGCCTGCCAGTTGAGCGGAAATGCTTACGGCCAGGACCGGGACACCGATTATGCGCTGAGAGTAGTGGCGGAACACGCCCGTGCCGCCTCATTCCTTATTGGTGACGGGGTTGTGCCCGGCAACGAGGGCCGCGGATACGTGCTGCGCCGGGTGATCCGCCGGGCCATCAGGTACGGTCGCCGTCTAGGCCTGGAACAGCCCTTTTTGACCGATGTGGCCGGGGTGGTATTGGAGCGGTTCCGGACAATTTACCGAGAACTTTCCGAGAACCATGAGTTTATTTTGAGGGTCATAGGGCTCGAGGAACAACGATTCGGGCGCACATTTGAGAGGGGCAACGACATACTTCTAGGGATGGTTGCCTACCGGGAAAGGACACAATTTGTAAAGGAGCAGATAGTCGCTGCGTCGGATAAGGGATCAGCACTTCCGTACGATAACCTGGGATCCAACGAATCTGAAAACATGGGCGCTGCACTTTCCGGAGAAATTCTAGCCGAGCTCTTGTCGCCAGAATCGTTGGGTGGAGCTCCAGTTGTTGATGTATTGGCGAAGTGGGCGGGAATCGTAACCGGCAGGGAATGTTTTGTGCTCTACGATACCTATGGCTTTCCCCCGGAACTCACCGCAGAGATTGCCCGTGAGCATGGCCTTGAAGTAGATTCCGAAGGCTTTGAAAGGGAGATGGGAGCCCAAAGAGAGCAGTCCAGGTCTTCGCAGGGATTCACCGGTGGTATGGAAATACTGACCGCGTACGAAAACCTTGGCATAGGAACTACCCAGTTTGTTGGATACCAGGAACTGGAGCAGGATACCCAGGTGGCCGCTCTTCTGGTCAACAACGAAGCGGCGGGACATGCCACCAAAGGTCAAGAAGTGGAGGTCCTGTTGGAAGGAACTCCCTTCTACGCCGAGAGTGGCGGCCAAGTGGGGGACCGGGGAATTATATCTGGGCCCAACGGGACAGTTCGAGTCGAAGATACCCAGAGTCCCGTGGCCGGATTGATAGTCCACAAGGGCGTGGTACAAACTGGCGATATTTCTTTGGGGGAGCATGTCGTAGCGCAGGTCGATGTTGACCGCAGGTTGGATGCAGCTCGGAATCATAGCGGAACCCACTTGCTTCATGCCTCCTTGCGAACGGTCCTCGGGCCCCATGTCCGGCAGGCCGGTTCCCTGGTGTCGTCGGACCGTTTTCGCTTTGACTTCAGTCACGTAGGGCCGCTCAAGTCAGATGAACAAATGTTGGTTCAGAATTTGGCCAATGGCAAAGTAAGAGAGAATTTGGAAGTTTCCACGCAGGAAAGTACCTATGCAGAGGCCGTCAGGGATGGAGCGCTGGCTTTCTTCGGAGATCGCTACGGGGATACGGTCCGAGTTGTCCGAATGTCCAATGGAGAAGCCTTCAGCGTAGAGGTTTGCGGGGGAACCCACGTCGGGGCTACCGGGCAGGTCGGCACCCTTTTCGTACTGGGTGAATCCGGCATTGGCGGTGGAATGCGGCGTATCGAAGCCGTTACCGGGCGGGCCGCAGAGGAACTTTTTGTTGAACAGGCTGCGCGGCTTGAGTCGATAGCACAGAGACTTCAGACCCCGGTGGTTGACTTGGAGTCACGCCTGGACAGTTTCTTGCAGGATACCGAGGAACTTCGCCGTCGGCTGGCAACGTTGGAAAGAGGAAACCTGAGAACGGAAGCCGAGACTTTGGTGGAGCGTGTACAAGATATCGATGGGATAAAGCTGATTGCTGGCCGGACTTCCGCAAACGGTGCAGAAGGTATGCGGGAAATGGGCGACTTCATCAAGACTCGTTTTCCCAGCGCTGTCATTTGCCTCGGGGCAGTGGTGAATGGCAATCCTCTGCTGGTCACGATGGTTACCAGGGATCTGGTGGAGAAGGGCCTTCATGCTGGCAATCTGGCTCGAGACGCCGCCCGTGTTATGGGTGGCGGAGGCGGAGGCCAACCGGAAATGGCCCAAGCAGGAGGGCGCCAGGCAGAAAAGCTGGATGACGCCTTGCGCCAGGTGGCCGAACTGGTCCGGTCTGAGGGAAGAGGCTGAGGATAGACTGCGTCCATGCGCTATTTGTCACTGGACTTGGGCAACCGGAGAATTGGTTTGGCCGCTGGCGGAGACGAGGGACTGCCAGTGGTATCGGCAGGCTACCTGACAAGGGGAAGGCTGCGAGAGGACGTGAGTCGGGTGGTGGCTGAAGCCAAAGATCGGGCGGCCGGTGCAATAGTGGTGGGAATGCCGTATTCTTTATCGGGAGAAGTGGGCCCCCAGGCAAAGCTGGCACAGGGTTTTATCCGGGAGTTGCGGAAAAGCACGGAGTTGCCGATTTACGCCGTGGACGAGAGGTTCACTTCCTTCGAAGCGGAAGCAAAGTTAAGGGAGACAGGAATGCAACCTTCCCGCAGAAAAGGCGATGTGGATGCTGCTGCTGCCGTGCTTATACTGGAGCGATACCTGGCTCAAAATTCGAGCTAAAGGTAAATCCGGGAGAAGTCGTCCGAAAGGCAGGACATGCCTTCCAGGTCCCAATCGAAAGTGAGAACCACCGATCGGTCTGAAGTTGCCTCCAGCAACCGTTTGCCGTCTTTCGCCACCACGCTTTCGGCTTTGCGATAGTCCAGCTCTTCGTCCTCCTGCCCGGAGCGGTTGCAGACAATGATAGGTACTCCGTTATCTGCGGAGCGCTGTTCCCACTCACCGTCTGGGGCGCATTGCCCCGGCCCCCATGAGACCGGAGAAACATAGATCTGGGCCCCTCTGTCCTTTAACGCCTTGGCCACCTCGTTCTTGTATGCGTCGGCGCAGATCAGAATTCCCACTTTTACGTCGTCGCATTCTATGGGCTGAATTTCGGTTCCCGCCGTTGACCAGCCCTCAGCCCCCCTCAAAGCCTTGATCTTGCTATGTTTGCCGATTATTTGGCCGACCGGGTTGATAACGAAGGATGTATTAAAAAGCTGGTCCGTGTTTGGATCTCGCTCGGGGTGAGACAGGAAGGCCATCACTCCCAGTTGCTTCACCAGTTGGCAATAAGACTGCATCCAGTGATCTGGTTGCGAGAGGATCCAGTCGGTGCCAATCTGCTTCATGAACATGTAGCCGGGAATACACAGCTCTGGCGTAACAATCCAGGATGCGCCAGCTTCTGCGGCAACCCGTGTCCCTCTTTCAACCAAGGCTCGGTTGCCGGCAATGTCGCTAGTCTTCGGAGCCAGATGCAGCAGGCCGACTCGAATTCTCTTCATGGCTATGTCCAGATCATGGTTAGGCTTGTTGGGTCGAAGCACAAGCCACTCTAGCTTGTCCGTTTCCGAGCCATTATATCATTGGGGTCTGGGCTCTTGACTATGGGTAGGGCTGAGTACAGAATATTACCCTGCAATAAAGCTATGTGGCTACGCCGACTGCATGCGGCGACGCCCTTTCCGTTCATTGCCCGGTGGTGTAGTGGTAGCACGTCAGCCTTTGGAGCTGTAAGCCCTGGTTCGAACCCAGGCCGGGCAGCCACCTTTATGGATAGCCCTTCCCGTTTCGCTGCCTGTATGTGTTTGCGTTGTCCCCTTTTGGGAGTTCACCGCTTTACCTTGGCACGAATCCACGAGTACATTTACATATCCATGCCGGCCAATTGGTGAGATAGGGTGGCCGGCAGGGCGAATGTCACCTGGGACAGTGACTATGCCTCGCGGACTTTTCTTGCGAGGGGCCGCAATTTCTTGGTTCCACCAGGCTTGTTGCGCGTCCTTTCTGAAAACTTCATGGTAACCCTACCCTTTTCGGGCAATGTGTTCTCCGAAAGCCAGTCCCCCAAAGGCACCTGGCGAGTCACGCCAATGGTCAAGCTCACTGCGCCAAAAATCGAACTTTTCCTGTGTAGCAATTCCCAACCCCGTCACGGTTTGTATGACCCTCTCGGAAAAGAACCAGTCAATTATGAATGCGTAATAGAAGGCTAGGTCCTCGATGGTCCCGTAGCTGTCGAAAGAGGCCGAACACGTTACATCGGTGAAACTCGCGTCCAACAGAATCCCCTTCAGTTCCTTTCCCATTTCCGGGTGGGCGCCGTTCCCCTTCATGAGATTGACGAATGTGGCCCAAGCTTCCCTTAAACCATCCGTTCCGGGTTCCAGGAAGCTGGATTCTCCGATCAAGTCCCGGCTGGCAAAGATGCCTTCGGGCTTCAGTACTCTTTTTACTTCCGTTAGCACTCCTTGGGTGTCAGGTATGTGCATTATGACGGCGTGGCTGTGGACTACGTCAAAAAAGCCATCTTCAAAAGGCAGCGACAGAGCGTCACCTACATGAAAGGTTACGTTGGAATGGTTGCCTGATTCCGCAGCTGCCCTGGCAAGGGCAATTTGTGACTCTTCCATATCGACGCCGTGCACTTCTCCGGGGCTCACGGCGATGGCCAACCCCACCGTAATGGTTCCCGGTCCGCAGCCCAGGTCCAACAGTCTCATTCCCGGCTCGAGAAATGGCAGTAGATATGCTGCGCTGTTGGCAGCATTGCGGCGGTCGAGCAACTGCAAAAATTCGTTGCTGTAACCCATGGTGTAGTTATGTTCCGATGAGTCCTGTGTTGCCATTCCCTTAGGCCCCTCCAGGTAATTTTAGGCGATTCGCTATTGAGTATTGGTACGCTAAATCAATTATAGACCAATGTGTGAGCAGTGACTTTTGAAGTTTCTGGCCCAGGACGTTATATTCCTATTGAGAGCACACATCGTTGTTCTGGACTGCCGTGTGCGATGAAACGGTGCCGGCCGTGCTAACGGAGCAGGCAAATGGAGGAATCTCTTGACCTGAATCCTCCCCAAAGCCACTCAGGACTGGATAGGCGTACGTTGACCAGCCAAGGGCCCAAAGGTATATTACTGTTGTCTTGCAGTGCTGGTCTCAGTCCTGCTCGCCGTTGACCTAAAAATTCCCTGGAATGAAGAGAGACCCCTAAATGTATGCATTGATTTTGGCCGGCGGAAAAGGTGAGAGGCTAAGGCCTCTGACCGACTCTCTCCCAAAGCCATTGGCGCCATTGAACGGCAAGCCAATTCTCTGGTACCAGGTTGAATGGCTGAAGCGAGCGGGGGTTACCCATGTCATATTCCTGGTTGGCTACCGTTGGGAGATGGTTCGGGAGTACTTTGGCGACGGGTTCAGCCATGGGATAAAACCCGTATATAGTGTGGAGACAAGCCCACTCGGCAGAGGCGGCGCTATTCGCACCGGTCTGGCCCATGTCCCCGAAGAAGAAGACACGGTTATTGTCCTGAATGGTGACATAATCACCGGCCAGGACCCTAACGAAGTTCTGAATCACCACCTTTCGCGAAAAGAAGCATCTCCCGACCTCCTGTCCACCATCATGGTGGTACCCATGGTGAGTCCTTACGGACTGGTAGACATGGACGAAGAGAACGACGTTGTGGGCTTTAGGGAGAAGGTGGAATTACCTCATTGGATTAATGCCGGTGTGTATGTCTTTGACCGGGCTATTGGCCCCTTAATGCCAGAATTAGGCGACCACGAAGTCCTGACTTTTCCAGCATTGGCCCAGGATGGTCGCATTTCTGCTTACAAGTCCCGGGACTTCTGGCGCAGCGTAGATTCGTTCAAAGATTTGAGGGAAGCTGAAGATTACCTGAAACAGGTGGAATCCGAAAACGGCGCAGGTGCCTGAGGGTCAATTTTAGAGTGACAACTACAATCAGCGCAGAGATGGTAGCCCGCGTATCGGATGCGGCGAACAAGGTCAAGGAAAATATCGGCCGGGTGCTGGTGGGGAAAGAAGAAGTGGTGGAACTCACACTGGCTGCGGTGTTGAGTGGTGGACATATTCTGGTAGAAGACGTGCCTGGCATTGGTAAGACCACGCTGGCACGAGCATTGGCTGGTTCCTTGGACTGTGTCTTCAGGAGGATTCAGTTTACTCCGGATCTGATGCCTTCAGACATTACCGGCATAAATTACTACAACCAGAAGAGCGGCGAATTTGAATTCCGGGCCGGCCCCATAATTGCGCAGGTTGTCCTGGCAGATGAAATTAACCGGGCTACCCCCCGCACCCAGTCCGCCCTCTTGGAAGGTATGGGCGAGCGGCAACTGACAATTGATGAAGTCACCATTCCCTTGCCGGCCCCTTTCTTGGTAATTGCGACCCAGAACCCCATTGAGCTTGAAGGTACTTTCCCTCTCCCTGAAGCACAACTGGACCGTTTCCTGCTTCGGTTGCATTTAGGCTACCCCGACGAAGAGCAAGAAGAGGAAATGTTACTTCGATTCGAGACATCTGACCCATTGGCCCAAATAGAGCCAGTGGCCAGCGGGCCCGAAATTCTTGAATATCAGGCTTTGGCCCGGCAGGTTTACGTTGACCCGGTGCTTCGAAATTATACAGTGCGTATTGTTCAGGCTACTCGACAACATCCGGAGGTCGAACTTGGCGCCAGTCCTCGAGCCACCATGGGTATGTACCGATGCAGCCAGGCCTTGGCTGCTATACGAGGAAGAGAGTACGTAACTCCGGACGAGATCAAACAATTGGCCCCTTATGCCCTCAGCCATCGAGTAATTCTCAAGTCGCAGGCACGACTGAGGGAACGAACCCCGGATGGCATTATCAAGGAAGTCCTCGAATCGGTAACCGTACCGGTATAGTTCACCCGTAATACCCTCGCAGGGAAAGATGCTTAACGACTTTTGGCTTTTCGCCAGCGCGGTCCTGCTCTTCATTGGGCTTGTTGCCAGCCAGGGATTGCTGTTGATTGTTGGCTCGTTGGTGATCATTGTCTGGGTTCTGGCCAAATTCTGGGACCGATTCGCCTTCAAGAAAGTAAGCCACTCAAGAAGCTTGGGGAGAGGTCGAGCTTTTGTGGGGGACTCGGTTGAATATTCGGTGACGTTGGTCAACGACAAGGTGGTCCCGCTGGTCTGGGTCGATATCCAGGATGCGTTTCCTCGAGAACTGGATTTGCCGGGCGGAACGGTCCGCGGGACGGGTCTTGAGGTCGACCGGGAGCACCGCATCACTACCTCCCTTTTGCCCTACCAGCAGGTTACGTGGAAGTATAACCTTCGGTGCCTGGCCCGAGGCTACCACCGGATAGGGCCAGTCAAGCTGCGCAGCGGAGATATATTCGGGTTTACGTCTGCGGAAACACGGATCGAAGGAGTGGCCCATATCCTGGTGTATCCAAAAATTATCGATTTGAATGAATTGCTGATGCCGTCGGAGCATCCTCTGGGAGATGTTAGTGGGCCGCGCCCCATATATCAGGATCCCAGCAGGTTTTTCGGGTTGCGCGACTACCAACCCCAGGACCCAATGAAACACATAGACTGGAAGGCTACTGCTCGCAGGTCGCACTTGCAGACCAAAGTATTTGAGCCCGTCGTTTCATTGAACGTCTTGATCGCATTGAATGCGACGACCGGGGAGTTTGCCTGGCAGGGAACCAACCGACGCTTGTTTGAGAGAGCGGTGACTATAGCAGCATCCGTGGCCAATCACTGTGCCGCCGCTGGTTACGAGTACGGCCTGATCAGCAACGGCGTTGCGGTCTATTCCGGTAAGTGGCTCAGCGTGCCATTCGGGAGTTCTTCGTTACAATTGGGCTTGGTGCTTGAGTCCCTTGCCATGGCGGGACCTTACTCGGTTATCTCCTTGACTGATGTTTTGCAACAAGAGCGATCGTCATTGCCGGCAGGAGCTACGGTAATTATGATTTCTTCGGTCATAACGCGGGCTCTGGCGAATGAAATTGAGGAGATGCAGTCGAGGGGCTACAAGGTGATTGTGCTCTTTTCAGGTGATGGTGGCCCTCAGATGCGCTTGACGGGTGTTCCTGTCTACTCTCTAGGCCGCGCTTTAGAAGCCCTGGAAGAAGAGGAAAAGGAGCCGGATGAGCCAGTTCTGGCGAGCTAGTGCAGTTACTGGTACAGCGCTTTATCTCGAAGCAGTCGGGGCATTCCTGGCGATCTCCGTATTTGCCGCATTAAGTAATGCTGCGGGCGCCAGGCTTCCCTTGTGGCTCGTTTTTCTAGCGCTGCTCTGGTCGTTTCTCCTATCGCTCTATATTCAGACTATCCGGTTCACGCTGAATTTAAGAGGCGTGATAGGGCTTGTAGTTAGTGCCCTCTCCATCCTGGTGCTGGCCAGTTTGAACACTGGTCTGGGGTTCCTCCCTGTTGGCAAGATAATCTACGGTGACCTTCAAACCGCCTTTGCCCTGATCATGACGTTTGTTTTCCTGGTGACCCTTTGGTGGAGGGGAACCAGCCTCGCCCACGACGAAGTAACCCTGGATACAGTCCGCTCCGCATTCCAGTGGTCTTTAGTGGTGTTGGTCGCCGCAGTAGTCATCGACAGCATGGTTTCTGAGAAGATTGTGGGTGGCTTCATTGTGTTGGGTTTCTTTGCCGTGGGCTTGGCAGGCCTGGCTCTGGCCCGCTTGTCTTCCGAGTCTGGCGACCTGCAGGCGGTGTCCCGTGAATGGATTATTCCCATTGGTGCGGCGGTAGGGGCGGTCCTGTTGCTGGCTCTAGTTATTTCGGGGTTGGGGTTGGGCGGACTGGACGATGTTACCCGAGCAATATTGAAGCTGATTGGCAGGGTAGGCGAGTGGATTCTAAGGCCCATCCTCCTGGGACTTGGCTACATTGCCGAGGCCTTGGTGTTCTTCGGAGTGTGGTTGACCACGATCATGGGTGGCGGGGACTTAAGCGGCCTAAATGAAGCCCAGGAGCATCTAAGGCGATTCCACGAAGAACTGGAAGACGTTGAAGGGTCTGGCCTGCCTGGGTGGGTATATACCCTTTTGAAGGTGTCTGTTTTTCTTTTAGCGGTCACTCTGATTGGCTGGATTCTCTTCAGGGTGTTTCGCTTCCGACGGTTGTTCAGGTTTTCATCGGATGTCCAGGAAGTCCGTGAGTCTCTATTTACCTGGGGCAAGGCAAATGCCGACTTGGCAGGCCTGGTTGACGGCTGGTGGAACAATCTGGTGCAGAGGGCTACAGAGGGAAACAGTCGTGAACCAGATCCGGAGAATCCCAGGGAGGTGTATCACCGTTTCCTCAGAATTTCCGACAACATGGGTCATCCGAAAGGCGAAGGGCAAACCCCCCGGGAGCATCAATCCGACGTTCCGGAGGAATTACCAGCCCCTCCCGTGGACCGGATAGTGGGGGGATTTCAGTCCAGCCACTACGGTAGTCAAGCTGCGGGTAGTGGTGAAATGCAGGGCCTTTTGAGTGACTTGGCAGAACTCAGCCAGCACGAAGCACATTGGCGGGAGCGGGAAAAGGCCAAGGAGAAAGATGCTGAAGAAAATTCAACCGAATAGGACGCTGTCCCCTAGTCCGCATATGCGGGCCCCCAACGGGATCGATTAGCGGAACTGGGGAATTGATTCAGAAGCCAACGACTCCATCAGAGAACGTATTCGGTCCACGTCCCCAGTGTTCAGGGCCAACACCAGGTGTTCCACGCCGGCGTCTCTATATGCTGCAATTGAAAGGGCGGTTTGTTCAAGGTCGTGGCCCGGGATTCGGGCACGGCTGGCAGCCCTGTCGCTCGAAGGTCCCGGTGTAGCCTCCACTTCTACCCGGGCAGACCAGGTAAGCACATCGGGATCACGACCGGCCTCCTCTGCCAAGGCAATGATTCGCTCCTTGCCAGCAGCGTAGTCCTCAGGAGTTGCTCCGGAAGGATGCCAGCCATCTCCAAGGCGCGCTGCCCGGCGCAACGCCCCGGGGCTAGAGCCGCCAATCCACAGGGGTATGTGCGGCTGTTGAACCGGTTTGGGGGAAAATCGCAATTCATCGAAATTCCACCGATGGCTGTGGTAGCTGGGAGCCTGGTTTGTCCACAGTTCCTTCATTATTCGGATGCATTCGTTGGTCAAAGAGCCTCGTTCGGACATGGGAATTCCGAGGGCTTCGAACTCTTCGGTCATTGCGCCCACCCCAACACCCAGGGTCACACGCCCGCCGGACATCTGGTCGAGGGTAGCAGTGTATTTGGCCAGCTCAATCGGGTTATGGTATGGCAATACCAATACCGAAGTCCCCAAAAGCACCCTGTTGGTGGTGGCGGACAGGTACGATAAAGTGGCCAGCGGATGGTAATAGGGCTTGTCGTCCAGCCGCTCCCGAATATAGCCGTTGTTGAATAAGTGGTCCATGACCCACACCGAGTCATAGCCTAGCTCCTCGGCCAGGGGCCCAAAGGCAAGGGCGTCGTTAACATTCTCTATTCCCCAGTTATTGGGAACGGTTACGCCGAACTTCATTAACTTTCTCCCTGAGGCTAGCCAGTTTTGATGGATTGAACCAGGCGAGCGGTTTCCACTGCGGCGGTCGCGGAGTTGCTGCCAATGTTTCCGGACTTTCCTCCCGCACGGTTAATGGCCTGGTCCATGTTTTCCGCAGTCAATACGCCGAATATAGTGGGAACGCCGGTTTCCAGGCCCACGGATGCTATGCCGCCGGCAGACTGACCTGCAACCATTTCGTAGTGGTCGGTCTCGCCCCGAATTACTGCGCCAAGACAGATAACTGAATCGTAGCGCCCCGTTTGAGCCAGTGTCTTGGCTACTACGGGAAGTTCGAAGGAACCGGGAACCCACGCTACACCGATGTCTTCTTCGCGAACGCCGTGTCGGCTCAAGGTATCGAGTGCACCGTTCAGCAACTGGCGTGTAACAAATTCATTAAAACGGGCCACAACCACGGCGACCCTCAATCCCTGTCCGTTCATGTCTCCTCTAATGTCGTGGGGCAATTCATCCTCTCCAACCGAAAGATGTAAGGCATTACGTGCCTTTAAGGAGAAACTCTCAGCCGGGCTGCTGCCCGGCGCCGGCAACCAAAAGTTGGTTCACAAGCTCAGTTTCAGTAACGGACCCGGTCATCCGGTATAAGTCGTTGATCAATATCAACGGTGTGGATTGTACTCCCAAACTGCGGGCCAGAGACGGGTAATCCCTGATTTGAATGGCATCAGCTGAAATGTTCCGGTTTTCCCGCGTCGCAGCGAAGATTGTATACGCCGTCTCGGCGCTGGTTTGGTCTTCCGGACTGACAACTACCTGAATGTGGGTCGGTCGGTTTACCTGCCTAAGATTTCTGCGAGTGTCATTCGCCAGCGGACTAACTCCTCGGGACAGCGAACGAATCGTTTCCACAATTACAGCCATTTGGTGGCCCAAAGGTATGCCGTAAAACTTCATTCTCGGCGGCTCGTCATCGCCCATCAAGATTGCTGGAAGACGTTCGACCTTTAGCTCTTTGGCCGTTTCGGGGTCGGCGTAGAAGTCATGCGTTATGAGTTCGATCTTTGGGGAGGCTCCGGCAACTTCTTGCAACAATTGCTCGGCCTGGGCACAGGTGGGGCAGTCGCGCCCCGGTATGGCGATTGGCGACGGAAGCCGGGTGAAAAAACGAAGTCTAACCGGCGCCTTTAAATCCTTCCGAAAGGTGCGCCTCAACTGGTTCCTTTGTTGGGGGGAAATTGCGGCAGGCTGGGTCAAGTTGGCTACTCCCGGACAAAATTAGACCTCAGAAACTAACTTCGCTCGGGTTTGAGATCTAGCTAAAGTCGGAGGTCTGCCAGGTTGAACTGGAAAAGGACCTCTCCCCAAGGTTAAATCAGTTTACACACTGAAGAACAGGTTAGCTACCCTTTTCCAGTATGCCCCGTATAGTCCACATACGTTGGAAGAGGGTAAAACAGGAGACGACGGCGATGGCTAACAGGACCCAGGGCATCAGTTGAAAAGGAGTAAGCCCGTCGACAAGAAGGCCCACGCCCAAAATTACCACTCTCTCCGTACGGGTCATAACTCCGGCACGGGTAAAAACGCCCAGACCTTCGCCTCTCGCACGCAGATAGCTCACTCCCTGGGAAAAGATTAGTGCCAAGAGGAGAATTACCACGTAGAGACGCAAGAAATTATCCGGTAGCCCGGCCTGCAGCGCATAAAGTCCGATGCCTACAAAAAGGGCAGCCTCGCCCAATCGGTCGAAAACCGAGTCCATGAGCGCCCCAAAGGAACTGGCCCTGCCTGACATGCGGGCAAGGGCCCCATCAAAGAGATCCAGACCCCCGCCAACCAGGAAAACTATTCCCCCCGCCAGCAGCCAGCCATTACTTACGGCATATGCAGATGCGACGCAAATAGCAAAACCCAACAGGGTAATTGCATTTGGGCTAAAGCCCACAGCTTGGAAAGCCTTGGCGCCCGGAATCTCAATGTATTTGGACAGAGCTTGCCTGAATTCTTCTCTACCGGGTAAGGACATTGGTCTCCGCTATGCAATCAAGATAGTATTTTTCCACCTGTTGGGCAACCGCGTTCCATCGGAATTGTTCTACCGTCTTGCGGCCTGCTTGTCCCAACTTGGTCGCATATTGACAGTCTTCTATCAAAACGGCCAGCGTCTCAGCCAAAGCTTCTGAATCGCGTGGGGGGACGAGAAGCCCTTGTTCTCCGTCCTTGATGATTCCCATGTATCCCTCAATAGCGGATGCTACGATAGGTTTGCTGCATGCCATGGCTTCCAGAAGAACTATACCAAAGCTCTCTTGTCCTGTGGCCGGTGAACAATAGATGTGGGCCGAAGCATAGTAGCGCGGCAAATCATGGTAGGGCACGCCTCCCACCAGGACAACATCTTGAGGGTTGCGGGCGCTCAAGATTTGGTGAGAGTCCTTATCCAGGTTCCCCGGCCCTACCACTATCAGCCTGGTGTTGGGGTACTCCCATTTCAAACGGCTATAAGCTTCCAACAAGTACTTCAACCCCTTCCGCTTTTCCAGTCTACCCACGAAGAGGATGTTCGTCTTTCCGTCCTGAAATTGAGGCCAAGGCACCGCATTACTGGCGAAATGATCTACGTCTATCCCATTGGGAATAATTCGATAGTCGCGAGGGAAAAAGTTATGGACATAGTTGTGGGCGGCGGGAGAAACTGCAATGCCGCCGTGCAGGCGCTGGTGCCAGCGCTTGATTATAGGCTGGCTGAATCGATAGAGGTGCTGCCGGCTGTAGTAAGCGTGGAATGTCCCAACATTAACGGTATTTGAGCACTCGAGGAAGCAAAGAGGTAGCACCGGGGCCAGCGGTTCGTGCAGATGAACGATGTCGAAACACTCTTGCTCCAGAATCTCCCGTACCCTGCGATATAGCCACCACGACAGGGAGACCCGAGCGATAGACCCGCCACTGGGGACAGGAACTGAGCGGCCCATGGGGACGAAGTTATCTACTTTAACGCATTCCCGGGCCGGTGAATGGGGTGCCAAAACTTTGACTTGGTGTCCGTTGTGTGATAGCTCCTGGGCCAGCTGGGATACATGGGCAGTTACGCCCCCAGGCCAGGTGAAGTCGTAGGGAGAAACCATGGCGATCTTCACGGTTGCGTTTCCCCCTCCGCTACTTTCAGCGGCACCAAGTTTCAGATTTGCCTAGACTGACTCTTCTTCCACCAGAAAACCTGATGAAGTCGACAGTTTTGTTGATGACTTCTTTTGGGAAATTCTGTCGCCCCGAAATAAACTCCTCCACCATACCCCGTTCAACGGAAACACCCATTCTGGGTACATCTGAAAATTTTACCAGCTATGCAACCTACTAACAAGAAACTCGAAAACCAGCATTCCAAGACCAATTGTCCGCGAGGGCCACGGCATTTAAACCAATAACTGAGTGTACGAACTCAAGCTAAAAGAACCGGAAAATGCCGGTCTGGTCGTCGTGTCGGAACCTTCCCCCCAATAGTTCAGGCGTAATGCCTCGTTCCAACCTGTCGTCGATGGCCTGCTTGATCGCCGTGGAAGCTGCCTCCGGAGTTTCAGCGTTGCGTATGAATTCGGCCAACTCTGCCATATTGACGTTGTCAGTTACTCCGTCGGATGCGGTCACCAGCCGGTCGCCGGATTCCAGTGCGACTTCGGTCCTTTGTAGTACCAGATCCTCTCCAGCCCCAATTGCCTTGGCAGTACCCATTCGGAGTATGCCACCAATGCGGCCGGAAAGTTGTTTGCATTCTTCTCCCCTGATATGGAATATGGGGCTGTCGCCGGCACTGATAATGTAAAGTGGACCACCCATAAACAATGCAACAGACACAGTGGTGAGAAGAAACCTTCCCCCACCTACCTGGAAAAAGTCGGCGTTTTGCTCTTCCAAGACTGTGACAATGTCGTCCGGCGAGGTTATGGACACTGCCTCAAGCGCCTGAGCTACTGATTGACTGGCTTCTTCACCACCGTGTCCGGTTACGCCATCCATTACCGCGTCAAGAAAGAGCCCATTGCCCAGGTCTCGAATTAAGTAAGAATCTTCACTGTGAGTGGTATTGTCGTAAAGAGTTGCTACAACACTGGCAAGGCTGACGTTAGCCATTTTGCTCCCTCTGACTAAGGAATTTTCTTGCGAATTTTCTCAAAAGCCAAGCTAGCGATCACTTAGCGAGCTTAGTTCCAAGTCCGCATCGAAGGCATATTTCTTCCAATGGTCTTCTCGCAACAATTGCAAGGCTTCGTGCCAAGCCTGCCGAGCCTCGTAAAAGTTGGGCAGGACTTGGTTACGTGTCCGAAGGCCATTCAGGAAACTCAAAAGATCCTGGCTGAATTCGGCAAAGGCCCCGTACCCGCGTTCCCGAACCTTGCCAATTAACGAAAGGCCCAAGTCTCTGACCTGTTCCGGGAGGTCTGCCTCCGAGGTCAGGCTTCGAGCCATTTCGGTGAGTTCCTGCTCGAAGTTAACCACCGGGCGCAAATTGCAAGGGTCTCGGTATCCCACTTGGTCTCCGGGCGGTGCCTGGAAGGTCGTATAAAACTTGAGCATTTCCAGATAGAAGTCATGGATGTCTTGTGGGCCACGTCCCACCGGGGTTCGGTCGTTTTCACCGGTCAGAAGGGCCCCGGGATCTATGATGGAGATGCGTCCGGTACCTGGTTGAAAGAAGACATTTTGAGGTCCCATGTCCAGCAACACGTACCCGGATCTGTGGAAGGTCTCCTCCGCCTGCAATAGCTGCCGTTGTACCGGAAAAGGATCATTCGTATCTATGTAGCAGAGAGGAAAGAGACAAAACAGGTTTTGGCCTAAACCGATTGGTACTCGCAGGATTCTCGCTCGTGGGTCTCCAACCAGGGGTATACCAGTGGCCCGTTCAGAGACCGTTACAAGATACTCTTGCTCCAGAGAGTCTCCGAAAAAATCGTCGTGATTGGATCGGTCCGAGTAGCCCAACATCGGGCAAACTTCTGGAATGTCGTTGGCCAATTCCTCATGCAACTGTATGGTTCGCTTTGTCCGCTCTTCTATGGAACCGTGCATGCGGCGAGAAATCATTTGCGGAACTGGCCGTTTTATAACCACTTGGGAACCAGTCTCGTGATCAACGGCCGAGCGGACTTCATAGTCAGCTCCACTGCCCAGCACACCGGTAAGTTCATAACGATTTAGATTGACTTCTTCCATGGCATTCTTTATACGACGTTAATCCAGAGTATAGCACCAATTTGTACCTGAATTAAGTTTGACAGCCCCGGTTGGTCATCCCGGTTTACATGTGATACTTACCCAATCTTCCCTGGGCCAGATTTTGATGCTAGTGTATCCAGCTTCTAGCAGTGCTTCCTCGGTATCTGCTTGCTGCTCGTCAATGATTCCAGAGGCAATCAGGGTCCCTCCCGGTTTCAGCGCGGGCAAGATATCCCGGGCCCTTTCCCGGATTCCCCTCGAAGAAATATTCGCTACTGCCAGGTCGAAGCTGCCTGCAGGGGCCAATCGATGCGGCACGCTTCCCTGATCAAGTTGCACTTTATTCTTTATGCCCGTGCGGCGGAAGTTCTGACGCGAAGCCTGCACCGCCTGTGGGTCGATGTCCAGGGCGACTACTCCTGCGGCTCCTAACTTTACTGCAGCTATCGTTAGTATTCCGGAACCGCAGCCCAAGTCCAAGACCATGAACCCCGGCCTTACCAGCTGTTCCATCGACTCAAGACACGTATAGGTAGTGGGGTGGTAGCCGGTACCAAAAGCTAGCCCTGGGTCCAATTCAATCAGGACATCATTCTCTTCGGTGACGTAGTCTATCCACGAAGGCTTGACTACCAGGCGTTTACCTATGCGGAGCAGCGTAAAATGCTCCTTCCAGGAATTTTGCCAGTCGGCGTCGTTGTCGAGCGAGGTTACGGTAAGTTCACCCAGGGGTTGCAGGATGCCGGCCAGTTTGACACCAACCTCAATATGTGAGAAACGTTGTCGCGCCATGCTGGGCAGGTAGGTTCGTAGCTTGATCAGTTCTGGCCCATCGTCTTCCATGGACAATCCGTACCCGTAGCGGTCAAACAGGTAAGATATCGGCTCTACATATTCGAATGGGACGCTAATACTAACTTCTTGCCACATAAACGGTAGGCTGCTCCATCAAAAAACCCGGCTCGAAGCCTGCCGGGTTCTTGGCATTGTGTCAATTGGGTTGGGGCATAACTAGGAATACCTGTTCTGGCGAGGTATTTCGCCGTCAAACTGATTTGCGCAAACTATCAATGGTATTAGCTTAGAACATCCTTTATGCGGTCAAATATACCCTTCTCCTTGGAGTTCCTGTCCTCTTCCTGATCCAAGGCGATGCCTTCTTCACTTTCCACGAACCCTTCCTCAGGTTCGCCGATGTCTTTCTCCCCGAAATCAGGGTCGATTGACTTGGCAAACTCTTCCAGGAGTCTTCGCTGCTTGCCGGTGAGCTTTTGCGGTACTTGAATGTCAACGAATACCCGGAGGTCTCCCTTCCGACCGCTGTTAATATGCGAGATACCCCTTCCCCGAATGCGAAACTGGCCGCCAGGCTGGGTGCCCTGGGGTATTTTCAGCGGAACAGTATCCCCTTCCAGTGTGGGGATTTCCTTTTCCACGCCCAGCGCGGCTTCCGCCAAGTTTAAAGGCAATGAATAAAGGAGGTCGTAATCTTCTCTTTCAAAAATCTCGTGCCTCGCTACACTAACCTCAATGTACAAATTGCCAGGAGGCCCGCCATTTGCGCCAACGTTTCCCTCGCCCGTCAAACGCACCTGCATGCCTCCTTGTATGCCTCCCGGAATGTTGACGAGCGTCTTACGATTGCGGCGTTCCATTCCCACGCCGCGGCAGATGGCGCATGGACTCTCAATTGTGCTGCCTTTGCCCTGGCACGTTGGGCAAGTCGTCACTTGGGCAAATTGGCCAAAAAGACTGCGTTGAGTGCGGCGTACTTGTCCATTGCCACCGCATGTTCCGCAAGTGTTGACCGGTGTTCCGGGTTCGTTTCCAGCCCCGGAGCAATTGTGGCAGATTTCAACTCTTGAAACTTCGATCTCTCGCTCAACGCCGAAAGCCGCCTCCTGGAATGTGAGGTTGACCCGTTGCTGCAGGTCGCTGCCGCGCTGGGGTGCTCGGCTACGGCGTCCACCCGCGTCGCCAAAGAAAGAGTCAAAGATATCTCCGAAGCCACCGAAGACGTCAAATCCGTCGAAGGGGCGGTCAAAACCTCCTCCATCTGCCCCGGCGTGACCGAACCGGTCGTATTGGGCCCTCTTGGAAGAGTCGCTCAATACTTGGTAAGCCTCGTTAATTTCCTTAAATTTTTCCTCTGCATCGGGTTCCTTGTTGCGGTCCGGGTGGTACTCCATGGCCTTTCTGCGAAAGGCCTTGCGTATCTCTTCCTCGGAGTCTTGTCTGGTTACTCCGAGGACCTCGTAATAGTCGGTTTTCGTCATTACTTGCCGTCCTGAAAGTGGGCCGCTACCTAGAAGCCTGCATAAGGTAACAAAATCCAGATATTCTAATGCATTATAGCCCAGTGGCAGAGGTTGTCTCAACGAAATTATCCAGATTGGTATTCGGGCTAACTCGAGGGCGGCGCCGTGGGGAAGTTCCAAAAGGCGAAAGTGTTGTACGCAGGTCCCTTTCCATTGAGCAAGCCGCTCCAAGAAGTGTGAATATTTTGTGAAAATACTCAAAACTGCTGCATGCAAACCCTTGCATAGCGAGGTACTAGAAATCTGGCCGGAAAGTGGCGGTGGCCGGGTAAGCGACTATACTTGGGGTCAACAAGGATAGCGAGGGCGGAGAATGCTGGGAGAGCGATCGGAGCAGAGGGGTCTTTGGGAAGCGGACCGGCTGTACCTGGATCACGTGGGCAAGGACACCTTCTACGGTCTGCTGGCCTCGCAGCGGGGCCGGCTGTTCCGGGACGCGGATTTCGCGGAGTTCTACTGCGCCGACAACGGCCGGGACAGCGTGCCGCCCAGCCTGCTGGCGACGGCCCTGCTGTTGCAGACCCACGACAAGGTCAGCGACGCGGAGGCCAAGGCCCGGGCCGACTTCGACCTCCGGTGGAAAGTGGCCCTGGGGATTGAGGTGGAGGACCGGCCCTTCGCCAAGAGCACGCTGCAGGTGTTCCGGGCCCAGCTGATCCTGCACGACCGGGTGCGGGAGGTATTCGAGTCCAGCCTGCGGCTGGCCCGGGAGTCGGGGTACCTGAAAAAGCGGAGCATGAAGGTGGCGCTGGACACGACCAACATCCTGGGGCGGGGCGCGGTGAGGGACACCTTCAATCTGCTGGCGGACGGGATCGTCAAATTGATGCGGGCGCTGGCGGCCGTGGAGAAGTCCAGCGTCAAAGAATGGGGCAAGGGCCGGGGATATGAGGGGTACCTGGGTTCCAGTGTGAAGGGCGAGGCCGCCATCGACTGGTCGGACAAGGGGGCGCGGCAGGCGCTGCTGGCTGGGATTGTGGGAGACGCGGACCGGCTCTTGGAATTATCGCGGCGGGCCCAGGGGGAGTTGTCCGAGGACAGCGCTGAGCGGCAGCAGATCGTGGACGCGGCGCAGTTGCTGGGGCAGTTGCTGCTCCAGGACATTGAGCGCAAGAGCGGCGATGGCGACGGCGATGACGGCGTGAGCCTCAAGGACGGGGTGAGTCGGGACCGGATGATGTCGGTGCACGACCCGGAGATGCGCCACGGGCACAAGAGCAGCAGCAAACGGTTTGACGGACACAAGGCGGCGATTGTGGTGGACACCGACACCCAGCTGATCACCGCCGTGGCGGTACTGCCGGGCAACGCTCCGGACAACCTGGGGGCGCTGGAACTGGTGGAACAGAGCGAGGCCAACACCGGTGTGCCGGTGGAGGAGGCCATGGGCGACGCCGCCTATGGAGACGGAGCTACCAGGCAGACCTTCGCCGATGCGGACCGCAAGCTGGTAGCCCGGGTGCCGGGCCGCCCCGACCGGAAGCACTTTCCCAAGGATGACTTTGTCATCGACCTGGCGGCGGGCAGTTGCACCTGTCCGGCGGGGCAGGTCACCCACACCATCGTGCCGTCGGGAAAGCGGACTGATGGCACGGGGCGGGTCCACCACTTGCGGGCCTTCCAGTTCGACGGGGCGGTATGTCGAATATGTCCACTGCGGTCCCAGTGCATCGCAGCCAAAGGCAGGAAGGGACGGCGGGTGCTGATCCATCCCCAGGAAGGCATGCTGCAGGAGGCCCGGGCTTTGCAGCGGAGCGCCGCCTACGACGAGTATCGAGCGCGACGCGTGGCGGTGGAACACCGGTTGGCCCGACTGGTGCAGTTGGGGATTCGCCAGTCCCGCTATTTCGGCAGGGTCAAGACGCGATTCCAGCTGTATCTGGCGGCCACGGTGGCCAACCTGACCCTGGTGGCGGGCAAAATCGAGCTGTCGGACAGTGTCGGCGGTGAGCTTCCGCGCCACCGCGCCGTCCTCAGTGCCGTCCCCAGTGATGTCCAGGCTGTTTCCCACGATGTTGTCGCCCATGCGACCGCCATTTTCGGCGCGGTCCGGCTCGGACAACTATGGTCCAAGATTCTGTTCGCCTCGGCTTTACTGCCGAAATCCCTCTCCCCAACCAGGGCTTTTCGGCCCGGTTTCTAGGCAATAAAATCTGCGCTTGTGCGCCCCTAGGTTTGACGAGTCGAATATTGCGAACTTCACTCTAGTAAGGTTAGAATCGCCTATCCCATCCTCACAAAGATGTTCTGCGCGAGGACGTTCATGAAAGGCATTATTTGCTTCAGTTGCGAGTCTTCGGGTGCGAATGATACCTAAGTTTCTGCAAGCTCTTACACCAAAGCAGAGAGGTTGAAAATGGCTCTAATGACACCTGATCCAACATTTTACCCTTCAGCTCGCCTGGCTGGTCAGGCACCGGCCGAGCGTCTCGGTTACGTGTCTGTCTTGAATACCAATGGCAAGCCCGACGCCATCTCGGTAGTTGACTTGGACCCCGCCTCGCCCACCTACAGTTCCATTGTCAACTCCTTGGAAATGCCGAATGTGGGCGACGAATTGCATCACTTCGGGTGGAACGCCTGTAGTGCTTCCCTCTGTCCTTACGCACCCCACCCTCACCTGGAACGGCGTTACCTAATTGTCCCAACGCTGAGGACTTCCCGCATCTATGTGATTGACACTAAACCCGACCCCTTTGATCCGAAGATTGCAAAGATCGTCGAAGCTGACGTGATCGCCAATCGTACTGGGTACAGCCGGCTGCATACGGTTCACTGCGGGCCCGATGCAATCTACTTAAACGCGATCGGTTCTGCCGAAGGAGGCTCCCCTGGTGGAATCCTTAGAATCGATCACAATACTTTCGAGCCCCTGGGGGCGTGGGAACTGGATCGCGGACCTCAAACACTGGCATACGATTTTTGGTGGCACATTGGGTTGGACGTGGCCATAACCAGCGAATGGTGCAAGCCTGAGCTCTTCGAAAACGGACCTTCGCTGGCGGATATTGTTGCCGGCAATTACGGTCACAAGATTCATTTCTGGGACTTGCGGCGACGGCGCCACATCCAAGAGGTTGATCTGGGTAGCGAGAATCAGATGGTTTTGGAGTTGAGGCCGTCCCACAATCCCACCAAGGCTTACGGTTTCGTGGGAGTAGTTGTCAATAACCAGGACCTCTCGGGTTCAGTCTGGACCTGGTACCAGGACAATGGCAAGTGGGCAGTTACAAAGGTGATCGAAATTCCTGCAGAGCCTGCTGACCCAGAATTGTTGCCGGAGGCCCTGAAGGGACTTGGGGCGGTACCGCCCCTTATCACCGACCTGGATTTGTCACTGGACGACAAGTTCCTGTACGTATCTTGCTGGGGAACCGGACAATTGAGACAGTATGACGTTTCCGATCCGTTCAATCCCAGGCATACCGGAACCGTAGAAATTGGCGGCATTGTCAAGAAAGCTTCCCATCCCAAGGCGGGTTCCCCGGTGGGTGCTCCGCAGATGTTGGAGATAAGCCGGGATGGGCGTCGGGTCTACGTTACCAATTCCCTTTATAGTTCTTGGGATGACACCTTCTATAAAGACATAAAGGGTTGGATGGCAAAGATTAATGTGGATCAGGAAGGTGGGATATCGGTCGACGAAGACTTCTATGTGGATTTTGGGGAAGGGAGGGCTCACCAAGTGCGACTTGAAGGAGGAGACGCGTCTTCTGACTCCTTCTGCTATCCCTGACCGGTAAAACAAGTGTTAGCTACGCTGCCGGCTCACGCTGAACCCGCTGCATTGGCATCCTTGGGGCCGCTAATCGGATTAGCGGCCCTTGGCGCTTTTCATGGCATCAACCCGGCAATGGGATGGCTCTTCGCAGTAAGTCTGGGTTTACAACGGCAAAGCACTTTGGCTGTTGGCAACGCCCTATTGTTCATTACCCTGGGCCACGTCGCGTCGTTGGCGGCCGTTGCGGTTGTTCTGGTGCTGGCCGGGTATTTCGTACCGTTGTTTTGGGTGCGTATTGCATCGGGAATTGTCCTGCTTTTTTTTGGAATCTACAAATTGGTCTTGTACTACCGTCACTTTCGCTGGGTGGGAATGAACGTCAATGGACTCGATCTGGCAGGATGGTCATTCCTTATGGCTTCATCCCACGGTGCAGGATTGATGCTGGCACCCATCGTATTAAACATTGAGGAAAAAGGAGGCGGTTCGGCACCGGAACTGGAGCACCATTCGGGGTTCCTGGATCTGACGGATTCTGCGGTTGCCTGGGGGATCGGTCTGTCGATTCATACCTTTGCCATGCTATTGGTTATGTTGGTAATAGCCTTGGCAGTTTACAAGTGGCTAGGCTTAGGTTTTCTTAGAAGAGGCTGGGTCAACATAGACTTGCTTTGGGCTGCTGCGCTGATACTGGCCGGGGTTAGCACTATTACTCTTGCTCTGTTCTACTAATTAGGCAGCGAGATTGTGGGTTCATTGGCAATGCATAGATGCTGCGCGGCAAGTCTCATCACCTTGAATCCAAATTGATATTAAGTATTTGGAACATACGTGCTTCCTTGACATAGGCAACCTCAGTTAGTACGATATTAGCTTAAGGGAAATATTCCCTTATAGCGAAAACCGAGACGGAAAGGAAAAGGAGATCCCATGGAACTGATAATTTTCCTAGCCGTCCTGGCGGCCGCAGGGATACTTGGAATGGTAGCTGCTGGTTGGGTAGTATACCGTTCAAAGGTTGACGGTAAGCGGGTTGAAAACGCAAGAGAAGAAGCCAATACGGTAATGTCCCAAGCGGAGGATGAGAGGCGGAGGATCCTCCTGGAAGCCCAGGAAGAAGTTCTGAAGCTAAGAACCACTGGCGAGAATGAGATAAAGGAGCAAAGGCAAGAGCTTAATCGTCTGGAACGTCGGTATCTGCAGCGAGAAGAACAACTTGAAAAGAAGGGCGAGTCGCTGGAAAATCAGCGAGTCGCCATCACGGTTAAACAGACCGAAATAGAAAAGGCTCTGGATGAAGTAACTGAACTCAAGGAGCAACAAGTTAGGGCCCTGGAAGAGGCCGCAGGTTTAACCGTTGACGAAGCCAAGGACCTGGTGGTGAAAGAAGGCGAAGAAAAGGCCAAGCATGAGCTGGCCCGCCGCGCTTACGACCTAGAACGTGAGCACAAAGCTACCGCCGAGGAAAACGCCCGCCGAATTATTACTTTAGCCATTAACCGTCTGGCTACTGATGTCGTTTCTGAAACCACGACTTCTATAGTATCCTTGCCAAATGATGAGATGAAGGGACGTCTCATCGGCCGTGAAGGACGGAATATTCGAGCACTTGAATCCCTCACCGGGGTGGACATAGTAATTGACGACACTCCGGAAATTGTAACGTTGTCCTGTTTTGACCCCGTGCGCCGTGAAGTGGCGCGGTTAGCCTTGGAAAGGCTGGTTAGCGACGGCAGAATTCAGCCCGCCCGAATAGAGGACATGGTTAACCGGGCGCAGGTTGACATAGAACAGACTATCTGGAAGGCTGGAGAACAGTCGACTTTTGACGTCGGACTTAGCGGAATAGATCCAGAGTTGATCCGATTGCTCGGTCAGCTTAAATACCGCTACAGCTATGGTGAAAACGTCCTAAAGCACTCTATTGAGGTGTGTCTGTTGTCCGGCATGCTTGCCGCCGAAATTGGTGCAAATATTCAGGTAGCGAAAATCGGAGGCCTCCTTCACGACGTCGGTAAGGCGTTGACCCATGAGGTGTCGGGCCCCCACGCCGAAATTGGAGCGGAACTGGCACAAAAGTTTGGAGTTAACAATAACTCTTACCTTTCCATACTGGAGCACCACGACGACGAACATTCCACTATTGAGTCTTTCGTGGTAGCCAGCGCAGATGCCATTAGCGCTGCCCGCCCGGGCGCCCGCAAGGAGTCGCTAGACCAATATGTAAAGCGGCTGCGAGACCTGGAGGACACGGCCATCGGTTTTGGTGGGGTGGAACGAGCCTTCGCAATCCAGGCCGGACGCGAAGTCCGTGTAATGGTAAAGCCTACAGACATAGATGACATTGGGTCTGCAGCCTTGGCCAGGGATATTGCCCGTAAAGTGGAGGAAGACCTGGTTTTCCCGGGTCAGATCAAGGTTACAGTCATTCGGGAAACCAGGAACGTGGAAATAGCGCGCTAAACGTCTTGTCCGGCAAAAAGGTCGGTATGGTTTTCCGGAAAGCCGATTTTCCGGTTTGTCCTAACTAGACATCGGGCCCAAGCGCCGGTCTTTTCGGCACTTGGGCCGTAGTTTTTTATTCGATTGCGGCTATTATCGGGCTTCGCTGCACGGTATGAGGGTCGCGACTTTGAACAGTGTGAATACTCTGGAAGCATTTCTGTCGTATTAGTAATGACGCCGTTGGCTGAAGCAAGGAAGCATACTTTGCGTATTTTAATGATTGGAGACATTATCGGGCAGCCAGGCCGAAGGGCAGTTCGGCAACTGTTGCCGGATTTGCGACAGGAACTGAGCCTAGACATGGTTGTGGCCAACGGGGAGAACACCGCTGGGGGCTTTGGAATTACCCTGGAGACGGCCGAGGAATTGCTGGATAGTGGTGTGGATATCTTGACCTCCGGAAACCATATCTGGGACCAGAAGGAAATTATCCCCCATATGGATGAAGGTCTCCCTCTCATTCGGCCAGCTAATTACCCTGATGCCCCGGGGAGAGGCTATCTGGTGCAGGATGGGGTGATGGTGCTTAACTTGATGGGAAGGGTGTTCATGCCGACTCTGGATTGTCCATTCAGGACTGCCACTGCGGTATTGGCTGAGGCCGAAGCGGAGCATTCGCCGCAAGTTATTATTGTCGATTTTCACGCCGAGGCAACCTCCGAAAAGCAGGGGCTAGGCTGGTACCTTGATGGCAGGGTCAGCGCTGTATTGGGTACTCACACGCATGTAGGAACAGTGGACGCTCGTATCTTGCCAAAAGGAACCGCATTCTTAACTGACGTGGGTATGACCGGGCCATTCAATTCCGTAATCGGCAGCGACACGGACGCAGTGCTCGACCGCTTCCTCACCGGCCTTCCGCAGCGTTTGTCAGTAGCGAGAGGGCCGGTTATTCTCAACTCGGTATTGATTGAAGTAGATGACGGCACCGGTAAAGCCTTATCGATCCAAAGAATTGACCGAATGGTGGATTAGCATGGATGAACTTGTTGACCTGCATTTGCATACACTGGCCTCTGACGGGCGTCTTTCCCCGACTGAACTGGTTAATCTGATAGCCAGCAAGGGAGTAAAGGTGGCTGCCATTTCAGACCATGATACTACCGAAGGTATCAAAGAGGCGGTTCGTGCCGCCCAGGCTCATGATGGGCTGGAAATCATTCCTGCGATCGAGCTGAGCACCGATATTCCCGGCGATGAGATACACATGCTTGGATACTTTCTCCAGTACGAAGATGACGAGTTCCAGGCAATCCTGCGGCGCTTCCGGGAAGGCAGGGTTGAGCGGGGTCGGATGATGGTTGAGAAGTTGGCATCATTAGGCAAACCGGTTGACTGGGAAAGAGTGCAAGAAATAGCTGGCGATGGGTCAGTGGGGCGACCTCATATAGCTCTTGCCATGGTAGAGGCGGGATATTTTGAGGAACCTAAGGAGGCCTTTTACGAGTATCTTGGACGTAATGGTCTGGCCTATGCAGAACGACAGAAAATGACTCCGGAAGAAGGTGTGGAAATGTTGGCCAAAGTGGGTGGACCCGCAGTGCTGGCACATCCTGCCAACTTAGAAGATCTGGATACCAAGGTGGCACAACTGAAAGAAGCGGGTTTAGTTGGAATGGAAGTCCACTATTCTATGTACTCCCAGGAAACCATTCAAAGACTGCTGGCGGTTGCCCAGCGCCATGACCTGATTCCTTGTGGGGGCAGCGACTACCACGGATTGGGCAATACCGGGGAGTTGGAGCCAGGCCTCCTAGGACCCCCAGTAGAATCGGTTGAGCGCTTGGCCGACGTAGCCCGAAACCTGGCAAGGAATAGATAGAACTTCCCTTATATTTTTCAATGTATCTGGAGCTTATCGGCCTATACGTTTACTCCTATCTGGCAGGATCAATCCCGACTCCCTACATCATCGCAAAGGTCGTGAAGGGGATTGACTTACGGCAGTACGGTAGTGGCAATGTGGGCGGTTCTAACGTCATTCAACAGCTGGGTAAGGGTTGGGTTGCCCCTTTGGCGCTCGTCGAATTCTTGTTGAAAGGGTTGTCTCCGGTAGTTCTTGGTTTCATCCTCCTGGACCAGATGCCTGGTTTGCATCGCGCGTCTCCCTTGTTCCTTATTGCTCCACTGCTGGCTCTGGCAGGTAACAACTGGTCGGTCTTCTTACGCTTTCAGGGTGGGCGGGGGTTGATGGTTGTCTGCGGCATGTTGATTGCTTTGGTTCCCTTACTGTTTGTAATTGGCATTGCCGTCTATCTGATTGGGTGGAGAATTAGCCGGAGTTCGGCAGTATGGGCACTAACTGCTGTTGGGCTACTACCAATTATAGCATTCGTGACCGGAGGATATTTGGTTGTCGATTGGTTAGGTCTGTTGGCGGGCCTGTCCGGAGAGACACTGACTCCGGTGCCCTTGGGTGAAGTTGTCGGGATAAGCTGGTTTTGTTTAGTTATTCTGGTGATAGTGATCTTGAAGCGTACGCTTTCGAATTCGATGGCGTTTCCGATGGAGATGTCCAAGAGGAAGGTGCTGTTTAACCGCGTTTTTCGAGACAGGGACTTTGACGACCGAACGGCTTGGTTAAGCCGGGGGCCCGAATAGGTGCTCAACCAAAGAGGGAGATCAAGTATTGACTCAAGGACAATCTGAACAAACTACTCAAGGAAGTGGGGGTTCATTGACCTGCCATTGGCACCCGGATGTGGAAACCGGGCTGTCTTGCAGTCGGTGCGGAAAATATATGTGCGCCCATTGTCTTGTACAAGCTCCGGTAGGGATTCGTTGCCGGGAATGTGGCAAGGCTGCGCCGATGCCCACTTACGATGTTAAGCCAGCCAACTATACTTGGGGTATCGGCGTTGCGCTGCTGCTGATGGTTGTTGGCACGCCGGTGTGGGTGTTGCTGGACAATGCGCTATTGGTGTTTGGGGCATTTGGGTCCGTCTCGGGTTTGCTGGCAATCGTTTTTGGATATGCAACCGGAGAATTGATCAGTCGCGCAGTCAATCGGAAACGAAGCATAATGCTGGCGCTCATTGCAGGCTTTGTGATTGTTGCCACGTATCTGATTAGTAGGTTGTTTAGTCCTTACGGGTTTGGAGTTATGGACGTTCTGTTCGTGGCGGTCGGGGTATTCTTGGCCTGGCAGCGCCTCAGGCGCTAGTCTGGTTTCAACTCGCTCCACAGCCTGTTCACTGTCTCAGAGATCAGGCCATATGCGAAGCCCCTTCGCTGCAAATGTGCCGCCACTTTTTTTCGGAATTCCTCGAAGGAACAATCCTGGTTCACAAGTCGGACTGCCAGCTTTCGCCCGGCATTGCCAGCATTGGTAGCTTCATCTATCCCCTCAAGGGCGTCCTCGATAGTGGTTTGGTCTACCCCTAATTGCCTCAGTTCCTGTTTCAGGGCACGGCTCCCTTTGGGACGGCGGCGTTCACGACTGCTTATCCACTGGCCGGAAAAGGCTTCATCATCAAGCAACTTATGGTCAAGAAGATAATCTATGGTCTTGTCCACAGTTTCGGAGGTGAAGCGTCTTTCCATGCGTTGCCTTACCTCATGGACGGTACGAGGTCTATAGCTCAGAAAACGGAAGGCGGCGGCGAGGCATTTGGAAAAAGATTGCCCCGGCGAGCCTTGTTCGGAATATCGCCGAGGCATGTTGGGTGGCATGTGACAGTGTATTGGAAGTGAGAAGCGGCTTTATTCAGCTTCTTCTGGATCGGACAACGTGGCCAAAATGGCGTTTACGTCATTTTCTGTGGGCGGATTGTCCGTAGCGGCAGCTTCAGGCTCGTTAGAAAGTTTGGCACGGAGCCTTGTCTCGATGGATTCGGCAATTTCCTGATGCTGATCAAGGAAATCTTTGGAATTCTCCCTTCCCTGACCGAGACGAGTGTCGCCGTAGGAGTAGAATGCCCCGGCTTTTTTCAGGATGCCTTCATTGACGCCTAGTTCCAGAAGGTCCCCCATTTTACTGATGCCCTTATTGAACATAATGTCGAATTCGGTAACCCGGAAGGGTGCCGCTATCTTGTTCTTTACTATGCGGGCTCTGACCCTGCTGCCAATGATTTCTGTACCCTGTTTTATGGATTCGGTCCGGCGCAGGTCGATTCGCACCGAACTGTAGAACTTGAGAGCGCGTCCGCCAGGGGTGACCTCTGGGCTTCCATAGGTTATTCCCACCTTTTCTCGCAACTGGTTGATGAAGATTACCGCGGTGCGAGAGTGATGAATCGTTGAAGTGAGCTTACGAAGGGCCTGGGACATGAGCCGTGCCTGAAGACCAACATGGGTGTCTCCCATGTCGCCGTCAATCTCTGCCTGTGGTACCAAAGCTGCCACGCTATCGACCACTATGGCGTCGACCGCTCCGCTCCGCACAAGTTGCTCGGTAATGTCGAGGGCTTGCTCACCGCTGTCAGGCTGAGATATCAGTAATTCTTCCAGATCAAGACCGCAATTTGCGGCGTATGAGGGGTCCAGGGCGTGTTCAGCATCTACGTAAGCAGCAATGCCGCCGGCTTTTTGGGTCTCGGACATAATGTGTATGGCTAGGGTGGACTTTCCGGCAGATTCACTACCGTAAATTTCTGTCACCCTGCCTCTGGGAATTCCGCCCGCTCCCAAGGCAATATCCAAGGCCAGCGACCCGGTGGGTATTACTTCTGTAGAAAGCCGTTGGATACCTTCCTCTCCCAGGCGCATAACAGCGCCTTTTCCGTGATCCTTTTCAATGCGCCCCAGCGCGATTTCCAGAGCGGCTAGTTTGTCTTTCTTGATATCAGTGGCCATATCCTTCCCTTTCCCTTAACAATTTGTGAAAATCCTAGCACGCACCCCAGAGGCCTAACAAGGAGCAACTGTCAGTAATAATGTTTGGTGGAGTCCTGGGTTGTCGGAAGGAACACAGGCACCTTCTCTTGACGTAACAGATGCACTATAAACAGGGCCTGTGCCATAACTGTCCTAATGGCTGTTTCCAAAGCTGACTGGATTTTAGAGGATATTTCAAGGGGCCAACGACCCCGGGGTTAAAAGTCTCAATAGCCACCCTTAAAACCGATGGTTACGGTGCCGTCCTGAACTATGACAGGGGTAATACGTTCGCCGCTGGTCAGTTCCAAAAGTGCGGGTATCTGGTCTGGCTGTTTGGATAGGTCGATTTCGGTGTATGGTGTGTGGCTGCGGCGGAAGTCCATTTTGGCCGCAGCTGAGAATGAGCAGTCCGGATGTGTGTAGATAACTATGCCAGAATCGCTTTCGGTGGTCACGTGGCAGCTCCTTGAATGAGATTGTCCCGTGGCCAGGGCGCAAGTGAGCGGCAATGGCCGGACGTCATGAAGGGTTACAGAGTTGTATTTTACGTTCAGCGGCATCAATATTCAACGCAAATTATTTTGATTGGGTTGTACCCGGTCTGACGTTAGTATTGATTGGAACGATGGTTGTGTACGGAAGGCTTTTTCAGCAATGCAAGTGACCGAAAGGTTGAATAGGTTCAGAACAGCAACAGTTAGATCGACGGGTAACTGTGTTTGGTAGATTGCGGCGAACCGGGTGGTAGTAATTGCAAAAGTAAGCACACTTACCGATGCGAATTTTCGCTGGTTCGTGTTATGCTACCAAGTCCTGTAGCCAACGTTATTAAGTGGCATTCTTCTTCAAGGTGTGGGAAATGGAAGAAGCCGGGGCGCTTCGCGACAAGTTAATACTCCTCTTGCAGGATCATGGCATCGGAGTCGCTTATTTGACCCCTATGCCTCGCGGCGGGCGGCTTCGCGGTCCGGCTGCGATGGAAATGGAACAGGCTTTGGACGGTCTGGTTGCTTTAGCATCAGCGCGTGTTGAAGTTGAAGAAGACCGAGTATACGGGAATGGGTGCTTTGCGGTTGGGCGTTACCGTGACGCCGCCAGAGTCTATTCCAGCATACTTTCTCAGGAACCCGAGGATACAGTGGCCCGGTTTAATCTGGGCCTGGCGCTCCTCAGGCTGAAGAATCCGATTCAGGCCGTGGCGGAACTCACTATCGTTTTGGAGCAATACCCGGATATGCCGGAAGCCCACTACCAGCGGGGCAATGCTCATGACGATATTGGCGAGGTCGAGACTGCCCTGCAAGATTATGCGACTGCCATCGCTTTGGCTCCTGATTATTTGCAAGCACATTTCAACCGAGGAGTTGTGTTGGCCCAAATTGGTCGCCACCAAGAAGCTGTGGCCGCCTTTGACCGGGCGATCGAGTTGCGGCCGACGTTGTCTAATGCTTATCTGAACCGCGGTGCGTCGTTGGATGAGCTTGAACTTCATGATGAAGCTATCGCCGATTATACCTCTGCGGTAGACAACAACCCCGAAAATGCCGACGCGTACTTTAACCGGGCTCGCACCTTCTTTTACCTGGGGCATATAGAAGAAGCCATTTCCGATTACACAGAGGTCCTGGTAATTCGCTCCGACGATGCGGAGGCATTGAATAACCGGGGACTGGCATATGACGCTTTAGAGGATTATGGTAACGCTTTACAGGACTACAGCACTGCCATTGCACTTGTTCCGCAATTTCCTGCAGCTTTAAACAATCGAGGGGCTTCCAACGAAGCAATGGGGAAGCAGGATGATGCATTGGCGGATTACTTGGCTGCACTGTCGGCGGATGCGAAGTTTGCAGTAGCGTGGTACAACGCGGCGCGGCAATATGCGCGAATGGGCGAAATAGAGCTGTGCCTTCAGCACCTTGAAGAGGCCGTGCGCCTGGAAAGCAGTTTTGCAGAAGAGGCACCTGAAGACGAGAATCTGGGATGGGTGTTGAAGTTGATGGACATCAAGGAGGACTTTAGTCGCCAAAGATGAACCACCAATGACTATGTGACAGCTGCAGATGGACGTTCTTCGGTTCTGGTCGAATTGCGTGGCAACTTGGGCAGCGCTTTTCGGATAAAGGCAACTTGGCCGCCAAATCGGCGGCCCGGCTTTTGTTTTACTTCTTTACCGGGGTTTGCACGGGGTCAACATTTCTCTGGAAAATCAGGCTCCAGACTTGGTTCAATAATTTCGCCCAGTTCCCCTTCGCTCTCCGCATCGCTTGTTCGGTCTGCAATGGCGGGCGCCCTAAGTCGGTGGATCAGGACATTGTGGAAAACCACCAGCAACGCCAGGACTGAAAGCTCCATCACCGCCAGTCGTTCACCGTTAAAGTAGGGAACGGTCTGGCTGATGACCATCATAACGGCAAAACACACTGTGACTCCCATGGCGGAACGGAAATGGGAGCGGCGAGTTAACAGTACCGTGGTGATCCCCAACATTATTCCTATTAGCGACAAGACAGGGGCCAGGGCAAACGTCACTCCCACCAAGGTTACCATTCCGTCTCCCCCACGAAAACGGGTGAAGATGGACTTCCAGTGGCCGGCTACGGCGGCGCCACCGGCTAGGATTAGGGCGTTATCCGGAATACCGAGCAGGCTGGCAAACTGGACAGCCAGGAAGCCCTTGGCGGCGTCTCCGGCAAATACGAGCATTCCCCTTTTTCTGCTTATGTTCCAAAACACGTTGGCAGTACCGGCGCGAGTGCTGCCCGTAGCAAATATATCTATTCCTCGACGGCTTGCCATGAGGTGGGCTAGAGGAAGGGAACCCAGCAGATATCCTACAACTATGGCTGCCAGCAACTTCTGGATCAGGAGGAGTTCTTCTGACACGTACTCTGAGTCCTAAGAAAAGGTTGGGGCGCCAGCCTCAGTGAGTTGCGAGACCGACTTGCAACTTAATATAGCACTGTCCGGGAACGAAATATAGGGCCGAAGCTGGCTATATTCGAGTTAACCGATGCGAATGTTGTTATGCCGTCTGATTTGAGAGGTATTACTGCCCCTTATAGTGGCATTCAACCAACACCGGGCTGTTTCTGCTTCAAGGCTTTCGCCCCACGTACAACCAATAGCCCAGAAGCCCTTCATAGACCATTTTTTCGAGCGCGCTTACAAGGTCTCCCCAAGAAGTAGCCAGCGATAATGTCGTTGAATGCAATCCTGCCAGTTCCGGATTCCGGGTTCCCTTGAATAATGAAAGGGCGGTCAAGCCGGTCCTGATTTTGGACAATAACTCAGATACGTACTCGGACGCGTTCTCTTGGTGGAGGATTTCGAGGCCCTCATTCTCCATCAACTGAGCATAGCCATCTACGTCCAGTGCCTCCGTAAGGCACAAGACTTGGCCGAGGGAACCCTCCAACTCGGTAGGGAGTGTTCCCGCCACTACTGTTACGTCGCTAATTCCCAGCTTGCCCCCGGGTTTCAAGAGGTCGACTGCCTGCCGGATGGCATGAGCTTTGTCCGGAAAAAGACTGAGGGAGCATTCAGCAAATACGCCGTCAAAAGATTGGCTTTTAAGGGGTGGCTGTTCAGCATCGCCTTGCAGAAACGAGGCCCGCGCCGGCACCGCTGCTTCAGCAATGCGTTTCGAGGCGTCCAGAGCTGCGGCGTTCCCGAATTCCACGCCTACTACCTTACAATGGAAGGCGCGGGATATGGCCAGTGCGCTGGCGCCGTTACCAGAGGCCAGGTCAACAACCCAATCGTCCCGTTGCAGCCCCATTAGCTTCCCCAGACGGTTGGTCAGGATTAGACCGCCGGGGTGACGCGTATCGCCCAGAAGCATTTGTGCCAGGTCGGATTGGTACAAGTCTGCGCAACATGCTTTGGCCATGGCAATGTCACTCACTGACATGCTTTGCCACCCTTTGTTGCAGAGTAAGTTGGTCGCGAATTTTCTCCCGGTAGCCAACGGAGTTATAGGCGCAGAACGGAATGGCCCGTCCGTCAGGTACCAGCACGGCGACGCAGCACTTCATCACCTGTTTCACATTGAAGGTGTACGCGTCCAGGAAGTCCTTGATTGCAATTTGGAATATGTGATCTTTCAGGTGATCCATGCCGTAGGGCAATTCCAGGCCCGGACCGCAGGCGCATTGAAACTGGCTGGCGGTTTTCTCCGTTCCCGGTACGGCCGAGGCAGACCAAAGGCCTTCCAAAGCCTGCCGGACTTGAGCAGCCTCCGGCACTTTGGGCAACGCAACATTTGTGATGTAGTCCAGATATTCGTCGATTTTCAACAACCTGGGTAGAGGAGTGACTTCTTCCCCGTCAACGAAAATGTACGAATTTACCTGGCACGTGGGGAAGCAGCACGGGACCGGAACGAAATCCTCCAGGACGAACCGGTCATTTGTTTGCTCTACTATGCCGTGGATCACGTCGGGTATGGTCACCCGTTCCATGGGGTCAAAGGGTATGTGGCGGCCAACGTGGGTGACCGGCTGAAGTACTACGCCCCGGACTGCGGGGTGCTGAAGGCCGAATTCCACAATAGCGCCTACTTCGTCAACGTTGACGCCGCGTTCTACGGCAGCGACCAGCACCGCATCAAGACCCACCTGCTGCATTCGTTCCAGTGCGAGCAGCTTTGTGTCCAGCAGATCTTCACCGCGGATTGTCTGGTAGGTTTCGCGGCGTAGCCCATCAAACTGGAAATAGATTACGGGATTCAGTTTGGCTATTGTCGCAAGGAACTTGTCGTCCCTCGCCATGCGTACTCCATTGGTATTTACCATCACCTGTCTGATTCCCCGATCAAGGGCGGCCTGTATCATGGCGGGAAGATCCGGGTGAATAGTGGGTTCCCCGCCACTGAATTGGACCACTTCGGGGTTGCCTTCAATTTCTACCAGGCGATCCAGCATCTGTTCGACTTGATCCAGTGTCAGGCTGTAGCCGAGGCCGGCGTTGGCGAAACATATGGGGCAATTGAGGTTGCAAGCCGTATTTACTTCAATCAAGGCTAGGCAGATGTGCTGCTTGTGTTCGGGGCAGAGGCCGCAGTCAAGGGGGCAACCCTCGTTGACTTCGGTACTGAAATCCAGCGGGATTGTGCCGGGCTTGTTGAAGCCTATGGAATCTACGTACATCTTGGCGTCAGAACTAATGATGCCCTCGAACCAACCGTGCGTTGGGCACCTCTTGCGCATGTACACACGATTGTCCCTAATGATGACCTGGGCATCTATCACTTTCTTGCATTCCGGGCAAATGCTGCGAGTCAACTCATGAAAAATATAGTCGGCATCCTGCTTGACCCGCGTTTTTCCTTGAGACTGCGTTAGTTTGTCCAATCATCCTCCAACGGTAATGCGCCTCAGAATTGCTACGGCAATATATTTATCTAAACCTCTTGGGCCCCACAATGTCAATTAACATTACAGTCCGAAGCAGTCGCAGCAAGGTGGTTTGGAGATGGGTGATAGTCGGGGGATAGAGACGCCAGTTAAGAGGTTGCAAGCGCGGTACGCTATACTTCAACAATCAGCGAGGGTCCGAGATGCTAGCGTAATCCACGCGTTTAGATTTTGTCCTGGGAGACTGCGACACAATGAATGGAAAACTTCCACTTGAAGGGATGGTGGTTCTTGACCTCACCCAAATAATGGCTGGTCCAGTTTGTACCATGCTTTTGGCCGACATGGGAGCGGACGTGGTCAAAATTGAAAAGCCCAACGGCGGAGACGACACGAGGCGTATGGGGCCGCCGTTTACCGGGAGTTGGGCCTCCGGTTTCCTGGCTCTGAACCGGAACAAACGAAGCCTCGGGCTGAACTTGCGGGATGAGGAAGGTTGCCAAGTGTTCCGCAAGTTGCTGCAGGATGCCGATGTGGTGGTTGAGAATTTTCGACCAGGCGTAATGGACAGACTGGGATTGGGGTACGCCGAACTGTCAAGGTTCAAGCCCAGCCTGGTGTATTGCTCTATTTCCGGCTTCGGGGCCACAGGACCTTACCGAAATCGGGGTGGCTTCGACCTGGTGGCCCAGGGAATGAGCGGGTTGATGAGCGTTACGGGCTTCCCTGACAGTCCGCCGGCAAAGGTTGGTGTGCCTATTACCGATATATCTGCCGGTACCCAGGCTGCTTTCGGGATAATGTGCGCCTACGTTCACGCCCTCAAGAGTGGCAAAGGTCAAGTAGTTGAAGCTTCGCTGATGGAAGCAGGTATTTTCTACACAATCTGGGAATCCGCGCTTTATTTTTCTGAGGGAGAGATTCCTGGCCCTCTGGGGTCTGCCCATCGTGTCTCAGCTCCATATCAAGCTCTCCGTACCAGCGACGGATATATCAATATCGGGGCAGCCACCCAGTCTACGTGGGAACAGTTTTGCCGAGCCACGGACTTGGCCCAACTCATAGAAGATGAGCGATTCCGAATGCCGGGCGACCGCAAGGCCAGGGAAGCGGAACTGGCCACACTGCTGGAGTCCACCCTATCACGGGAATCGACCGAATATTGGCTAAATTTGTTAGAAGAGGCAGGCGTGGTGGCTGGTCCCATTTATGACATGGAGCAGGTATACCGGGACCCCCAAGTTAATGCTCGGGAAATGGTGGTAGATCTGGATGACCCCGAACTGGGTACGCTGAGGAATATCGGGGTTCCGGTAAAACTGTCAGAAACTCCTGGTGGAATCAGGCACCGTGCTCCAGCCTTGGGTGAACACAGCGAGGAGGTTCTCAGAGGAGTTGGGTACTCTGATAGTGAAATTGAAGTCTTGATCGAGGCAGGTGTTGTGGTCTGTCAGTAAATTGTCGGCGGCTTCAAGAGGGAGATCGACTTTCTAACTGGAAAAGTCTTGCCTCGATTCGGAGGATGCTACCCTTGTCGCCATTCCAGGCCATCGGTGGCTTCCAGGAAGCGCCCGATGAGATGCTGACTGGAAACTATGACGCTGGGAGTGAAAAGGTCAGCGTCGTGACCCTGACGGTCAACTACGTTGCCCCCCGCTTCTCTTGCCAGCAGGAGGCCGGAGGCACTGTCCCAGGGTGACAGGGAGTGGTGAAAATAAAGGTCGAGGCGTCCGGCAGCGGCATAGGCCATCCCCAGAGCGGAAGAACCCATAAGTCGCATGGTCTGAAATCCGGGCCAAAGGCTCCGAATCATATCCAGGGCAGTTCCTGCCTTCTGGTCGACGTAGCCCAGGTCGAAACCCAGTACGCAATTAGGTATTTCGTCCCGTGCAGAAACGGATATTGGCTCTCCATTGAGAAACGCGCCCTTGCCCAGCTGGGCGGTGAAGGTCTCCTCTTTGATTGGGTCGTAGGTAACTCCCACTACCATGTCGCTGCCCTTGGCCAGGGCGACGACCACGCAAAAGTGGGGAATTCCCTCGGCAAAATTGCGGGTGCCATCGATGGGGTCTATAACCCAGGTGTAAGGGGAACCGGTCTCAATGGGGTTGGATTCCTCAGACAGAATGCTGAATTGAGGGAACTCCGTTCGAACCAGATCCAGTATTACCTTCTCCGCTGCCAGGTCGACATCGGTTACGATATCGGCACGGCCCTTGAACCTGATTTCCTTGTCGGTGAGAAATCGTTCCCTTATTACCTCTCCGGCCCGTTGAGTCGCCTCGATAGAGACTTCCAGCGCGGACCTACCGCTGCTTGAAGGCGGGATAGCTTCCATTTCAGATCGATTCATCCGACTTCCTTTTACCTGGAGAAACCAGGAGATCCGTAGTTCAGGATCCTTCGTGATGGCTGTCAAGTTAGGGCCACCTATACAGGCTGGCCCAACCCCATCTTTTCGTACACCTCGGCAATGGTCTCTCGGGCAATGGAACGGGCCCTCTTGCCGCCCTCCGAGAGCACTTCCTTGACGTAATCAGGCTGCTCCTCCAACTCCCTTCTCCGTTCTCTCAGAGGCTCCAGGAAGGCGTTGACGCTGCCGGACAGGTGGCGTTTACAGTCCACGCAGCCCCTTTGCGCTGACGTACACTCCTCGTATACCTGTCCTACTTCATCGGCCGCACTAAATAGCTTGTGCAGCGAGTAGACGTTACAGACTTCAGGCCGCCCCGGATCGCTGCGGCGCAAACGCTGCGGATCTGTAAAGGCGGTCATAACTCGTTGAGTGGTTTCTTCCGGCGTGGATGCCAGGTCAATGTGGTTGTCGAGGGACTTGCTCATCTTTTGCTGACCCTCCAACCCCAGGATCAGGGGCGCCTCGGTCAACTTGGCCTGCGGTTCTGGGAAGGTGTCGCCAAAACGGTGGTTGAAGCGACGAACTATTTCCCGCGCTAGTTCAAGGTGAGGAAGTTGGTCCTGGCCTACGGGGACGGTGTCAGCTTTGTAGATAATGATATCCGCAGTTTGCAGGACCGGATAGCCCACCAACCCGTAGTTAACGCTTTCTTCCGTTTCGTCCATTTGCCGTACTTTCTCTTTGAAAGTGGGCACGCGCATCAGCCACCCGAGAGGTGTGACCATGCTCAGCAGCGTGTGCAGGGTCATGACTTCGGGCACGTGGGATTGAATAAAGACTGTGCTCTGTTCGGGGTCAACACCGGCAGCCAGCCAGTCCAAGGCCATTTCATGAATGTTGGGCTGGATGTTGCTCACATCACCAGGGTCCTCGATGGTTGTGAGGGCGTGGATGTCAACAATGCTGTAAATGCACCGGTAGTCTTCCTGGAGCTTTACCCAGTTTTCCAGTGCGCCCAAATAGTTGCCGAGATGCAGCCTTCCGGTTGGGCGCATTCCCGACAAAATTGTGCCCTTCTCCGTGGCAGTGGGCTCGTCTCTTGAAACCATAAATCATTTCCTATTAGTGGAGAAAATCTCTCAAGTTAGGACTGGAAAGGAGGTTACGATTTTCGCAACCAACACCCGGGCAAGTCTAGCACGCTACCAAGAGGAGGGGCAATATTGCATTGGTTCATATCTGAAGCTGAATGCCTTTAACAAGTCATTTCATATGTGTATACTGTAGCAGTGACGCAGGAAAGGGCAAGGCCGCTTGTCGGGGTTGGTGTGGTGTTTGTGCGGGGAGACAGGGTGTTCTTGGCCAAGCGTCAGGGTTCCCATGGGGAGGATACCTGGGCTTCAGCGGGCGGGCACCTGGAATGGGGTGAAACCCTGGAAGAATGTGCGCGCAGGGAGGCCCTTGAGGAGTTAGGCGTGGTAGTGGGGGACCTGCAATTCCTCTGCCTCAGCAACATCATGGCCTATGACCGGCATTACGTGGATGTTGAGTTCCTCGGAGATATAGGTGGCCAGGAGCCGGTCTTGGCGGAGCCTGATGCTTTTACCCTCTCAGGCTGGTTTCCCCTGGACGATTTGCCCCACCCATTGTTTGAAGCCGTGAAGTTCGCTCTGGACAGCTACCGGAGCGGGCAGTTCTATTTTTCGGGGCAATAGGTCTGCAGTGCGTAACCCCCCAAGCGGAGCGTCGAGCGAGTACCCGTAACTGGGAGAATTTAGTTCTTGCAGGGGCATTGGGGCTCAAGAGTTCGTGGCTGCTTTGATGGGCCGCCACCAAATTGCCTCGGAACCCATGCCTCTTAACTAGCCTAGCTGTGAACGGGCATTTTAGCTACGAATCTGGTATAATGTAAGGAAGTTTCAAACCACCATCCACGGCCGATTTTCACCATTCGACAGGTAGTACCCCCGCACTTGTCCGCTCCGGTTTCTTTCGGCACCGATTTTCGGAATTCTTTTGCTGGCACCGCCATGGGTTCGCTCTTTCCTGTGGCCCGCGCCGGTTGTTCCGAAAGCTCAAGCGTAAGTCGATTCTAACTAGGGGATTGGTACACATATGCAAGGACGTTTAATGGCCGACCAGGAAAATGCTACTCCAGAGCTGCCCCCAATTGTCTCCGAGATCAATAGTCAAGCTGTTGCCAATGCTTTAACTGTTGCCGAAGTAGAAGGTGAATATACCGCCAAGGATATCCAAGTCCTTGAGGGGCTCGAAGCGGTTCGCGTTCGCCCAGGCATGTATATTGGAAGTACCGATCAGAGAGGCCTACATCATCTCATTTACGAGATTCTCGATAACGCTGTCGATGAGGCAATGGCGGGCTTTTGCACTCGTGTGGACCTGACTCTAGGGGAAGATGGACTAATATCCATTATTGACGACGGAAGGGGCATACCGGTTGACACCCATCCCACCACGGGCAAGTCCGGCCTGGAAACCGTAATGACCACCCTACACGCCGGCGGCAAATTTGGCGGTGGCGCCTACAAGGTGACCGGCGGTCTACATGGAGTGGGTGGATCAGTGGTTAACGGTTTGTCGTCGTACCTGAAGGCGGAAGTGCACCGGGACGGCTATGTACATCATCAGGAGTACTCACAGGGTATTCCCACCTGCGATGTCATGAAGGGGAAACGCACTCCCCGGCACGGCACTACTATTTCCTTCAGGCCAGACCCGGAGATCTTCCCCGAAATTGAGTACGATTTTGATGTTCTCATCGGCCACTTCAAGGAGATCGCTTATCTAAACAAGGGGCTGGAGATCCGGTTTGTTAGCTATTGGCACAATAGCCAGCGGAAAGGCGACATCGAACGGACCTATTACTTTGATGGTGGCATCGCAAATCTGGTCCGCAACATCAACAAGCACCGGCGAGTCTTTCAGCAAGCGCCCTTTTACTTCGAAAAGACAATGGATGAGACGTCGGTAGAGGTCGCCATTCAATACAATGACAGCTTTACAGAGTCGGTAATATCCTTCGCAAACTGCATTAATACCCAGGAAGGCGGAAGCCACTTGACCGGTTTCCGTACTGCCCTGACCAGGGTGATAAATGATTACACCAAGCGGAAGGGGTTCATCAAGGACGACCAGCCGAATCTGGCTGGCGAGGACGTTAGAGAGGGCTTGGCTGCCGTAATCAGCGTCAAGCTGACCAACCCTCAATTTGAGGGACAGACCAAAACCAAGCTGGGTAACGCAGAGGTCCGCAGTGTAGTGGACTCGGTTGTGAGTGAAGGGCTCAGCCGCTACCTGGAAGAGCACCCAACTGAGGGCAAGCAGATCGTTGATAAGTGCATGACCTCGCAACGTGCCAGGGAAGCTGCCAAAAAGGCCCGGGAACTGGTAATTCGCAAGAATGCCCTGGATGGTACGTCTTTGCCCGGCAAACTCGCCGACTGCGCGGAAAGGGACCCAGCCAAGTCGGAACTCTACATCGTCGAGGGTGAGTCTGCCGGCGGGTCAGCAAAAATGGGACGCGACAGGAGCTTCCAGGCCATTCTGCCCCTGAAAGGAAAGATCCTGAACGTCGAACGGGTACTTCAGCAGCCTGACAAGATCCTCGGACACGAGGAAATTCGATCCATTATTGCCGCCGTGGGCGCGGGCGAGGGAGAAGAGTTCGCCCCCGCCAAGGTGCGGTACCATAAGATCATTATCATGACCGATGCCGACGTGGACGGTTCTCACATCCGAACCTTGGTGTTGACCTTCTTTTTCCGGAGAATGTTGGGCTTGATAGACTTCGGTTACCTCTACATCGCTCAACCACCGCTGTATCGCATACAGGCCGGTCGCAGCGCTCCCCAGTATGTTTATTCGGAAGAAGATAAAGAAACCATCTTGGGAAAGCTGGACGGGCGACGCAGTGTCCAGGTGCAGCGTTACAAGGGCTTGGGTGAAATGAATCCCGAGCAGTTGTGGGAAACAACCATGAATCCGGACAGTCGCCAGATGCTTCAGGTGAAAATTGAGGACATGATCGAAGTGGAGGATGTTTTCACTACGCTGATGAGCGAAGCAGTGGGGCCAAGGAAGAGTTTCATCCAGTCCCACGCCCGCAGCGTAAGGAACCTGGACATTTAGATTCTAACCGGATCGGAAGCGCCCGCCGCGATGATCGCAGCGGCGCCGGTTGGAAAAAATTACCTGATGCCGTATAATAGCGGGACTCAAAACCGGCATAGATCTGAACAAACAGAACGGGAGGAATCACTTGCCAGCTAAGAAGGCTGCTCGCCAATCAGTGAAACGCTATCGCCGAAACCAGAGCGTTCGGCGTACGACTCGTACCGCTATTGCAGTGGCCCGCCGGGCAGTTACGTCGGGGGACACTGAGGCGGCGGAGCCAGCGATTCGTCAAGCAATAAGCCTTTTGGACAAGGCGGCGAAGAAAGGGGTCTTTCACAGGAATAACACCTCCCGACGAAAAGCCAGGCTGGCTGCGCGGTTGAACCAGCTGCAGAATTAACACCAGGGAAAACAGGGTTAAGAAATGCCAGGGCGCGAGCGATTGTCTCGCGCCCTTTTGGCGTCCTGGTATTTCATGAATTGGCAATGAGTTGGCTTCCGATTGAGCTTTGATGGAGATGGTTCCCTGCCAACCGGATATTTTTCTGACAAACCGTATTTGACATAAGTGGTCTGACTTGATAGCCTTTAAGAACAAACGTTTTAAAGGTGCATTATGACGCCGAACAAGAAGCTTAAACCTAGTCAGAAACGGATATTGGATTTCATTCAGACCTTCATCGAAGACAACGGGCTTCCACCGACGGTCCGGGATATTCAGAAGGCTTGCGAAATAAGTTCTACGTCGGTGGTGGATTACAATCTCCGACTGTTGGACAGGGACGGGTACTTGAATCGCCGTCCGGACGTGGCCCGCGGCATCGAACTGCTTGACGATTCGGGCCAGCCGATGAATTCGGTTCCCAAGGTACAGATAGTAGGGCGAATAGCTGCGGGGGCGCCGCTGCCTGCCTTCTCTTCCGAGGCCAGCGCCTCAAGTCGGGAGTTTGACACGATAGAAGTGGCGCCAGAATTGTCAAGGCGATACGGGCGTCTCTATGCCCTCGAGGTACAGGGGCAGTCAATGATCGACGCTCTTATCGATGATGGAGATGTGGTAATAATCAAGCCGTCACAGATTGCCGAGCAGGGCGAGATGGTGGTGGCATGGTTGAAGGAAGAGGAAGAGGCCACCTTAAAGAAATACTACCCTGAAGGTGGTCAAGTTCGCCTCCAGCCCGCCAATTCCACCATGGAGCCTATATATTGTTCCGCTGGCAACGTTGAAATTCGGGGCAAGGTAGTCAGTGTAATCAGGAAGTTTGGCTAGGTAGTTTTTAGTCAGGTAAACAGTTGAACGCCCTGCCGGTTCTTACTGGCAGGGCGTTCACTTGCTACCGGCGGCTGTTGGTTAAGGCGCCGTAAGTAGCAACCAGGAAAGGCACGCAGTAGGTCAGAGGGATCTTCCAGTACAAGGCAGCACTCCATTGCAAGGAAAGTAACAGATCTCCCTGGTTTAGCAGAGTCAAGATAGTCCCGACAACTAGGGCTGCTATCGCGGATCTCTTCAGCATGGGCAAGTGCAAGAGGGAACAGGAGAGGCACTTTATTGTTGGGGCAGGCCCCGAGGCATTTGCCCCGAGGGGTTTTGCGGCCCTTGCACTAAAAGAAAATGACAAAGAGCCATTCAATTCTTTGCAGCATCTTTGGCATGTGTCCAACGCTTGTCCCCGAACTTCCAAAGGGTCCCCCTAAAGACTTGCTTGCGCGTAAAGCCGTCCTCGCTGCCCACAATAGAAACACTATAAGAGAGTGACAGCTAACCCTCTACTATTCCCAAAAACTGAAGGCGCAACCTTCCCACATGGATGTTGCGCCTTCACAGAACCTGCTGACCGATTACCGCTTCACACGATTTAAGCCTGCCTAAAAGGCAGTTAGTTCGTTTCAGTAGAAACCAACGAAGGTTTCCCCCGCGTACCAGCCATTTAGCCGGACTTGCCGATACGAAATACCTTGGTGCCACATTCAGGGCAAGTGCCATGTGTGGCAGGTCGCCCGTTTTTCAGGGTTACCTCTTCGGGGTTGTTGATCTCCCGCTTGCTGCGGCACTTGAAGCAATAAGCCTCCATCCTCCTCTTCCTCCATTCTTTATTTGGTATACCCAAAGCGAAGTTGGTATCCGGTCCGTTCCCTGTCGCCCTTTTTGGCATTGCGAGTCGGACAATTGTGAAGCAGTCGGCCTAGCCCCTCTATTAGAAATGCTAATCCCGAAAGGGAATAATACGATTGAGAAAGGAGCAAAAGTTTCTGCTAGATTATGTAATACAAAAAGGTAGGAGGGTTTGTCAAGGCGTATGTGGCCGCTATCTGAAATATTCGCCGAAATTGGCCCGTTTCAGGGTGAATCCGTGTCAAATACCATCTAGCAAATGGGACTTCAACTAGAAGCTGTTCATGACTGCTTATGCCAAGCTTAAGCTATCCGAGGCAAAGGGAGAGGGCTCAAGCCCCTGGAATACCTTGAAGGGTTGCCAGGCATTTCCTGCCCGATCGAACCGGGCAATTGCAAGCAACCTGCCATCTTCGGCATAGACTCGGACCTGCTCCAAGTAACCGGCCTCGAAAGGTAGTCCGCCTGCCGCAACACTCTGGCCGTTGCCCAGGGCTCTTTCTATGAACCCGCTCACGGTAATGGCCCTCAGGGAACGAAGAACTTGGTCTATGGGGTGCAAATAGGATAACCAGCCAGCGTTTTCAGCGGATTCCTCGGCGGCAATTGCCAGTCCCTCAGGAGTAACACCTTCAGTGGATTCGAATCCGGCACAAGACTGACGCTCCAAGTCAGTTACGTAACCGCCGCATCCCAAGGCAAGCCCCAAGTCGTGGGCCAGGGTCCTCATATAGACTCCGCGCCCACACTCCACGTCGACCGTTATGCTGGGGAGGTTAAAGTCCAATAGGCGAATGTCAAATATGTCGACGATCCGAGGCTCCCTTTCTACTTCAATGCCCCGCCGCGCCAGCTTGTAAAGTCTCTGTCCGGCCACCTTTACGGCGCTGAACATGGGAGGCTTTTGCTCTACGGAGCCAATGAAGGGCAGAAAGGCGGCTTCCAGGTCTTTCGGGGTAACATAATTAGGATCCCGAACTTCAGTGACATCGCCTTCCGCATCATAAGTTTGAGTTGTGGCTCCTAACCTGACTTGCATCCGATATTTCTTGACTCCATCGAACGCGTACTCCATCAATCTGGTAGCCTGCCCAAAGCATACCGGCAGTACACCCCTGGCCAGAGGATCCATGGTTCCGGCGTGTCCAACCTTCTTGCGCTGGCCTGTAATGCGCTTGACCTGGCGCAGAGCATCCATCGAGGTTATGCCTACGGGTTTGTACAAATTGAGGAAGCCGTTAACGGCGGATGCCGATTGGCGTGGTGTCATGGGCTGGCTCTGGAGCAACGTCAGCTAACCCCGGTGTGAGAATGACAGGGGACCCGAGTATGTGGGCAGGTATTCAGTGTCAGTTTGAGGCTGCGCATCGTCCTGAAAGCTGTCCATCATGCGCAGGAGTGTATCTGCGTCCTCAATACTTTCATCTAAAGAGAACTTGAGGAAAGGCACATACCGCAGCTTGAGACGGTCTCGCAGGGACCGCCGGAGAAATGTGGCCGCTGACTTTATTCCATCCAGAGCCGCGCTCTTGGTGTCCTCGTCGCCCATTACACTCACGTACACATGGGCATTGCGCAGGTCGGAGGTTGTCTCGACTTGGATTATGCTGATAACCCCGCTCAGGCGGGGGTCTTTGATTTCTCTGGACAGCAGGACGCTTATTTCCTGGCGCAGCAATCCGTTGATTCGGTCGGCACGGCGGGACATACAATTCTCCAGGGCTCAAGGTTGGCTCAAAAGAAAGGATTTAGCTTAAGAGACTGTCTTAAGCGGGCAGCTAAAGTTCAAGTAGAAGATTTAGCGCTGGCTTCTTTCCTGTCGGTGAGCCTGAAGGATGTCTCCGATCTCGAAATCATAGTAGTCTTCGAGCAAAATACCGCAGTCCATGCCGTTGGTAACCTCGTTGGCTTCATCACGGAAGTGCCGGAGACTGGCGATATTAGTTTCCTCAAGGACTTCACCCTCTCGTAGCACCCTTATGGAAGCCCCTCTGGGTATTCTGCCGTCCACAACTCGGCAGCCGGCAATCTTTACACTCCGCCGAGAAGCGAATATTTCGCGGACTTCGGCCTGTCCGATGATAACGTCAGTGTATGCGGGTTCAAGCATACCGTGCAGAGCTAGTCTGATGTCATCAATCATCTGGTAAATGATGCCGTAATGGCGAATTTCCACACCCATTCGCTCGGCGACTCTCTCGACGCCTATCGCATTGCCAACTGAGAAGCCGACTATGATGGCGTCAGAAGCGCTTGCCAGAAGGATATCCGACTCGGTGACGTTCCCGCTGCCTGCGTGTAAAATTCGCACCCGTGCTTCGGCCTCAGTGAGCCGCTCGAGGGACTGCCGCACTGCCTCTACGCTGCCCTGGACATCCGCCTTTAATACGAGGTTCAACTCCTTAATGTCGCCGGCGTCAATCTGCTTGACGACTTCTTCCAACGTCAGGGCCCGCCCCTGAGATTGTTGACTGGCCTTGGCGCGTTCCCTTTCCTGAGCCAGAGCCCGAGCGGTTTTCTCATTGGGCATGACAGTCATGACGTCGCCCGCTTCGGGCAATGCACCAAAGCCTAGAAGTTCCGCCGGTGCCCCGGGGACGACTTCCTTGATTGTACTTCCTCGATCATTAGTGATGGCCTTGACCCGGCCCCACGATGTGCCGGCAACAACGTGGTCACCCACGCTCAAGGTGCCACTTTGCACTAACACGGTGGCCATGGGGCCCCTCTTGCGATCCAATTTGGCTTCAATTACCACGCCGCTGGCTGGCCTGTGGGGATTCGCCTTCAATTCCGATATTTCGGCAACTATCAGAAGGTTTTCCAACAGTTCATTTATGCCTTCTCCGGTACGCGCAGAAACTGGAACTGAAATGATGTCACCGCCCCAATCTTCAACCAGCAAATTGTGCTGGCTCAACTGGCGCTTTACCCGCTCTGGGTCCGCTCCCGGCAGGTCCATCTTGTTGATCGCTACAACTATAGGCACTTCCGCCGCACGGGCGTGGTCTATAGCCTCTTCGGTTTGCGGCATTATGCCATCGTCGGCAGCAACTACCAAGATTGCAATATCAGTTACTCGAGCTCCTCTGGACCGAATTGAGGTGAAAGCTTCGTGACCGGGAGTGTCCAGAAAGGTTATCTTCTGTCCCTCGTAATCGACCTGGTATGCGCCGATATGTTGGGTTATGCCGCCAATTTCCCGGTCGGCGACGTGGGCATTCCGAATGGAATCAAGCAGGCTTGTTTTTCCGTGGTCAACGTGCCCTAGAATGGTTACCACTGGTGGCCTGGCCTCGAGGCCATTTTGCTCTTCTGCATTGCCTGTTGCTCCAGCAGTTGAACTATTCAGTGCCCCGGTCTCTGCCACCTGTTCCGCTACTCGGGTACGAATGCCGTATGCTGCTGTTACCAGGGAAGCGACCTCGTGGTCGATCACCTGGTTCATAGACACCATGATCCCGTTACGCATCAATTGCTTGATAACATCTACAGGGCTTTGGTCCACCAGTTCTGAAAGGTGTTTCACTGTCAAAGTTTGCGGCAACACCAGTGTTCGGGAAGGGCCTCTACGGCCACTTCGCGTCTGTCCATCGGTAGTAGTCATTTCATCCCTCCACGGAAGTCGCCTTGTCCACCCGTTCCTGAAAATAATGCAAAAGTACTTCTCGGTCCTGTTGGTCGATGCCAACTTGCAAGCTCCGCTCCAAGCTTCCCTTGCGAATGCCGTTTTCCCAACACTGCGTATTGTTGCACAGATAAGCACCTCGGCCCGACGACTTTCCAGAGTCATCGGGGCTAACGGTGCCTTTTGGGGTACGTACGATGCGGGTCAAGTGACGTTTTGGTGCTCGCTGCCCGCAAGCGACGCACCGGCGTTCGGGAACGTGCCTGGCTTTAGCCAACTCCAGCCTCCTTCCCTGGCAAAGAGCAAGAATCGCTCAAAAGAGGAGGCTGATATTACCTGCCGCCGCCACGACGGGCTCCTCGGCCCGCGCCTCCACCGGTATTACGCCGCCGCCCGCCGCGCCCGCCGCCCCGACTTTCGCCGACTAGGTCTTCGGCGAAGCGAATCTTACCGGCATCAGGTGTAAGGATAGGTACTTCGGGCAAATCAGGAAAGAGTTCCTCTTCCTCGGCCTCTTCGTCGTCCTCTTCCATTACACCGTCAAGGGTGAAAGAAGCCAAAGCGTCAACACTCAGGCTGTCGCTATCCTCAGCGATTGCACCTTCGACTTCCTCTTCATCACGAATCAAAGCTTCCAGAAGAGCCTCTTCGTCAATAACTTCGACTTCTGCGATTGCAGTTGCATCTGACTCTTCAGCAACAGAAGGAGCTTCTTCCAAAGCGGATGCGGCAACAGTTTCCTGGCTAGTTTCAGCCGGATCTGTGTCGGCAATGATCGCTTCCGCCTCTGCGACAGCTTCCAAAGCTTCTGCTTCAGACTCTGCGGCAACTTCCGCGGCCGCGGCCGCAGCCTCAATTGCTGCTAGCCGACTTCTTTCCTCCAACTCCCGCTGGCGAGTCTCTTTAATTTCTTCCCATTCGGTCAGGCCTTTGATATCCAGACGCCATCCAACCAATCGAGCCGCGAGACGGGCATTCTGACCTTCTTTCCCTATGGCCAGGGACAGTTGCCTGTCAGGTACAACTACTATCGCGGTTTGCTCCGGTGCATCCAGTTCGACATGGACTACCTCGGACGGACTAACTGATTTAGCAATAAAGGCTCTGGGATCCGCCTCCCAGGGAACTACGTCAATTTTCTCACCCTGCAGTTCATTAACAATGCTCTGAATGCGATTGCCACGTAGGCCGATGCAGGCACCTACCGGGTCCACACCATCTTGTGTAGAATGAACGGCTACCTTGCTCCTGAATCCCGCATCCCTGGAAATGGCCTTGATTTCCACGGTGCCGTTATATACCTCGGGCACCTCAATTTCGAAGAGGCGCTTCAACATGTTCCGGTCGCTGCGGGACACCAGTATCTCGGGTCCCTTGGCGCCATTGCGCACGTCCAGAACAAAAACCTTTATCCGCTGTCCCTTCTTATATCTCTCCGTCGGGACCTGCTCGTCTGCGGGCATTACGGCTTGGGCGCGTCCCATGTCCAATACAATGCTGCGGTTAGGTTCCAGTTGTTCCACAATACCGGTAATAATATCCTGGCGATGCTGCAGGAACTCCTCGTACAGCAACTCCCTCTCCGCTTCCCGCAGACGCTGCAAAACCACCTGTTTGGCGGTCTGAGCGGCTATGCGGCTGGCGTTATGAGGAAGGGGTTCTGCCGCAGCGATCTCGTCACCAATCGCCGCGCTCCGCTTAAAGGCCATAGCATCCTGGAGGGATATTTCGCGGGATGTATCCTCTACATCTTCAACTACAGTCTTAAGAGCAAATACGCTCACGTCACCGGTATTTGGATTCAGGGTAACGGTGATGTTTTGCCCAGCTACTGGATTATCTTTCTTGAATGCAGATGCCAATGCTACTTCTATTGCCTGGAGCACCTGCTCCTTGGGCAAATGACGTTCGGCGGCCAACTGAGTCAGCGCTATCAAAAAGTCGCTCTTCACTGCCATTCTCCCAATTTGAAGCTGGATGAGGCTATCGCCAAACAGACTGTGTGCCAATTAACAAGAAAGCGGGTTAACCCCGCTACCTTTAAAAAGCACTGCCCTAGTATAACATTGACCCCAATTGCTTTCAACTTCGGGCCTGGTCCAGCCAGGGCAATCGCATTTTGAATTAGGAGCAAGGGAAATAGTAAGGTAAGGAAAGAGAAGAAGTGGTGGGAGGTGTTGTGAGGTGGAATTGGGCGAAGGGTTGAATCCTATAACGGAGCATTTTGGGGAGTTGGCGGATCCCAGGCGGATCCCAGAAGGGGATGTGCCAAGCTGCACGAGTTGCTGGACATCATCATGATAGCCTTGTGCGCCGTCCTCTGTGGAGCAGACAACTGGGTGGAGATCGAGGAGTTTGGCAAGGCCAAGCGGGAATGGTTTGACCGGTTTCTGAAGCTGCCCAACGGGATTCCCTCTCACGACACCTTTGGTCGGGTATTCGGCATGCTGGACCCGGAACAGTTTGCTACCTGTTTCAGCCAGTGGGTGGCTTCGGTGAGCCAACTGGTCCAGGGAGAAGTGGTGGCCATTGATGGCAAGACCCTGCGAGGTTGCCATGACCGGAGCAATGGCCGAGGGGCCCTGCACCTGGTGAGTGCCTGGGCCACCGAGAACCGGATGGTATTGGGTCAGACCCCCACGGCAGCCCATTCCAACGAGATCACGGCGATTCCGGAACTGCTGCAACTGCTGGATTTACCGGGATGTCTGGTCACCATTGACGCCATGGGGTGTCAGAAGAACATCGCCCAGCAGATTGTGGACGGCGGGGCCGAGTACCTGCTGGCGGTGAAGGCCAACCAGGGAGAACTGCACCAGAACATCAAGGACGTATTTGCGTGCTGGGAGCGGGAAGGCTTCGACCAAGTGGCCCATAGCTTCCAGGAACAGGTGGGTCGGGACCATGGTCGTGGAGAGCGGCGGCGCTGCTGGGTGATTACTGACCCCGAAGAACTGGCCTATGTGGACCCCACTGGACAGTGGGCCAAGCTGAGCGGAGTGGCGAGGATCAGCTATCGTAGAGAATACTGTAAAGAATCTGACGGGAAAGAATCTGACGGGAAGGCACCGGAGGAAGCAGCAGACGAAGTCCGCTACTACACCTGCAGCCACCCAACCTAGGCGGCCTCTTTGCTGAGGGCCACCCGAGACCACTGGGGCATAGAGAACGGCCTGCACTGGGTGCTGGACATGGCCTTTGACCAGGACCACAGCCGGGTCAGATCAGGCCATGCCGACCAGAACCTGGCCGTGCTACGCCGTTTAGCTTTGAATCTGCTGCAACAGCAACAGACCGCTAAAGTCGGGATCAAAGCCAAGCGCAAAAAGGCTGGCTGGGACTATGAATATCTCATTAGGGTCCTATCCCAGTAAAATGCGATTGCCCTGCCTAGTCCAGCATAGCCCCCAGACCTCGCCGTCGCTGCGGTTAGTTTATTTCTGTCTGTGGGGCAGTAAGACCAGAGTTGCTCTCATTAAAACAAAACAGGTGCGGGATACCTATCCGCACCTGTTTATCAGCCTTATTCGTGCTATTTCGTCGCCCAAGTAAACCGTCAGACCTCGATACAGCTTCGTGGTTTGTGAGGCCGTAGGGGCTTACCACCAAATCTTGCCTTGCACATCCTGCTCCAGTTGGTCATAGTCCTTGGTCCAGAGGCTGGTGCTGAGGTATTTCCATCCGCCGTCGGCCAAGAGGCACACGACATTACCGCTTTCCATGCGCTCTGCCTGGCGGATGGCGCCGTGCACTACTGACCCTGACGAAACACCGGCGAATATCCCTTCCTTATGCAACAACTCCTTGGTGGTCCGGAATGCTGGAAAACTTCCAACCAGTAGCCTGGCATCCAGCATGTTGATATCCAAAATCGGGGGTATATACCCATCTTCCAGGCGTCGCAATCCCGAAATGAAGTCGTCAGGTTCGGGGGCTACGGCGACGATTCTCACGTCGGGATTGTGTTCCCGCAGGCTGCGTGCCACGCCCATAAGGGTGCCGCCGGTTCCAAGGCCGGCCACGAAAGTATCTACGTCAGGAACAGCTTCCATTATTTCCGGCCCGGTGGTTTCATAGTGGGCGTCCGGGTTCCCACTATTTCCGTACTGGTACATCATCAAGTAATCGTGCGGGTTCTTAGCTGCCAGATCCTGGGCAACTTCTATGGACCCGTTGCTTCCCTTCTCCCCGTCAGAAAAAATGATCTGGGCGCCATAAGCATGGAGCAGTTGGCTTCGTTCTTCGCTGACATTCTCGGGCATGACCACCGTAACTTTGTATCCCTTTAGCATTCCGATCATGGCCAGAGAAATGCCGGTGTTCCCACTGGTAGGCTCAAGGATAGTCCGGTTAGAAGAGACTTCACCGTTCGCCTCAGCCCGCTCAATCATGTTCAGGGCAATGCGATCTTTGACACTTCCTGTGGGGTTCTGCCCCTCCAGCTTGGCAAATATACACACTTCAGGCTTGGGACTAAGCCTTTGCAACTCCACCATTGGCGTGTTGCCAATGGTGGCCAAAATACCCTTGTATGCCCGCCGACAACCCATAATTTTCGCTTAAACCTGCCTATATCGCCACGTTCGGGTTGTTATCTCTCCGCCCTAGTTGTCGGCAACGCCGGCCACTTCCGGGGCAGCCACACCACAGAATATCTCGTAATCTATCAATTCTGTGACAGTCGGGTTGTCACCGCAGAGCGGGCACGCTGGATTCCGCTTCAATTTGACCTCACGGAACGTCATGCTCAATGCGTCAATCAGTAGCAGCCTGGAGCACAGGCTTTCACCGATGCCCAAAAAGTATTTGAGCGCCTCGGTTGCCTGGATGCTTCCCACCAGTCCGGTAAGCGCGCCCAACACGCCGGCCTCGGCACAGTTTGGAACCATACCTGGCGGGGGCGGCGATGGGAAGAGGCAACGGTAGCAGCCCTGACCGGGCAGGAACACCGTAGACTGGCCGTCAAAGATGAGTATGCTTCCATCGACCAACGGCTTGTTCAGTAAATAGCAGGCATCGTTAACCAGATACCTGGTGGCAAAATTGTCCGCGCCATTAATCACCAGGTCGTATTGGCTGATGATCTCCATGGCGTTGTCGGACTCAAGCCGTACTTCGTGGGGAACCACAGTCACGTCAGGATTGTAGGCGTGGATGTTGTCGATGGCCGACTGAAGCTTGGGCCGACCAATATCGCTGGAGTGGTGAAGGATCTGACGTTGCAGATTCGATATTTCCACGACGTCGAAGTCCACAATGCCTACCGTTCCCACTCCGGCCAGTGCCAGATAAATAGCCGAAGGGGAACCCAGTCCACCGGCTCCCACTATCAAGGCCTTCGATTGCATCAATTTGCGTTGTCCCGCACTGCCGACGTCTCCCATTATGATGTGCCGGCTATAGCGCTTGACTTGTTCGGGCGTCAGGGCGAGAGGTTGTTGAGTCATAAGGACTTGTTCCTCCTATTGTTGCGATATGGCAACTGTTGTACTGGGTCACCAACCTAGTATGAGTCTGCCATTTTGTCCCGTAATTTCATATACTTGTCGAGTAAAGGTATTCTCTTGCATGCAGGCGAAGAAAAAGCCCGCACCCACTATGGGTCGCCCACTTTGGGCGGGTGCAGGCTCCTGTTGCTGTTGAAAGCCTACCCCCTATGTAAGGGGACAAGTGCAATTCTGATTCTGTTCTAACTCGTGCTCGTTCATCGTCTAGCTAGAGACTAGCTTTGGGACAATGGGTTGTCAAGCAAGCTTGATCCTTCGAAAGTACAGGTGCCGCCATAGTGTGGGCGATAGGCTCTTGAAACCTTTTCAGCTTGCCCCTCAAGACTATACGCCCTGTGCGGAGAGGTACTCCTGGCGCCTGGCCAGATGTTCAAGGGTAATGTTGGCCAACACACTTTCAATCGCTTCTTCAACGGACTTCCAAATTTCCTGCTGGGCGCAAGAATCTGCAAAAATACAGTCCGAAACATAAGTCAGGCAGTCCAGTGGAGAACTGTTGCCGTCCAGCGTAGTCATTATCATGTGTAAGTTTATGTCGGACGGATCCATTGCTAATGAATGGCCACCCTGGGGGCCGCGACGACTCTGAACGTACCCGCAGTGGTTCAGAGTGGACATAAGCTGAACCAGGTAGGACTCGGGAATCCCCTGCTTGGAAGCGATTTCAGAGGTCGGCACCGGACCATTGCCGTGGTGCATTGCCAACTCTACCAGGGCCCGGACGCCATAGTCAACTTTCATCGGGATTTTCATGACGTTTACCTCCAAACCGCAACAACACAACAAATTATAGCACCAACTAGTACAACGGGGAAGGGAAAATCTTGCATCACAAACTGCGATGGCTGTGCTAAAATCAGCCCCGCTAACTGAGAGATGATAACCCCGAGGTTGAAATGCTAGTGGGAGTTCTGGTCGGGCTGGCCATTATCGTAGGGTGTTTCCTGATACCTATTGCCCACTTCGTTCTGGCTCCTGCCGGACCCTTCTTCGCCGGCTATTGGGGTATTCAGTACGCCCCCAATCCGGGACGGCATTACGCGTTGCACGGACTGATTTTTGGTTCGCTCCTGGGGCTCGCAATGGCGATGATTCTGGTGACAATGGCGTTTACGGTCACTGCTCTGTTTGAAGACTCTCGGGTTAAGGTACTGGCTTGGCTTGGAGCCGGTATATTCACTCTCTACACGGGTAGCATGAGCACTATGGGGGCGATGTATTCTGCGCTTAGGGAACAACAACGTGCCCAGGTTGAAGCTGAAAGAGAAGCGCAAGAGACCATTTAGTGCCCGTCCGAGTTTGGGCCGAAAAAAATTGGTGACTGGAGCTATTTCTGTAATGCAGGAGTAGATTGGCAGGAGTGGCGAGAGCAAACTTATGATGTCGTTTTCCGCGATGCTGGTAGACCTGGATGGGACCCTGATGGTCACGGACACTATTTCGCCGAGAGTCGCTAAGGCCGTCGGTGAAGTTTCCCAGTATATTCCGGTGTCTATAGCTACTGGTCGCAGATCCTCGGACCTCATCGAATACGCTCGGCAACTCAATCTCTCGGCGCCCCAGATCTGCAACGGAGGCGCCACTCTGTTGGATCCTGTTAGTGGGACGCTGATCTGGAACAGCCATCTTCCTCAAGTTCAGGCCCGAAACATAATTGATCTGGTATCGGAACAGGGAATTGAGTTCATTGCCACCCATCCTGAAGGTGACTCCACCAGCAGGGATCAGATCCGGCATTGGGACCTTACTAGGATATCTGCCTTGGATATTTCTGCATCCGACGCTGATGAACTGGTCTCAACGTTTTCTGTTGAACCTGATCTCAACGTCGTCAAAGTCTATCTGCACTACAATGGTTGGTGGGCTGTGGACTTCACGGCGGCTGGCGTTCACAAGGGAAAAGCTGCACAGCAGCTTGCCAGCATTCTTTCCACTGAGCCTAGGTGCTTCATCGCCGCTGGGGACAGCTTTAACGACTTGCCCATGCTTGAAGTCGCCGGTTATCGAATCGCAATGGCCTCCGCACCGCCTGAAATGAAATCGTTGGCTGATTATGTGGCGCCTCCGGTGGAAGAAGACGGTCTGGCGATTGCTATTGAGGAAGCAATCCTCCCTAAGCTCGTTGCCCAAAGCTCCTAACGGCCGTCGGTCAGTACGCCGAGATTCACTGGCCTACTCTCCTTGACGCTTTTTAAATGCGCCGCCTATCATTGCCCAGAATCCTTTCTCATTTTAGGTAGGAATTCTTAGTCACATGACAACTTCTGAATTGCGCCGACGCCTTGAGGAGCTAAGGAGAGGCGACCTCAGCGTTGATGACCTGCTGAAATACCTGCGGGATTATCCCTATGAAGATCTTGATTTCGCCAAGATCGATCATCACCGTCCGCTGCGAACCGGATTCCCGGAAGTGGTGCTTGGGCGTGGTAAGTCACCACAACAAATAGCCAGTATTGTCCAGTCCCTGGCCGGCCGGGGATCTCCGGTTCTGGTCACCAAGGCCGATCAAGAATCCTTTAATGCAGTAGCCGGTGTGATGCCAGCGGCCATCTACCATAGTCTGGCAGGAGCCATAGAGGTTCCTGGAGAAAACCCGTTGACAGTGCGCGAAGGTGTAACGGTAGTTACGGGGGGAACAGCCGACTTGCCGGTTGCCGAAGAAGCAGCGTTGACGGCAAGATTGATGGGTAGTCCTCCCGAGAGAATCAACGATGTGGGTGTCGCGGGGTTGCATCGGCTTCTTGCTTCAATGGACCGATTGCGCGAAGCACGGGTAATAGTAGTGGTGGCTGGCATGGAGGCAGCATTGGCCAGCGTGGTTGCGGGCCTGGTATCAGCCCCTGTGGTAGCTGTACCAACCAGTGTGGGTTACGGGGCCAGTTATGAAGGTCTTTCAGCGTTGCTCGGCATGCTGAACAGTTGTGCTCCAGGGGTAGCTACGGTAAACATTGATAACGGATTTGGCGCCGGATACCTGGCAGCCCAAATAAACAAAATGGGCAAATAGCGTGGGCAATCGCGGCAAGAAGCTGCTTCTGATTTTTGCCTTAACCTGTCTCGTCTTTGCAGGGGTCGCCGGCTACGGTGACTTTCGAGAAGTCTGGAAACACCTGGTAGATTTTCCTTTGACGCATTTGGGTCTGGCCTTTGGGCTTGCACTATTCAACTATCTTTTGCGGTTTCTGCGTTGGGCCTACTACCTGAGGATTCTTAACCTAGTCGTGCCCTTTCACCTAAGTAGTCTTACCTTCCTGATTGGTCTGGCCATGACCATTACACCAGGGAAAGTGGGCGAATTGGTAAAGAGTTACACGCTTAGGGATCGGGCCGGTGTTGCAGTTTCCTCCTCGGCCCCCGTAGTGTTGATGGAGCGCTTGACCGACCTGGCTTCGGTTGCGCTCATGGGGCTAGTTGGCCTTGCTCTGGTGCCCACGTCTGTCTCAGTGGTTCTGGCGATTACCCTGGCAGGGGTGGGAGCCCTGGTTTACTTGCTTACTACAAGACATACTGATCGAGTTTTTGGCTGGCGCTTAATTCGGCGCTGGGTAGGCGAAATACGCGAGGCACAACAGGCTATCCGGGTGATGTCCCGACCGTGCCCGCTTCTTGTGGCTACTGTCCTGGCCTTTCTGGCGTGGGTAAGCGAAGGCATTGCCCTGTGGGTGATTCTGAAGGGCCTTGACGCAGATGTCGGTCTGCTCTTGTCCTTGCCCATTTATGCAGGCTCGGTACTTGTGGGTGCAGCCACGACACTGCCTGGCGGTTTGGTAGGAACCGAAGGCGCCATGGTAACTCTCCTTCAGCAGGCAGGCGCGGAACGAGACGTGGCTGCGGCAGGTACCCTGCTGGTACGCGTAGCGACTTTGTGGCTTGCCGTGGTCGTTGGGTTTGCGGCGTGGGCTTGCCTGCACTGGTTGGTACCAGCGAAGGGAGTCGACGCTGGCAATAAAACCTTGGCCGGCGGATCAGCCATTGAAACCGGTAGCGAGGGCCAAAGCAATGGGTAGCCCGTCGCGATTGCCCGGTGATGGGAACATCAACGATTCTTCCTTTAGCCCCTTCCCATTAGTCCGTGCGCTGCGCCCTCGGCAGTGGATAAAGAATGGCCTCGTATTTCTCCCCTTTCTTTTTGCAGTTAACCTGGCCTGGTCGCTTTCAGATCTAACTGCGGTGCCAGCCTTGCTCACAAAAGTGGCGGTAGCGGCGGCTGCGTTCTGTGCCCTGTCCGGTGCTGTTTATTTGTTTAACGACCTCCAGGACAAGGAGGCCGACCGCAATCATCCGGTAAAGCGATCACGGCCTCTGGCATCAGGTCAAGTAAGTGTCCCGGTCGCAATGTTTGCTCTTGGGGCGCTCCTGATAGCGGGGCTGGGCGTCTTGTTCGTGGTTCAGCCACTGTTGGGTGGAATCGGGCTGCTTTATCTGGTTATAAACCTGTCCTATTCGTTGGGGCTAAAGCGACTGGTGCTGGTGGATGTGCTGCTGGTAGCCAGTGGGTACGTTATCAGGACAGTCGTTGGAGCGCTGGTTATTGGGGTGGACCCTTCCCCCTGGCTCTACACAACAACCGGCGCTGCGGCACTCTTTATTGTTATTGGCCGGCGTTACGCCGAGGTGAGGCTGGCAGGTGAAGCTCCCGAGTCCCAAAGACCTGTCTTGCGAGACTACCCAACGGCATTCTTGGGTCAGCTTCTGAATATCTCTGCTGGCACTGCTCTGGTAAGTTATGCCCTTTACACAATAGAAGCAGCCAACTTGCCGGATAACGACGCGATGCTGCTGACAATTCCCTTGGTCGCATTCGGCCTGTTCCGGTTCCTTTACCTGGTTCACATCAGCGACGAAGCTGAGTACCCGGAACAGTTAATTGCCAGGGATTGGCCTATGGTATTATCGGTAGTAGCATGGCTGGCGACAGCCGGCGCAATACTGCTGCTTAACAGTAGCCCCTAGAGACGGGGAAATTCAGGCGGAGTAATCCAATGCAGGAATCCCGGCAATTGACAACGTTTCCAGGGACGGCAGACAGGACTGACGAATTTAAACCAAGTGGCCGCTCAGTTGTATCCGTGGTGGCTACGAGGCCTGAGACGGTATTGGAGGACGTAGGCAAGGCCATGTCCCTGGCAGGAGTGGAACGCGTCCTTTCGCCTGAATTGGCAACCCTTCTGAAAATAAACATCTCATGGCAGCATTGGTATCCGGGGTGCTCCACAACCCCTTGGCAATTGGAAGGTGTAATTCGAGCCCTGCATAACTTGGGACACCAGGAATTGATCGCCGCCCACAACGGTACGGTGGTGGTGGACTCTTTCGAGGGCGAGGAGAATAACAAGCACAAGTCAGTTCAGGATAAGTACAACTTGCCGACGGTCCATCTCGATACACCGCCGAATGTGTGGATTGATTACAAGCCGCGGGCGGAAATGCTGGTCCTGGACGATATTTTTCCTGAAGGCATCCAGATTCCCGAGATCTTCCCAGGCAAGAATATCATTCAGCTTCCTACCATGAAGACACATGTCTTCACTACGATGACCGGCGCCATGAAGAATGCCTTTGGCGGCCTGCTGCATCGCAAGCGGCATTGGACCCATTCGGTGATTCACGAGACGCTTGTGGACCTGCTTGCCATACAGCAGGAGATACACCCGGGCTTATTTGCCGTCATGGACGGGACTTTTGCCGGTGATGGCCCTGGCCCTCGCGCCATGCGCTGGCATATCAAGGATCGGTTCCTGGCTAGCTCGGATCAGGTGGCTATCGACGCCGTGGCCGCTCACATGATGGGGTTTGACCCGATGAGCCTGAAATTCATCCGACTGGCCCACGAGCGGGGACTCGGTTGTGGAGATCTGTCGCAAATTGACGTGGTGGGAGAGGACATTACTGGTGTCAACTGGGGATTTTCTGGCGTGGAAAATACCTTTGCCAGCCGCGGTCAGAAGCTGATTTACTGGGGCCCCTTAAAATTCCTTGAGAACTTTTTGCTGAGGAGTCCGATTGCGGCGTGGGCTTTCTTTGCCTCCAACGTATACCACAATGGATACTGGCTTAATACTCATGGCAAGGGTCGCATCAACTCAGCCCTGAAGACCGAGTGGGGGAAGTTGTTCCAATCCTATTAGTGGAGCAGTCCTGGGCCCCAGCCTGCTTCAATTTCAGGTCAGAAATTTGGCCTGCGCTTCCGTTTCCGCCTTCCGATAGATTTCCATTAGCGATCGGTCACTTTCCAGTGCGATGCGCCGGCAATCTTCGTATTCCGGGGCAGCAGCCACGATCCCGCCGGCCAGGTACTTTAGCTTCACTCGGATCTGTCCCAGGTCGGTCTCCAAAGTTTCGATCCGTCTTTCCGCAGCATACCTTTCTACCGGTCGGCTGCGCACACCCAAAGTAGGCGTCTCTCGGAGAATAAGCTCCACCCCCGCTTGCTCCAGGCTTTGTGGTAAAAGTGCGGACAGGATAATCCCTGGCCGATTTTTCTTCATTTGAATAGGCGTGTGCCAAACGTCGAGGGCGCCGAGGTCGAAAAGCCGCTCCTGAGCGTACCCCAATACTTCACCCGTTACATCATCCAGGTTGGTTTCCAACAGCACTATTCCCTGTTGGCGCGGGCCAATGGCTGAGAATTGCGCCGGATTTTCGGCGACCTCGCCAACCCATATGCGGACCACGTTGGGGAAGGCTTCCGGGTCTTTGCTGCCCAACCCTACGCCGATGCCTTCCACGGTCATTGCCGGCCTCTGGAACTGGGCTAGCGAAGCAATGATGGCAGCGCCGGTGGGGGTGGTTAACTCGCCCGCTCCCTGGTGGATGGAAAGTTCGGGCGCGATGGGGGCTTTCGCCAAGGCAACAAGTTCCAGCGTGGCTGGGGCAGGGTTGGAATATCCGCCAGGCCAGCGCGGTGGCGCGGAAACACCCAGAACCAGTGGAGCAGCATATACACCTGGTATTCCCAATCTGTGCAGCCCAAATGCGAAACCAACCACGTCCACTAGTGTATCCACGGTGCCCAATTCTTCAAGTTCCAGGGCTTCCGGGTCTTCCCCATGTACCCTACATTCTGCTTGCCACAGGTTTTGCAGGACTTTGGTTGACTTTTCCTTGACCTCAGCTGGCAAATGGCTGTTTCCTACGATGTCAGAAAGGGCCCGGGGAGAAAAGCGGCGGTCGTTCTGTTGGGTTACAGTCAGTTTGGTTCCCCTGACTTCGCACCGTGTATCCTCGGCGACTGACAGTTGGTAGCCGTCCACACTTAGAAGAGACAGGCTGCTTCGGAGTTCCTCCAACGAAAGTCCCAAATCAATAAGGGCGCCAAGGAGCATGTCTCCGCTGGCGCCACCGATGGACTGTATATAGGCTGCTTTCATGGAAGCCTTCAGTTCCCGCGGGTTTGTGAATCGGCCATGTCAGGACCTGTTTCGGGGTTGGCTTTGATGGAAATTGTTGATCCCAGTTGGTCGTTTAAGCTGCCGGAGCGCAGCCCCGACAAATCCAGGGATACCCAGAGGTAGCCAATCTTCTTGAGGTTGGCAGCGATTTCCTTGCGTTGGGCAAAGGCTGACTCCATTTCCGATTCTCCCACCTCGACCCGGCAGTGGTTGTCGTGATGTCGGGCCCGAACTTCCTTTAAGCCCAAGCTCTTGAGATAGTCTTCAGCCCGTTCAATTTTGGACAGGGTTTCGGCACTCACAGGAATACCGTAAGGTATGCGCGACGACAGGCAAGGTTGGGCCGGTTTGTCCCAAACAGGCATCTCCAGGCTCTTGGCAAGGAGCCTTACAGTTTCCTTGTCCAGGTTTGCTTCTACTAGTGGACTGCGCACCTTGTTCTCGGTGGCAGCCAGCAGGCCGGGCCGGTAGTCGCCCAAGTCATCCAGATTGGCCCCGTTGGCTACCCAGGCATAACCCTCATCTTCCGCCAGCTTGCACAAGTTGGTATATAGTTCGGTTTTGCAAAAGTAGCATCGGTTGGACGCGTTGGCCACGTAACCTTCCCGGTCCATTTCATCGGTCTGGATAGTGCGGTGTCCGAATCCGAACTTTCCTGCCAATTGCACCGCGCCGTCCAACTCTCTTGAAGCCAACGCAGGGGAAATTGCTGTTATCGCTAGGGCTTGCTCTCCCAAGGTTCGGTGGGCCGCAAGAGCCAGCAACGCGCTGTCAACTCCACCGGAGTAGGCGACTATCACTGATCCCATTTCGGCCAGGATCGATTCCAGTCGGTCCATAGCTTGGCCCGGTGATTCATTCAACTGTACTAGCGGCTTTGCCATAATTTCGACTCGTTTGTTACCATGGATTGAGTGTCCAAGTGCAAGACCATTATACCAGCGAGTCGAATTAGGGAGATAAGGGTGACCGTTCAACGGATAAGCGCTGTTACGCTGGCTGTGAGGAATATGGCCCGTTCCGTGGTCTTTTATCGGGACCAAATGGGATTGAGAATGCTCTACGGTGGTGAGTCGGCCGGGTTTACCAGCTTTGGCATGGGAGACGGTTACCTGAACCTCATTGCCAGTGAAGAGAAAACCTCATGGTGGGGGCGGGTTATTTTCCACGTTGATGACGTGGACGAGTTTCACGAAAAATTGGTGAGCCTGGGGTTGAAGACTGATACCATCCCCGCTGACGCACCCTGGGGCGAACGGTACTTCCACATTACCGACCCGGACGGGCACGAACTTAGCTTTGCCCGCCCCCTGAACTCCCCCGCTCACTAACAAGATTCTTAGTAAAGTGCAAGACCGTTATTGCCCCGTAGCGGTCTTTCCCATACTCCCGATAGCCGAACTTTTCATACAGGGCGATGGCCGGTTTCAGAGGCGTAATGGTGGACAGGCGCAGGCTTGTGTAACCTTGCTCCCTCGCGTAAGCCTCGGCAGTTTCCAGGAGCGTCTGCGCTATCCCTCGTCTTCGGTACTCTATGTCCACGCTCAGTCGGCGCAGTTCCCCTTCTCTTTCGCTGCGTCTCTGCAGGCTGAACATACCCCTAACCTGTCCGTCTACTTCTGCAACCCAAAAGTTACTGCCATCCTGGTCCCTGTAGTTGGCCTTAATGTCGGAAAGATCGTCAAGCAGGGATTTTTCGACATAGGCCTCAATCTCTGCTTCGACACCGGCAGCAAATTGCCGTTGGCCGTCCGCAAACAGCCGGTGAATCGTCGGAGTATCTTTCGGCAGAAATTCTCTGATAGTGATCACTGCTGGCGAGCCGATGACGTCGTTCAAACGTTGACCAGGAAATTTATGACGTCGCCGTCCTTGACCTGATAGGTCTTTCCTTCTGAACGCAGGGCACCCTCTTTACGGCCTTGAGCAATGTTGCCACACCGATGAAGGTCATCGTAGGGGATTACTTCGGCCCGAATGAAGCCACGGATAAAATCAGAGTGTATTGTTCCCGCGGCCTCTTGCGCTCCAATGCCGTCGGGTACGCTCCAGGCACGAACCTCGTCGGGTCCCACGGTCAGGAATGAGATCAACCCCAGCGTGGCGTAACTGGTTCGAATGACCCTGGTCAACGCCGACTCGTCGAGACCCAGGTCGGCTCGAAACTCAGCTTCTTCTTCGTCGGACATCAGCGCCAGTTCCGCCTCCAGTTTGGCGCTCAGGCATACTTCACCCAGTTGCACCCCTGCTGGCAAGTCCAGCCCCAGAGGCTCCAGGGAAGGATCTTCCCCATCTTCATCGGTATTGAATGCCACAATTACGGGTTTACCGGTAAGCAGTTGGTAATTCTCAACGATGGCGGCCTCGGAGTCGGTCAACTGTTGGACACGCATAGGTATGCCTTCCTCCAGACCCCCCTTGACCTTTTTCACTGTCTCAAGTTGTCGAACCATTGCAGGGCGTTCGGCGGGTTTGGCCTTATTCATCCCGTCTTCCAACCGTTCGGTGGCCCGTTCCATGACTTCCAGATCCGCGAAGGTCAATTCTCCCAGCATGGTCTCGAGGTCCCGGCCCGGGTCAAGAGTCTCCATTGGATGAACTACTGCCGGATTTTCAAATGCCCTGATGACAACCAGGAAAGCGTCGGCGCTCTGCAGAATGTTCCGGTACCTTCCAACTATACCCTGGGACTTGGCCAGGGACTCCGGTCCAGGTACATCCCAGTACTTGATCTCTGCCGGTACTACCTTCCGAGGGTTATACATACCGGAGAGGACTTCGAGGCGTGAGTCGGGAACCTTCACGACGCCCAGGTGCATTTCAGTGGCAGACCCGCTGGCGCCGCTGGTGTCAGCGTTGCCGCGGGTCAATGCGTTAAAGACGGTGGTCTTGCCAGATTGAGGCAGACCGATGATTCCAATGTCCATGGGTTATAGCAACTCTTCCTCTCAGATATCTTGAAGCAGCGGATTTAGTCTCTTGCCAGTACCACCGTTCCAGTCGAAGACAGTGAGCCGCCGGTACCATTTACAAGGGAAATCTTCGGGCTGTCGGAGCCGTCCTTGGCCTTTACTTGCCGGTCGCCGCACTCGCCGCGCAATTGCCGTACCGACTCCACCAGGAGAAAGCTCCCGTACATCCCAGGATGAGTGTAGGAAAGGCCGCCGCCGGCCGTGTTCAAGGGGAAATCCCCGCCTGGAGCGGTACGTTGGTCGGCCACAAAGTCGGGAGCTTCCCCGGGCCTACAGAACCCCAAACCTTCTAGCGATAACATTACCGTGTAGGTGAAAGAGTCGTAGATCAAGGTAACGTCCACGTCATCATGGGTCACACCGGCCCGGTTCAGGGCATTGGGACCCGTCTCCCGGGCTATCAGGGAAGTGTAGGACGGCATGGCGCTGATCAGGTTGTGATCATGTCCTTCAGCGGCTCCCAGCAGCCACACTGGGGCTTTCCTGCAGTTTGCGGCCTTCTCGGCCGTGGTCACAACGATGGCTGCGCCGGAATCGGTAACCAGGCAACAGTCAAGCAGGTGAAAGGGCCAGGACACCCATCGGGAGTTGTGATAGTCGTCAAAACTCATGGGAGTCTCGTGCATTACCGCCTTGGGGTTAAGGTTGGCCCACTTGCGGGTGGAAACGGCGATTTCCGCCATGGCCTGGCGCGTCCGGTCTTCGCCGTACTCGTGCATGTAACGAGTGCAAGCCATTGAATAGTTGATTGGCTGACCGATGAGACCGTAAGGGGACTCATACTGGGCCACCGGCAGGTTGGGGTCGGCGGGCACTCTGGCCCTGGTGGAACGTCCGGCCTGACCGTGCGTAATAAGCACTGTATCGCAATAGCCAGCCCGGATGGCTGCTGCTGCGTGAGCGACGTGGATAACGAATGACGAGCCGCCCACTGAAGTGTTGTCTGTAAAGCCTGGCTGAATCCCCATGTATTCGGCAGTGGCCAACGTTGAAAAACCGGCCGTCAAAAGGCCATTGACCTCCGATTTTGCAATGCCTGCGTCTTCCAATGCGTTATAGGCGGCCTCCGCATGGTGCTGCAAAGACGATTTGTTGGGAACCGTTCCCATTTCGTCGGACTCGGCAACACCCACAATTGCAATGTCTCTTTCACGAGACGAGCTTGACGTCATGTTCTGCTAATCCTCCTGGGCGACGTTCAAATCCAAAAGCCGCCAGCGTTCGGGAAGATGTTACACTAATTGCACAGCGTTGAACAACGCTTGTCGGGAGTTGTTGCTTTAGCAGATCGGTGTAAGTGGGCCGAAAAACTTGGTGGAATGTTAAAGTTATTTGAGAGAAGCCAGATTGAAGTGAGGTCTCGGGTTCTTCTTCCTGAAAGAGCGGAAGAAGACAGAGGGACGGAAAACAGGAACCGTAAAGAGGACTATCATGCCCCGTAACTTCTGGATGATTACCTGCAACGAGGAAAACTTCAATATCACTGTGGGTCTGGACTTTACCAAGCAGGCCCTCAAGTCTGAGTATCGTCGAAAAGTACAAAGGGTGGAGAAAGACGACCGTCTCCTTTTCTATGTTTCAGGCATTAGAAAGTTCACTGCTACCGCCACCGTTACCGTGCCATACAAGGAAGTGGACTCCGACATCTGGCAAAATGAGGGCAGTGCAACCTGGCCTTATCTGGTTGAAATAAAGCCGGAACTGATATTGGAGGAAGAACAATATATTCCCGCCGGTCTGCTGGCCCACCGTCTCGACTACATTCGCCGGTGGCCTCCGGAGAACTGGTACATGGCTTTCCAGGGCAATCTTCATTTGCTTCCCAAGGGGGACTTCTTCCTCATCGAGGAAGAGATGAAGAAGCTTAAATTCGGTCGTGAGTACGTGCTGGATGCCCCGCCGCCGGCTCCAACCGGGGGGCGGAGTCGCAAGCAGCGCAGGTCAGGAGGGCGTAAGGAATCTCCGGCCAAGGTCGCTCCCCTCGAAGAATAGCCGTACATTGGCCACTTGGAAGGGGCGGTCAATGCGTAGCAAAGTTGATCCAAGTTCGGTGAGGGATGTTAGGGGGGCGGGGCGGAAGGTTGCCCTAGAAATCTGGCCGGAAAGTGGCGGTGGCCGGGTAAGCGACTATACTTGGGGTCAACAAGGATAGCGAGGGCTGAGTATGCTGGGAGAGCGATCGGAGCAGAGGGGCCTTTGGGAAGCGGACCGGCTGTACCTGGATCACGTGGGCAAGGACACCTTCTACGGTCTGCTGGCCTCGCAGCGGGGCCGGCTGTTCCGGGACGCGGATTTCGCGGAGTTCTACTGCGCCGACAACGGCCGGGACAGCGTGCCGCCCAGCCTGCTGGCGACGGCGCTGCTGTTGCAGACCCACGACAAGGTCAGCGACGCGGAGGCCAAGGCCCGGGCCGACTTCGACCTCCGGTGGAAAGTGGCCCTGGGGATTGAGGTGGAGGACCGGCCCTTCGCCAAGAGCACGCTGCAGGTGTTCCGGGCCCAGCTGATCCTGCACGACCGGGTGCGGGAGGTATTCGAGTCCAGCCTGCGGCTGGCCCGGGAGTCGGGGTACCTGAAAAAGCGGAGCATGAAGGTGGCGCTGGACACGACCAACATCCTGGGGCGGGGCGCGGTGAGGGACACCTTCAATCTGCTGGCGGACGGGATCGTCAAATTGATGCGGGCGCTGGCGGCCGTGGAGAAGTCCAGCGTCAAAGAATGGGGCAAGGGCCGGGGATATGAGGGGTACCTGGGTTCCAGTGTGAAGGGCGAGGCCGCCATCGACTGGTCGGACAAGGGGGCGCGGCAGGCGCTGCTGGCTGGGATTGTGGGAGACGCGGACCGGCTCTTGGAATTATCGCGGCGGGCCCAGGGGGAGTTGCCCGAGGACAGCGCTGAGCGGCAGCAGATCGTGGACGCGGCGCAGTTGCTGGGGCAGTTGCTGCTCCAGGACATTGAGCGCAAGAGCGGCGATGGCGACGGCGATGACGGCGTGAGCCTCAAGGACGGGGTGAGTCGGGACCGGATGATGTCGGTGCACGACCCGGAGATGCGCCACGGGCACAAGAGCAGCAGCAAACGGTTTGACGGACACAAGGCGGCGATTGTGGTGGACACCGACACCCAGCTGATCACCGCCGTGGCGGTACTGCCGGGCAACGCTCCGGACAACCTGGGGGCGCTGGAACTGGTGGAACAGAGCGAGGCCAACACCGGTGTGCCGGTGGAGGAGGCCATGGGCGACGCCGCCTATGGAGACGGAGCTACCAGGCAGACCTTCGCCGATGCGGACCGCAAGCTGGTAGCCCGGGTGCCGGGCCGCCCCGACCGGAAGCACTTTCCCAAGGATGACTTTGTCATCGACCTGGCGGCGGGCAGTTGCACCTGTCCGGCGGGGCAGGTCACCCACACCATCGTGCCGTCGGGAAAGCGGACTGATGGCACGGGGCGGGTCCACCACTTGCGGGCCTTCCAGTTCGACGGGGCGGTATGTCGAATATGTCCACTGCGGTCCCAGTGCATCGCAGCCAAAGGCAGGAAGGGACGGCGGGTGCTGATCCATCCCCAGGAAGGCATGCTGCAGGAGGCCCGGGCTTTGCAGCGGAGCGCCGCCTACGACGAGTATCGAGCGCGACGCGTGGCGGTGGAACACCGGTTGGCCCGACTGGTGCAGTTGGGGATTCGGCAGTCCCGCTATTTCGGCAGGGTCAAGACGCGATTCCAGCTGTATCTGGCGGCCACGGTGGCCAACCTGACCCTGGTGGCGGGCAAAATCGAGCTGTCGGACAGTGTCGGCGGTGAGCTTCCGCGCCACCGCGCCGTCCTCAGTGCCGTCCCCAGTGATGTCCAGGCTGTTTCCCACGATGTTGTCGCCCATGCGACCGCCATTTTCGGCGCGGTCCGGCTCGGACAACTATGGTCCAAGATTCTGTTCGCCTCGGCTTTACTGCCGAAATCCCTCTCCCCAACCAGGGCTTTTCGGCCCGGTTTCTAGGCGCTCTTTAAGATTGCTAACTGCTGCTGTTATCTCGGCAAGCACTTCACTTCCGTTCTCACCCACGGCGGCCTTTTCCAGACAAGCAATAGCCTCGTCCCCGCCAATTTCACCCAGAGCCCAGGCGGCGTGCTGCCTCACCAGTGGTTCTCCTGTTGCCAGCGCCTTGGAAAGGGCAGGAACTGCCGCCGCTTCCCTCAGGTTTCCCAGAGCTACGCAGGCGTTGCGTTGCAGCCCCACTCGCTTTGCGCGCATTATCGGTGTTCCCGCAAACCTTTTCTTGAATTCCTCATCGGTCAGGTCCAGCAACTTAGCAAGGTCTATGACTTCCAAACCCCGATTAGCGAATGAGGGTTCGGCGGTAGGTTGCGCTTTACGGTTGACAGGGCAAACTTCCTGGCATATATCGCAGCCGAACACCCAGTCCAGCATTTTCGGCCGAAGTTCCGGGGGAATAGGGCCCCGGTTTTCGATGGTCTGGTAGGAAATGCAACGATTGTTGTCTATGACGTATGGGGCTACGATGGCCCCGGTGGGGCAGGAATCGATGCATGCGACGCAGCTGCCGCAAGTCTTCCTGATCTCAGAATCGGCTTCCAGATCCATGTCGGTGACGATTTGCCCCAGGAACACCCATGAACCCAGCTCGCTGGTGAGAATGTTGGAGTTCTTGCCAAACCAACCCAAGCCAGCGCGGGCTGCCGCCGCTCGATCCAGCATCGGGCCGTCGTCCACGTACCATCGGGCCGCCACGGTGGTACCAAATGCTTCATTCAAAGCGGCAACCAGGTCTCGCATTTTACGCTTCATTACCCGGTGGTAGTCCCTGCCCCGTGCATAGCGGGCAATTTGGCCCGTCGGGCCCGGTTCGAAGTCAGCGCCGTCGCCCTCTTTCCGAGGGCCAGGAAAGTAATTCAAAGCCAGGCAAATAATAGACTTGGCGTCAGGCAACAGTTCCTCAGGCTCCGTTCCCCGGCGCACTCGTGCCGCGTTGTACCAGGGCAGCCCGTCCATCAGCCCGTCGTCGATTCTTTGCAGTGCTATTTTCTGGTCTTCAGAAAAACTTTGAGCCGATGTGATCCGCACCAGGTCAAAGCCCAGCGCCAAGGCTTCTTCCTTTACACGGGTAGTGATGACTGTCTTGTCCCGGGAAGGGTTCACGGTCTCTCCCCCTGATAACGACCTTCATATCCCCGTTGCAACGGTTGAACCAAGCGAAAAAAGACCATTTGCATTAGTCGGGCATTATGCTGGATATGGAACCCGTCGGAGTTGTGAACGATCAACAGAGCTTGGGAACGGCCTTGGTATCCCGGATCCCAGACGGCGGTGTGCAGGCTCACACCACTACGTATCAGGCTGGAGCGTGGACGAGCGAGGGCCATCAGATCCAGGGGAATGTTGACGACTTCGTTGAATGTTGCAAGATAGGTCCCTGGGTCCAGAAACACCCACCCGTCATCACCGAAATCCAGGATTATGCTTTCGGGCAAACTGCGGTCACTGGAGGCGTGTCCCATTCGGCCAGCTGAAGTTAGATGATCAACTCTCCGGAGGCTTAAGTCGAAGCCGCTGGGCTGTATTTGTTCGGACAATGACACCAGCCCTTCAACCAGTGCAGGCTGTCCTGCTGAAGGGTTGTTGATCAATTCGAGAATGCTCTCGCGGTCTAGTGCTGCGCCGCTCACGTCTTCTCACATAAATCAAACTCGGGGAGCCGTTCCAGGGTTAGGCTCCCCGCTAATGCAGTACTGATAAACTTTGTCTGATTGGAATCGGCTGTCGATTCCCTGAAGGTTTAGTCGTGCATGAAGTCCTGGACATCGGCAGGCAATGGCTTGAAAATCGGAATCTCAGCCACCACAGCCTGGGTGGTCAGCAACATCGCGGCGATGCTGCAGGCATTCTGCAGGGCCGAACGGGTAACCTTGGCAGGGTCGATGATTCCTGACTGTATCAGGTGAGTGTACTCTCCCTTTTCGGCATCAAAGCCCCAGTCGCCTTCGCCTTGCCTCACCTTGTCCAACACGACCTGCCCGGGATGGCCCGCGTTTTCACTAATGAGTTCCAAGGGCGCCGACAAGGAATCCCGAATCAAACGGACGCCCAGCGCCTCGTCTCCGGACAGACTGGCCTGGAGATCGTCGAGAACCTGTTCCGAGCGGATCAAGGTGACTCCGCCGCCGGGGACGATCCCCTCTTCTACGGCTGCCCTCGTAGCAGAAAGGGCGTCCTCTGTGCGGGACTTGCGCTCATTCATCTCCGGTTCGGTTGCGGCTCCTACTCGTATTACTGCCACCCCGCCGACCAGGGCTGCCAGGCGCTCCTGGAGTTTCTCACGGTCATAGTCGGATGTGGTTTCTTCTACCTGAACTCGGATTTGAGCGACCCTGGACTCAGTGGCTTCTGGTGCGCCACGTCCCTCTACAATGGTTGTCTCATCCTTCACCGCGATGATGCGCCTAGCGGAACCGAGGTGGCTGACTTCCACGGCGTCCAGGGAAAGGCCGGTATCGTTGCTGATTACTGTAGCGCCGGTCATTATTGCAATGTCTTCGAGAAGCGCCTTGCGTCGGTCGCCAAAACCGGGAGCCTTGACGGCCACGCAGGAAATTGTGCCCCTCAACTTGTTCACGACCAGAGTCGCCAAAGCCTCACCTTCAACGTCTTCCGCGATAATCGCCAAGGGCCGGCCACCAGCCTGGGCGACCTTTTCCAGCGTCGGTACAATGTCGTTGACGGAAGATACTTTGGTGTCGGTTATCAGAATTAGCGGTTCTTCCAGCGTCACTTCCATGCGTTGCGCGTCAGTAACGAAGTGTGGCGACAAATAACCCCGGTCCAGACGCATGCCTTCCACGAAGTCAAGCTCGTCAACCATGGTCTTGGACTCTTCAATGGTGATAACGCCTTCCCGACCTACCTTGTCCATGGCTTCTGCAATAAGGTCGGCGATTCCTTCCTCGTGGGCGGAGAGGGCTGCCACGCGGGCAATCTGGTCCCGATTCTCGACCGGTATGGCGATGTTTGCGATTTCCTCTACTACGGCCTTCACGGCCTTGTCAATTCCGGACTTCAGGTCCATGCCATTGGCGCCGGCAGCGATGTTCATAAAACCGTTACGCACGATGGCGCGGGCCAGCACCACTGAAGTTGTAGTGCCGTCCCCGACCACGTCATTGGTTTTGGAAGCCGCTTCCTTAACCAACTGAGCTCCCATATTCTCGTAAACGTCGGGTAGTTCAACTTCTTTGGCGATTGTGACTCCATCGCTGCAAACCACCGGCAGCGACCACATCCGGTTCAGCAGCACGTTTCGGCCGCTGGGGCCAAGGGTCAGTCCCACCACTCTGCCTAGTTTATCTACGCCAGTCATCAGGCTGGACCGGGCTCGTTCGTCAAAAATCAGTTGCTTGTCTGCCATTCTAGAAAAACCTCCACGTTAATCTGTCGCCTAAACAGTGGGTGGCGACAATTGTCTTTTATAAGTGTTAGACGCAACAAAAACGCCGTCACTCTGACGACGACATCTTCACAACTATCAATATGCGATAGCTCTAAGAAATTGTCAACAGTTGGGGCTTGGTTGTGGCTAGATTCTTGCCGTGTTTCGGGTTTGGACATTCCCCCGGTTTGCCACCTGCATCAACCGTGGGTCTGAAGCCTATGCTCAGGGTATTTGCCCCCAGTAACTAACATCCTTCGAGCCTTCTACATTTGACGCCATATCGGCAATAAGCGCTTTCTCTGTGGGATGACTTACCCAGCCTGCGATTTCAGCCAGAGGGATCAGGACAAAAGCTCGTTCGGCCATTCGGGGGTGAGGGACTTGAAGGTTCGGCACCTCCAGGTCGATGACATGATCCCCGTACAGCAAGATGTCGATGTCGATTGGCCGAGGGCCGTATCGCACGCCGTCCGTGCGCCCCATCGCTTGCTCAATTGTCTTGGCGAGCCCCAGCAGTTGCTCCGGGGGAAGTGTTGTCCTGGCCTTTACAGCGCTGTTGAGGAATTTGGGCTGGTCAGTCAACCCCCATGGTTCGGTCTCGTAAACTGCAGAGCAGTCCAGGATTTCCAGATCCCCGGAGGCGTTTAACCCCTCCAGTGCCCGTACCAGGTTGGCGGGACGGTCACCCACATTTGAACCGAGGCCCAAATAGACTGTAATGGAATTCACTGCTAGTGTTCCCAGGGTTCAGGCCTCCAATTTCGCACTATGGCGTCGCTCATCCGGCACACTCGAACCATTTCCTTAACGTCATGCACTCTGACGATGTCCGCACCTCCCGCTATGGCCAGGGCCACAGTGGCAGCGGTACCCTCCAGCCTGTCTTCAACAGGTAAGTCCAGTACAAAACCAATGGTGGACTTGCGCGAAGTCCCCACCAGCAGGGGAAAACCAATGGACTTGAACTCCGCTAGCTGCCTGAGAATCGCCAGATTGTGGTCGGGGGTCTTGCCAAATCCGATCCCAGGGTCAAGAACGATATTCTCCGACCTAACTCCCGCGCTGGTCGCGGTTTTTACACTTTGGGAGAGGCTGTCAAGAATATCGGGCAATAGTTGGTTGTAATGGCGGGTCCTCTGGTTGTGCATCAGAATCAGTGGCGCTCCCGCTTCCGCTGCCACACTTGCCAGTGTCGGATCAGCTTTGAGACCCCAAACATCGTTAACTATATCAGCGCCGTGTAATAGGGCTTCCCGCGCCACGTGGGACTTGTAGGTGTCGACACTTATGGGAATCTTGGCTACCTGGGAAAGAGCTTCCAGGGCGGGCGAGAGCAGACGAATCTCCTGATCAGGGTCAATGGGTGTTGAGCCAGGACGAGTGGATTCTGCCCCCACGTCGAGGAAGTCTGCCCCTTCTTCCTGAAACCGCCGGGCCTGGTCAACGACGGCGGGGATGTCCGAGCCAAGTCCGTCCCCGGAAAAGGAGTCAGTGCTGAGGTTAATTATGCCCATGACATAGGTGCGCTCGCCCCAGACCAGGGGCTGTCCATGGGCAACAGTTAATTCTTCAAACCGTCTCAGTTGCGGAGCGCTCATAGGTGGCTCACAAGAGAGGGATATTATTCTGCAGAGCGATCCAGTCTGTGGTGTAATGCCTGTTCTAGCTGCATAGAAAGACGTGCACATATTATATCTTGCCATAGGTTATAATGGGGCAGATTTCGAAAGTGCCCGATTGAGCATCGGTCAATCAATTGGAGCGTTGACTACCCAGGAGCGGAAGTGGCTACCGAAAAGCGGGTCATAGACCAGAAAATTGACATCCTGACTGAGATGCGCCAGCAGTCCCGCCAGGGTGGGGGGGCTCAACGGGTTGAACAACAACACAGCCGGGGCAAATTAACAGCGAGGGAAAGGCTGACCCGCCTGATGGATGAGGGTACCTTCCAGGAGATTGACTCCTTTGTCACCCATCGGACTACAGATTTCGGATTGGCCGATCGCAAGTTTCTTGGCGACGCGGTGGTCACCGGTTACGGACGGGTGGATGGTCGGCAGGTCTTCGCCTACGCCCAGGACTTTACTGTGTTTGGCGGTTCGCTTTCAGAGGTTGTGGGCGAAAAAATCTGCAAAGTGATGGACCTCGCCGGGAAAACCGGTTGTCCGTTGGTGGGTATCAACGACTCGGGTGGTGCACGCATCCAGGAAGGAGTTATGAGCCTGGGCGCTTACGGTGACATTTTTCTCCGAAACACTCTCTATTCTGGAGTCGTACCTCAAATCTCGGTCATCATGGGGCCCTCGGCTGGCGGGGCCGTTTACTCGCCGGCCATTACAGACTTCATTTTCATGGTAAAGGGCACCGGACAGATGTACATAACTGGCCCTGACGTAGTTAAGGCGGTGACCGGGGCCGAAGTAACTCACGAGGAATTGGGCGGCGCCACTTCTCATGCGACCCGCAGCGGGGTAGCCCATTTCGTTTTCGATAGCGACGACGAATGCCTGGCCGAAGTCCGGAGGCTGCTGGGTTTTCTCCCCTCCAACAATTTGGCGGACCCTCCGCTGATTACCCGGGGCGACCCGGTGGACCGAATTGACCCGGACTTGCGATACCTTGTCCCTGACGAACCAAATCGCCCCTACGATATCCGTGACTTAATCTATCGAATTGTGGACATTGGTGGCGAAGAGGAACTGGAAGAAGTCCCCATCGAAGATTTCATGGAGGTCCAGGCAGATTTTGCCCCAAATGTCGTAGTTGGGTTCGGGCGATTCAATGGCAGCACGGTGGGAATTATCGGAAACCAGCCTTCGTATCTTGCCGGTGTTTTGGACATCGACGCCTCTTCCAAGGCGGCCCGCTTCGTCCGATTCTGCGATTGTTTCAATATACCTCTGGTGACCCTGGTTGATGTACCGGGCTTCATGCCAGGAGTGGACCAGGAATATGGCGGCATAATACGGCACGGCGCCAAGCTTATTTATGCGTATGCGGAAGCTACAGTGCCCAAGGTTAGCGTAATTATCCGCAAGGCATACGGTGGGGCCTACATTGTAATGAGCAGCAAGCACCTGCGCTCCGACATCAACCTGGCCTGGCCTTCGGCGGAGATCGCTGTTATGGGGCCGGACGGTGCGGTTAACATTATTTATCGGGATGAAATCTCCAAGGCTGAGGACGCTGAGGCCAAGCGGAAGGAATTGATCGCCGATTACCAGGAGAAGTTCACTAACCCTTACATTGCCGCGGCCCAGGGATTCCTGGACGATGTAATCGATCCGGCGGAGACCCGAGCGCGCATAATTGGTGCACTGGATATGCTCCGCAATAAGAGGGACAGCCTACCGGCCAAGAAACATGGAAACATACCTTTGTAGTAGTGCGCATGATAAACCTGGAGTCCTCTTTGCCAAGTCCTTTATTCTTCTACTGGTAAGCTCTGCTTACTGAGCTGTGAACCCATTTATTGGGCAGGAGCCTTTAATGGAATTTGGAATCTTTTATCAGCTTCCCTGTGCCGAAGACCAGTCACCTGCGGCTCGGTACGCGGACACTATTTCTCAGGCTCAGTTGGCCGATGATTTGGGGTTCGATACCGTTTGGTTGGCGGAAGTCCACTTCAACCCGCGTTTCTCAGTTCTTCCGGCCCCCCTGCTTTTAGGGTCAGCTATAGCTCAAACCACGAAAAAGCTTAAAATAGCGACTGCCGTCAACCTGATGCCTTTGCATCACCCGGTCCGGCTGGCAGAGGAGTTCGCCACCTTGGACGTTATCTCGCAGGGGCGGGCGATTCTGGGTACTGGCCGTGGTGCCATGCTCCAGCAGTACGCCGGATACGGTGTAGAGGTGGGCGAAGGGAGGGAACGTTTTCTCGAGGGCCTGGACTTGGTGGTTAAGGCCTGGACCAGCGAGGAACTAAATTATGAGGGCAAGTACTACCAGGTATCTGGTATAAGAGTGGTTCCCAAGCCCTATCAGAAGCCTCATCCACCAGTGTACATTGCCTCAAACAGCGTCGACACCTTTCCAATGGTGGGCGAGTTAGGGCAAAACATTTTGGTTGCGCCCATTGTGGTCACCCTGGACGGCGCCAAGTCTGGGTTGAAAGAATACCGGAAGAATTTGGTTGAGCACGGCCATGACCCAGGCACAAGGAAAGTGAACGTGAATGTGCTGGTGCATGTCACTAAAGACGAGGGCGGCAGCTCCACGCAGGGTTATGAAACCAGCCTCCGAAACTATCTGTCTATTTTGCAGGGGAACCGTTCCAGGGTAATTTCCGGTAGAACCAGGGACTTGAGCTATGAGCACGTGTCTACCGAGCTTTCTGCCATTGGCAGTCCTGAACGGGTGATAGATAAGCTCGAGTCCATCATAGAACTGCTAGAGGCGGACGAAATTATGTGCTGGTTTGCGGTCGGTGGTCTGCTTCCCAACGAAGATGTTCACTCCTCCATGCGATTGTTTGCCGAAGAAGTAATTCCCCACTTCAAGTAGGTGCAGTTGGCCACTTCCGGTTCTCTGTTCGATTTTGGTCGGCAAAAGCAGGCGGACGCAACGGCCCCGCTGGCCGAACGAATGCGCCCCCGTATATTCGAAGAATTTGTAGGACAGGAACACATCCTCGGCCAGGACCGTGTGCTGCGCCGGGCCATAGCAGCCGACCGGTTGCCCTCTTTAATTCTTTGGGGACCTCCCGGCAGCGGCAAGACAACCTTGGCGCGCCTGGTAGCGACCGAAACTGAGGCCCACTTCGAGCCGATTAGCGCGGTAACTTCCGGAGTTGCCGACCTTCGGCGCATAGTGACCGAAGCCCGCGACCGGCAAGGAATGTACCAGCGGCGTACTATCTTATTCGTAGACGAGATTCACCGCTTCAACAAAGCCCAGCAAGATGTCATTCTGCCCCACGTGGAGGATGGCACCGTCACCTTCATTGGGGCCACCACGGAAAATCCTTCCTTCGAAGTCAATGCGCCTCTTCTGTCTCGTTGCCGAGTCTTCACGCTCCAGGCCCTGACCGATGAACAGGTTGCAGGCATTGTGGGCCGAGCTATGGAGGACCAGGAACGTGGTCTGGGGGGCCTGAAAACAACCATGGCGCCGGAAGCGCTGGATCATTTGGTCAACATCGCGAATGGCGACGCCCGCGTCGCGCTAAACGCTCTGGAAACCGCCGCCGTAGCCACCCAGGCTGATGACCCAAGTGACACGCAAATCACTGTCGAAGTAATCTCCGATGCTCTGCAACGCAGGTCTCCGCTATATGACAAAGCGGGAGAGGGACACTACGACACCATATCTGCGTTCATTAAATCGGTGCGCGGGTCGTCTCCCGATGGAGCGCTTTACTGGCTGGCCCGTATGCTGGAAGCAGGAGAAGACCCCTTGTTCATAGCCAGACGGTTGGTGATTCTGGCGTCAGAGGACATCGGACTGGCAGAGCCGCAGGCCTTGCCGGTTGCGGTTGCGGCGCAGCAGGCAGTGCACTTCCTGGGAATGCCGGAAGCCCGTATTCCTTTGGCCGAAGCAACGGTGTATTTGGCCGCTTCGCCCAAGAGTAACGCTGCGTACATGGCCTTGGAACGTGCACTGGATGATGTAAGAAAGAAACCCAACGACCCGGTACCGTTACACTTGAGGAATGCAGTAACCGGCATGATGAAGGTGATGGACTACGGCAAAGGGTATCGCTATTCTCACGACTTTCCCGGTCACTTCGTGGAACAGGAGTACCTGCCTCCGGCCCTGAAGGGTTCCAGATACTATCACCCTGCCGAGGAAGGAAAAGAAAAGGAAATCCGGGAGAGGTTGCAGAAGTGGTGGGGCGGCGAGGAATCGAATCAGGCCGATAACGCCTGAATGACGTCGGCCGCGTTTACCACATCAGCTTGCCGTGGGAAGATACGCTGGGTGAGGAAGTCGTGCACCTCTGGGTCCTGGTCGGAACAGCAGTCCTCTACGATGATGAGCCTGAAGTCAGCATCGGCCGCGTAACGGGTCGTAGACAACACAACGCCGCTGGTGGCGTAACCCAGCATCACCACCGTTTCAATGTTGTTTGCCCTTAAAGCCATTTCCAGGTCCGTGCCAAACAAGGCATTGACCCGGTGCTTGCCGGCAACTACCTCTCCCTCGATTGGCCTGACTGCTTCATGGATAACCTTTAACGGATCACTGACAGCCGGTTGGCCCGACTCCTTTCGCTGGCTGAAGGTCTTATTCCGGTCGCTGATTTCCGGGTAACCTGGGCGAAACACGGTTGCCGAGTAGCAGACCATAACGCCGGCGTCTCTGGCCACCTGTTGCAGTTCCTGGGTCTTCGCCACCACGCCCCGTTGAATGGCGTGCGGAATGGTGTTCATCATTTCCGCATAAAAGTCGGCGATAAGCAATGCAGTAGTTGACTTGTCCAAGGTAATGTCAGCCATTCTTTCGGCACCTCATGGTTTAGGCAAACAGACTTCTTTCAAATACGTCGACGTTAGTGATTCCTTTAAGCCTTGTTCTGCTCGCGAAGCTTTCCGACAACCCCGGCTACTCTTGACAGGGCTTCCTCTACATCGGCGCTGTCTACCTGGCGGTGGGTCACCATTCTCAGGGTTTGGGTACGGGATGGCGTTACCTTGACACCTGCGTCGGCCAAAGCTTGAAGCACTTCCGGAGCAGTGCCCACAGAAGGCTCGATTTCGAAAATCACGATATTGGTCTGAATGCTTTCAGGGTCAACTTTAAGCCCCTCGATGTCAGCCAATCCCTGGGCAAGACGACGGGCGTTGGCGTGGTCGTCGGCCAGTCGTTCAATCATCGTTTCCAGGGCTACCAGGCCGGCGGCGGCCAGAACACCAGCCTGGCGCATGCCCCCACCGATCATCTTCCGCCACCGGCGGGCTTCGCCTATAAACTCTTCGGAACCGACAAGGACCGAACCAACTGGGCAACTCAGGGCTTTGGAGAGGCAGAAAGAAACGTCGTCCACGTCCTTAACCAACTCGGCAGGGGGGACTTCCAGTGCCACTGCGGCGTTAAAGATGCGGGCGCCATCCATGTGCACACTCGCTCCCGCCTCGTGAGCCACGTCGGCTACCGCCTTGGTGTCCTGCGGTGTTAGTGCCGCACCGCTGCACCGGTTGTGAGTATTCTCCAGGCAGACCAGGGTAGTGGGTGGCATATGGACGTTGCCCCGAGGGCGTATGGCAGCAGACAGGTCTGCAGGGTCTATCTTGCCCTGATCGTCGTTAGGGACCAACCGAACCTGCGCGCCGGCCAACGCAGAAACACCGGCAGATTCGTTCCAGAACATGTGGGCCTGGTCTCCCATGATTATCTCGTCGCCCCGGTGGCAATACGTAAGGGCGGCAACCAGGTTGCTCATAGTGCCACTGGCAGTCAATAGCCCGGCTTCCTTCCCCAGGATTTCCGACGCCCGCTGTTCAAGCAAATTTATGGATGGGTCTTCGCCGTAAACATCATCACCCACTTCGGCTTCGGACATGGCTTTTCGCATTGCCTCCGTGGGGTGGGTGATAGTATCGCTTCGCAGGTCGATCACGTTCATTTGTTCGGCTCCCATAGGGGTAATTCGGGCTATTCTAGCAGGATTCCTTGCCAAACTCTATCGAGTCTTCTAATATGACCGCAGGCGCCAGACGGCACACTGGAGGACGTCAAATGCGACAGAGCGCGGTTAGTTTCAAAGCCAAAGGCTTGAATTTTGAAGGCATTGTGGCCACTCCTGACGAAATGGGCGGCCCTATGCCCGGCGTGGTAATTTGCCACCCTCACCCGCTGTTTGGCGGCAATATGGATAACAACGTGGTGATAGCTGTGTCTTTGTCCCTGGTCGAACAGGGATTTGCCACTATTCGGTTTAATTTCCGGGGCGTTGGCAACAGCGACGGAGAACACACCAAGGGAGAGCAGGAATACCAGGAAGTTTTGGGTGCCTTTGAGTTGCTCAAGGCCTGGCCAAATGTGGACGGCCGAAAATTGGGGCTGGTCGGATATTCCTTTGGTACGTCAGTAATCCTCGGCAACTCTGCTGTCCAGAAGAAGGCAAAATCCATAGCTTTGGTATCCCCCAATATTCGTGCTCTGTCCGACACACCCCTGAAGAAATCCAAGACCCCCACATTCATTATTACTGGTAGCCGAGACAAGCTGGTAGAGGCAGAGGACCTTCAAACAAATCTTGACGCGTTTGCTAACAAGCCCCAGTTTGAGGTAATTAATGGGGCAGACCATTTTTGGGGCGGCATGGAACGTCAGTTGGTAGGGCCGGTTGCCGAGTTCTTCGCTGATCAGTTGAAGTAGTTTCCAAATGACCAACCGGGATAGCTGCGAAGAAGTTTCTGGAGCGAGTTCTGAAGGCGGGGCCCCAGATGCAATAGTTACAGGGGATCCGCAGGGAAGTGACCAGGAGGCCGATGCAGCTGACAGCGATACCACCAGGTCGGACAATATTGAGGCGACTGATCCCGTAGTGGTTGGGGCTACTCCAGCCAGTAAGGCAGAAACTGATAGACCTGAACCCGCACCTTTTCGAAAGCGCCTCATTTTCCTCGACTTTGACCTGCTTCAGCTTGCGGGCATAGCCTTTCTTCTTGACCAACTGACAAAATTCCTGGTACGTGCGTATCTTCCATTTGGTCATTCCTATCCCAACACTGGTTTCTTCAGGTTTACCCACGCGGAGAATACGGGCAGCGCATTTGGAATTCTCCAGGGCAACAACACGCCTCTAATTTTCGTTTCTTTCGTGGGAATTTTCGTGCTGGCTATGATCTACCAGAGCCAGCCCAAGGTCACTAACCTGCTGCGATTGAGCCTGGCCCTTCAAATAGGGGGCGCGGTGGGAAACCTGCTTGACCGGCTCCGTTTGGGTGCAGTAACCGACTTTGTTGATGTCAGTATTTGGCCTATTTTCAACCTGGCGGATGCTTCGATAATTTCTGGACTGGTTCTCCTTGGTTGGATACTGCTGGTATCTGGCAAAAGAGACGTGGTGTCGGCCCCAGGGTCACTTGCGCCAAGAAACTATCAGCTTAAGAGAAGGGGCAGGTGTGCCCGGTGTGGCAGGTACCACGCGGGCAGGCGAGGTGGATGCCAAATGCCAATGCATATTTCGGCGGGACGGCGCTACCTGCAGCGGCGAGCTTACCGGCGGCAAGGTTAAGCATTGATGGATAGAGGGAACGAAACGGTTAGGCATTTTAAGGTGGTCTCGGACGGGTCACGGCTTGACCGGTTTCTTGCGAGCAAGGAAAAGGGTCTGACCCGCAGTCGCATCCACTCGCTTATCACGGAAGGCATGGTTTGCCTCAACGGTATAGCTGCCCGCCCAGCCCAGAAGGTCAAAGCAGGCGACCGCATAGTGTTAACCATCCCGCCGGTAAGAGAAGCTCACCTTGTTGCCCAGGAAATTCCCTTGGACATTGTCTACCAGGATTCGGAGTTCGCGGTCATAGACAAGCCGGCCGGCCTTTCCGTGCATCCTGGGCCAGGCCACCCGGATGGCACATTGGTGAACGCCCTCCTAGCCCGTTGCCCGGACATCAAAGGGATTGGCGGGGTTGCGCGACCGGGCATTGTCCACCGACTTGATAAAGACACCTCGGGGTTGCTGGTAGTCGCAAAGACAGAGAAGGCTCATCATGATCTCTCCGAGCAGATCAGGGCTCGGCAGGTCCATAAGGGTTACATGGCCCTTTCCGTCGGAATACCTCCGCAAGAAAAAGGGACGATAGATGCTCCCATCGCCCGAGATTCCCGGCACCGAAAAAGAATGGCAGTTGTCCTTGGTGGAAGGGAGGCAAGAACCCACTACCAGGTAGTGGCTCAATACGGGAATTGCGCCCTCGTTGAGCTCGTGCTGGAAACGGGGCGTACCCACCAAATACGGGTCCATTTGGCTTATCTGGGTTGCCCTCTATTCGGAGACGAGGTTTACGGTAGACGCAGCCCAGATCTGAATCGCCATTTTTTGCACGCCAATGTCCTGGGCTTTCGTCATCCGGCCACAGCCGAGCCAATGACATTCAGGGCCGGATTGCCAGCAGAACTTGAACAGGTTCTTCAAGACCTTGCTGCCTGAATTGGCTGCAAATGAGACGAATCGCCACTACAGACCGCTGCCAAGTTTCCATAAACTTACCGTCATCTACTTCTTTCTCTCTGTGACTCACGTGCTAAAATAGGCATGATCGGTACACCATTTACTACGAAAACAAGCCAAAGGAATCGACCAGAATGACCTCCCCGGACAATATTTCCTCCGATTTTATTCGCAACATTGTTGACGAAGACCTTGAGTCCCAAAAATACGACGGTCGGGTTGTAACTCGGTTTCCTCCCGAACCCAATGGCTACCTTCACATAGGTCACGCAAAGTCCATCTGCCTGAACTTCGGCGTGGCCTCAGAGTATTCCGGAGGAGTGTGCCACCTTCGTTTCGACGATACCAACCCGCTCAGGGAAGACATCGAGTACATCAATTCGATTCAAGAGGATGTACGGTGGCTGGGGTTTGACTGGGGCTCTAACCTTTTCTATGCTTCCGATTATTTTGAAGCATTGTACGGGTATGCTGAACAGTTGATCCTCGATGGAAAAGCTTATGTGGACAGCCTTACCGCGGATGAAATCAGGGAATACCGGGGAACGCTAACTGAGTCGGGAAAAGAGAGTCCCTATCGGAACCGGTCCGTGGAGGAAAGCCTTGATCTCTTCCGTCGTATGCGTGACGGCGAGTTTGAGGATGGGGCCCATGTACTGCGCGCGAAGATAGATATGACTTCGCCTAATCTCAACATGCGGGATCCGACTCTTTACCGCATCCGCCGGGCCACCCATCACCGTACCGGGGACAAGTGGTGTATTTACCCCATGTACGACTACGCCCATGCCCTCTCCGACTCAATAGAAAAAATTACTCATTCCCTTTGCACACTGGAATTTGAAGACCATCGCCCTCTTTATGACTGGACGCTGGAAGAGCTTGATGTTTACCGCTCCCAACAAGTAGAGTTTGCCCGCCTCAACATTACGAATACAATTATGAGCAAACGGCGCCTTCTTCAGTTGGTAGAGGGCGGCTATGTATCCGGCTGGGACGACCCCAGAATGCCTACCATAAGCGGCTTGCGGCGACGAGGCTACACTCCCGAGGCTATTCGGACCTTCTGCGATCACATCGGCATTTCCAAGCGGGATACGGTGGTCAATATGGCCCTGCTGGAGCATTGCATACGCGAGGACCTGAACCGCCACGCTCCTCGTGTGATGGCCGTACTGAATCCATTGAAAGTCATCATTGAGAACTATCCTGAAGGGCAAGTCCAGGAATTCGAGGCCGTCAACAACCCTGAAGACCCCGGTATGGGTACGCGAAATGTCCCATTCTCAAGGGAAATCTACATAGAGCGGGACGACTTTCGCGAAGATCCACCTTCCCGTTTTTTCAGACTGGCTCCTGGGAGGGAAGTCAGGCTCCGGTATGCCTGTTACATTACCTGCCAGGAAGTGGTCAAAGACCCGGACACTGGCGAAATTACCGAGTTGCGCTGCACCTACGACCCTGAGTCGGTCGGGGGCTCAACCCCCGACGGTCGGCGGGTGAGGGGGACACTGCATTGGGTGTCAGCCCCACACTCTTTACAGGCTCAAGTGCGGCTATACGATTACCTGCTGGTGGACCCGGAAGTCGGGAGCGAAGAGGACAGCAGAGATTTTATCTCTCTTCTGAACCCGGATTCCCTACAAGTTATTGCCGATTGTCGGGTGGAGCCCAGCCTTGCCCAAGCCACGCCAGGCAGCAGATTCCAATTCGAGCGACAGGGGTACTTTTGCGTGGACTCCAGGGATTCAAGCCCAGATATCCCAGTATTCAACCGTACTGTCTCCCTGCGAGACTCATGGGCCAGGATTGAGCAGTCCCAAGGGTCGAAAGGAAGTTAAGAACTGGTTTTCGCCTTTGTACCTGGTGAGTGACCCAGCCTAATTCTGACGGAGTCGTGGTTCTACCCAAAGATCTCGTTACTTGACCCCAGCGCCCGTTGCCGAGGAGGCAAGTTTTGCCCAACGAAGTTCGTGTCAGGTATGCACCAAGCCCCACCGGTTTGCCTCATATCGGAAACATTCGCACTGCCCTCTTCAACTGGCTGTTTGCCAGGCACCACGGGGGAAAGTTCATTGTTCGTATTGAGGACACAGACCAAGAGAGGCTCGTGCCGGGTGCAGTTGACGGTATACTGGACGGTCTGGAATGGCTGGATATCGACTGGGATGAAGGGCCCCGGGTAGGAGGGGATTTTGGTTCCTACTTCCAGTCCGAACGACTTCACCTGTACCACGCCGAGGCCGAGAGGCTGATACTGCAGGGAGACGCATATCGATGCTATTGCACCCGAGAGCGTTTGGCTGCTGTGAGGACGGAGCAAGAACGGAACAAGCAGGCCTTGGGCTATGACGGCCACTGCCGCCACCTCAGCGACGGCGAAAAGAGCTCCTACGAGAGCGAAAATGCCCCTTCAGTAGTTCGTTTTGCCATGCCGGACACCGGCGTTACCCGCTTGAACGACCTGATTCGAGATGAGGTGGAGTGGCAAAACGAGCTGGTAGATGACTTCATACTGCTGAAGTCGGACGGCTTTCCCACTTATCACCTGGCAGTCGTGACCGATGACCACCGCATGCAGATCAGCCATGTTCTGCGTGCCGAGGAATGGCTGTCCAGCGCTCCCAGGCATTTGCAATTGTATCGAGCTCTTGGCTATACACCGCCGGAACACGGGCACCTGCCAATGATATTGGGTCCAGACCGGGCAAAGCTTTCCAAGCGACACGGCGCGACGTCCATACTTGAGTACCGTGACGACGGGTTTCTTCCAGATGCCCTGCGAAATTTCATGGTCCTGCTGGGCTGGTCGCTGGATGACAAGACGGAAATAATGCGTGCCCAGACAGTAGTCGACAATTTCACTCTTAACCGGGTGGGCAAACCGGCGGCGATCTTCGACCGGGAAAAGCTGTCGTGGATGAACGGCATATATGTTCGGGAAATGGCACCCCAAGACTTGGCTGATGCAATGATCCCCTTCCTTGAAAAGGGATTGGCCCCCGATCTTTTGCCTGTGGACGACAAATATCTGCTGCGAATAGTTCCGCTAATCCAGGAAAGGCTAAAATTGCTTTCAGACGCACCTGACATGGTCGCCTATTTCCTCGAGGAACAGCCCGTGTACGATCCCTCTAATCTGGTGCAGCGAGGAATGTCCGAAGGAGAGGCTGTGAAGGCACTGGACCGGTCTCTCTTAGCGCTGGCGGACGCCGAATTCAGCACCAGTGCTCTGGAGGAGCGGTTGCGGGCCCTGGGTGAGGAACTGGAGTTGACTCCACGACGGTTCTTTGGGACTCTTCGCTGGGCCGTTACAGGGCGCAATGTATCTCCCCCGTTGTTTGAAACGATGGAAGTGCTGGGCCGGGACAGAGTATTGTCACGACTGGCATGGGCCAAGGCCCAGTTGAACGACTGATTCCTTGGAACGTACTCGTTCGCGGCCTTTCGTACCGTTGCTCGATAACCCGCTATTTGAACCCGCCTGGACATATTGAACCGAAAATTCCAAGGGCACCGATCAATTCGGTGCCCTTCTTCAATGGTGTAACTCCACCTGGACCGGGTTTCGGCTTTGTGCCCCTCTTGGGAAGAGATTCAAACATAACAGAGTAGCTGACAAGAGTCAGGCATCGAACAATTCCCCGCAGTGAGGACAAACTCGCTGCCCCTGGTTTTGCCGCTGGATTTCCGCGAGAAACCCTGATCCCAGGATGCCCGCCGGCAGCGCAAACATGCCTATCCCCATAACCGCAATAATGCCGGCCATAGCCTTTCCCATGGGCGTTACCGGAGAGACGTCACCGTACCCCACTGTAGTGAGGGTAATTATGCTCCACCACATGGCTTCGGGAATGCTGGCGAAGTCATCCGGTTGCGCCGCGTGTTCAGCGTGGTACATAACTGCCGAGGCCAATATTAGCATGACCGCCAATACCAGCACCACGGTAAAAAGCTCGTACATCTTGCTCCTGAGCACCGTGCCCAGGGTTCGTATTCCTTCAAAATACCTTCCCAGCCTGGCGGCCCAGGCCAACAGTCGTACTGCTCTCAGAACTCTCAAATCCCCAAGTCCCAGGAAGGGCAGGAAGAAGGGCACTAACGCTATGAAGTCGATAAGAATCAGCGGTGTGGTGGCGAACCGCAATCGACCATATATCGGGCGGGAGTACCGGGAGTCGGCGGTGCAGGACCAAATTCTGAGCAAGTATTCCACGGTGAAGAGCACCATCGAAACTATTTCCAAGCCTCGAAAAAACGAGGGAGCCGCCTCATAGATGGTGTCAACCGTTTCCAGGATTTCGGCTGACGTGTTGATAACGATGAGGAGGATGATGAAAAAGTCTATTGCCCGGTTGAACCGGTCTCCTGCCGGGCCCACTTCCAATAGCTCGTGGACCCTCAGCCGGATTTTCGACAGATTGAAAATAGCTAGACTCCTGTAGTTGTGCCGGTGTCTGGAATGTACTTCGCAGGTGAGAAAAGCAAATACAAAGATTTAGATTACATAATAACGATTATTTATTCATTTTTGAGAAACTTTTAAAAATTTGCCTTGACAAGGTCTAATGGGCAGTCTCGTAACCTGTTATTGAGGGGGAAAGCCATTTCTTATTGTTGAGTCCCCTCGGGAGCAAAGTTTCTAGACCCGCTCCCGGTCTTTTACCACTGAATGCCGTCTTCCTCAGGTTGGCTGCTTTCCGGGTCCTCTAGGGGTCCCTTTCATGTTGGTGAGGCCATTCAAGTAAGACCATCAGGTCTGCTGGCAAAGCTTCTGTCTGTCAAATACGGAGACGTTTTCCAGCGACCCCTCAAGTAAACAAAACCGCCTTCGAACAGGAATTAGACATGTTATAGCAATAGAATGGTAGCCGATGTCCTACAGAATGGCACCGTTATGCATGAGCGGATTGGGCGGAAATTGGTAGTGAGGTGGGCTTATGGTGATTACTGAAGCAAGGGTGGTTTGCGACGGAACTCTAAAAATCGACGGAGGTGGCCTCTTTGGTCAACTCCCAAAGACAATCTGGGAAAACATCGTTTCAACTGACCGTAAGAACCGCATAACCTTGGGTCTTAACTGTTGGCTTCTAAATGTTGCTGGAAAGTGGGTGTTAGTTGATGCGGGAGTAGGAACTAATCAGGACGAAAAGGACAAGGAATACTATGGCATGGTGCCCAGCCGGATGTTCAAGGAACTGAAAAACGCAGGACTGACTCCGAAGGATATAAGCGCGGTAGTTCTTACTCATTTGCATTTTGAACACAGCGGCGGCTGCACCCGTATGGATCGCACGGGCTCCATAGTACCCACTTTTCCCAGGGCTACTTATTACGTCCAACGGGCCTCTTGGGAAGAAGCCTGCGACCCCAGCGAACGCGGCAAATACGCCTACCGTACAGACAATTTCATGCCCATCGCGGAACGTGGTCAACTGGAGTTGCTGGACGGAGATACCGAGATATTTCCGGGTCTTCAGGTTATTCAGTGCGACGGTCCTGCCAAGGGTCACCAGATGGTGCTCTTCAACCATGGTGGCGAGCGCCTGGTAATCCTGGGAGACCTGGTCCCGACCCCCTTCCATCTTAACTTGCCGGTGATCTCAGCCTTCGATTATTCTCCCCAGAACACCCTGGAGCAAAAACGGGAAGTCTTGCAGGACGCCGAGCGCTATGGCTGGCTGCTGGGCTTCTCCCACGGCCACGACGTCAAGAGCGGGTACTTGGAGCGGCGGGGCGAGATGGTTTACGTAACTCCGGTCGATTTGACCATAAAGAGCAGGAATTAATAGCGGCAATTATCCTTCTACCACAAGTACTGATATTAAAATGTACGGCCCCGGAGAAGCTCCGGGGCCGTACCATTATCGACTATCAAGGTCCTTCCACTATTTAGCCTGGTCAGTCCACCTCTTGTCCATTCAGTATGCAACGCCAAAGGCCTGTTTGACTCAAGCAGGCCTCGCCAAGACTACACTCCCTGACAATTCTTTCAAATGAGCCCAACCGATTGTATTGCCCATCTTATGCGAAATGTTTGGGGATTCATTTGGCAGCAATTCCACCCTGATGTAGTTGTCAGTTAGGCCCAGTAGCCGTCTACCATCGCTCGAACCACGCATTCCTTCCCAAAGTACCGGGCGCTCTGTTCCCAACTGTTTCAGCCTGAAGTTATCGAAGGACTGCCGGCCCACTTCGATGGCATGTGCCGTCCTCTCTTTCTTTGTTGGTTCGGAAACCTGACCCGGCAGGTAGACGGCTGAGGTTCCCGGTCTCTTTGAGTACGGAAAGACGTGAATATCGCTGAATGCCATCGTCTCGACAAAGGCCAGGGTTTCCTCGAACTGCTTATCGCTTTCCCCTGGGAATCCTGTAATTAAATCTGCGGTAATCGCCACTCCGGGAATGGCCTGCCTCACTAGGGAGACTGTGTCGGCGAATTGCCTGGTTGTATACCGGCGCCGCATTGCCTTCAGTGTCTGATTGCCCCCACTTTGCAAAGGTATGTGAAAGTGGGGGCATAAACGGGGGTCATCCATCCACAACTGGAGCAGGTCGGAATCAATTTCCTGGGGTTGCAGCGAGGACACCCTTAAGCGGTCAATGTCCGTCTCAGTAAGTATCTGGCCAATCAACCGCTTCAGGTCTGTTCCCGGTATTTCAAAGCCATACGTTCCGAGTTGGGAACCGGTTAATGCAATTTCCCGGCAGCCCTCATCTATTCGTAACCTGACCTGGCGCACGATTTCCTGGGGAGGAATGCTTCGCTCTCGTCCGCGCACTTTGGGAACAATGCAATAAGCGCAAACCTGATCGCACCCTTCCTGGATTTTCACCATGCCCCGGCTTCGTCCGGGAAGGTTACCCGAGACACTCTCCTCGATGTTTGGCCCGGCAACGGAATCCGTTTGTTCCCAGTGGGTGCCCGGCTTCTCCCGGTGAGCGGCAATGGCAAGAGATACTAACTGGTTCTTTTTCTCGTTGCTAACGACAAGCGATACTGCAGGCATAAGGGCCAATTCCTGGGCGGCCCGCTGTGGATAACAACCCGCTGCTACTACCACAGCGTCGGGGTTCGCCCGCCGGGCAGCGCGCAAGGCCTGACGGGCCTTGGAATCAGCCGTGGCCGTTACGGTGCAGGTGTTCAGCACATAAATGTCGGCTTCCCCAACATGTTCCACCACGCTATATCCTGCTTGCCGAAATTGCCGTGCCAGAACACTGCTGTCGGCCTGGTTGAGCTTGCAGCCGTGCGTCTGGATGACAACCTTACCGGCCAGGCCGATTGTTGGGATGGCGTTATTGGATGAGGAGATATCGGTGAGGTCGAACTGTGGCGACCTGGTTGTGAATATAGAATCAGTTGTCATGTTCTTGTGACGCTAGGTTGGAGTCCACCATGTCCCAAAGTGTTTCTATTGCTCCGCTGATATCATCCAGGGCGCGAAATACGCCCTCAACCCGACGGCGGGTTTCCCTGGCCCGTTCCAGGGCATCACTAAGGGTGGTCAGTTGCTCGAATGCTTCCCTTACCCGGCGGTCCCGAACGTCGCCGCCTAATTGGTGAGCATAGGCCTTTACCGCCGCATCGTCGTCCACAGTGTCGCCGCGACTGAGGGCAGCGCCCTTTACTGCCAGGGAAAGGCTCCCCCAAAGCAACTCTTCGGACCGATTCCAGCGACCTCCCCGCATCTCTGACATGGCGCTGTCGAGAAGGCGAAGGCTTTGGCTCCGGTATCGGGTAATTCTGGCTACATCGATATGTATCGTCATTGGATATGTGAGACTTTTGGAACCTTAATTGAACGGGTCTCAATATTCTAGCATAGCTATTTGGAGCTATATTCTGCAGCCTTACGGAAGGGTCCGGCCAAGGTCTTGGAGTCGAAATGGAGCGCTTATCAGCCTACTACCGCTTCTAAACCGTGGGGCGGTGTCTGGAAAGGAGGTCGCAGATTGGGCATTGGTACTTCAATTACCGCCGGCCTGTTGGCCCGCAGCGCATCATGCAGGGCCGGACCTAATTCACGGCGGTCGTCCAGCTTCAGTCCTAGCGCGCCGTAAACCTGGGCCAATTGAGCGAAGTCGGGATTGTGCAGTTCCGTGCCGATCGTGCGCCCCTGGTAGCGATTCATCTGGTCCGCCCTGGAGGCTCCCAGCAAGCCATTGTTAAAAACCAGCGTTACGACGTTAATTCCCTCCTGCACAGCCGTCGAGAGTTCGCTGCTGGCATACATAAATCCACCGTCACCTATGGTGGCCACCACCTGGCGGTTTGGGTTGCCCACCTTGGCGCCCAGTGCTGTGGGAAAGGCGTAGCCCAACGTGGCAAAATAGCTGGAGGTCAAATAGGACCGGGGCTTAAGCACGGGGAAAGCAAGGTGACCCCAGTAGGCGACTTCGGTAGTCCCGGCGACCATTATGGCGTCATCCGCCAGTTCCTCTCGCATTGTTTCAATGATTTCTACCTGGAGCGGGGCCAGTCTCCGGAGATCCTCTGCAGCCTGTCGCCGAATCTCTACCATCTCTCCGTTGTTCCACTGACTGGCTTTGGTAGAGCCGCCAAGTTCGGCAAGCAACTCGTTGACTCCCAGTTTCGCGTCCGCCACCATGCCCACTTGGGGCTCAACGTTCCGTCCCAGTTCTTCCGGGTCGGCGTCGATCTGGATAACAGTCTGTCCGGAGTGGAGAGACCAGGGGGTTCGGGGGTTCATGTTCATTCGGCTGCCAATCGCCAGGATGACATCGGCCTGGGGCAAAGAATAATAGGCGGGGCCGTGCCCATAGTAGAAGGTACCCAAGGACAGTGGGTGGTTTTCGGCGATGGCTCCCTTTCCTTCTGGAGTAGTTATTACCGGGGCGTTTAGCGCCTCGGCAAGGTCTGCCAGCTCCGTAGTAATATCAGCTTCCCTGCATCCGCCGCCCGCCCAGATTAAGGGTCGCTCTGCCCTGGCCAGCAACTCCGCGGCTTGTTTCACCTTGGCAGGATCCGGGGCCTGCTTTACAGTGCCCTCTCGCTCCAGCAATTCCATGTCTGCGGATGCCGGCAAAACGTCAAAGGGAATCTCTATCTCAACGGGCCTGGGTCGGCCGTCAAGAGTATGCTGCACGGCCATGTGCACCAGGCGAGGAATTTCTTCCGGTTTGGTGGTCCGGGCGTTCCACTTGGTTATGGGCTTAAAGACGTCCAGTTGGTCGTTTACTTCGTGGAGAGCGCCCTTGCGCTGGCCCAGGCTGTTACTGTCAATCTGACCCGAAACCAGCAGTACCGGAGAAGATGCGGCGAAGGCCGTTCCGATGGCGGCGGCGGCATTCAATGCCCCGGGGCCCGGCACTACCAGGGCTACACCCACCCGGCCTGTCGTTCGGGCATAACCGTCCGCCATGTATCCCGCTGACTGCTCGTGGCGAACCGTTATGAGCCGGATGCCGGGTTGATCGTAAAAGGCGTTATAGGCTTCCATAATTTGAACCCCGGGCAAGCCAAAGACGACCTCCACTCCCTCTCGTACCAGGGATTGTATCAAGGCCTGTGCGCCGGTCATGTTTGGCATTTCCCACCTCTTCAAGCGTTGAACGGTCATAGCTCTGAACCGATTTCAGATATGATGCTGAACCTGACTGTGGGTGTCAATGGGTGTAGGTAACGGGAATATGCACCTAATTGGCGGAATGCCGTTCTGGCAAGAGGTCTGCAGCTATTCCTGGCATACACCACTGTTAGCGTTTGTGGTATAACATTGGCAGTTCCAGCAACCGTCTGGAATGGAGAGCGAGGAAGAGGCATGAAATACGACGTCATCATGATTGGAGCCGGCGCTGCCGGCTGTGTGCTGGCGGCCCGTCTGTCCGAGGACCCGGACCGGTCCGTGCTATTGCTGGAAGCCGGGCCAGATTATCCGGATTTTGACCAGTTGCCCCTGGATTTGAAGGAAGGCAACAATATGTGGCGTTCGGCCTACGGCCCCCATAACTGGGGCTACACGGCCACCGGTACTCCGTTGATGGCCGAACAGGTGCAGATTCCCCGTGGCCGGGCCATTGGCGGTTCCACTTCCATAAACGGGCAGGTGCTTTTTCGCGGAGTTCCCGGCGATTACGACAACTGGGCGGCCTGGGGCAATAATGAATGGGAGTACCTCAAGGTGCTTCCCTATTTCCGCAAGCTGGAAACGGATTTGGACTTTCCGGGTGACGATTTTCACGGAAGCAGTGGTCCAATTCCGGTACGGCGCTACAAGCGAGAAGAGTGGCTTCCCCATGCGACTTCTTTCTATGATGCCTGCGCCGACTTGGGTTTCCGCCAGGACCCCGACCAGAATCATCCGGATTCCAGTGGCATTGCTGCAAGGCCCCTGAACAACATCGACGGCGTTCGGATGAGCACTGCCATAACCTACCTTAACCCGGTACGTAATCGGCTCAACCTGACGGTTCGCGGCAATGTCACGGCGCGGAGAGTCGTCTTTGAGGGCAGGCGCGCCGTTGGTGTAGAGGCCGAAAGCGGGGGAGATACCTTTGTACTGGAAGGCGAGCAGATAATTGTCAGCAGTGGCGCCATTGCCTCCCCGCAAATTCTGTTGCTTTCGGGTGTCGGGCCCGCCGACCATCTCCAGGAAATGGGAATAGAACTGGTGCATGAATTGCCCGGAATAGGACAGAACCTCCGGGACCATCCGTCCTGCTTTACCCTTTTCAAGGGTAAGGGCGAAGCTCCCGACGATTTGGCCCCCAGCATTCAGGTGGGCCTGCGCTTCAGCCTGGAGGGTTCGCCCACTACCGCTGATATCCAGTTGGCGCCCATATTGATGAATAGTGAACACCGCCCGGCCAACGTTACCATAGAAGCTGACGGCTTCCATTTCGGTTTTAGCGCGGCCATCCAGAATGCGGTGAGCGCAGGACATTTGCGGCTGGCTTCAACAGATCCCAAGGTCCAGCCGGTTTTGAACTACGACTACCTTTCCAGCCCTTACGATCGGGAACGAATGCGGGGAGCGATACGCACCGGCCTGCGAATTGCCGAGCATCCTATGTTCGCCGACATCATAGTCGAGCGGTTGAACCCCACCGACGCAGACCTGGAATCTGACGAAGCCCTGGACAACTGGATGCTGCGAAACGTAGGCACCCAGCATCATTCTTCGGGAACCTGCAAAATGGGACCGGTCGACGATCCTCTGGCTGTGGTGGACCAGTATTGCCGGGTCCATGGTATGGAAGGCTTGAGGATAGTGGACGCCTCAGTGATGCCCGACGTAATCCGGGCCAACACCAATGCCACCACGATTATGATCGGTGAGAGAGTGGCCGACTGGATTAGGGAAGGGAAATAGCCACTACTTCTGCATGTCGGCGCTATAGAAAAAACAAACCAAGAGGATGGTTGTGCAGCAATGACTACGAGCAACTCAAACGTAAGAATTGAGCGGGACTCGATGGGCCAGATGGAAGTGCCCGCGGACGCCCTTTACGGGGCATCCACCATGCGTGCGGTCCTTAACTTCCCCATCAGCGACCTGCGCTTCCCCCTCACCTTTATCCGGGCCCTTGGCTTGATAAAGCAGTCTGCGGCCAAGACCAACATGTCTCTAGGGGCGCTTGATGAGTCTCTCGGCGCAGCAATTGTCGAAGCTGCCCAAGAGGTGATTGAAGGCAAGTTCGACGGCCATTTTGTTCTGGACGTCTTCCAGACGGGCTCAGGAACTTCCACCAACACCAACGCCAACGAGGTAATCGCCAACCGGGCCTCCCAGATTATGGGAGGAGATTTGGGGTCTAGACTGGTTCATCCCAACGACCATGTCAATTTGGGCCAGTCTTCCAACGACGTCATTCCCACGGCGATGCACCTTGCGGCGCTGCTGGCCATCAAAGAGGATCTGATTCCCGGCCTCGAGTTCTTGCGGGACGAATTACAGAAGAAGTCTGATGAGTTTTGGCCGGTGATCAAGACCGGGCGCACCCATCTTCAGGACGCTACGCCTGTCCGGTTGGGACAGGAATTCCTGGGTTATGCGGGGCAGGCCGAAAACGGCATCCGCAGACTTCGCCGGGCCCAAGATGCTCTGGCGGAAGTGGCTCTTGGCGGCACAGCCGTAGGGACCGGAGTAAACACTCACCCCGAGTTTTCGGCCCGCACCTGCCAGACTCTAAGCGAGGTTGCCGGCGTAAGTGTCCGTGAAACCGACAATCACTTTCAGGCCCAGTCCACCCTAGATGCGGTGGTGGAGGCCAGCGGGGAACTAAAGACCATTGCCGTCAGCCTGCATAAGATTGCCAACGACATCCGGTTCATTGCCTGTGGGCCGAGGGCTGGCCTTGGTGAAATTACCGTCCCCGAGGTGCAGCCGGGTAGTTCAATTATGCCGGGCAAGGTGAACCCGGTCATCGCGGAGTCGGTAATACAGGTGGCCGCCCAGGTTGTCGGCAACGACGCCACCATCACCCTGGCCGGTCAGGGCGGATACTTTGAACTCAATACCATGATGCCGGTGGCCGCCTACAACATCCTGCAGTCTATATCCTTGCTGGCAGCTTCGGCCAACAACTTCGCCGAGCAATGCGTCAAGGGAATCGAGGCCACCGATGTGGGCCCCGCCATGGTAGAGAAGGGATTAATGCTGGGCACGGCCCTTGCTCCGGCCATTGGCTACGATGCCGCCGCCGCTATTGCTAAGGAAGCAGCTTCAACCGGGCAGACTATTCGGGAGGTTGCAAAGCTGCGTACCGAAATCAGCGACGAAGAACTTGGTTCGCTGCTGAATCCCGAAGAAATGACCAAACCAAGCCTGGAAGTACGTGGCGGCGGGGGTTAGTCGCTACCTGTTTAACTTGGGCGGCAGACCGTGCAGGCTTTGTCGAAGAAGACAATCCAAATTGAAAGAAGTCTTGGCAAATGAATTTAATTTAGGAGGGGAAATAATGGCACTGGTAAGATGCGTTACGGAAATGGGAATGGGTGTGGACGTTCATGGACTAGACTACACTAACGCCGCCAAGCGGGCCGTATTTGATGCCCTGCACCATAGCAGCTTGGGTTTTCAGAGGCTCATCGGCAAGACGGCCGACGATATGCGGGTTGACGTTACCATTGGCGTCCCCGAACCCGGTGCGGTCGATGGCGATGCGGTAATCGCTACACTGCCCCATGGGACGGGCCACATAAACGTCGTACAAGGTGGGCTGCAAGTTCTTAACGATGAGGGTACCGATGGGACCCTGATTGCCAACGCCATAGTTATCGTGAGCTTCGACGACGGCAACTAAAGAAAGTCCTTGACGAGGACGGCGAAAAACTACGGGCCCCGGTCATTGACCGGGGCCCGTCTATTGAATTCCGATCTCGGGTCAGGCTCGGATAGCCTGTCCGAAACTTACTCGCCTTCTGGTGCTCGGGTACCAAACACCTTCTGGCCTTTAACAAAAATGCACCTTCGGATGTTGTTTTCCAGTTCCGTAGGGTCTGCCACCGCTGGGTAGCGCAGGCGTGCTTCCGGCGTGCGCAGGTAATCATAAACCTTCCCCAGCACTTCATCCTCCGAATCCCCGGTTATTATCGTCTTGTCCCGAGAGTCGGACAAGAAATTACTCGGCCTCACGTAGTAGACATCTGGCATAACTCCTCCTCCATTATCAACCAGAATTTTCGGCGCCATCGCCGGCTCATCACTTGCTGTGGAAAATTTGTACACTAAAGGGCGCTCGGTTGTCAATGCTGCCTGAATCTATGCACCGAATAATCCTGCAAATCCACAAACCTATTCATCTTGAGGCGGCTTGCCCCAACCACCTCCACCTGGGGTACGGATACTTAATATGTCGCCCACCTCCACGTCCAGTGTTTCCTTGCCGGCCAGATGGACCTCCTCGTATCCACCCTTCATCAGCACATTCTCTCCCAGATGGCCGTGGTGCCCCCCATGGAAGCCCGGGGGGTGAAACTTGCGCCGTTCCGATAGTATGGTGACCCGGGCAGGGCTGAGAAATTCCACGTCCCGTACCAGTCCATCGCCTCCCTTGTGAAGCCCGTCTCCTCCGGAACCCCGTCTAAGGGCATAACGCTTCAGCCTCAGGGGGAACGCAAACTCCAGCGCTTCTATCGGAGTATTCATGGTGTTGGTCATGTGGGTGTGGATTCCTGAAATGCCGTCCTTGGTAGGCCTGGCCCCCATGCCACCTCCAATGGTCTCGTAGTAAACGAATGGGCGCCCCCTATCCAGGTCGTGGCCTCCAATGAGCAAATTGTTCATCGTTCCCTGGCTGGCCGCTGGGATCAACTCAGGCAACGCTTGGGCCATGGCCGTCAAGAGGACGTCGGTAATACGTTGGGAGGTCTCCACATTGCCTCCGGCCACGCCATGCTGCGGCTCCGGGTTCACCAGCGTACCTCTGGGTGTGATTATTGTCACGGGTCTGAGGCAGCCTTGGTTAGCCGGCGCTTCATCCCCCACAACGCATCTGACCATGTAGAGACTGGCGGAAACAGTTACCGCTTGGGGAGCGTTAATGCAACCGGGGCACTGTGAAGAAGTCCCAGTGAAATCGATGGTCATTGTGTCGCCGAATATAGTGATAGCCACCGCTATAGGCACAGGTTCTTCGGTTAGCCCGTCGTCGTCCATGTAATCCAGCACCCGGTAGATTCCGTCGGGGATCCTGCTAATGGCGTTACGGGTTACCCGCTCGGAATAGTCAAGCAGGGCAGCCATGTGCTCACGGGCTTCTTCGACCCCGTACCGTTCTACGACTTCCTGGAGCCGCCTTTCACCGACCCGGACCGAAGCTATTTGAGCGGCCAGGTCCCCTTTTCGCTCCTCCGGTGTGCGGGAATTGCGACAAATGATCTGCACTACTTCCTGGTTTAGTCGACCGCCTCGGGCCAGCTTAATTGGCGGCAGTATCAACCCTTCTTGATAGAGTTCCGTAGAAAGCGGCAACGAGCCGGGAGTCATGCCTCCCACGTCGGCGTGGTGACCCCGGTTGGAAACGAAGCCGACCAGTTCCTTCCCCCCCCGCAGGTCTACAAACACGGGCGCCACCAGGGTGATGTCCGGCAAGTGGGTGCCTCCAAGATAGGGATCGTTGAGTATGACCATATCGCCGGGTCTCAGTGAACCGGGGTACGTCTCCAGGGCGGCCTGCACCGACGCCGGCATGGCGCCAAGGTGGACAGGTTGGTGCGCTGCCTGGGCGACCATCTGGCCGGATGGATCAAAGATGGCGCAAGAGAAGTCACGTCGTTCCTTGATGTTGGGCGAGTAAGCGGTCCGTAGCAGGGCTACGCCCATCTCTTCCGATACCGAGATGAACATGTTCTTGAAAACTTCCAGGCTTATGGGGTCAACTGCCATTCTTTCTCCCCTTCTTGAGTTACCGGAAATGAAGGCACTAGCCTGAATCGTAGGCTCTTTATTCAACCCGCGCTTTACGGAATAGAGCCTAGAGACTGGCGAGCAAATCGTCCTTTTCGGATTTATCCTCAGGCAAAACCAGCGTGTAGTACTCCTTGCTCATGATTTCTCTGGTCATCTCTTCCGGCAATTGAGAGAAGGGGCCGTTAGGGTCAATTTGGGTTCGATGACAATTGAGTGACGCGATTTTGATGTCAACGTACGTGCCAACGTCAAGGGTGGTGGTAACCTCCTCGTCCGGTGTTCCCACCAAATCCACGTCTTGGCTGGCGAAGGGCGGAGTAATGTCCATTTCCACCATCTGGCGCCACATTCTTTGGAAGTTGCTTCGAGGGAAGCAAACGTAGTAGAGAAGAAAGGAAGCCTGGTCATCCTTGCCTTGCGTCGACTGCAGGGATTGCCCCTTCTCATCGGCAGCCAGTTTAAATGCCTCTGTAGTGTGTTGACAGACAGCGCGGTGATCGGGATGCCCGTATCCGCCGGTGGGGTCGTGCGTAATCACGATGTTGGGCCTTGTCTCTTTGATAATGTCCCTGAGTTGGGCAATGACGGTTGCGGCGTATGCCTGATTGAGGGAATCAGGGTGTTCGTTTTCCTCGGTGCCGGCCATGCCCGAGTCGCGATAGTTCAGGAAACGAACGTCTGCCACTCCCGTAACGTCCATGGCGTCTCGCAATTCCCCTTGGCGGACTTGGGCCAAGGTCTCGGGTGTGGCCAACAATGGATCGCTAATTTCGCCCACATCTCCGTTGGTAGCGCAAACGAGCGTCACCTGCGCTCCTCTGGCAACCAGCATTGCCAAGGTGCCACCGCTGCCGAACCCCTCGTCATCAGGATGGGCGAATGCGGCCAGGACACGAAGTTGCGACAAGTCTCCAAGCACTGAGGTCATTAAGTCTAACTCCTGGTAGTGATGGTTATTCCGCTTGGAGGAGCTATCAGACCGGTTCAAGAACTAGATTACCAAAGGGGTCCACACAGCCCCCCCAGCCAGGCGGTACTACGACAGTTGTGTCCAATTGCACCAAGAGAGCGGGCCCTTCGACGTAGTTGCCCGCTGAAAGGAGATCCCGGTCAAATAGGGCGGTAGGCAGAGAACCTTGTTGAAACACCACGGTTGCCTCCTCAATGCGGGCTCCGGATGAATCTGGTTCTCCCAATGGCTGTGGGACGATGTTGGGCTTTTCCACTTCCAACTCCAGCTTGAGCCGAAGGTTGACGATCTCCACAGCTTCGTTCCGGTCGGCGTAGCCGAATCGTTGCAAATGGGCCCGATAAAAGCTATTGGCTATGGCCCGTTGCAAGTCGGTTCGGCGAGTGGCCGATGGGTAGTCAATTGTTAGCTCGAAAGATTGCCCAACGTAGCGGGCGTCCAGGTAACGCCGGGCAATCATGTCTGTTGCCGGCAGTCCTTCCTGTTGCAGTTCCCGCCTTGCCTGGCCTTCCATGCCATGAAACTCTTCATCCAGGCGGACTTGGTTGATATCTTCCCCTCGCAACATGGCGGTACGGGAGTAGTCCTTAACCACGTCCGCAATGGCGACGCCGAGGGCAGACAAGATGCCGGGATGCGTGGGAATCAGTATTCGGGGGATTCCCAACTCCTGCGCCAGTTCGCAACTATGCATGGGGCCGGCGCCACCAAAAGGCACCAGGGTGAACCGACGTGGGTCGTAGCCTCTTTCCAGCGAAATTGTGCGGATGGCGCGTTCCATGTTTGCGTTAACTACACGGATAATGCCCAAGGCGGCCTCTTCCGGAGTAGATCCAATCTCGTTGGCCAGTTCCCCAATGAGTCGCAGTGACCGGTCCTTATCCAGCGAAAGTCTGCCTCCCAGGAACTGAGCCGGACGGAGCCTGCCCAATACTAGGTTGGCGTCGGTAACGGTTATATGGTTGCCTTGTCCGTAGCAAGCCGGACCGGGGTCAGCGCCTGCCGACTCTGGGCCGACTACCAAAGCGCCGCCGGTATCAACTCGTGCAATTGAGCCTCCGCCGGCACCCACTGTATGAATCTCTATCATCGGAACGCTTATAGGATAGCCACCCAGGATGGCCGAGGTTGTCTCCTTGATTCGGCCGGGACACAATGAAACGTCCGTGGATGTGCCCCCCATGTCTAGAGTGATGATGTCCGGGTAACCCGCCTCCCGCCCCACGTGGAATGCGCCAACCACTCCGCCTGCCGGCCCACTAAGGATCGTTCGGACCGGCTGTTCTGCGGCGAGGCCCGCAGTAATGCTGCCACCTGAGGACTGCATGACGCGCAGCTCTTTCCCCAGAGACTGCTCCAGTTCACCGAGGTAGCGCGCCATTACGGGCCCTACGTAAGAATTGACCACCACGGTGCTGGTGCGCTCGTATTCGCGAAACTCGGGAATCACCTGCGATGAAATGGAAATGAAGGGGGGATCAGGGAGTCGTCTTAGGGCGTTCAGCACCTTTTCTTCATGCAAGGGGTTCAGGAACGAGAACAGGAAGGAAACGGCTACTCCGTCCACGTCGGCTTCCTGCAAGAGGGTCAATAGAGCGTCAATGGCCTCATTTTGCAGGTCCTCCAGGATCTCTCCCTTGTAGTCCACTCTCTCCGGCAGGCCGAATCGCAGTTCCCAGGGAGCCAGGGCCGGTGGGCGGTCCAGGTTAAAATCGTATAAGTCCGATCGGCTTTGACGGCCAATCTCCAGGACATCCTCAAATCCCAGGGTGGTTATTAGCGCCGTTCGACCGCCTTTCCCCTCAAGGAGGGCATTGGTGGCTACCGTGGAACCGTGGACGTAGTCTGCCTCGCCGACGTCAATTTCAGAGATGCCGCGGCGTACCCCTTGCGAGGGATCCGCGGGAGTGGACGGGAGCTTGTGGACTGAAAGGCTGCCATCCCGAAGAATGGCGATGTCGGTGAAGGTTCCGCCGACATCAATACCCACGATGGTTCGCGTCATATTAGCTCTTGCTTCAAGGAATCCGTGGCCCGAGGCTCTATTCTTCAGGCCGAATAATCATTCATGGGAAGTCGGGGAGTTCAGGAATATGAGTGTGGTACGTGCAACCAGATGCTTTGGGCTAGATAAAAAGCCCTAGTCCACCAAGGCAATTCGCAGGCGTTTGTTTATGCGACCCTTGCTCTCGTGTCCAACCACCCTTATACCGCCCACCTCAGATGTGTTGGCTACGTGGGTTCCTCCGTCAGCCTGCAGGTCCAGTCCTGATATATCGATCGTCCGGACCTTCTGTATGTTGGGAGGAAGCAGGTTGATCTTGGTGCGTATGAGATCAGGCACTTGCTCTGCTTCTGAACGGCTGAGGTTGTGGACATGTATCGGCCGGCTGGCGGCGACTTCGGCATTGATCTTTTCTTCCACTTCGCTGGCGAACTCGGCGCTCATCTGTTCAAGTTCAAAGTCCATACGGGCTTCGCCGGGCCGCATATCACCACCGGTTACCTTGGCCCCGTAGTCTCGCCACACCACACCGCACAGTATGTGGAGAGCAGTGTGCGTCCGCATGAGCCGATATCGAGTTTCCCAGTCTATTCGCCCTGTAACAGATGCACCTACATTGGGCAGCGCCCCATCGATTCGATGGACTATCTTTCCATCAGAGCGGCCTACTTTCTTGACCACGTAACTCTGATTGCCATCGTTCAGAATTCCGGTATCACAAGGTTGTCCCCCGCCGCCAACAAAAAAAACAGTGCGATCCAGGACCACTCCGCCGTCAACTACATCTATGACTGTGGCGGAAAATTCCTGGGTATAAGCGTCTATCTGGGCCAGCAACTCTGTCATGGTCGGTTTGTCCTGTATCCTGAGTTTGAAACTCGTCCAGCATTATAGCAGATGTGTTGCTATACACGTTCCATTCCAGGTTGGAGAAGACATCGTAATCAGGGTCTGGCCAACGGGGGTAATCGAAGTGAACAAGAGTGAGGATTGACCATTGCTGACACCCGCCCTTTCCCTTAATTGCCCTTAATGTCATATAATTGCTTGTGATCTTAATAATTGGTTGCAATTGAACCTCGGCCGATTGATAAAGGCCAACCCCGATAATCTGTAATTTCAGGTGACCTTCCAATGAAACTCTCCTGCTTGCAAGAAAACCTCAGCCGTGGACTCTCCGTCGTCGGAAGAGCGGTTGCCAGCCGGGCTACGTTACCCATTACCCAGAACGTTCTTCTGGAAACCGACAGGTCGATGCTCAAATTGTCCGCCACCAATCTGGAAATTGCGATAACCACCTGGATTGGGGCCATGATTGAGGATGAGGGCTCCATAACGATTCCGGCTCGACTGTTGACAGAGTTCGTTAACTCCCTGCCCAGCGACCGGATTGACCTGGAACTGGAGCCGGGAAGTGGCGTAATGCGGCTGGTTTGCGGTCGGGCGGAAGCACGCATCCACGGAGCCAATGCCGACGACTTTCCTCCAATACCCCAGGTGGAAGAAGGGGTTTCGGCCCGAGTGGGTACACAAGACCTGAAGTTGGCAATTTCGCGGGTGGTGTTCGCGGCGGCGACTGAAGAGTCTCGCCCGGTACTGACCGGCGTAGAAGCCAAATTGTCCGGTAATCGATTCACGCTTGCGGCCGCTGACGGCTTCCGATTGGCGGTGCAGCACGGCACGCTAGCCGAACCGGTTGAAGCGGATATTGGTGTAATAGTTCCGGCGAGGACCCTCAACGAATTGAGTCGACTCCTTGGAGAACAAGATGACCCAGTGGAAATCATGATGGTACCGGCCCGCGGGCAAGTGCTGTTCAAAGTCGGCGGCATAGAGGTGGTGTCCCAGTTGCTTCAGGGTACTTTCCCGAACTATGACCAGCTCATACCTCAGAATTTCGATAATCGCAGCGTTTTTGATCTTCAGAAGCTGCTTCGGGCGACCCGAACGGCAGCTATTTTCGCCCGCGACGGTAGCAACATCATCCGGATGCAGATGGTGCCGGGTGAAGAAGAAGGAGCAATTGGCAAGGCCGTGATCTCTGCTAAATCGGAAGAAGTGGGGGAGAACCAGGGAGAGGTTGACACCGAAACCATCGAGGGCGGCGAGTCAAAGATTGCTTTCAACAGCAAGTACCTTCAGGAGGTGTTGACTGTCCTGGACCGGGGGCAGGTAGCGTTGGAAACTACTACCTCATCCAGCCCTGGCGTATTCAAACCCATTGGCACCGACGACTACGTGCACGTAGTCATGCCGATGTTTGTTCAATGGTAGTTACTTAAGGGTTCCAGATTGCACTTAGATCGACACGGTTCTCTTTCGTCCGGCATCTGGACCCGAGCCCGGAACCATCAACTTGGACGGTTCGAATCACATTGGCTGCTGATTCGGTGGCTTTTATTCTGCTGCCAAGGCTATCAATCGCCTTCTTTTGGGTAACTGCAAAGAAGCTCACCCCTTAGTGGAAGTAACCCGCGTGCCTTCGGCAACGGAAGGGATAGATGTGGGGGCTAATCGCAAACGTTTCATATTGGATCAGACTACGTCCGATTTTGTACAGACGAGCAAGTAAGTGCTTTTTTACCCCGGCCTGCCGCATACCGTATCCTCGTTTCCCATCGAACGATTCGCCGCCAATGCACCCTCGTTTCATTCAGCCAATGCCATTATTTTCTATCTTGACTGAGTGATCCCATCCCTTACTTTTCTACATCTTTGTCCACAGTTCGCCTGGCTCCAGTTCCTGGCATCTGTCTTGCCCTCCCTCATTGAAATGTTGGCTATCGTGAACTTGGTCCCCGCGATGTTAGACTACAGTCGATCGACAGGCTGACGAGTTATCCACTTAAGACAGTACGCCAAGAGTAGGCAATCAAGGAGAATGGTATCCAATGCTGCAGCCCGACGCTCTCCGCCGAACAGCCCTCATTTTGGTGTCTGTAGGCCTCGCCTGGAATTTGATTGAGGCAGGTGTAGCTTTCTGGGCAGGTGCGCAGGTTGGGAGCGTGGTCCTGTTGGCTTTTGGCGCGGATAGTGTTATAGAGCTATTTGCCGGTGGAGTCCTGGTGTGGCGGCTGAAAAGTGAGCGGGACGGACATGACGACGAGGCTGCGGAAAAGAGAGCACAGAGGCTTTTGGGGCTCACCTTCTTTTTGCTGGCCGCTTATGTTGGAGTTCACTCCGTGGCCAGCCTGTTGGGTTGGGTTTCTGAGCCTCAGCCGAGCCTCGTAGGTGTTGGTATCGCCGTAGCGAGTCTCGTCGTGATGAGCGGCCTTTACGTAGCCAAGATGCGCGTCGCCACCCGATTACAGTCTCGCTCGCTAAGAGCGGAGGCCATGGAAAGCCTGTTTTGCGACCTTCAGGACGTGTCCATATTGATAGGGCTGGTGTTTAATGCTTTGCTAGCTTGGTGGTGGGCTGACCCAGTCGCGGCCCTGATCTTGATCCCGTTCTTCATCAAGGAGGGAAGGGAGAATTTTTCCGGTGAGGAAGACGAAGATGAGGAAGAGGCACGCCAAGTTTGCTTTTGCCCAAGCTGCTTCTTCGGCCTGTTGACCTGTCGTGCGGCATGCTGCCATGAGTAACCGCCGTAGGTATGTCAATTTGAATTAAGGGTCATGGCCTTCGTCGGGATGTCCCAAATCTCACCGAACAAAATCATCCAGCCTAAGCACCAAACTTGAACGGCATAACTCGGCGCATTAGCAAGAAACTCTATTTTTAAGTAGACACTTCGGCTATTGCAAGGTTCTTGCGTTTAGAAAAAATTTATTCCTGCCCGATACCTGGACCAAAGTTCCAGGATATCCCCGGGGTTTCGGCGGGTCGCCGTGACTGCAACAGGCTAATCGTCGACAGAGTTGTTGCCTGGGAAGCATTTATCGGCCAGTTTGGGCCAACCCTTTCCAGGCCAGAGCGCACAAAGAGGATAACCATGACGCTAACCTTGGTTCGTGGAAAATACGTGGTTTGCAAAGTTACCGGTTCGGATTCCGCGATTGTTGTTACGGATGGTGGGGTCCTGGTTAATGACGGCGAAATAGAAGTGGTAGGCGACTACAGGGAACTCAGCGAGCAAAATCCCGACGCCGAAATAATCGGCTCCACCCATCACCTGGCTATGCCGGGTTTAGTCAATGATCACTTTCACGTCGGGCTTGCCCCATTCCAGATGGGGGCACCCGATTTGCCCCTGGAAATGTGGAGTCTGGCTCGCATTGGCACCCGAATTATCGACCCCTATTTGGACCAGCTATACGGGGCCATCCAGATGATTGAAACGGGTACCACCACGGTGCAGGCGATACATTCTCCTGGCCGAGGATATGGGCCCGTTAGCATGGAGATAGCAGACAAGGTGGTTAGCGCGTACCAGACTTCCGGTATGCGGGTTTCTTACGCACCTTCCGTGGTGGACCAGAACTCCATGGTTGCTGGCCCTGGTGGCGGGGAGGATGACTTTGCGGCTCAACTGCCTCCGGAACTTGCAGAACGATATCGATCCCTCATGGCCCCTAGCTATTGGCCGGTTTCGGATGTGATTCCTGTCCTGGATGAGATTTGCCGGAAGTATGGAAACAACAAGCATGAGCGTGTGCGAGTTACTATGGCGCCCAGCAATGTGCATCGATGTTCTGACGAATTGCTCATTGCCCTTAAGCAACTGGCGAACCGGTATAGCACCGGCATTCACATTCATCTCCAGGAAACCGTTTACCAGAAACTCTACGGTTATCGGGCCTACGGCAAGACTCCCCTTCAGCACCTGCACGACCTGGGCTTTCTGGGCCCGGAAGTGACATGCGGCCACAGCGTATGGGCCACTGAAGAAGATCTGCGATTGATGGCGTCCACCGGGACCAACATTTGCCACAATGCCAGCTCCAACCTGCGACTGCAAAGCGGAATTGCTCCCATGGGCCGTATTCTGGCAGCCGGCATCAAGGTTGCGATTGGCAGCGATGAGGCAGGCCTCAACGACGACAAGGACCTCTTCCAGGAAATGCGGCTGGTACTCAAGTTACATCGGGTTCCTGGAATAGACCTGCAACCGCCTACTTCGTATCAGGTGCTGGAAATGGCGACGGTCAATGGGGCTTACACCAGTTGGTTTGGTGACCGGATTGGCACCCTTGAGCCGGGGAAACGAGCCGACATGGTGCTGCTGGACCTACATAATATCGAAGAGCCTTACCTTGACCCCGGGGTTTCTGTGGTAGATGCCTTGGTGCACCGGGGGAGGGGCATCGACGTTGACACGGTCCTTGTGGATGGCGAAGTGGTCTTCCGTGACGGTCGACATACTAGGGTGGACAAGCCGGACCTGTTCAAGGAACTAAAGAAAGCTCTTGACAGGCCACTATCTCCCCGTGAGTTGGACCGGCGAGAACTGGCCCGGTTGGTGGAGCCTTACTTGCGTGCCTTTTACCGGGGAACTGTTCCCGACGACGGCGCCCCTTTCACAAAGTACAATTCCCAGTCCTGAAGGAGTGCATGGGCCTTCCATTTCCCTGGTTTTGGAGGCTGTCTGTGCATATACCGGCAAGCCTATCGAATTGGTGTTTCATTGGGAACATTTTCGAAGATTCTTCTATAAGCCCTTCTTCCTGTTCCTTCGTGGACCAAAGCGCGCCAAGTCCAACGACAACCGGCACTAGACGGTCCCTGTAACCCCCCCCTCCTACTATGTTCTAAGTGATCCCTCCTTTGTAATACCGTTTGCCCTTTCCCTTCTCCGGCTAGCCTGTGGCAGAGGATATATGAACGAAAATGGGCGGAAATGGAGAGGAAATTGTTTTTCTGCCCACACTCATGTTCCGGTCAGTTGTTGACCGAATTTCGGTGGGCGAAAATAGGCGAAAATGGCAGGAGAATCTTTTTCTGCCCTACCCCGGCGTGGGCCCATACCGTCCGGGAAAGCCATGCCCTTGAAATGCGATTACCCCGGAGGCACCGGCTGGATGACAGCTATCGGCCTTGGTGTTAGAGTAAGCTCGCATTGACCGAAAGGTTCAAATACAACGGGAAGGGAGACTGACTAATGACTATCGACGCAGCCACCGGCATAGCTCGAATTTTGAAACAAGAAGGGGTGGAGTGGGTTTCCACATTCCCAGTTTGCCGGGTAAACAACGCCCTCGGTCGGGAAGGTATTCCTATTCTCATGATGCGTGACGACCGCTATGCAGTAGCCGTGGCCGACGCCTTTTCCCGCATTACTGCCGGGCGCCAGATAGGTGTTTGCACTTTCCAGGGGGGTGTAAATGCCGCGGGTATGCAGTATGCGTATGCTGGTATGGCCCAGGCGTTCGAGGACGGTTCCCCGGTGCTGTGCATCACCGATGGCATCCCTGCGGGGAGTTCCGAAAACACTCAGTTTGATGTTTTCAGAAGTATGACCACCGTTTCAAAGTGGTTTGGCTATATCGACCGGCCGGAACGGGTCCCAGAATTCATGCGGCGAGCCTTTACCCTCCTGAGGAGCGGCCGGCCGGGGCCCGTCATCCTGGCTGTTCCAGACCCTACCGGCACTTACGATGAAACGGCCGACCCCTACACTCCCGTGAAGGGTTGGAAGCACGGACCGGCGCGGGAGGATGTGGGCATGGCGATAGACCTGCTCACTCAGGCCCAGAAGCCCCTCATCTATGCCGGAGAGGGCGTAATTTATGCCGGTGCTTCTGAAGAACTGGTTTCCCTGGCTGAGATGGCTAACGCACCGGTGGTTACTACCCTGAAGGCAAAGGGCGCCTTCCCCGAGAATCATCCTCTGTTTGTCGGTGTCCGGGGTGGTCAGGTTACCAACTATTTGAACGACAGTGACTTGATCTTCGCGGTAGGCACAAGTCTTTCGCCCGGCAGGTTTAGTCACCGGATTCCCAACGCTGTTGGAAAGACAATCGTTCACTGCGACGTCGATGATCTCCACATCAATAAGGTTTACCCCACTGCCCAGGCCGTCATTGGCGATGCCCGTCAATCCTTGCAAGCGTTGACCGAAGAACTGTCCACGCGCCCCGTCCAGTCCGTTAGAGCGCGGGAAGATGTTGCACTCGAAGTCAGGAACGAGCGAGATGCCGGGATGGCCCCGTACCGGGAAGCTATGGCCTCAGACGACAAGCCCATTAATCCTTACCGGGTATACGCGGGCTTGATGGAAGTGTTGGACCCCTACAACTCTTTCATAACTCACGAATCCGGTAATACCCGCGACCAGCTCAGTACGATTTACGACACCCTGGTACCACGGGCATTCCTGGGCTGGGGTAACGTTTCAACGTTGGGCTTCGGTTGGGCTGCTTCCGTTGCTGCGAGAATGGCAGACCAAAATCGCCCTGCGGTAACCGTAACCGGCGAGGCGGGACTGGGCTACATGCTGGGCAATTTGGAAGTTGCCCTGCGCCAAAACCTGGGCGTTACCGTGGTTCATATCAGTAATGGCGGCTTTGCCGGTTACGGTCCCGGTTTCTGGGGGCCAGGCCACGACCCCTTCACCCACTCCGTCCTGGGCCCGGATGACGTTGATATGTCCAGGGTGATAGGCGAATTGGGCTTCCACACCGAGCGGGTTTCGGAGCCTTCGGAAGTGGAACCCGCGCTGCGTCGCGCCTTGGAGGTCAATCAGTCCAACCGGCCAGCCTACATCGAATTCCTTTGCAGCCAATTTCCTGTTTACGGCGAGTGGGTAGGGCGATAGATAACGTAAACAAGCTCGCTTGCTCCTGGAAGTTCTTTTCAAAGTGATTGGTTAGGCGGGCCGCTCCTCAGTCCCAGAGCCGAAGCCAACAACAAAGCTAAACACAAAGAAGAATACGCGGCTAACCGTTCAAGGCGGCTAGTCGCGTATGCGTCACTTGGTGCTTCGGTTGTACTCCTTGCTTGGCCTCCCTCTGTATGCTTGGCTTTCCCTTTTCGGATCCCTGCTAGAAAGGACCGCGAGTTCTCCCAAGAGTTGCCATGGCAGAGCTTCGACTTCTCATGTGCCCTTTGTGAGCAAAATTACAGGTTGCTGTGGTTGGTTCTCGCAATGGTTCGTGCTTCCTCACACTAATACCTCGTAATGGGTGGGAAAAGCGAATGAAAATGGTCTATACTAGGCCAAACCTGAAAGGGCATTCAGGTTTCCTCCATCCAGGGGAAGAATAGCCTGGTTCATTTGCCCGGTCTTGTTCGGAGGGAATGATATTCCGATGAGACTTCCCTTCTACGAATTTGGACGCAGGGCAGTGTTGCCTCTCCTGTTGATTGGGGCCTTGGCCGGTTTCGTCCTGCTTATTAACTTCCTCGGCTCCCTCACTGCTTCCGGCCCCGATGACCTCCTGGCTTCCAAGCCTGCCTCAGGGGACTACTTTACCCTGCCCAGCAGCGCCCAGATGTTTTCCTTCACCGTCACCGCAATGGGACTGGTGGTCGCAATTATTTTGCTGTCTACACTTTTCCACTGGTCACAGCCAGGGCGGCGTGGCCGTCTCCTCCGGTTCCTCATTTACGTGCTGGTCTCGGTAGCTGCTGTCGGTCTCTATTATTATCTTCTGCCCACTTTTGACCAGGCAGTTGTTGGCCCAGGAGTTGGGGAGCCTTTTCTGGCAAAGCGCATTGTGGATACAAAATGGGTGGTGATGCTAACCTGCTTCTCCTCCCTGGCCCTGGTAGGCGTATTTGCCCCTCGATTGCTTCCCATAGTGTTGGTGGTTTGGTTGGCATATGGCCTAATCTTCGGATTGTTTGACTACTCTCGACTTCAGGACCTGGGCCTCGTCAACCAGCCTGAACAAATGCAGGTGTCCGCCGCTTTTGCAGCTGAAGTCGAAAAGTATCGTGACCAGAGTTCGGAATCTGACTTTGGGGAAGCAATAGCCAAAGACGGCGGCCCATCCGACCGGAGCATCGAGTCGCCTTTGGAACCTGACTCACTTCTCTTTGTGGGGCCGCGTGTAATTGCCGAGCCCTCTCCGGCCCGCATCGCAGAACAACAGTTCATCGTGACCGGGGCTGAACACACGACGTTGCTGCGTACCGCTACGGGTGACGTGTATCGGAATGGCGCCTGGGCACAATTGGATCCCGTAGCTTTCGAAGCGAGTGCCGGATCTGATCTGCCAGCGCAGACTATGGCTCTGGTCGATGAAGGGATAGGTGTCAATCTTTCCGACGAGACCGGGACTGTTTCGGAGCTGTCCTACAAGTTTGAGGAGGCAGAACTTCTGGTTGGACCTGACTCGTCTTTAGGTGATGCCATTGAGGAGTTCATCATAGTCTCTCCGGCTCCCCAATTTGAACATCTTGATCAGGGTGTCCTGCCAGTTCCCGCGCTACCTCGCCAAGTAGGGCTTACGGGGGAATGGAGTCCCTTCAGTGGGACCTTCGTTACTTCTCATTCGGCAACGAGTAACCAGTCCCTTTCCTTGGTAACAACGTTCAGTGAGAGCGAGTTGTCGAGTGTGGAGCCTGTCCAGGGCCCTGCCTATTTGGCCTTGCCTAAAGACCTGCCGGTACGTGTTGCGCAGCTGGCAAGTGAAGTCACTGCTGGCCTGGAAACACCTTACGCAAAGGCAACAGCCATAGCCGATTTTCTCAAGACCGAATATTCATTGGTCACTCTGACATCGAACAACACTTCCTTTCAGGCTCCTGTAAATGCAGATCCCGTTGATTGCTTCTTGTTTGACCACTCCGCAGGCAGGTCTTCCACCTTTAGCAGCGCCTTCGTTATTTTGGCCAAGGCGGTCGGGGTGCCTGCAAGAGTCGTTGCCGGGTGGTCCATAAATCCGACTTCAGAGGAGCAGGCGGTAACTTCCGGTCAAGCTCATCAATGGGCTGAGATAGGGCTGAAGGGAGTTGGCTGGGTTACTTTCGACTTGGTACCCAACGAACTGGTGGATACTTTGGGGGCTGCTTCGGCAGGCGTTGAGGACGTAGACGGCTCTGCTACCGAGCAGAAGGGCGAAGCAGAGAACGAGTCAGGCTTAAAAGAAAAAGCCTTAGCCCGAATCCACCGAATGAGTGGGGTTTAAGGTGTGGTGAAAGCCTGAAAGGGTGCTCCTGTGAATCTGGGATAATGGTTTTGTATCAAGAAACCGACCCCGGAAAAGGAGCACCTTTTAGATGCTACCACTTGAGCACCCCGACCGCATCCGAATCACCTTTGATGACCACCGCCTGGTCACCAATCCCGGGCTGATCCTTCCGGCCACCCTCGCCCAGCGCCTGGGCCTGCCCCAACTGGTTGACCGGCATCTGGACCTGGGCCGGGCCCCAGGCCGAGCCAACACCGGCGACAAGATAATGACGCTGGTGGCCTCCGCCCTGGCGGGCGGCGACTGCATCGACGATGCCGATGCGTTGCGCGCCGGTGGGACGGCCGGTGTCCTGGGCGGCACGGTGAAGGCACCCTCCACCCTGGGGACCTTCCTGCGCAGCTTCCGGTGGGGCCACGTCCGCCAGCTGGACCGGGTGGGCCGCGAACTGCTGGCCCGGGCCTGGGCCGCTGGTGGTGGACCCGGCGACGGGCCATTCACCATCGACCTGGACTCCACCATCTGCGAGACCTACGGGTTGGCCAAGGAGGGAGCCCGCCACCACGGCTACACCGGCCAGCGGGGCTATCACCCGCTGCTGGCCGTGGCCGCCGGCACCGGCGACGTGCTGATGTCTCGGCTGCGCGAGGGCCGCGCCAACACCGCTCGGGGCGCCGCCCACTTCCTGCGGGAGACGGTGGGGCGGGTGCGCCACGCCGGGGCCACGGGACAACTCACCATGCGGGCCGACAGCGGCTTCTACACCCATTCCATCGTCGCCCTCTGCCGCAAGACAAAGGTCCGCTTCTCCATCACCATCCGCCAGCGTGCCAGCCTGCGCAATCTCATTGAAGCCATACCCGAGGATGCCTGGACGCCCATCCCCTATTGGATGGACGGCGTCGCCGATGTGGCCGAGACCACTTACACTCCCTTCGGAAGCAGGCCCTATGCCGCGCCGGTGCGGCTCATCGTCCGGCGGGTGAGGCCCGCGCCCGGGTCCCAACTGGCCCTGTTCGCCAGCTACAGCTATCACGGCTTCATCACCGACCGGGACGGCGACACCCTGGAACTGGAGGCCGACCATCGCCGCCACGCCGAGATCGAAAACGCCATAAGAGACCTCAAGTACGGCGTGGGTCTCAACCATCTCCCTTCGGGCCGCTTCGCCGCCAACGCCGCCTGGCTGGCGGTACAGGTGATGGCCCACAACCTTGTATGGTACGTAGGGATGTGACAGACCGATCCAACCTGGGTTGAAGAAAACCGTGGGCCAGCAGGGTCGTCGCATCCTATCCTGATAGAGCCCGAACAGTTGCCGGGGCCAATTGCGCCCGCATCATGCAAGGAAGGGCCGACGTTAACACAGGAGGTACCGATGGAAGGAGAACCGATGGAAAGAGAACCGAGATTCGTAGGCATTGATGTCTCAAAGGCGCAGGTGGATGTTGCAGTCCGGCCTACGGGAAAGAGCTGGGTTGTGACTTACGACGAGACCGGAATCAAGGAATTGGTCTCCCAGATGGTGGATCCAGGTCCGGCCATGGTGTTGCTGGAGGCAACGGGTGGTCTGGAACTGCCGTTGGTGGCCGCTCTCGCTGCTGCGGCGCTGCCGGTGGTGGTGGTCAACCCGCGCCAGGTTCGCGACTTCGCCAGGGCTACCGGTACCCTGGCCAAGACCGACTCTCTCGATGCGGCGGTCCTGGCTCACTTCGCCGACGCCGTTCGTCCCTCGGTGCGCCCCCTCAGAGACGCGGAGACCCAGGTCCTCAACTCGCTGACTGCCCGCAGGCACCAGGTGTTGACCATGCTGGTCTCGGAAAAGAACCGGCTGGGTACTGCCATCAGCGCGGTGCGTCCCCGCATCGAATCCCACATCGCCTGGTTGGAACAGGAGTTGAGCGACTTGGACCAGGAGTTAAGGCAGTCTCTTCGCCAAAGTCCAGTATGGCGCGAGAAGGACGAACTTCTGCGCGCCGTTCCTGGCGTGGGGGAGCAGCTCTCTCTCACCCTGCTGGCCGACCTGCCCGAGTTGGGCACGCTGGACCGACGGCAGATCGCGGCCTTGGTGGGCGTGGCGCCCTTCAACCGGGACAGCGGTACCTTGCGAGGCCGACGCGCCGTCTGGGGCGGACGCTCCCGGGTTCGAGGCGTTCTCTACATGGGGACGCTGACCGCGACCCGTTACAATCCCGTCATCAGAGACTTCTACCAGAGGCTGCTGGCGGCCGGTAAGACGAAGAAAGTGGCCCTGGTCGCTTGTATGCGCAAACTGCTCACCATCCTAAACGCTATGGTCAAAAATAGCTCTCCATGGCGTGGTTCGTGTCCCGCAGAAATTGCCCATCCCTCTTGACAGCCAACACAGTTGCTGGCCCGCTGGACCGCCCGCATCGGCCTGGGTGAGCAGATCGTGACCACCAAGACCCTCAGACGACGGTTCTTCGCCCTGGCCGGACGGCTCACCCGCTCGGCCCGCCGCCTCACCCTGCATCTGCCACAGCGCTGGCCTTGGGAAACCCAGTTCACTCTCGCCCTGGCACGGCTGCGTGCCCTGCCACTCCCGTCCTGACGACCCGTCGCCGGCAATCGGCGTGCCGACCTCACCCTTCCCCACCAGCCAACCGAAGATTCCCCAACACCTCGCGCCAGACCGGCCAGCGAGCTTCTCCTGCTGCGTCCTGTCCCTCAGTGAGTGGCTCGACACGACCACCGCAGGCCATTTACCGACGCCAAAGATCCAAAATCAACCGGGACAGTCGCTCCTCCAGGTCCCTTATCCACTGCTCCGCCATCTCTACCACCCCCTTCGGTGGATTCGGGCTTAGGACTAGGCGTGGCTGCTACCGCGAAAATAGCGGTTGCCCTATTGGAATTGGCAGGAGATATGGACCCCAAGACGCGAGCCGACGCGGCCAGGCTTTTGGGTGAACTGGGGGCCAGCGAAGCCTTTGAAGGTCTTGCATTGGCAATGTTGCAGGATCCGCATCCCTTGGTTCAGGAAGCGGCGCTGGAAGCCTTGGGGCGGATGGACTTTGAGCTTTTGCCCAAGACACTCTTGGAGGATGATGATGCTCTGCTACGGATTGCCTCCGCAGCCGCGCTGGCTCAGGGAAATGATCCTGGCGCTCTGGCGCAATTGATAGAAGCGCTTGCCAATGACCTGAGCCCTGAGGTGAAGATTGCCGCTGCTGAAGCTTTGGGTGAATTGGCGGGCGAGGGCGCCCTGGATCCATTGGTGGAATCTCTGTTATCGGGAACTGAAACAGATGAAGAGGTACGGGCTGCGGTTGCCAGCGCCTTGGCTGATCTCGAACTGGATGGTGCCCTCCCGCCATTGTTGCAAGCTCTGGCCGCTGATCAGGATCCGGCGGTACAGGCGGCGGCAGCGAAAGCTCTGGGTGAACTGGGCCTTGACGGCGCAACTGACGGTCTGCTTGAAGGAGATGAATCCCTCGTACGCGCCGCGGCTGCCACAGCTCTTGGTGAAATACTAAATCCGGAGGTCTTGCCCGAGTTACAGCAGGCAGTGGATGGGGATGGCTCACCGGAGGTAATGGGGGCCGCCAGTGCCGCGCTGGATAGTTTCGAACTCCCCGGGTTAGCCGGGGCATTGCTGGGGTCTGAAGACGCGGAAGTGCGGGCTGCCGCCGCAGAACTACTGGGAGAGCGGGGACTCCCGGAGGCGGCAAGGCCTTTGATTGAAGGCCTCAGCGACCCAGAGGAATCGGTACGGGACGCTGTGGTCGAAGGACTGCAGGAATTGGGCCCAGTGGTCCCACTGGAGAACGGCGCGGGTTTGTTGGCGCTTCCCGACGGCCAGACCTTCATTCCAGGCGCGACTTCACAACAGGCCACAGAGCTTCTCCGCTTGCCGGTTTTCGAGGTGGAGGGGTCGGCCCGGTATCAATTTTCTTCGCACTGCCGTGGGAGACCGCTATGACCATGGCGCCTGGATTCCTTTAGAAACTGCAAAGCTACAGTATTTTTCCGGGTCAACCATCTCCAGCTCCGACCCGGTCGCCTCGATAACTGTTCCACCATCCAAGCAACATACGGTGCGGGTGACAGTAAAGCCACCTGATGAAGGAGGGAAAATACCAGGGGGGATTGTCCCCACGTCGCCTCTGCTGGCCGATGTGACCGCGGACGGCACTTTCCGTGCCGCCAGCATGACATTCACCATAGACACTAATGTTGAGAACTATAGTTGGACGGCGACGATGCCTGCCTTCTCATCGGGGCAGCTCAACACTGCAAGGGGTTCCTCCCACTACGAACATACATACTCCATTAGCGAGATGCCGGAAAGGGTCCGGCTGCTGGCAGAGGAAATTACGGAAGGCCACACTGCGCCCTATGCGAAGGCGATGGCAATTGAGCAACACCTCAAGACCAACTACACCTATCGCTTTGCAGATCCGCTCACCGGTGGACCAACTACACCTATCGCTTTGCAGATCCGCTCACCGGTGGCATCCCGCTAGAAATCTGGCCGGAAAGTGGCGGTGGCCGGGCGGGCGGCTATACTTGGAGTCAACAAGAGTAGCGAGGGCGGAGAATGCTGGGAGAGCGATCGGACCAGAGGGGTCTCTGGGAAGCGGACCGGTTGTACCTGGACCACGTGGGGCGGGACACCTTCTACGGTCTGCTGGCATCGCTGCGGGGCCGGTTGTTCCGAGACGCCGATTTCGCCGAGTTCTACTGCCCGGGACAACGGCCGGGACAGCGTGCCGCCCAGCCTGCTGGCGACGGCGCTGCTGCTCCAGTCCCACGACAAGGTGAGCGACGCCGAGGCCAAGGCCCGGGCTGACTTTGACCTCCGGTGGAAAGTGGCCCTGGGGATTGAGGTGGAGGACCGGCCCTTTGCCAAGAGCACATTGCAGGTGTTCCGCGCCCAGCTGATCCTGCACGACAAGGTGCGGGAGGTGTTCGAGTCCAGCCTGCGGCTGGCCCGGGAGTCGGGCTACCTGAAAAAGCGGAGCATGCGGGTGGCGCTGGACACGACCAACATCCTGGGTCGGGGCGCGGTGAAGGACACCTGCAACCTGTTGGCCGACGGGATCGTCAAGCTGCTGCGGACGCTGGCAGCAGTGGAGAAGTCTAGCGTCAAAGAATGGGGCAAGGCCCAGGGATACGGGCGGTACCTTGCCTCCAGCATCAAGGGCGAGGCCGCCATCGACTGGAGCGACAAACGGGCGCGGCAGACCCTGCTGGCCGAGATTGTGAGAGACGCGGACCGGTTGTTGGAGCTGTCGCGGCAGGCGCAGGGGGAGTTGTCCGAGAATGGTGAGGAGCGGCAGCGGATTGTGGACGCGGCGGAACTGCTGGGGCAGTTGCTGCTCCAGGACGTGGAACGAGTTGAGGGCGGCGTGAGCCTCAAGGATGGAGTGAGCCGGGACCGGATGATGTCGGTGCATGATCCGGAGATGCGCCACGGCCACAAGAGCAGCAGCCGGCGCTTTGACGGGCACAAGGCGGCGATTGTGGTGGATACCGATTCCCAGCTGATCACCGCCGTGGCGGTACTGCCCGGCAACGCTCCGGACAACCTGGGGGCGCTGGAACTGGTGGAACAGAGCGAGGCCAACACCGGTGTACCGGTGCAGGAGGCCATGGGCGACGCCGCCTATGGGGACGGAGCTACCAGGCAGACCTTCGCCGATGTGGGCCGCAAGCTGGTAGCCCGGGTGCCAGGCCGGCCCGACCGGAAGCACTTTCCCAAGGATGACTTTGTCATCGACCTGGCCGCGGGCAGTTGCACCTGTCCGGCGGGACAGGTCACCCACACCATCGTGCCAGCGGGAAAGCGGACGGATGCCGCGGGGCGGGTATACCGCTGGCAGGCCTTCCAGTTCGACGGGGCCGAATGCCGGACATGTCCACTGCGGTCCCAGTGCATCGCAGCCAAGGGCAGGAAGGGACGGCGGGTGCTGATCCATCCCCAGGAAGGCCTCCTGCAGGAGGCACGGGCGTTGCAGCAGAGCGCCGCCTACGACGAATATCGAGCGCGACGCGTGGCGGTGGAACACCGGTTGGCCCGACTGGTCCAGTTGGGGATTCGCCAGTCCCGCTATTTCGGCAGGGTCAAGACGCGATTCCAGCTGTATCTGGCGGCTACAGTGGCCAACCTGACCCTGGTGGCGGGCAAAATCGAGCTGTCGGACAGTGTCGGCGGCGGAGCGGAAGCCCACCGCGCCGTCCTCAGTGCCGTCCCCAGTGATGTCCAGGCTGTTTCCCACGGTGTTGTCGCCAATGCTACGGCCATTTTCGGCGCGGTCCGGCTCGGACAACTATGGTCCGTGATTCTGTTCGCCTCGGCTTTACTGCCGAAATCCCTCTCCCCAACCAGGGCTTTTCGGCCCGGTTTCTAGGCAGTGACCCGGTTGACTGGTTCCTGTTTGAAAGCCTGGAAGGAACCTGCGGTAATTTCAGTACCGCCTTCGTGGTTCTGGCCCGTTCCGTAGGATTGCCAGCCCGGGTGGTTTCGGGCTGGGCGATTACTCCTACTGCCGACGCCCAGGTAGTATATTCAGATCAGGCTCACCAGAGAGCCGAAGTTGCCTTTGAGGGGTTGGGTTGGATTCTTTTTGAACCGACCGCATCCGGAAGCGCCCTCAGCCGGGCGACTCAAAACTCTCAAGCGGGCGGAGTCCAGGACCAGAGGGAGCAGCAGGAACTGGAGTCCCTCGTCGAAGAATTGGCGGGCGCTGCTCCGGAATCTCAGGCACAGGCCAGAGAAGAAATGGAAGAACTGGGTGCTAAAGTGCAAGATACGGAAACAGGCGAGAACCTCGTTACAAAAGGCGGGCAACCGGTTGGTTTCTCTGCTGGCACTACGACCTCGCAAGCCGGTGAACCGTCTCAAACTCCGGTGTTCCTAGTCACTGGAAGCGGCCATACCAGGTACTTGCGTGAGGACGTGGGGGAGGTGTACGCGAACGGCAGTTGGCAACCGCTGAGCGGGGTATCGCTGGCATACCAACCAGCAACCAGTGTTCCCAACCTGGTTCATAACGAAATCTTGAGCGGTTCCTTCTCGGGCGGATCCCAGAGTCAAAGCAATGCAGAGTTATTGACCAGATTTAAGGTCAACCCTCAGGTCACTTACACAGATACCATTAAGATCGAACCTGTAGAAGAGTCGGGGAAAATCTTGGCGGGGCTTGCCCCAACCTCACTGTTTCTGGACCAGTTAGACCGATCAGGCAAGTTCATGCCCTCTAGCGCCACCTTCTCTCTTAACGAGGGTACCGACAATTACACTTGGGTATCTCAGATACCACAATTTTCATCTGGACAACTGTCTGTTGCCAGGGTTGTGTCCGATCCTCGATTTACCCAGCTTCCCGAAAACCTGCCAGAACGCATTCGAAACTTGGCCCTGGATGTAACCAATAGTCAGACTGCGCCATACGGTAAGGCGAAGGCCCTGGAGACCTATCTCAAAACCAACTATGCATATGCTTTTGCCGACCCCTCTGGCAGAGGCCGTCCGCCCTCAAGCCGAGACCCTGTCGACTGGTTCCTGTTTGACCACAAGGAAGGGACTTGCGGTGTATTCAGTTCGGCTTTCGTGGTTATGGCCAGGTCTATAGGTCTTCCTGCCAGGGTGGTCTCAGGATGGGCAGTTACCGAAACTGAGGAGCCCCAGACGGTGAAGCTCAATCAAGCCCACCAGTGGGCAGAGGTTGCTTTTGAAGGATTGGGCTGGGTAACCTTCGAACCTACCGGCTCTGGAGGAGCGCCCTCTCGCGCCGATTTGGCCGCTGCGGAGTCCTTGAGTAACGGTACAGGCCAGTCGCCACAGGGTCAGGTGCCACAGCAACCGGAGCCAGACGGCAACTCTGAAAGTGAGGAAGGTGGACCAGAGTCCAGCGAGATCCCGGAGGTTTCTCGGGAGGAAGAGCCGGAGCAACAGGATCCAAATCCAACAGAATCTGATCCAACGCCATCGCCCGTTCCCCAGTTGCCCATTGCAACGGTTATCGAAATTCTCCGTTGGCCTTTGGAAATAGAGCGTGACCTGGAATTCACGGTGGGCGGCGCTGTCTCAACTGTTGGAGGCAGCGAGGTTGATGGTGTTGCGGTCGAAATATTTGTGAACGAAACCAAGGAGCACGGCGGAACGAAACTGGGAGAAACCGTGGCGCGAAATGGTGCGTTTGAGACCAACGTAAAACTGCCCCTCTCAATGGATCGTGGCAATTACCAGCTACTGGCACACGCCATTTCCAACGACAGCTACCTGGAGTCCTGGAGCGACCCGGGCATCGCCGTATATTCTAAGGCAGGGATGGAATTAACAGGCGTCAACGAGGTGGAAGTCAATAGCGAAGCCATTTTTGAAGGTCGTCTGTTTGACGACACCGGGTCAGGAATTGCCAACCTGGAATTGGTAGCCAGCGTGGACGGTCGCAACCTGCCTTCCCTGACCACCGGACCGGCCGGTGAATTTGCCTTCCTTCACACCTTCACCGATCCGGGCCCTCATGAGGTGCAGGTTCTGTTTGAGGGAGATGACCTGCTGAGGGCGAATTCGGCCCGCTTGGATCTTTTTGCGGTGCTCCCTACAGTCCTTAGTGGGGTATCCCTCGGTCAGGTGGAGGTGGAAGAAAGATTCAAGATTGAAGGCTTCCTGCATGATGGGCGTGGCAACCCGTTGTCAGTCAAGGAAGTTAGTGTCGCCGTGGGCAGCAATCCGGAACTGTCTGCGGTAACTGACGACTCGGGTAAATTTGAAACTGACTACACGATCGCCGAAGCTGGCGAATATCTTGTATCTTTAAGTTTTGACGGTGAGTATCCAGTGCTTCCTGCAAAGATTTCGAGGCTGGTCGTAGCCCGTCACGTTACTTCACTGTCTATTGCGGGCCCGGCGGTCACAAGCTTGGGCGATGAGGCAGCCTTCCATGGCAGGATTGAGTCCAGCACTCTTGAAGGAATAGGAACTCAACAAGTCCTTATTCTTGACGCAACCGGCAACGAATTGGGTACCGTAAATTCGGATGCAGACGGCTTTTTCAAATATATACTCTCGTCGACTGACCTGACTGGTGTCATTATTCAGGGACATAAGGCCAGTGATATTCACAGTCATCCGGCCACTCTGAGTACCGTTAAAATGGACTTGTATCAGGTTTTGGTTGGTCGGTCAACCACCCCCTTTGCCTCCAGCAGGGCCCGGTGTGGAGAGAGCCTCTCTCGGTAGCTGGCCCCCTCGATGGTTATCTGGAAGCTGGCGTTGGCCAGGCGGTCCAGGGCGCTATTTCCCAGGACGGGGTCGTCGAAGAGGCTGAGCCACTCCTCGACGCTGCGATTGCTGGTGATTATGAAGCTGGAGACCCGGTGCCTGCCGATGATCAGCTCGTAGAGGTCGGCGGACTGCTGGGCGGAGAGCCGGTGGAGGCCCAGGTCGTCCAGGATCAAGAGATCCGGGGAGAGGAAGGATCGGAAGGTCCGGTCTACCGAGTTGTCCACCCGGGCCTGGGCCATGGCCCGGAAGAAATCATCGGCGTGGAGGAAGCGGACGGTGTGGCCAGCCCTGACGGCGGTGTAGCCCAAGGCCTGGGCCAGGAAGGTCTTGCCCACGCCGGCGGGTCCCACCAGCAGGACGTGTTCGTGCTTGGCCAGGAACTCCATGGAGAAGACGGCGTCCAGGAGCCTTCGGTCCAGGGTAATGGTGGCGGACCAGTCGAAGTCCTCCAGGCGGCAGGTCTCCTGGAATCCGGCGGCCCTGATTCGCAGCTCAACGCGCCGGTGAGCCCGGCGGTTGACCTCGTCGGAGAGGATGATCTCCAGGAAGGACGCATAGTCCAGTTGTTCCCTGCGGGCCAGGGCGATGCGCTCGGTCAGGGTGTCAGCCATGGCGCCCAGCTTGAGTTGCTTGAGCAAGGGCGTCAGGTCGGTAGTCATGGTCATGTCGGTCTCCTTATGCCTTACGGCGGTAGTGGTTGGTATGGGCAAAGACGGAGCCGGGTCTGGCGAAGCGGCCCTGGGGCAGCGGTGTTGGCAGCTCAGGGGTAGTCTCCTCCTCCAGGGCCTGAACCAGGATGCGTTCCAGGCGGCGCACGTCGATTAGGTCCACCTCCAGGGCCCTGCGGCAGGCGGCGTCCAGGCGCTGGGGGGTGTAGCGCTCACCGAGGCGCAGCAGCTTGTGCCCCTGCCTGACCCGGGCCCAGGGCAGCGGGCCGTCGAAGAGTCGCTCGGCGAACTCGGCCACGGCAGGTCCCATCTCCTGGGCGCTGGCCTTGATGCCGTCGGGTGCCCTGGTGGTGTAGGCGGAAAGCTCGGCGGGGTAGTCGGCGGGGTCGGTGGCGCGGCCGCCCTTGGGCTGGCGGACGTGGGTCTTGATCAACTGGCCCCGGTGGTAGATTCGCACCAGCTTGCTGTCCACCCTGACCTCCACCCTCTGGCCCGGGGGGCACAGGGAGGAGGGCACCGAGTACAAGGCCTGCTGGCACTGGATATGATGGTCCTGGTGCACCTTGGCATTGCGCCAGTCGGCGATCTCGTAGGGCTGGCCGTCCCAGGGGAGCAGGGCCTGGCGCTCCTCGTCCTGGAAGACCACCAGGGGCTGACTGCGGGTGGTGCCGTGGATGCGCAGCCCCGCCACCTGGGAGCACCAGCGCTGGACCTGCACCCGAACGTCGGCCAGGTCCTTGAACTCGCCGCCCTTGAAGAAGCGCTCCCTGACGTAGGGGACGCCCCGCTCCACCTTGGGCTTGTCTTTGGGGTGGCGGGCCCGGGCCGCGTCGACAATGAAGCCCCGGCGCTGGGAGTATTCCAGGAAGCCCCGGGTGAAGACGGGATGCAGAGGGTCCGCCGTGGCCACCGCGGGAGGGAAGTTGTCGATGACCAGGTACTTGGGAATGCCGCCGAAGAAGGCCCAGGCCGACTCCAGGCCGGCGATGACATCCTCCAGCTTCTGGTTGAAGGTGGGCCAGACGAAACAGTGCCTGGAGTAGCCCAGCACCAGGATCAGCGCCCACACCGCGCGGCGGCGGCCCGTCTCGGGATCATGGATCAGGCCCAGGCGGCCGAAATCCATCTCCGCCACCTCACCAGGCGGCGTGTCTTCCATCCGCACCGTGGCCTTGGTTCGCCTTCGCCAGTGGCGGCGGGCCACGAAGCGCTGCAGGGAGGCATACGATACCCGGCAATCCCGCTCCCCCAGCAACTCCTGGATGCGGGTCAGCTGCAGCCGGTCGCCGGTGAGCCACCGGTGGATCTGGTCGGCCCACGGGGCCAGCAAATCCTCGCTGGGTGTCGCTGCCTGCCGGGGTCCAGGCTGTCCCAGGGCCGCCAGCCGGCTCAGCTGTTCCTCGCTGGGCTCTCCTCCTTCAGGGGATACGCCCAAGGCTGCAGCCGCAGTGATGTATCTGGCCACCGTGTCCCGGGACAGCCCCGTCCCAGAGGCGATGCGTCGCTGGCTGTGTCCCGACCGCCAGCGGCGGATGACTTCCAATATGTCCACTCTGAGTACCTCCTTATAGGCCATATCTGCACCTCGCATTGAAGTGCCTCAATGGTCTCCGATTCGGCTCTCAGAGTGGCTGGATGTTCCTGAATAAGTGGCCTAATGACCCTGATTATTCTTCGAATGCCTGGTAGGAAGTCCCTGATTATTCACACTGACTGGGCCCTATTCTTTAACCGCTCTCTTCCATGGCGAAGGATTTCTGTCCCCCAGTTCGGCTACCGTTTCCTATAGCATAAGGTCACCTACGTTATTGACGGTCGAAGGGCCTGACCTGGTGCAACCCGGGGATATAGTCGAGATCGAGGGTCGGTTGCTCTTGGCCGATGGTGATCCTGTACCGGTGTGAAGGTTTGGAGGGAGGGTGCGGGAGGCGAAGTTTTCGTTACAGGCGACGATGGAACCTTCATTCTTGAAATACCGGCGCATGCCGAGCTGGCGGCATCAAGTGTAGAAGTCCAGGTCGATGTCTCCGTTGGATCTGATGGTAATGATCACTTGGCGCCGGCTCTCGCGGTCCATAGATTTACCGTCGGGATTCCCTGGATTGCTGCGGAGCCTCCAGGCACGGTGGCTCGCGGTGAAACGGCGACTCTGCGAGGCTACGTATTTGTAGGCAACACTCCCCAGCAAGGGACCACCATAACCCTGGAGGATGAACTTCAGGTCGAATCATCGTCCACAGGAGCCTTTGTACTTCGCTATCCAGTGGAATCCGATGCACCCTTAGGTGAAAGTCAACTCTCTTTGAAGGTGCCTGCCCTGGGAGTTGAAACGGTTGCTCCCCTCGAAGTTAATTCCGCCACAAACCTCATAGTCGTCCCGCTGGAAAAGGTTCGGAAGGGCCGAGAGGTTCCGTTGCAGGTAACCCTCTACGATGACAACGGTAACGGGATAGCGGGAGCAAACCTGACCAACAGCCAGGGATTGTCCGCCGTAACCGACGAGGAGGGCATGGCGCTAATGTTGCTAACTGTGCCGGATGCTACTGACCTGCTCGCGGTTCCCGTGACTTTCAGCTTCGGCGGAGACGACTTGCATCTGCCGCTAACCTACTTTACGGGTGTCCCAGTCACGCCCACCAGCTTCAATTGGATGCTTTGGATAGTTACCCCATTTCTCTTGGTGGCCACGGCATCCTCCTGGTTTGTTGCTTTGAAATGGGGCCGTCCTACCTTTGCTGCAGGGGTGCCAGTCTTGTCTCGGATGGCTTTCAGGTTGCCCCGTCGGCGCGAATCGGATGCAGTCGAGCAAGGAGAAGCTATTACCTCTGTCCCCGCGCAAGAACCTACACAGTTGCTTATAACCTTGAATAGGCCGGCCCCGGACCTTCCTGCAGTATGGGGCCCGGGAGAAGAAGTAGGTATCGAAATAAGCCTGTCTGATGAGGGGGGAGCGCCCCTTCCCTGGCATTCAATTGGATATCAGGATCCCAGCGGCAATGCTCTCGAAGTCGAGGCAGACCAGCAGGGAAGTTTCAGATCTGCCTGGTTGGCCGAATTGTTGGGCGAATACACTGTTTCGGCAACCTTTGTTGGAAGCCAGGTCTACGAAGCTTCATCTGGGTCGCAGGACTTCAGAATAGTCGACTTTCGTGAGGAGATCGTAAGGCTCTATCAGGACTTCCTGGAGTGGGCTGAAATTCAGGCGCCGGGTGCTTTGGGTCTGACTCCCAGAGAGGTGGAATCGAAGCTGGTCGCAACCGGCCGGCCCCTGGACTACAGGGCCCTGGATGAGATCATTTCCCGTTTCGAAGAGGCCGACTACAGTCAACATGACATAACCCGAGAGCAATACGAAATCATGTTCAGGTCGTGGTACAAACTGAGAGAGGAATAGGGAAATGGAACGATTTCCCAGAGCAGGGCTTCGCCAGGGATTTCCCGCCCTGTTGGTCGTGATGGTTGCTTCTTTGTCGTTTCCCTTGCTCTCGCCTGAAGGGTGGGTATTTCGTCAGTCGTTGCTCCATCTCCATTACCTGTCCCCCTGGATTGTTGCTATCTGTTTCTTCTTCATGATTGGCCGGGTGGCGATAATTTTCCACGAAGTTCTGTTGCACCGCCTGGCAACTATGGTGGCACAGACAGGCGAAGATGCCGAATCGGGAGACCCATGGGGGATTAGCAAGAGAGCAAAGTGGGCCGCTGCCTGCCATTCTCTGGCGGAAGGTTTGGCCTTGACCCTGATAGCTGTTGCCTTGATTGTTGCCGTAACCAACCTTTCGGCCATCTTATCCGTCCGAGAGATAGGCTCTGCCCTGCCAAGGATAGAACCGTATTTAGAGGTTTTCGGTTCGCTCCTTTTTTGGACACTGCCAGTTCTGACCATTTTCGCCATAGGTCGGGCCGCGAAAGAACTCTGGCCCGCATACCGAAATGCGTGGGAATTGCCCCGCCGTCGGTTGATAGTGTTGGCTGTTCTATACCTATTGCTGGCAGATAACGGACTGCTCACGCTCATATTCGGCTTTTCATCAGGCTTGCTATTGCCGGTACTGTCACTGGCTGTTGCACTACCTTTCGTCTCTTCGCTGGTTCGACAGGGTGCTACGGTAGCGCCTCCTCACTGGGCCAATTTGGCAACACGGGTGATTCTGCCAATTTTGGGATGTGCTGAGGTAGCTTTATTTCTGGGAGTAATGGTCGCTCTTCCGGGCGGTATTGGCCGTATTCCCCTGGAGCGCTATGGCGCCGCGTTGGAAACCTTTGGTCCAAGCATTCAGATTTTCGATACACTCTCCTTTTGGTCTGTGGTTCTTTTGGTGCCATTTGTTCTGGCCAGGGTAGTCGCTGCATTTCGGCCAGCAGTGGGGGAGGTGTTGGGTTTCCCGATCGGCCGATTGAATCTCTTCGCATTGGCGCTGATTCTCTTTTCCGGAAATGGTGTGCTGACAGTTGCTATTGAGCTCGAGCTTTCCCACGTGCTGGTGGCGGTGGGGATGGCTCTGTTACTGTCATACTTGGTATTGGTCCTTCGAAGGGTCTCAGGCATGGGACTTCCTGAAAGAGTAGTTTCCCTTCTGGTAAATATCTTGCCTTTGGTGGTTTCCTTTGCTGTTGCGGTTAGCATTTCCTTGGTTGCCTGGGCAGTGATGGGGGCTTTACCTTCAATAATTGCCCTGATTCTCGACAATGACTGGACAACTCGATTTGGGGAGGCCTTCCTGCCAGTGTTTGCGAGCCTCTTTGAAGCCAGAGTAGTATTCACCGGATTCACATTTGCCTTTGCCTTTACTGTTGGATTGCCGAATCCCTTGTGGTCTCCCGCCAGGTGGCACGTTCGACCTGCGCTAGCCTGCCTGGGATTCTCCGCGGCTGGTTGTCTCTCCTGGATGGCCGGGGGGTGCAGATTTCAGAATTGGGCCATGCCTATACATTGGCAGGTGCGACTGTTGGAATGGGTCTAGTACTACAACGACGCGTTTAAGGTGGTGGCTCCATCCTGCCTTCACGGCGGGCGGAGCGGCGTCTCTGGTGGGAGCGGCGCGCCCGCTCGTTGCGTAGCTGCGTATCCTCCAGCCACAGCAGCAACTCCTCCGGCCCGAACCGTTCCCGGGGCAGCATCTCCCGCACCACCCGGTACACCTGGGGACGGGTGATCCGGGGCATCTTTTTCCCCCCAAGCCTGCTGCAGGCCCAGCAGGAAAGCTCCACCCAGCAGGCACATGGCTATGTGGTGATGCCACCCTGCCCAGCTGCGGGTCTCGTATTCGTCCAGCCCCACGTCGCCCTTCTCCGTCTCGAACTCCGTTTCAATGGGCCACCTGGAACCCCCCACGCAGGCCAGGGTCTCCAAGGTTGTGTCCTCAGGAGCGTTGGACAGGTAGTAGCGGGGCTCGCTGCCGTCCAGGTTCCGGCGGTAGACGGCCCATGCCTCATGGCCCGGCTTGCCCTTTCGGGTTACCCGCACCCGCTGGGCGCAGAACATATAGCTCCGCGGCCCCTGGCTTCCCTGGGCCACCGTTATCTCCCGCCAGGCCTCATCCGGCAACTCGTCACTGCGCTGCTCCATGGTACGACGCTGCCCGTCCCTGAGCCTGGGCTTGCGGGGGCGCCCGAACCCCGGAGACCTCGGAGTGGTCCAGGCCGACTCCCACGAAGGCTCCAGGGGCCAGACCGGAGTGCTGCCCGGAACGTCCAGCACGTAGCGCATCCCCAGGGCCGCCAGTCCCTCCCGAAAGGTCGGCGACATCCCGAAGGCGTCGTCTCCGGCAACCCATCCGGCCTTGAGGTGGCCCAACCCCAGGGCCCGCTCCAGCAGTTCCAAGGCCAACTCCGTCTTCGACCGGTAGCTCCGCCGCTCCTCGGGCACCCCCGCCGCCGCACAGCGGCCCGGATCCGAGGTCCAACTCTCGGGCAGATACAGCCCTTTGTCCACCAATGCCCGCCCCAGCGGGCTGACGTAGGCCAGGAACATCCCACCCTGGCAGTTGGCCACCTTGCCCAGCCTCCCGCAGTACTGCCGGGCTACCCCCACGGACTTCCTCCCCTGCTTGGGAAAGTCGCTGCCGTCCAACACCCACACCGCCTCGGGGTGAGCCAGCCTGGGGGCCAGGTATTCCTGCAGCCGACCGATCACTGTCGCATCGTCCCACCGGGCCTCGGTCAGAAAACGCTGCATCGCCCGGGCCGAGATGCCCACCGATTCCGACAGGTTCTCGGCGTTGCGCCGCTCCCCAGCCTGCACCAGCAGCCCCTGAAGATAGTTCCGGCTGTGCTCCCGCCACTGCTTGCGGCCGAAGGAGGCCGCAAAGAAGGCGTGAAAGTCCTGAAAGTTGTCGTAAACCCGCTCGAAGCTCGCCCCATCCATCACCCAAACCACCCACTATCATCTTGACAACTATCCTACCCGATAACCCGTCGTTGTAGTACTAGTGGCGTTAGGTCTGTCTCAACTGGCTGCCTATGCCGTTAACTCTTCAGGATCTGCTCTTTCCGGGGCCGCCGGCTGGCTCAGAGGTTCCAGCCAGCGCCCGTTTTGGATCGGTGCAACTATCGCCTGCTATGCAATGCTTCTCCGTCCATTGATCTACGAAACTCTTTGGTTTGCTGAAATCTATGAATGGCTTGTCTTTCTGGCCTTAACTCTATTAGCCCTACTTAAGATTCGCGGCGGATTTAGGTCTTACGTGGTAGCTTCAGAGGCCGTTCTTCCTACCTGGACTCGTTGGCATCGCCACCAGCAAGAGTTCGTAGACCGTCCTGATCCACGTCAGAAACTGGTTGCCAGGTGGCATCAGCGTTTCGTAGAGCACGGCGAATGGGCCGGACTCTGGTCCTACTTGATGGAACTGCTTTACAGAAACGGTTCGGCTCCGGAGTCGGTGGCTTCGGTGATTCGCCCTCTTCGGGGCTCACTCGCCACAAGGGCAAGCAAGCTGCCCTGGAGTCGAGGTGAGCAGCGTGACCGGCGTCGAAGGGAGTTGGCGCTTGCTGAATCTCTTAAGAATGCGGAAACCGTTTTGTCAAACCCGCCGGGGACAGTCCGAAGTTCTCGTTCCTCGCTGGAAGGGGTTGCTGAGGAATTTATTGAGACAGGCGCCGATCCCGAGACAATGGCGGCCCTATTGATCGACGACTACCAAAGGCGTGGTGCAGAGCTTGCCCATGCGGTGAATCTCTGGTTTCCCCTGGTCGACTTTTTCGATGCGCCGATTCGATGGTTTGATCCACTGTGGGTTCGTGGGAGGAAGCGAAACGACTCCCGAGACAGGCGCCGGAGGCTGGTGGAGAGTGCAATCGATCACCTATCGGGTCGGACTCTTTTGAGTCCTTGCCGGTTGCAGTGGCGGCACGGCCACTGGTTGTTTTCCCTAATTCCTCGACTAATGCCCCGCTGGGCCCGTCGGGCGTAATTTCTTCGGGACAATCTTTCGAGCTATTGCGGGAGCAGGCCAGTTCATACCAGGTCCGGTTCGGCCGTAACGTGCAGGGATTCATCCCGAAATCTGCGTTGCGGCTTCAGCCCATTTTGCCCGGTGACAAGGTGTAATTAGCTTATGAACGAACGGACCTTTGAAGAGGCCAGGCAGACCTGTGACCATATTATTGACAGAGTCGGTGACGTTTTTGTGGGCAACCGGCTGTTGTTGCGTAAACTGCTGGCTGCGGCGTTGGCCAACGGCCACGTCCTTTTTGAGGATTACCCTGGGCTGGGCAAGACTCTCTTGGCCAAGGTGTTTTCCCGCGCAATAGGCAGCGACACCAAGCGAGTTCAGTTCACCCCGGACCTGCTGCCCTCCGACATTCTGGGAGTAAACGTGTGGCGCCAGAACGAAGGAGTATTTCAATTAGTTAGGGGTCCGGTCTTTACTAACGTGTTGCTGGCAGACGAGATTAATCGAGCTCCTCCCAAGACCCAAGCTGCCTTGCTGGAGGCGATGGAAGAAAGGCAGGTCACCATTGATGGTGAGACTATGTTCCTGGGCCATCCCTTCGTTGTTATTGCCACCCAGAATCCCATCGAGCAGGAAGGAACCTACCCCCTGCCGGAGGCCCAATTGGACAGGTTCCTGTTCAAGCTGGGCACCGGGTATCCGGCCAACCGGGAAATGGAAAATGACATCCTTCTTCGCAGAATTCAATGGCAAAAGGACGACCCCACCGACGACATGGAGCCGGCCATTGACGTGGAGGGTTTTCTGAAGCTTCAGGAGATGGTGGAAACTTCAATCTACGTAGACCACGTCATAGTAGATTACATAACTCAGTTGGTCAGGGAAACTCGGGACCATCCTCGGGTTGCCGTGGGAGTTAGTCCTCGCGGCAGTTTGGCCTTGCTCAGGGTGTCCCGCAGCCTGGCTCTCATTCACGGCCGGGACTTTGTGGTACCTGACGACGTAAAAATGGTAGTCAATGACGTATTGGCGCACCGCATCATTCTAAATATTGAAGATATTTTGGAAGGAGTACGCCCGGAGTCAATTGTGGAAGAAATATTGGAGCAAGTGCCGGCACCTACCGAATTGGCGAGAAGGACTCCCTAGCCATGTTCCCCTTCTCTCTCATGGGTTGGGTCGGCCTTTGCCTGCTTTTTCTGGCATTGGGTCTGTTCCTTGGCAATATTGTTCTGCTGGCCGGTGCGTTATTTCTCCTGCTTACCGTTTTGCTGGCCACCATGCTGCAACCCCCCGAAAAGATCGAGGCACATAGGAAATTGCCCCGGGAAATCTGCTGGGCGGGCGACGATATGGAGGTGGAACGAAAGTTGACCCTTGCCGGAGGGACTGGGGCAGTATTCGTGCACGACTCGCTTCCAGCGGAAATAGAAGTGGTGGAGGGCAATAACTTTCATCTCCTCTGGAAATGGCGTGGTTACCGCGAATTTAACCTTTCATATAGAGTTCGCTTCGACAAGAGAGAAGAACTTATCCTTCCGCCGACGACCTGGACATCCCAGGCCCCCTTTGGGATACGGCGACGCAGTACAGCTCTTGTTGGACCCGCTATAACCGTATCTGTTGTGCCCAGAATCCGCGGCATCACGCGACTCAACGAGATTCGCGTTGCCACCAAACAGCCTCGCTATCAGGACGATCTCTCCCAGACTGGAACTGCCAACTCTGAGTTTCGTGAATTGCGACCTTATGCCCCGGGCGACCCAATTAAACTCATCAATTGGAAGGCCAGTTCCCGAGGGGCGCGCAGCGACAACCTGCCCCTGGTGAACGTACTGGAGCCGGAAGGGCGGAAGGCTGTCTGGATCTTCATGGACGTGGCCGATTATATGGATGTTGGAATGCCCTTGGACAGTCCGATGGAGAATACTGTTGAAGCGGCTGGGAGCCTGGCCCAGTTTTTCCTGTCGAAGGGGTCTACGATTGGGGCCTACGCCTACAATAGCTATGGTGGCCAAGGAGAATAGCTGGCGCCCGACTCAGGACGAAAGCAGTTTCAACGATTGACCCAGATGCTGGTTGGCCTGCAACCGGGCCGGCCCAGTGAAGACCTGCTGCAGGCCGTGGAGTGGTGCAAGGGTTTCTTGCTGCGCCTGCAACCGGAAGTTTTCATAATCACACGTCTTGATGTCTTCTACCCCAGGCCGGGGGAGAGCAGCGAATCCCTCGAACGGTTTACTGCCGCGGTTAGAAGGTTGACCGCCCTAAGGAGGCGAGCCCGGCGTCCCGGACGGGTCAGGGTGATTCACGTCAGTCCCAGGAAAGCTGCTTCGGATGCCGGATCAACCCTAAACTCCACCAATGAAGAGTCAGGGTTATCCTTGTGGGAAGGCCGCGCCCTGGGAACTGATATGCGCAAGTCGGGGGCTGAGGTCATTTTGTGGGAACCGGCCAGGGAAGACTTTATCACGGCCCTGGTGCGGCACATGCACGCCTACAGGTAATCGGATGAGAGATATTTGGCTTGCAGCGCTGTTGGCATTGGAGACAATCCTCTTGTTCGCCATTGTGGCGCTATCCCTGTGGGGGGTGTCGGTGGCTATAGTAGCCGGAGGAGAACCGCTTTCATCGTGGACTGGGGGCCTGGCAGAGAATCTGGCCGGCTTCGGTTCGATTGAACTGGTCCTGGCGGCAGCGGCCCTGGCCGTCCTTTACTGGGGACTGCAATTTGTTGGCCGTGACCGGCTGGCATTTTGGTTGATCACTCCTTTGGCCTTGGTTAGCCAATTTCCTGGCATCTGGACGCACAACCTGCTGGAGTGGCAGCGGTTCTTCGGCCTGTCTTTCTCATTCAATGTTGACCAGTCCCTCTATATTGTATCGGCACAATTCCTGGCCAGCCTGGCAGGACTTGTTTGCCTCCGCCGGATTTCCAACCTTAGACGGCTGGGGTCTCTAATTAGCTCCCTTAAAATAGACGTGAGTGAACGAAATCGGGTTCTATTGAATGAGGGAGTGGTCCTGGCAGGAACGGTTGTTGCAGCTCTGGTGATAGCCACTGCTGCGTTGGCGGCTAATGCGCTCTTGGGCCGCACCGAAACACTGATGGAAAGGATCCCGCTGGCAGTGATTACCCTTGGCGGCGGGGCCACACTGCTGCTGATATGCTTTGTCGCCCTGTTCCGCAGAAGCCTGGATACGAGATGAGTGAAGGCCAAGGACCATCGAGCGAGAGGCTCACCGCAACGCAAGACTTCTGCGCTAGGGACGAATGCCTCGCCCATGTGGTCTTGAGACCAGCGAGGGCTAATGGGCAGAAGTAACGTTTGCCATTTCTTCGGCAGACACGGTCAACAAGGGTATTAATTCTCGAACGTCGGCAACTTGCTCCAGGCTGTTCACTCGATCAATAATCGCTTCTGTCTTCGATCTACCCAGGACCGGCGTCAATAACAAGCGGGTCTTGGAGTTGACATCCTCCGTTGACATCGGGTTTTCCTTGGTGCCGTAGGCATGGGGAGTAAAGTGCTCTACCGTGCGCCCGTCCGTCAATGTGGCGGCCACCTTTCCGCTGCGGGGGGCCGCCCGGTCCATCAACTCATCATCAGGAATCAGCGTAACTCTTTCCTTGACGGCCAAGGTCGCCGGATCGGACATCCGCTCGTACGCGTGAGTGGATTCAAAGGTTACCTCGCCGTCCATCAGGGCTACGGCGATCATATGCTGGCAATTGACGTCGGGCATTGACCGGTTATTGACCACGCCGGCACCGTCCCTTGGCAGCCTCACGACAATGCTCTTCACATTGTCGACGGTCAAACCGTGTTGCCGGTGCAAGGCAAAGAAAGCGTCCAAGGCGGCCTGGATTGGATACCCCACGGAATAGGGTTTTATGGCGGTCTCGGTTATGAAGTAACGGTTTCCCAAACCCATAACCATTTCATCCGGGCGAGGGTCAAGGGAAAGGGCCTGCAGCACGTTGTGTTCTCCCTCCAGTATATCCCAAACCCCGGTAAGGCCGGCCTCGGCCATAGTTGCCGCGGTAACCCCGTTCCGTGCGCCCATGCCGGCAAAGTCGAATGCTTTTTCCACGTGTTCAGCGTCGCGAACCCAGCTCCAAACACCGGATACCTGCTGGGCTGCATAAGAGAGTGCATAGCGCATGCCGGCCTCATCCAGCCCTGCGATGCACGCGGCCGACCCGACACTGCCCATAGTTGAACTGGTCCCTTCCGCGCTACGGTGCCCTCCCCTGACTGAATCCGGCTCCAGGGCCAGCAAAAAGCGGCAGCATAGATCGTAACCCAGCGCTACTGCCCGCAATAGGTCTTCCCCTGGGCTTCCCGCTCTTTCTGCCATGGCTAGCGCCGCCGGCACCACTGAACAGCCAGGGTGGGACTTCGTTACAGGCTCGAAATCGTCAGTCTCGTCAGCGTGTCCGAACATACCGTTGGCCAATGCCGCATTAACCGCAGATGTTTTTATGTCGGTCGCCAGCACGGAAGATTCAGGGGTACCGCCTTGTAGACGGATGTACTTGATAGCCATTTCCCCGGGCTTAAGTCGAGCGCCCGAGACAATTGCGCCCAAAGTGTCCAATATTCGGTGCCTGCCCGCCAGTGCGACATCGGCCGGCAACTCATGGCGCCTGGCTTCTGCCATGTACCGCGCCAGCTGTCCGGTAATCTCAGGGGTAGTCACTGATATGCACCTCTACGCTATTCCAGGTGTGCAAGACCGGCCGTTCAGGCCGGGGGGTAGATTCTCTTTTTGGAGGCTGCCGCGATTAAATCAGAAAAGCTCTGCCCAATTAGGCTAACCGTGAGTCCGAAAGTGGTAATAGAGACCAAAAAGTGAGGACACCACTATGGCGCCCACTGCGCCCCCGAAATGGGTAATATTGACCCTGGTGTCCCTCGCCCCCATATAGCTTGCGTCGGTAAAGATATTCCAGTAGGAGTTGCCAATGGCGCTGCCCGCTATCCCTGCAGCCAATACCAATAATACGGTTCCGCCAACTATATACCAACGATGGTCCAGGTTTATCCAGGCTATGTACGCCCCAATACCCGCTCCCAAACCAATCCCGATAACATAAATACTCAGATGAATATTTGCTCCCCAGGGATAGCCCACCATGGCGTTTAAGGTTAACGCGGCCCACCCCCCAACAATTCCAAGAATCATTCCGACGAAGAAACCGGCAATGATTCGGCCTATAGGAATTATGTAGGTATAGATACCGCCTTCTGCCACCATGACTGATAATTTCATTCTGTCCGTCCTAAAGGTTTTACTTTCTATCGAAAGCTCCGAAAAACTACTTGCCATGCTTCAATAGTGGTTTCATAAACCAAAGGCACAGCCCATGCTTTATGAAACCATAGCTTCAGACACGCAAGCTCAAGAGGTTTGTGTAGTTCAGTACAAGTATTTTGTGTAGTTCAGTACAAGTATATGGTACTAGGAATTTCCAGTTACGCAATACACCGTATTGTTAAAACCCAACCAAGCGCATCTAGAGGGCGGGGCTTTTCGGAGTGGGATTGCCCATCGGGGAAGTGAAAAAGAAGAGAATTCCCCCATTTCCGCTCATTTCCGTTCACCGACAGTGTGCCAACAGATACACGGAAGAGAGGTGAAGGCAAAAACCGTTTTCCCCGCCATTTCCACTCATTTGCAGCTGCCAGCGGGTAGCCAATATAGAGGAGGAGCTGGCTGGATTACTAAGACCATAGTAAGAGGAGGTAACAGGGGCTGGCCAATGACCGTTGTCACGGGACTCGGCGCTGCTCGTTTGTCCACAATGCGCTTGGAAGAAGCGCTGGCACACGAATATTCGAGAATGTTCACCAGAGAGAATTCGAACGCGACGGCGCTGTTTCACAAACACTCTGGCCCGTTTCCAGGATCGGGTAGAGCCTGGCCTTAATTGCGTTCACATACAGCGGAGAGGGTGGCGGATTGTATCCAGATTCCACTTACCCAATCATTCGAAAATATGTCTATAAAGTTATCCGGCGCCACAAAGCATCGTTATCCTGAGGAGTGGGAGGAACATAAGCTTTCATTGACAAAACACAAGCCACCCTGTATACAATTTCAGAATCTTGTCGCCAACTGGCAATCCGGTTTGAATGGAAATCGAAGGGAATATTTGAGGTAAATTCACAGCTTGGTTTAACGGGCTAATTGCACTGGGCGCCAGAAAGGCATAGACAATTTCATCATAGAGGAGGCACTTGGATCATGAGACTTACCTTTGGGACTGTTTGGCGAAGATATTCGCTGATTATTGCAGTTTTAGTCACTACTCTAGCCGTGGCTTGCGGCGCTTCGGAGGAGCCTACGCAAGCGCCGCCCCCCCAGGCGGCTGCAGAGTCTGAACAGGCGGCGGCTGCTCCGGCACAGCCCACAGAAGCTCCCGCTGTTCCTACCGATGCGCGGGCTCTTACGGACACTCGGCAGTTTGAATCCACTCCCATTCCTGAGCCGGCAATGGCAGCCGGTACAGCTACGCCGGTTCCCACGCCTACCCCCGGCGCCGCATTTACGGCCAAGGACACCATCTACCTGGTGACCCAGGAAGAGCCTACCTCCCTGGGAACATTTAACGATGCCTGCAGTGGCAACGTGCCGTCAATGATTTGCGAGGAGATTGCCACCGACCCCTTCACGTGGATTGACAGCAACACCTTTGAAGTTGTGCCGCTTAGTGGGGTGGACAGCTGGTCTCAGGTAGACCCCGAGCGATGGCGCTTCAACTTGCGAGAAGGTGTTGCTTTCCACAATGGTGAAGCATGGAACGCCGAGGCCGTGGCCTGGAACCTGGACCAAAATGGCAGGCCGGACATTGGAGGAGGTTACAGCTTCCACGGAAAGATTGGCGGTGAGGTTGTTGACGAGCTAACTGTGGATGTAGTCTGCGAGAAAGCTTGCCCTATATTCCCACGTACAGCTATTTTTACAGTTTTTCAGGCTCCTGAGTGGTACCAGAATGCTAGCGAAGCCGATAGGCAACTGAACACTATCGGCATCGGCCCCTACAAGATCGTAGAATGGCAGGGGGGCATCCAAGTGGAAATAGAGGCCTACGAAAACTACAAGCCAAATTCTGCCTTTGACGCGCAAGCCCCGTCTATCCAGAAGGCTTTCCAAGTCTGGCGCCCAGAGCCTTTGGTTAGGGCTGCCATGATACAGGCCGGCGAGGCCGACTGGGCTGTAGACATTGGGTTCGAGAATATAGATTCCGTACCGGTGGCCAAGAGTGGTACCAACAATGAGGTGTTCACCCTGGTGGCCGATAACATTTGGCACCCGGAATTGAAGAAGAAGGACGTCCGCAGGGCCCTGGCTCTCGGCGTAGATTGCCAGTCCCTGATGGAGTTCCTCTATGACGGTTTGCAGGAATGCATCGGCAACATTTCCCAGTGGGGCACGGTGGGCATAAACGAGAGCAACTATGCTGATTACGGGTTTGACCCTGACTTGTCCCGAGAACTGCTGGCTTCATCGGGTTACTACAAGCCCGAATACGATCAGGAAGACAACAATTTCGATGTGAATGAAGAGATACGCATTCATACTCGGGCCGCCCGCGTCTATCGCGGACTGGAAATGTTTGAATCGATTGTTGCTAGCTGGCGTGACCTGGGTGTAAATGCGCATGTTGTAGTGCTCGAGCCTAGCCGCGCCACTGAGGTTCGTCGTTCTGGCTGCGGCAAATTCATAGAGATTGCTGAAGACGGAACTCAGGATCGCACCGGGGCCCTGGCCTGCGCAGAACAGACCCCGCCGCCGCCATTTGGTGCAACTACTCACTTCTATGAGACGGCCACCTCCAACGAGGCACTGGATATGCAGCGTCAGTTGGTGCTCCGTAACAGCTGCTTCAACGTCAACAGCCGGGTCTGTAACCTGGTTCCCGGCTTCGATGGTCTCACCTTTGAGGAAAGCATCGACGACGCGATAGCGACTCCCTTGGGTCCGGAAAGGGTCCGAAAAATGGAGCACTTGGCCCAGAAAATCCATGACGAGCATTGGTTCCTGCCTTTCTTCGTGTCTGTCCAGGTTTACGGTCTGGCAGAGAATCTGGAATGGGAACCACGTTACGACCCGCGAACCCGTGTTAACTCCATGAGGTTCACTCAGTAATTCGACCTGAGGTTTAAAGGTTAGCGCCCCGGGATTGCAGAATTGAATCTATATCCCGGGGCGCTTCCCACTCCATAGTAGTTTGACTTGAAGAATATGGAGCCTTTAGGGGAGCAATTGAGAGTGCGTTGACGAAAACAGGGTTCCACCTTCGTTACGTGTGAGACTGGCACTCCCTGTATTCCGTGATTTGCGACATCATATCTCTCAAATTGGCCGGCAGGTATGCGCTGTTCTTTCCTTGCTGTTGGTTGGTTGTTCATATGGAACAACTTAATCTCTTGAAATACTTAATATTTATTGACAAATACGAGCAGCCGTTGTTTAATCGTCCCAATCTTTCACACTATTGGCGGGGTATAATTCGACGTATCACCCTTCGCCAATGAAAGACCAAGTTTCTTAGCGCTTTCGATCGTTCTGTAGATCAAGTTAGCAATTTTTCTCGTAGAAACGTAGTACTTCAGAATCCTGCACGAGTTGATAGGTGCCATTAGGGATAACGGGCTATCTTTTAGTTACAGCGAAGAGTCTGGGCACATAGGGCTATGACCCTTTGATAGCAGACCCGCTGCATGTAGTCGGCCAAGGTGTGAGGAAAAGGCGAAACTGTTGCCTGGCCAGCGCGAATCTTCGGTTCATTAGGCTTAAGACCACGATACCGCTCTCTTGGAGGGGAATGTGCGTAACTACATGATTCGTCGAATCGGCCACTCGATATTCATTGTGGCTGGCCTTATGGGGTTGCTCTTTCTGGCCATCAATGTTCTGGGGGATCCGGTTGAATTGATGGTTGACGAGGACGCGTCGCAAGAGACCATTGACGCCCTCCGCACAAAGTTTGGTCTGGACCGGCCACTCTATATTCGATTCGCGGATTTTTATTGGGACCTGGTGCGTGGGGACTTCGGGAAGTCTCTACGCCATCGCATTGATGCACGGGAGATGATCTTTGACCGGTTGCCCAATACGGCGGCATTGGCCATAGTGGCCTGGATCATAGGAAGCACTGGCATTCCGCTGGGCATGCTGGCGGCTAGACGGCCCAGAGGATTCATTGATCGCATTGTCAACATACTATCTTTTGCGGTCATCTCGGTGCCCCAGTTCTGGCTGGCGCTGATGCTCATTCTGTTGGTATCCGTTCAATTTGATCTCCTGCCCACTTCCGGTTTCAAGGGTTTGGGCCCAGAGGGTTGGAAGTACATGGTTCTGCCTGCCATGGCTTTGTGTCCGCTGGTGATGGGGCGGAACGCCCAGATAACCCGTTCCACGATGATTGAGGAAATTGCCAAGCAGTACGTTGCTACGGCTCGTTCCAAGGGGTTAGGAGAAACGAGCATTCTCTATGGGCATGTTCTTAAGAACGCCTCGATTTCCATTGTTACCCTTATGGGCGATGAATTAGCCGGTTTCATGAACGGGTCTACGGTAGTTGAGATTATTTTCGGCTGGCCCGGCATTGGCAAGCTGTTGATCGACGGTATTAACGCGCGGGACCTGCCGATCGTTACGTCCTCTGTGTTCGTAATTGCACTGATGGTCATGGTGATTAACCTAGGGGTAGACTTGTTTTACACTTGGCTGGACCCGAGAATTTCGTACAGTTAGCCTTTTCGGGCCCCGGTCGCCTCTCATACATCGTGCTGTGAGGTTGCCGGTGGGAACAAATAGACTTGATACCCATTCTGCTTTGAGGACTTTGTTCTGATATGCAAAGCGATATTTCAATCGTAACTCAGAAGCCTAATCCAATAGTCGCCATTTGGCATAATGCTTTGGTTCAGGCGTTCTTGAACGACCCGATAACTCTTCTCTCGGCGTTGTTCCTTTTTATCATGGTGATGGCGGCCTTGTTCGCGCCCTTGGTAGCTCCTTACGATCCGCAGAACCAACAGTTAAGGTTGCGCCATCAGGGTCCACTTGCGGTCGGTACTGCTACCTATCGGGTCAACAGCCAGACTGTCGAAGAGCAGCGCTTCTTCCTCCTGGGAACTGACCACCTGGGTCGGGACTACCTGAGCCGGCTCATTTACGGCGGCAGGATATCGATATCTGTGGGTCTGCTGGGAGTATTAGTCTCCAGTGTAATCGGCGTTTTTCTGGGGATTACTGCGGGATATTATCGGGGCATTCTGGACGATGTTATTATGAGGGCGGTGGACATCTTCATGTCTGTGCCCTTATTATTGCTGGCCCTTATGGTGTTATTCATCCTGGGGCCAAGTTTCACCAATATCATCATTGTGTTTGCGATTGCCCGCTGGATGCTATTCTGTCGCGTTACCAGGGGAGTGGTACTTTCCCTGCGTGAACAAGCCTTCGTCGATGCAGCCCGTGCGATAGGCGCGAGCGACAGCCGGATCATTGGTCGCCATGTGCTGCCAAACCTGATCACACCTCTATTGACCTTGGCGGCTCTGGAAGTACCGCGAAACATTCTGACCGAGTCCACCTTGAGTTTCCTGGGTTTCGGCATTCAGCCTCCCGAATCCTCCTGGGGCCTGATGCTTTCTCAGGGCCGCGACTACATCGTTACCGCTTGGTGGGTGGTGGTCGTACCGGGAGCAGCCATTTTCCTGACTGCGCTTTCCTTCAATCTCTTTGGAGTCTGGATGCGGGCTGTGAGCGACCCCTTACAGCGGTGGCGCTGGCTCAAGGCGACTAAGGAAGCCAAGGACGCAGGTGTAGGCTGATAACCGCCTGCAACCTCGATGGGTAGTGAAAATTGTGGCCCCCGACCTCTTTAAGAGGTCGGGGGCTTTTACTTTTGAGACCAAATGCACCATAATAGCGGCAATTCGTAGATGCACGTGGACCCGTGCGTCTGAGTCTGATTAGGGAGGCTATTGATGGAGAGAGTAACCATTAGGGAGGCTTCCCAAAGATTGCGGATCTCAACTGCACAAGTGCGAGAGTGCATTCGTGGCGGAGAGTTGCAAGCTTTTCGTGAGGAAGGCTCTGAAGGCCAAGGAGGTTGGGTGGTTGAGCTACCCGACGACGGGTGGATCAGTGCCGCAACTACCATGGAGTTAAACCGAGAGTTTTCTCCTTGGTGGTGGGGTACCGCGGACAAGACCGGATATATTCACTACGTCGAGTCGCTTTCCGCTTCGTCTTGGGAGGAAACGGTCCCCCAGTTCCTTTGTGGAGAGGTTGGCGACAACATCTGGGCTGCCACTGACCTGCTCCAGGAATTGCTTTGCCTGGAGTGCCAGATGCGGGCCATGGAACAGGGACTGCCCAAAGCCAACCCATAGCCTACACAATGGCGCTGGCGAAGAAGTTTTTCTATTGCCAGTTTGACTAGCAGACTAATTCGTTGCAAAAATGACGGGGGACAGGTTATCTACCTGTCCCCTACTTTTTTCGACCACGGGACCCGACCAGCGGGTACTACCGACCTATTCAAGAAAGAATGTCTTTAAGGTTTCGTAAGTTACATCCGGCAACTCTTCCGCAATGTAATGACCTGAGGGTACGGAGTGCCCCCTGACGTTTGTGGAGTAGTCGCTCCAAACGGCCAATACATCCTGGGTCCTGCCAACGTATCCCCGGTCGCTCCACAACGCCAGGTGCGGGCATGTTATCTTGCTTTCGAAGTCCTCATCGTCGTGAACCAGATCGATGCTGGCGCCCGCCCGATAGTCCTCACACATTGCATGGATCGAGTCCGGGTCGGTTGAGCACCTTACGTACTCTTCCAGGGCCTCGGAAGGGAATATGCTCTCCCAACTCGGGAAGCGCTGAAAACTGGACCGAATGAAGAAATCGGCCCCTGCGCCAATCACTCGCTCAGGGAAATCGTAAGGTTGGATGAGAAAAAACCAGTGGTACGTGTTGGAAGCCATTTCTTTGTTGACGATCTGGAACATTCGGTGGGTCGGAATAATGTCGAGGGTTGCGAGTTTCCTGATCCGCTCCGGGTAGTCTTTGGTCAGGCGGTGTGACACCCGGGCCCCTCGGTCGTGTCCGGCCAGGAAGAACGTGTCAAAACCCAGGTTCTCCATCGCTTCCGCCTGGTCTCTGGCCATGGCTCGCTTTGAATAATTAATGTGTTCGGAGTCCCCGGCAGGCTTGTCGCTGTCTCCATATCCCCTCAGGTCAGCTGCCACTACTGTAAAATCCTCGGAGAGACGAGGAGCTACCTTGTGCCACATAGTGTGGGTCTGGGGGTAGCCGTGAAGCAGCAGCAAAGCCGGGCCACTGCCCCCCACAACAAGGTTGATGGCCGCCCCACTTGTTTCGACTTTTCTACGTTCAAATCCTTCGAACATCGCTCCTCCATTTATTGGCGCCCTTTTAGCCATCCTAAACTAAAGCCAAGGTGAAATGCGCATATGGTGGGGGGCAAACGACGGAGCCGGGTCATTCTCCAAGTACGGACGAGAGGGATTCACCGGCGCAACCCAGTTGATCATCCTCGCCACTTAAATGCACATCCCACCGTGGCTTTAGTTTAGTTAGTTCGAATCACCCAGGGGTGCTACAACCCAGGGTGCTACAAAGGGTTTCCCTTGTCGGTGAACTGGAGTATAGAATACACGACACGCTGCAACCGCGGAGAATATCCACTAATTTCCAGAAAGAGGAAGACCCTATTTAAGGAGGATACAGGATGCCTGCGCTTGAAACAGTCTTGGGCCCAATAGAAGCAGAGAGTCTTGGACTTACCCTCAGTCATGAGCACGTCGGAACGAACGCCGCCGGTCTGCGCCATACCTATCCGGAAATCATTGACCGACAGGGAATAGTAGAGCAATCGACCGCGGCCCTGAAAGAAGCCTGCGAGGAAGCAGGGTTGCGAACCATCATTGATGTGAGCACCTTCGACCTTGGGCGGGACGTTGAAATGATTGCAGAAGTGTCGAGGCAAAGTGGTGTAAACATAGTTGTAGCCACTGGAAATCACCTGGCAGTGCCCAGGCCTTTTGGCGAGGTTTCTCCCGACGCAATAGCGCCTATGTACGTACGGGAAATCGAAGAAGGCATTGAAGGTACCGGTGTCAAAGCCGCGGTTATCAAAGTGGCTAGCGACCGGGGCGGAATTACTCCACCCCAGGAAGTTGTGCTCCGGGCCGCCGCTCGAGCTCACCTCCAAACCGGCGCCCCGATTTCTACCCATACCTGGTCTCCTGATCGCGTGGGTGACCAGCAAGTAGCTATCCTGGAAGAGGAAGGCGTCGATCTTAGTCGGGTTTACATCGGCCACAGCAATGACGACACGGACATGGACTACCTGCTGGGCCTGCTGAACAAAGGGGTTTGGTTAGGTCTGGACCGGTATCCCGGCGGCAGAGTTCCAGGCACGCCGGACTGGGAACGAAGAACCGAGGTGGCCAAGAAGTTGATGGATGCTGGCTTCACCGGGCGAATCATGCTTTCCCATGACTATTCCGTACCCAAGGCGCGCCACGGAGCCGAAGTGCAAGAGGAGCGTCGTCGTGCGAATCCCGACGGCTATAACTTTATTCCCCGCAAGGTGCTGCCACGACTTCTGGAACTGGGCGCTACTGATGCCGATATTAATCAGCTGACGGTGGTGAATCCAAGAAAGTTCTTTGTTGGAGAGTAAAAGCCTTCTTGGAAGACTGAACTCGACCTGAACAGCCGTGGGCAAAAAAAGTAGGGCGAGCATTAAGCTCGCCCTGAAAAAAATAGAAGAAAAGTATGATTCCTGTTAAATATCGGTATTGCTATTCCGTGTCTCCCGCAGCTACACAAAGGACTACATGAGATGGCCGACCCCGGTCGTGATATACAGTGTTGTCGGCGACGATAAGTATGGGAGACAAAGCAGGGTTTTCTCCGGTATTGCCGTTCACATCCAGCCGCGGGAAGTTGCTGGAGGAAATGTCTAACCTTATCCGATGACCCTGGGCAAACAGATTGCTTGTGGGATACAACTCAATGGTTAGGGGGTAGACCTGTCCGGGTTCCATTAGTCGAGGGTCACTCCAGGAGGTGCGGAACTTGGCTCGCAAGACGCCGTCGGTCAGGTTTAATGCATAGCCTTCCGGATAGTCCCGACAAGGGGGGTAGACGTCTATGAGCTTCGCTGTGAAGTCAGTGTCGACGGCGGTGGATGATATCCATAGGTGAACTACCACCGGCCCCGTAACTTCCAGGCTCTCTGCCAGGGGTTCCGTTTGAAATACCAGCACATCAGGACGGGAAGCCAGTGACAAATATGGTGCCTTACTGCCAAAGAACTCCTCAGATTCTCTCTGGTCAAATCCTCCAGGTTCCATAATGGGGAGGCCAGAAGAGATATTTCCGCCCACGGTGGGTACCGGGTCCAGGGGATCGAAACGGTATTTGCTTGGCTGCGCCTCCATTTGGGGTAGAGCGATGGATAGCCTCCCGCCCTGATGGAGATAGAAGGCGGTTTCTTTCACTCGGTCCGGAGGCCAACTGGTTTCTTCCACCCATCTTCCCCCGTGGTCGAGTCTTCCTTCCGGATTCCTGCGTCCACTGCCTCCTCCCATGACGAACAGCTTTACTAGCGGTCGCTTGTCCCAGTCATTGGTTTCTCCCTTCATCCATCGGTCAAAGAAAGTGAGCCTCTGCTGGTTGAAGCTGCCGTCCTTGGGATTGTCCAGGGTTGAATGGGGACCGAAGTCCACATTTCCTGCATAAGTGACTGAACGGGACCCGTGGGTCCAAGGGCCCATTATCAGCGACACCTGGCTGGATTTGCCCTGGGACAGCGCCAGGTAATTCTGTACCGTTCCTGCAGCGTAGGGATCGTACCAACTGCATTGGTGCACCTGGGGCACATCGGAAAAAGGACCGTAATGCGCCGACGCGCACAGGCCTACCTGCTGCCAATACTCGTCGAAAGTATCGTGGCCCCAAATCTCGAAGAGATAATTCTCGTAGTCAGGCGTCCAGCTGAGCGGCGAGTGTCCTTTCTTCCAGGGAAACCGTGCGAACCAGTCGTGAATATCCTGACGGGACATGGCTGCCCTGGTTGTATCTGGGTTGTCCCTTGCTTCGGGGCTTTCCAGGGCCTCCCGAAACGCCCAGGTCACCTGCCTCAACTCGAAGGCCCCACCATTTCGACACCCGCTGTGAAAGGCGCTGGCGAATCCGCCGCATTCCAGCCACATGGCGGCCAGGTGTGGCGGGTTCAAGCAGGCCAGGGCGGCCTGGGTATGAGCAGCGTAGGAAAGGCCAAAGGTGCCGATTTTTCCGTTGCACCAAGGTTGTTGTGCCAGCCATTCCACCGTATCGTAGCCGTCCTGACCTTCATCGACATACTTGGTGAAACCACCTTCCGATTCATATCTTCCCCGGCAATCCTGGATTACTGTGACGTAGCCGCTGTTAGTGAAAAAGGCTGCTTCTTCCATCCGGGTAGGTGCGGATCTGTCGTAGGGAGTACGTTGCAATAACACCGGTAAAGGCTCTTCGACCACCTTACCGTCAAGTTGGGGTCGATGTATGTCAGTTGCCAGATTCATTCCGTCTCGTGTGGGTACCATCGCGTTTTCTATGAAATGATTATTGCTTTTGCGCCTATTGACGCGTCCTCTTACCCTCGGGCTCATCTCTCCTCCTTATTGAGATTACGGAAAAATAAAAATACAACGGGAGTGTAGCACTGCGAGGCAGGGCGCCTCAGCTATAAACAAATACGGATTTTCTTGACAATTGGCAAACCCGATACTAGACTTCCCTGAACTGGCCTGACTCCCCAGATAGCCTAGAAACATAGTGTGCATGCCATAGCAATTATTGCTAATATTCGGCGGAATTCGTACGTAAAGATAGTATATTCGACAGTAACTTCATTTGGGGATTAGGGCGATTAAAGCCAAGGAGTGAGAACGATGACCTTGTCCGGAATCTATGCGCCTCGTTGGTTGATCTACAGTGTTATTTCTATCGGTTTATTGGCCTTGGTTGCTTGTGGCGCGTCGGCGCCGGAACAGGCGCCTTCCCAGCCGTCAAGTAGCGCTGCGCCCGCTGCCCAACCGGCAGCTCCTTCCCAACCTTCCGCTCCGGCCGCTGCTGCCGATCCGGTAGCCCCCGCGCAGCCGGCCGAGCCTGAACCTCAGGCCACGGTCAGCGCCGTAGTCGGACAGGGAGCGATTGGAGTTGGAGCCAAAGCCCCTACGGCGACGCCTGGACCCACCTCTGCGCCTGTTGAAGTAATGATGGAGGCGGAGCCGGCAGTAACGGAGTTACAAGTTTCTCGTGGGCCAACCACGAGAGATCTGGCTGACCCCGTTGCGGGCAGGGGTGACTTGCCAGTGATTCTGCCCATGTTTGAGGGCCTCGTTCAATTTGACCAGTACACCGATTCTGTGCCTATGCTTGCTCCCGACTGGTCTGCCAATGACGACTTCACCGTGTGGACCTTCAACCTCAAGGAAGGCGTAGAGTTCCACAAGGGCTGGGGACCGATGACAGCCAAGGACATCGGCCATACCATGTTGCAGGAAAGGCGCAACGACCACTTTGACGGTCGGGCTTCGACGTGGCGCGATCTCCTTAAAGAGGTAGTGATGCCCGACGGGCCGGATGGTCTCGTAGTTGAGCTTCACCTGAACAAGCCAGAACCGATCATGACCACCTACATGAGCACCAACTACACCACGGTGATCCGCAGCAAGAACCACTGGGATGAGAACGGTGGTGTGATGACCGGCTTTGACGCCAATGACGCCGGCATCCAGCTCATGGCCAACGATCCCATTGGGACCGGCCCGTACCAGTTTGCGGAACATGCAGAAGCCCAATACCTCAGGTACGATGCTCCCGCGGCGACCCACTGGCGCAAGACGCCGGACTTCCCCGAGCTTCAGATTTACTTCGTCTCCGAGCCTTCCACCCAGTTGGCCCAGTTGGTGACCGGCGAAGTTCACGCTGCTGAGATTCCTCGTGACCTGCAGGTGGGAGCTTTGTCGCGTGGCATGGAAATCGTGCTTGGTACTACTCCGGCTATTCGCCTAGTTGGATTCTTCGGCGGCAACTACCTGCCTGATCACCCCAATTTTGATGCCACCGAGCCTATGACTATGCCCTTGGTTCGCGAAGCTATGAACCGGGCCATCGACCGGGAAGAAATTAACGATGTTTTCTTCAATGGCAATGGTGAACTGATGATGCAGACCCATTCCCATGAGAAGTTCCCCGGCTGGCAGCCCTCCTGGCTGGATAGTTTTGAAACTGACTACGGCTATGATCCGGAAAAGGCCAAAGCCTTGCTGGCCGAGGCCGGGTTTCCCGACGGATTCGAGATTGGCCAGCTTTCCTATCCCAGGCCTGGACTTCCCGAAATGCTCGATATAGGTGAGCTAGTAGCAGACTACTGGCGTAACATCGGCATCGATGTGGAGTTCCAGCCCGTAGAGACTGCGGTTTATAGCTCTCAGCTGAGGGCCAAGGAAATTAACAACACAGCCTGGCTACATACCGGCAGCTTTACCGAGCCAACCCGGGCCATCTTTGTTTACCATTACAGCGGCGCCGTGAGCCCCCGCTATGAATCTCCCTTCTTTACCGAGAAATATGAGGCCTTGGAAGTTGCATCGACTTTAGAAGAACGGGACAACCTCATTCGGGAGATGGGCGAGAACTGTTATGAGATTTACTGCTCCATTCCGTTGTACTGGGTGCCCTTCGAGTTCATGATTAACCCGGAGATCATCGAGGAGTGGCTTACCCCCGGTGTGTTCGGTGTCCGGGACTTCGAGTACGTTAAGGCCGTCAAGTAAGCAGACCGGAATTGACGTACTTGGGTACTGCCCTGGTATCATCGTAGTCCTGTCTATCCAATCGGGACGCTCCGCAATTGGGGAGTTCTGATTGGATAGTTTATTAGGAAGTTTAATATTCTAAGCAACGCAACTGGCAATCTATAGGTTAGCCATGCAGCGATACATTATAGTTCGATTGTTTCAGAGCATTATCGTTCTGTTTGCAGTTAGTATTATCATTTTTGGATTGGCTCGCATTTCCGGGGATCCCATGGATGTCCTTCTCCCGGATGATGCCGGCCCTGAAGAATTTGAGCTGATGGAGAAAAAGTGGGGCTTGGATAAGCCCTTGCATGTCCAGTATTTTGCTTTCTTGGGCAACGCTTTAACTGGCGACTTCGGTCGGTCGGTGCAGCATCCTACCAGGGAAGCACTGGATTTGGTTATCAAGCGATTCCCTGCCACCCTGGTGTTGGCCGGTTTGGCACTGGTGATATCTATCGTCATCGCTTTCCCGGTTGGCGTGTTGTCGGCGGTTAAGAAGGACAGCATGCCAGACTACGCGGCGAAAACCTTTGCCCTGTTAGGTCAATCGGCTCCTTCTTTTTGGTTGGCAATTATGCTTATGTGGATATTCGCCGTTCAGCTTAACTGGCTGCCCACTTCTGGGCGGGGAGACCCCGGTTTGGACCGACTTGTCCATTTGATTCTTCCGGCATTTGCAATAGGTTGGTACCAGGTAGCTGCCCTTATGCGGCTGGTACGCTCATCTATGCTTGAGGTGCTGGACAGCGAATATATCAAGTTGGCACGTTTAAAGGGCGTTTCGGAGTCCAGAGTTGTCTGGAAGCACGCTCTCCGCAACGCTTCAATCGCTCCCATCACGTTGCTGGGCTTGCTGGTGGCGCAGTTGGTTACCGGCACCGTGGTTACCGAGACCGTATTTTCTTATCCCGGCGTTGGTCTTCTGGCTGTGGATGCTATCCGTAACCGGGATTTCCAGGTTATGCAGACTATTGTTATGGTCTTCGCGTTGATTTTTGTTGGCATAAATTTGTTGGTGGATGTTGTTTACGCCTACATCGATCCGCGCATTCGTTACGCTTAACTAGTAAAGATCCTTAGAGGCGTCTTATGGACATAAGCAGAGTTAGTGAATCGGCCCCGAGGGTTGCGCCGGTCGGAGTAGGAAAAGTCATCGCTGATGCACGGCGATATCCCTTGATTCCCGGTTTTATCCTGGTTGTGCTGTTGATCATTCCCGCGATATTCGCCGACTTGATCGCCCCCCATGACCCCTACGATATAAGCCCCCGCGAGCGGCTAACCCCACCAGCATGGTCGGGTGCCCAGTACTTTAATGGTGTTGAAGTGCGCCCCGAAGGTTCTTGGAAAAACATCCTCGGTACCGACAAGCTGGGCCGGGATGTGCTGAGCCGGATTATGCACGGTGCCCGTTACTCATTGAGCATTTCGCTGCTGGCTATTCTGGCGGGTGGAGTGGTGGGCAGCGGTCTGGGAGTGCTGGCCGGTTACTTTGGCGGGCTATTGGACCACGTAGTTATGCGCCTGGTGGATATCTTCATTACTATTCCCGGACTGCTGTTTGCTCTGGTGCTGGCAATAGTTCTGGGGCCAAGTTTTGGCACCATAGTGTTAGTGGTGGCGGTGATATTATGGCCTAGGTTCGCCCGTATGTCGCGGGCCGAAACGCTTAGTATGCGCAGCAGGGACTTTGTAAGTCGAGCCAAGGTTGCCGGATGTTCAAACAGTCGGGTAATGCTGAGGCACATCTTTCCCAACGTGGTCAATCCCCTGGTGGTGTTGGTCACCCTGGAGGTGGGGCACGTTATTTTGCTGGAGGCTACGCTGAGCTTCCTCGGCGCCGGTATCCCGCGCCCCATTCCTGCCTGGGGTTTGATGGTGTCCGATGGCCGCGACCTGATTGTGGGCGGCAACGGCTGGTGGGTTTCCCTGTTCCCCGGACTGGCAATCCTGCTTGTTGTGCTTTCAATGAACCTGTCCGGTGACTGGTTGCGGGACAAGCTGGACCCGAAACTGCGCAGCAGATAGGGCCGAACATTTGCCCAGGGTCAACAAGTCTGCCTGAAGAGGAGCAAGAGATGGCAAAGATACGTCACATAGGTCTTACCACCGAGAATCCAGCGGCAGTGGCGGAGTTCTACAAGGAAGCCTTTGACATGCAGGAAATCCGCCGCAGCGAGGCAGGTGCGGTTTTCCTGACGGACGGCTACATTAACCTGGCAATCTTGAACTGGAAAACCGAAAAGGACGCAGATGTGGGCCCCAACGGCCCCAATTACAATGGAATCCACCATATTGGATTCCAGGTTGAAGACTTGGATAATGCCTCTGAGAAGCTGGAACAGGTCGATGGACAACGCCTGAACCAGCGACATGACGATGCCACCTTGGCTCAGACCGCCGCCGCCCCCAGAAACTTTGAAGTGAAATGGGCTGGCCCTGACGGCGTAGTTATTGACGTTTCAAAGTCGGGTTGGGCGACCTCCTGACTACTGCTTGCCTATTGTAATGGAGGAACGAGCTATGGCTCTCAGGGACCTGGATGTTGAAAAAGAAGCGGTGCTCAAGGCCATCGACGCCATCGAAAAAGCGGGCGTTATGGGTATTGGGCAACATGGGAATTTCAGCGCCCTGATTCCCGGCGGCGGGGCGTTCCTTTTGATTGGTGGCGATATGGACAGCGTCCGAAAGGATGATTTTGTTCTAGTGGACTTAGAGGGCAACCTTATAGAGGGAAACATGACTGCCCGGGAAGCTGAGATTGTCCACTTGCACACCGTCATTTACCAGAATCGCCCGGAAGCAGGCGCGGCGGTGCATGTCCACTCAACTTGGGGCACTACGTTTGCCGTGGCAAGCCAGCCCATTGAGTGCAGCTACGAAGCTATGGCCAGGTTCAACATGACCGACGGGATCCCGCTTGCGAAGTACGGTCCCCGAGGATCCGACCTGTCCATTGAATACATTGCCGATGCTTTGAACAGCGCCTCGGACATTCGCGCCGTTTTGATGGAACACCACGGAATTCTGGCCTTCGGGTCCACGCCTGCTGAGGCGGCCCGGTCGGTGGCTCTAGTAGAAGCTGCTGCCCAACTGGCGGCCCAGGCATCCACTATTGGCGGCGCCAAGCCTATTCCACGCGAAATGCTGACTGCCACAGTTGAGCGCCGTGACATGTTTGAACAGGCCGGAAACCAAAGGGCTTAGGGCAAAATCAGATTATAGGCGGGCCTTCTCCCTCAGTTCGGGAAGGCCCGCTTTCTATTCTTGCTTTGCGGGTGATATTCAATGCAGTTTGGAATGTTCATGGAGTTCCCCAGGCCAGCCGGTAGTAGCTACAGGGAAGCTTTCGACACCTCTTTTGCCTTGGTGGACGAAGCGGAACGGTTGGGAGTCCAATCAGTCTGGTTAGCTGAATACCATTTCAACCCGGGAAGGGTGCTTTCTTCCCCTATTTTGATCGCTACCGCCATAGCTTCCCGAACGGAACATATTCGTGTGGGACTGGCGGTGCAGTGCCTTCCCTTGGCCCACCCGGTTCGACTGGCCGAAGAGGCGGCGACTCTGGATCAACTGAGCAATGGCAGGTTGGAGTATGGTGTGGGAAGAGGGACGTTCCCCAACGTACACGAAGGCTTTAATACCCCCTTTGCCGAAAGCAGGGGGCGTTTTGAGGAGAGCCTGGAAATCATCAAGAAGGCCTGGACTGAGGACTCCTTCACATTTGAAGGAGAGTTCTACCAGTTCAATGACCTATGCGTTGAACCCAAACCCTGTCAGGACCCCCATCCTCCCATTCGGGTTGGCATAACCTCGGCAGAGTCATTCCCGATCGCCGGAAGAATGGGCTACCCAATCCTTATAAATCCTTCCCGAGTTTTCAATCTTGACGAGCTTGCCCAGCATATAGACGCTTACCGTCGTGCATGGGACGAGGCGGGCCATGAAGGGGAACCTGAGGTTGGTCTGCGCGTACCGATATACGTGGCAGAGACTGAAGAGAAGGCCTACTCCGACCCCCGTGAGGGTGCCATATTCATGTACGAGCGTTTGGGCAACCGGGTGCTCAGCTACGCGGAGTACGGCGCCACCACCGGGGACTGGCAGTCCGAAGGTGATCGGATTCTTGGCATGGAGTACGACGACTGGCTTCGGGACAAGGTGGCCTACGGTACGCCCGACGCGGTGGCCGAGCGTATCCGCAAATTGCAAAAAGATCTGGGGTTAACCCAGTTTATCTACGAGATAGACCTGGGTAACCGGCTGCCCCATGAATTGCAGCTTAACTCGTTAAGGTTGTTCAATGAGGAAGTCTTGCCCCAACTGGCGTAGGCGCCTTTTGGTGTCGTTTGGGGACAACTTCAGACTCATGAAGGAATAAATCGGGCGGGAACGAACCCGCCCTTTTCCTTAGTCTCCGATTACCGCTATTGCCTGTATCTCCACCATCATTTCGGCCCTCGCCAGGGAATCTATCCCTATGAGCGCGCTGCAGGGATAACCCTCGGTAAAATATTCCTTCCGCAACTGGGTGAAATGAGTCCCGTACTGCATGTCCTTGATGAAGACGGTCATCGTTACGATGTCTTCTAAAGCCCCGCCAGCCCTTGCCAGGTTGGCCCTTATCCGCTCGAACGTGGCTCTGACCTGACCTTCGAAGTCACCGCCCAGGGATTTTCCGTTGGCGTCGGTAGTTGCCCCCACCCCGGCCAGGTAAACCGTCGTCCCGCCGCTAATTTTAATTGCCGGTGAGTAGGCACGGTCTTCCTCGGCGGTTCCCTTGAAGTACTCTCTTGGCATGCTTCCTCCGTGATTGCGATTGATTCTTCAGGATTGGGGGCGTTCCCTGGAGAACACCTCCCTGGCTATTACTCTGGCATGGCGGGCTATTGACTCGCCGGTGTAAAAGGTCAAATGGAAGAACAACTCGTTTATCTGCTCCTTGGTCATGCCTATCCGTATCGCGCCGCGGATGTGGTCTCTCATGTTCCGATTGGTGGCAACCAGTGGCAACACCGCCAGGGTGCAGACCATTCGGCTCACCGTGTCCAGCCCGGGCCTGGTCCAGACTGATCCCCACAGGTATTCCAAGAGATATCTGTCCCAATCCTCGTCCACGGCCTCTCCACTGGTGGGGCTCACGTCACCGAGAACTTCCCGTCTCTTCGCTAAACCTCGCTCGAGCATTGACTCAGGGTTCTCAGAGGGATCAAAGGCTCTTACCGGGTCAACGGACAGGCCTCTTTCCTCAAAGACCTCGCACGCGATAGCCAGTGCCGTGGTACCGATGGGGGCTCCCACGTAGAAGAAGGTTTGAATAATCATTTCCACTATTTCAGTGGGCGAAAACCCTACATCCAGGCCGCTTTCGATGTGACCCTTAAGGTTGTCATCGCGGCGGAGAGCCGCAATGACTGAAATAGTGGCCATACTGCGATGCTCGATACTCAGCCCGGGCCGGTTCCATATCACTCCAAAGCAGGCTTCACCGATCATGCGCCACAAGTCGGGTGCATTGTTGCTGAGCATTTCGTGGGGGACAGGAACTCCTTCTGGATCAACCCGACCAAGCTTGGCAAGAATCGGGTAGCAGGAAAGATATCGTTCTTGAAGTGAAGCCATAAGTCTCTCCCAATCGGTGTGGCATACAGTATTTTTCCGCGACCAGCCCCAGTCTAGGAATACATTTTCAAGGTGTCAATTGTGCTGGGAAGGAGTTGATTTGAGCTAGATGGCACTGGATAACCAACAAGCCACCACAGGAGTATGCCGCCGCTGATTTGAAGGAGTGCGATGACTGGCTGCGTAGGAGCCTGGTGCCCCCCCCTGACAGGGGTAGGTATGGGGTTTTTACGGTGGGACATGACGAGTAATCTCCAGGTTAAGCTTGGGTTCCGGCCAGGGTTCGGGCAGCAGCCAGACGCGGCTCCAGAGGCGGCCCTTGATCAGCAACCGCCGGAGCCAGTCGATTCCGTGGCGGATTACGCTCACGGTGCGCGCCGGACGGCTCCAAGGGTCACGGTGATTGGGAGCCAGCGCTTTGGGCGGCGCCCGCAGGTTCCCTGGAGCAATCCTCCGCTCCTGGGCGTCTTCCACCCTGGTGCCGTAGGCCAGGGCCAGCAGGGTGGCCACCGACAGCACCAGCCAGTGGCGGGAGACGCGGGTGGGGTCGGTGCGGCGGGTCTTGTCCCATTTCCAGCCCAGGCTCTTGATGGCCTTGAAGCCCAGCTCGATCCAGAAGCGCAGGGCGTACCAACTGGGACCCACCTGGTCGGGCGCAAGGTCGGTGAGGATGATCCAGGGCTCCTCCTGTTCGGAGTACCAGACCACCAGCAGGGTGCAGCGGCGTTGGGCCTTGGGGGTGTTGAAGGCGGTGCCGCGGCCAATCCACGCCGTATCGGGACGGGAGACGAAGCGCTGGGCGGGCAATCGTTTGCCGCCGTCAGCGCCGAAAGTGATGTTCTTCCGGTAGCGCATACCGGGGTGCCAGCCTTGATCCCGTATTTGCTGCCACAGCTTGGGACTGGCGATGCCCCGGTCGCAGAGCACGATGACGGTCATATTCTCGGGAACCGCTGGGGCCAAGGCTTGCAGCAGTTCCACGGTGGGGTCCATCCAGGAGCCGGGCTGGTCGGCGTGCCGGATGTGCCAGGCCACGGGGATGGCGCAACTGCGGTAGAGCACGCTGATGACGATGGCGGTGGTCTGGTCGCCCTTGAGCGTGGGGTCGATGGCCAGGGCGAGACGTTCGGAATACCACCAGGCCAGGACCCACCGGAGCAGGGGCGCGAAGCAGAGAGTTACGTCCAGTTGGGTCTGGCAGGGACTGGTCCGGTCGCTGCCGTCGTAGAGCCACTCCCGGAGATACTGGCGCAGGTTGTTCCACTTGCGCCAAGGGGAGAGGGCCGAGGCCACGGCGTTCTGGCAGGCGCTGCCGGCGAGGATGGCCCCGCAGACCCACAGCGCCAGGCCGGTCATTTGTGCCTGGGAGAGGTGAGGTAAATGCGTTTCAATCGTTTTTTGCACCTGATAGCATTCTCTGGGAAGGCGCATCGGGGGTCTCCTGCATCTGGTGGTGTCACAACCAAGATGCTGGATGCCGGTGCGCCTTCCCAAGCTAAGCGTACGCCCGATTTCGGCCGTTACCTACCCCTGTCAGCCCCCCCCCCCGACACAAGAGGAATATTTGGGCGCATTATGGCTGCCCACAATAGACTTCCCGACCAATTCGACTGTCAGTCAGTCCTATGGACGGCATGTACTGATCTGGTGAGCACAATGTCAGATGGCTACACATCAGCAAGTAGGGACGGTAGCTGACACCCTTAGGGCATAGTGCTATAATTCGTCCGGAAAGGAGGTGGGCAATTGGAAGCAGTTGAATTTACCACACCGAAAACTTTAGATGAGGCTGTTCAGGTCATGGCCTCCAAGGGAGACCGTGCCCGGGCTTTGGCCGGTGGCACCGACCTGCTGGTGCAACTTCGCGGTGGCCGCCGCAGCGCTGATCTGGTGGTTGATGTTAAGGACATTCCGGAACTGAACGAGATTTCCTACAGTCCGGACTCAGGTCTGACCATCGGCGCAGCAGCACCCTGTTACCGCATTTACCAGAACGAGGACGTAGTGTCCAAATATCCAGGGCTGGTTGACTCTGCTTCGCTGATAGGAAGCATTCAGATTCAGGGCAGAGCCAGCTTTGGTGGCAACCTTTGTAATTCCGCCCCCAGCGCCGACGCAATACCGCCGATGATCGCATTGGGAGCCGTTGCCAACATTGTGGGCACCAACGGAACCAGGCAGGTCGCCGTTGAGGACTTTTGCACCGGCCCCGGCCGAAACGTATTGGAGGCTGGCGAAATCCTGGTTTCCATCAACGTACCCGCTCCTAAAGCAGGTTCTGGAGCTAATTATCTGCGATTTATTCCCCGAAACGAGATGGATATTGCGGTCGCCGGCGTCGGCAGCGCAGTGGTGCTGGATGATTCGGGCCAAAACTTTGTATCCGCCCGCATTTCCCTGGCTTCCGTCGCCCCGACTCCCGTATTCTGCCAGGAGGCTGGCGCCAGCCTGGCCGGGAAGCCGGTTTCCGACGAGTCCATAGAAGAAGCAGCCCGGTTGGCTATGGCAGATGCCAAGCCTATCACCGACATGCGTGGTACGATTCGTCAGCGGGTTCATCTGGTTGGAGTCCTGACCCGCCGCACTTTGAACAACGCCGTAAGGCGAGCTAGGGGAGAAGAGTAAACATGCCTGGACTTGTACACGTAAGTACCACGATTAACGGAAACCCCACCGATTATCTCTGTGAGCCCCGCCAGAGCCTGCTAGAGGTGCTTCGGGACGTGCTCGGCATGACTGGCACCAAGGAAGGCTGCAACGACGGCAATTGTGGCGCCTGCACGGTCATGTTTGACGGCCGGATCGTTACTTCCTGCCTGGTAATGGGAGTTGAGGCCCAAGGCAAAGAAATTACGACCATTGAGGGAGTTGCTTCTCCTGAGGGCCTGCACCCGGTGCAACAGGCCTTCCTGGAGAATGCCGCGCTGCAGTGTGGAATTTGCACACCCGGCTTCATCGTGGCCACCAAAGCGCTCCTTGACCGGGAACCGGATGCCGATGAGGGACGCATACGCCACTGGCTGGCGGGCAACCTTTGCCGCTGTACTGGCTATGACAAAATTGTTCGTGCCGTCCTGGACGCCGAAGAGAAGATGAAGGCCTAAAGGAGGTACTGGTTGTGACCTCCAACATTGTTCTTTCTGATATTGAGTACAACGTCGTCGGCAAGCGGCATATCCGCCCCGACGGCGTTGACAAGGTTACGGGACGGGCCCAGTACGGGGCTGATGTACAGTTGTCCGGTCTGTTGCAGGGCAAAGTGCTGCGCAGTCCCCATGCCCACGCCCGGATCAAGTCTATTGACACCTCCGCTGCGGAGGTCCACCCTGGCGTTCACGCTGTGGTGACGGCCTCCGACTTGCCCTTCGCCTCTTTGAGCCGCGATGAGTTGGGTGGCGACTACCAGCGAGTAAAGCTCGCCAGCAATCATACCCTGGCCTCAGACAAGGTCCTCTTCAGGGGGCACCCCATCGCTGCGGTGGCGGCTGACAGCCAACACGTGGCGGAAGAGGCCATTAACCTGATTAAGGTAGAGTACGAAGTCCTGCCTCCGGCCCTGACGGTGCAACAGGCTATGGAGCCTGATGCTCCACTTCTTCACGATGACCTGTTTACCTCTGAGTTGGGTGAGTTGTCCGACAAGCCCAGCAACGTCGCCTCGCACATGGCGTTCGAAACCGGAGACATCGATCAGGGATTTGCGCAGGCCGACCTGGTGCTGGAGCGGGAATACGAAACTGCCTCCGTCCACCAAGGATACATAGAACCTCACAATGCGACGGCCTTTTGGAACTCTGACGGGCAGCTGAACATCTGGTGCAGCAGCCAGGGGCCCTTCGTCGTCCGCACTAACGTAGCCGATATTCTCCGTCATCCCGTCTCCAGGGTGAAGGTGACTCCCATGGAGATTGGCGGCGGCTTCGGCGGGAAGATCACTGCTTATTTGGAACCAGTAGCTGCGTTGCTCTCCAGTAAATCCGGCCGACCGGTAAAGCTGCTGATGACCCGCACCGAGGTTTTCGAAGCATCCGGCCCTGCGCCCGGTACATGGATGAAGGTCAAGCTGGGCGCCACCAGTGACGGCAAGATAACGGCGGCGGATATTTTTCTTGCCTTCGAGGCTGGCGCATATCCGGGCTCTCCGGTAATGCAGGGAGCCGCGTGTGCCCTCGCCTGTTACGACGTCCCGAATGCGCGCATCAATGGTTATGACGTAGTGGTTAACAAGCCAAAGACCGCGGCTTACCGTGCGCCCGGTTCCCCTCAGGCGGCGTTTGCCGTTGAATCGGTAATTGACGAAGTCTGTGAGCAAATGGGCTTGGACCCAGTTGAGTTCCGACTCCGCAATGCGTCCCGCGAAGGTGTCCGCCGGGTGGAAGGGCCGGTCTTCCGGCGCATAGGGTTGGTGGAATGCCTGGAAGCTGCCCGCAACCACGATCACTACAAGACTCCCTTGGTTGGACCTAACCGGGGCAGAGGAGTAGCAGCCGGCTTCTGGTTTAACCGGGGTTTCCAGTCCGCCGTTAACATAAGTGTCAACCCGGACGGCACCGTCAACCTGATTGAAGGTTCCGTGGACATCGGCGGAAGCCGGGCATCAATTGCTCAGCAGGCCGCCGAAACCCTCGGAGTCGCCTACGAAGACGTCAAGCCAACAGTAGTAGATACCGACTCCATTGGCTATACCATGGTGACCGGCGGCAGCCGCACCACTTTTGCCACGGGCTGGGCCGCTATCGAAGCGGCTGAGGACGTTAAGGGACAAATGGTGGAACGGGCAGCCAAGATATGGGATACGGCTGTGGAGGATGTTCAATACGAAGGCGGCGTCTTGTCCCACAAGTCGGATCCCGAACTGCGAATGACCTTCAAGGAGCTAGCGCGACAGTTGCTCGGCACTGGTGGTGGCATCACTGGGGCTTCCAACGTGGACCCCAGCGGCGAAGGCAATGGCTTCGGAGTTCACATCGTGGACTTGGAAGTGGATCCTGATACCGGCAAAGTAACCATTCTCCGGTACACCGCTGTTCAGGACGCAGGGAAGGCAATCCATCCCAGCTACGTGGAAGGGCAGATGCAAGGGGGCGTGGTTCAGGGTATTGGCTGGGCTCTGAATGAAGAGTATTTCTTCAACGACCAGGGACAGATGATGAATTCCAGCTTCTTGGACTACCGGATGCCCACAGCGCTGGACTTGCCGATGATCGATACGGTCATTGTCGAGGTGGCCAACCCGGGCCATCCTTACGGCGTTAGAGGTGTGGGAGAGGTTCCTATAGTTCCTCCGCTGGCCGCTATCGGCAGTGCCATATCCCACGCCATTGGCAGCCGGATTAGCAGACTTCCGGCCAATCCGGGCGCTATTCTGGAAGCTTTGGAGTAGAGTCGGCGTCAAGGGTTTCCCGGTGTATTCTAGTTGGGCGGGTGTCAAACCCGCCCTTCAACGTAATGGTTACATATGTTGTTGAAATTCGGCGAATGGCAAATACGCAGTTGGCGCCGCGAAGATAAAGAGAGCTTGGTGACCTACGCCAATAATCTTAGTGGTTCGATAAATCTGCGAGACTCGTTTCCTTATCCGTATTCTTCTGAGGATGCCAAAGGCTGGATTAATCTTGCCAGCCGGCAAGATCCGGAAACGAATTCTGCAATTGCGGATTCGAAGGAGGCCATAGGGGGAATAGGATTGAGACTGGGGAATGACGTATTCCGCCGCTCGGCCGAATTGGGCTACTGGTTGGGTGAGCCCCATTGGGGAAAGGGAATAGCAACCGCCGCAGTACAGGCTCTAACTGAATTTGCTTTCCTTAACTTTGACCTGGCCCGAATTGAAGCTGCTGTCTATGATTGGAACCCGGCCTCGGCTCGGGCCCTGGTCAAGGCGGGTTATGTTTGTGAGGGCAGACTTCGCAAAAGCATTACCAAGAACTGCAAAACCATAGATCGGCTTTTGTATGCCAAGGTGTTGGAATAATTTCGGTCAATGAGGAGCAGCTAACGTGGCTACAGTATATATTCCGACAATGCTGCTGCCGGTTACCAGCGGCGTAAAGCAGGTGCAGGTGGAGGCCTCCAACGTTCGCCAACTAATCAACGGACTTGAAGAGCAGTTCCCTGGCATCAAAGATAGGCTGGTGGAAAACAACGAGGTGCGCTCTAACTTGGCTGTCTCCATAGATGGCGAGATTGCCCGAATGGGCCTCCTGGAGCGCGTCAGGGAGAACAGCGAAGTCCATTTTGTTCCAGCCATCAGCGGCGGTTAGTCCCAATTGGGGCGGCACATTTGCCTCGAAGTATCCTGTCATGATTAAAAGGTGAAAGGGAACATCGGATCCTTTGACCCCGTTTCCTACAGCCAGAATAGCTCTCGAACTGCATAAGGCGCCTTAAGTTCGCCTTTATATTCGCATTGACTACCAATGGTCTCAACCCTACAATTAAGGTCAATTAATCATGTTGTTACCGTGGGGTTCCAAGCCGGAACCCCACGAATATTAAGGGGCGCTCATGGCGAGGAAGAGTTCCCCCGGCGGCGGCAAGTCCCGGGTGGAGGAACCTGTGTCATCCGGTGGTGTGGTTTACCGCTGGGTGGCTGACCAATTGGAAATAGTGCTTTGCGGTCGGGATGAACCGGCCCGCTGGAGTCTGGCGAAAGGAACCCCCGACCTCGGCGAAACCCTTGAGGAAACTGCCTTGAGGGAAGTGCAGGAAGAGACGGGGTTGGAACCGGTCATTGAAAAACGCATTCGCAGCATAGACTATTGGTTCTCAAATAAAGACGATGATGTGCGCTATCACAAGACGGTGCACTTCTACTTGATGAGATCGACTGGTGGTGATACCAGCCTTCACGACCCCGAATTTGATGTGGTCCAATGGTTTCCCTACGATGAGGCTGTTACGAGGCTGGCTTACCCCAATGAAGCCGATGTTCTCAGGCAGGCTTATGACCTGATCTCTCAAAGGGAGAGGACCATCTAATATGCTGGAGTTAAAGGGCGCGCGGGTCGTTTTGCGCGACAAGAAGCTTGAAGATGCAGAGCAGGACTACATTTGGCGCTGTGATGCTGAACTGGCTCAACTGGATGCCACTTATCCCCTGAGTATGAATTACGACCGGTATCTGAAAATGTTTCAGGACCAAATGCGCTATCCTACGCCTGGCTCCCACCATTTTGGCATTGATGTTGAAGACGGCAAGTTGATCGGCAACTGCATGTACTACGACCTGGACACCATCAACCTGGAAGCCGAACTCGGGATTGTTATTGGGGACCGGGATTATTGGAACAATGCCTACGGTTACGATGCTGTAGTAACTTTGCTGGACTTCATGTTCAACGAGCGGAACTTGAAGCGGGTCTATCTCCATACCCTGGAGTGGAATCATCGTGCCCAGCGCAGCTTTGGCAGGTGCGGCTTTAATCCGGTGCGTCCAGTCAGGCGGATGGGCCGCGACTTCATCCTGATGGAAGTGTTAAGAGAAGATTGGTTCGAGAAAGCCGAAGAAAGGCTGGCAGATCGCTGGCCCCAGGAGTCCGCCAAGCAAGACTAAGCGGGCCCGGCTCTAACCTGAACCTTGGGCGCCTGCTTGCCCAGCCTCTATGGCCTCTTTCAGCGATATTGTTCCGCGGTAAAGAGCGGTCCCGATTATTACCCCTTCTACTCCCGTCTGTGCCAACCGGGCCACGTGTTCCAGGGCAGATACACCTCCTGAAGCCTGCACCTTCAATCCCGTTTCCCTCACCAATTCAGCGTTGGCTTCAAAGTTAGGGGAGGTGAGGGTCCCGTCCCGGGATATATCGGTATACAGCAGGCGAGGTACTCCTAACTCTGCCATCTCTTTGGCCAGGTCTATCGACTCAACCTGACTGCCTTCGGTCCAACCCCGTATTGCCACCAGGCCGTTACGGGCGTCCACTGCTACCACAGTAGATTCATTTCCGTAATCTCGACACAGGCCCTCGACCAGCGAAGGGTTTTCGATAGCAGCAGTGCCAATTACCACCCGGGCCACTCCGGCAGCAATCAACCTATCAGCGGTCACTCTTGCCCTGATTCCACCGCCCACCTGGACCGGGATTCGCAGGGCTTCTGCGATGGCTTCGATAATGGGTAAATTGGCGGGCGTTCCATCTGCGGCGCCGTCCAAATCCACTAAGTGCAGAAGCTGGGCGCCTTGCTCCTGCCAGCCGAGGGCCACTGCAACCGGATCATCGGAGAAGACGGTTTCTTTCTGAAAGTCACCCTGGAAGAGGCGTACGCAACGGCCTGCCTTGAGGTCTATGGAGGGAATGATTTCCATGTTTGGCTCGTTCGGTAGGCGCGACAGATAGTCAGGCCGAGTAGTTACCGGCAAACTCCAGGAAGTTTCGGTAAATTCGCAACCCTACCGTGCCGCTCTTTTCGGGATGGAATTGGGTTGCTACCAGGTTGTCCCGGGCGAATGCGCTGCAAAAGGGAATGCCATATGTGGTCGTACCAGCTACTCCTGCATTCTTGTCGGGATCGGCATAGTAGCTGTGGACAAAGTAAAAGTGGCTGGCAGGGGGAATTCCCCGGAACACCGGGTGATCGAACTCAAAATCGACGCTGTTCCAACCCATGTGGGGAACCTTCATTCCGCCAGGCAGGCGCCGGACTTGACCAGGAACAATACCGAGACAGGGAGCGTCGCCTTCGTCGGTCCTTTCCAGGAGCAGCTGCAGTCCCAGGCAGACTCCCAGGAAGGGTCGTCCGCCCGCCACATACTGCTTGATTGGCTTTACCAGCCCCCGAGTTTCCAGGGCCCGCATGGCCGCCGGGCCGGAGCCTACGCCAGGCAAAATAACTGCGTCGGCAGATTCTATTTGAGAAGCGTCCTCTGTAACCACCGGGCTTGCGCCTACCGCTTCCAAAGCCTTGGCCACACTTCTCAGGTTACCGGACTGGTAATCAATTACGACAATCTTCAATTCTTGGGCCATTTCATTCAGTAGGGCAAGCTAGCTTGTCGCTACTAGCTGCGTTCGCCGGTTGCCCGTTCGATGGGCAATTCGCGGTCTTCGTAGCGGGCCAGAACAAAGAGCAGGTCACCCAACCGGTTGAGGTAGTTGATAATTAATTCGTTGGTAAGGCGGCCAGCTTCAGCCAAGGCCACCACTCGGCGTTCGGCAGTACGTATGGAGGTGCGTGACATGTCTATCGCTGAAGAAGAAGGAGAACCGCCGGGCAGGACGAAGACCGTTGGCATCTCAAATTCTTCCTCAAGGGAATCGATGGTATGTTCCAGGTTCTCCACCATTTCAACTGTTACCGGAGCAAAGTGCTGCTGGAAAAGCTCGTACTTGTCCGGCTCAGTAGCTAATTCGGCGGCAATCATAAACAGGTCCCGTTGCGCATCACGAAGAATGTCTTTGACCTTCGGGTCTTCAGAGAAGGACCTTGCCAGGCCCATCACCGAGACTGCTTCGTCGGTTACTCCGTAGGCCTCGGTATGAGGGTCGTTTTTGGAAACTCGCCCGCCATAGAGCAGGCTGGTTTCACCTTTGTCGCCGAACTTGGTATAAACCCGTTTCCGGTAGGAAGACGATGAAGAAGTCACGTCAATAGTCCTTGCCAGGGAGATTTTTGCCTTTCCGTTGCTGTAGGAGGGTGGTTGCTGCGTCCTGATCAGCTGGAATTGTAGCATAGGGGTATTGGTGAAGCTATACTTGGTAGCGGCCTAACCCTGCCATACCAGCCCGAGCAAGCAAGACTACCAGCGACTCCATTGGATTAGAAAGGAGCGAGACGCGATGCCACCGCAGATCAGTATCATTGGCATAGAAGGGATGCCCGAGGCAAAACCAGGGGACGACATTGCCGCCCAAATAGTGGATGCTGCCAGGAACCAGGGGACGCCAATAGAAGGCGGAGATGTGCTGGTTGTGACCCAAAAGATAGTATCAAAGACGGAAGGGCGCGTCATATCTATCGAAGATATAGAACCGTCTCCCCTGGCTATTTCAATAACAGAGGGGCACCGGCGAGACCCCCGTCATACCGAGTTGATACTGAGGGAAAGCCGCCGGATAGTTCGCATGGACCGGGGGGTTATTATCAGCGAGACCTATCACGGCTTCAACTGTGCCAACGCAGGGATCGATGCTTCAAATATTCCGGGAGAAGGAACGGTGGCCCTATTGCCCGTCGACCCGGACGCCTCTGCTCGGGGCATACGGGAGTCCGTCAAGAGGTTGGCCGGTGTAGATGTGGCCGTGGTTATATCGGACACCTTCGGCCGCCCGTGGCGCAGCGCGGCAGTAAACGTCGCCATTGGCGTGGCCGGAATCAATCCGCTCCTGAGCTATGTTGGGCAGGAGGATTCCCACGGCAACATGATGTACACGACGGTCATCAACATCGCAGATGAACTGGCAGCTACCGCTGAATTGGTGACAGGGAAGGTTCTGGGTGTGCCAGTAGCCGTCATACGCGGTTTCGCTTATGAACCGATGGAAGACGCCAGTAACCAGGCCTTAATTCGGGATCCGGACAAGGACTTATTCAGGTAACTTTGGCAGTGTTCTTTCCGGGAAATTGGCCAGCCTGGGAATCACCAGAGTGAGCATCAACCTTGGGACATGGAGTCGGAGAAGGGAAGCGGCAGTTGCTGCGGCAGATCAGAATGTTCTGCGAAGCCGGACATGCCAACACCCAATAGCCTCAGGGAACGGCCCGGAGTCAATTCCGCCGACATCAGCTTCCAGCCTGTTTCCGAAATCACCTTCTCCGAATTGGTAGCGGTCGAGAGGGTGGTTTGACGGGTCAGGGTGGTAAAGTCGGTAAGCCTGAGCTTGACCGTTACGGTGCGACCCTTTACTTCCTTACGCTCCAGGTGGCTCGAAACGTTCAAGGCTAGCCGGTTCAATACGTCCCCCAATTCCTCAGGGTCACTGATGTCTTCAGGGAAGGTCGTCTCAGCGCTGATGGACTTTGGAGTTCGCTCGGTCTTTACCGGTTCTTCGTCCTGACCCATGGCTTTGGCAAGAACGTATGGAGCTCGTTTCCCGAACCTCCTGGCGAACCATTCATCCGGTTGCTGGGCCAGGTCCCCGATGGTGTGTATGCCGTCCGCATATAGCCTCTCCGCGGTTTTTGGGCCGACCCCCCAAAGCTTGCCCACCGGGAGGGGAGACAAGAACTCTCTCTCCTCGCCTGGGGCAACAAGCACAAGACCATCCGGCTTCTCCAGGTCGGATGCAATCTTAGCCACCGATTTGCTGGTGCCCACCCCGACGGACACATTCAGTCCCGTTGCATCCTTGACCTGGCGTTTGAGCTCAATGGCTACTCCCAGAGGCAGCCTTCCTTCTGCCACCTTGCCCGTAACGTCAAGGTATGCTTCATCAAGGGAAAGAGGTTCAACCAGGTCGGTTAGTTGGTGAAAAATGTCCATCACAAGACGGGACATTTCCCGGTAGCGGTCAAAACGCGGCCGGACGATTATGCCTTGAGGACACTGGCGTACCGCGGTAGCCATGGGCATTGCGGAGTGAACGCCGAATACACGGGCTTCGTATGAGGCCGTTGCTACAACCCCGCGGCTTTGGGGACTTCCTCCCACCATTACGGGCTTTCCCCGCAGGTCGGGGTTATCCAATTGTTCCACAGCAGCGTAAAAGGCGTCCAAATCTGCGTGAATGATGTGGCGCATTGTCCGGCTCCGCGAATGCCTGTTTTCGACTTGCAGTCTCCGGATTGTCGGGTGAGGCAAAGGCCTGAACCAATTGTAGCTTGCAACCGGTCTTCTTCCAACTATCCCGTGTCACAAGCCCGGGCACAGCATTGCCATAGGGGCGAAGGTTTTCCGCAAGACTGCGGGCCACATTCACTCGCTAATTGTTGCAGTCCTTCGTTTGCGGAAACGACGATATACGTTGCCCAATTTCTCTGGAGCGGGTAAACTATGCGAACCAATTACAAATAGTATCCAGCAGACTTTATCAACAAATTGATGGTATGCAACCTGCGGCTCGCCGGTAGGGCGGGCCTCTTTTTTGGTGTAAACCCAGCAGTCAGGGTAGGCGGTTTTACTTGCAGCAGGCTACTTCACAGGAACAGCGTCCCCGTATATTTTACGGTTGGTGGATGCTGGCCATCACCTCCTGGATGTCCTTTTTTGCCAGCGGCATATTCTTTCGCGGTTTCACAGTTTTCGTACCTGCCTTGCGGGACTCCCTGGGCATTAGCCAAGCCCAAACCAACCTCATCTTTTCGCTTGCTCGCGCTGAAGGCGGGCTGGAAGGCCCCTTTGCCGGCTGGATGATTGACCGTTTTGGCAACAGAAGGCTACTTATACCATCGGTACTGCTGGCGCTCCTCGGTTACTTTGCTCTGTCCCAGTTCGTCAGCGGATTCTGGAGCTTTACCCTCGTTTACCTGTTGATGGTTTCACTGGGCAACAGCATAGCATTTCAGCATGCTATGTTTGCCGGAATCAACCAATGGTTCCGCCGCCGCCGCTCCCTCGCCATTTCAATTCTGGCCGCAGTTTCCTCGCTGGGTGGGCTCTTTATAGTCCCTTCAATGAATGGCGTGATCGAAAGATGGGGCTGGGAAATGGCCTCGCTGATTGCCGGTGTTTCCTACCTGGTTTTTCTCTTTCCCCTTTGTTTTCTATTTCGGAACAAGCCCGAAGATATGGGTTTGTTGCCCGACGGTGACGCCACACCGCCTTCTACTTTAGGTGCCCGTGGGGGCGCCGGGCGCCGCAGGCTGCTGAGGGATTACACTGTCCGGGAGGCGCTCCATACCAACGCCTATTGGCTGCTCATGCTAGGCGCCGGTCTGCGGATGATTGCCACGCTGGGAATTTTGGTCAGCATTATTCCTATACTCGAAGACAAAGGCGTAAGTCGCCAAATGGCCGCGAATTTGACCGGCGCGATGTTTGGCATAAACTTCATTGCCCGGCTGGCAGTGGGGTACTTGGGCGACAAGTGGCCAAAGGGCCTGTTGCTGGCAGTCAGCCTGGCTGCCGAGGCAATAGCCTTCGTATTCCTGTATTTTGGAGAATGGAATGCCGGCGCCATTGGAATCATGCTGCTGGTGATGTTTATTATCCTGGAGGGATTTGGCGACGGAGCAGGCATAATCATCTGGGCGGCTTTGGGTGACTTCTTTGGCCGTGACCGGTTTGCCACCCTGCGGGGTTACATTACCTTCTCGCACAGCTGGGCACTGGTAGGCTCTCCTGTTTACGTTGGCTGGGTTTTCGACCATTTCGGGAACTACGATTGGGCCATTGGCCCGGCTGCCGTCTGTGCAGGTCTTGCCAGCATATGCTTCATGTTGATCAGGCGGCCACCGCAGTTGACCAGAGCTTCTGAAAGCGATGACTGATCCGTAAACCCATTAGTCCTCGTATGTATCTTGGAATAAGGGGGGCACTCCACGACTCCTTGGGGTGAAGCCGCTTCTGCTCTCGAAACTGTCCCATGACCGCTTTCCGTAGCTATGTCCGGGCAATGTGGTCTTGTGGTTGACTCCATAGCCTTACCGTTTTCTATGGTATATCATGGGGACAGAGAGGCTTCTGGCAGCTTAGGAGGCTATATGGCTACCATTCTGGAAGAATATATCGCAAAGCACCCGGGGTCGGCACAGCGGTATGCTGAAGCCACCCAGATATTTCCTGGTGGCGTTACCCACGATAACCGGTACGCCCAACCTTTCCCACTATATATCACCCACGGAACGGGCCCTTGCAAATGGGATGTGGACGGACACGAGTACATCGATTACGTCTCCGGCCACGGCGCCCTGATATTGGGTCATTCGCACCCAGCCATTGCCGCCGCCGTCTCGGAGCAGATTTACCGGGGTACTCACCTGGGTGCATGCACTGACGAAGAACTGCGCTGGGCGAAAGCCATTATGGCTCTTATGCCGTCGGTAGAGCGTGTGCGCTTCCATAGCTCCGGCACTGAGGCAACGTTGATGGCCATGCGGTTGGCCAGGGCCTACACCGGCAAGAACAAAATCATAAAGCTGCAGGACCATTTTCACGGCTGGCACGACTATGCCATGGCTGGGTCTGACCGCCCCGCCCCGGGTATACCCCAAGAGAGTTGGGGCAGCATGGTTATAGTCCCTTCGGGCGATTTGGGGGCAGTAGAAGATGCTCTCAACCGAGACTCGGACATTGCAGCTATAATCCTGGAACCGACTGGCGCACACTATGGGCAATTGCCCTTTGATACACCCAATTACCTTAAAGGCCTGCGGGACCTGACCCACCAGAACGGAGTAGTGCTTATCTTTGATGAAGTCGTTACGGGATTCCGTGCTTCCCCCGGCGGTGCCCAGGTGCTCTACGACGTCGAGCCTGATTTAACCACTATGGCGAAAATCGTAGCCGGAGCCTTACCCGGTGGTGCGGTCGGCGGCAAGGCTGAGATCGTCGACATGATCGCCCATAGAGGCGACCCTGAGTGGGACAATCGCGAACGCGTCTATCATCCCGGAACCTTCAATGGCAATCCCCTCTCTGCCGTAGCTGGGTCCGTATGCCTTGAAATGATAGCGAGTCAGCCAATCAACCAACGGGCCGACGCCATGGCCAACCGCCTCAAACTCGGGCTCAACGAGGTGTTGGGCAAGATGGAAGTTGCGGGACATGCCCATGGTGTAGCCTCCATGATCCACCTGGTGTTGGCGGACTGCGACTGTGACCGCGGCATTTGTACTATGCCACACAATGAAATTAAGGCTGCTATCGGGTCGCCGGCGGTCACTGCTCTGAAGCGCAGTATGCAAAACAATGGAATCGATATCATGGGGCGAGACTCGTTCCTGGTGTCTTCTACGCACACGGAGATCGAAATAGACAAGACACTGTCCGCAGTTGAAATGTCATTGGCCGAAGTAAGGGCCGAGGGACTGCTTTAGGATTAGGTGGGTGGCGGCTTGGCCTTACCGGCAAAAGCTCCAGGTAGCGGCGAAAGCAAATCGCCAAATAGACCTTCCGACCCAATAACAAACGTAAGAGAGGTGCCGCTATGCCATCCTTTTGGGAAAAGGTTCAGGTTGATGGGCAAGACATGGATATGTACGCCAGCGTTCCCTCTGGCGCTGGGCCATTCAACGCCATTGTCGTCAGCCAGCATGGTGGTGGCGTGGATCGCTTTATCCAGACCATGTGTGACAGGTTCGCCGAAGCGGGCTATGCCGCCGTTGCGCCAAATTTGTACCACAGAATACCCGACGAGGTGTTAAACGGTGATCCCAGGCCTCGTCCCTGGGACGTACTTAGCGATCCTGACATCGTCGCCGACATCAACGCGACCGTCGACTTTTTGCGTAACCATCCGGCAATTGACGGCGAAAAGCTTGGCATTACCGGGTTCTGCATGGGCGGGCGAGTTGCCTGGCTGGGTGCTGCATCCAACCCTCATTTCAAGGCATTGGCGCCCTATTATGGCGGCAACCTGTTGGTTCCCTGGGGCGCTGGGACGAAGCCCCCCTTTGAAATGGCGGCGAACATTGACTGTCCTGTCCTTTTCCATTTTGGCGAGGTGGACGAGAATCCTTCGCAGGACGACATGCGGAAGTTTGACGCCGAATTGACCAGTCTGGGTAAGGCGCACCAGTTTTATACCTACCCAGGCGCCAACCACGCCTTCATGGACTTTACGACTGACCGCTACCACAAGGAGGCTTCAGATGCCTCGTGGCCACGCACCCTGGATTTCTTCGCTTCAAACCTGGGGTAATGAACCTAAGAGTTAAATGGTTGGCTTCCTGACTCAGCTAGAGCTCGAGTAAGTTGCAATTAGAGCGAATTTTTTTGGAGGACTGAACGATGGCAAGAGTATCTCTCGACCTGGACGACAAGGGTGACCTGCAGGTATTGGGCGCTGCCGGTTGGCGGCGCGGCATGGGTATGGTACCCGGCGAACCGAATCAGGGTCTGGTGGCGGAAATGCGCGGGGTTCCTGCCCGCCTGCCCGAGTACGACGATTCCGGCTGGGAGCAGCCTGATTCCATTCAGGAAAGGCTGTCCGTAGGATTCACCTTTGCCTGGTACCGCCTGTCCTTTACCATGCCGGAAAGTGTCAAGGGACAAGCATCGGCCGGCAACCGGGTGTTCTTCGAATGCAACGTAGACAACTACGGAGAAGTCTATGTCGATGGCGCCATAGACCGGAACATTGGCGTTATAACCGGCAACAACACTTCCAAGCGCGTGGCAGTTTCGGATTCAGCGGAACCGGGCAAGGAGCACGTGATTGCCGTGCTGGTTGGCAATGCTCCATTGGGCGACCCTGTGGGCTCCATCTTCTTCCGCCACGCCACCCTGGCTTTTGAGTAAGCTGCGCGTTAGAGGCGTTTACGGTTCTGGTGTTCCAGTTTTCGCATTGTTGGAGAGTTAGTCATGACTAGCAGGTCCTTTGCCGGCAAGGTGAATGCCCCTGATTTCCCTCAAGGATTGGAGTGGGTCAATACCGACCGACCGCTTACCATGGCGGAGCTGAGGGGCAAAATAGTCCTGCTGGACTTCTGGACCTATTGTTGAATCAACTGCATGCACATCTTTCCGCAGTTGCGGAGACTGGAACGCAAGTACGCCGAAGAACTGATGGTTATCGGCGTCCATTCCGCCAAGTTCCCTAACGAGAAGGAAAAGGAGAACCTCTACAAGGCGGTCAAGCGGTGCGAACTTGAACATCCGGTGGTCAATGATGCCGAATTCCAGGTATGGCAGGAATATGCCTGCCGGGCCTGGCCAACCATGATGTTCATTGACCCCGAGGGCAAAGTTATCGGCAAGCACGAAGGAGAGATGTCCTACGAAGATATGGACCGCTTGCTGGGTCAAATGGTCGCGGAGTTTGATGAACAGGGCCAACTGGACCGAAAGCCAGTTGCGATTGCCAGGGAGCCAGAGCCAACAACACCTCTGTCTTTTCCAGGCAAGGTGCTGGCCGACGAAACCGGCGATCGCCTGTTTATTGCCGATACCAACCACAACCGGATAGTGGTCGCTTCCCTGGCAGGCAAGGTAACCGCCGTAATAGGATCAGGTGAAGAGGGTTTGGCCGACGGCGACTTTTCCTCTGCCCTGTTCAACCATCCCCAGGGGATGGAATTGGAAGGGGATGCACTCTTCGTTGCCGACACCGAGAACCATGCGTTGCGCAAGGTCGATTTGGTGGCGGGCACTGTTACGACCCTTGCGGGTAACGGCAATCAGGGTAACCGTCGCGAAGGCCATGGCCCTGGTTTGTCCACAGAGCTGAATTCGCCATGGGATCTGGCATTTCATGACAATAAGCTCTTTATTGCCATGGCTGGCTGTCATCAACTGTGGGTGATGGACCTGGAATTGGGCCTCGTGGGACCCTACGCCGGGTCCGGCGGCGAGTCCATCAGCGACGGGGCCATGGACCAGGCCACGCTGGCGCAGCCCAGTGGCATCACAACCGACGGGAACCGCCTTTACTTTGCCGACAGCGAAACCAGTTCCATCCGCTCGGCCGAACTGGAACCTAATGGCAGAGTTCGTACAATTATAGGACTGGGGCTGTTTGAATTCGGCGACAGGGACGGAGAGGGCCACCATGTCCGGCTGCAGCATCCGCTGGGAATTACATACAGAGATGGGGCTCTGTATGTTGCCGACACATACAACCATAAGATCAAGCTGATAATGCCCGTCCCAAGGTCTTCGGAGACCCTGTTGGGCACAGGTAAGGCGGGCTACCTGGACGGGGGCGCGCTGGAAGCAGCCTTTTCTGAACCAAGCGGCCTGAGTATTGCCGGCGGCAAGATGTTTATCGCCGACACAAACAACCACCAGGTGAGGGTGGCCGATATGGAAACTCTGCGGGTGACTACCTTGGAGTTGGCCTGGCCTGATTGAACGGTTTTAGACTATGCGGCCGACTCTGCATGTCACTCCGGATTGCCTGGATAGTCAAATGAATAGGGGCAGGATAAGTTCCTGCCCCTCTCTTGGTGCAAATGTTCCGCCGGTGAGAAGAATTAGATCAGCAGTATTCCATTCCCCGGTTGATTACAAATATGCGGTCTCGCTGGGCCAAATCCTTTTCCACGGACATTTCCGCTTCTGGGAAGATCTCTTCAGCCATGGCTTGTACTGCTGGAACCTGTTCAGGGTCTAGTTCCAGCAATACGATACCATGTTCCTTTAACTTCGACGGAGCCTGCTGCAACAGCCTGCGAATGAGGTCCAGGCCATCCGGTCCACCATCCAGGGCTTGCTGTGGTTCCCAGCGGATCTCAGGTTGCAGATCAGGGATGCGGCCGCTGGGTACATAAGGCAAATTGGCCAGAATCAAGTCCACCGGCTCAGGAATGGGTTCAAGAAGGTCGCCCTTTCCCAAGGTTACCCGGTCGCCTACGTTGTGGGCCCGAATATTATAGGCGGCCACATCCAGGACGGCGTCGGCATAGTCCACGGCAAAGATGCGGGCGGCCGGCAGATGCATAGCCAGGTTAATGGCGATGGCGCCCGTACCGGTTCCCACGTCGGCGATTACCAATTTCGGCGTTTCCATTCCCATAAGCGCCATGAAAAGTGCATGCTCCACCATGCACTCAGTTTCTGGTCGCGGAATCAGCACATCAGTGTTGACCAGCAGGTTGACGCCATAGAACTCTTTGTATTGAAGAATATATGCCAGGGGTTCTCGCTGTAGCCGGCGCTCCAAAATGTGCGCCAGCGCTTCTTCCTGTTGGGGGGATACTTCCGTTTCCTGCTGCGAAAAGAGGTCGTGACGCTGCAACCGCATGACGTTCATCAGCATCACTTCGGCTTCAAGCCGTGCGTCAGGGATGTGGCTTGCTTCGAGAGTGCGGTGGGTCTGTTGGACGGCTTCTCGTAAGAGGGGCATGACGGCGAATACGGCTTAAGCCGTCACCTCTTCAAGAAGCTTCCCCTGCTCCCACGCAATCAGGGAACTGATAATGTCGCCCAGTCCCGGACCATCCATGATGCTGGGTATGCCGTGGAAGCTGGATGAAACTCGGTGGTCGGTTATCCGGTCCTGGGGGTAATTGTAGGTCCGTATCTTCTCGGAACGCTCGGCAGTGCCAACTTGTGAGCGGCGGTTCTGGGAGATTTCGGCGTCGTGCCTTTCCTGCTCGGCCTCAAATAGCCTGGCCCTTAGCATTGCCATGGCCTTCTGCTTGTTCTTGTGCTGGGAGCGCTCGTCCTGGCAAACAACTACTACTCCCGTGGGTTCGTGTACGATGCGCACCGCTGTGGCAACCTTGTTTACGTTCTGGCCGCCATGACCACCTGCGTGGAATATATCGATCCTTATTTCGTCTTGATTGACCTTTACTTCTACTTCGTCGGCTTGCGCCAGCACCGCTACCGTTGCCGTCGAAGTGTGGATCCGTCCCTGGGCCTCGGTTTCCGGCACACGCTGTACACGGTGCACGCCACGCTCGTATTTGAGCCGACTGAAAGCACCCTTGCCCTGTATCTCCAAAACTACCTTGTTGAAACCGCCCAAGTCGGACGGATTGGAGTCCATAACGTCGACCCGCCAATTCTGTAGTTGGGCATATCGGGTGTAAAGGCGTGCCAGATCACCTGCGAAAAGCCCTGCTTCCTGACCTCCGGTGCCGGCGCGAATCTCTACAATGACGTCCCTTTCGTCGTTTGGGTCCCTCGGCAAGAGAGCCAGTTTGAGCTCTTGGGCCAGGTCTTCAAGCCGAATTTCGACGGCCTCCAGCTCTTCTCGTGCCATCTGGCCTATTTCGGGATCGCCCCCCTCAGCAACCAACGCCTTGAGGTCAGCCTCCTCGCTGAGCAAGGAATGATGCAGATGGGCAATTTCCACCAGCTCTTCGAGGCCGGCTCTTTCCTTGGCCAGGGTCTGGATCTGTTCGAAATCGGCTGCTACTTCCGGCCGTCCCATGTCGGCCTCGATCTCAGCGTTTCTTCGAACTATAGAGTCCAATTTATCGAATATGGACCTCATATTTCTACCTGTTGGAGAAAAATGCAACGCTACCCTGTCCGCCTGTCGGCGAACTATTTACAAGTTTATACCAAGTACCGGAAGCCAACAAGGGCTTTAGGTAAAATTCTCGGAAATAACGTCGAATGTCGGGAAATGATGATTGATAATCGCAGTGGAGACCTCCACCTGGCAGATGTCCATGTATCGATCGTTACCGATTACGGTGTCGGTTTGGTGCCTTGGTGGATTGCCACAGTTCCGAACCCCAGCTTCTGGAAACTAACGTCAACGAGGCCGACGTCCCCAAAGAGATCGGAAAGACGGTCGGCTTGTAGAAAGTAATCAACGGATTGCGGCAAGTAGGTGTAAGCGGTGCGTTCTCCGGCCACAATTTGGCCGACCAGGGGTACCACGCGGTGGAAATACATGCGAAACAGAGTCGCTTTCAAACCCGGGGACATGGGGCTAAGCTCCAGGGTCGTTACTCGACCGCCAGGGCGGACCACGCGGGCCATTTCCGCTATCGCCGCTGGCAGATCGGGCATATTCCGGAGACTGAATCCTGCCGTAGCGCAGACAAAAGACCCGTCTTCAAAAGGGAGGGCCAGCGCATCACCCAGCGCAAAATCAACCTTTGCTGGAGTGCCGGTGTTTTTCTTCTTATCCTGTGCCAGCGCAATCATTGCCGGAAGGAGGTCTACGCCCAATGCTGTGTTAATTCCGTCCTGTCGGGCGAGGCAGAAAGCCAAATCTCCTGTTCCAGTAGCGATGTCCAGTGCCGGTCCGGTAAGCCCGCGGGCGGTGAGTTGGGCAGTTCGTCGCTTCCAGCGATGATGCATGCCTCCGGTCATCAGGGTGTTCATCAAGTCGTACTGCCGGGCAATGCGAGCGAAAAGGTCCGCCACATACGTTTGCTTTGCTTCGCCGGTCAGGTTGGCCATATTCTTTGAGAGTACCCCGCGGTTGGGTTGGCATATCTATTCGGGAAGAGTTTCTTCGTGGTACCGCATCTCTGGAGGCAGTTCCTCTTCAATGTCCAGCGCAACAAGTACCCTCTGGGCCACGAACTGGGCGATATCGTCGATGCCCTGCGGTTTCAGATAGAAGGCCGGTTCCGGGGGCATTATCACCGCCCCGGCGCGCGTGAGTGAAAGCATGTTCTCCAAGTGAGTGGCGTGAAGAGGTGTTTCCCGGGGAACCAGTATCAACTTTCTGCGTTCCTTCAAACAAACGTCGGCGGCACGAAGTAGCAGGTTTCCGGCCAGGCCGTGGGCTATGGCGGCGACGCTGTTCATACTGCAGGGCACTATAACCATGCCGCGGGTGGCAAAGGTCCCGCTGGCAATGGATGCTCGCATGTCTCCCATGGGATAGTAGGTGAAACGGGGGTGTTCCTGCCACTCCGACAGGGTTTCCCCGAAGGGTGTGTCGAGTTCCTCCTGCCAGACCAGGCGGGCGGCATTGGTGCAAACCACAATCGTGGGTACATCACGCAACAGGAGCGCTTCAACGGTGGCGCGGGCCAGAATGGATCCACTGGCGCCGGAAACACCCACAATTATAGGCTTGGGTGCGGACAGCCTCGACATCCCAGTCTCCTGTCGGATGGCCATTTCACACCACCAGGGCCAATATCGTAAAGGCCATTAACTGCACTGAAACATATCCGTTCACCCTGAAAAATACGGCGCTAATTCTTGACAGGTCGGTTGGACTTACCTGTCTATTCTCGTATATCAAGAGCAGGACTGCAACGACCCAGCCTATGTAATAAGGCCACGCCAACCCGGTCAGCAGACCCAGGGCCAGCAGGGCGCACACCGACAGGGAGTGCATTATACGGGCCAACCAGAGCGACTCGGCTATGCCTATGTAGCTCGGCACAGAACGTGTCCCAAATCCTCGGTCGAAGTCAAAATCGGTGCAGGCGTAGATGATATCGAACCCTCCGGCCCACATTGCCACGGCAAAGCTAATCAGGAGTGGCTCATAAGACAAGCTGCCGGTGACACCGATCCACGCTGCAGTTGGCGCAATAGCGAGCGCCCAGCCCAGGCAGAAATTGCACAGCCAGGTGAAGTACTTGGCGTAGGAATAAAACACCACATAGGCGGCCGCTAATGGAGAGAGTAACAGTGCAAGCGGGTTCAACTGTGCGGCACCGACAATGAGTATGAGCAAACCAATAACGGCCATGGCCGCCACTTCCCATGACTTTAGCAGTCCCCTGGGCAGATGACGCTCTACTGTACGTGGATTGGCCAGGTCTTCCCTGGCATGGATCAGGCGGTTGGCCGACATGCCGAGAGTGCGTGCGCCAAACATAGCCACGGTGATCCAGACAAACGCGGGCCAACCGGGCCAGGGTTGGCCGTTTGCGGATTGTGAGGCCAGTGTCATGCCGATATAGGCGAAGGGCAGGGCAAAGAGAGATTCCCAAATGCGTATTGAGCCTGCGTAAAGGGAAACCCTTCCAAGCAAGGAGCCTGTCCAGGTGCGGCTGGTTCCGGTGTTTTGCATAATAGCTCGAGCATTTTAGACGGTTGACGTGGCCCAAACGGAGTTGCCTGGACCTGTTATCTTCCAGTTGCTACTAGCTAACTGAATCCGTACTCTTTCCATCTGCTGTCAACCAGGGTCTTGACCTCCGGTGACATTTCGATGTCGGGAGGCCAACCCCGGGTGTAGCCCTCTAGAGGGCCCTTTCTGGTTGCGTCTATTCCGACTTTGCCGCCAAATTTAGGAGTGGGCGACCCGACCTCCAAGTCGTCCAGCGGCCCCTCGACAATCACTATGTCTTGGCTGGGATTGATGTTGTTTGCCACACGCCAGGTTACTTCCGAAGGATCTTGCACGTTAACGAAGTCGTCAACGACGATAATTGTCTTGGTGAGATTCATCAGGCCCAGCCCCCACAGGCCATACATTACTTTCCGGGCCTGACCGGGGTATTCTTTCTTGATCGAAACTATGACGAGATTGTGAAAGACGCCCTCGGCTGGCATGTTCATGTCCACGATTTCAGGCATTATCATCCTGATTATGGGCATGAAAACACGCTCGGTCACCTTGCCCATCCAGTAGTCCTCCATGGGCGGCCGGCCAACCACCGTGGCGGGATAAATCGGGTTTCTACGGTGGGTGATGGTAGTAACATGGAATACGGGGTACTCTTCCGGCATTGAGTAATAGCCCGTATGGTCGCCAAAGGGACCTTCCATGCGCTGTTCGTCTGTGTAGACGTGCCCTTCCAGCACAATTTCGGCCTGGGCTGGCACCAGCAAGTCTACAGTCTTGGCCTTGACTAGCTCAACTCCCTCTTCCCGAATGAATCCGGATACTGCCATCTCGTCCATGTCTGGGGGTAATGGCGCCGAGCCGGTCCACATGGTTGCCGGGTCTGCTCCAATAGCAACCGCGACCTCCAGTCGGTTGTCTTTCCGTTCCTGGCTCACCCGGTAATGATGGGCTCCCACTTTGTGAGTCTGCCAATGCATTCCGGTGGTGCATGCGTCATAGACTTGCATCCGGTACATGCCGTAATTCTGCGTACCGGTTTCCGGATCCCTGGTTATTACCAGCGGCAGAGTAATGTACCGGCCGCCGTCCATGGGCCAGCACTTAAGGATGGGAAACTTGAAGAGGTCAACGTCGGAACCTTGCAGCACCACTTCCTGGCAAGGGGCGCGGGTAACCGTCTTTGGCTGGAAGCGGCCCATTTGAATGATCTGCCCCAGGGTACGGAGCTTGTTCATCAATCCTTCCGGGGCCCCCTGGGCCAGCTGGAGCATTCCTTCTAATCTGGAGACCAGATCGTCTACCCGGTCAACTCCAAGAGCCCATGCCATCCGCTGGTCTGAACAAAAAATATTCATGAGAACCGGCATGTCGTAGCCGGCCACATTCTCGAAGAGGAGTGCGGGGCCGTCGCCCTTAATCATGCGTTCAGCTATCTCCGTCATTTCCAGTTCGCAACTCACTGGCGCGCTAATGCGATGCAGTTGTCCCCGCTGCTCCAGGAACGTAATGAACTCTCGCAGGTCTCTGTAATTCATAAAGGCTTCCTTGAGAAGAAAAGATCGCTGGTCAAGACTAAGCACGACTGTCGAAAGCTACCCCACATGGCAGTACATGCAGATCGGCTCTTTCAATTCTATAGAGACGGATTGAGGGCAGCAACCTTCGGAAGAGGTCGATTCAAGTGTTTGGCGGCGAGGTATGGGCGAATGTTGCACCAGTATTGGCCGAGCCTCAGAAGTCGGCAACCATTACCCTCGGCGAATAGGATGATAAACCAATGGCTTCTAATCGGCTAATGTTGGCAAGGTTTGGCAAAGAGGAAACGGGTCAATTGCAAGTCCATTCAGAGGGAGCAGTGGGGAAAGGTTACCTGGCAAGAATAGGCAATTTGTGGACGTGCAGATTTAGGCCGAGTTGCGACTGTGGGCTGCCTTCCGAAGCCAATAGCTGGTATCCGAAACAGAAAAGCCCCTCTTGTGGAGAGAAGGGTCAATTCAGAGGAGGGGAGGTTAATTGGGTTCTCCCTCCTCAAAATGACAAGTTCGTGGTGCTAGAACTGAGACATGGTGTTCCTATTCCTGCTAAAGCAGTCGCTGCAGTATACCGGACGGTCTCCTCTGGGCCGGAAAGGTACCGTGGCCTCGTTGCCGCACTCAGCACACTGAATCTGGAACATTTCCCTGGGACCCGCCGAGAAGCCACCCCGCTGTTCAGCGCGTCTGGAGGATCTGCAGGACTGGCACCGCTTGGGCTCGTTTACAAAGCCCCGAGAATTGAAGAACTCCTGCTCCCCTACCGTGAAAATAAACTCACCGCCGCAGTCTACGCATACCAAAGTCTTGTCCGAAAGTGCCACCGGTTGGCCTCCTTAGGGCGTTTGATCATTTTGTCCATTAGGTCAACCAGTGCCGAGACAACAAACTTGAAGCGCCCACGCAGAAACAGCCATGGAAAACCTAACTTTTACCCTATGGCAACAATATATACCCACCAATTCAATAATTGCAACCTAAAAGGAGAAAAATCAGCAAACTTGTAGCTACTTATGCTAATAATGCGATAAGTTTACGAAATACGTTTTTGGCATATGGCAATCACCACGAGTGTCAAAGCTTGGTAAGTGGGAGAAAGAGCATTGGATTGGCGGAGAGCGATTCTAACAACTGTTGACTGCTTGATGGCATGTCCACGCCTGGACCACTTCTTGTGGCGGGCTGGTGCCTGACTGAAACAGGTCGGTGGGATAGGGTCGCCTGTTCGCATGTAGTTTCGTCAAGCCAACCTGGGCAAAAGTTCTATACATCGGCCCCAGAAACTCAGCGGAGCCAAGCCATGCATGAGCTACAATTACCGAACCCAGGATCGGTGGTTGAAGTGGATGTTGGGCAGGCGGGAGCATCTTGAGGTTTAGACCCCGGGCAGACGCCCCGGTATTCACAATTCTACAAGACCGGGACTTTCGGGCCATCTGGTATGTCGGCACTCTGAGGGAGTTGTCCCGCCGGATGGAACTGCTGGTTCTGGGATGGCTCATCCTTCAATCTACCGGGTCTCCACTGCAATTGGGTCTTGTGTTGGTGTTCAACAACTTGCCGCGCCCGGTCCTTTCTCTGTTTACCGGCTTCATTGCTGACCGTTTCAACCGATGGCGCATTCTCATGCTATCCCAGGTAATTAATACTGCGGTGGCGGGTGTGGTTCTGGGTTTGATAGTTACCGATGCTATAGCAGCCTGGCACGTCTACGCCGCAGTATTCGTTCAGGGTGCTACCAAATCCCTGGAAGATCCCTCCCGGCGCACTGGCATACTGGATATCGTCGGGGAGCGTCGACTGGTAAATGCGCTGTCGCTGGATACCATCAGCAACACGTCAGGCAAGATGCTGGGCCCCCTCCTGGCTGGAATCATGATCGATACTTCGGGCCCGCTCATCTCATCGATGGTCGGCGGCGTTTCGATTGAGACTGGAGGCTACGTGGGGGCCTGCAGCCTGATTGTATTAGTGCACTTGATTGACCTGGGGGTAATGACCAGGGTACGCATCCCGCAAAAAGAACGAACCACCACACTGGAACCCGTATGGAGCAGCTTGAGCAGCGCTATTAGATATGCGCTGGCCACACCTTTGCTGTGGGGCATGCTTTACGTGACCATAATAATGAACGCGCTCGCTTTTCCTTTGCAGCAATTCATCCCTGACATTGGCGCCAACAACCTTGGGGTGGGAGCCACTCTGGTGGGGTTGTTAGTAGCGGGAGAAGGGATTGGACAAATGGCCGGCGCAGGGGCAATGGCGCTAACCCGCAACCTGCAGAGACATGGATTGGTCTTCATGCTGGGCTCTACGGTAGTGTTGCTGATGGCCATCGCCTTCGTGTGGTCGCCCTGGTACTTGCTTGCCTTCGGTGTACTGATAATCGCGGGCGTGGGTCAGTCCTGCTTTGGCACTATGCAGAGCACCATTACCATGCTTTCGGCTCCCCCGGACATGCGGGGCCGTATGGTCGGATTGATGAGTGTGTGCATCGGCATCGGAACTCCCCTCGGAGCGCTAGCAATTGGAATCCTGGCGGAGATCTACGGGACACCACTGGCAATTACTTTCAATGCTGTTGTTGGACTTGTGCTACTTATTCCCGCACTGATCTTTACCCCCCTCGCCCGGGGCCAAACGCGCCAAGTTGTGTATGCTCGACCAACTTGATGCCTGTTCCTTGATGGGTAAGCCTCTTTCTTTGCTCTACGTCCCCTTACCTTGCTTCGGCCCATTTGAGGGTTTATATTCTGTTGGCTTGGGAAGTCGTTAACAGTATTTGTTAGGCTATCCCATTAATCTGGTATCGATACATAGGCTTATAAGGAGTCTGATATGGCGAAAATCCTGATGATTCAAGGTGCGGGAATGAATATGAGGGGCAAAGTGCAGGTTGAAATATTTGGCCCTATGACTTTGCCGGAAATTAACGAGCAGGTGAAGGGCTATGCCGAGAGCCTGGGCCTCGATGTTGAATTCGTTCACTCGAACGTGGAAGGTGAAGTGGCGGATGCCCTCTATGCAGGCCACGACGGCGACGTGGATGCCGCAGTCATCAATCCCGCCGGTTACACTTCCCTCAACGGGGTTCTTCGCGCAGCCATAGCCCAGGTCCGGTATCCGGTGATTGAGGTCCACGCTTCTAACCCGGCATCCCGAGGCGGGGTTTCAGCGGTTCAGCCCGTTTGCAAGGGCTCCGTGTATGGTTTCGGTGTCTATGGCTACTATCTGGCCCTGGTGGGCTTGAAGCAGCAGTTAGCGGGATAACGAAAATAGGGGAAGGTCCCCGACACTTCGAACCCTTCGAGCAGCAGGGTTACACGGAAAAGCCGGACGAGCCCTTTACCACTCTGTGGTACGGACCCGACCGGCTCGAATTTCCGATTGATCTGACTACTCTAATTCAACAGTGCAACCCTGCCATGCATTGGACCGGGTTATCCGCAACGAAGGCAACGTACTTGAGTGAATACGGTGTCGTGAACGTCTGAGTTGGAAATCAGGTAGTCCATGATTATCCGCATAACTTTGCCTTCATCGGCTAGTTCGTACTTGTCCTTCATAGATGTTACAAAGCCCATTTGATCCGGGTTCAATTCTATTTCGTAAGTCTCTTTGTCTCCTGCCATTTAACTCTCCTTTGGCCTCATTCGTTTCAGATAACACGCTGGAGTGCTTCTTTGTCACGAAAAACAATAGCCTATTCTCTCCGCAGGTTCAACTGCGAACTTGGCCCAGAGTGGAGGGGCATCGACGGGATGACCTGGTGTAGGCCTACTCGCAAAGAATTACGAGGAAGGCCTAGTCAAAGAAGGTGTAGCGTTGTCGGTTAAGGATGACAGTAGTTTCGATTCGCCACCGGTAAGCAGCCTGCATGGGTTCCGGGTCGAATTGAACTGAGCGCAGGCTGCGGGCCAGATTGTCACGGATCGTGGACTCAGCGGCCTTAGCTCTATCCAGCAGATCGGTATTGTCCCCAGCCCGGTCCTGGTCGCGGACCAGAAACCAGCGAATCCAAAGCCAGTTGGAATGGATGTACATATAAGCCGCATCCAACTCCCGCTGCCTCACCTGCTTTTGCAGCTTGGCGATGGAGGCCTTAAGCTCCAGATTGTCCGTCTCCAGCCGTTCGACCGCCTGGCTCAAGCTGGCGACTATATCTTCATATGTTGCCAAAATGGGGTCTCCGTTTCTTTAAGGAGCGGCGCACATCTTCTTGCAGCCTTACTCAATGGCATGAACCGTACCATCTGAGGTGCGTAAGTACAACACACCGCCGGCGAAAGCCAAAGGTTCGTTCACTCCGGTCCCCAGGGACAATTCCCAAACGGCCTCGCCAGATCCGCGGTCAATCGCATAAACATGTCCCTGCTGGGTTGCAATGTAAACCAAGTTCCCTGCAACTATGGGAGATGCATGTATGCCGCCAGTGGCCTCGAAGCGCCATTGTTCGGCGCCGGATAATGGGTCAACAGCATATAGGCGGCCGAGCAAATCTCCTACATATAGGCCGGTATTTGCCACGGCTGGGGAGGCTACTATGGTGGACTCTGCCTCATCGGGAGAGAAACGCCACCGGCCTCCCTGCTGTTGAGCGGGCTTGGGCACACCCGGTACTTGCCACAACCAGAATTGGGCCCAAACTCTCTTGAAGTGATATTGTCCCGGTACTTCTTTCTCACTGGTGTCGATGGCGTAGAGGCGACCGCCGGCTGCAAAGTAGACGTGCCCATGGGCAATAACCGGAGCAGCGTTGGTGGACCTGGGAGTGCGGTAGACGAGCCGGTTTTGGCCGGTACGGGCGTTCAGCAGGTGGATTCGCCCGCCCTTGTCGGGTACGGCCATCACACCATTGTAGATCGGACTGCTAGATCCCACTTTTTCCGTACTTTCGTAAGTCCAGATTTCTGTCCCGGTAGCAGCATCCAGCGCGTACTGCTTACTATCCCATGCGCCAAAATATACAACTCCTTCGTCCACAACCGGGGAGGAAGTAATGATGTCCCCCGCCCTAAAATCCCATAGTATTTCCCCCGTTTCGGGGTCCATGGCCCTTAGCCTATGATCAAGGAATCCGGCATAAAGCTTGCCGCCTGCCAGGGCCAGCGAAGCCTGTACCGGGCCGGAGGTTGGCTGAGACCAGACTTCTTCGCCAGTGTTGGCGTCCAGGGCCACAATCTTAAAGTAAGCTCCCTGGTAAACCTTTCCGTCGGCAACTATGGGCCCGGCTCTCGTCCCCTCCCCCGTAGGCGTACTCCACTGGAGCTTGCCAACCGGCAGGGCTACAGAGCCTGTATCAGACCGAACTACCTTTCGCTGGGCTACGTCTCCGCCGGCCATTGACCACTGGTTCACGGTCGAGGATGACGAAACGGTGGTGGCCGGACGGTTGAACAATAGAATGCGATAGTTGGGCATGAACGGGTAATTCAGCCACAGGACAAATAGAAGGACGGCAAGAGTGCAACCGCTGATAATTAGCCGGCGCCGGGTGAATAATCGTCGGTCTCTCCCGCCTGCAGCCCACCGGGGCAAAGCGAAGGTAACGTTGTTGCAAGCGGGGCAGCGCCGGGACCTGGGAATACTGGCTCCGCAATGGGGACAAGTTGTTTCTTCCAGCGTATTCGTGCCCTGAGCACCGGGCATCGTTGCGGCGGCTTCCCTACCAAAGATTCGGTTCAGTCTTAAGAAGTTGTGCTTCAGCACCGCGTCTCCAAAGGGGTAAATACGTAAGCCTGCCCATCCGGGCCAGGCACTGGTTAAAGGTCCGTTGAGGCGAACATTGAGGCAGTAACAGGTCTATGGTAGTGTGCCAAGTTGCTGCAGGAAAAATGGTACCCCGGAGGGGCTTCGATCCCCTGATCTCCACCTTGAAAGGGTGGCGTCCTAACCTGGCTAGACGACCGGGGCACACAACAAGATTCTACTACATTGGAGCAAGTATGCCAACGTGTCCGGAACGACCTGGCAGGTATAACGCATTTCAAGTGCCGGGCTTTGCCGGACGGAATTGACCGACGGCAGGGTGGCGCAGAAAATTTAACTTTCCCGCCATTTTCGCTCATTTCCACCCATTTGCCGCCTGGGAACAGGAATCCTGAATAAACATGAAGGAAAACACTTCTCCCACCACTTCCCCCAATGACTCTCTGCCGGTGGGTAGCCGGTACAGGGAAGGGGCGTACGGCGTTACATAAACCATGGTAGAAGGGGGTAACAAGGGCTGTCCAGTCCCGGTTTTCAGCGGACCCATTGTATGTTTGCCCGCCAAGTAATTGAGTGAAGGGTTGATACGCGAATAATCAAGAATGACCACCAATGGGACCCGCTTGCAATTGCACTGGGCGGCGATGGCGAATCAGTTCAGCGATGGGGAAGTCGGGGACGATGGGAAGGAGTGTTGCTCACTCAATCGTTGGGTAAGCATGGGGGGCTTGAGTGGCCACCCTGGTTCGCTTTGTTTCGGTGGACTTGGTTTGCCTTACCTTTGCTTTTGCGGCTGCCGTGCTCTTTTTTTCGGACGCCTTTATGAACTGCTCACGGGAAGGGCAACCGTGTCCAACCACGCATTCCTGGCAGCGGGGCCGCTGGGCTTTGCAAACCGTTCTGCCGTGGTTGATAAATGCCTGGTGGAAGGGATAAACCTGCTCCGGTTCTACGGCCGCTTCCAATAGGTCGTGGGCTTTGTCTACTGAAACTTTGGGGCCTATCAGGGCCATCCGCTGGGAGACCCGGTAAATGTGGGTGTCGATTGCCATGGCCGGCATACCGAGGGAAAAGCTCAATATTATGCCGGCAGACTTGGGTCCGATGCCTGGCAGTTGCCGGAGCCATGCCTTGGCATCTTCCAGGGGCATTTCCCGCAGGAAGGAAAGATCTAGCGTGCCGTTCAACTCCAATATCCGGGACAGCACCTGCTTGATTCGGGGAGCCTTGATCTTTGCAAGCCCGCCACCGCTGATTGCCGACTCTATTCTCGACACATCAGCAGCGGCGACTGCCTCAAGCGAACCGAATTCTAGCATCAAGCTGCGAAACGCCCGTTCAGAGTTGGTGTCGGAGGTGTGCTGGGAAAGAATTGTAAAGGTCAGTTCGTGGACAGGGTCGAGACGGGGTTCATCGGGAAAGGGTCCGTATTCCTCTGTCATCAACCGGATAGCTTCGTTGATGGCGATGGTCGGCACGGCTTTCCTGCGCCCACGCCGGCGGGGAGTGGGACTGGGAGATTTTACCACAGCCTTTTCTTCGGTTTTGGAGGCTTTTGCCGGCACAAGCCAACTCCGCAATTATGGATTGGACTTGGGGATAGTACCTGTTAAAAAGCTCCGCTTCGGGGCGCGTTCCAAGCACCCTCATTCTTTCGTAGCTGGCTAACTCGCTCCCCCAAAGTTCCTGCGCTGCTCCGAACGTAGGAACTGCTCCAGTTCCCGCACTACGTCTGCCGGTTCCGGCATGGGACTGTCGGCGAGAGATTCGTCGTAACGGTCTTCCAGTTTCTTGACGTAACTCTCGAGTTGATCGTCCTTTCCAATTGCCTGAATCACTTCCTGGTCGAACTTATCTGCCGCCGAGCGCAATTCCTTCAGGTTAACCGGGAGTTGCAGGATCCTGGAAATGGTATCTGCCAGGGTATAGCAAACCCGGTAGTTGGGCGCCGCCTGGAGGTAATGAGAAGTGTGGCCCCAGAGAGAGGCGTAACTCATGCCCTTCTTGGTGCAGGTTTCCATTACCGAGGTGCTGATTCCCGTTGGTCCCTGGTAGTTTGAAGTTCCAATGTTCGCCGATTCCAGCGCTTCCTGTAACAAGGGCAGGGTTGATGACCCGGTAAGCTTTACTTGCCTGGTATGGGGAACGGCGTCAAGCAGGGCACCCATATGCACCACAGTTCTCACACCCAGGTCCAGGGCCAGGTTGGCGATGGTTTCCGAATAGGTGCGCCACTTCAGGTTTGGCTCGACTCCCATGAAAAAGAGGGCACCCTTGGAAGAGCCTGACGTTGCGGGCTGCTGCGGCAACCAGTAATAAAATTCATTTGAGGGCCAGCGCACCCGGCGCCGTCCGTCACGGGTGCGATATGACCTCGGACGTTCCTGGGTAAAGTCGTAGAATTCCTCGGGGTCAATGTCGGCGAATTTGGTGGCCCCCAGGTCGCGCAGCATGTACTTCAAACTGGAGGTGGCGCTCTCTCCGGCGTCGGGCCACCCGGCAAAGGCAATGATCAGGTGGTCAAACTTCTTGTCCGGTTTCCCGTGGAGGTTCAAATAGCTCATCAGACAGCCTTGTTGGAAGATTCCCGGCGGCGCGGGTCTGATCCCCGGGAGAAAATCAATGGATTAGTTAGAGGGAAAGTCAGTGGAGGAGTCTTTCACGTACAAGTTTAACATTCGCCAATACGGGTAACAAGAAGTGGATGTGCCACCGCACCTACACCGCCCGTCCCGAGAGAATGCCCAGATATGCTGCTCCCAATCCAATCAATAGATTGGCGCCAATGTACAAGCCTGCCCGCGTTAGCTCGCCCGATTCCAACAGGCGAACAGTGTCGTAGCTGAGGGTGGAGAAGGTTGTGTATCCTCCCAGAACCCCAACAGCAACCATCGCCCTAATATCGGCGGAAATATTATTTCTCTGGAGAGCATAGGCAAGAAAGAAGCCCAGTAAGAAGGAACCGGTTACATTTACGAAGAAAGTTCCCCATACCGTGCCGGATCCAAGGAAGTGAACGGCAACCCGTCCCGCGGCTAATCGCAATACTGAACCGGCAGCGCCGCCGGCGGCAACGAGGAGCCAGATCATTCGTAAATGTTGCCGATTGATGGAGTTTCAGCGGTTGTGATATAGCCCATTGATCAGGCCCAAACTCTCTTTCTTCCCAGAGTGGGATAGTCCACCTTTATTCCCCCACACGGCTTTTCCAGCGAAGTGAATAGTCTGTTCAAGACTACAGGGAGCGCGGTCAACAATTCGTTCCACACCGGTTCCCGGTCGCCAGTCGAAAATGATTTCCAGCCCTTCGGCAACACCTTTCCCGACTAGCCCCCGCGCCACGGGGAGATTCCGGTATTCTGCATCCGCAAGGTGTACACCGACGTTCGGGCCGTGAAGAACATGGTGCGGTTGTCGGGACCGCCCCAGGCGCAGTTGGCGGGAATTTCCGGCAGGCGAATTATGCCAAGATGATTACCAAGAGCATCAAAGACCCAGCAGCCGCCGGGGCCGGTGCTGTAGACGTTCCCTGCCGAATCGACCTTCATTCCGTCAGGTACGCCGTCGGGCTCGTCCGAAGACATGTCGGCGAAGACCCGGCCATTTGATCCCGTTCCATCCGGAAGCACATCGTAGGCCGCGATGTACATTCTTTCGCGTGTATTTGTAACGTACAGAACAGTTTCGTCGGGTGAGAAGGCGAGGCCGTTGGGGTACTCGGTGTCGGTAATAGCTGCTGTGACCGTACCATCGGGCGCGATGCGATGAACGCCACTGAAGTCAATCTCACGTTCTTCGGCAGGCACACGGCCTCCCGGGTTGGTGAAGTAGATGCTGCCGTCGGAGTGGCAGACCACATCATTGGGCCGGTTGAGGCGCTTGCCTTCCCACTGCTCTGCAAGGGGTGTAATGGTGCCATCGTGCTCCCGGCGACTCATTCGCCGTCCGTCGCCCTCGCACATAACCAGCCTCCCTTCCAGATCGAAGGTAAGGCCGTTGGAACCGTTGCTAGGTTCCCGAAAGATTTCGGTTTGGCCGCCAGGGACCAGCTTAAAGATGGCGCCCGGCTCCCTTCGAACGTCCACGAACAGCCAATAGCCGTCGGGATGCCAGAGGGGGCCTTCAGTGAATACGAACCCGGTAGCCAGGCATTCCGCAGTCGATGTTTCTACAATCCGGTCCAAGTTGTCCGCCATGGTGACCTCCATGCTGCATGATTTAGGGGAGCGCTGTCGGCTCCGGGCATTCCGGCTGCCACCGAGGTGTCAGGAAGGCAAGTGCGACAGGTATTGGTTCACATAATCCATTCCAGCCATATCGCTGAACGCGGCCATCAGTTGATTGGTAACGGGCCCTGGCACCTTGCCGTCTCCTATCCTGGCTCCGTTTATGGAAGAAATGGGACAGATGCACAGGCTGGTGGAAGTGAGAAAAGCTTCGTCGGCAGTATAGGCGTCGAACAAGTCGAGGTCTTCCTCGGCAACAGGCAGGCTGAGGCCGGACGCCAGGTCCAGCACTGCGCTGCGAGTGATACCCTCCAGCACGAAACGACCTTGGGGTGTAGCTACAGTGCCGTCCTTGACCAAGAAAATATTGCTGCCCTTGCCTTCAGTAAGGTTGCCTGACTCGTCCAGCAGCACGGCCCAGGCATCGGGGTCAGTCTCGTGGACCTCCAGTTCTCCCATGATCAGGTTCAGATAATTGTGAGTCTTGGCCCGGGGACTGACAAACCGGGGAGGGATGCGCGGTACGGAAGGCGTTACGACCCTGATACCATCGCGGTAAAGAGAGGCTCGACGAGCGAAAGGTATGGCGTGGCTTTCAATCAGAACGGTGGGTCGCGACTCCGCTCCCGGCTCCGACGATTCGACGCCGCGACTGATCCGCTGCATTACCCACATATCCTGACCCGGGGGCAGCAGAGGATAGTTGTGGTTTACTACTTCAAGGGACCACCGCTCCATTTTTGCAGGGTCTATACCCGGGTCAATCCGAAGGTAGCGCAACGAATTGTACAGTCGTTCTACATGTTCCCGGAGCTTGAATGTCTGGCCGTTGAATGTGCGAGTGGCGTCAAAAACTGCGTCTCCGTAGATGAACCCTCGGTCGCGAATCGAAATTCCTACATCCCTTTCCGGCAGCAGTTGTCCATTGAAAAAGGCGATATTTTCCTGGGAAGGAAGGTTATCGGGCATTTCGCCGCCTCCTTCTGGGGGTTTCAGTGCCCGGCCCTCTCTTTCGAGCGCGCGGGCCGGAGTTCGTCCATCAGGCCACTATGAATTTTTGCCAGCCTTTTCGGTGAGACGTCAGGCGGCGCCCAGGTCACTGGCTACCTTACCGATTGCCTGGTCCATCGTGGAGACGATCTGTTCGATCTCGCCAGGAGTAACACAAAGTGGCGGCATGATGTTCATCACGTCTCCGCCCCGGAGGAACAGCCCGTCGTCGGCGAACCCCTGGGTGAGCCGCGGACCCAGGTCGGCATCTGACGGGAAATGTTCCCTGGTCTCCCGGTCCTTTACCAGTTCCAGACCGCACATCAGGCCCAGGCCACGGACGTTGCCAATGATGGAATGTTTCTGCTTAAGCTCTTCCAAGCCGTCCAGCAGGTATTGACCCATTCGAGCTGAGTTTTCCACCATTCCCTCGCGTTCCATAATTTCCAGGTTCTTGAGGGAAGCAGCGGCTGCTACCGGGTGGCCGCCAAATGTAATTACGTGGCGAAAAGCCGCATTAGGCCCGCCCACGAAGGCATCGGCGATGGGCTTGCGGAGGATGGCCCCGCCCATGGGAATGTAGCCGCTGGTGATGCCCTTGGCGACCGTCATCATGTCCGGCGTAATGCCCCAATGCTCGCAGGCGAACATCTTGCCAGTTCGGCCAAAGCCGGTGATTACTTCGTCAGCTATCAGCAGGCAGCCGTACTTGTCGCACAACTCCCTCAGCAGTGGCCAATAATTGTCCGGGGGAACCACCGCGCCCAAGGGACTGGAGACGGGTTCGGCCACGACGGCGGCGATGGTCTCGGGTCCCTGGAAACGGATTATGTTCTCGATTGCGTCCACGCAGCGCTGGCCGCACTCCTCGGGAGTGCTGCTGTTGAACTCGCAATGATAGAAGTTAGGTTGGGGAGCGTGGAAAGAGCCGGGCATCAGGGGTTCATAGTCGGTCTTGGGGTAAAGGAAATTTCCCCCCAGCGCCAGAGCGCCGAAGGTGGCTCCGTGATAGGAGTCTTTCCTGCTGATGAACTTGGTGCGTTCAGGCTCTCCTATCCTCTTGAAGTAGGCACGGGACAGCTTCAGAGCCGTCTCAACGGACTCGGACCCTCCGCTGGTGAAGAAACAGCGGGAAAGGTCGCCGGGGGTGATGGAGGCGATCTTTTCTGACAACCGCACTGCCGGTTCCGTGGTGGTACCCATCGGCATATAGGTAATCTTGAGCATCTGCTCGTATGCAGCGTCGGCGACCTCCGTTTGACCATAACCAATGTTCTTTAGCCAAAGGCCCGACATGGCATCAATGTAAGTATTGCCCAGGGCATCGGTTACCTTGCAGCCCTTGCCCTCCACGAAGATCTGGGGCTCTCCCTTCTCCGCCATATCGCTGGGCTCTCGCAGGTAGACCCAGAGATTTTCCAGTGCAGTACGCTGGAGGTCTTTTACACTGTCTTCTGTATGGATTGCCATAACACCCTCCGGCTGCTTTTTCGGGGGCAAACCGTCTGACGAATCAGACTAGGAACGGTAGGCGAAAGTTTAACATTGGGCAGGGTCAACTACAAACGAAAACAGGTGTTGGGACAACTCTCCTGGCGCCAATTGGGAAGCCAATTTGCCGTTGCTACTGTGATAAACTAACCGTCAATACGCAGCTTTGTCCGCAATTTGCGTTTGGGGAGGAATAGCGATGGCCACCACCGCGGCGGGTCGCAGGATTCAAGGCACGGAGCGAACCGAAATTGCAGAAGAACTTCGAAGGCGAGTTGCCGGTGAAGTACGCTTTGATCCCTTTTCTCGCGTGTTGTACAGCACCGACGCCAGCATTTACCAGATGGAACCCGTGGGCGTTGTTATTCCCCGCAGCGCTGAAGATGTGCTGGCAGTGGTGGACTTGGCCAGCGAGAACGAAATACCAGTGCTCCCGCGAGCGGGCGGTACAGGACTGGCTGGCCAATCGGTTAACCACGCCATCGTGATGGACTTCAGCAAGTACCTTAACCAGGTGATAGAACTGAACCGGGAGGAAAGCTGGGTTCGGGTACAGCCCGGGATTGTCCTTGACCAGCTAAACCGTTACCTGGCTCCCTACGGCCTTCAATATGCTCCCGACCCCACCACTTCCAACCGCGCCTGTGTTGGCGGAGGCATTGGCAACAATACCTGCGGCGCCCATTCAGTTATTTACGGAAAGACTCTGGACCATATTAAGGAAGTGGACGTGGTACTTTCCGACGCCAGTCAGGCCCACTTCCAGACGCTGGAGCCCCACGAACTGGATACCAAGCTAAACGGGGAAGGGCTTGAATCGGACATTTACCGAGGCGTACTGCAAATAGCCCGCGAGAATCTGGCGGAAATCGAGGCCAGATATCCGAAGATAATGCGCCGGGTGAGTGGCTATAACCTGGATTCCTTCCTGGGAGAGGAACCGGTTAACCTGACCAAGATGGTGGTTGGGTCCGAGGGAACCCTGTGTGTGGTAAACGAGGCCAAAATAAACCTGGTTCCCCGTCCGACGATGACGTCTCTTTCCGTTCTGCATTTCAGGGACATCTTTGAGGCCAGCGAAGCAACGAAGGAGGTCCTGAATCACGGCCCGTCTTCGGTGGAAGTGTTGGACAAGATGGTCCTGGACCGCTCGCGAGAATCTATGGGGCAGTCCCGGAACATGGCTTTTGTGCAGGGCGATCCCGGCGCGGTGCTCCTGGTGGAATTTTACGGTGAGTCGGAAGCTGAGCTTACGTCCAAGATGGAGAACCTGAAGGATGATATGGCCCGCCGTCGGTTGGGGTATGCCTGCGTTAACCTGCTTGCCCGCGCCGACCAGGACATGGTGTGGAATATACGAAAGGGCGGATTGGGACTGTTGATGAGCACCCACGGCGACGCCAAACCCATCCCCTTCGTTGAAGACCCGGCGGTTGACCCGGAAAACCTGGGTGAGTTTGTCCGTCGCTTCGACGAGGTGGTCCGCAACCACGATACTACAGCTGGCTACTACGGACATGCCAGCGTTGGCTGCCTCCACATCAGGCCGCTGGTTAGCCTGAAGAGCGCCGAAGGGATCGAAAAAATGCTCTCCATCGGCGAGGAAATCAGCGACCTGGTCAAGGAGTTCGGCGGTTCCATGAGCGGGGAGCACGGGGACGGCATCGTCCGCGGTGTGTGGACCGAAAAGATGTTTGGCCCCGAGATTTACCAGGCCTTCCGCGATTTGAAGAGCACTTTCGACCCCCACGGAATAATGAACCCGGGGAAGATAATCGATTGCCCTCCTATGCGGGAAAACCTGCGCTATGGCTCCGAATACGAGGCCATTTCCCTGAGCACCAGTCTTGATTTCTCGCAGGATTCTAACTTCGCCGGCGCGGTGGAGATGTGCAACGGAATGGGGGCCTGCCGCAAGCTTACCGGCACCATGTGTCCGTCCTTCATGGCCACAAGGGAAGAGGAGCATTCCACCAGGGGGCGGGCCAATTTGCTGCGGGCCGCACTATCCGGCAATTTCCCCGAGGGCACCATAACCGACAAGCGCCTCTACGATGCCATGGACCTCTGCCTTGAGTGCAAGGCCTGTAAGTCCGAGTGTGAGTCGGGCGTGGACATGGCAAAGCTCAAGTATGAATTCCTCGACAACTACTATAAAACGAACAAACGTCCTTTCCGCAACAAGTTCTTCGCCCACATTGCGCGTTTCAGCCGGATTGGCAGCCGCTTTGCGTCGCTGGCTAACTTTGGGGCAGGCAGCCCGATTGGTCGATTCTTTTCCAGCGCATTTCTGGGTGTTCATCCCAAAAGGCAGCTGCCCAAATTCGCCAGCCCCACCCTGGCACAGTGGTTCAATTCGCGGGCCGGCACCAATTTAAAGGGGACGGCTAAGGGTACAGTCGCTCTCTTTAACGATACCTTCATGAACTACAATTATCCGGAAATCGGCATTGCTGCCGTGGAGCTGCTGGAGGCCGCCGGCTATCGAGTCCAGTTGGCTGACGCCGAGTGCTGCGGCCGTCCCATGATTTCCAAGGGACTGCTGGATGAGGCGGCGGCCCACGCCAGATACAATGTAGACCGCCTCTATGCCTTTGCTGACCAGGGAGTCCCCATTATTGGCTGCGAACCAAGTTGCCTGCTAACCTTCCGCGACGAGTACCCGGAGTTCTGCCAGGATGAACGTGCTGCCAAAGTCGCCGACCACAGCTATATGATCGATGAGTTCCTTGCTATGCTCCAGGAAAAGGGTGAGCTTGACCTGGCGTTCACTTCGCTGGAGAAAAAAGTCTTGTTCCACGGTCATTGCCACCAGAAATCCCTGGTGGGAACAAGCACATCTATGGCAGCTCTGAGCCTGGCGCCGGGTTACCAGGTGGAGTTGATTAATTCCGGTTGCTGCGGAATGGCCGGTTCCTTCGGCTTTGAGAAGGAACACTACGACATTTCCATGACTATCGGAGAACAGGTATTGTTCCCAGCGATCCGCGACAAGGGTCCTGAGTGGGAAGTGGCCGTTATGGGTGTCTCTTGTCGCCAGCAGGTGGAGCATGGCACCGGGCGCCCCGCCAGGCACCTGGTAGAAATCTTGATGGACGCTGTGGCCTGACCCCACAAAGTATTTCTTATGGGGCCGGAACTGTTCGGATGGTCTCACCATAGTTGAATGCGGCCACAGCCAGGTCGTAGATGTTCACTACACCGTCGCTGTTTGCGTCGCCAAAGAGCAGTGTCACCTCCGGAATCTCCAGCGACTCTCTCGAGTCCAGAGTAAAGCCGTTTATTAGGACTGGAATGTGCCCGGGCGCCCCGATGTAAAGGTCAAAAGTCTCAGTGGGGGCCGGCGCTTCAAATCTGCCATCTCGGTCGGCGAATGTAACCTCGTCACCAATGGTAACGTAGGCGCCCAGGCTGTTTGAGTCATTTTGCAGTTTTATCCTTCCTCTTATCGTGCCATCTATCGTAGTTTCCACTAATGGACGAGCCATCGCTTGGCCAGGTTGGTAAGTGGCCGCCCCACCAAAAACGTGCAGTCGGCTTAACGGATCCGCCTCAGTGGACACCTCTGGCTTACGAATTGAATTTGCCAGTCTGGCCTCAACCGATCCTGAAAAGATGACGGACAGGGGAATGGCCGACGTGTTGATGTCAGGTCTTTTGCTGCCAAGAGTGGACATGACGGTCAACGGGCTGATAAACAACTCGGTCAGACTCATAGCTTCCGTTTCAATGGTCGGTGCTAAGAAGACGTTAAGTACACGGTCTTGAGTAATGTCGGACATGATTTCGGCTAAAGGAAGTGCGTCGGTTAAAATCGCAGGCACAGAAAGCATTTGGGTGCGATTGCCTTCGATTTCGCTGGAGAAAATGTCGGTAAGCGGGTCTGCTTCAGTTTGTAAATCCGGTCCTGAGAGAGTACTTAGCGAGTCGCTGTCAGCATCGTCTATTTGAATACTGGTCAACGGTGCAATTTCAGCATCAATCCCTGGCCTGAGTAAGAATTGATCGACGCGGGCATCAGCGTTGTCAGACAGAATGCGAGTGAGTAGTTCAGAGATGGTTTCAATATTAGGGTTGGCAAAATTATCATTTACCTTTGTTTGAACGCCTGCGCTGAATATCTCGCTAAGCTTGCTTCCCAGAGTTCCTATGTCCGGATCCTTCAAGTCTAAATCGTCGTCTGCATCGACAGGACCCTTGAATACACTGCTCAGCGCCTCTCCCTCGGTTTGTATCAAAGCATTTGAAGCTTCGAGCGACTTCATACCCTGTACGGGTCCCACGAAGGTGCTGCTAAGGGCAACAGACTCCGTTTGAACCAGGGGTACTGCCAACGGCAACTCCTCCCCATACTTGGCTTGTGGAATTTCTAAATGTTCCGGAAACGCAATCTCAGGTGCCTCGGGAGCGGCAATGATCCATATCCCTGGTAGAAGACTCAGGGAATTGTTGCTGCTGTCTGAATCGCCTTCCAATACTGCGGTTGCGGTCAGGGAGTGAATGGTTCCCGGCGTTGGCGGGCCTGGCGGAGGCGGACCGCCAGAGGCTCCACAGGTATCCCAGTCGAGACTTGCGGTAGTTGAGCTACTGGCATCCAGCGTTATTTCTTTCGAGGCGATCGGCTTATTCTCGGTGTTGTCATGAAGACTGACGCTGAATGTCTCCTCGCCGGATCCGTTGTTCACCACACCAATTTGGATAGTGACGGTGTCGCCTTCATTGGCAGAGGGAGGGCCCATTTGAATTATTGAAGTTACTGCTACGTCCTTCGTTTCACCCTGAAGTACAGAAGTGTCGTGACCAGGAGGAATAGACGTTTGAGAAGCCCTGACAAGTGATGTTGGAAGGGTCAGGACGTAAATAGTAAAGGCCGAAATCAAGAGGGCAGTTGAAAGGTAGTTTCTCCAATTTCCGGCTGAAACTCTTAACCTGGGCATGAGCGGCACTAATTGGAGACGGAGTAGAGAATCATCAGCAGGGCCCCAGAAGCTCCTTCATCCCTCTCCGACTGAATCAGCTTCCATGTGTGGTTGGCCTGGTTATTGAAATCTGACAGGATTGCCGTGCTGCTTGATATTCCCTTGGTGCATTGTTCAGTGATCAGGTCGGAGTCGTCCAGGATAACTTTGGCGCATGGTGGATCGGTGTTGCTTGCCAGAGAGACCCACATCGTCGCTGAAACCTCCGCCACAGTTAATGACGTCGGAACCGAAAACTGGACAGGGTATTCTCCCTGAATTTGCCTGGAAACGGCCATCATCAAGAAGTTATCAGCATCCGTATGTTGCCAATGGTAGTATCCCAGACTGCTATCATCGTGCTCGATTGCTGTTTCGCCCAATGCGTCATCCACCACCACGTTTATCGCGTCCAACAGGGTGGTATTGCTAATGTCCGTTATTTCAGGATTTTCCGTGTTCTCTTCCCTGGCCTGCCAGATTTGTGACGAAGATGTGCCGCTTGGCAGGTAAGCCACAATCCAGCCTTCGTCGTCGTAATAGAGGTTAACGGTGGATGCTATCGAGTCTATGTTCGTCAATGAAAGAGTCGATATCGTGTAGTTGTCGCCTATTTCTACCAGAGTTGCCGGAGCTGTCCTTACCGTAATGGCATTGGATTCGACCTGGCCGAAGATGTGGTCGTCTACCGTTGCTTTGTCAAGGCTATAGTCACCAATGCTCCCCATGCGATAGTAGGCTGAAAACCCGGCATCGTCTGACGGGAAGGCTAAGTCAGAGCCCTGCAATGCTTCCCGGGCCTCAGCGGTCAAGCCAAGTTGTTCTGCTGGCACTTCACCATCTTCCGGCTGCGCCGCCAGGTCCGAGCGGTTCCACGCCAGCAGCACAACCAGTGCTGCCAGGAAAATAAGGACGGCGACAGACAATCTCAGGCGCTCAAAAGGCAAATACATAGCAATCCTAAATACTTTGTAATGCGATATAAAGAGTTGTAATGCGAAGCGGTTATTTTTATCACTTCGCGTTGACAACGTCAACCTTGCTGGGCGAGGGAGAAAGGGTTGGACTAAGTAGAGTTAGACGAAGTGGCAGGAAAGAAGGCAATGCAGTGCAGCGCAAGCCTGCCAACTGGAATGAACCGGTCGGAAGCTAGCACTGAATTGTGAGCAGTAACAGCAGGAAAAGGGACTACGAGACAGTGGGACGTTTATCCGCCCAGGGCCGGGCCCGTTCAAAGGCTGCACAGGCCTGCAACACATTGGCCTCTGAGCCTGTTGGACCCACCAGGTGCAGGCCGATGGGCATTCCGGCGCTTGCCGGGTCCCCGGAAAATCCACAGGGAACACTGGCCGCGGTTTGGCCGGTCATGTTGATGGGGAAGGTGAAGGGCAGGTACCCCCAGAAGGGGTCCACTTCCTTACCGCCAATCACCGAAGGACGCTGGTCAATTGGAAACGCCGGCACGGCCATTGTCGGAGTCAGGAGCAGGTCGTAGTTGTCGAAAAAGGTCTCCATTTGCCGCCGCAGTTGGTCAACACGAAGCAGGGCACGAGACAGGTCCGCACCGGTTACTTCCGCGCCATGCTCAAACGCGCGCAGCCCGTAGTAAGTAAAATCGTCACGATGTTCTTCCAGCAGATGGCCGTAGGATGTATAGGAAGCAGTGGCAAACACGTCCCAAAAAGCCTGGAAGGGGTCATCAATTCTGAGGTCTGGCGTCTCAACGGAGGCACCCAGTTCTTCGAAAACTCTGGCTGCATTCTCGGTGACCCTCAATACTTCACGGTCCACACCGGCATAGCCGAGGTCAGGACTCCAGGCAATCTTCCAGCCGCTTACTCCCTTGTCCAAACCGGACGAGAAGTCGGGGGGCGCTACCCGCATGGATACCGGGTCACGGGGATCGGGACCAGCCAGCACCTGGAGAAGCAAAGCGCTATCCGCTACGGTGCGGGACATGGGGCCCGATTGGGAAAAGTGGTTCGCTGCAGGATAGCCGTAGCCACCGTAACGAGGAACTCGCCCTTGAGAGGGCTTGATACCGAAAACGCCACTGAAGCTGGCCGGAATCCGGATGGAGCCCCCGCCGTCACTTCCGGTTGCCAAAGTGCAAAGTCCCGAAGCCAATGCCGCTGCTGCTCCGCCGCTGGAGCCGCCCGGCGTTCTGCCAGTATCCCAAGGGTTGCGACAAGCGTCGCCCAACTTGTTCTCGGTAGTCCCAGAGAGTCCGAATTCCGGCGTGTTTGTTTTACCCAGAATGATCGCGCCGGACGACTTTACTCTTTCAACAACGACCGAATCCAGGTCGGGTGTACGTCCGCGAAAGATGGCTGATCCCAATGTGGTTGGCACGCCACTGGTCATCTCCAGGTCTTTGACTGAAATTGGTATGCCATGCAAGGGGCCCAACTGCTCTCCCCGCTGCACCGCCCCCTGGGCGCTGTGGGCTTCCGCCATTGCATTATCCGCGCACAATTCGAGGTAAGCGTTCAGTTTGGGGTTAATCGCCGCAATTCTGCTGTAGAACAACTCCGTAAGTTCCACGCAGGAAATTTCCTTTGAACGAATCAATTTGGCCAGTTCCGTTGCGGACTTGAAGGCGAGTTCTTGCTCCATCTTTCTACCGCTCCAAGGGAAACTTCAAGGCTCCCTTCAAATTTTGGTGTTTTTCCGAACTTTTTTTAAATTGACCTTTAAACGGGACCCTCTCTACAATCCGGGTGATTATAGCAAAGTAAGACTCGTGGGACGCTTCGTGCGTCCTACACCAAAAGGAATGACGGTTGACCAAAGTCGGAATCATTGCCAATCCGGCCGCCAGCAAAGACATTCGCCGGCTGGTCGCTCAAGGGAGAGTCATTCCCGACTGGGAAAAGGTCAACATCGTACGACGGGTGCTCCTGGGCCTTCAGGCGGTGGGAGTTGAGCAAGTCGTTGCCATGCCCGATGGTTCTCATCTGTGCCAGAGGGCCAGGGATGACTCCCAATTGCACGTCGACTTGTCCCTGCTTGAGATGCCCACTTACTTCACGGAAGGGGACACTATTCGGGCAGCAGGCATGATGGCTCAAGAGGGGGTGACTTGCCTGGTTACCCTGGGGGGCGATGGGACCAACAGGGCGGTGGCATGCGGCAGTTCCACCATTCCAGTTGTGCCCATTTCCACTGGCACCAATAACGTCTTCCCGCAGATGGTGGAAGGGACTCTTGCCGGCCTGGTTGCGGGTCTGGTGGCCAGCGGCAAACTGTTGCCCGATTGGGTGTCTGTAACCAGCAAGACCCTTGCGGTTTACGTAGATAACGAATATCGGGACCTGGCCTTGGTGGATGTGGCCTTATCCCGGGAACGGTACGTAGCCACGCGCGCCATATGGGATCTCAGCACCCTCTACGAGGTTTTCCTCACTCGCGCCGAACCGGCAGCCATCGGCCTGTCTTCGGTGGGGGCGCGGTTGCAGCACATCTCACTGAGTGACGCTGGAGGGCTGCGGTACGTCCTGGCTGGCAGGAACGCTTCGCCAGATGGGGAACCTGGGCAGTCCACAGAGACCCAGGGGATGTCACACGGGGCCGGTCAGTCCACAGTCCTGGCGCCTGTGGCGCCGGGGATGGTCGCCGAAGTGCATATAGCAAGTTGGGCACGCCTCGCGGAGGGTGAACGGGTCGAAGTAGAGCGGCGCCATAGCACCATCGCACTGGATGGCGAACGGGCGCTCACGGTAACTCCGCAGCAAAAGGTAGAAATCTCGGTGCAGAGAAACGGGCCGCCGGTGGTGCAAGTGGAAAGGGCCCTGCAAGTGGCAGCCGAGTTGGGACTATTTCGCAGGTAGGCAGTAAAACCGGGTAGCAATGTTTCCCGAGAGAGAGTGAAGGGTGGTGAGGATCTGATGGCATTACTGGTTGAAAGAGAGAGAGAATTACCTGGACTTGAAAACAAGAGGCTCTGTGAATGCCCGCCAAAACATATCAATTGCATGACCGCCAAGGAATGGATCAAGTCGCAATTGGGAGTTTGGCAGTTTTACTACGAATCAAGGGATATCAGGGACAAGGCCGCTCATCCGGCTACCTATCCAATATCCCTGGCCGCACGATGTATCTCCCTGTTTACGCATGAAGGGGAGTTGGTGCTTGATCCCTTTGTCGGCAGTGGCACGACGTTGGTGGCTGCGAGGGACTTGAACCGTAATGCCGTGGGTTTTGACCTCAAACAGGACTACATTGACCTGTGTGAGGCAAGGCTGGAGCCGGAGACAGCGCACGATGCCACCGCACAAGTTGGATTTTGTGGCGACGCCAGAATGATAGAGGACTTTCTCGAACCAGAGTCGGTCAGCTTGATACTTACTTCGCCTCCCTACGCAAACTTGCTGAATCGACCCCGCCTTAACAAGAGCCGCAGGGGAGCGGAGCGAAAGAACAGCCAATACCTTAAGACTGAACAATACAGCCAGGACCCGAGGGACCTGGGAACCCTTGACCTAGACTCCTACCAGGACGCTATGGCAGAAATCTATGGCAGCCTCTTCCCGTTGCTGCGGGAGCGGGGGCATTGCGTCATTGACGTTCCAGATATGTGGCTGGATAATCGGCGCATTACTATCCATACCGCCGTGGTCGAAGCGCTGCGTTCGGTGGGATATGAACTGAGAAACACTATCATTTGGGACCGGACAAACATAGTAAATCGCGTCGGTATTTTCGGTTGGCCCTCGAACTACATTACGATGGGAACTACTTTCGAATACCTGCTGGATTTTTGGAAGCCGGAGTCTGGGACTGCGAGCGGACGCTGAACCCCTGTTCCATCAATAGCGGTTGCATGAAAGGAATCGCGAGGGTCGCGTGTTAACCGGCCTAGAGTTGTTGATCGCCATCCTCGCGGTGGCGGTCGGCGCAACCATCATGGGGACCGTCAGCTTTGGTATGGGCCTGGTTGTCGCTCCCATCTTGTTGCTATTCCTGGACCCTAAGTCGGCAATAGTAACTGTCAACGCTATAATTCCAATCCTGCTTTCTTTCGTCCTGCTGACTACGTGGCGCCACCTGCAGTTTCGATTACTGAAAGGAATGGCGGTTGGTGGAGTTCTGGCCGTTCCGTTGGGGGTTCTGGTCCTGGAATCGGCTAACCCAACGGTTTTGAGGTTAACGATAGGCGCTGCGATATTGTGTCTGGGTGTCCTCAACCTGCTTAATATTCAACTGCCAATGGCAAACAGGCGCGGCTCCGGACTGTTAGTAGGGTTCCTCACTTCCCTTTCCATAACTACTCTAAGCATCGGCGGGCCCTTGGCGGCGGCATACATTATTGCCCAGCACTGGCATCGAGAACAGATGAGGGCAGCCCTTGCCTTCTATTTCCTTTGCACTTACATTGTGGGGTTTGTACTGTATTACTTCATTGGGCTGGTGGATCGGGATATCTTGGTCAATATTGCCCTGCTGGTGCCGTCATTAGTGGTGGGTTTCGGTGTCGGGGCATTGCTGGCGAGGCGGATGAATGAGGCCGTATTCCGGTACGTGGCTATTGGGGTAATTATCACCGGTAGCCTAGTGCTACTGGGGCAAGAGGTGTCCAAGGTGGTAGCGGGATGAATTCCCCACGGTGGATAGGCTTACCCTACCCGCAATTATGCGGTGCTAAGTTTCGAGGCATGAAGAGGAGCTACGAAACAATCGGGCTAGGTAAGCGGGGGAAGTGTGGATAAGAAAAGGGGCGAGTCTTATCTCACCCCTTTTACATGTGGAGTTTCCGTCTCAGCTTAAGCGCCGCTCAGGTCATGATAGGCGGCGAGGGCAGCGGTAATGCCGTCACCCACCGCGGCGCCCAACTGGCGAGTTGAATCAGCGCGGGCATCTCCACAGGCGTACACGCCGGGAGCCTTGGTACGCATGTGGATGTCAGTGTATAAGTGACCCAGTGGGTCCATGTCCAGCAGGCCCTTGAGGTATTCCGTGTTGGGATGGAAGCCAACATAGATAAAAGCGGCGGCAGTGGGGTAATTGTAAACCTCACCGGTCTTCAGGTCTTTAACCCTGGCGTATTCGAGAGCCTCGTTGCCCGTAAATTCTTCTACTACGTGGCTCCAAAGCCACTTGTACTTAGGGTTGGCAAAGGCGCGTTCCTGCAAGACCTTCGTGGCTCTCAGTTCGTCACGCCGGTGAACAATTGTCACGGAATTGACGATTCCGCTGAGATAAAGGCTTTCGTCCATTGCCGCGTCGCCGCCGCCGACTACAACCACGTCCTGGTTGCGGAAGAAGTTGCCATCACATACAGCGCAATAGGAAACGCCGCGACCGGCCAATTCGTCCTCTCCGGTAACTCCCAACTTGTTGTGGGAACCGCCCGTCGCAATGATCACGCTCTTGGTCGTGTATTCCTTTTCGTAGGTCTTTATGAGTTTGACAGGTTGGTCCAGGCCCTCGACTTCCTCAACCTCAGCGTAATCGATCTCGGCCCCAAATCGAGTGGTTTGCTCCTCCATCATTTGGGCCAGTTCCTGCCCTTTGACTCCTGTCGGGAAGCCTGGGTAGTTCTCGATTTCGTCGGTGATGAGCAGTTGTCCGCCAGGGCCAAGCGACTCGAGAATTAGGGTTTTCATCATAGCCCTGGTAGTGTAAAGACCCGCTGCAAGGCCAGCGGCACCCGCTCCCAGAATAATGGCATCGTACTCAGCTTCCATGAATCGGTAACTCCTAAATTCCTAAAGTTATGATGTGGCTATTGCCTTTAAAATTGACGCGAATAGTTCCCAATCAGGCCGACCGCCTGCTTGGACTCTCTTCACTTCTACAATATTCTACAGTTCTCTGCAAGCCCTCTTGCAGGGAGATTTGAGGAGACCAACCTAGCTGGTTCAGGGCTTCGGCACAATCCAGGGAAATACTGTGTACCTCGCCAGGTCGGCGGGGCCTATGCTCAGCTTCCCAATAGTAGTTTACCGCGTCCTGCAGTAGCTCGTATAACCGGTTGACACTGGTGCCTTCCCCTGAACCGATATTCAACGTGCAGTTATGGCCGCCGTCGATGGCCCTGATATTGGCTTCCACGATGTCCTCTACGTATACGAAATCGCGCTCCTGGGTGCCATCTCCAAAAATTCTGGGTTGGCCTCCATCCAGCATGGACTGAATAAATATGGATATCACGCCCGCCTCACCGTGAGGGTCCTGGCGAGGCCCATAGACGTTGCCATATCGCAGATTGGTGTAATTCAATCTGTATAGCCGGTGAAAAAGGTCGATGTATTGTTCCGCCATGTATTTGGACAATCCATACGGGGAAATGGGTATGGCGGGAGTTTCTTCACTGCAGGGGTTTTCCTCAGGATTTCCGTAAATGGCGCCACCAGTCGAAGAGAAAATGAACTTCTCCAACCCCATGCGCCGCGCGGCGTCCAGCAACTTTAACGTGCCGATGACGTTAACTTCAGCGTTATCCACAGGATTTTGTGCGGAAAAGGTTACGCTCACCCGGGCTGCCAGGTGAAACAAGATGTCCGGTTGCTCGCGGCTGAAAATCTCGTCGACTGAAGAATGAGTTATGTCTGAATGGTAAAAGGTGGCTGCCGGATTCAGGTTCTTCAGAGAACCGGCTGACAGATCGTCAACTATGGCTACCCTGAACCCTTCGGAAATCAGACGGTCAACTAAATGGGATCCAATGAAGCCGGCTCCGCCGGTTACTAGTGCTTTTCGCGATTCGGACATCCGCTCCTCACTAAAAATGTTGCTGCAATTATGATACGCCTTGCATACGAGTCAGACAACGGGCAACTGTCCTTCTGCCAAGTAAGACACGGCGTGAGATGCTATCAAGTAAGCCACCGAAAAGCTCTTCGGCAAGAGATCCGAAGCACTTAAGCGGCCATCGCTTACTATCTGGTACGGCTTCACTTGGTGTGTTACAGTTGCAGCCGTCAAGTAAGGGGACCTCGTACTGGCGGGGTTCTAATTTAGAGGTAGGAATTATGGCTGAACAGATAGGCTTTATTGGACTGGGAATAATGGGCAAACCAATGGCCCGCAATCTTATGAAGGCGGGCTATGAGCTTACCGTTTACGATATCGTAGGCGAACCTGTGGAAGAGTTGGCTACTGAAGGTGCAAAGCCGGCATCTTCTGGTAAGGATGTCGCTGCGGTCACCGACAAGATAATCACCATGCTTCCTGACTCGGCCGATTCGGAACGGGCCATACTGGGACCAGACGGAGTGTTGGAGGGTGCCAAACCCGGGTCCATCATCATTGACATGAGCTCGATATCTCCGATTATGTCCCAGAAAATATCCGCAGAATGCGCTCTCAAGGGAGTGGAAATGCTGGACGCTCCGGTGAGCGGCGGCGAACCGGGCGCCATTAACGGAACCCTGGCTATTATGGTTGGGGGCAAGCAGGAGATTTACGACCAGTGCGTGGACCTGTTTGACATCATGGGGGGCACCATCAATCTGACCGGCGAAATTGGAGCTGGCAATACTACGAAGCTTGCCAATCAGATAATCGTGGCCCTTAACATCGAGGCGCTAAGCGAGGCGTTGGTGCTGGCGCAGAAAGCGGGCGTCGACCCCGAAAAGGTATTCAATGCCATTCGAGGCGGGTTGGCCGGCAGCGCGGTGATGGAAGCCAAGGCGCCCATGATGCTTGATCGCAACTTCCGCGCCGGTTTTAGGATTCGCCTTCACCAAAAGGACCTGCGCAACGTTCTGCAAGCGGCACAGGAGTTGAATGTACCTTTGCCTGCGACGGCTCTGGTCCAGCAAATGCTTGGTTCCCTGGTCAATGATGGTGACCAGGAACTGGACCACTCGGCAATATTGCATTTCGTTGAAAAGCTCTCTGACATAGAAGTCCAGCGCGGAGGCTAGAAAGCCAAGTTCGGGTTGCCGATAGACTGAAATGCTAAAGGAGGCGGGGGTTTTATTACGCCTCCTTAACTTCAACAACGCATTCAACGATTACGGCGATGTTGCCGGGCAGCGCGGCCATTCCGGGAGCAGATCGGCTGTGCATTCCAGATTCACCGTACAGTTCTACAAACAGGTCGGATGCACCGTCCAGCACCTTGGCTTGGCCCTCGAAATCCGCAGAGCTATTGATGAAGCCCACGACTTTTATGAACCTCTCGACTCGGTCAAGGTTCCCTAATTCGGCCTTTATCCTGGCCAAGAGGTTCAGGGCACACCAGCGGGCGGCTTCGTAGCCCTGCTCTATTGTCAAGTCAGCTCCTAGCTTGCCTGCAATTCTGGAACCGTCGGCCATGCGTGCTCCGACCCCAGCCAACCACAATTGATTGCCGCTCATATTAGCGGGCAAATAGTTTCCTGCCGGTTCGGGTGGTTGGGGCAGCGTGTAACCGAGCTGGTTAAGCCGGTCTTCTATCAAAGTCATATGGAACCTCTCTCGCCCATTGCTTTTGTCAAAAAAACATCCATGAATTCGATTGTATGTACCCGCCTGACTGGATAGTAATGGTGAATTCTGAAATACGCCACCCACTTTCCAGGACTGTTGGAACCAAATGGTATAATCCACCAGGAAATTGAACGGATGCTCACAGAGCCATCATGTCTGGCACGTGGTTCTCCAATCAAGCAGACTCTGGATACTTACTAGTTAGTAAAACCGGCGGGACTCTTTGGAAACGGAATTTGAACTAAGCCGGGCCCTACTCTTGACCTACGCTGGCGTTGGCGCGTCTTTTCTGGTGCTGGGTTCATTGGTGATTTTCACGGGGTTGATTGGCCGCTGGGGCGATTGGCGCCTGCGAAGAGCCCAGGTTCGCGCCGAAGAAGCAGCGTCTCAGATAATGGCAACTGCCGCCGAATCTGCCGCTGATCCTGAAACTGTTCAGATGGAACCCGAACTTGCGGCCGTTATCGGCGCTGCCGTTGCTTTGGCTAAAGAAGAGTATCGCAGGGAACAGGCGGCATACGAGGAGCGCGATTTAGAGGCTCCCGAGGAAATCAACGGCGGTTGGAGGGAGCAAGGAAGGATGGTCGCTTTCGACTCCCGCCGCCTCAGGGAACGAGATCGTTAGCCCGTGGTGCAAAAATGATGGTTAGTTCCACAGAACAAAGTGCAATCTCTATGGAAGCATGGAATTTCTCCTAGAATCCGGGTTCGCCAATCTCAGTTGGGGAAACGCTCTCCTGTTCTTGTTGGGGGGAGCGTTTATGCTGTTAGCAGTTGCCAAGGGAATGGAACCCTACGTTCTTCTGCCGATAGGACTGGGCATCATTCTCGGCAACTTGCCAGGAACGGGCCTCATTGATTTTGATCCATCCGGCGAGTTGCAATCATCAGGAATATTTGGCCTGATTTTCCACTTCACACTGTCCTCGTGGAATATTCTTCCCCCGCTCATATTCCTGGGGTTGGGGGCCCTTACTGATTTTGGGCCGATAATCGCCAATCCCAAGACGTTGCTATTGGGTGCCGCAGCTCAACTGGGTATCTTCGTAGCTTTCTGGTTGGCGCTGGGCCTGGGACTCTTCACGTCGCCGGACCTTTTTACTCTGGAGGAGGCTGGCGCCATTGGCATAATCGGCGGAGCAGACGGTCCCACAACGATTTTTGCCTCGGCTAAACTGGCACCTGACTTGTTAGGAATTACCGCGGTCGTAGCCTATTCCTACATGGCCAGCGTGGTCTTTGTGCAGCCTCCGCTTATGAGGCTGTTAACCACCCAGAGGGAACGCCGAATCGAAATGAAGACACCGCGTGAAGTGTCCCGCACCGAGAAGCTCATATTCCCCACCGGGGCGATGCTGATAATAATTCTGTTCGTTCCAGAGTCTGCCCCACTGATTGCCATGTTTATGATAGGGAATATATTCCGGGAGAGTGGTGTAGTGCCGCGCCTCAGCAATGCGGCGTCGAATGAGGTCTTGAACATCGCCACCATTTTCCTGATGGTCACGATTGGCGCCGAGCTGACCGCCGAGCGGGTGTTCGATTTGAAGACATTGGCAATATTGGGCCTTGGTATAGTGGCCTTTTCCTGTGGAACCGTCGGTGGACTGCTATTTGCGAAGCTGATGAACCTGTTCGTAAAGGAGAAAGTAAACCCGCTTATCGGGTCCGCAGGTGTATCTGCGGTACCGATGGCGGCACGGACGGCACACAACATGGGGCAAAAAGAAAACCCCAGCAACTATTTGCTGCCGCATGCCATGGGGCCCAATGTGGCCGGTGTGATTGGTTCGGCGGTGGTAGCCGGTGTGTTTATCTCGATACTAGGATAGGCTCAAAGAATACGGCCGCTGCAGAATCCAGCGGCCGTGGGTGACCTAAAATCTACCTGAAATTGGCGAGGGGCCACCGGCTGTGCAACGTCATGGCTGCCCGAGCCGCGGGTGGTTACCTGCAATAGCTCCCCTCCTTCAGGTTAATAGTACGTAGACAGTTACTGCAATTCCCTGAATCGGGCATCCCGCCAGTCGAGGGCCGCCCGCAGGCCTCTTTCCTGTCGTATGGCGTTGAATTCTTCCTGCTCCGGCGTCACGCTGGTATCGAAATGGGTCATTAGTTCCAGGTTGTGCTGAATTGCCGAGAGGAACCCCATTTCTTCCATGGCCCTGTTCACTGCTATCTTGGTCATCTTTACGCCCACTTCGGAAATCAGGGCAATCTTCTTCGCGATTTTTTCGCATTCCGCCATCAGGTCATCGTGAGGGACCACTCGGCTGACCAGTCCTACGCGGGCGGCTTCGTAAGCGTCAATGGTATCTCCCGTGAGCAGGAGTTCTTTGGCCGTGGCCAAATTGACGCTAAAGGGAGTAATCAGCAGCGGGGGTCCGACACCGGCTCTTATTTCAGGTTCACCCATTATCGCCCGTTCCGACGCGATCTTTATGTCGCACACCTGCACCAGTTCACATGCGCCGGCCAGTGCGTACCCATTAACAGCGGCGATTACCGGCTTGCTCAGGTTCCACACTTTCATGAAAGTGTCTATATGACTCTTCAAGTGGGCCCGCCATTGGTCGGGCTGCATATCCTGCGGGTCGGACTCGCCCGGTTCCCGGTTAATATCGAATCCCGCTGAGAAGGCCCTTCCGGCGCCGGTAAGAATAACCGCCCGAATGTCAGGGTCATCCTCCACCACATCCAGGGCCTCTCGAAATTCGGAAAGCAGGGCTGCATTCAACGCGTTCAGTCGGTCTGGACGGTTGAGGGTGAGGTAACCAATTTGGTCCTGCTTGTCATAGATGATGCACTGGAAGGTCAAGACATAGCTCCGGACGCCACGCGAAGGCTAGCGCCCTTCTTTAATTTCGATGTGTTGAATTACCACTTCTTCGATAGGTCGATTATTACGGTCGGCACGGGCAAGGGAAATAGCATTGGCAACTTCCTGGCCGGTTATAACTCTGCCGAAAATGGTGTGGCCCCCGGTCAGGTGGGGTGTAGGAGCGACCGTAATGAAGAACTGGCTGCCGTTAGTGTTGGGGCCGGAGTTGGCCATGGCAAGTATTCCGGCACTGTCGAAGATAAGGGAGGGAACAATTTCGTCCCGGAATCGATAGCCGGGGCCGCTGGTTCCGGTTCCGGTGGGGTCACCACCTTGAATCATAAAGTCGGGTATAACCCGGTGAAAGACGACGCCATCGTAAAAGCCCTGGCGGGCCAGAAAGGCGAAGTTGTTAACCGTGATTGGTGCATCTTCGGCATTGAGTTCAACAGATATGGTGCCCTGGTTGGTCTGAATATCAGCCAGATATTCCCCCTCGGGGTCAATTTCCATGGCGGGCGGCCCCGAATATTGCCGAATAACTTTCCCGCTGGCCGTCATCTCAGACACAGGTGTAGGAGTACCTATGACTGCCGGTGTAGGGGTATCTGCAATACGTGGCGTGGGAATGACGTCGGGAAAGGGCGTAGCGGTAGGTTCTTCCTGTGGCAACTCGCAGGCAGCGAGGGCAACAATCAAGACAATTAAACCAATCGATAGAAGCGATCTCATTCTGTTTCTAAAACTCCCTAAGGTCAGAAAGACTTATCTGGTAGTACTGGAGATTTGCAGTGGGAAACTCAAACAGGGGCCGAGGTCAGAATTGATCAAATACCGGGAGTCTGCGGCGGGCGGCGGCGGCTGAATTGCATGGGTGCTCCGCCGCCCGATTGAAAACCGTTGGTTGCCTAGTATGGGCGGGTAATCTTTGCCACTTCCTTAAGCTTCTCCAGGCTAAATTCCGATGACTGGCACAGACCAATGGTCTGCTGTTCATAGTCTGCGATGGTCTGGACCATGTCTGGAATCTGCTCGGCGATTTCGAAGGGAATGTTGGTAACGCCGTGCTTGTCACCGTGCAGCAAGTCGCCGGTGTTGACGGTCAGGCCGCCAATGTTGACCGGTATGCCGATTTCTACCAGGTGAACGTAGGCATGAGACGCGGAGACCTCTTTGGCAAAGAATTGGAAGCCTAATTCCTCGACCTCATCAATGTCCCGGACAGTCCCGTCTGTAGCCACTCCGACTGCTCCCAGGGCCTTGTGTATGTTCCCCTGGACCTCTCCCCAATAGGCCCCCAGGGGAGGGTTGTCGATGTCATGGAGCACGATAAACCGGGGTTCCGGTACTGAAACTATTAGATCCCACCAGTCCTCCCGAGACACATTGCGGCCCTCAGGTTGAGCTGCGCTAATAACGCCGGTGACCGCATAGCCCACCGCCGGCGGCAACGAGCGAAAGACACCCTTTATCTCAGGCAGCATGAACCCGTCATTCTTGGGCCGGACATTGAACCCTTCAATGGCATTACAAATGCTGGGCGTATCAATCTTGCCCAGTGCTTCCATAGTCGCCTTGCTAATGGTTTGGTACACGAAATAACCTCCTGAATTTGTTGGCTGGCCGAATCCTGACCACCGATTTTAGATGCAAACGATTTTTCTTTTCGTTATTAAAGGTTGGCACACTCTTGTTGGGCCCTTGCAAAGGTACGAACTCTGTATCCTAACCGGCCCTCGTGCTTGCTCAGGACATACTCTAAACCCTCAAGGAAATAGTGGCAAGAACAGCAGAACGTCGCCTTTCTCAATGATTATTGGTTGCAGTAAAGGAAGGTTCTTCGTTTCCAAACGACGTGTGACAACTTGTGAGATTAATCGTCACTATCGTCCGGGTTTTCGTATTCGAAGTCAGGGTCTTCCCAGGGCTGCAAACCTTCCTCGGGGTCCCGGTAGTCAGGCTGCAGAGCTTTCCAAATGTACTTGAGGCCGACGAAAACCATCACACCCAATACCAATCCACCAAATATCCAGATGTCCAGGTAAATCAAAGGGTTTGGCGGGGACGGCCTCTCTTGTTCTTGCGCTGTAAGCCCCACAGTTTCAAGTGACCGCGAAGGGTCGGCCACCTGCATATTTGAGGCCAATGGCGCTGTCGATACCTGGTTCGCAAAAGCTTTGTTCAAGGTCATATTAAAGGGACTTCGCGGCCCGCTTGTTAGATATTGATTAGTTGCACCCGACCAGCAGTATGTTTCCCGCCCGATGATCCTGAGACAACCGTATGAGGTTCTAGTAGTAAACGAAGCACGTTGACTAAGTTCTTGCCTCAAGTGATCACCAGTAAATACTTGGCTGCTACCGGACTCCTGAATCACTGCCTTCTCCAGTTTACCGGAAAAGCACGTTTTCGAGAGGCCTTAAATGCTTGAATTAGTCATAACGCGCGCAAAGCCCAAAGGGCGCAGGTTTACGTAATACTGATAATATCCCGGCATCCCCGGTAAGTAGGGGACATCATCCTAGCCTCGTCCACTGGGCGAGAGTTATTAGATTTAGGGGGCATGCCGAATGCAAAAAGCTATTGAGGATTTCCTGCAACATTTAGTAGTTGAAAGGGGGTTTTCCCAACACACTCTGGATGCCTACCGTAATGACTTGGGCCAGTTTTCCGATTTTCTTAAGGAGCGGTTTGAAGGCTCAAGCGAGAGCGAGGAGGTGTGGCTACGGGTAGACCTGGACCTGCTTAACGACTATATTGCCGATCTCAGGGGAAGGAAGGGCTATCGGGACACCACGACAGCGCGCAAGGTGGCTGCTATCAAGTCCTTCTTCACCTTCCTGGCCCAGAACGGAATTATAGAGGAACCACCCACCGAATCACTGGGATCACCTCGTGTGGGGCGGGCGTTGCCCAAATATTTGACCGAGGATGAAGTCGATCAACTGCTTAGAGAAGCCGACAAAGCAGGCACTGCCGAAAGCCAGAGGGATGCCAATATTCTGGAACTTCTCTACGCCACCGGTCTGCGAGTTAGCGAGCTAGTGTCTCTAAACGTTCAGGACGTCGATTTTGAGGAATCTTATATCAGGTGTTGGGGAAAGGGTGCCAAGGAGCGTATTGTATATGCCCACGATAAAGCCCTGAACGGGTTGCAGGACTATCTTTCGACCAGCCGAATGTCCCTGCTGGGGACGAATAAAGAAGAAGCAGCGCTTTTTGTTAACCACCGCGGGGAGCGATTGACCCGACAATGGGTGTGGAATATTCTCAAGACCTACAGCAAGAGGGCGGGAATAGACCAAAAGATAACGCCCCACACCTTGCGGCACAGTTTCGCGACTCACCTGCTTCAGAAGGGAGCATCGTTGCGCCACGTTCAAGAGTTGCTCGGGCATTCCAGTATTTCCACCACCCAGGTTTACACACATTTGACTACCGAGCATCTGCGAGACGAGTACGAGAAGAGCCATCCAAGGGCCGTCTAGCAAGCAATATTCTACCAGTCATTCTAAGCGCCGGGTCCTATGGCCCCGGCGCTTTATTTGCGTTTGGCGCATTCATTGGGCGATAATGGTAGGTATTGAGAATGAAGAACATTCTCGAATCAACACCTATAAAAAAAGTGATTGAGTCTGGTTATAGTGTGTAATTTGCGTGTGCAATCACGACTCAATTCTTATCCTTGATCGGGAGGTACCTGACCATGCCAGCCAAAGGGAAAAGGGTGGCGGCGCGACAGGCCCAACTTAACCGCCGCAGGCGAAGGCAGGCCCGTCCGGAAGCCGATGTTGCGGTGCAACCCGTCAGCAATGCAGGGGTGAGTGCATCGGCCAGTGTGGCGGCTCCGGAAGATGCGCCTTCTGCTGTTCCAGCAGGAAACGGCACAGCAACCGAGACGTTGCCGCCATCCAGGACCAGGGCAACGCAACCGATAGACCGACCGCAGGTACAAAACCGGTCCGGTCAGGCGCTGGCTTACAACCATCTCACGTCAGAACTGAGGCGAATTCTCATATTGGCCGGTACTCTGACGGCCGTTTTAATTGCGGTTTCCTTCGTCTTCTAGCTTCAGTAGCGCTGATTTATGGCCCGAGGCCTCGTTACGTTAGGGTCTTCAGGCTCGGCTTAATTTCGGGAATGCGAATGACCCAATCTCCGTTTGAACATCGCCTCAGGGTGACTCCGGAAAAACCGGGCGTTTACATAATGAAAGACGCCCGGAACGAAGTGCTGTACGTGGGCAAGGCCAGCATCCTCCGAAACCGCCTCCGTTCCTACTTTGGGTCTCCTAACGGCCAGCCACCCAAAATCCGTCGAATGATGTCTCGGATGACTGACTTCGAGTTCATTGTCACGGACACAGAGGCCGAAGCGCTAATCCTCGAAAACACACTCATCAAGCGCTATCGGCCCCACTTCAATGCTCGTCTCAAAGACGACAAGACCTACCCCTACTTGAAGATTGATCTAACAGAGGATTTTCCACGGGTCTACATCACTCGCCAGGTTGCGCAAGATGGCGCCCGTTATTTTGGCCCCTTTGCAACGGCCAGCAGCGTTCGCAAGACCATGGACCTGGTCAAGAAGCTCTTCCCTTACAGATCTTGCACCAAGGTAATTACTGGGAGGGACCCCCGTCCTTGCCTCGAATACTACATCCACCGCTGTGTGGCCCCTTGTTCCGGGCTGGCAACCAAGGAAGAATATGCCCAGGTTGTCAAGCAAGTGATCTTGTTCATGGAGGGGAACACTGAGGCGGTTACCCGAGAACTGAAAAAGAAAATGGAGTCGGCCGCGGAAGAGTTGGAGTTCGAGCGGGCCGCTGTGCTCCGTGACCAGGTTCGTGGAATTGACCAGGTGGCGGAAGAGCAGCAAGTCAAAGTGGAGTCCAACTCCGGCGGCGAAATGGACTTCATTGCGCTGGCCCAGGGAACCAACGAGACCTGGGTTGAAATATTTTTCATTCGCCGGGGCAAATTAATTGGCCGCGACCATTTCTTTATGGAAGGTACCCAGGACGATTCTCCAGAAGCAATAATGGGCCAGTTCGTCCGCCAGTTCTACCAGACCGCTTTGGTGATTCCCCCTGTCGTCTATACCCAGCATACTCTTGAAGACCAGGAACTGATTCGAGAATGGCTGAAAGAACGAAGAAGTGGAGCGGTACGCCTCGTCTGCCCAAAGCGCGGACAGCAGAAGAAACTGATGGATGTGGTTGCAGAAAACGCCGTGCAGGGCTTGGCACAGCACCGAATCAAATGGCTGAACAACTCGGACGTCTTGCAGCAGGCCATGGGGGAACTGGAGGAAGAACTAAGCCTGCCGGCAATGCCTTTGCGGATGGAATGCTACGATATTTCCCACGTTCAGGGCACGAATCTGGTGGGTAGTATGGTGGTTTTCCAGGACGGCCGACCGAAAACATCCCATTATCGTCGGTTCCAGATTCAATCGGTGGACGGAGTCGACGACTACGCCAGCATGCAGGAAATGCTGCGGCGCAGATTCAAGAGGCTGGCGGATTCCCGTGTCGAGAGGCAGCAAACAACCTCACCGGAGGCGACCGATTCAGGTAAGGATTTATCGGCCTGGGGTATTGAACCTGACCTGGTAATCATCGATGGCGGCAAGGGTCATCTGTCTGCCGCTTTGGAGGTGTTGCTGGAATTAGGTTTGGACGATATTCCCCTGGCGGCCCTGGCAAAGGAAAATGAGTGGCTATTCGTTCCCCACACCTCGGAACCCATAGAACTGCCCCGCAATTCCCAGGGTCTGTATCTGGTGCAGCGAATTAGGGACGAAGCCCACCGATTCGCGATTACATACCACCGAAACTTGCGGAGCAAGTCGGGCCTCAGGTCCTCAATAGATATGGTTACCGGGATCGGTCCAAAGCGAAAGCGGATGCTGTTGCGGCGTTTCGGCTCCATCCAGGGCATAAAAGACGCCCCGGTGGACGATATAGCCGCGGTTCCTGGCCTTACTCGTTCTTTGGCAATCAGGCTGAAGCAAACTCTTTAGTGCGAGTTGGGCACTATTGGGAATGCCTGAGTGTACAGCGATCAAGGATTCCCGTAGCTTCCCCTTCGTGGCTGTCCAAATGTGTACTTCTGCCTTGATTAGCCGGGGGCAGGCGGGTTAACATATTCTACAGATATTTGGTCTACGGCTCTCCTTCTGCCTATGCTTAAGCTGTCTATAAGTTTGCCAAATAATGCCCAGATAAATCTGGAATCCGAGGATGCTGTCGTAATTGACAAAATTCTTGGCATGGTTCTGGCCGACATTACAAGGGCGATCCTGGAAACCCCAGCTACGGCAGCCCCGGGCGGCATCAGGGCCATGGTAGAAGAAAGCGCTGTTCCTGCGGAACCCGCCATCCAACCTTCAACGAGTTTTGGACCCCCACCTGCCGAACATACAGTCCCCTTTTCTGAACCCAGCTTGCTGCCAGCAGACGCAGGACCCAGTTCCATGGCGGAGCAAATGGATTCTCCGTCCCCAACTTCCTCCGGTCTGACTGCACAGGTTCAGCCCCTGGTAAGCCTCCAGGACGTCGTCGAGCCTCCCGTTAAGCAAGAGTCAAAGCTGGATAATCCAGTGGCGCACAGTTGGCCGCAATGGGAGGGTCCGGTGAACGCCGCTGAAAGGCCCAACGGCTTTCCGGCTGCTGCAGGCGGCTACATAGCGCCAACTAATTTGGTTCCGGCTGTTTCGGAGCAGGCATATATGGACTTTTGCCGGGCTGCCAATCCCCTGGGAGATATGCGTCGGGTGGTGGTTGCCGCCGAAGGCGCCAGTCGTTACCTGGCCATGGACGGTGTGGATGCTGAAGCTCTGGCCCGATTGTTCGACTTGGCTGGCTGGCCCAGGGCACACAACTTTGTGCAGACCCTTCGAAATGCAGCGCGCAGCAAGTTCGGCTGGTTGGAGCGGATCCCAGGTAAGGCGGGCCATTACAGCGTAACTGATGTGGGCCGCTCGACCGCCCTGGGACGGTAGTCTCATAATTCCCAGGCAATGGAATTGCCAATGCAATGCATAGGGGGACAACCAGCCAGGTTTTCTCTTTAGCTTTCCAGGTGTATGCGCATCCCGTCTGGGTTCTTCCCCGCCTCTTTCCGACCTTACTATGGCATGTAATATGCTAATATAGGTCAAATTCCAATGAGGTAATGGCAGAACTTTCATTTAGTAATGTTTGTTGCGGCAACAGAAATGAGGAGATATCACCGATGAAAATGTACATAAACGGCAACTGGGTTGACAGAGCCGAGACTATGCCAGTTTACAACCCTTTCGATCAGACAGTGATTGATACGGTCCCTCGGGCCAACGCTGCTGACGTTGATCTTGCCATAGGCAGCGCAGTTCGTGGGGCAGAGGTTATGGCGAAAATGCCTGCCTTCGAACGTTACACCATACTTCGCCGAGCAGCGGACATCATGGCGGACCGGGTCGAGGAATTGGGTCAGACCATTACCCTCGAGGAAGGTAAGGTGATCGCGGAGGGACGAGGCGAAGTCCTGCGGGCGATTCAGACCATCACCGGCTCCGCAGAAGAGGGCAAACGCCTGCACGGCCAAACGGTACCCCTGGACGCCGCTCCGGGCGCGACCTCGCAGTTTGGGTTCACAATTCGGGTTCCCGTCGGCGTAGTAGCAGCTATAGCACCCTTCAACTTCCCCCTTAATCTGGTATGCCATAAGGTGGGTCCGGCCCTGGCTGCGGGCAATGCCGTAGTATTGAAGCCGGCGGGAGACACCCCCCTGTCTGGCCTAAAGCTGGTGGAAATTCTCCTGGAAGCTGGCCTGCCGCCCGAAGCCATCCAGTGCGTTACCGGCTCAGGGGGCGAGATTGGAGACGCCATTACCGGCGATCCCCGGGTTCGAAAGATCACATTTACCGGTAGCATGGAAGTGGGCGACCGGATCTGTCGAAATGCTGGTATCAAGAAAGTCACGATGGAACTGGGGTCCAACAGCCCTTTGATCATAATGTCCGATGCTGACATCGAGAAGGTAGCGGCGGCCACTGTGGCCAGCGGCTTTGCCAACGCCGGACAGGTGTGCATTTCAACCCAGCGTGTGCTGGCCGACCGAAGAATCTATGCAGACTTCCTGGACGCCATAAAGGTGCCCACAGAGGCCTTCGCTACTGGCAATCCTCTGGATGAATCTATCAAGATGGGTCCGATGATTCGCGAAGCCGATGCTTCCCGCGTAAGTCGATGGATCAGCGAGGCTGTGGATCAGGGAGCGAGGGTAGTGGCCGGCGGCGACCAGGAAGGGACTATCCATGCACCCACCGTGGTAGCAGATGTGCATCCAGACATGCGAATTTCAAGGGAAGAATTGTTCGGACCCGCCGTTGCTGTCAGTTCCTTCGAGGACATTGACCAGGCAATTGAAATGGCTAACGATTCTCGGTTTGGTCTTTCTGCCGGAATCTTTACCCAGAATGTTGATTGGGCTATGCGCTTTGCCAGGGAGGTTCAGTCCGGAAACCTCCACATAAACTCGCATCCCCAGTGGCGGGCGGACTTGATGCCCTACGGCGGTCTAAAGGACAGCGGCATGGGCAAAGAGGGCCCCGGTTATGCCATTGAGGAAATGACGGAACTGAAGATGGTTGTCTTCCACCTCTAGGAATCTCAGTTCTGACAAGCTGATATGGTGCCCCGGCAAACCAGAAATCAGAGACAGGGTCGGGACGCAAAAATTGGAAAGGAAGGTCGGAGAATATTGGGGATCGAAATAATAACTGACCCGCCTCGAAGCGCCATGGTGGTTACTCCTCATCCTGACGACGCTGAGGGCGGGTGTGGCGCCACCACCGCCAAATGGATCCAGGAAGCGGGAACCGAAGTTGTCGTCGTTATGTGCACGAATGGCGACAAGGGCACCGGAGATCGAGAGATGTCTCCGGAAAGCTTGGCCAAAATTCGCGAGAAGGAACAGAGGGATGCCTCGGCGTATTTGGGGGTCAAGGACGTGGTTTTTCTCGCCCACCCTGACGGTACGCTGGATGACAATCTCCAGTTCCGCTGCGAGGTTGTGAGGCAGATACGCCGGTACCGCCCTGAGTTGATCTTTTGCATCGATCCTTATCGAGTGGCCAGTCACACCCATCGAGACCACCGGATGAGCGGCCAGGTCGCCCTTGATGCCGCCTACACTTATGCCTGGAGTTACCTGCACTTCCCAGAGCAAATTACTGACGAAGGACTGAAGCCCCATCGGGTAAAGCAGGCGTTCCTGTGGGGCACTGAGGCGGCAGACGTCTATATCGACGTCGAAGGCTATCTCGAATACAAGGCCGAATCCCTTAGCAGGCACGTCAGCCAGATGCGGCAGCGCACACCGGCAGATCGGCTGGAGCGGATTGAGCGAGGTTGCGCCCGGCAAGGTGAGGAGGCCGGTGTGACTTTCGCCGAGGGATTCCGCCGCGTCAGGTTCGACTTCGACACCCTTGACTGGAGATTCCTGAATTCATAGCGACTGGCTGGAAGCCTATATCTTGTCGGAACAGGTTTGATGGACCACCCTATCTGCTCCGAATCTTGAAAACTAAAGCCTAATTGAAGGAGGCATCTAATGCCATTTACTCGAATGTACACCGGCAGCGACGGACAATCCCACATTGAAGAAATGGACCCGGCTTCCCATCCCACGCTTCAGGAGCTAGAATCTGCCACCGGAATTTCATTCAGCATTGCCGAACCCGGGCACTTTATTGACTGGCACACTGCCCCTCGGCGTCAGTACGTAATCACTCTTTCAGGTGAAGGGGAGATCGGACTGGGAGATGGCTCAGTTCACAAGTTTGGCCCGGGCCATGTGAGCCTGGTGGAGGATCTGACCGGCCAGGGACATACAACCCGAGTCTCCAGCAGTGTTCCCCGTGTCTCCGCCACCGTGAGGCTTGAGAACCAGAATACTGCATGTTAAGGGAGTTACCGAGCTTTAATCAGTTAAGCTCTTCTCTCTCAAGGTAATCGTTTGCCTATCTAGGCGCCCCGGTTCTCATCTCCTGGAAAGACCGCGCCATCCTCGGTAAACAAGACGCCCTGGGTTCGCATCATGGAAGTGGAACCGCTACGAGCGATGGCCCGCAGTACATTGGACATGATCCCGGGCGTCTTTCTAACGTCTTTCCGTTCGGCAGGAATAATCTCTCTCGGAGTTTGGTCTAGAAGTCCCCATTGCGGCGGCATTTGCTTCACTGGCACGAGACCACTTGGCGCCATAACATAGTGATAGTCTGCAACAGCCAGGAATCGCGGGTCGTGAAACTTGATGCTGTACGTAGAAACCCGGTCGCGGTACGTCTGCTCCTCGTGCCTGAGGCGCTCATAATCGCTTAGGGCTAGCTGGTATGAGGGTTCTGACTTCCAATTGTCGGGCTTGGCTTCCCGGGCATAGTTGGTGGCCTGGGTTAAGGTGTGCCGGGCCAAGCGGCCACGACGGAGCAAGGGTTCATTGAGTTGCTTAAGGGTTTCCAGATCACTCAGGGAGTGGTTGTCGCGGGAAAAGTCAGCGCGGGAAGCCTTCACTTCGACAACGTAGATTAAGTTACCGGGCCCCACAGCCGCCAAGTCTACGACTCTTCCTCCGGGACCCTCCAGTTGGACTTCGAAGCCGATGCAACGGCAACGGGCAACCGAATAGAGCCACTCCCAGGCTGCCCATTTAAGAGAGTACGTCAGCCGAGATTCGTTGCCTCTCTTGAAGACCGGTTCATTAAAGTCTTTGCTTTCGCTCCATTGCTTGTCCACCACCACTTCAACCCTTCCCCCACCGAGCTCAGGTTTCTAGTCCCAGAAAATACGTTCCTCGCCCTGAATCGCTTGGCTACTTAACCTGTTGTTACGTGGAAAGCTTGCTTAGCCTTCTTGAAGGGATCTGATTATGCGACGTATTTGGCGCTCATCAGCCTCGCCTGCGGTCGCAATTGTCAGACCTACTTCGTCCACAAGTCCGCCATAGCGTTCCAGAATCTTGGAAGCTATTTCGTCGTATTCTCCAATTACGGCAAAGGCATCCAGCATGTCGTCGGTTACCAGGTCACCCATCTCTTCCCACTTGCCTTCAAGGGACATCTGGTGCAGCCTGAGTCCCAGCTCCTGGAATCCGTGGCACTCCAGTACCGGCAAATAGGTACGGGTGGAAGCATAAAATGCAATGCGTCGGCGGGCATCGCGGTCAGCTTCCTTAATGGCAGCTTTGTTTGCCCCGGTAACTATAAAGCCACCGCCATTAATCTTCACCTGATTGGGGTCCCGGCCGGCTAGCCTTGTCCCGGTCAATATGTTGGGACGCACTACTTGCTTAACATACTTGGCGGAAGTAAAGGTGTGGAGCACTAAACCGTCGCTAACTTCTCCCGCCACCCGGCAGTTGTAGGCGTTGACGGCGGCATTGAAGATCTCTGGCTGTGAGAATTTGCCTGGGCCCGGGCTGAAAAAGGGTGTCATAAGAGAGAAATTGTAAAATTTGCCTGCATAATTCAGCCGCTGACCTGAGTCCCATGCTGCCCAGATGGAACGCAAGGCCTGGATATACTCGCGAAGTTTGGGGCCGGGAGATTCCCACACGGTAGAAAACCGCCTCTCTATGTGGCCCTTGACCTGGGTTCCCAGTCCGAGCCGGAACCGGCCCCCCGAAAGGTCGTGCAGGTCTCGGCCGGTGTAGGCAACTACCATGGGAGATCTGGGAAAGGCTATCGCCACATGGGTTTCCAAGGTTACCCGGGAGGTAGCCGTGGCGGCCAGGGTTAAAGCCACAAACGGGTCGTGAGCCGTCTCGTTCGCGGACACTCCATCGTACCCCATTGACTCCGCCCACGCCGCTTCGGAGGGTATGGCCGACAAGTCACTGGAGTTAAGGTGGTAGACTACTCTCATAGTGGTCCTATTGTCTTGGATTGCTCTTCGAGTCTATTCCCCGGCAGCCGTGTTTTCCTGATAAAGTTGGTCGGTCTTGGCGGCCATAATGAAATCATTCCGGTGCAGGTTTCGAATCTTGTGGGTCCACCACGTCACTCCAACTCGCCCCCATTCGGTAACGATTTTCGGGTGATGTCCTTCGGATTCGGCAAGGTTGCCGATTGAATTGGTGAAGTCCAGCGCCTGCTGAAAATTAGAGAATCTGAACACCCGGTCCAGCTTGGGAATACCAGAATCATCCAGCAGTTCCCACTCCCCAACGGTAGGGTGAAGTTCGCCAACTTCATCGGAGGTTACAGAGGGCGAGTCTCGACGGCAGGCAACGCACTTCTCCTGGTACAGTTCAGCCATTTTGGCCTCCTTTACACCGCTTCGGCAATTTCAACACTGTTCTTAAAGCTGCCGTGCCATAATTCTAGCACAGCGAAATAGTGTGGCTTCGTCTTCGACGCGGAAGAATTCCTGCTTTTCTTGGCTATCAAATGAGATAAGTCCCAAGTCCTTTGCCTTGGGACTGCGATACTTGAGACTGGTGCACTGCCTGCGGTATAGTCAGCACTTACGCACAATAGATATCCGGAGGGATGCACCGATGATATTTGGAGCTATTACCAACTCATGGCGCAACCAACTGATGGAACAAGGCCTGGAGGACCTGATAGCCGAGGCGCAGACCCGGGGTTCCAGGCACGTAGAGCTCAGGCAGACCTGTCTGGGTGCTTGCGAGAGCGGTCAAGGGGATGACTGGCGGCCAAATTTGGCGGGGCTGCAAGCAATTTCCGACCGATTCGAGGATCTCCAGTTTGACCTGGCCATGGCCCTGCCTTGTTTAACCCAGGAAGTAGATCCGTCGGGTGACCAGTTCCAGATGGCCCTGGAAGGCGCCAAGATCGTAGGGAGGCAGACGCCGCACCTGCGGTTGGTAGATCCCAACCCTTCTGATACAACCTGGCTGTCGGCGGCAGATATTCCCGAGCAAGCGTTTAACCTGGCTAACCTGGCCCGCGAAGCAGCCAGCCAGGGAGTTATCCTGTCCATGGAGAACTCGGGACAGCCCATCGGCAGCATGGCTATCCTGATCGAGGAGTGCCGGAGTAGACTCACCGCCGAAGAGGGAAGCTATCTCGGTCTGTGTCCCGACCCTGCCAACCAGTTGAGGCGCTTTCCCGATACTGACCCGCTTGGGGATTTAAATGCCCTTCCCCTCGACATGCTGAAGATCGTCCATTTCAAACAGGCGCGTGATGGCGACCCCCATCCCTCGGTGGACACTGGGGACCTGGATTGTGGTGAGATGCTCCGTCTTCTTGAGGCCAAGGACTATCAGGGTCCGGCCATAATGGAAATACCACCGCATACGGACGTATTTAACAATCTGACCGCCAGCTATGATTTCCTTAACGCCGTTTTTCGTGACTGATAAGCTAGGGAAAAACTCGCCGTGCTATACTGGTGTCCGCCGCAAGGCGGGCTCTATTTCTTGAATTTACGTGCTGGGGGCTTTGGTAAATCAGTGGCCGACTACAGCGACTATACCGTATCTATCCACTACGACCGCCGATTGTATCGACAAGACATTGCCGGTTCTATTGCTCACGCCCGCATGTTGGCGCGACAGGGCATTATTCCTTCTGAGGACGCCGAAACCATTGTTTCCGGCCTCAAGGCGGTTGAGCAGGAAATAGAGTCAGAGGGCTTCCCATGGGACCCGACCCTGGAAGACCTGCACATGAACATAGAGCGCCGTCTGACCCAAGTGGTGGGGTCGGTCGGCGGGAGGCTGCATACCGGGCGTTCACGAAACGACCAGATAGCCCTGGATATGCGCCTCTATACCATGCAAGTCATCGAGGAGACGGTGGCTGAACTCCGAGGACTGCAAGAAGTTCTGGTCGGCTTGGCTGAAGAACACCGGGACGTGCTGATGCCGGGGTACACGCACCTCCAGCGGGCTCAGCCCGTTCTGTTTGCCCATCACATGCTTGCGTACTTTCAAATGTTCCAGAGAGACGCTGCCCGCTTTGGCGATTGTTACCGCCGAACCGACGTTCTTCCCCTCGGTAGCGGTGCGCTGGCCGGTGTCCCCTACCCCACGGACCGAGAGTTCGTCGCTGAGCAGCTTGGGTTCAGTTCCGTCTCCGCCAACAGCATGGATGCAGTCTCAGACCGGGACTTCCTGTTGGAATACCAGTCTGCGGCATCCATCTGCATGATGCACCTGTCTCGCCTCTCAGAGGAAATAGTAATCTGGTCAAGTCGAGAGTTTGACTTTGTTCGACTGTCCGACGAGTTCACTACTGGCAGCAGCATAATGCCCCAAAAACGGAATCCGGACTTCGCGGAATTGGCCCGGGGCAAGACTGGACGGGTCTATGGGCACCTGATGGCTTTGCTCACCCTGATGAAGGGACTGCCCCTGACCTACAACAGGGACTTGCAGGAGGACAAAGAGGGTTTCTTCGATACGGTAGACACGCTGTTGGCCACGTTAAAGGTGTTTCAGGGAATGCTGGGCGGCTTGACACTGAATGTGGAGCAACTAACTCGCCTGGCCGGAGAAAGCTACATGTTGGCCACCGACTTGGCGGACTACCTGGTGGGTAAGGGCGTCCCCTTTCGCGAGGCCCACGGGGTAATGCGGCGGCTGTGTGCCCATTGCGAGGCTAACGGCAGGGAGATGCAGGAACTTGCACTAGAGGAATATCTGCAGTTTTCAAACAGTTTTGACGAGGGTGTATACGAAATCACAGCTTTGGCATCGGTCGCAGCCAGGGACAACCCCGGGGGAACGGCCCCCGCACGTGTGGCCGAAGGGCTCATGCAGGCCCGGCAAGCACTGGAGGCGGAGAGCAATGGTATCCGATAACCGCATATTAATTGCACCGTCCATCCTGGCCGCTGATTTTGCCAATCTGGGCCGCCAGGTAGAGGAAGTTACTGAGGCCGGCGCCGACCTGATCCACGTTGACGTGATGGACGGCAAGTTCGTACCCAATATTTCTTTTGGCGAAGTTGTAATTGACTCGGTAAGACGCCACACCGACCTCCCCCTGAACATACACCTGATGGTTGAAGAGCCCGGCAGTCTGATGCATTCATTTCACAAGGCGACCAGCGACCAGGTAATTGTCCATGCTGAGGCTTGCACCCACCTGCACCGCACGGTGTTTCAAGTTAAGGAGCAGGGTAGTGAGGTCGGGGTTGCCATCAATCCCGGCACTCCGGTCTCTGCGGTGGAAGAAGTGTTGCCCTACCTGGACATCGTACTTGTAATGACGGTTAACCCCGGTTTTGGAGGCCAGAGCTTCATACCGGAAGCTTTGGGGAAAATACGTCGATTGCACGACGTTATCGAGGCTAATGGCTACGCTGCTAAGGTAGAGGTGGACGGCGGCATCAAATCCGACTGGACGGCCGAGGAATCCGTTAAGGCGGGCGCAACCATCCTGGTGGCTGGCACTGCCATTTTCAATCGGGACGAGAAGGTCTCCGACGCTATGCAGAAGATGAGGGGCTGCATTTGTGGGCTGGGTTCTGGCAAGTAGCCGGCATCATCAAATGTTAAGAGAGCAAACCTAATGAAGCCCAGAAAATTCTGGGCTTCATCGTTTTTCAGGCTCTTTATTTTGGCCCCCGTTTAGTCAGGACAATGCTGACTTGCCCCGCATACGGGGAGGCTTGTGGAGGGTGCGCAAACAGCGGCTGCAAATCTTGACCCGCTGAACCTTCCCGTTAAGGGAGATTGTCTGCTTGTGGACGTTGGCCTTGAACCGCGTCTTGGTGTGGCGGTTGGAGTGGCTGACGTTGTTACCGGACATACCGGCTTTCTTGCATATCTCGCACTGCATATCTACATCCGCTTCCTTGAAATTAAAAGACAGGTTATCATACGCACCTGTTTCATTCAACCTCTTCTCGACTCTTTAAGGGGGGCCTGGGATTTTTCAGGGAGGCGAGACGGTCTTTATTTGCAACTGGTTCTGACCCACTCTTGTTGCGAACTCACCTTGGCTTACTTCATAATGCCCCGCAACCAAGGTCCCTGCACATTCACATCAGCTTGGAGGAAAGCAATTATGCCGGCTCAGATTCCTACGGAAGAGGAAGTTCTCAGCTATTTTCAGAAGTTTTCAAACTGGGGCCGCTGGGGCGACGATGACCAATTGGGAACTCCTAACCTCATAACGCCGGAGAAAACCAAGAGAGCTCTGTCCACGGTACAGGAGGGCGTCACTGTCACACTGGCCCGAACCGTGATGTTCGAGCCCAGCCTGGACGCTCCCGCTCCTCCCGTGCATTTTATGGTGGAGAGCGGCGAAGGCTGGAACAGCGGTGAAAAGGTGAGCAACCGCCCCAATGCCGCCGCTATTGACTACTTTGGCATGGTCTTCCATGGCTACACGGTAACCCATGTTGACAGCCTGGCCCACTTCTTCTGGGAGGGCAAGACCTACAACGGGAAGCCGGCCCACCTGGTTTCTACCAGCATGGGTGCAACAGTTTGCTCGGTGGAAGAAGCCAAGAATGGATTCGTAACCCGTGGTGTCCTGGTGGACGTTCCCCTGGTCAGGGGTGTGGAATGGCTGGAGAGGGGCGAAGGCGTGATGCCTGAGGATATTCTGGCAGCCGAAGAAAGGTGCGGGTTCAAAGTAGAAGAGGGAGATATCCTGCTGGTCCGGACGGGGCAACTCCACCGCCGCGGTGTTGAGGGCCCCGTAGAGCGTTCGGCCGGCTCTACTGCCTGCCAGGCGGCCTGCCTGCCTCTGTTCCACGAACGGGGAATAGCGGTTTTGGGTTCCGACACTGGGAATGACGTTAGCCCTCCCCAGTACTCTCGGGTGTTGCAGCCAATTCACCAGGTCGGGATTACGGCCATGGGGCTTTGGATCCTGGACAATGCAAATCTGGAAGACGTGGCAGAAGCCTGTCGCCAGCGCAACCGCTGGGAGTTCCTGGTGTCAATTGGTCCGCTGCGCCTGCACAATACCACCGGTTCGCCGGTGAATCCCATTGCAGTTTTCTAGGTTACTGGGATGAGGATTACAGCTTCAAAGTGACCTGCATGGACGCAGGATATCCTCTCACCTGGGTTCAGGGGGATAACAATGAGCACGTCCCAACCGGAACCAATGACCATGGAACAGTTTCGCATAGTTGTCCAGCGGGCTGGGTTGGAACTGGACCAGTCGGAGCTTGACCACTTGCTTCCCATGTACCAACAATTGTTGGGACAGTTGGATGCGCTCCACGATCCGTCATTGCAACTGGACTTGCCGGCCGAAATCTTTGATCCGGACTGGAATTAGGCAGCGGCAATGAAGAGGGTAAGTTCCCTATTACTGAAGGCTATTCGGGTATGCGGGGGTCGCAGTGAGTTCTAACGCGTCTGAACTTTGCTATCTGACTATTTCCGAAGCAAGTGCATTGCTGGGGAATCGGCAATTGTCCCCGGTAGAGTTGGTAAGGGCTTATTTGGACCGGATCGAGACTCTGAACAGCACGCTTCACGCCTACGTTACCCCCTTGCCCGAGCGAGCTTTGGCTCAGGCCAGGGAAGTTGAGGCGGATATTCTGCGTGGCAACTACCGTGGACCACTTCACGGAATTCCCATAGGCCTAAAAGACCTTTACGACACTGCCGGTATTTTGACAACTGCCATGTCCAGGGTCACCCCGGATCGCGTGCCAACCGAGGACGCTACCACTGTAGCAAAGCTGAATGACGCCGGCACCATTTTGCTGGGCAAGCTGGCGATGCACGAATTTGCGCTTGGCGGCCCGGATGCCTCCAGCCTTTTCCCTCCGGCCCGCAATCCCTGGAACCTGGACCACATTCCGGGTGGCTCCAGCAGTGGTTCCGGATCTGCCGTAGCTGCAGGTCTGTGCATGGGCGCCCTGGGTTCAGACACCGGTGGGTCTATCCGTGGGCCGGCCTCCATGTGCAGCATAGTTGGCATCAAACCCACTTATGGCCGGGTTAGCAATTATGGCGTTGTGCCGCTGTCCTGGTCGCAGGACCATTGTGGGCCGATGACCTGGACGGTGGAAGACAATGCGTTGATGTTGCAGGCACTGGCTGGCCACGATCCCAAAGACCCTACTACCTCGACTGCGCCTGTCGCGGACTACACGGTTAACCTCAAGGACGGCATAAAGGGAATGACGATCGGTGTCCCGCGCCGCTACTTCTTCGAGTCCGGCCCGGACGTGGAGCCCGAAACCCTGGCAGCCATCGAAAGAGGCCTGGAGGTTATGGCAGAGTTGGGCGCGGTAGTCAGGGATGTGGACATACCGCACGTTGAGCAGTCGCGTTTTGCCAACCAGGCCATAATGATGGGTGAAGCCTTCGCCTACCATGAGCAGAATCTGAAGACGCGCCGCCACGATTACGGCGATATGGTGCGGAACCGGTTCCTCCTGGGTGGTCTGCTGACCATTAGCGACTACATACAGGCTCAACGGGTGCGCCGGTTGATAAAGCGGGAAATGGCCGATGTGCTCAGGGAAGTTGATGTGCTGGTCACTCCGACGTCCCCAAAACCCGCAGCAGCCTTTGAGGGATATACAGGATCCTCCACCTTGGCGGGCCCCAGCTTTACTGGCCCCTTTAACGCGAGCGGCCTCCCTGCTGTTTCGGTGCCCGGCGGGTTTTCTTCCCAAGGCCTTCCCATTGGCCTGCAGATAGCGGGAAAGCCTTTTGACGAGGCAACGGTGCTTCGGGTCGCCTATAGCTACGAACAGGCGTCCCGCTGGTTTGAAATCCGCCCGCCGGTGTAGCAACTGGGGAGAGTTTCACCGGCGGGACTGATTGCCAAGTCGGGTCAGGGCCCTAATAATATTGCCGCTAAGGCCGTCCAGCAATCGGGAGACCCGGTGCTCGGCGGCCATTTGCATAGTGCTCATTGAGTACGTGGGATAAACGTGCAAGGTATCAGCCAGATCCCCCAATTTGAGCCTATGGTCGATGGCTAATGCCCACTCGTGAATCAGCTCGCCGGCCCTTGGGCTCACTACCGTAGCCCCTAGAAATCTGGCCGGAAACTGGCTTCAGCCGGGTGGTCAGCTATACTTGGGGCATCAAGAAATAGCGAGGAATGATAGTGCTGGGAGAGCGATCCGATCAGAGGGGTCTTTGGGAAGCGGACCGGTTGTACCTGGACCACGTGGGGCGGGACACCTTCTACGGTCTGCTGGCCTCGCTGCGGGGCCGGCTGTTCCGGGACGCCGATTTCGCCGAGTTCTACTGCCCGGACAACGGCCGGGACAGCGTGCCGCCCAGCCTGCTGGCGACGGCGCTGCTGCTCCAGTCCCACGACAAGGTGAGCGACGCCGAGGCCAAGGCCAGAGCTGACTTTGACCTCCGCTGGAAAGTGGCCCTGGGGATTGAGGTGGAGGACCGGCCCTTTGCCAAGAGCACATTGCAGGTGTTCCGCGCCCAGCTGATCCTGCACGACAAGGTGCGGGAGGTGTTCGAGTCCAGCCTGCGGCTGGCCCGGGAGTCGGGCTACCTGAAAAAGCGGAGCATGCGGGTTGCGCTGGACACGACCAACATCCTGGGTCGGGGCGCGGTGAAGGACACCTGCAACCTGTTGGCCGACGGGATCGTCAAGCTGCTGCGTGCGCTGGCGGCAGTGGAGAAGATCACCGTCAAAGAATGGGGCAAGGCCCAGGGATACGGGCGGTACCTTGCCTCCAGCATCAAGGGCGAGGCCGCCATCGACTGGAGCGACAAGGGGGCGCGGCAGGCGCTGCTGGCTGGGATTGTGGGAGACGCGGACCGGCTCCTGGAATTATCGCGGCGGGCCCAGGGGGAGTTGCCCGAGGACAGCGCTGAGCGGCAGCAGATCGTGACGGCGGCGGAACTGCTGGGGCAGTTGCTGCTCCAGGACGTGGAACGAGTTGAGGGCGGCGTGAGCCTCAAGGACGGGGTGAGCAAGGACCGGATGATGTCGGTGCATGATCCGGAGATGCGCCACGGCCACAAGAGCAGCAGCCGGCGCTTTGACGGGCACAAGGCGGCCATCGTCGTGGATACCGATTCCCAGCTGATCACCGCCGTGGCGGTACTGCCCGGCAACGCTCCGGACAACCTGGGGGCGCTGGAACTGGTGGAACAGAGCGAGGCCAACACCGGTGTACCGGTGCAGGAGGCCATGGGCGACGCCGCCTATGGGGACGGAGCTACCAGGCAGACCTTCGCCGATGTGGGCCGTAAGCTGGTAGCCCGGGTGCCAGGCCGGCCCGACCGGAAGCGCTTTCCCAAGGATGACTTTGTCATCGACCTGGCCGCGGGCAGTTGCACCTGTCCGGCGGGACAGGTCACCCACACCATCGTGCCAGCGGGAAAGCGGACGGATGCCGCGGGGCGGGTATACCGCTGGCAGGCCTTCCAGTTCGACGGGGCCGAATGTCGGACATGTCCACTGCGGTCCCAGTGCATCGCAGCCAAGGGCAGGAAGGGACGGCGGGTGCTGATCCATCCCCAGGAAGGCCTCCTGCAGGAGGCACGGGCGTTGCAGCAGAGCGCCGCCTACGACGAATATCGAGCGCGACGCGTGGCGGTGGAACACCGGTTGGCCCGACTGGTCCAGTTGGGGATTCGGCAGTCCCGCTATTTCGGCAGGGTCAAGACGCGATTCCAGCTGTATCTGGCGGCTACAGTGGCCAACCTGACCCTGGTGGCGGGCAAAAGCGGGCTGTCGGACAGTGTCGGCGGAGGAGCGGAAGCCCACCGCGTCGTCCTCAGTGCCGTCCCCAGTGATGTCCAGGCTGTTTCCCACGATGTTGTCGCCAATGCTACGGCCATTTTCGGCGCGGTCCGACTCGGACAACTATGGTCCAAGATTCTGTTCGCCTCGGCTTTACTGCCGAAATCCCTCTCCCCAACCAGGGCTTTTCGGCCCGGTTTCTAGGACCCGTCCCTTAGCGTCAGTTACCGCTTTGATGAATCCCCTCTTTGCTTGGTCGATAACCGCCCGGTCCGTCTTTTCCAGGGGCCATATGACCGTCTTGACGGATTCGCCATATTGTTCCCTGGCCTGAATTTCCGTGAGGCCCACCTGAGCAATCTCCGGGTCGGTGAATGTCGCCCGGGGCACGTTGTCCATTTCGCTCCGAGACCTGCCCGGCAGCAGCGCATTTCGAGCAGCCATGAATCCCTGCCAGCCCGCATAGTGCGTAAATTGGAAGGCACCTGTGCAGTCTCCGGCAGCAAAGATGTGATGCCGGGAAGTACGCAAAGAACCGTCTACCTTGATGCCTCTTGGCGAATAGTCGACTCCAGCGTTCTCCAGCTTCATGCCTTGTACTCTTGGAGCGCGCCCGGTGGCGACAAGCAGTCGATCGCCAATCCATTCGCTGCCCTTAGAAACCAAACGAACTTTCGCCCCAGTAGCTGAAACCGAATTTACTGGATGCCCTAGTTCGATTCCTGCGCCTTCAGATGACAAGGCATTCGCAACGAGTTCGGAGACTTCCGGCTCGTCTTGTCCCAGCAATTTCTCCGTGGCTTCAAAGAGAGTCACATCAGACCCGAGGCGCCGAAAAGCCTGGGCTAGCTCGCAGCCTATGGGCCCCCCACCGACCACCAAAAGGTGATCTGGCTGAGTTTCCAGCCCCCACAGGGATTCGTAGGTAAGGAAACGGGTTTGGTCCAGTCCCTTAATGGGTGGAACGGAAGGAGAGGCACCGGTGCATATCAGGAGCTTCCTGAAGCGAATCGCTGTGTCACCGGCCAGCACCGTGTATGGGTCAAGAAACTCGGCACTTCCGAAGTAAGTGTCAATGCCCTCGGCCTGCAGAGCTTCCGGAGTTTCAGGAAGGTAAATCTCGTCTATGACGGAGCCAATCCGGGCCATAATCGCTGGGAAATTGGCTGAAGTTTCGGAAGTCTCGATGCCGAAATCCCGCGCCTTACCCCGAATCCACCGAAGGAGTGGGGAATAAAGAGGTGCTGAAGGGGTAAGATGGTGCTCCCCTGAATCTGGGATAATGGTTTTTGATCGGAAAACCGACCCCGGAAAAGGAGCACCTTTTAGATGCTACCACTTGGGCACCCCGACCGCATCCAAATCGCCTTCGACGACCACCGCCTGGTCAACAATGCCGGGCTGATCCTTCCGGCCATCCTGGCCCAGCACCTGGGCTTACCCCAACTGGTTGACCGGTATTTGGACCTGGGCCGGGCCCCAGGCCGAGCCAACACCGGAGACAAGATAATGACGCTGGTGGCCTCCGCCCTGGCTGGTGGCGACTGCATTGACGACGCCGATGCGCTGCGTGCGGGGCGGACCTCCTCAGTGCTGGGGTGCATGGTCAAAGCGCCCTCCACCTTGGGCACTTTCCTGCGCAGCTTCCGCTGGGGCCACGTCCGCCAGTTGGACCGAGTAAGCCGCGAGTTGCTGGCCCGTTCCTGGGCCGCCGGTGCCGGACCCGGCGACGGGCCGTTGACCATCGACCTGGACTCCACCATCTGCGAGACCTACGGGCTGGCCAAGGAGGGGGCGCGACACCATGGCTACACCGGCCAGCGGGGCTATCACCCGTTGCTGGCCGTGGCCGCCGGAACCGGCGACGTGCTGATGTCCCGTCTGCGGGAGGGCCGGTCCAACACCGCCCGGGGCGCCGCCCACTTCCTGCGGGAGACGGTGGGACGGGTGCGTTATGCCGGGGCCAGGGGGCAACTCACGGTGCGGGCCGACAGCGGCTTCTACACCCATTCCATCGTCGCCCTCTGCCGCAAGATGAAGGTCCGCTTCTCCATCACCGTGCGCCAGCACGCCCAGTTGCGCAAGCTCATCGAGGCCATACCTGAGGATGCCTGGAGGCCCATCCCCTATTGGATGGACGGCGCCGCCGACGTGGCCGAGGCTGAATACACACCTTTCCGTAGCGAGCCCGATGCTGCGCCGGTGCGGCTCATCGTCCGGCGGGTGAAGCCCGCGCCCGGTTCCCAACTGGCCCTCTTCGCCACCTACAGCTATCACGCCTTCATCACCGACCGCGACGGCGACACCCTGGAACTGGAGGCCGACCACCGCCGCCACGCCGAGATCGAGAATGCCATCCGGGACCTGAAGTACGGCGTGGGGCTCAACCATCTCCCCTCGGGCCGCTTCTGCGCCAACGGCGCCTGGCTGGCCGTCCAGGTGCTGGCGCATAATCTGGCCCGTTGGGCAGCGCGCATCGGTCTGGGCGAGCAACTGGTGACCACCAAGACCCTGCGGCGACGCTTCTTCTCTATGGCCGGACGGCTTACCCGCTCGGCGCGCAGACTCACTTTGCATCTTCCCCGGGGCTGGCCCTGGGAAACCCAGTTCAGCCGCGCCCTGGCCCGATTGCGCGCCCTGCCGCTCCCGTCCTGACGGCGCTATCCGCAACCGACCCAACGCCTCCAAACTCGCGTCCGCCCGCGCCGCGAGCGTATCCTGCTGCGTCCAATGTCACTATCACGCGATTCCCAGCGTTCCCAGACCGCTCTCGAAGCCCGGTGCGGCTACTGAAAACCCTCTGCCGTGTCACATCGGTCCCCATGGAGCCCAGGCTTTCTCCCTGGTAGGCTCCCTCATCCCAACTTGCCTGGCCTTCACGCCTCCCATCGGTGGATTCGGGCTTACGAACAGTGTGGGCGGTCAGGGCTGCCCTGATTAGCGCTTTGCTGGGGACACAACCTGTCCAGGTGCAATCTCCGCCGAGACGGTCTGCCTCGATGATGGCAACTCTGCGGCCCAGCCGGGCGGCAAATCTGGCGGCCGTCAGGCCTGCGGAGCCTCCGCCAACGACTACAAAGTCGTAGGAAGTGGGGCTGGTTCCGTAAGGACTCATTTACAGGCGCTTAACTGTAATCCGGCGGGCGCAAGTCCAAGTTCAACGCCGCTTCACACCAGCGAGCCACCCCCAGCAACTTTCCCTCTTCGAAAGGCGTAGCAGCAAACTGTACGCCAAGGGGCAGCCCTTCCTCGCTCAGGCCAGAGGGAACCACTATTGTGGGCAGTCCGGCGGAGGTCCAGGGAGCCTGAAAAGCTGCATCCCCAGTTGTGTCCAGGTCCCTGGGAGCCGGCGCCGGAGTGGCGGGCATGAGCAGGGCATCAACGTTGCCGGCCAGTGCGGAGAGGTCTCGCCGGAATTCCCGGCGCAGGCGCTGGGCATGCAGGTAAGTAACGCTGGGAATCAGCTGCCCCATTTCGATATTGGCCCTTAGTCTGGGACCATATTCGTCGGCCCGATGCCGAAAGAATTCCTCGTGAAAGGCCGCGCACTCCACGTTCATTACTACTCTTTGAACGTCTGGAGCGGCTTCGAAACTTTCGGGCAATTCCACCTCCTCGATGACTGCACCAGCCTGTGCCAATTGTGCGGCCACGTTGAGAGTATGTTGACGGACTTCCTCGGTCGAACGGTCAAAGAAGTATCCCTGCTTGAGGAGTCCCAATCTTGGTGGCCCGCTATTTCGGCCCATTTCCTCCAGAAAATCTGGAACGGGTACTTCGGCTGAACCCGGGTCATTGGGGTCGTGACCGGCCATGGCTTGCAACATGATCGCCGCATCGGTCACGGTTCGTACCAGGATACCAACGGTGTCCAGGGACCAACTTACGGGCACCACTCCGTAGCGGCTGATACGACCGTAAGTTGGCTTCAGGCCAACGATTCCGTTATAAGCGGCGGGCCGGCACGTGGAGCCGCCGGTCTGGGAACCTAGGGCTGCCGGACACATTCCGGCGGCGACCGCTACTGACGACCCGCTGCTCGAACCGCCCGGAGTGTGTTCCCGGTTCCAGGGGTTCCTGGATGGCGACGGGTCTGAAGTTGCAAACTCGGTGGTTACTGCCTTCCCCATTATGATGGCGCCCGCTTCCTTAAGCTTGGTGACGCAGGTGGCGTCATAGTCGGGCACAAAGTCAGCATAGATTCTGGAGCATGCGGTGGTCTTCATTCCCGCCGTGTAAAAGATGTCCTTCAATCCCACCGGAACTCCGTGCATAGTGTTTGATATTGCCATGCCCAGGTCCTGCTCCCTTTGGCGGGCGTCGCTGATTACCGCCTCCCGGTCAATGGTGACCCAGGCTTGCAGGTCGGGGTCATGGGCATCAATGCGGTCGAGCAATGCGCCGGCGTAGTCGCCTGGCGACAACAATCCGTTGCGAATTTGCTCGGCGGCTTCGAATACGCTGAGGGTGTATAGCTCGGCCATGGTCTCCTCCTGTCCACGATGATATTTCGGCAACCAGCGATCTCCAAACTGGTAATTCTACTGGTAGAATCCGGGTTCCGTCTCCGTGGCCGGCGGGTGGCCAGCGATATTAACAATGTAATCGGCAGTCTGCTGCAGTAAGGCCTGGTGTTCCTTTACATAATCCGGTCCCCAGCGAATTTCGGCTTGCCGTCTCAGTTGTTCGAGCACTTCTTCTGTCGAGAATTCGTAAGTTCCCTCTGCCATTTCAATGCTCCAATGTATGTTTGGACAACTATACTTCTATAGTTCCAGTTTACCTTATGGGGAATGTTGCCGATACCCGCGTCATCACGTCGAAACACGGCCACAAACTGCGGTCTAATTGACCTGTCCGGGTAACCTTGTCATAATCAGGGCCTGTACACCTTATACTGAAACAAGCGACATTGAAGGAGGCACACCGTGACGACTAGAACCACCGTCGGCAACGGGAAGTACACATACGAAATGCATACCGACTGGGCCAAGGTGCCAGAAGGCTGGTCCATGCCCGCTGCGGCGGTTTACGGAGATTCCCAGGACCGCGTTTATTGCTTCAATCGCGACCCCGAGCATCCGGTAATGATTTTCGATCGGGAAGGAAATTACCTGAATTCCTGGGGCGCGGGCCTGTTTCTGTTCCCCCACGCCATATTCATCGATGCTCAGGACAATGTTTGGCTTGTCGAGCGGAACGGTGGCCAGATAATGAAGTTCACGTCAGACGGTGAACTGCTGATGACTATCGGGACCGAGGGCTACCGTTCTGACACGGGCGTGGACAACACAGTGTTCAGCTCCAATGCCTGGCCCGATGTGGTCCGTGGTGCGGAGCCCTTCAACCTGCCGGCGGGCATCGCGGTAAATGAAGCGGGCGAAGTGTTCATTGCCGACGGCTACGCAAACGCCCGGGTTCACAAGTTCACTCCTGAAGGTGAGCTGATAAAGTCCTGGGGTGGTCCAGGTTCGGGACCTGGACAGTTCAACTTGCCCCACGGGGCGTGGATTGATCCTCGTGGTCGACTGTTGATCGCAGACCGCGAGAACGACCGCATCCAGGTATTTGACCAGGAAGGCGAACACGTTACCGACTTCCCTACCAAGCTGATTGGCCCCGCCGTTATCTATGTTGACGACGAGGACATAGTCTACGTGGCCGAGCACAATGGTGGCCTGGTAAGCATTCTTAACCTGGAAGGCGAATTACTGGCGCAGTGGGGTTCATTGACCCATCGCTCCTGCCATGGAATCTGGGTAGACTCGCAGAAGGACATTTACGTGGTTGAACCTTACGAGGGCAGTACTGGCCGAACCGTTGTTAAGTTCGTGCGCCAGGGCTAACGGCAAAACTCGAGGAACCACCGATCACCGGAGAAACCCGGTTGCAGCAGCAGCCGGGTTTTGCTATCCTATAGCGACGTTTTCGGACGTCCCACAAAGAGTGGGGCTGTAGCTCAGCTGGGAGAGCGCTTCAATGGCATTGAAGAGGTAGGGGGTTCGAGTCCCCCCAGCTCCACCAAAGTGTCACCCTTTTACTCTGCCCGTTCAGCCAGGCTCGCTACCCCCACCAACCCGTTTGCCCTCCGACCTCTTTTCTATATCAACTTCGGCCCTTAAACTCTCTTGTCAGCGCAGACTGCGGCAGCGAATTGTATGGCCCATGAAAAAATGGTCCGCTTGCCGTACCAGTTCGTAACGGTCTAGTTGCCTTGGCGGTAAGTGTGTGCGCATATCTGGCCCACGGGCGACTGTGGATTGTAGAGGTATGGGGAAGAGCCCCTAGTGTCCTGTATCCAAAGTACGTTGGCAAAAGCGGGCAACGTTGGCCAGTATTTGGTCGGCGGTCTGGGTCCAGACAAAAGGTTGGGGATCTTCGTTGGTGACGTCCAGATAGCGGTAGATGGCAGCCTCCAGTTCGGCGCTGCTCCGATGCACGCCGCGGCGCAACTGCTTTTCGGTGAGCAGACCGAACCAGCGCTCCACCAGGTTCAGCCAGGAGGCGCTGGTGGGTGTGAAGTGCATATGGAAGCGGGGCCGCTTGGCCAGCCAGTTGCGGATCAGCGCCGTCTTGTGGGTGGCGTAGTTGTCCGCGATCAGGTGGACGTCGAGGTTGGCGGGCACCTCAGCCTCGATGGTATCGAGGAATTTGCGGAACTCCACGGCCCGGTGCCGTTGGTGGCAACGACCAATCACCTTGCCGGTCCTGGTGTCCAAGGCGGCGAACAGCGAAGTGGTGCCGTGACGCAGGTAATCCACGTAATCATGGGTGCGCCGTTCCACCTGTCCCGGGCGCATGGGCAATAGCGGACGGGTGCGATCCAACGCCTGGATCTGGGACTTCTCGTCCACGCACAGGACCAACGCCCGATCCGGCGGGTTGAGGTATAGCCCCACAACGTCCCTGACCTTCTCGATGAAGAAGGGGTCTGCCGACAACTTGAAGGTCTCCGTGCGGTGGGGCTGCAATCCGAAGGCTCGCCAGATGCGGCTGACCGTGTTGTGGCTCAGCCCGCTGCGCTGGGCCATGGACCGGGTGCTCCAGTGGGTCGCGTCCTTGGGGGTGGTCTCCAGCGTCAGCGTAATCACACGCTCCACGTGGTCATCGGTAACCGCTCGAGGCCGTCCGCTGCGCGGTTCGTCCGACAGTCCGTCCAGCCTCCGTTCCAGGAAGCGGGAACGCCACTTCCCCACCGTCTCATCGGACACTCCCAGGTCGGCGCCCACCGTGGTATTGCTGCGGCCTTCGGCACAGCCCAAAATCATTCTGGCCCGCAGCGCCAAAGCTTGCGCCGTTTTCGGACGGCGAACCCACCGTACCAGGGCTTCACGCTCCACCTCATCCAAAATTACCGGCGGCATTGGTCGTCCGATTGCCATGGTCATCCTCCTCTGGATTGCTAACCCGGAGGATACCTCATCGTGAATACTATTACAACTGACTTCAGTTACACCACACTAGAAACCGGGCCGAAAAGCCCTGGTTGGGGAGAGGGATTTCGGCAGTAAAGCCGGCTTGAGCAGAATCACGGTCCACAGTATTCCGAGCCGGACCGCGCCGAAAATGGCCGTAGCATTGGCGACAACACCGTGGGAAACAGCCTGGACATCACTGGGGACGGCACTGAGGACGGCGCGGTGGGCTTCCGCTCCTCCGCCGACACTGTCCGACAGCCCGCTTTTGCCCGCCACCAGGGTCAGGTTGGCCACTGTAGCCGCCAGGTACAGCTGGAATCGCGTCTTGACCCTGCCGAAATAGCGGGACTGCCGAATCCCCAACTGGACCAGTCGGGCCAACCGGTGTTCCACCGCCACGCGTCGCGCTCGATATTCGTCGTAGGCGGCGCTCTGCTGCAACGCCCGTGCCTCCTGCAGGAGGCCTTCCTGGGGATGGATCAGCACCCGCCGTCCCTTCCTGCCCTTGGCTGCGATGCACTGGGACCGCAGTGGACATGTCCGGCATTCGGCCCCGTCGAACTGGAAGGCCTGCCAGCGGTATACCCGCCCCGCGGCATCCGTCCGCTTTCCCGCTGGCACGATGGTGTGGGTGACCTGTCCCGCCGGACAGGTGCAACTGCCCGCGGCCAGGTCGATGACAAAGTCATCCTTGGGAAAGTGCTTCCGGTCGGGCCGGCCTGGCACCCGGGCTACCAGCTTGCGGCCCACATCGGCGAAGGTCTGCCTGGTAGCTCCGTCCCCATAGGCGGCGTCGCCCATGGCCTCCTGCACCGGTACACCGGTGTTGGCCTCGCTCTGTTCCACCAGTTCCAGCGCCCCCAGGTTGTCCGGAGCGTTGCCGGGCAGTACCGCCACGGCGGTGATCAGCTGGGAATCGGTATCCACCACAATCGCCGCCTTGTGCCCGTCAAAGCGCCGGCTGCTGCTCTTGTGGCCGTGGCGCATCTCCGGATCATGCACCGACATCATCCGGTCCTTGCTCACCCCGTCCTTGAGGCTCACGCCGCCCTCAACTCGTTCCACGTCCTGGAGCAGCAACTGCCCCAGCAGTTCCGCCGCCGTCACGATCCGCTGCCGCTCCTCACCATTCTCGGACAACTCCCCCTGCGCCTGCCGCGACAACTCCAACAACCGGTCCGCGTCTCTCACAATCTCGGCCAGCAGGGTCTGCCGCGCCCGTTTGTCGCTCCAGTCGATGGCGGCCTCGCCCTTGATGCTGGAGGCAAGGTACCGCCCGTATCCCTGGGCCTTGCCCCATTCTTTGACGGTGATCTTCTCCACTGCCGCCAGCGTCCGCAGCAGTTGGACGATCCCGTCGGCCAACAGGTTGCAGGTGTCCTTCACCGCGCCCCGCCCCAGGATGTTGGTCGTGTCCAGCGCCACCCGCATGCTCCGCTTTTTCAGGTAGCCCGACTCCCGGGCCAGCCGCAGGCTGGACTCGAACACCTCCCGCACCTTGTCGTGCAGGATCAGCTGGGCGCGGAACACCTGCAATGTGCTCTTGGCGAAGGGCCGGTCCTCCACCTCAATCCCCAGGGCCACTTTCCAGCGGAGGTCAAAGTCAGCTCTGGCCTTGGCCTCGGCGTCGCTCACCTTGTCGTGGGACTGGAGCAGCAGCGCCGTCGCCAGCAGGCTGGGCGGCACGCTGTCCCGGCCGTTGTCCGGGCAGTAGAACTCGGCGAAATCGGCGTCTCGGAACAACCGGCCCCGCAGCGAGGCCAGCAGACCGTAGAAGGTGTCCCGCCCCACGTGGTCCAGGTACAACCGGTCCGCTTCCCAGAGACCCCTCTGATCTGAACGCTCTCCCAGCACTATCATTCCTCGCTATTTCTTGATGCCCCAAGTATAGCTGACCACCCGGCTGAAGCCAGTTTCCGGCCAGATTTCTAGGTAGGGTTTTCGGCGCGGATCGGCAGGTGCTGAGGTGATTACTCTGTCCAGCAATAGTTGATTAGAATCAAGGTCCGGACAGTTAACAGTAGTTGCCCAGCTAATCGTCTGAATCATTTTTGGGAAGAGGTGATGTAAATGGCTTGGAGCTTGGGAAGGAAAGGATAGGATCGATGGCCAGGGATTCGTTGGCGGGTACCTTGCAGGGCACCGGCCATATTACTAACGTCGCGGTCGATGTTGTCCGCGACACAATAGTAAACGCTCTTCGGACCGCCCGCACGGTTGGCGGAGAAGTGGGCCATCTTGCCCAGGACACGGTAGTAGGTGTCCTTCAGGCCGTAGGAAACGTTGGCGGCGAAGCGGGGGCGGTAATCCGCGATTCTGCTATCTGGGTTATTCAGGGAGTGGGACAAGTCGCCACGGCCACGACCACGATGCTCCACGATGTGGTTGTCGGGGCAATTCGCGGTTCCAGCGATGCTGGGCCGAACTGGGCACGGCGACCCAGAACGCCGTAGAGGGTGCCTTGCGGGGCGGCGCATCCGCGGGCCTGGCCGCCGAGGAATCTGTGGTCCAGGTGACTCGTGGGGCCATAGACGGCGTTAGAGACGTGGGCGGATCGTTCACTGAAGCGGCCCAGGGTACTATTTCCGGGGTGATCGCCGCGGTGGCCGGCACAGGCGGCGACGTGACGACTGCTGCCCGGGATACCTCTCGGCAATTGATCAGCAGCGCCGCAGCGGTTGGTGGGGATCTGGCCAGCATATCGGTGGCGGCGGTTCGCGGTTCAATTGATGCTGCCAGAAACGTGGGCACCGATGCCGAAAAAGCAGCCTCTGCCGTTGCCACAGGAGCAGTGGAAGCCGCCTATGACGTCAGCGACGCGGCCGGAGATGCGGTGCGGGACGCGGTAACCGGGACCATCCAGGGGGTTCGGGTGGTGGTTGAATCCGCGACGACCGACCGACGGGAAGAGCGGTAAGGCAAGGGCACGGCGAATTCCTCAACATGAATCGCCAGAATGGGAATGGCCCGGCTTAACAGGCTAAGCGACTTTCAGTCTCTTCAGCCCACTGCTCGCAGGCTGTTGACCTGCAGCCACTGATCTCTTTCGTGAAGGGTTCCGCCACGGAGTTGTCGCAGGAAGATGGGACATTCAGTCACGTCTGGAGCCAGGCGACCATATATCACACCCACGACAAGGAAAAGCCCTGGCGGAGGCCTACCGGGTGCCTGAGCCGGGGGGTGCTTGGTATTTGATGACCTCATCGGGCCCCGGCCAAGTATCAGCGAGACGGCAAGAAAGTACGTTTACGACTGCCTGCTTTTCGACACCGATTTCAGCTTCCAGGGCTACCAGGAAGCTTTGCGAAATGCAGGTTTTGAGGTCATGGAGGCATTCGACCTTTCGGAAAATCTGCGAAAAAGCTATTACTGCCTTGGCCGGATGGCCCAGGGACAGCAGGAACATGACCCGGATACCTTCTCTACCCTCTCTTTTGCCTTCGACCGGATGGTTGAGGCAATCCAGCAGGGGGAGCTGGGTTGGGGAATGTACGTCTGCCGAAAATAGCCATAAGTAGCAACAAGAGGCAATAACCAATATCAGTGGGTAAGTAGTAGCCTATGTGTCGACTCGACGGAGTCAGCCCATAGGCATATTTTTTTTATTCATACAGGCCAATGTATTCAGGAGGATATTCATGCCGGAATCCATCGACATTGTTCTCTCCAGCCCCTTCCCTAACTATCATTTCTTTGCCCACAAGATGCGCGAATTATGCGGACAGATGAACATCAGCTTCTTTCTGGTAAACGATACCTGGGTCAACGAGTTTTACCAGAAACTTCGGGCCAAGGAGATTTCGGTGCGCGTCCTGCTCGACTTGACCGCGAATCAGACAGTCGAGAATGATCCCTACCTGTCGCTCGCCCGCGAGGTTAAACGGCAGCACGGCCATGTAATTGACGATCCCGACCTCACCGCCAAGGCCGCCCACAAGGGCCGATTCCACCAGATGCTGGTCTATAACGAAATACCGGTGCCGGATACCATAATTGTTGATCGGTCTGAACTGGATACCTACAAGATTACCGACAGAATCAAGGAACGGTTGGGGGTGCCCTTCGTGGTTAAACCGGCCTGGGGTGATTCCGGAGTGGGCGTGGAGGTGGACGCCCACTCCGAGGAAGCCCTGCACTGGTCTGCGGAACAGGCTCCCAATTCCGATGCATTTCTCATTCAGAAACGTCTGCGACCGGTAAACGTGGGTAACCATCTAGGCTGGTTCAGGCTGTTCCATATCTGCCGCGAGGTTATTCCCTGCTGGTGGAATCCTGTTACTCATGACTATCAGTTGGTGACACCGGCCCAGATGAGCACCTATAAGCTGGCCCCACTCCGAAAGATAATGCGGGGAATCGCGCAGGTTTCCCAGATGAAAAAGTTCACCTCAGAAATCTGCTTGCATGAAGACGGCAATTTCTATGCCATCGACTACGTCAACGCCGACCCAGATATGAACCCTCGTTCCTTCTACCCGAACGGAGTACCAGATGAAGTTGTGCGGCACATCGCTTGGCTGTTGTTCTATGAAGGGTTGAACCTGGTGAAACGGGGCCACGGCTTCTTTGACGACGAATTGGTGGAATCTGAGTCCAGTCTGAACTGGCTGGAGCAAAGGCAGCTGGAGCAGGCGGCCGGCAAATAGCCGAACGGCGCGCCATGAAAATCCTTGCCATGCCTCTTGCCGTCCTTCCCATATCAAGTTGGGCTTTTCACTGGGTGCGAGCGCGACCATACTTGTGGCTGCGCAAGTACCCAGGGAACTTCTGACCAAGTCGTTTGCCCCCTCGAGAGGAACAATTCGTTTGGGGGTGCAGGCGCTCACCCAATAGCTGACGCCGCCAAGCGCTGCGCCGAGAATTTGGCCGTCGGTATATGGGCAGTAACTCGTCCGGAAGTTTCCCAGATGTCCGTTCATTATTAGTGGCGGCGGATTTATGGACTACGTTTCTGACATCCGCCTGATTCATACCAGACCCTGGAGAATCTATTTGCGACACTGGTTCGCCTTCTCCATCATGGTGTATGGTCGCATCCTTTTCCATAACGTCTTCCGGCGAGTAAGGCCGGTGGAGATGATCAACCCGAGCTCCAAGCCGGTATACTTTATGCATGGGCCGTGTGACGCGATCACATAGGGAAAATGGACGGGGGCCCCACACCGTGTGTCCAATAACCCCGGTGACCGGAACCGGTTGGTACAGGGGCGGAACATGTCGATGTTTATCTAAGGAACCGGACCGCTAAGGTCAGGCATGTTGCTGGCTTCTTAGAGCAGCATTTTGCTTGAACCAATGCCTACTCCAAGTTCGCGACATAAACTGGTCGACGGTCGTCCACCTGGCGTGTAGTTTTTTCTCCTGGACGTCCTCCCGGGTAGGAGGCATGAGCTTTCCTGTAAAGCCAGTGGCAATTCTCTCAGTCTCCCGAGTTTCATGATCGAAATTCTTTGTCCCTTTCCTGCACGGGTATATCGGAAGGCAGAGCCAGCCTGCTGAAAGACTTTTCGATAGCGATAAAACAATCGCGTCGGTGGGTCTTGCCCTGGCCCGTGTGGCAGTACAGCCTACCTGGTGGCCGGATTGCTCATCGTGCGTACACTTTCCCATTCCCCCTGATCAGCATTCTGGACACCATCGGTTTGCTGGCGGAACTCGGGTCTGTGCTGCTGGTTGCGCCAGTGGTCGCGGTGGGAATCGGGTACATTGGGTGCTTGAGCAGGCTTTCGAAGAAATCTTTCTTCAGAACCTTGAAGCCAAGCTAAAGAAAGATTAAGGAAACATATTATCACCGCGGCGACGGACTCCATCCATGATGAAGCGGACCCCCTTTTACTAAACATAACTGGGTGGTTGAATGAACAGGGGGACTTACCCAGTTGCTAGAAGAAAAGGTGCCCCGACAGTAGCTAGACAGTGTTACAAGTTAAAAAGACCAGCCCGACACTTTGGACCACGCTGACACGTGAAACGTATGGCCATCCATCCAGCAAGTCTTCATTTGGCTCGGAGCTTCTGAGGATGAGGCAACGCTGCGGTGTCCATAGCCTCATTGCACGGCTTACTGAGAGGTATCGATGAATCAGCCCGATAAGAACCAGGGTTTGGTCGCTTCCCACATCAGGGAAACTCTGCTTCGAGGAGACCTGGGCGAACCGGGCCACCTTAGCGGCCCTATCGTGCAATCTGCCGTCCATCGGGCAGTATCCCGCATACGTTCAACAGGGCATGGGTCCGTTCGCCTCGCACTGGAAGCCGCTGAAGGGGCTGTCCTTGCTGTCGTAGGAGTAGCCGGTGAGACCCGGGCATTTGTTGGAGCCACTGTCGTGGGCGTGGTGGAGGCAACGAGTCAACTCTTTAACATAACGGCTTTTGAACTCAAAGCTGTAGTGGTGGGAGCGGTAAGGGGCGCTAGCAAGGCAAACGCCGACCCTGTGGAGACGAGCCGGGTTGCCGTGGAGCAAGCTATAGTGAGCGCCCCTGCCGCAGGCATAGACTTGCCCGAGGCCGTGGCTGCCACGGTTGAAGGCGCCGCCGAGGCGGTGGAGGAGGCAGGAGGAGGCGCGGAGGACGTGGCGAGGGGCGCCTTCGGGGGCGTGATATCAGGGGTGCGAACCGCCGGCGGCGACGTTGCCGGGGCAGCCCATGACACTGCCAGCATTCTGGTTTCCCGCGCTGCCGCCATCGGCCGGCGGGGAGCAGAAATTGTCAAAGTTGCTGAGAACGCCGTCACCGCCGCCGTCCATGAGACAAGTGGAGATTCAGAGGATCAGGCGAACACCATAGCCGCGGCGGCCACCGGGGCAGTAGTGGCCGGGTACTGGATCGATCGGGCCCATGGTGACTCCGTGCGCCGGTCCGTATTGAAGACAATTGCGGAGTCTCACCAGGCCGCGCCGCCGCACCTGCGGGCCGGATTGTCCGGGGTGGCGGAACAGTTGTCGAGCGAACTTCCCATGAAACAGAAGGCGTGGCGTGGTGCTGCCCTGTACCGGGCGGCCCGCCTGTCGTTGAATGTTGGAATATTGGACCTTGCCGGTTCCCTTGCCTATTTCACGGTACTTTCCTTCTTTCCCCTGATCACCTTGTTGATACTTGGACTCTCAATCTTTGCGGACCCGGTTGTGGTGGGACAGAAGTTGTCCGCTGCCATCACCTACTACTTTCCATCCTCCGGCGAGCTTTTCCACGAAGCAATCAGCAATCTGCTTACCGGATCGTTGACGGTCGGGCTCATCGCCCTGGCAGGTATGATACTGTGCGCCAACGGACTTTTCATGGCCTCGATCCGGGCTGTTAACCGGATGTTCGAGGTCGATTCGGGGAGGACGGTTAAGAGGCTGTTCCAAGAAGCCGGCGTAGGATCAATTGTGGTCGCTCTGTTTATCTTGTTGGCCGGACTAACTGCGGTTTTCCATTTCGCAATCAGCTTCGACCTGGTGCCTAACAATTGGGCGCTGCTGTTCGGGACGATTTCCGAGTTGCTGCAGTTCGTTTTCACTGCAGTTGTGTTCGCAGTCGTCTACCACAACATACCAAACAAGCATGTAGAGTGGAAGGACGCGGCCTTTGGCGCCGTGATTGCCGTCCTGCTTTTCGAGATAGCGAAGAACCTGTTCTTCTGGTACTCCAGCATTGCGAGCTTCAGGAGTTCCATCTATGGGCCTGTTGCCTCCGTGGTGATCCTGCTGACGTGGGCATACATAGCGGGACTTATCTTTCTCTACGGGGCAGCGCTGACCCGGACCGCGGGCGAGCTTCGGCCAAGATTCCAACCGGCAGGCCGACGCTGGCCAACTCAATAGCGCCAGGAGTGCCCTCCGGTGCTCCAGGCCGATGTACCGTGGTCCCGACCCCGGCGCATTGTTCTTGGCCGTGCGCAAAAATTAGGGAACGTCAAGAAATACCCCTTCCTCCTCGACCCGGGGAAGGTAAGGATGGGTGTGTCGGCGCTCACTTAAGAACTGATGCCTCTTCAGGTATGTCGGCTCTCGCTGCAATGTCGACGAGTTATTCAGAGTTTGCCTAAGCCCCAATCCACCGAAAGAGTGGAGCAGGTTAGCGTCCTGAAGGGGCAAGAAGGTGCTCCTCTGAATCTGGGATAATGGTTTTGCAACAAAAACCGACCCCGGAAAAGGAGCACCTTTTAGATGCTACCACTTGAGCACCCCGACCGCATCCACGTCGCCTTCGACGATCACCGCCTGGTCAACAATGCCGGGCTGATCCTTCCGGCCACTCTGGCCCAGCGCCTGGGCCTGCGTGAACTCGTTGACCGTCACCTCGACCTGGGGGATGCGCCGGGGCGGGCGAACGCGGGAGACAAGATAATGACGCTGGTGGCCTCGGCGCTGGCGGGCGGCGACTGCATTGACGACGCCGATGCGCTGCGTGCGGGGCGGACCTCCTCAGTGCTGGGCGGCACGGTGAAGGCGCCGTCCACCCCCCGCCTTCGCGGGGGCAGGCTCTGGGCACCTTCCTGCGCAGCTTTCGCTGGGGCCACGTGCGCCAGTTGGACCGGGTGAGCCGGGAACTGCTGGCCCGGGCCTGGGCCGCTGGGGCTGGTCCCGGGGACTTGCCCCTGACCATCGACCTGGACTCCACCATCTGCGAAACCTACGGCCTGGCCAAGGAGGGCGCCCGTCATCATGGCTACACTGGCCAGCGGGGCTATCACCCGCTGCTGGCCGTGGCCGCCGGAACCGGCGACGTCCTGATGGCCCGGCTGCGGGAGGGCCGCGCCAACACCGCTCGAGGCGCCGCCCACTTCCTGCGGGAGACACTGGGCCGGGTGCGTTATGCCGGAGCCAGGGGTCAACTCACAGTGCGGGCCGACAGTGGCTTCTACACCCATTCCATCGTCGCCCTCTGCCGCAAGATGAAGGTCCGCTTCTCCATCACCGTGCGCCAGCACGCCCAGTTGCGCAAGCTCATCGAGGCCATACCTGAGGATGCCTGGAGGCCCATCCCCTATTGGATGGACGGTGCTGCCGACGTGGCCGAGGCTGAATACACACCTTTCCGTAGCGAGCCCGATGCCGCGCCGGTGCGGCTCATCGTCCGGCGGGTGAAGCCCGCGCCCGGGTCCCAACTGGCCCTCTTCGCCTCCTACAGCTATCACGGCTTCATCACCGACCGGGACGAGGACACCCTGGAACTGGAGGCCGACCATCGCCGCCACGCCGAGATCGAGAACGCCATCCGAGACCTCAAGTACGGCGTGGGTCTGAACCATCTCCCCTCGGGCCGCTTCGCCGCCAACGGCGCCTGGCTGGCGGTGCAGGTGCTGGCGCATAATCTGGCCCGCTGGACGGCGCGCATCGGTCTCGGTGAGCAGATAGTAACCACCAAGACCCTCCGGCGGCGGTTCTTCTCCCTGGCCGGACGGCTTACCCGCAAGGCCCGCCACCTCACCCTGCACCTCCCCCGGGGCTGGCCCTGGGAAGCCCAGTTCAGCAGCGCACTGGCTCGATTGCGCTCCCTGCCGCTTCCTTCCTGACGGCGCCGGTGGCGCCTGACCCATCCGCTGGACTACCCAACCGCCTGGCTTATTTGCCCCAGGTCGGTTCCTGATCGTTTCCGGCTGCAATCTGCATGATGATCTCGCCCACCGTTCCTCCTGCGGCCCGTCAATAATCCCCTTGCGGTGGCTGCCCCACCGTGCGTCCAGCCAGATCCATCCGGTTCAAACCCTCACCTCCGCTTGCTCTCGCCTCTCATCCCCTGTCCGGTCGGCTCTGCTACTTCCTTTCGGTGGATTCGGGCTAAGGTTGTGGATCGCTATCGCCATGGTTCATGCGGCTTTCACATGCCGCTCCACGGTATTCAAGACCCAGCCCCATCGTTTCTCCTGCAACCAGGAAGGCAGGGCTCCTCTCGGTGACTCCCGGTGGGAAGCAGGAGGACGAGACTTTAGCCAGAAAGCCATTGCCCGGCTACACGATCAGGCTTATGGCGGCGCTGGCAATGCCAAGGAACAGCAGGAAACCGAAGACGTCGGTGAAGGTGGTTACCATCACCGCCGATGCCACCGCCGGATCAACTCCGACTGCCCGCAGGAACAAAGGGACACCCGCCCCGGCTACTCCCGCAATTATCATGTTTCCCACCATCGCCACGCCCAACACCAAGGCCAGCCCCGTGTTCTGAGTCCACACCAGGGCAATGACACTGACCAGAACTCCAAGCCAGACGCCGTGCAAGAGCCCCAGGAATGCCTCTTGGGCCAGCAGCCGGAAGGGCCCGACGCCCACTAGCTCCCCCAGGGCCATGGCCCTGACGATCATCGTCAGAGTTTGAGTTCCTCCAATGCCTCCCTGACCGGCGACAACCGGCAGGAAGGCCGCCAGGATGACAACCCTGGCCAGGGTTGATTCAAACAGGCTGATGGTTGCCGCCGCCAGAAATGTAGTTGCCAGGTTCACGGTAAGCCAGGGTAGCCGTGTCCGCACCGCCTTAACCACTGGGCCCCGGTCGGCCCTGCCCGATACCGCCCCAACGTTCAGCATCTGTCTCGTATCTTCCTCCACCACCGCGCTAAGCAGGAATTCCAGCGGGATTGCACCAATCAACCGGCCTTCGCTGACTACCGGTAGTTGCAGCACATTGTAATGACGCCTTAGCCTAGCACACTCCGCCGCCGGTGTATCCACACCGACGATGGCTGGAGGAGGTACGGCTATGTCCCGCACCGGGGTGTCCGCAGCGAACAGGGCCAGGTCCACCAAGCTAACCTAACCCGCCAGCTGACCGGTTCCCTCCACCACGTAAATCCGGTTGAACAGATCGCTATTCTCTTCCAGTGCTCGAAGACTCTCACGGGCATCCGCGACCGTCCCATTGACATTCACCGTCGGGAACTGGGGAACCATCAGGTCCCCGGCCGTCCCTGGCTCGTACTCTAGAACCTCCGAGTCGGGAATCATCTGTTCCAGCGCACCGGCCACTTCGCTGGCCTGGTGATGGGAAAGTCGCAGCAGGGTGTTCAGCGCACTCCTCGGATGGACCTGTCCCAACACTCCTGAAAGCGCCTGAGACCCCAGACGGGTTGCCACCCTGGCGGCCGCCACGGGTTCATCTGCCGCAGCATCCAGGTTACCGTCTCCGGGTCCATTACCCGCACCAGGGAATCTCTGCTGGCCTTGGGCAGGCCCGCCAAAATCGTGCCCATGTCTGCTGGGTGAAGCCAACTGAGGCGCTCCCATGCCAGGCGATCGTTCCCAGCCCTGATCAAGTTGTGGACTTCCCTGGCGATGGTCGACGCTTTCCGGTGCGAAATGACCTGGGGCTGCTCGGGGGTGGGATTGACCATAAACGCTCCTTGTTAGACTGCAACCCGACGACCAGGCTCGCTGCTAAGTAATTGGGTTCCGATCAATTTGCCTTGTTGCGGCATCCCAATAACCTGGGGCCGGCCCAGGAGATCGACTTTGGCCAAGTCTACACCGTTGACGTTACCACGGGCACATCCTCCCTCTCTGCGGCCCCCGACCAGCCGGTGGACAGGCCGATCACGAACCAGCCGAAGGCCAGATTCCCTACGGCGAATATGGTGTCGCCAATCGACCGCAGCCACCGGGCGAACTCAAGGACGGGCATCTGGAGAAATTCAGCGGAGCGGGCATACCACATTCCATGCTCCACGCTGGCCCAGGTCTGGGCCAATCCCACCGGCAACAGGGTGAGCAGCACCATCAGCCCCAGCCCGATGTTAATGGTCCAGAAAGCGAAGGATATTGTGCCGGTCCGCCACTGCTTCCGCACCGTCAACAGGCGCAGGCTTAACAGCGTCAGGCCCAGGTTCCCATAGACCCGAACAGCGCCGCATGGGCGTGGACCGCAGTGGTGTTCAAGCCCTGCACGTAGTTCAGGGCGATGGGCGGGTTGATGAGAAACCCGAACAGGCCGGCGCCCACCAGGTTCCAGAAGGCCGAGGAAATGAAGAAGAACACCGGCCACTTGTAATGGTGGATCCAGGAAGTCCGGCGGGTCATTGCCAGGTTCTCGTAGGCCTCAAAGCCAATCATGGCCAGCGGCATCAACTCCAGGGCGCTGAAGGTCCCGCCGGTCACCATGACGATGGGCGTGGTGCCGGAGAAGTACAGATGGTGGAACATTCCCAGAACTCCGCCGGTCAGGTAAAGAATCGTTGTGAAGAGGATTGCCATGGTGGCGGACCTGACTCGCAGCAGGCCCAGCCGCACAAAGGTCAGGGCAATAACCGTGGTGGCAAAGACTTCGAAGAAGCCCTCTACCCAGAGGTGAACAACCCACCACCGCCAGTACTCGGCTATGGCCAGGTTTTCGTGCTGGCCGGGAATCAGCCCCGGGTGCGTAGAACAGGGCAATGGCGGCCACCGACAGGATGAATATTGACAGGAACTGGCGACGCCTGCCGTTCGCACGGGCGTCCAGCCAGACCCGGAGCAGGGGACGTACCATCAGCAGCAGCTACAGGAGCAGCCCAACAAACAGCAGGGTCTGCCAGAAGCGGCCCAGGTCAAGATATTCAGGGCCCTGGTGACCGAACCAGAAGTTGGTCGTATCGCCAAGCACCTGGTGTATCGCCAGAGCCTGTCCGACCATGGAACCCGCCACCACAAAGGCCAGGGCGACCAGCAAAAGGTTCACGCCAAATTGCTGGAACCGGGGCTCATAACCCGCCACCATCGGCACCAGGCACAGCCCGGTGTTTGAGCGCATCGGTCGGGGCCATTTTCAAATCAGACTTGAGAGGTTGAACCTTGGCTAAGGATAAACTCCTTGGAATCATCCGGATACTCGTTGCTGCCAATCAAAGAATAGTTTCGGCAATCCATTGGCGCAATGACGAACCGCTGAGCGCGTACAGGGACCAACACGGCAACCGGAAAAATCAACCCCACCATTAAGCGGCGGCGATTGGGACAGCGTTGCCCAGCCGGACATTCTCACGGTCAAGATAGATTCCCGGTGGTGAACTCGGAACGGTGCCCGAAGTGCATAACCGGATTGTTCATGGCGGACGTCAGCCAGCCCGACGAAACCTTTTGTCGGGCGTGTGGCTATCGGGTTTATCCTGCCCTTTCGGACACGCCTTTCCTCACTCGCTTTTGCAGGGAGTGTGAAGCCTTAGTCTTGGTGCCGGAAGTGAAGCAACCCAAGGAAGGACCCACCTGCGGCCCATGCCAGTTGGCCAAGGAAAGGAAGGCCAGGGAAGCACGGAAAGGCATCGGGGGGGGGGTGGCTGACAGGGGTAGGTAACGGCCGAAATCGGGCGTACGCTTAGCTTGGGAAGGCGCACCGGCATCCAGCATCTTGGTTGTGACACCACCAGATGCAGGAGACCCCCGATGCGCCTTCCCAGAGAATGCTATCAGAGCAAAAAACGATTGAAACGCATTTACCTCACCTCTCCCAGGCACAAATGACCGGCCTGGCGCTGTGGGTCTGCGGGGCCATCCTCGCCGGCAGCGCCTGCCAGAACGCCGTGGCCTCGGCCCTCTCCCCTTGGCGCAAGTGGAACAACCTGCGCCAGTATCTCCGGGAGTGGCTCTACGACGGCAGCGACCGGACCAGTCCCTGCCAGACCCAACTGGGGTCGTAACTCTCTGCTTCGCGCCCCTGCTCCGGTGGGTCCTGAAGCCCAGTGGATCCAGAAGCGCAGGGGTACCGAACGGGACTCGCCCTGGCCATCGACCCCACGCTCAAGGGCGACCAGACCACCGCCATCGTCATCAGCGTGCTCTACCAGCAGTTGCGCCATCCCCGTGGCCTGGCACATCCGGCACGCCGACCAGCCCGGCTCCTGGATGGACCCCACCGTGGAACTGCTGCAAGCCTTGGCCCCAGCGGTTCCCGAGAATATGACCGTCATCGTGCTCTGCGACCGGGGCATCGCCAGTCCCAAGCTGTGGCAGCAAATACGGGATCAAGGCTGGCACCCCGGTATGCGCTACCGGAAGAACATCACTTTCGGCGCTGACGGCGGCAAACGATTGCCCGCCCAGCGCTTCGTCTCCCGTCCCGATACGGCGTGGATTGGCCGCGGCACCGCCTTCAACACCCCCAAGGCCCAACGCCGCTGCACCCTGCTGGTGGTCTGGTACTCCGAACAGGAGGAGCCCTGGATCATCCTCACCGACCTTGCGCCCGACCAGGTGGGTCCCAGTTGGTACGCCCTGCGCTTCTGGATCGAGCTGGGCTTCAAGGCCATCAAGAGCCTGGGCTGGAAATGGGACAAGACCCGCCGCACCGACCCCACCCGCGTCTCCCGCCACTGGCTGGTGCTGTCGGTGGCCACCCTGCTGGCCCTGGCCTACGGCACCAGGGTGGAAGACGCCCAGGAGCGGAGGATTGCTCCAGGGAACCTGCGGGCGCCGCCCAAAGCGCTGGCTCCCAATCACCGTGACCCTTGGAGCCGTCCGGCGCGCACCGTGAGCGTAATCCGCCACGGAATCGACTGGCTCCGGCGGTTGCTGATCAAGGGCCGCCTCTGGAGCCGCGTCTGGCTGCTGCCCGAACCCTGGCCGGAACCCAAGCTTAACCTGGAGATTACTCGTCATGTCCCACCGTAAAAACCCCATACCTACCCCTGTCAGGGGGGGGTGGGGCCACCGTCAATCTCGACTGAGTGCCAACGGTGCGGGGACTGGTTCCCATACAAGAGGGCTTATGGGTACCTCGGGGAGTTGCGGCGCAAGGCTTGCGGAGCCTGCCGGCGGGTTGAGGGCTTGACGGAACGAACGCCACCACCACCGCGCCCACAATTCACCGTGAACTTGAAGGGCCGTATTTCCTTTCGTAGCTAGTTGTACTCCCAACCCTACCCTTACCATGGCGAGTAGCCCACTGCCCGTCCGGCAGCCAGTCTTCCTCAGATGCAACCCCCGCTCGTGGAATTATCGGGCGGGGTTAATTTTTCGGGCAATGCGAAGCCCCGGAGCATAACCTCCGGGGCTAATTTATCAGAACTGGAGTGGGCTCCACCTGGCAAGGCTACTGCAATGAACTTGGCTGCACGCTGAGGGTTCAGTTACAAGCAGCCAAGAAATCGTCTACGAGCGTACTCTGGCCATAAAGCGGACAATCATCCCGTACTGGCTTCCTTGTAATTCCTGGGCAGTTTGGTGTTCGATATCCTGGGCCCTGCCAAGTTTACTCGCCCACCAGCCGTTAGCCATCTGACGGGCCATGTGTGTGACTTCGTTACCTTTCGCGTAAATTGCCACTTTCTCAAGTCCCGCTTCCAACTGGCCATTGGTGCAAACTTCATACCCCAACGTTTGAAAGGCATTCTCAAATGTTTTCAGGTTCGCTTCATCACCCTTTTCCTGAGGCCAGTAGCCTCGTGGACCCTGCGGCCACCACCAGCGGTCATTGCGCCCTGCTGCCCAGGCAATACAGTTGTAAATGGGAGTGGATTGGCTCGTTATCACGTGATTTTTTAGATGCTCGAACACGTCAGTTGATGTAGTCGGCCCCACGGACGTAGCCATGCTTTTCGCCCCACTGAACCCACGCCGAAGTCATACCTATCAGGTCCCCCTCTAACCCGGCGATTTCAGGAGGGTCATCTACAAGAGACTCAAGTGCCATGAACCACCAATTGGGCTCCCTAACCATTTCATCAAGTACCAGAGGAATTACCGATGGTCCCAATCCTATAATGCTGCGGTAAGCCTCATGGTTTTCAATGTCCGGCAAGGACGAAACAAAAAGAGTGTCAGCCTTCCACTGGTCAGCCAACTCTCTAAAAATGCCGTACAGGGAGCTGTGGATAGTGATGTGGCTTTTTCTTAAGCCAAAGGTATCATGCTGAGAGGATCCATAGGATTCATAGGTGTCATATATCAACTCACCACGGAAGAACTCAGGGTTACCAAACGGCATTAAAGTTACTGGTTTAATGTCTTCAATGTCCGAACCCTTAAAGGTGATTGCATTCGGCTCTGCTAGCCCATCGGTAATTGTTGTAGCCATTTCAACCTCCTTCTTTCTCTTATTGCCAGAAGGAATCCCAATCTTCGCGGGCTATTCGCATTTGTGACAAGACTTGGGTCGGAATATCGAACCTCACGCCCTGGTCGCCCTCGAACTGCTTGATTTGTCGCCTAATGGTGAAAACCATGGCTTTCAAGTGCTCGTTGCTCATTCTCACTGTTCCGAGAAGCTCAGGTTGCTTGATGGAAGTAGCTTCCGGATGAGCTTCCCTCAATTGGAAGCTCATATTTGAGCCATAAGCGCTTACTGTAATCGTAAAACCATCTGCATAGATCTCAAAGGGTTCCGACATACTCACTCCTACGTCTCAACCAAGCCAGGACAGCCTTTCCCGACCAATTGGGTGGCATATATTAGTCCCGCTGAGCCTATCGAGTCAATTTGATTCACTAATTGAATACACAATGACAGTGTACACTGAAGGCTTCCAGCCGACCAATTGAAGATCCTAGCAGAATGAATACTGTTTGGTGGAACAAAACGGTGGGCTTTTGATTACCCCGTACCGTGGCGCAGGAGAAGTTCACCAGCTCACGACCGTCGGGGTTTGCCTCTTGAAATAATCAAAGTCCGAAGGTCCAGCGGGAACCGGACGAATCCCCGGGCCCGCAACCCCCAGCGTATCGGTGACTTGTCCCGACGCTGGGGGCGGATTTTTGCCTTCAAACTACACACTGATTTACACATTTTCCCGCCCGATACCCCGAATAATCCCTTTTCCATATACAAAAGCGGGTTAAATTTGTTGACTCTCTTTCACCCCTGGGGCAATACTGAGCCGTTGGTACCGGTGGGAGAGGCGGCTTTTAAAATCGGACTGGATGAACGGTCGCCCGAAACCCTGTGTTTCTCGGCGATGGCGAACGGGCGCGCCCTGCGGGCCGATTACTCCGGCTGTCCCTACTACCGGGCTTTCAACCCCTGATTCCTGGGACGCCTAACAATGCGGCGGGAGGTTTTCGATTGGAATAGGGTCTAGATCGTCGGCGGGTTCAAACCCGAATATTCGGGAGTAGAAGTAGAACTCGGCGGCCAGGCACTGCTTGATCGTCTCCGCAAACCGGAAGCCGTGATATTCGCCTTTAAAGGCCAGGTAGGCGGTGGAAACCCCATTGTCCCGTAAGGTGTTAAACATCACCTCCGATTGAACTGCGGGTACGATGGTGTCCTCAAGGCCCTGGAAGAAGATCACCGGACAGGCGGTGTCCCCGGCGAAGTTGATGGGTGAGCGTTCGAAGTACCGCCGCCGGTACAGCGGATAGGGACCGACCAGGCCGACCAGGCTGTTGGCGTCGAACTTGTGGATATCGCTGAGCAGTTCCTCCAGGTCGCTGACCCCGAAGTAACTGGCGCCCGCCCTGAAAACGTCTCGAAATGCCAGCGACGCCAGGGCGGTGAACCCGCCGGCGCTGCCCCCGCTGATGGCTATGCGTTCAATGTCGGCATCCCCTCGTTCCACCAGGTGAATGGCGGCGTTTGCACAGTCGTCAACATCCACCACTCCCCATTCCCCGATGAGCCGTTCCCGATACTCCCGGCCATATCCGGTGCTGCCCCCATAATTCACGTCCAGCACCGCGAAACCCCGGCTGGTCCAGTACTGCGTGGTCAAGTTCAACTCAATCGATGTGGCGCTGTGGGGCCCCCCGTGGCAGGTGACGAGCATGGGCGGCTTGTCACCCTCTGGAGCAACGTAGTCCTGGTTGACGGGTGGATAGTAGAAAGCATGGGCCGTCCGTTCGCTGGCCGTGGGGAATTCTATTGCCTCCGGCGACGACAGATAGCCATACGCCAGCTCTACGTCGAATTCCGTACGAAGAACCGTGAAACTACTGTCCTCCAGGTCCACCTCCAACAGCGACAGAGGGTGGTCCGGCGAACCCGCTACCAGTAGGACCTTGCCCTGGCCAACCTGGAGGTCCCCGTGTCCCATTTCCCAATACGGGATGTTGATCGGGTGCAGCCGCCCGTCTCCCAGGGATATCCGTCCCAGCCTCCAGAAACCGCGCTGGGCGTAGCTGCACACCAGGCTGTTCGGCGAGTCGAATCCGTAGGCACACATTCCCACCCACCAGTTTGCCCGGGCGAACTCGGCTTCCATTTCCAGGACCGGTACCGCCTCAGTCCCGTCCCAGCGGTAGAGGCTGGCCCAGCCGGTGCGGTCGGATACGAAGAACAGGTCTCCACCTGGCGACCACTCCGGTTGTACCACCGCTTCGTCCACCCCGCCGGCCACGAAAAGCGCTTCTCCCAGGCTGCCGTCTTCAGTCACGGGGGCCGTCCAGAGTTCGGTGCCGTCCCAGGGCATGTTGGGGTGGTCCCAGGTGAGCCAGGCCAGGCACTTCCCATCCGGACTGATGCACGGCGAATTGTGAAAGTCATTGTCCGCCAGCAGCACTTTCGGCTCGCCCCCGCGCTCAACGTCGATGGTTACAATTTCGCTGGTCGGATGATCTTCTTCCGGGTCGGTGTGATCTTCCCGAATGCAGATGATCTGCCTGAGCAGCTCGTTCCACACCATGCTGCCGTACCGGTAGTCACCCTCGGGAGTAATGGGAACGGGGGCTTCTCCGGGAAGCTGCCGGTAAACCCGCTGGTCCGTCTGATTGGAGAAACACACAACCTTATTGACGACATTGAAGCCGCGGGTTCCGTACTCGTTCACCATCGAAGAGACACTGAAACCTGGCGGGGTGATTCCCTCCAATTCGCCGCCGGAACCGTGTTTCATAATGACGGTTCTTCCGTCTTCGGCGGGGCGCACCTCCGACCAATAGGTGTCCGGTCCGTCCAGCACGATACGAACGAGATTCACGGTCCCGTGGGCCACCATATCCAGCGTAATGGGCGACTTCCAGGTGCCGTAGGGGGCAACCAGCTTTGAATTCATACTCTGTCTGAGCCGTTATGAGGAGAGCTGAGGATAGAGAATTCAGGAACATTTTAAGTCTAACATAACGTAAAGAGGGTCAGATTACCGGGGGACATCCTGACAGGGCAATCGCGTCTTATACAGATGTCCCTCTGACCCCTTACCTGATGACCCCGTCTCCGGTTGGAACCGCGTTGTAATCCTGCACGGTGGCACCTAATAAGTAAGCATTAGGTAAATTGTGCAAATAGGTATTGACTTATACTACTTTAGTAGTATTATTCCAGCGATGTAAGTCTTCCATTTAGGGGATGTCCAGTTATGAGGGTCGTAATCATCCACCGTAATGCCGCTTCCGGGCACGGCTTGTCCCTTCTCCTGGCCAAGTATGGTGATTTTGATGTGGTGGCAGAGGTATCAGACCCCGAGGAGATATTTCCCACCCTGTGCCTCGAAGAGCCGGACCTGGTGCTGTTGGACTCCGAGTTTACCGAGTTAGACCTGGAGGAAAGCATCAAACAGGCAAAAGAAACTCTTCCTGATTCGGTGATAGCTGTCTTCACCGGCGCCGAGGACTGGTCCCACCTGGAATCTTCGATCCGGGCTGGTGCGTCCGCCTTTGTCTCAATGAAGACCGACCCGGAAGAACTGGCTCTTTGTCTCCGACTGGCTTCGGACGGGCATGTTCTTGTTTCCACACCCCTGGTGGCTACACTCTCCGACCTGGTTCAGGGGGAACAGAAACCCGAGGTAAGCGACCCTTGCCCCGACTTATCGAATCGCGAATTGGAGATACTCAAGCATGTGGCTCGAGGGTCGACCAACCTGGAGATAGCGGAAGCATTAACAATTACGGAAAACACGGTCAAGGTTCATATGCGAAACATCCTTGGCAAACTCCAACTGCGCAACCGTCAGCAGGCTGCAGCCTACGCTCTAAAGGCCGGTCTCGTAAGCGATTTCGAGTTCCTGGCAGCGGAATCAGTCTGATTTGGGCGATTATAAGGCATCTGAGGGTTGCCCACGGGCAACGCAGTTTACTACTTGCGAGGTACTCCCCTGAGCCCAAATTGCGGATTGTGTTAATGAACATAATCATTTCACGGGGCACCGACCTCTTGAGAATACTCACATCGAAAGCCCTAAATAGCGATTACGGGCGTATACCGGAGTCTCAATTGCCCTATAGACTACCTTCTGTACTGCGTACCTCCTAAAGTGGGAAGGCCGACAACTCCAGTCCTGCTGTCCAAGCGCAGCCAACCTTGTTCACTAGGGTTGGGCCGCTAACCTTTTTGCCGCTTGCAGAGTAACGCCAGTCAATTTTGCCAGGCTATGTGGCCTGCAAGTTTCGATGCGGGGCCAATTCTACATGCGCATCGTTTTGAGATCCAAAATTCACCGCGCCTGGGTGACCGGGGCCAACCCGGACTACATCGGCAGTGTAATCATCGACGCTGCCCTCATGGACAAGGTGGATATGTGGCAATATGAGAAAGTTCTCATTTGCGACGTCACCAACGGCAACCGGTGGGAGACCTACGCCCTGCCGGGAGAATGGGGATCAGGAGAGATCTCTGTTCAGGGAGCCGGCGCGCTGCTCTGCAACGAAGGGGATTGCCTGATCATCCTTACCTTTGAGGCATCCGAGGACCAGATTGACCCGCAGATGATTCTGGTAGACCGAGAGAACAAGTTTGTTCAATACATTGAAGGGGCGGAGTATGAGCACGAGCCGATTCACCGAGCAGGAGACCGAAGCATTTTATGACGCCGAAGACGCACTCTACCGGTCCTTCTGGGACCAGGAGGGCAGTCTTCATTGGGGCTGGTTCGATCGAGAAGTGGGGCCCCAGGTAAAGGATGATTTCCTGGAAGCCTGCTCCCGCCTGAACCAGGCAATGTTGGATAAAGCCCACATCGGAGAGGACTCAAAAGTCCTTGACCTGGGTTGCGGGAACGGCAACACCGCTGCCTGGCTGGCCCGGGAAAGTCGCTGCCAGGTAACGGGAATAGACCTTAGTGGGGTCCGCATCAACAACGCAATTGCCGCACTGGCTTCCCAGCCACCTGAACTCCAGGCTCGCCTCTCGTACGTAAAGGGGTCTGCCACCGAGCTGCCGCAGGAAGACGGTACTTTCAGCCATGTCTGGAGCCAGGCAACTATTTACCATGTCCACGATAAGGAGAAGGCTATTTCCGAGGCCCATCGGGTCCTGCAACCGGGAGGATTGTTCGTCTTCGACGACTTGACGAAACCCCGGCCGGACATCAGCGATACCGCCCGACGCTACGTTTACGACCGTCTGCTGTTTGACACCGATTTCAGCTTTCAGGGCTACCAGGATGCCCTGAAAAGTGCGGGATTCCAGGTGCTGGAAGCATTTGATCTGTCGGAACACCTGGGGGAAAGCTATTACTGCCTTGGCCGGATGGCCGAAGGACAGCAGGAACGGGACCCGGATACCTTTACGGCCCTGTCCTTTGCCTATGACCGGATGGTGGAAGCAATCGGGCAGGGGGAGTTGGGTTGGGGCATGTACGTCTGCAGAAAGTAATCAGAAGTATCAGATAAAGGCCATATCAAAAAACTGCAGGTAAGTAATAGCCTCTGGGATGAAGCATCCGAGATATCCCAAAGACCTTATTTGACAGCCGTACAGGCTGATGAATCCATGAGGAATTCATGCCGGAGTCTATTGATATTGTTCTCTCAAGCCCCTTCCGAACTACCATTTCTTTGCCCACAAGATGCGCGAATTATGCGGGCAGATGAACCTCAGCTTCTTTCTGGTAAACGATACCTGGATTGACGAGTTTTACCGGAAGCTGCGGGCCAGGGAGATTTCAGTGCGCGTCCTGCTCGACCTGACCGCCAACCAGACTGTGGAGAATGATCCTTATCTGTTGCTCGCCCGCGAGGTCAAGCGGCAGCACGGCCATGTGATCGACGATCCGGACGTCACTGCCAAGGCCGCCCACAAGGGCCGCTTCTACCAGATGCTGGTTTACAACGAAATACCGGTGCCGGGTACCATAGTTGTTGACCGTACGGAGCTGGATACCTTCAAGGTTACCGACGCCATTAAGAAACGGCTGGGGGTGCCATTAGTTGTGACGCCGGCCTGGGGTGATTCCGGCGTGGGCGTGGAGGTGGACGCCACCTCCGAGGAAGCCTTGCACTGGTCGGCGGAGCAGGTCCCAAACTCCGATTCATTTCTGATTCAGCAACGCCTGCGGCCAATAAATTTGGGCAACCATCTTGGCTGGTTCAGGCTGTTCCATATCTGCCGCGAGGTTATTCCCTGCTGGTGGAATCCGGTCACTCATGATTGTCAGTTGGTGACACCGGCTCAAATACGCCAATACAAACTGGCCCCACTTCGCCGGATAATGCGGGGCATCGCGCAGGTTTCCCAGATGAAAAAGTTCACCTCGGAAATCTGCCTGCACGAAGACGGCAATTTCTACGCCATAGACTACGTCAATGCCGACCCGGATATGAACCCGCGCTCCTTCTATCCCAACAGGGTGCCCGATGAAGTTGTGCGCCACATCGTCTGGTTGCTGTTTTATGAAGAGATGCACCTGGTCAAGCGGAGGCACGGGTTCTTTGACGACGAATTGGTCGAATCTGAGTCCAGCCTGAATTGGCTGGAGCAGAGGTAGCGGGAACAGGCGTCCGGCCAGTAGGGCAGCCCCTGGCCTGGCTAACCAGGATGCCAGGTTCCATCATTCGGTTTGTCGCCACTGGTGTAGTTGGGACTGCCGAGGTGACCGTTGCCAGCTTCTTTACTTATGGGCGCTACATACCCTGAACCGACGCTCTCGGCCGGTTTGCCAGGCTAAACCGGCCGGCGGCTTCATATCTTCCCCTCCTTGTCGTCCCCCTGGCTCTGGCGGCAAAAGCCTTCCCGCACTACCCTGGCAACCCACTGACCCGCCGGAGGTTCAGCATCGAGATTCTATTGCCCCTTCCCTTCGCGGGAATATCCGAAGGCAGCGCCAGCCTGCTTAAGGACTTCGCCATCGCTATTGCCATAGCCGCGGTCGGATTAGCTATAGCACAAGTGGTAGGTCAACCGCCGGTACTGGGCTACCTGGTGGCCGGATTGATCATCGGACCATACACCCTGCCCACGCCCCTCATCAGCAACCTGGACACCATCGGGTTGCTGGCGGAACTGGGGTTGGTCCTGCTGCTGTTCGGCATTGGCCTGGAGCTGGGCTGGAGGCGAATACGGAGCATCGGGTTTCAGGTACTGGTCATTGGTGTTGTTGAAATCAGCGTCCTCACGCTCTTCGGAGTTTGGATTGCCAGCATGCTGCCCGGCCTGGACGGCAGCCACGGATTGTACCTGGGCGGCGCCATCGCCATCAGCAGTTCAGCAATCCTGCTGAAGGGGTTGCGCGACGGCGGCAATCTCGGTTCCTCCTGGGGCCGCACGATTGTTGGCATTCTTCTGGTGGAGGACTTTGCTGCGGTCATCCTGCTCACCGTTCTTGCCGGCCTGGCGACCACCGGTTCGGCGAGTCTTGCCGACGCCGGTTGGCTGGTAGCCAAGCTGGGAATATTCTGCATTGCGGTGCTGGTCTTTGGCAGACTGCTGGGGTCGCGGTTGATGAGCTATTTATCCCGTTCGCAGTCCGACGAGACGCTGCTGCTGGCCAGCCTGGGCCTCTGCTTTCTGCTGGCCCTTTCCGCGACGTTTCTTGGTTTGTCGGCGGCGGCCGGCGCCTTCCTTGTTGGCGTGGTGATCGGTGACACCGAAGCCTCGGGGAGGGTGACCCGACTGGTCAACCGGTCCGGGACATTTTCGGAGCCCTTTTCTTTTTATCTATCGGGATGCTGATCGACTACCGTACGCTGGGAGACTACGTCATTCCCGGGCTGGTGGTTGTGGGCGTGTTCATGGTTGGGAAGATTGCGGCAAACACAGTCGGTTCAATCCTTGCCGGGCAGAGCCCCCGGGACGCGAAGCGTGTTGGGATGACGATGCCGCAGATGGGCGAGTTCTCCCTGGCTATCGGTCGGCTCAGCCCCTCGGACGCCCTGGGTGTCTCGCCTCTTTCCCCCATCCTCACCATTGCAACGGCGGTAACGTCGGTTCTGGCACCGTTGACCGGGCGTGCCGCGCTCCCTTTGACCCGCTGGCTGGACTGGCGATCGCCCCGCCTCTTGCGCCGCAGCATGCTGGCCATTCGGCTTGGCGTCGATACCTTCTGGTCCGAGTTTTCACTGGAAGGCGAAACCGGAACTCAGCTTAGAAATGCCGGACGGAGCATTCTCATCAATGGTTCCATCGTAGTGGTAATCGCTGCGGCCGGCACCACAGCACTGTTGGCCGCTCCCACCCTTGCTGGGCGACGTTTTTCATGCGTCAAAGAGTCTTGTAGGCCTGATTATGGTCGGCATAGTCATGGGGTTGAGTACCCCGTCGGTAATTGCTGTCTGGCGTTCCCTGGAGAAATTGTCGCATCTGTCCACCATATTTCCTGACTCCGAGGAAGACTATGAAGGTGGGCTAACGCTTCGGCTGACGTTGAGGTCGATGGTGAAGAACGGGCTTGCCGCGGTATTCCTTGTCCTCCTGTTCCTCCTGAGCCTGCCCCTGATTATCCGAATGCTTGCCCTGGGCAGCCTGAACACTCCTTTATCGGTGCTGCTGCTGGTGGCCCCAATGGTTGCCGTGGGAATCTTCAGCTTCAGGGTTCACCGGGTGCTTGAGCCAGCCTTCAATGAGACCTTTCTTGATAACCCTGATGCCGAGTCAAGGAAAGATGAAGAAGACTACATTATCGCCGTGGCAACGGACTCCATCCATGATGAGGCAGACCCCCTGGTACTGAACGTGATAGGCCGGTTAAATGAACAGGGGGAACTGATCCAGTTGCTGGAAGAAAAGGTGGCCCGGCAGCCGGAAGAAAACGTTGCAGGTTCCGAAGACCAGCCCGACACGGCAGACCATGCTGAAAGGTGAGGCGAAGGGGCGCACATTAAGCAAGCGTTCCCTTGGCTTGGTGCTTGCGTAAAATGTGGCAAGGGCGCGGTCGCCATGACCCCGTCGCCAGTTTTCTTGGGAGGTTCCCATGAATCTGCCCGAAAACGACCAAGGTTGACTCGCCGCCCATGTCAGGGGAGCGCTGCTTCAGGGCAGCCTGAACGAACAGGAACACGTCAGCGGCTCCAACGTGCAGTCGCCGTGCACCGGGCTGTATCCCGCCTGCGTTCAGCGGGGCATGGGTCCGCTCACCTTGCCGGGAAGCCGCCGAAGGGGCTGTCCTTGCTGTCATAGGAGTAGCCGGTGAGACCCGGACATTCTTTGGAGCCACTGTCGTGGGCGTGGTGGAGGCAACGGGTCAACTCTTGAACTCTCTTCTTGAAGTGACGGTGCCTCGCATTGCAGCAATGGCGGTTCCAGCAATTTGACGAAACTTATTCGCCGCTTTGATCCTTTACCTTGGTGGCTCCTAAACCAAAGCCAAGGTGAAGCGCGCAGTGGGAAGGGGTAAATTTGTGAAGGAACCCGGTTAGCTGGTGTCGGGAGTTGGGAGGGGTTGGTGATGGGCGTGAGGGAGATAGACCGGTGTCTGGAACAATGGCATATGGGAGTCAAGGACTTGCGCCGTCGGATTATCATGGCGCCGACGCCCCGAGAGCGGGAGAGGTGGTACGCCATGCTGCTGCTGGCCCAGGGCTGGACGGCGGCGGCCACGGCGCAGACTCTGGAAAGGGATCCCCACACTATTGGCCGTTGGGCGTCGGCCTTTGGGGAGGGAGGACCTGCGGCCCTGATATTTGAGCAGACCGGCGGTTCCCCCCCGCCCTTGATCAAGCGCAGCAGGAGGAGTTGAGGGCAGCGGTACAGGAACCGCCCGGCGCCTCGGGCATTGATCTGGCCAACTGGTATTGGAAGGTGGTGCGGCGGTTTGCCCTGGAGCGGTTCGGCATTGGGTTGAGCCGCAGCAGTTGCCTGAACTGGCTGCACCGGCTGGGCTTTGCCTTCAAGCGTCCCAAGAAACGCCTGCTCAAGGCGGATGAGGCGAAGCGGGAGGCCTTCGTGGCGGAGTACGCCGCCCTGAGAGAGGAGACCCAGCAGACCAGGGCCAGAATATTCTTTGCTGATGAGGCCCACTTCCGGGCCGATGCGGAACTGCGGGGCAAGTGGGTGCTGAAGGGCAAACCTGCTTTGGTGGACTCGACCAGCCCGCGGTATGGGGAGAAGGCCAGCTACTATTCGGCGGTGTGCCTGGAGACGGGCGAGGTGGAATGGATGGAACTGGAGGGCAACAGCAACAGTGGGACCTCGGTTGCCTTCCTGGAACAACTGAGAGAAAGGCATCCGGGGCCGATGCGGGTCATCTGGGACAACGCGCCGGCCCATCGTGGCGAGGCGATGCGGGAGTACCTCAGGACGCCTGGGCTGGGCTTGCGGTTGGTGAACCTGCCGGGCTACAGCCCGGACTTCAACGCTGATGAGGCCATCTGGGGCTGGACCAGAGAGGAGGCCACCGGCAATCTGTGCCTGGGGAGCAGGGCTGCGGTGCAGGAGAGGGTCGGCAACTTCCTGGCCGGTCTGGCCAGCCGGAGAGACGAGGTTAGGCGCCGCTGCCGGACGGTACTGCAGTCAAGGGCCGAAGCACTCCTGCCAGATTCCCGGCACGATTCTTCGCCTCCGGCAAATGCACATTCCATCTTGGCTTTGGTTTAGTATCTGGCCTGTAAGGCCCTCAGATGTTAGGAACAACCCTATTGATGGCGACATGGGAAACCACACGTAATTTCCCACATTCTTTGAGCCGGTCTGGCCCTCGGTGTAGCGCGCCGGCATCAGGGAAGACTTCCAACGGCCTGCCGTCATCAGCGCCGGTTGTTCTACACAAGTGACTGCCAAGTCTGGGCCATGCCGCCTCGGTCGCTGTCTCGGGTGAAGCCTTCTCCTCGGCCCACGGCCTTAGCTGCATCGTACACTCCCCGGCCGATTTGCCTGGTGGATAATCCAAAGACCGGTGCCTCGGGGCCCGTTACTTCGTCCGTGGGCATAATCGCCTGCAGGGCATCCGAAGCCGCATGGCTGATGTACAGGACTGTTCCCCCTCGGCTTCCTGGTCCGTATTGGACTGGGGTATGTGCAGCAATGCTGCCCCGTCCTATCGGCACTAACCAGATCACGGGCAACTGCAATTGTTGTAGAAATGGAGGTAGAGAAATAGAATCCGGGTAAGGGAACTCCGGCTGAAAGGACATAAGAAGGTCAGGATAGATGTAGTGAATGGGACACTAGTAAGGTTTCATCGGCCTATTACCTGGGCCGACAGTTGAAGAATATTCGTTAGTCAGCAAATTACCAAGGGCGTCGCGGGTTGATAGAGAACGACATGTCGCCTTTTTTCGCCGCTTCAGCCTCCAATTGGTTCAATCTGTCCCGTCTAGGGCTTCGGCTGCCAAACACCATACCAAAAATCGCTAACGCCACGAACATTGAGGCGAACAAGGCAAACCAAAAATGAAGGAACACGAAAGCCAATACGATTCCAGGAACAAGTACTGCTCCTGCAATAGAGATAAACACCAGGGCCCGTCCTTTGCCAGTCATTTTATCGAGCTCCACCTAGGGTAGCTTATTGAGATAGGTCTCTTTTGTGCAAGGGCTACGCCATCCCATTGCTTACAAGTCTATTCCCAAGTTAACTAACCAGGTAGGACAAAGTCCTATCGTTGAGGATATTCCCCATCAGGACACCCAGCCCCTCGCAGGGTGGCCCTAATTCAAGCTGGAAGAAAGTGCCAGGAAACCGCCAAGACCGCTCCCTTGGTGATATCTCAGGACTTCCGTCTTCCTGTACTCCCTGCACAAAGCCTGAATAAATCCCGTGGGCTGAGGCTCCGCGGGCTCAATTGTCTAAAACTTTCGTGCCAGTCCGGCCGCCTCCCCCTGCGCTTTAGCCGGGTCTTCAAACCAGAGCGATATGGTAATATTCTTAAATTCCGGTGATGGACGACTGAAACTGGCGGCATCGCGGTTCCACTCACCCCAGCTGTCCAACTCGCCGTGTTGCTCATCACAGCCTGGGGTCAACCGGCTCGCTTTCCAGGGCAAGCACAGCGAAGGCGCACTCATGTACCCGGTAGAGAGGCTCTCCGTCGACAAAACGCCTGAGACCCTCTACACCCAATGCAAACTCCCGAAGCGCCAGCGACCGCTTCGTGGCGAGGCCGCGCTTTCGCAGGCGTTCCAAGTTCTCCGGCAGGGTGTACTCCGGCCCGTAGATGATGCGCAGGTATGCGGCGCCCCGGCACTTCATGGCGGGCTGCACCAGGCCCCGCTTTCCCGTGGCGATAAAGTCCATCGGCTTTACGACCATACCCTCCCCGCCCCTGCCCGTCAGTTCGTCCCACCAGCCTATGGCCTCAAGCTCGTCCGGGGCGTTCAGGTCCACTACCTGATTCCTGGTAGCCTGGAACAACCCGGGGTCAGCCTGGCTCAGGCGCTTGGCCACGTCCATGTGCCAAAGATGGGCCCTATCGGTATGCATCTGCCCCTCGCTGGCCAGGAGGTGGAACGGCGCCAGCCGGATGTCGTCCAGCGACGTCACCGGCCAGCAGTACCGGGCATAGGCATCGCTGTAGAGTTGGGCCAGGCGCAGCCTCTCTTCGACTCCGACCAGGCTCTCGCCGACGTCAATACCCCGCGCTGCCGTCTGCCGAAGGAGCGCGTCCGCCGCCGTGAGGCTGGTCCGCGCCGCTGCGCCCACCGCCGCATACTGTTCGCGGAGCAGTTCCTGCGCCTTGACGGACCACGGCATGAGTTCACTGTCCAGCACCACCCAGTCGGTCCCCAGTTCATCCCAAAGACCCGCGTCGGCCAGCGCCGAGCCGACCCGTTCCAGAAATTCCGCCTCTAGGGCGCGGTCTTCAAAGAACCTTCTTCCCGTCCGCGTCTAGCAAGCCCCAATCCCCTCGCCGGTGATGCCGAACCGCCGCTCGATGGCTGCGGCGTCCCGCCCTGCCACGACGATGGCCCGCGAACCCATGTGTTTTTCCTCGCAGACCACGCTGGACACACCGCTATTGCGGAAGTAGGTAAATACCTCCGCTGGATGCTCCAGCATATCGGGCAGTCTTGAGCTGTCGCATGGGGATATGGTGGGTGGCAGGTACACCAGCCAGCGGGGGTCCAGGGCAAAACGGCTCATCACTTCCAGGGCCGCCGCGGCATTCTCCTCCCGGACCGTGACATTGCCGCGAAGCCTTGTCGCTACGATACGTTTCCCCAGCACGTCGTCAATGTCGAGGAGGTTCGCCGCGCGAGCCTCGCCCGGCGCGGAGGAGTCTTCCAGTCGGGCGGCCTCAACCAAAGGTTTGGCCGGCTCATAGTAGACCCGCGCCGCCGGAACCGATACCAGCTCTTTTTCCGGATAGCGGAGGGCGGTCAGCTTGCCGCCAAAGACACAGCCTGTATCTACGTTGATGGTACCATTGAGCCAGGCAGGTTCCACCACCGGGGTATGACCGTAGACCACCATCGCCCGGCCCCGGTAATCGGCAGCCCAGTTGGAGCGCACTGGTAGACCGAACTCGTCGGTCTCTCCAGTGGTCTCGCCATACAGGCAGAAGTCACGGACCCGCGCGGACGCCCGGCCCTGATATTCCGTCTTCATCCCTGCGTGGGCCACCACCAGCCCGCCATCATCAAGTACATAGTGGCTGATCAGTCCGTCGAGGAACTGGTCAACCCGTTGCCGGAACGCCGGGGACTCCAGTTCCAGTTGAGCCAGGGATTCCGCCAGACCGTGCGACACCTGTACATTCCGGCCCCGGAGCTTGCGGGAGAGCTTGGACTCGTGGTTGCCAGCGACGCACAGTGCCGAGCCCTGGGCCTCCATGTCCATCACCAGCTTTAGCACTTTGGCTACGCCCGGGCCCCGGTCCACGAGGTCGCCTACGAATACGGCTTTCCGGCCTTCCGGATGGGTTGCCGAAAAGCCGGTTTCCCCGTCAGCGCCTTCGGGGGTCTCCAGTTGGTAGCCGAGGCGCTCGAGGAGGATGGCCAGTTCGTCGTAACACCCATGCACGTCACCGATAATGTCAAAGGGTCCGTGCTCGTGCTGGAGGTTGACCCACAAGGGTACGCGTTCAACGGCGGCCGCTTCCACCTCCTCGGGAGAGTCGAGCACGAACACGTGCCGGAAGCCCTCGCGTTTCAGCCCGCGCAGCGACCTCCGGAGCTGTTCCGCCTGTCGGCGCACCACCTGCGGGCCAAACTGACGGTCGGGGCGGTCTTTATTGCGGGCCAGGCACAGAGACTCCGGCATATTCAGCACGATGGCCACCGGCAGGCAGTCATGTTCCCTGGCCAGTGCCACCAGGGTCTTGCGGGCCTCCGGCTGTACGCTGGTGGCGTCAATGACGGTAAGGCGTCCGGCTCTCAGGCGCGTGGCCGCAATGAAGTTGACCAGGGCAAAGGCGTCGGGCGTTGCGGCCTGGTCAGTGGCGTCATCCGCCACCGTCGCCCGGCAGACGTCCGAAGACACCACTTCCGTGGGCTTGAAGTGGCTGGCGGCAAAAGAGGACTTCCCCGATCCCGTTGGGCCAATGAGCGCCACCAGGCACAGTTCAGGAACGGTAATCTTCATTGGGTAAAGACCCCCATCTGAGTCGGGGCGCCGTATGCGGGGTGCTCGGGGCCGATGTCCTCGAAGCGTACAGCGTACTTGCGGCGGTACGCTGTTTGTCTCGCCCAGGCCTGGAACTGTCCCCGCGTCCATTCGAACCGGTGGTCCCGGTGCCGGAACTCTCCGTCGGGCAGTCCCCCGAAGAGGGTGTTGTACTCTGCATTGGGCGTCGTGATCAGCACCGCGCCGGGCTTTGCGGACCCGAATACGACCTCCTCAAAGGCGTCAAGTCTTGGGGCGTCTATGTGCTCGATCACCTCCATTGCCACCGCGGCGTCATAGCCGGACAGCCGCTGGTCTCTATAGGTGAGGGAACCGTGCAGCAAGGTGATGCGCTCCCGCTGCTGGGTGGGCAGGGTATCAATATGCAGGCGCAGGCGCGCCGTTTCTAACGCCCGATGTGAGACGTCCAGGCCGGTCACCGAACGAATCGCCGGCTCTCCAAGCAACTCGCCAATAAGCCTTCCTTCCCCGCAACCGAGGTCCAGCACCCTGGTCGCCCCGAGCATGCGGAGCGTGGCCAGCACCGCCTGCATGCGCTGCTCCCCCAGTCGAACTGGGGCTTCCAGCCGTTCCTCTTCTTGTTCCTGCCGCGCTGCGGTGTTACCCGGGTCCGAAGGTCCGGCGTCCAGCAATTGGGCTAGCGCCTGGTTCACGAGCCCGCGCTGATGCTTCAGGTAGCGGTACGAAATGAGGTCCCGCTGCGGATGGCTATCCAACCACCCCTCGCCGAAGCGTAGCAGCTTGTCTACCTCATCGTCGCCGACCCAGTAATGCTTGTTGTCGTCCAGCACCGGCAGCAGCACATACAGGTGGGCCAGCAGGTCCCGGAGCCGGGTTTCCGACGTAAGGCCCACGCTGAAGTAGGGGCTGTTACCCCACTCGGGAAAGCGCGTATCCAGCGGGTGTCCCTGGATATCAACAGTGTAGCCCAGCGGCTCAAAAAGGCTCTGGATTAGGTCCGCTCCTTCTCTGGACGGAACCGCTGCGACTCGGGCCTCCAGCGGAATGGCCATATCTACCAACTCCGGGCTCTCCCGGCTCGTACCGGCGAGGGCGCTGCCGAATACGGAGGCAATTGCCACACTCAGGTGGGATGACGCCACGTTGGGCCGGTCGTTCACGTATTGCTCCAGCCAACCGCCGGAACTGGGCGCGCCGCGCTTCGGGCGTACCAGGCCCACCGGGTCAATGTTCAGCAGAAGCGCTACGGTACATCGGTCGCGCTCCGCTTCGGGATAGAAGACATCACCCTGCCCGAACGGGAGTTTAAACGACTGTAACCGACCCGGGTTTTTGTGCACCAGGTACCCCAGGTCGGTGGCAGGTTGATGCGTAGTGGAGATTGTGAGCAGCATAGTGTCAATCGTAGGGCAACCGGGCCGGGCTTTCAATGTAATTCGGCGCTATTCTGTGTGAGAAAGAGGAGCAGTCAGAGGCAGCGAGGGCGGGCATCAGTCACGGGCTATGCGCCTGACTTTCCTAGAAATCTGGCCGGAAAGTGGCGGTGGCCGGGTAAGCGACTATACTTGGGGTCAACAAGGATAGCGAGGGCTGAGTATGCTGGGAGAGCGATCGGAGCAGAGGGGCCTTTGGGAAGCGGACCGGCTGTACCTGGATCACGTGGGCAAGGACACCTTCTACGGTCTGCTGGCCTCGCAGCGGGGCCGGCTGTTCCGGGACGCGGATTTCGCGGAGTTCTACTGCGCCGACAACGGCCGGGACAGCGTGCCGCCCAGCCTGCTGGCGACGGCCCTGCTGTTGCAGACCCACGACAAGGTCAGCGACGCGGAGGCCAAGGCCCGGGCCGACTTCGACCTCCGGTGGAAAGTGGCCCTGGGGATTGAGGTGGAGGACCGGCCCTTCGCCAAGAGCACGCTGCAGGTGTTCCGGGCCCAGCTGATCCTGCACGACCGGGTGCGGGAGGTATTCGAGTCCAGCCTGCGGCTGGCCCGGGAGTCGGGGTACCTGAAAAAGCGGAGCATGAAGGTGGCGCTGGACACGACCAACATCCTGGGGCGGGGCGCGGTGAGGGACACCTTCAATCTGCTGGCGGACGGGATCGTCAAATTGATGCGGGCGCTGGCGGCCGTGGAGAAGTCCAGCGTCAAAGAATGGGGCAAGGGCCGGGGATATGAGGGGTACCTGGGTTCCAGTGTGAAGGGCGAGGCCGCCATCGACTGGTCGGACAAGGGGGCGCGGCAGGCGCTGCTGGCTGGGATTGTGGGAGACGCGGACCGGCTCTTGGAATTATCGCGGCGGGCCCAGGGGGAGTTGTCCGAGGACAGCGCTGAGCGGCAGCAGATCGTGGACGCGGCGCAGTTGCTGGGGCAGTTGCTGCTCCAGGACATTGAGCGCAAGAGCGGCGATGGCGACGGCGATGACGGCGTGAGCCTCAAGGACGGGGTGAGTCGGGACCGGATGATGTCGGTGCACGACCCGGAGATGCGCCACGGGCACAAGAGCAGCAGCAAACGGTTTGACGGACACAAGGCGGCGATTGTGGTGGACACCGACACCCAGCTGATCACCGCCGTGGCGGTACTGCCGGGCAACGCTCCGGACAACCTGGGGGCGCTGGAACTGGTGGAACAGAGCGAGGCCAACACCGGTGTGCCGGTGGAGGAGGCCATGGGCGACGCCGCCTATGGAGACGGAGCTACCAGGCAGACCTTCGCCGATGCGGACCGCAAGCTGGTAGCCCGGGTGCCGGGCCGCCCCGACCGGAAGCGCTTTCCCAAGGATGACTTTGTCATCGACCTGGCGGCGGGCAGTTGCACCTGTCCGGCGGGGCAGGTCACCCACACCATCGTGCCGTCGGGAAAGCGGACTGATGGCACGGGGCGGGTCCACCACTTGCGGGCCTTCCAGTTCGACGGGGCGGTATGTCGAATATGTCCACTGCGGTCCCAGTGCATCGCAGCCAAAGGCAGGAAGGGACGGCGGGTGCTGATCCATCCCCAGGAAGGCCTCCTGCAGGAGGCCCGGGCTTTGCAGCGGAGCGCCGCCTACGACGAGTATCGAGCGCGACGCGTGGCGGTGGAACACCGGTTGGCCCGACTGGTGCAGTTGGGGATTCGCCAGTCCCGCTATTTCGGCAGGGTCAAGACGCGATTCCAGCTGTATCTGGCGGCCACGGTGGCCAACCTGACCCTGGTGGCGGGCAAAATCGAGCTGTCGGACAGTGTCGGCGGTGAGCTTCCGCGCCACCGCGCCGTCCTCAGTGCCGTCCCCAGTGATGTCCAGGCTGTTTCCCACGATGTTGTCGCCCATGCGACCGCCATTTTCGGCGCGGTCCGGCTCGGACAACTATGGTCCAAGATTCTGTTCGCCTCGGCTTTACTGCCGAAATCCCTCTCCCCAACCAGGGCTTTTCGGCCCGGTTTCTAGGGAGCCAATGATGGTTCGGCGCGGCTGGCATCCCTCAGTCGGCGCTCTCCTGCCCCATTAGCAGCAGAATCGAGTCGATTCTCAAATTCCGTCGAGCTTGACAAATCCCACCGCCGAAAGCGATTCAACGGCTTGCTCGTAGTCCGCTTTGCGAAAATGGTAATCACTGGTATAACCTCCATAAAAACCTACGAGACTACCTCCTACATTGCGCTCACGGCGTCTCCATCTTATTTTGGCACTTACTCTGCTTACCCCGCTTGGGCCGGCTCGTTCAGCCGGGTAATATTTCAAAGGCCCTAATCCAGCCCTGAACAGAGCCTTTACAGTCTCTACATGGTCCGCCACTCGCAGGCGGTGATAGGATGCGGGCGAATTTTCGCCATGCCTGTATACTTCTACGTAGTAAACGATGCGTTGTACCGGGCTCGACATCGGCCCTCCTAATTCTTGATCCCTACGCCTTTCGCTCCCGAAAGCGATAAGGGTGTGGTTGGCAATGGATCTATACGCAGGCAACGCCGCATCCGGAATGGGCTATCGGCTCCTGTCCTATATCTTCGACCACCTGAAAGAGGAAACCATCAACCCTACTGGCACCACCGTAATCGCCAGGGCGGGGAATGTGAACACCCACCATGCTGTCATTATCAGATTTCCGCCGTCGGCCACCATCAATCCCCACGAAGGCGTCGGCCGCGATAATCCCATGCCAAAGAAGCTCAACGTTGCTTCCATCAGGATAGCCAGCCCTATATGAAAGGTCAGCAACACCACGAGGGCGTTAAATAAATGGGGTTTGTGGAAGCCTCCATTGGTCTTGACGGCCATCACTTCGTCGCGGGTGACGCGGGCGAATTTCGGCCACAGTATCAGCGTAACCGCAAGCACAACACTCAGCCAGCCGGGCCCGGAAGCCGAGGCCAGTAACAATGCGAAAACTATGTTGGGAAATGCCAGCGCCGCGTCCTCCGCCCACATGATTAGCGTTTCCACCTTGCCTCCACTCAAACCGGACACTATGCCCAGGGTTCGCCCACCCAGGCCTACCGGCAGCAAGGTGATGAGGGCTACTACGAGGCCGGTCCTTGCGCCGTAAATCAACCTGCTCAGCGTGTCGTAACCAACCTTGTTGGTACCCAGCAGGAATTCCCCTGAAGGCGGCGTGAGCCTGTTTTGTAGCGAGCCTTCGAGTGGATTGTGAGGCACGATGAATGGCGCGAATATGGCGACCGCAGCAAGGATTCCAAGGGCAATTAAGGCGACCCAGGGCACCCGCCAGCGCGGCATGGCAGAGCTAGCTTTAGTGGAGTCTGCAGCCGGGCCAACCTCTTGAGGAGCGACGGGTTTGTTACTATCCGATCCAGCTGTAGCCCTGGCTTCGAGTTGGTGTGCCAGGATGTCCACAATCAGTACGAGGATGTGCACCGCCAGCTTGAAGCCTACGACCATCCCCGCGGTCAGCAGGATTATCGCCTGAATTAAGGGGAAGTCGCGCGTTCTCATCGCATTGAGGGTCAGGTCACCGATGCCGAAAACGGCGAACACGGGCGCGATGACCAATATGCCGGCCAGGAACCCGCCGAACAGGACCGGCGCCGAAATCAGCGTGTTGCGGAGGCAGCGCTTAATGCGGGCCAGCTTGATGTCCTTGCCGACTGGGACTTCCAAAAGGCTGGAGCGTATCAGCCGAATCACGGCCGCGCCGGAGAAAAGTCCTAGGGCGAAGGCAGGCAGGATGTAGCCAACTGGGAAACCATACTGGTTGGCAAGGGGAAACCGGCCGAACAGCGCGCCGAAAACTATAAAGGAGGCCAAGCCGAAGCAGAGTAAGGGGCCGCAACGCCGAACGCTGCCACGCCCTCGGCCACGCGGTCAATCCAGGTGCCGCGGTATGCAGTGGCCAGAAAGCCCAGGGGCATAGAGATGGCCGCAGTAAACAGTATCCAGAACGGCAGCAGCTTCAGGGTAGTGATCAGGCGTTCAAAGACCAGGTCGCTGACCGGCATATTTCCAAAGTTGGAAGCGCCAAAGTCCCGACCAATGGCCATGGCAAACACGATTAGAACCGCAAGCAGCAGCAGGACTATCCCTGCTATATGTCGGTAAAGAATGTGTTTCAGCGAATGCCTGTCTCCCTTCTTTTTTCTGCACCAAATGTAGCATGCGCCAATACTCAACCTCTTGCCGGAAAGTATTTAGCGAAACACTGAAAAAGGCGTTAAGTTTGCGATACTGAGGGGGAAGGGAAGCAAATGCCCGGTTAGGTCTCCCCTGGTTTAGCGGGATCTTGTTCTTCCTGTCCGCCGGCGGTTTCTGCACGGGGGTAACATGTCTTATAACGGCAATAATAGGACATGTTACCCGGTGTTGCGCAAGGACGTTTTCAGACCCCTGACGATTGATTCTTATTCACTGAAAATTGTGGCCGACTCCGGTTCCACCGCCGTTTTCGGCTCTGTTACTTTTCAACTGAACCAGTGGCGGGGAATCATGTCTGAAATGGAAGACGTACCCTTGATATTCGGTGCCTTCCTATCTGCTCAGAAACAATAGTAAATTCCCGCTTCCCGGCCCGCTCCTGTAATTGAACATCCGATTGCTAACGGGCGCCTTCGACCTCCACGGTAATGATGTCTATGTTGTGATACTTGCGGTGTTGCACAGAAGATGCGTAATGCCGTAGCAAACGGAACGAAACTTCCCGCTCGTCCTGGATCTCAGGCTGTTCGCTCAGGTACGCCAGCTTGTCCTCCAGGTTCTCCTCGTCCGCGGTGGCCATGAACTCCAACTCTATCTTCCTGTCGCCGCGGTGGGCGCGTATTGTAAGGCTCTGTTTGTCATTGGCCGCATCGTCATAGTCCGGTGGCAGCATGCTTGACAGCGTTTCCTCGCCCGCCGAGCGCAGCCGGTTCGTTGACTCCTCGTCCCAGCCGGACTTTCCTGCAAAATCACTGAGGAAAGCGTCTATCGCGGGCAGGGAAGACCGGTCCAGGTCTACTTTCAGGCGTTTACGCCGGGCGGATGTCATGCCCATCAGCATGGTGAGCAGGATGATGGAAACGGAGCCGGTGGTCATTCCGTTGCCGAGCAGGGTTTCCCAGGTCCCGCTGAGGAGATCCGGGAAGATCTCCTGGTGCTGGAAGCCAATGCCTATCCAGAAAGACACCCCCACGGCTGCAGCCTTCCTCGGGTCCACGCCGTCCCGGAAAACGATCCTCATGCCCTGTACGAAGAGCATTGCCAGCATGACCATCATGAATGCCACCAGGGCCGGGCGGGGAATAGAGACGACAAGAGCAATGATTTTGGGAGAAAACGCAACCAATATCAGGAGGGCACCGGCGTACACCCCGACGCGGCGCGCGGCGACTCCGGTCAGAACTATACGCGCTGAATTGGATGCTCCGATCATATTGGGAAGCGTTCCCAGGAGCGCGGCAAGCAGGTTCGTCAGCATGACCAGGTTGTGCGCGCCCTGGACCACGCGAAAATCGGTTGCCCGCGGCCGGCGCCACGCGACCTGCTGGATAGCTACCGTGTCGCTGATAGAGTTGATGGAGACCGCCATGTGGGCTATGACGAACCCGGGAAGGAGGGACCAGAACGCGGCCCCCACGCTGATAGAGAACCCTGACCAGACGATGGGGGGAATGCCGACCCACGGCGCGTCGATCACGTTCTGAAAGTCGTAAACGCCGAAGGGAATCGCCAGAAAACAGCCAGCCAGGATTCCCAGGATCGGGCCCCACTGTTGCCATACCCCCGATGCAAACAGCCGGATGCCCAGTACGACAGCCAGTGTCGCCGAGGCGATGATGGGAGCGGCTATGGGGGTTGTGCCTTCGGGCATATCCGACAACCTGCCCAGCACGACCGATATTATCGTAGCCGACACCAGCATCAGAACCGTGCCAGCGACGGTCGGCGTGATGATCCGCCGCAGCAGGGAGAGCCGGGAAATAAGCGCCAACTGGATAAGCGCGGAAACGGCTATGACGCTGGACAGCATGGCAGGCCCGCCCGCCGCGAGCGCGGCGATGCACACTGCGATAAACGGAGTGCCGGTGGCCACGTTGATTGCATATCCCGATCCAAATCGCCAGAACCGGAATGTCTGGAGAATGGCTCCCAATCCGCAGACCGCCAGCGTGGTGAAGAATATCCATGAGAGGTAGCTTTCGGTTTGGCCGCCCGCGTGGGCGATGATGGAAGTGGTCGCGGCCATCGCCGCCAGCATGCTCATAATCCGTTGAAAGCCGTGGCCAAGGGCGGCCAGGGGCGGGGGTGATTCGTCCGGTTGGTAGATAATGTTTTCGTTTATTTGCGCTGCTGCCAAAGCTGGCTTCCTTCTGTGGTTCGTTCCAGTTGGAGTTGTCCTCTCCTACTCTGTGTCCAATTGCTGTTTGGGTGTACAGTCACGTCGGCGTGGTGCCTGGAGCGCTATTCGGTCTGCTCGGCGAGCCGGATGCTCAGGCGGCGTTTCGGTGTTACAGCCGAGGAATACTGCTGCCAACAGCAGGAGCATGGGCAACGTGCTTATCCTGGTCCGGGAACGGCTACCCAGTTTTATAATCTCCTCCATGGCACATTGGAGTCCGGCCGGGATCGGGAAATTTCTGGTAAGCGGTGCCGCCTGTCGGGCAGGCCGTTCCCCCCATTGTAAGAATTGCCTTGTACCCGACCAGGAAGCTGGGTTGGGCAACGATCTCTCAGGCTCTACGGGGTTTCAATCCTCTTGAACGGCGTATCCCCGCTTGCGCCCTTAATATTTACCGCACGACTGCGGTAAAGGCAAGCCTTTCCGGATGCAGTGGTTTCAGGCGAAGAACTGCCAGGTCAGCGATGGTCGCTACGCGCGCGTACGTGCCAATCTCATCTTCATCTTCAACCAGGCGGCTGATTTCAATTCTCTCGATCCCGTTGTAGCTGTTTCTTCGGCTCACATTCCATGCTGCCTCAACACTATCCCCTGAAAGCGCAAGGGATACACTGTGGGGCTTCGGAGGTAGCGCATCGTGGGGCGTCCTGAATTGGGTGGTGTTTGAGTGTCCACCTGTTCAATTGGAGTAGATGACCCGGATACGATAATGGTAAATAGTGTCGTGAGCGGCGCCCGTGTCCTCATACTCCGTGTTCGAGTTTCCCGTATCCCGCACATACCAAGTCCAGGCCCCATATTCGATACGCCCACGGATCCGGTAGCCAACTGGACTTCCTGACGCAAGGGCATGCCAGTCGAGTTCAACCTTCCCTGCCGTCACATAGGTAGTGAGGTGGCGTGTAGGATCTCTAACCTCGGCGGCCCTAGCTTACTGAACGGACAGAGTGGTAAACAATAGTGCAAGAGCGGCACCCATACCTGCTATCACGACACGGCAGTCCATCCATGCAGGCCTTGTCATGACTATTTCTACCTCATAAGGAGTAAGTTCTATTTGCCCATGCTACAGGCTTTGGTTTCTGGTGTTAGGGATTTTTGCATATACTTTTGTACCATGCAATAGGTTAATAAAATGGCAACGAAATGCCTGCCAAAAGTATTTCCGGTGGTTTTTCTTTCTCGACGGTCCCCTGGAGCTCTGTCCGCGGCGTTCTAGTATTACAACGACGGATCGCAAGAAAGGGATCTTGAGTACCCTTCATAGCAACCTGCCCGCGCGCTCGATAGCTTTGTGGCCTTGCCTTCCGCGAAGCGATTTCCAGTCTAAAACTCACCAAATTGAGGAAGAGTCGTTGTAATACTAAACCAAAGCCAAGGTGGGATGTGCATTTGCCGGGTGATGGGGATCGGGTCGGGGGTCTTGCAGGAGTGCTTCGGCCCTTGACTGCAGTACCGTCCGGCAGCGGCGCCTAACCTCGTCTCTCCGGCTGGCCAGACCGGCCAGGAAGTTGCCGACCCTCTCCTGCACCGCAGCCCTGCTCCCCAGGCAGAGATTGCCGGTGGCCTCCTCTCTGGTCCAGCCCCAGATGGCCTCATCGGCGTTGAAGTCCGGGCTATACCCCGGCAGGTTCACCAACCGCAAGCCCAGCCCAGGCGTCCTGAGGTACTCCCGCATCGCCTCGCCACGATGGGCCGGCGCGTTGTCCCAGATGACCCGCATCGGCCCCGGATGCCTTTCTCTCAGTTGTTCCAGGAAGGCAACCGAGGTCCCACTGTTGCTGTTGCCCTCCAGTTCCATCCATTCCACCTCGCCCGTCTCCAGGCACACCGCCGAATAGTAGCTGGCCTTCTCCCCATACCGCGGGCTGGTCGAGTCCACCAAAGCAGGTTTGCCCTTCAGCACCCACTTGCCCCGCAGTTCCGCATCGGCCCGGAAGTGGGCCTCATCAGCAAAGAATATTCTGGCTTCCTTCCGACCAGCCTACTCCCTCAGAGCGGCGTACTCCGCCACGAAAGCCTCCCGCTTCGCCTCATCCGCCTTGAGCAGGCGTTTCTTGGGACGCTTGAAGGCAAACCCCAGCCGGTGCAGCCAGTTCACACAACTGCTGCGGCTCAACCCAATGCCGAACCGCTCCAGGGCAAACCGCCGCACCACCTTCCAATACCAGTTGGCCAGATCAATGCCCGAGGCGCCGGGCGGTTCCTGCACCGCTGCCCTCAACTCCTCCTGCTGCGCTTGGTCAAGGGCGGGGGGGAACCGCCGGTCTGCTCAAATATCAGGGCTGCAGGTCCTCCCTCCCCAAAGGCCGACGCCCAACGGCCAATAGTGTGGGGATCCCTTTCCAGAGCCTCCGCCGTGGCCGCTGCCGTCCAGCCCTGGGCCAGCAGCAGCAAGGCGTACCACCGCTCCCGCTCCCTGGGTGTGGGCGCCAAAATCATCCGCCGCCGCAAGTCCTTGATTTCCATCTGCCACTGTTCCAGACACCGGTCTATCTCCCTCACGCCCATCACCAACCCCTCCCAACTCCCGACACCAGCTAACCGGGTTCCTTCACAAATTTACCCCTTCCCACTGCGCGCTTCACCTTGGCTTTGGTTTAGGAGCCTGTAATTGCCCCCGGAGCAGTGGCGGGATTGTGTTGACCGGGTCTGGTGGAGGCTGGATCAGGAGAACTCCTTTCTATTGAAGCTGGGAAGGAGGGGAAGGTGGGGAGGTGTCGGACAAAGTAAAAACCCCGCGCCGAGACGGCGTGGGGCAGCCACGGCGTAGTTTCACAATCTCCTCCATGGGACACCGTAGTTCGGCTGTGAGCGGGAAATTACTGGTAAGCGGTGTGCCGCATCCGGGTGTCCCGCGTCAACCATATTTGCCGGTAAGGGAATAGGCAGGCAGCTCAAATTATCGTTGATCACTCACTCCTGAAAGTCAGCATACCCTGCACTATTGTTGCCCTTATAAGACGCTTTGAGAAGCCATTATGACCCTGCAGCACCCGCCGCCGCAGGTCCCTCTACCAACAGCCAACAGCCTTCTACCCGTAGTGGCCACCGGCCTCATCGACCAGGACCGCAAGCGCATTGAGGATGCCCTAGACCACAGCGTCCCCGCCAACACCCGAATCACGTATGCGTCCGCCTGATGCTCCTTCGGGGAGCGGGCCCAAGGCCGCGGAGTACCGTCCCTGCCGGCCTTACAGGAATTGATAGCAGCCTACCGGCTGGAACTCTTCGAAGAACGCCAGCCCTCGGAACCCACCATCCGGCTGCACAAGGCCGCCCTGGCCGCGGTTAGAGCGACGGCACCTGGGGGGAGCAGGCAAGCGCCAGGAGTACCAGGTCAAAGCGGAGGCGCGGCCGCGTGGACTTGGCCCTCCTCTCGTTGCCAAGAGACGGCCTGCTGCGCCGGTTTGAAGCGGCAGAGCAGAGCTGGAGCGACGTGGAGTGCCAGGGCCACGGGGTGGCCCTGGCTGCAGATAGTCCAGTCCAAGACCGTCCACGAGGTCGAGGGAACAATCCTGTACATCGGCCGTGCTGCAGGTGCGGCCCTTCAGGACACGCTCATTTAACGGGCTTGATCTTCACTCCAAGCACCAATCCATATCACATCCCACGAGGAAGGGCTGTTCCACATCAGGTGCCTGTACTTTGAGGCTCGCTCCTGCTGGGTTCCGGCATGTCACTAACTTCCCGATGTTGCAGTCTTCCGGGTGAGAACATTAGATGCAAGGTTCGTCTTGGAAGTGCCTGTGCCGGTCACTGGGTCCGCCTTCACCTTTACTGTCACATCGTTCCCCAGTGTGGTTGGCGTCACCACCAAACGGTATCCGATGAACTGCTCGAACACGAAGCCATCCGCCGGAGCGCTTAATGTCGCGTTCGTCACCTCGAAATCGGTCAGTTCAAGCCCGGAAACTGGCGTGGTGGATACATCGGTGGGGAGGTGGTAGCCGAACTGTACTGCGACCTCGAAGGGACCGGTCACTGTACGAGGCACATCCGGAAACACCAGCTCTCCGTCAGATCCCTTGCCGTAGAACCCCTCCGCACTGAGTTGGGACTTCAGCGTAGTGGCGGGGTTGTGGACCCTAACCGTTATTTGGTTCGACTCGACCCACACGCCGCCCTCCCTTGCCCTGAACTTGAAGAAATAGTCCAGGCCGGACAGGCCGATCCAGGACATACCGACCCCGTCGCCGCCGTCGCACGACTTCCGGCCCCGGTTATTCAGGGTATGGAAGGTGAACATACCGTCCTCCTCCCACGGCATCGCGGAGTTCTCGTCAAGCTCAAAGTCCATTGTGCCGTACTGGAGGCCGGAAAGGTCAGCGATATCCAAACCTTCCGGAGTCCAGCACAGGTCGGCGCCAGCCCGGTTCGAACCGGAACTGTCACCCGCCTCCCACGCGAGGCCGTCGTACACCGTAGCCGCGGGTTCCGTGGTGGCATCGACGACGGAAGACCAGCGACGGGAAATTCGATCAATGACTGCCGCTATGCGGTAGGAATAGACCGTTGCCGGTTCCAGACCCCGGTGCATGGTGTAGCGCAGGTCGGTGCGGTCCCCGGTGTAGTCGACTGTCTCAGTCCAAGTGTTCCCCGCATCGTCCGATGCTTCCAAGTTGTAGCTGGTGATTTCCGAGCGATTCACCTCCCTTGGAAGGTCCCACTCCAGCCAGATGCTGTTTGGACCCATAGTCGTAGCCCTCAAGACGGTTTGTGCCGGCTTATAGTTTGAGTCGTTCACGACTGTTCGGGCGGGGAAGGAAGCGGCATCGTTGCCCACCAGGTCCTGGGTGGCCGCCGTGTCATTGCTCGCTGTGGGATCGTTGTAGCTCAGCGTGACGGTTTCCCCCGCAAAAATCCTTTCCCTCGGGATCAGGAGAAGCCCATTGGAAACGCTCGCGGGCGGCAAACCGATGCTGCCCACCGGTGAGTCCGTCCCGTTAATGGTCAGGACGAATGCGCTGGCTGGTGGAAGGTTCGTCGCCGTGCGATCAAGGTCCTCATTGTAGCGGATATCGATGACGTCACCGCTGGAAAGCACCGTCGCGCTGGCGAACACCGGTGCCACGGTGTCCGGCGACTTGATGTAGCCCCGAACCGACATAGTGAGATGCTCTGCGTCGGCAGTGCTGTTGCTCCAGGCCCCGGACGAGCGGCGACGACTCGTGTTGCCGATGGTCCAATCGCCCAGCCCACTCTGATCGTCGCTGTCAGTTCTCAATATGGTGAATGATCCATCCACTCGATCCGCGACCACCCAGTAAGTGGTATTGGCCAGGAGCAGAGCGTCGTCGGTGGCAGTGAACTCAACGTTGGTTGACGAGGAGGGCAACGTAGCTGGGTTGGTCAGTGTGTACAAGCTGGAACCGGGCCAACCGCCCCCGTCCGAATATATGCTGACGCGCACGTTATCGGACCCGCTGAAATTAGCCATGCGAACCCTCACGTTTTGCACGACGTAGCCTCCGCCGTGGTCTCCGGTTGTGAATGGAGTGGCGTAACCCTGGCGCCCAACGGAAATGCCTTCGGAATGGCCTGGGCTCTCACCGATGTTCTTCACAAGGTCAATCGTATCGGGTGTTTGGGCGCTGGCGGATCCGGCCGTCGCCAATATGACGCCTAGGATGATCAGCAGCGCGGCGACGGAGCTTATTAGCGCGGCATTACTCATACGGGCCGAAGCGTTGGACGTTAGAAACCTGGATTTGATCAAAGTGTCGGACTCCTTTTCTTGCAGATGCACCGTGAAGTGTTTGGGAAAGCCCCGTTGTAACGGGATTCAACAGGCAGCAATTATTGCAATGTAATTAACTTGTGTCTATAACTCGGTACGCTATGTATAAACCACGATAATTGCTTTAAGCCAACTACCAAATACCTTGCGACATTCTCCAAAGGACTTGCTTTCCCTTCGACGCAATAGGACCGCCGTGGTTCCTGACCCAGGCTTCGCGGGAAAGTCCTCCCATGTCAGTGAGAATCTTCCCTCTTTCTTTATGAATATCGCGACTTTCATTACTGAAACGTCATAATCGGAAAAGGCGGAGGTGAAGTGGACCACGTGGGCGGCTCTGCTAGCTGATTTATGGCGGCGGGTAATCGTACCGTCCACCGCCTTCCGTAAGGCTGATTATCAGTCTTTGGAAGGTTCGAAGGAGGTTTGCAGTGGAGCTGTACGCGCGGGTTCGCCGGGCCTGCATGGTGGAGGGGATGAGCGTTCGGGAAGCCTCCCGGGTTTTCGGCCTGCACCGGGACACGGTGCGCAAGTTGTTGGCCTGCTCGGTACTGTCAATTACGGGTCAGCCTTGACCCACCGCGTTTAGTTGCTCAGCGATTCTCTCAGTATGCGTTGTGGTCTCCGCTCTCCTCTTTCCTGAAGTGCGGTAATGGTCGCCGATTGGCTCCCCAGAGTGGGACAACGACCCCGATTAATCCGGCCTATAGACGTCTAAAAGTCCCCGCTCTACTGGGTCATAGTTCCCGAAAATTGACATGTCGACTTCAGGAATCGTTGCAGCAGGCTTTGGAGGACTATCGAATTGAATGTAGTGCTTGCGGGTTGGTGATGTACCGCCACCACCGGTACCCCGCTCCATCATGACCGGCTAAGGGGAGGTTCGGCTGCAGATTCCCGTCTTTCGCTGAGGCCAGTGCCGGGAGATGAGCAGCGGTATGGGGTTGTTGGGGGAAGAAGAATGGTACTGCAGGTATTCAAACGCAGGTATTCAAATAAAACCAGTGATTTAGCCGTCAAGCTGGCGGCGTCAGAACTGAGTTACACCCAGGCCAGGCAGTGGGAAGGCAGTGAGAAGAGCAGTCTGTGCCGCTGGGTGAGCCAGAAGGCGCTGGGCCGACCAAAGATGGCTGGGAAGGTACTGGAACTGGACGGTTTGTGGGCGCGGAACCGAAGGGGTCCGGTGGAACTGAAGGTAATCCGGGACGATCTGGGCATTGTTCTGGGCCAATTTGGCACCTGGAAAGAAGTGATAGACCGGGCCAGGCAGGCTTGGGCGGAAGCCCCGGTCCACCTGGTCAGTTATGGGGATCTGGCCATTGCCCACGGACTGCAGATGGTATATGGACGCCTGGCGCCCCACCAGTTGTGTCACTTCCACCCGTTGAAGGAGTACCGCCGCAACATAGGCTTGGAGGGATGCGAAGAAGCAAAGAAGCTTCTGTCCTCCCGGAGCCAACAGGAAGGGGTGGAGTACGCCAAGGGCATAGTGGCTTCTACTGGAGGCCGGGGCGCCTACTGGTGTCGCAAGGCGCTGAATCTGGGGTTGCGGCACCTGGACACTGGGTAGGAACGGTACAAGACCACGTCTCGGCTGGAAAGGCTGAATCGGGAGTTGCGACGACGGGAAAAGCTGGGCACCGTATGGTCGCCCCACAACCTGCTGGCCTTGCTGCAAGTCAGGGGCCCCGTAAACCAAGCCGCCTAATTCGGAACGCTAGCGCACCGACGCTGCGTGAAGCCGCAACAGGTGAAGCGTGGGTGGTTACAGATTGTTGTAAAGGAGCCTTCAAGGAAGAGGGTAGACCAGTTCTGTAGCCTGGACTGCATTTGAGGGGCTTTTCTGGCTCCTTAATTGCTTTGGTGGGACCCTTGCTTAGAAACCTTTCCTGGTGAGGAGACTTACAAGGGAACGCAAGGCGTCCTTGTAGGTTTCGGCGTTTTCCCAGCCACGAAAGTCCAGGACCTGACCCTCTCGCAAGGAGTTGCACAGGTAGTCCTCACGCTGGTAGAAAAGATCGTCGGTTGCCAGGGCTACGGTGGTCTGAGTTGCTCCCGTATGCTGGCTACCTGCCAATTGGGCCAGGTAAGTGCTGGTTTGCGGGCTTTCCAGGGATGGGGCGGTGCAGAGTAAGACCAGCCTGTCGTAAAAGGGAGTATGTTCAAAGAGAATGCCGCCGGACAGCACAGCCGATTCATCGTCGGCGGCAATGGCCCAGGCCGGAAGTTGCGCCGCCGCCAGTCCCGACCTGAGTTGAGCTGCCAATTCGCTGTCTTCCGAGGAGCCGACGATCAAAACAGTGGGGTAGGACCTGCTAACACTCCTCATCGCGTCTTGCGCTGTCAGCAAGGGCTCTGCGACGCCGGCGCTCTCCAGAAATCTTTTTGGAATTAAACCGCCCGATCTGGCTATGGTATCAAGGCCCAGGGCGCTGGGGCCAGAATGGCGGGCCGAGTCCAGGCCGATGCTCTTGCTCAAGTCGCAATTGATTACCTTCGTGAACCCCATCAGGCAATTCACGACAACTGTGCTCTCCAGATTGGCATTAGTAATGGTTGCGCCCCTCAGGTCGGCGCCGCTCAAATCGGCCAGGGTGAGGGCCGTTGCGTTCAATCTGGATCCCCTCAAGTTGGCGCCGCTCAAATTGGTCCAGGACAGGTCGGCGTAGGAGAGGTTGGCACCGGACAAATTCGCTTCTTCCAAATTGGCGTACCGAAGGTCCGAGTAGCTAAGATCTGCCCCGGCCAACTGGGCCTGGTGCAGGATGCTGTTGGACAGGTCGCTCCTGACCAGGGAACAGCCAGTCATATTGGCCATGGTGCAATCGGCGTATGACAGGTTCGACCGCGAGACATAGGCCGACTGGAGGCTGGCACCATACAGGTGGGCGTGGCGAAGATTGCACCCGGTCAGGTCGGCCCTGCTGAGATCGTCGTGGCCTAAATCGGCCCCCGGCAACCTGATGCCGCTCAAGTAGCCGCCGGAGAGGTTGAGTTTAGCGCGGCCGTGAATGAATTCCCGCTCAAACGTCTCCCCGGTGGAACGGTCGCCCAGACTGTAATTCAGGTGGTAGACGATTGGAGACTCGTTGGGGACGAGGAAGGTCAATTCCCGCCAACGGGATATTGCATTGGAGCCGGATTTAGCAATGGTTATGTGTTCGGGGTTAGCCAACACGCCTCCTTGGCCGGGCAGTCCGGGCCCTTAAAGCTTATCCGGTGCTAAGCGTCAGGCTGGCACTGTCTTTGGCCGGGGCAACCTTTTGGCAGGTTCCCGGAAGCATCCCAGTTAACCAGACTGACTCTTCGATACACCTTTGCGGAATAATTCGGGGCCCTATGCTTTGAGCATTTATTGGCCTGTACGATACACCCGAGAGGCGGCAAAGGGAAACCCGATAGCGACACCGACTGGAGCTTTTTGCTTTGAACATCCCGGCGACTGATTCCACGGGTAGAAACTGTTGCCTAGATGTTGCCGTGAATGGTTCCGCAAGCTCATCGTGGGAGTACCTTATCAGTCACCTACGGTGCAAGGGCCCTCCTACCTAGCCGCGGCCAGATGGAATATAACTATTGGCTGGCGTCGGGGTGGGACAGGCAGAAACGTTGACTGCTGCCTGCCCCAATTCTTTTGGATGCCGTTTGGGGGCCTAATTAGGTACCCAAACCATTGCTCCTACTTCACTGAACTCCCGCTTCAGCTTATTCCAGGAGTCACCAGCGTCGTCGCTGGAATAAACCTCACCAAGAAGACTGGAGGCAAGGATGAAGTCGGGATCGGCAGGGTGGGTGACAAAGGACCAGATATTGGAATTGGGCTCCACTGGCAGGGGGCGAGTTTCCCAGGTCTTGCCGGCGTCGCTGGAACGCTGAATCACTCCGGTGCTGCCGATGGCGGAATCGCCGACTGCCGCGAAGATTACGTTGGGGTCGCCAGGCTTGAATGCAATGCCCCGGCTGTAGGGCAGCGGAAACTGGTCGGTCTTGACTACTGACTGCCAGCTTTCACCCACGTCATTGGTGGAGAAGATTTCGCGGGGGGTGCTGAACAGGACTCGGTGGGACTCGCCGGGGCTGATGGCCATGCCGTGGATGTCGGGGTGAACGCCGTCCTGAATCTGGGTCCAGGTATCGCCGCCGTCGAGGCTGCGGTACACGCCGTCCACTTCGACTCCCGCCCAGATGGTGCGGTGGTCATTGGGATCAACCATGAGCGCGGTAACCATCGGCGGGCCGATATGACACTCCTGAGCCATCCGTACGGAAAGTTTGGCCCAGCTCTGGCCGTCATCCCGGGAGCGGAAGAGGGCCGCCGGCTTGATACCTACGAAAATTGTCTGGGTGTCCTCCGGGTCAATGGCAACAGACCAGATGGGCATTCCGTCCATGGGCGACCATAGTTTTGCCCAGGTGGCGCCCTTGTCTTCACTGCGGTAGATGCCCTGATCTGACCCGGCCAGGATACGGCTGGGATTGTCCGGGTAAACGGCCAGGGCCCTTACCTGGGTCCCAAGCACGAAGGGGTCCCTAATGCGGCTCCAAGTCTCGCCAGTGTCGGGGCTGTGCCAAACTCCACCGCCAAAACCCACGGCTCCTACGCAAATACTGTAGTCATTTCCCATACCGTCACCGCCTTTCTTAACATTTTAGCTTGCTGGCCGGTTAAATTTAGGTTGCTAAGCGCAATTATACTTAATGCCGGAGTCGAAAACCAACATGCTGGATTTGTGCAGGGTTTGGTTTCGAATTGAACTTATGTCATTATGAATAGTAAGGATCAATTCTGATAGTGCCGAGAAGACCTGGTAACGTACCGAATACGAGGGAACATCTGAATAAATCAACGTAATTGCGACGAAAGCTGAAACCCTTAAGGATAGTAGTGGGGCGTAAGATATGAAATGTGCGCCGGGCACCCCCATCCGGGCCTTCCAACGTCGAGGGGGAAGGGACTCGTTTAGAGGTTGCCAGGCTCTGCAAATCGGAAGGCAACCCTATTGCCTGGCCCAAGTGGCGACCCAGTAGTCATTGCCCTAGAAACCGGGCCGAAAAGCCCTGGTTGGGGAGAAGGATTTCGGCAGTAAAGCCGGCTTGAGCAGAATCACGGTCCACAGTATTCCGAGCCGGACCGCGCCGAAAATGGCCGTAGCATTGGCGACAACACCGTGGGAAACAGCCTGGACATCACTGGGGACGGCACTGAGGACGACGCGGTGGGCTTCCGCTCCGCCGCCGACACTGTCCGACAGCCCGCTTTTGCCCGCCACCAGGGTCAGGTTGGCCACTGTAGCCGCCAGGTACAGTTGGAATCGCGTCTTGACCCTGCCGAAATAGCGGGACTGGCGGATGCCCAACTGGACCAGTCGGGCCAACCGGTGTTCCACCGCCACGCGTCGCGCTCGATATTCGTCGTAGGCGGCGCTCTGCTGCAACGCCCGTGCCTCCTGCAGGAGGCCTTCCTGGGGATGGATCAGCACCCGCCGTCCCTTCCTGCCCTTGGCTGCGATGCACTGGGACCGCAGTGGACATGTCCGACATTCGGCCCCGTCGAACTGGAAGGCCTGCCAGCGGTATACCCGCCCCGCGGCATCCGTCCGCTTTCCCGCTGGCACGATGGTGTGGGTGACCTGTCCCGCCGGACAGGTGCAACTGCCCGCGGCCAGGTCGATGACAAAGTCATCCTTGGGAAAGCGCTTCCGGTCGGGCCGGCCTGGCACCCGGGCTACCAGCTTACGGCCCACATCGGCGAAGGTCTGCCTGGTAGCTCCGTCCCCATAGGCGGCGTCGCCCATGGCCTCCTGCACCGGTACACCGGTGTTGGCCTCGCTCTGTTCCACCAGTTCCAGCGCCCCCAGGTTGTCCGGAGCGTTGCCGGGCAGTACCGCCACGGCGGTGATCAGCTGGGAATCGGTATCCACGACGATGGCCGCCTTGTGCCCGTCAAAGCGCCGGCTGCTGCTCTTGTGGCCGTGGCGCATCTCCGGATCATGCACCGACATCATCCGGTCCTTGCTCACCCCGTCCTTGAGGCTCACGCCGCCCTCAACTCGTTCCACGTCCTGGAGCAGCAACTGCCCCAGCAACTCCGCCGCGTCCACAATCCGCTGCCGCTCCTCACCATTCTCGGACAACTCCCCCTGGGCCTGCCGCGACAGCTCCAACAACCGGTCCGCGTCTCTCACAATCTCGGCCAGCAGGGTCTGCCGCGCCCGTTTGTCGCTCCAGTCGATGGCGGCCTCGCCCTTGATGCTGGAGGCAAGGTACCGCCCGTATCCCTGGGCCTTGCCCCATTCTTTGACGCTAGACTTCTCCACTGCCGCCAGCGCACGCAGCAGCTTGACGATCCCGTCGGCCAACAGGTTGCAGGTGTCCTTGACCGCGCCCCGCCCCAGGATGTTGGTCGTGTCCAGCGCAACCCGCATGCTCCGCTTTTTCAGGTAGCCCGACTCCCGGGCCAGCCGCAGGCTGGACTCGAACACCTCCCGCACCTTGTCGTGCAGGATCAGCTGGGCGCGGAACACCTGCAATGTGCTCTTGGCAAAGGGCCGGTCCTCCACCTCAATCCCCAGGGCCACTTTCCAGCGGAGGTCAAAGTCAGCTCTGGCCTTGGCCTCGGCGTCGCTCACCTTGTCGTGGGACTGGAGCAGCAGCGCCGTCGCCAGCAGGCTGGGCGGCACGCTGTCCCGGCCGTTGTCCGGGCAGTAGAACTCGGCGAAATCGGCGTCCCGGAACAGCCGGCCCCGCAGCGAGGCCAGCAGACCGTAGAAGGTGTCCCGCCCCACGTGGTCCAGGTACAACCGGTCCGCTTCCCAAAGACCCCTCTGATCGGATCGCTCTCCCAGCACTATCATTCCTCGCTATTTCTTGATGCCCCAAGTATAGCTGACCACCCGGCTGAAGCCAGTTTCCGGCCAGATTTCTAGGGTAGCTATCAGATAGCGCCTGAACTGTTCTTGAACTAAACGAGCTTACCGAGGAACCTTACAGATATTCTTTACTGCTACGTCTCCCTGCCGCCTTCGAAAGGTGGGCGGCTGAATATGCGCTGGACCATTGGCTCAAAGAACTCCAGGGGGAGGGATTGATAATCAGGGTCGAAGGAGGACTGGTCCCAGCGGTGGCAAAAGTCGACCGTGTCCTGATACCAGGGATGGTCTCGGTAGGCATCGCGGGCGTTCCGGTCACCACCCGTATGGTGTGCGTAGTAGTAGCTTTGGAAAAGTCCGTGGTGCAGCACGATCCAATAAGTGCGCTCGGAGACATAGGGGCGCAGGACTGCCGCGGCCAGTTCGCTGTGGTTGAATGGCGATAGCAGGTCGCCGATGTCGTGGAGCAGCGCCGCTACCACAAGCTCCTCGTCGGCACCGTCACGTTGGGCGCGGCTGGCGCATTGCAGGGAATGCTCAAGGCGGTCGACTTTATAGCCTGACAGCGACCCTGCCAGTTCTTTTAGCATTGCCAACACGCGGCCTGCAGTGCCTTTGGCGAAGTCGGCTTCCAATTGCTCCAGCAGCTCGTAGTCTTCCCGGGTGCCGTCGGCCATGCTGGTGAAATTAACCGTTTCCTTAACATTAGACATGGTCTGTACTCCTTGCCGGGGAAAGGGTTCCAATATGAGGTGTAGAATGAAGTCCAATTTTACCACCATAGCATACAGTGCGAGTTGAGCCGGAGGCACGCAAATGACTGACCGCAAGAGGCTGGATGGGCGGGCTGTCCTCATAACGGGTGGAGGCCGCGGCATAGGCAGAGCCATTGCGCAGGCATACGCCTCCGAGGGGGCACGGCTGGCGCTGACTGCCCGCACTGCCTCTGAACTTGAAGAAACGGCACAACTGGTTAAGGGGCAATCCGGCGCCGAAGCTATCACGATCATTGCGGATGTATCCCGTCGAGAGCAGGTGGACGAAGCCGTCTCGAAAACCCTCGACCACTACGGCCACATTGACGTCCTGGTCAACAACGCGGGCAACATTGGTCCGGTGGGTACGGTCTGGAACAACGATCCCGACGAATGGGCGCGCACCATTTCCGTGCACCTGATGGGGGTGTTCTATGGCTGCCACGCGGTGCTGCCTTCAATGCTGGAACAGGGCAGTGGACATATAGTCAATATGTCGGGGGTAGGGGGCCCCAACACCTCAGCTTATGACGCGGCCAAGACCGCCATAGTCAATTTCACGGAGAACCTGGCGTTGGAACTTCAGGATACCTCGATAACCGTCAACGCCATAAGCCCAGGTTCCATTCATACCAGGATGTGGGAAGAGACGCGGGACCTGGCCTTGGCAATCGGCGACACGGCCACCTACGAGCGGGGGGTGCAAGTTACTTCCGGCCAGGGTGCATCCATTGAGCGAGCGGCGGAATTGGCGGTCTTTCTGGGAAGTGACGACTGCGGCGCCTTGTCGGGACGCCTGATCCGGGCGTTTTCAGACCGGTTCGAGGAATTTCCGCAAAGGGTCGATGAGATAATGGCATCAGAGGCTTATCAGCTAAGGCGAGTTGACCCGGCCGCTCCTTTTCCGACTTCGCAGTCATACCCGAATCTTCCTATAGGGGAGCCATAGACTAGTCGGGCAATAGTCAGGGGCGACCGATGTGAGATCCCGAAAAAATGGGCTTTTGGCTGATAGCTACCAGTGGGGCAGTGCTCCGCTTCAGGTGATTTTCTAGAGGGACAGTGTAGCCACAGGGGTTGCCCCGCCGAAACAGTTGGCCAAACCACCCAGACTTGAACTATGCCCCTGGTAGTTAATGGGTGACGTCCGTTCAGCCAAACCAGACGAAACAGCAAGGGCCCCAATCAGGGAATATGTGTCCCAATCCGGCAAAAATGAGGCAGCCTCAATAGTTTCTTCAAACATGGAAGGCAAGACTTGTCTGATTACCGGCGGCAGTGACGGCATTGGCTATGTGGCGGCGCGGGAATTGGCCCGGATGGGCGCACAGGTAGTGATAGTTGGGCGGAATGCTACCAAGACCGAAGACGCTGCGAACCGAATAATCGACGAGACTAGCATCCGGGAAGTTGGCTGGATTCTGGCCGACCTGTCTTCGCAGCTCGAAGTTCGGCGACTGGCAGAGCAGGTAAGGGAACAGTTGCCACGGCTTGATGTACTGCTTAACAACGCCGGCGCGATTTTCCTGTCCAACAGGACAAGCGTTGATGGCATCGAAATGACCTTCGCGCTGAACCATCTTGGTTACTTTCTCTTGACTAGCTTGCTGCTGGACCTGCTGAAGAAGTCGGCGCCGGCGCGGATCATCAATGTCTCTTCCAGTTCTCACTTTTCGCCTAATGAGTTAGACGTGGAGTCTCTCCCAAAACCCGGCAGCGATCGCGGTTACCGCGCCTACGGACGTTCCAAGTTGTGCAACATTCTTTTCACCTACGAGCTGGCCCGACGGCTTCAGGGATGTGACATAACGGTTAATGCGCTGCATCCTGGCCTGGTGCGCACTAACATCGCGCGAAACAACGGCATCCTGGGTCGGGTGGCCAACTTCTTCATCGGGGTTCGGGGAGTCGATGCGGCGAAGGGTGCGGAAACGCTCATTCACCTGGCATACTCGCCCGAAGTGGAGGGTGTTACCGGCAAGTTTTTTGTGGGCTGCCGCTCGGTACCTTCATCATCATTGAGTTACGACACCAATCTGGCTTCCGTTCTCTGGGAAATGAGCGAACTACTGACCGGGCAACTGCTCACCCTGGAGTAGTAGTTCCCTTTTCTGACACCTCTTTCTTAACCCTCCGCAGAACAGTCGCACTACGATTTACGGCTACTGTCGAATCTCCGTTTAGTATTCCTGATTTGGATGCTTTCGGTTCCAGATCGGCCGATTGTTTTGCGGCTTCAGTCTCCATTTATATCCCTAGCTGCTTCCCTCTTGACGGGATTTGCCACCGGCCGGCAGGAAACATTATTGAAACATCAAAGTTACTTTTTATTTACACGCGGGAAATGGAGACGTAACACGGATCCCCTATTTTTATCTTTGTCGGCCCAAGTAAACATGGCTGGCATCCCGAAGCTCTACGGGAGCCACCCGTTGACTGCACCGGCGATCGAAATGTCAGGAGGAAAAGTCCGAAATGTCTCTATTACCCTTACCCAAGTTTCTAGGTTCCCTACGGTTTCTTTCCCTGAGCCTGGTGGTCAGCCTCGGAATGCTGCTGACCGTTGCCTGTGGCTCCGAAGCCCCCACGGCACGACCGGCGCCCACGGCAGCCCCTGCCGCTCCCGTCGCCGAAGTAGCCCCCGCCCCGGAAGCGGCCCCCGCCGCTGAGGAGTCCGCCACCATCAAGGTAGGGATTCTTCACTCCCTCTCCGGCACCATGTCCATCAGCGAGACCGCCGTCCACGACGCGGAACTGCTGGCAATTGAAGAGATCAATGCCGCTGGCGGCGTCATGGGCAAGCAGCTTGAGGTCGTAATAGAAGACGGCGCCTCTGACTGGCCCACCTTCGCGGAAAAGGCCCGCAAGCTCCTCCAGGAGGACGAGGTGGCCGTGGTATTCGGCGGATGGACCAGCGCCAGCCGCAAGGCCATGCTTCCCGTCTTTGAAGCCAACAACGGCCTGCTTTTCTACCCCGTCCAGTACGAGGGCTTGGAAACTTCACCGAACATTTTCTACACCGGCGCCACCACCAACCAGCAGATTGTGCCGGCCATCGAGTACCTGTTGGAGGAGGGCAAGACCAAGTTTTACCTGCTGGGCTCCGATTACGTCTTTCCCCGCACTTCCAACCTTATAATCAACAAGCAGCTTGAGGCTGCGGGACTGGAGGCCGTGGGTGAGGAGTACACTCCCCTGGGCCACACCGAGTACAGCACCGTCATCTCGAAGATCAGGGCGGCTGAGCCGGACGTGGTGTTCAACACCCTGAATGGTGACTCCAACGTGGCTTTCTTCAAGCAGCTTAAGGACGCCGGTATCTCTGCCGAGGACCTTCCCACCATTTCCGTGAGCGTGGCGGAAGAGGAAATCACCGGCATTGGCGCCGACAACATTACCGATCACCTGGTGGCGTGGAATTACTTCCAGACCACCGATACTCCTGAGAACGCGAAGTTCGTTGAGGCCTTCCAGGCCAAGTACGGCGCAAACCGGGTGACCGACGACCCCATCGAGGCCGGCTACTTTGGCGTATACCTTTGGAAGGCCGCTGTGGAGAAGGCCGCGAGTACCGACGTTGCCGCCGTAAAGGAAGCGGCCAAGGGGATCACCTTTGCCGCACCGGGCGGAACTGTTACCATCCACGACGAGAATCAGCACGTTTCCAAGACGGTCCGGATCGGCAAGGTCCGTGGCGACGGCCAGATTGACGAGATCTGGAATTCCGGCACCCCGGTAGTGCCCGACCCCTACCTGGACAGCTACGAATGGGCCGCTGGCCTGCGCGAGTTGGCCCAGTAAGCGGGAGAGTCAGTCCGGTAAACCCGTTCAATCGCTCATAATTGCGACAGGTTAAAGCATTTCTGTTGACGCCCGGTCGTGGCGGCCGGGCGTCAACTACGCCCAAGGGTAAACGGGTCTGTAATCTCAATGTTTACCCAAGCTTGAAAAGAAGTCACTCTGAGCTTGCCAAAGGGTCTAGAATCTTACCGATATATTCTGACCAGGCGCCCGAGGATGAGTTGCAGGCAAGGAATCAAAATTCTTCGGCTGCGCTAAGAATGACACTTAGTAAGAACGCGAACGTATTAGTCGTTACCCCAAAGTGTTCCGTTTTGGGTGGTCTCGCTAAAGAGACAGGGCGACCACATGGGCTGACCCTACGAAGTCGGCAGGCCAAACCGCCTGATTTGCAACGCCACCGTGTCACTCGCTAGGTTTTTCAAAGAAAATTTTAAGTTGGCATAATGGAAGTCTGGGCATCACAACTATTCAATGGCCTCAGCCTTAGTTCGATCCTGCTCCTGACTGCGTTGGGGCTGTCCCTGTCCTTCGGGTTGATGAACGTCATCAACCTGGCGCACGGCGAGTTCATAATGGTGGGGGCCTACACCACCTACGCCGTGCAGCAGGTCGCGACCCACTACACCGGCGACCCCCAGGCCAACATTACTTTCATCATCGCCATCCCCGCTTCCTTTGTGACTGCCGCCGCCGCGGGATACCTGGTGGAGGCTTCGGTAATCCGCTTCCTATACCGCCGCCCGTTGGACACGCTCCTGGCTACCTGGGGCGTGGGCCTCTTCCTGCAGCAGATGGCCCGTTCCATCTTTGGCGCCCCCAATGTGCAGGTGGTAGCCCCGACCTGGCTTGGTTCAGGGATTGCCATCACTTCCGGGCTGTTGCTGCCCATGAAACGCATCTTTATCATAGGACTGGTGCTGGCCTGCCTGGGCGGACTTTACTGGTACATGTACCGCTCTAACGAAGGACGGCGGATGCGCGGGGTGATGCAGAACCGGGAAATGGCCTCCAGCCTGGGCGTTTCGACCCGCCGGGTGGACAGCTTTACCTTCGCGCTGGGTTCCGGACTGGCCGGGATTGCCGGGTGCGCCCTTACGCTTATTGGGCCCATTGGACCGTCGCTGGGAACTTTCTACATTGTGGACGCCTTTATTGTTGTTATCCTGGGCGGGCTGGGTCAGATTCCGGGCACCATTATGGCGGCACTGATTATCGGAGTGCTGAACACGGTCTTTGAATTCGGGACCACAGCGGTGGTGGGCAAGGTGCTGGTGTTCGCCATGGTCATCCTGTTCCTGCAATGGAAACCGGCCGGCCTGATGCGGGCCCGTGGCAGGTAAAACAGTGATGGCGACCAAGCTCTCCTTACCGAACGCTGTCAGGGCTGTTGCCGCCCCCATTCGGCTGGGCGGCTTTGCTTCCGAATGGCTGCCGCCTGTCCTGGTGCTGGCCATTCTGCTGGCGGCGCCCCTGTTGCTGTCCGACTTCCGGGTGGCGCTGCTGGGGAAATTCCTGACCTTCGCCATTCTGGCCATGTCCCTGAACCTGATCTGGGGCTACGCCGGAATGCTGAGCCTGGGGCATGGTGTCTTCTTTGGCCTGGGTGGCTATGCCATGGCCATGTTCCTGAAACTGGAGTCGGCGCAGGGGAAGCTGCCGGACTTCATGTTCTGGAGCGGCCTGACGGAGCTGCCCGTATTCTGGGCGCCTTTCCAGCATGCCTGGTTCGCCATACCCATGACCTTCATCGTTCCGGCGGCGCTGGCTGGCGGGCTGGGATACCTGGTGTTCCGCAGCCGCATAACCGGTGTTTACTTTGCCCTCATCACCCAGGCCCTGGCGCTGATTGTCAGCATCCTGTTCATCGGGCAGCAGCCCTACACCGGCGGCACCAACGGTATTACCAACTACGCCACCATTTTCGGGTTTAGCATCAACGCTCCCTCAACCCAGATTGTCCTTTACTACGCCACCTTGGCGGTGCTCACCATAACCTACCTGCTGTGCGCGTGGCTGATCGCTTCCCGTTTCGGGCGCCTGCTGGTGGCTATGCGTGACGACGAGAACCGGGTGCGTTTCTCGGGATACGACCCGGCGGCGCTCAAGACGGTGGTGTTCGCCCTGTCCGCCGGTATCGCGGGCATTGCCGGGGCGTTGTTTACTCCCCAAGTGGGGATCATTTCACCCACCATGATGGGTATCGTGCCGTCTATTGAAATAGCCATCTGGGTGGCCGTGGGCGGACGGGGAGTCTTGCTGGGGGCCATCGTAGGCGCCATCCTGGTCAACGGGGCCAAGAGCGGCCTCAGCGAGTCCTTTCCCGCCATATGGCAATATTTCCTGGGTCTGCTGTTCATCGGCGCGGTGTTGATTTTCCCCTCGGGAATCATGGGATTGCTCCGGGGCGAAGGCTGGCGTCGGCCGGAGTGGCTGTCGTTGGAGCAATTGCGCGGAGTAACAACCAGGTTCATTCCAGGAGTCAAGAAATGATCGGACGCAGGGCCAGGGAAATCTTCCAGTCAAGAAATTCCAATGGAACCAACGGTTCGGGGCCAAGTCCAGCCGCTGATAACGTGATCCTGTCCGTCGAGAAGTTGACCATCGGTTTCGACGGGTTTACGGTTCTCAACGAACTTGACTTCAGCATGAAATTCGGCGAGATGCGCTTCCTGATTGGACCCAACGGCGCCGGAAAGACCACCCTTATCGACGCAATTACCGGCAAGTCCAAGCCCGACAGGGGCCGCATCATATTTGACGGCGGCACGGACTTGACCCGCCACCAGGAGCACCAACTGGTAAAGCTGGGCATTGGCCGCAAGTTTCAGACTCCTTCTATCTTTGGAAGCCTGAGCGTGTACCAGAACCTGGAGGTGGCCCTGGGGTTCCGGAGCCGAATCACGACTCTGCTGGGTGGGTTCGGCCGCCAGGAGTCGGACCGCATCATGGCCACGCTGGAAGAGGTAGGCCTTACTGACCGGGCCTCGGACATTGCCGGGGCGTTGTCCCACGGGGAGAAACAGTGGCTGGAAATCGGGATGCTGCTGGTCCAGGAACCGAAGCTGCTGCTGATGGACGAACCGGTGGCCGGCATGACCCGCCGGGAACGGGAACGCACCGGCGAACTGCTGCAAGCCATCGGCAGCACCCGCTCCGTCCTGGTGGTGGAGCACGACATGGAATTCGTCCGTCAGTTTGCCCAGACGGTTACCGTGCTGCACCTGGGCAAGGTGTTGAGCGAGGGGACTATGGAAACGGTGCAGCAGGACCCCGAGGTGATTCGCGCCTACTTGGGTCACGGGGTGTCCGGCAATCGCCGGGTGGCGGAGGTTTCCCGACCCAGGCCCGGAGCGGTAGTCGGGGCTGGCGCTGCGGAGTGACGAGATAATGCGTTTCGAAGAACCGCTGCTGACCATCCGCGACCTGTCGGTAGGCTACGGCCAGAGCCTGGTCCTTACCAATGTGGCCCTCGATGTATCCGAAGGGCAGGTGGTCTGCTTGATGGGCCGCAACGGGGTGGGCAAAACCACGCTTCTCAAGTCAATTATGGGTCTGCTGAACCCCCGTGCAGGGCAGGTGAAGTTCGCCCAGTCGGACATGACCAAATGGCCTCCCCACCGCCGGGCAAGGGCAGGATTCGGGTATGTGCCCCAGGGTCGGCATGTTTTCCCCTACCTGTCGGTGCACGATAACCTGCTGATGGGACTGGAAGCCGCCGACGGCACTGAAAGCCGGGGCGACGCTCTGGGTCGAATGTACAGTCTGTTCCCGGCCCTGGAGACATTCCAGAAGAAGGTGGCCGGTACCCTGAGCGGCGGGCAACAGCAACAACTGGCCCTAGCCCGCGCCCTCATCCGGCGTCCTTCCCTGCTGTTGCTGGACGAACCCACCGAGGGCATCCAGCCCTCCATAGTCCAGGAAATCCAGGAACTTTTGCAGAGGTTGCGTGACCAGCAGGAAACCACCATATTGCTGGTGGAACAGTTCCTGGACTTCGCCCTGGGCGTGGCCGACTATTGCTATGTAATGGAAAAAGGGGCCATCGTGCTGGAAGGCAATGCACGGGACCTGGACCAGAACCTGATCCGCGAGTACGTGGCGGTCTAGGGGACACCACGAGATAAAACGATTAGAGGAATAACGATGACCACTGAAGCAATTACGGGAAGGGAAGAGGTCCTGCGACTGGCCCACGAGAGCGACGTCAAATTCATTCGGCTGTGGTTTGCGGATATCCTGGGGCACCTGAAGGGCTTTGCCATCACCATCAACGACCTGGAGGAGGCCCTGGACCGGGGTGTGGGCTTCGACGGTTCGGCGATCGACGGTTTCGCGCGCCACCACGAGAGCGACATGCGGGCCTACCCCGACCCGGCCACCTTCACCCTGCTGCCTTGGCGTCCCCGCCAGAACGCCGTAGCCCGGATGTTCTGCGACATCCGCCACCAGCGGGGCCAGACTTTCATCGGTGACCCGCGCTACGTCCTGAAGCGAAACCTGGAACGGGCGGAAGCGCTGGGATTTACCTACAACGTGGGCGCGGAATTGGAGTTCTTCTACCTGCGAAACTCGGAAACGCCGGAATTGCTGGATGCCAGCGGCTACTTTGACCAGCTTTCCAGCTACCCCGCTACCGAACTGCGGCGGGACACGGTGCTGCACCTCGGTGAGATGGGCATTCCGGTGAAGTATTCCCACCATGAGGGCGCTCCCAGCCAGCACGAGATTGACCTGGAGTACACCGACGCCCTGACCATGGCCGACAACGTGATGACCTCCAAGCTGGTAATCAAGGAACTGGCCCTGCTGCAGAACGTGTACGCTACTTTCATGCCCAAGCCGGTGTCGGGCATCAACGGTTCTGGGCTGCACCTGCACCAGTCCCTGTTCCAGGGGGAGACCAACGGCTTCTTCGACCCGGACGATGAGCAGTACCTGTCCCAGCTGGGCAAGAAATTCATCGCCGGCCTGATTGCCCACGCACCCGATATTACCTTGGTGACTAACCAGTGGGTCAATTCCTACAAACGGCTGATCCCGGGATACGAAGCGCCCATTTACGTTTCGTGGACCCACGTAAACCGCTCCGACCTGATACGGGTGCCCACTTACGAACCCGGTCTGGAGACCTCTATTCGCATCGAATACCGGGCCCCGGACCCGGCCTGCAATCCCTACCTGGCTTTCAGCGTGTTGCTGGCAGCGGGGCTCAAGGGGATTGAAGAAGACTACGAGGTGCCCGCTCCGGTGGTGGGCAACGTGCTGGAAATGTCTTCCCAGCGCCGGCAGGCCCTGGGCCTCCGGACTCTGCCCACCAGCCTGGGCGAGGCCATTGCCCTGGCCGAAACCAGCGAACTGCTGCAAGAGTCCCTGGGAGACCATGTCTTTAATAGCCTGATTGAGAACAAGAGGATGGAGTGGGAGGACTACCGCTCCACGGTGACGGACTACGAGGTGTCCCGTTACCTTTCAACACTCTAGCGGACCGGGAGTTGCCCTATGATGCTCACCCCCCGCGAATCGGAAAAGCTGATGGTGTACGTGGCGGCGGATTTGGCCCGCAAGCGGCAAGCCCGGGGCCTCAAGCTGAATGTTCCCGAATCGGTGGCCCTCATTACCGAGGCCATACTGGAGTCGGCCCGGGACGGCCGCTCCGTGGCGGAGGCCATGGAACTGGGCCGCCAGGTTCTCACCCGCGAAGATGTGATGGAGGGCGTGCCTGATCTGGTAGATATGGTCCAGGTGGAGGCCACCTTCCCCGACGGCACCAAGCTGGTGTCGGTCCATGACCCCATAGTTTGAACTTACGGAGCGCAACGCCAGAATGAGCAACCCAATGGGACATTACATTCCTGCAGTTGAACCGATTGAAATCAACGCCGGCCGGGAGACTGTCGGCCTTTCGGTATGGAACACTGGCGACCGGGCTATCCAGGTAGGTTCCCATTTCCACTTCTTTGAGGCGAACCGCGCCCTCCGCTTTGACCGGGAGGCGGCCTTCGGAATGCGGCTGGACATTCCCGCCGGCACCGCGGTTCGATTCGAGCCTGGTGACCGTAAGGACGTAACCTTGGTGGCCATTGGAGGAACCCGCCGGGTCCACGGCCTGAACGGCCTGACGTCGGGAAGCCTGGACTCCCCGATGGTACGGGCGCGGGCCCTGGACGGCGTGGCGCAACGGGGGTTTTCCCACCAACCAGCGGCAGGGGCTGACGACAAGGGGAGGGCCTAGCATGGCGCGAATCAGCCGGCAGCAATACGTGGAACTGTACGGCCCCACGGTAGGCGACCGCTTTCGCTTAGCCGACACCGCCCTGGTCTGCGAGGTGGAACGGGACCTGCTCACCTATGGCGACGAACTGGTTTTCGGTGGGGGCAAGACAGCACGGGACGGCATGGGCCAGGCTCCCGAGGCCACCAGCCGGGGCGGCGCGCTGGATCTGGTGATAACCAATGCCATCATCATGGATCCGATCCTGGGCATTGTTAAGGGCGACATCGGCGTCAAGGAAGGACGCATAGTTGCCGTCGGCAAGTCCGGCAACCCGGGCGTGATGGACGGCGTCCACCCGGATATGGTCGTGGGTCCCGGCACTGAGGTTATCGCGGGAGAGCATCTCATTGCCACGCCAGGTGGAATTGATGCTCACATACACATGATTTCGCCGCAACAGGTGTGGCATGCGCTGTCCAACGGAATAACCACCATGATAGGGGGCGGCACTGGCCCGGCAGACGGCACCAATGCCACTACCTGCACACCCGGTCCCTGGAACATCGCCCGGATGCTGGAAGCGGCCGAGGCTCTGCCGGTCAACTGGGGCCTGCTGGGTAAGGGCAACGCCAGCGATGCCGCGCCCCTGGAGGAACAATTGGAAGCCGGGGCCAGCGGCCTCAAACTCCACGAAGACTGGGGCACAACCCCGGCCGCCATTGACCGTTGCCTGGAGGTCGCGGATCGGTACGATGTGCCCGTGGCCATCCACACCGACACGCTGAACGAGGCGGGGTTCGTCGAGGATACCATTGCCGCCATTGCGGGGCGGGCCATCCATACTTACCATACCGAAGGCGCCGGCGGGGGGCACGCGCCGGACATCATCAAGATTGCTGCGGAACTGAACGTGCTGCCCTCCTCCACCAACCCTACTCGTCCCTACACGGTAAACACGCTGGCCGAGCACATGGATATGCTGATGGTGTGCCACCACCTCAGCCCGAGAGTGCCCGAAGACGTGGCCTTCGCCGAGAGCCGAATCCGTCCTGAGACCATGGCCGCCGAGGACGTGCTGCACGACATGGGCGTAATCAGCATGTACTCCTCCGACTCCCAGGCTATGGGGCGGGTGGGCGAAAACTTCACCCGCCTGTTCCAGACCGCCGACAAGATGCGCCAGTTCAAGGGCAAGCTACCCGAGGATTCGCCGGACCATGACAACTTCCGGGCGCTGCGCTATCTGGCGAAGCTGACAATCAACCCGGCAGTGACCCACGGAATTTCCCACTTAGTGGGTTCGCTGGAGCCGGGCAAGTTAGCGGACATCGTGCTGTGGCCCATCGGAAGTTTCGGGGCCAAGCCCAAGCTGATCATCAAGGGAGGCATGATTGCCTGGGCGGTCATGGGAGACCCCAACGGCTCCATACCCACTGCCGAACCGTCCTTCTACCGGCCAATGTTCGGGGCGTTGGGCAAGGCGGTGGCAAGCACGTCCCTTACTTTTGTATCCCGGTCAGCTTACGACATGGGCGTCCATCAGAGCCTAGGCCTGGACAAGAGGGTCGAACCGGTGCGTGGCTGTCGGCACATCACCAAGCGCCAGATGGTGCGCAACGATGCCATGCCCAAGATCGAAGTTGACCCAGATTCTTACGAGGTGCGGGTTGACGGCGAAATAGCCACCGTGCCCCCGGCGGAAAGGTTGAGCCTGGCCCAGTTGCATTTCCTGGTTTAGGAATTTTAGGGTGAATAATTCGGATGGTCGTGGACTGGCGCTGCTGGCCACCCTGCAACTGGCCGATTCTTTCTTCCCCACAGGCGCATACGCTCACTCGCAGGGGCTTGAGGGAATGGTGGCGCAAGGCTGGGTCAGCAACTCTGCCGAGGTGAAGGAATACCTGACTGAACTGCTGACGGGAGCGGTTCTGCCGTCGGACGGTGTGGCGCTGCTCAACGCTCATGGCGCCGCGGCCAATGGGGACATTGCAACTGTCATCGAGATTGACAGGTTGCTCCACGCGATGAAACTTCCCGAGGAGATGCGGTTGGCCTCCACCCAAAGCGGGCGGCGATTCCTGGACGAATCCCGGTCGTTGCAGCGAACGGCATCAAGTGTTGTGGAAGAACCAGCGAGATCCGACTTTGGGGCAACCCGTAGTTCCCGAGAACGTGGGAACTTTGACCCTCAGTCATCAGGGTTCCTGCCTACGCAGGAACGGCGAAGTATCGAAAGTGACAGCATCACGTTTCCCCTAGACCAAGGGGTTTTCGAGGAATATTGGTCTGCTGTAGTGCGAAGGGATTCTCCCGGCAGCGCTGCCGTTGCTTTTGCCGTTTCGGCGTGGGCTGGGGGCGTTGAAGCAGACGCCGTGTTGTACGCCTTCTGTCACAGCTTCGCCGTTGGTGTGCTTGGCGCAGCCCAGCGGTTGTTACCACTGACCCACGGGGAAGCCCAGCACATACTGCGCTCATTGCACGACCACATAGCGGCCGGGGCCGAAGACATCGAGGGCCGGCACTGGCGGGATATGACCTCATTCACGCCCCAGGCGGATATAGCTTCCATGTGCCACCAGCACGCGGAAGTCAGGATGTTTGCCAGTTAGGGGCGGTGGAAGGAGTTAACGACTATGAAGAGAGTCCCGAGGATTGGAGTTGGCGGGCCGGTCGGCTCCGGCAAGACCTCCCTTATCGAGGCGCTGGTTCCAATCATGCTTGAACGGGGTCGGAGTCCTCTGGTGATCACCAATGACATATTTACCCGTGAGGATGAAGAACACGCCAGGCGAACGCTGCGCGACGTGTTCAATGTTGACCGTATCCGGGGCGTTGCCACCGGCGCCTGCCCCCATACTGCCGTTCGCGAAGACCCCAGCCTTAACCTGCTGGCGGTGGAAGAGTTGACCGATGCCTACCCCGACGGCGACCTGGTTCTCATAGAGAGTGGTGGCGACAACCTTACCCTGACATTCAGCCCCGCCCTGGCCGACTTCCAGATTTACGTCATAGACGTGGCCGCCGGGGACAAGATACCTCGAAAGCGCGGACAGGGCATTACCCAGACGGACCTGCTGGTGGTGAACAAGACCGACCTCGCGCCCTACGTTGGCGCCGATCTTGACATAATGCGGCGGGACTTGAATCTGGTCCGGGGCGCCCGACCTTACCTTTTCACCAACTGCCGGACGGGCGAGGGTTTGGGCGAGGTGCTGGACCTGGTCCTGGAGGCCGCCGATGCTTACGGCGCCGCCTGCTGACTCGGCGGCGGTCGTTCATCACGGCTCGGTAGAACTGACCCTTGCCGAGCGAGACGGGCGAACCCGGCTTGTTACGTCTCGCACCCGGCCGCCCCTGCTGGTGCAGAAGGCGCTATATCCCGACGGGGCACTTCCCGGCATGGCCTTCGTCTTCCTGTCGAACCCTACCGGAGGCATATTTCAGGGCGATGAGCACCGCATTTCGGTCAAGGTGGAGTCGGGGGCCGCGGCCCATGTAACCACGCAGAGCTCAACCAAGGTTCATGCAATGCCCGCCGGGCTGGCCCGGCAGGATGTGGAACTGAAGGTGGATATGCGTGGCTACCTCGAATATCTGCCCGATCCAGTCATACCTTATCAGGGCGCGGATTACGGGCAACACACTTCGATTTCGGTACAGCCTGGAGGAGCCCTGATTTACTGGGATGTGTTTGCGCCGGGTCGTGCGGCCATGGGCGAGTTTTTCTGTTATCGCCGCCTGAGTAACCGGCTGGAGGTGTTGGACGGGAGTGGCTGCCCAACGTACCTGGAGTCATTCATCCTTACACCATCCACCGATGACCCCATGATGCGCGGAGTGCTTGGAAGCTCGGGGTTTGAAGCAGGGGCCACCCTGGGTTCGATGTTGGTTGTCACAGAGATGGACAGGCTGGAGCGATTGGCTCATGAGCTTCAGGAGTCCCTGCCGTCAGACCGGGAAGTCGGTGCCGGGGTCACTCGCCTGCCTAACCACACCGGGCTGGGTATCAGGGCTATCGGACGGGATACTGCTGATGTTCAAGCCGTTCTTGTCCAGTTCTGGGCGGTCGCCCGGCAGCACTTGTTGGGGGTCGACGTTCCCTTTATTAGAAAGTATTGAGGGGCGAAGGCTCTCGTACAGGTTGTCCCGCTTAACCCTTTTGCGTGCCCTCCTTGAATCGCTCGTGCGGTCATTTCGCTGGCCTATTTTTTCCATAAGCTATCACTGGCAACAGTTTATTTCTTCCTCCAACCGATCGGTTCATTTTCGGCCTACTTGGTCTTAGCTTCGTATGCTAACCTTAAGGTGTAGAGAAAACGGCAATGAAGAGGTGCTGCGGTGCGGTTTGCAGCGTTTACTACGGTGGCGGCTTCTGCGGGTGAGGTCACTAGCTCGGCGGATTTACTGGACAACCTGAGGGCTCAGACCATTTTAGCCGAGGAGCTGGGCTTTGAGGCCATGTGGCTTGGTGAGCACCATTTTGGCCTCTATGGGGTGGGTGATATTCCCAATCCGATACTTTTGGGCGCTGACCTGGCCGCACGCACTTCCAGGATTCGCATTGGGCAAATGGCCAATATCGCGCCCTGGTGGCATCCCATCAGGCTGGCGGAGGATATCGCGACTCTGGACAACATGACTAAGGGCCGGGTGGATGTCGGATTTGGTAGAGGAATCTGGCCCTACGAAGGGCCGCAGTTCCATCCTAACGCGGACCCGCGCAAGGACCAGGAGAACCGAGAACTGTTTCAGGAAACGGTGGAAGTTGTTCGGAAGATATGGTCGGAAGAGTTCTTCTCACACCAAGGCACCAACTACAGGTTCCCCGTTCCGGATACCGTATTCTCCCATCCGTCCTACCCGCCCGACCCATACTGGCATGAGGACGGGCGAGTAACCCGGCTGCGTGTAACGCCCCGACCTTTCCAGAAGCCCCATCCTCCCCTCTGGATGACCGTATCCACTGATCGATCAGTGGCGACTGCCGCCGAAATGGGTCTGAAGGCCTGTTATTGGCAACCGCCGCCGCTTCGCTTGCGGGAGCGGATGAAACTCTATGCTGAGGTCAGGTCGGAGGTCGAGGGGCGTCCCTTCAGCCTGGGGGAAGACCAGGCGGTAATGCGTTCTACTTACGTTGCCGCTTCAATGGAAGAGGCCCGGCGGGAGGCCGAGGCGGGAATCATGTCCGCATACATATTTAACGATCCCTTTCGGGGGAAGCAGGTATTTACCAACCCCGGGGAAGAATTGGATGCCGAAGTGAAGCTGGATTGGGATTTCCTGGAACCGCGCACGTTGTTGGTGGGATCTCCAGACGATGTCGCCGAAAAGATACAGGAATTGCAGGAAGTGTGTAACCTGGACTACCTGCTGGTGGAGTTTGCGCACTCGGGAATCTCCTTGAAGAAAACCCTGCAAAATCTGGAGAACTTTGGGACCAAAGTTATGCCGCGATTCAATGGTAAGGAGTAGAATCCCAGAAAGCCGGGCTCCTTTGTGCCTTGTTTGCCGGCTCACGCTTTCTTTGTCCGCTCATTTGCTACAATGCTTTAGCAAGGTAGACTAATGATTAATTCGATGCTGGGGAGATAGTTACAATATGGCCGGTCAGCGTTTGTTAGCTTGTTTCGCCCACCCTGACGACGAGGCATTTCCCGTGGGTGGGGCCCTGGCGGCCCACGCTTCCCGCGGAGTACAGATTCGCTTGATTACGGCCACGTTGGGCGAGGAGGGCGAGATCCGTCAGAGTGGGTCTGCCACACGAGACACCCTGGGATCGGTGCGGCGGGTTGAACTGGCGAGGGCAGTGCGCATTTTGGGTCTGGATGACCACATCGTCCTGCACTATCGGGATTCGGGAATGGTGGGAACGCCTCCCAATGAGCATCCTCAAGCCTTTGTCAATGCTCCCGCGGAAGTGGTGATTGAACGGCTGGTTGAGGAGATTCGACGCTTCCGGCCACAAGTGGTGCTTACTTTCGACCCGGCGGGCCTTTACGGGCATCCGGACCACATTGCCATATACCAGCACACCACTGAGGCCTTCAAACGGGCCGCCGACCCCACGGCATATCCACAGCATCTGATTAACGGAGTGGAGCCCCACGCTCCACAGCGGCTCTATTACAGCGCACGCCCTAGAGGGTTCAGAATGGAATGGGCCCAGACCTTGCGGTCCTACGGGATTGACTTTCCGCTGCCTGACCCAAATCGGGCCAATGATGGGGCTCCGCCGGAAGACATCAATTTAGAAATGGATGTTTCTGCCCAGATGGAAGTCAAGATGGGTTGCATCCTCAGCCACAGGACACAGGTGGCCCCTGACTGGCCCTATGACCGGGTGCCACGAGAGGCCGCCAACAAGATATTGGGACGGGAGTACTACATTCGTGGATGGCCTCCAGTAACGAACGATGAGACGGTCTCCCCCGACTTTTTTGCGGGCTTGTCTGAGGAAGACTAGCGACAGGGGATAGGGCTGAAAATGGCAATTGTGGTAAAGCAAAAAACTCAGGGGTGGTTGTCTGAACCGCCCCTGAGTTTTTGATGGCACTGGTTGGCCCGTCGGTTTATAGCAGCTGACCTAACGTAACCTAGGCGCGACTTCCTGGGCATACAGTCTGACCGAATTGAGCACCTGTTCCACAGTCAGTCCGCCGCCCACGTTGGGTTCCATTATGATACCGTCCAGCCCCAACTTATCGTTGAGTTCAGTAAGTTTTTCCACGACCGTATCGGGGCTGCCGTAAGCCAGCCGATCTTTAAGCAGGTCATCGTAAGTGACGTTTGCCAGGCGATCCGCTCGTTCCTGGCGTTCTTCGGACAGCGTTGTGCCGGCCGCGCCGGCGGTGGTCCCAAAGAGGCCACCCAAACGGCGATAGGAACGCATGGTGCTTTCCTCAGGTTCCGAACGTCCGCGGTCGTCGGTTTCAGCCACATAGATTGGGACCCGCAAAAAGACTTCTCCCTTTCCTTCGATCCCTGCCTCTTCCCGAGACTGGTGGTACATCTCCATATGCTCGGCAACTTCGTTGACGTCAAACCCGCGTAGGCCGGAAATGACGTTGTGGCCGCTGCGTCCTACCTGGGGGAATGTATCCCTTGTTGTAGCCGCAATTCGGATCGGAGGGTGGGGCTTTTGATAAGGCTTGGGTAGGACGCAAAGTTCGTTAAAACTGAAGAACTCACCTTCGTGGGAAAAGCTGCCCTCAGCCCAGGCCTTCAAAATCACATCCAGTGACTCTTGAAATCGGGCACGGCTTTCGGCGTATGGGATGCCGTAGCCGTCGTAGGAACGGGGGAAGCCGCTCCGTCCCACGCCAAATTCCAGTCTACCCTGACTTACCTGGTCTACCGTGGCAGCTTCCTCAGCAAGCCGTACGGGATGGCATAAAGGCAGCACGCTGACTCCGGTCCCAATTCTGACCTGCTTGGTACGACCGGCGATGGCACTGGCCATTACCAGGGGTACGGAGACCACCGACGGAATTCCCGCGCCCATCGGGTCGCCCGGCCTCCTTGGCGCGGCAAAGTGGCGTTCCGCCAACCAAACGCCGTCCAGGCCAAATTCGTCAGCGGTGTCAGCCATAGCAAAGGCCTCTTCAAAGGCCTCCTCCTGGGTTACTCCCGTTCGGTAGTCACATTCCATTACCAGTCCTACGTGCATCGCATCTTCCTCATACTTGATATACTTTAGGGACCGGCCAAGACAGATCTGTTTCCATAATCGTTGGTTGGGTCTCTTTACAGCGAACAGTAGTGCCCGTCTTCGTCTCCCAGATTTACGGTCAGTGTTAAAAGTGAACTTGCCAGGGATTTGTGAAGAAGCTTCGCAAGCCCTCTTGTAGTCAAACAGTGAAAGATTGATAGTTCAAGTAACAGCCCATCCGTCATTCATGCGATAACCGGACTGACGAGCAATTCTGAAGGGCTTTACTCGTCATTTCAAGAATGGTGGATTATCAGCATGGGAGGCCTTCCAGTCCAGGTATTCAAGTGCAGTTGAAATACCGATCCTTACTGCTCGAGATACACCGCCGGGGTTGCCAGGAACTTGGTGCGGCAGTCCAGCCCGCAAAAGTAGTACCACTGACCGTTATGAAAGCTGCGGGTCCCCTGCTGGGGATCGACTTCTGAGGCCCCGTGCATGGTCTGCCCAGTCTGGGCCCGGGCTTCAGCCTCATCTATTTCCATTCCACATACCGGGTCTTTAGCCATATTCTTTATCTCCTGAATTGAGCAGGTGGCGGAGATTCCGACCGGCCTCTATCCTCTAGGCCGGAACTTCCAGATTCATTCCCAACCTTACGTCTCCCGGCTGGTCCAACAGCGCCCGGGCAATCCTGGCGCGGTGTTCAAAACTGGTCCCGAGGCGCATGGTCCACGTGGTGACCCGACGGTACCAAAGGTGAAGGTCAAACTCCATCATGAATCCCATACCGCCGTGCAGGACCTGAGAGGACCTAACCACTGCCTCACATTTGTCGTTGCAAAAGGCCTTGGCCTGAGAAACCTCGACCGAAGCCGGCAAGCCTTGGTCCATCTTCCAGAGCGCTTCATAGGTCAACAACTGGCCCCCGTCAACCCACAAAATCATGTCGGCGCAAATGTGCTGTATGGACTGGAAGGAAGCGATGGGACGACCGAAAGCTACGCGGTTCTTGGCATAGTCAATGCCCATTTCCGCGTCCTTGCGAGCAGCGCCCACAATCTGCGCGCACAACAGCGCGGTGCCCCGGTCCAGCATACGCCGCGCTATGGGCCAACCCTCGTTTAGTTCGCCAACAAGGTTGTCCTTCGAAACGCGGACGCCGTCGAAGGTGACCTTGCTTTGCTTGTCCTTAGCCAAGGTGGTCAGGGAAATCTGGGACACGCCCCTCGCAGTAGTATCGACCAACAGCAGGGAGATCCCTGCGCTGGCATCGCTGGCCGGAGCGGTCCGGCAGGCGACAAGGCATTTCTCGGAGGCGGTGAAATTGTCCACGAACATCTTGGTGCCGTTAAGGACAAAATCGTCGCCGTCCTCCACCGCCTGGCAGTGAATCGTTTCGGGAAGGAGCCGGGGGTTTTCTTCGTTGAAAGCCCAGGAGAGTACCAGACTGCCCTGGCTCACGCGGGTCAAGATGGTCTGTTTTTGGCTGTCGCTCCCAGCCTCAGCAATGGTTAACGCTGCGACCATAGTCGAGTGGAAGGGGACAGGGCTAATGGCCCGGCCCAGTTCTTCCGAAATAAGGCCAAGGTAGGTGAGAGGCAGCCCTTGACCACCGTACTGTTCAGGTAGAGAAATACCCAGCCAGCCCAGGTCGGCCATCTGCTGCCACAGTTCAGGCGGGTAGCCCAAGTCGTCCTTTTCCATGTCCCTGGCCAGGCGCGGTGGGCACTCCGCTTCCAGAAACTCCCTGGCCAGGTTTTTTACCATTTGTTCTTCTTCGTTAGGCAGTACGTCCATAGGTTTCCTTTACGTTTAACTTTGAGTCCTAGAGTAAATGCCCAGAGTGGGCGGCGATCCCTGGCAACTAACCTCTGGGCATCCCCAGGCCACGCCGGGCAATCTGGTCCCGCATGACCTGGGTGCTGCCGTGGTTAATGCCGGACTGGAAAGCGCCCATCAGGTTGTGGGCGAATACGCCCTCCTCGATGGCATCTTCAGAGCCGTTCAGCAACTGAGCATAGGGCCCGAGGATTTGCGAAATTGTTTCAGTGGTTTTCACGCCGTGCTCTGGGGCGAATACCTTCTCCGCTGAACCCTCGTAGGTGAAATTTCCGCCCTGCTCCACCAGCGACATGCTGCGCATGGTCATCAGGCGGCATACCTGGGCCTCTATCCAAAGCTCAGCGATCCGGTCTCGGACTGATGAGTCCTCGGCCAGGTCAAGCCCGCCCAGTTCGTTCCCCTTAACAAAGTTAACTATATCCTCGTCACGCCGCACCGAAATCAGGTAGCGACTGGCGCCCACCCGGTCGAGATTCAGGCCCATGGCACCAACGTACCAACCCATATTTTCTTCGCCCAGCAGGCAGGATGCGGGGACCCGGACGTCCTCAAAGAAGACCTCGTTGGTGCGGTTGTCTCCGTAGGTTGTTCCTGCCGGGGCCGGCGGGTCGTTCTGGATAGTCCAAAGGGGCCGAACGGTTATTCCCGGGGTATCCATGGAAAAGACGAAAATAGATATGCCCCGGTGCTTGGGGGCATCAGGGTCGGTCCGAGCCATCAGGTAAATATGGCTGGCATAGTGGGCTGCGGTGGTGAACATCTTTTGGCCGTTGATTACGTACTCATCGCCATCCCGCACAGCGCGACATTGCAGGCTTGCCAGGTCCGCGCCAGCCTGCGGTTCAGTGAAACCCAGGGCAAAGGAGATTTCGCCCCGGATCATACCGGGAAGGTAATACTGCTTCTGCTCTTCGGTGCCAGCGGCCAGGATGGCGGGAGCACCGCTACCGGCGCCTCCGACAGTGATACCGGCCCGGGCAAATTCTTCCTCAACAATATACTGGTCGATACGACTTCCGTTCTGACCGCCGTATTCCTTCGGCCAGCTAATGCCGACCCACCCTCTTTCCCCAAGCTGGCGATACATTTCGCGAACTTTAGGGCCACGGTGGCGGATGCCCAATTCCTCAATTTCCTGACGAACTTCGTAGGTGACGTTTTCCTGAATGAAAGTCTGTACGTCTTTCCGTAAAGTTTCTTGTTCCGGAGTGTATGCAAACTCCATACTTTACCCCTATCAAAAATCACGGCCGCAGCCGAGATCAAATACCTTTGGTGGCCAGTGGTACAGCACGGTCGCATCCGTGCCCGGGGAAGGTGTCGATTCCAATGTCTATAGTCACGGGTATTATATTACGCCGCTATTGGAGTGTCATCCGCTATCGCAAACACTGCAATGGCTTGCCGAGATTGATCTTCGGTCTACTCAGACCCAGCCAGAATGGGCTGCAGAGCGTCGACCAGCGCTGGGAGGTACTCCTTCCAGTCACCAACTATGCCTACATCCGCTGCCTTGAATATGGGGTGCCGGCGGTTGCTGTTGACTGCAATTATCACTCCGGCTTTCTGGATTCCCACAGTGTGGTCGAAAACGCCGCGGATGCCGACGGCCAGGTAAACGCGAGGGGCAATGGCGCGCCCGCTGATGCCCACCTGGACCTGATGGGGCAGCCAACCAGCATGGACGACGTTGCGCGTGGTGGCCACAGTGGCGCCGATCCGGGACGCCAGGGCGTTGACCTCGGGCAGACTTTCGGGACCACCAATTCCCATGCCAGCCCCCAGGACGATTTCCGCTTGAGCCAGCGCAATTCCGCCTGGATTTTCTTCGTTATGGGTTTCCAGTACGTTGATGTCGGCTCCCACGAAGTTCGGACTGGCCAGAGCTTCAACGGTGGCGGTGGCGCAGTAGTCAGGCTCAATGGGAGTCAGCAAGCCCGGACGCAAGGTGACAAGGTTGGGCAAGGTCTTGGAAAGAATGGGGGCGACCACATTTCCGCCAAGGGCAGGCTTCAACTGCACCAGCCTTCCAGCTTCGTCAATTTCGAGGTCAACTGCATCGCCGGTTAGACCCAGCCCCAAATTTGCGGCTATCCGTGAAGCCAGGTCTCGACCGTCGGCGGTGGCAGCGAACAGGACGGCATAGGGTCTTTCAGCGCTCATGGCCTTAGCCAGGGCGTTGCTTACGCCCCGGCCGCAAACAGGCCCGAGAGAGGAGTTGTCCAAAGTCAGTACCCGGTCTGCGCCGTATGCTGCAAGGGCATCCAGTGATTCGTCACTGGGGGTACCAATCAGCACCGCAACAACCTGACTCCGAGTGGTGGCGGTCAACTGCCTTGCCTTGCCCAGCAGTTCCAGGGTTACTCGCCGCAGTCCCGTTTGAGACGTTTCGGCGACTACCCAAATGGCCTGCTCCCGGGCGTCGGGAAAGCGTTCAGTACTGACTGGGTCAGAGGAAACTTCGCCCTCACTTGCCAGAGTTGACAGGCTGTCCTTGAGCAATTGGGCGACCTGCTGGGCGGCGGCATCCGGCGTTTCTCCTTCAATCATCAGGCCTTGCCTGGTCGGCTCTATCAGTCGAATGTCTTCTACCCAGGTGGGCGAACCTTCAAGACCGAACTGGGTCAGGTCATTGGTTAAGTCGGCGCAGGAGAGTTCCTCAACGGGCTTCTCTTGGGCCGCCGCCATCTGTTCCCGATTGGCAAAAGTCTCGGCTGCAACTCCTTCCGTCACGCACACTACGGCGGGCAGGGAGCACTCGATAACCTGGTAGCCTTCGTCGGTAATTCGCTCGGCGACAATAGTCCCGCTGTCCGCCCGGTAGTCCAGCTTTCTGACCTGGCTGATGTGGGGCAAGCCCAGCAATTCGGCCAGTTCCGGGCCTACCTGTCCGGTTTCAGCGTCACTGCTGTTTCGCCCGCATACGATCAGATCGGGTTTTTCCCGCTCCAATACCAAACCCAGCGCGCGGGCGGTTGCCAGCGTGTCTGAGCCGGCCAGGGCACGATCACTCAGCAGGATGCTGCGGTCTGCGCCCAATGCCATGCAGGTTACCAGGCCCTCGCGAGCCTGAGGGGGTCCCATGGAGACGGCAAGCACTTCATCTCCCGGCTCGGACTTTAACTCCACCGCCCGAACCAGGCCCAGGACGTCGAAGGCGTTAACTTCTGACGGGACGCCATCCCTCACGATGGTCTTGGTCTCATAATCGAAAGTGATTCTTGAGACCACGGGCACGTATTTCACACAGACTGCCGTCTTCATTCAATTGCTCCTTGGAATTGGGGTCGCACGGTGGTGGATGATGGAACGTACAGGGCTTTAGCAGTCACTCCCGGACACTCCTTCCAACAGCCGCGATTGGGTTTCGTTGGTAAGACGTTGCAAGGCCGGACTGAGTGTAACGGGATAGCGGGGCGGATTGGTGATTTGCTTGAAATGAGTGTCCAAACGGTCAAAGTCCTGGACGAAACGTTCTCTCATTTCGGAGAGTGAAGGAGCAGGGCGAGTCTTACGGCCGCCATCCATGACGTTTTCCAGCAGCGGTTCTCCCGCAGGCAAGGTATCGTCCAGCAGGGCAACCACGTCCCGCGTAAACGTTCCGTTGGGTTCAGTCAACCGAAAGACTTGCTTGGCCCCTGGTGGCGACACTTTCTCGGGGCTTAGCTTCATCACCGGTTGACCGTCGTAGCAGACAAGCTTGTAGGACATGTCGGTATAGGGAGCGTCGGCAGATACTCCAACTTTCGTTCCCACGCCAAACAGGTCTATGGGCGCACCTTCCTTGACCAGCCTTTCTATTTCGTATTCGTCGATCCCGCCGCTGACGACGATCCTGACGTACTCAAGATCGGCATCGTCGAGGATACGGCGGACCTGCTTGCTCAGCTCCAGGTAGTCACCCGAATCCAGCCTGACGCCTACCAACCGGTGCCCGGAGGCCTCCAGCTCTTTTGCGACCTGCACGGCATTGTAGGCGCCCTCGATGGTGTCGTAGGTATCCAGCAGCAGAATAGTGCGTTGGGGGAAAGACCTGGCATAAGCGCGGAAGGCTTCAATTTCGGTGGGATAGGCGGTAATGAGGGAATGGGCCATCGTACCTGCCGGAGGGATGCCGTACCGATGAGCTGCCATAACGTTGCTGGTGGACTGGAAACCCGCAATGTAACCGGCCCGAGCCATGGTCAGGGCTCCATCTACCCCGGGGGCTCGGCGGGCGCCGAAGTCGGAAATGCCGCGGCCCTGGCCGGCCCAAACGCAGCGGGCCGCCTTGGTGGCCTGCAAGCTCTGGAGGTTAAGCCGGTTGATTATCAGGGTTTCCACCAACTGAGCTTCGATGATGGGGGCGGTCACTTCCAGCACCGGTTCATTGGCGAAGAAGATGCGGCCCTCGGGGATGGCCCTCACGCTACCGGTGAAACGCAGTCCGCCCATGAACTCCAGGAAATCATCGGTGAACAAGCCCGTATCTCTCAGGTATTGGCAACTGCCATCCCCGTAGCAAAAGCCTTCCAGGAACTCCAGGGTGTCCTCCAACCCTGAACAAACAAAATACCCCCGGTTTGGGGGGTAGCTGCGAACAAAGAGGTCAAAGGTTGCCGGTGCAAACATTTGCTGGCCAAAGTAAGTCTGGGCCATCGTCAATTCGTACAAATCGGTGAACAGCCCCAAGTCGGCACGGGTTATGTGGAAAGCGCTTTGGCTCATACCATAATTCTAGATATTTTTGAAGGAATGGAGATCATTTTGTATCTGGCGCTATTATGTTTGCGCCCTTGTGAGTCTGTCAAACTGCATCCTACTGAACACCTTCGGGATGGCTCCCGAGCAGTTTCGAGAACGAGTACTGTGTTATATGCATTCATTAAGAATCATTAATTTGTGAGACGGTTTCCTCAAAAGTATTTTCCAACATGGCAGGAAATCGGCATGAATCTGGACTGAAAACCATTAAGGTTCAATTTGACACGCTTGGTTACCTTGTTTATTATAAGCGCACCTGCATCAGTCAAAAACTGAACGGTTAAAAACTGAATAGAAGTCTGGAACCCTTATCCAGAACGGCAGAGGGAACGGCCCGATGAAGCCAAGCAACCAGCCTCGGCGAAACTCGCTGAAGGCAAGGTGCTAAATCCGGCCTCTCCCCGGATTGTGGGGAGTGGAAAGATGAGGGAGCTACAAGAATTGTGTGCTTCTCTCATTGAGAAGCTTTTTTATTGCCCGGAAAATACCGGGGGAGACTTCAGCGTTGAACGAAATACGCCCAATCCAGTGGGATGACGGCATTCTTAAACTCCTTGACCAGACCCGCTTGCCTGTGGAGCAAGTTGTGGTGGAGTTGGATGACTATCGTGGGGCCGTAACCGCCATTCGAGATATGCAGGTTCGGGGCGCGCCCGCGATTGGTGTGACGGCGGCCTACGCCGTAGTAATGGCAGCCAAAGAAGTCGCAACCGATGACAAGGGTACTTTTCTGGACAAGGGCAACTTCCTGGTCGGTTTGCAAGAAGCCGCCCAGGCAATCAGCGCCGCACGGCCCACCGCTGTAAATCTCCAGTGGGCGGTTCGCAGGATGCTGGAAGTGGCAGAATCTGAACCGGACTTGTCCAATATGGTAAACCGGCTCCTGGGCGAGGCCAAGCTGATCCAGGAAGAAGACGAGGAGATAAACCGGCGGATGGGAGATTTCGGCAAGTCTCTCATGCCGGACGGGGGTTCGGTACTGACCCACTGCAACACCGGGGCCCTGGCTACTTCGGCTTTCGGAACGGCCCTTGGAGTAATACGGGCAGGCTGGGAAACGGGCATGAGGTTCAAGGTCTTCAACACTGAGACCCGTCCATTTCTCCAGGGCGCCCGCCTGACGGCATGGGAATTCCAGCAGTTGGGCATTCCGGCGACGCTGATTGTGGATTCGGCCGCTGGCATACTGATGAGGCAGGGAGACGTCAGTTGCGTTATAACCGGGGCCGACCGAGTCGCGGCCAACGGCGATACAGCGAACAAGATAGGCACCTACTCCCTTGCCGTGCTGGCCAAAGAGAATGGGATTCCCTTCTATGTGGCCGCGCCCACCAGTACGGTTGATTTGAGCATCCCTTCGGGAGACGAAATTCAGATCGAGGAACGGGCGGGGTCGGAAGTGACCCACTTTCAGGGCGCGCCTACAGCCCCGGTTGGCGTTGAGGCGTTTAATCCTGCCTTTGACGTTACGCCGCATCGCTACATAAGCGCCATCGTTACCGAGAATGGGGTTGTGCGAGCGCCCTTTGTGGAAGGCCTGAAGCTGGCCTTGGGTGGACCCTAACACCGGCGTCCTGGGAATAACCGGAGTCTTAAGGAGATAAATGCCTGCTCCCGACCAACAAACCCGGCGCCGCATGGCGAGCACCGGACTGAGCGTTTGCGACGATGCAAGAACATGCAACGGCTACGTAATTTATGCCCCGATGAGCGGCAGCGGCCAGGTTTACCTGATAGATGGGCAGGGCAAGGAAACACATCAATGGAATTTGCCCCATCCTCCGGGTTTGTACGGGTACCTGTTGCCCAATGGCAACCTGTTCTACGGCGGAAAGACCCGGGACGAGACCTGGGAGCGATTTCCCTCCTGGAAGCGGTTCAAGGGGGGCGCGATGCTGGAAGTGGACTGGCAGGGCAATGCAGTTTGGGAACATTACGACCCGGAGCACCACCACGACGCGCGTCGCACCCCGGAAGGAGGCGCCATTTACCTGACGGTGGAGTTGATGGATCCTGGCCTGGCAAGCAAGGTTCAGGGCGGAGTTCCCGGAACGGACGCCGAGGGTATGTGGGCTGATGTGATAGTTGAAGTGGACGCCGACGGCAATCGGGTGTGGGAGTGGCATGCGGCAGAACATTTGGACCCCGACCGCCACGTCCTTACATTCAATGACCTGCGGGATGAATGGAGCCACGGCAATACGGTAGCGCCCCTGGATGGCGACCGGGTAATGTTCAGCTTCCGCAATATATCAACGGTTGGAATCATCGACAAGAGGTCGGGGGAAATTACCTGGCAACTGGGCGATACGGTCTTGGCGCAGCAGCACGACCCCAATTTGCTGGCCAACGGGAACGTTCTCATTTACGACAACGGTTCCCACCGGAAGCATACTGGCCTGCCCTTCTCCAGGGTAATCGAGGTTAATCCGGCCACCAACGAAATCGTGTGGCAATACCAGGACTCGCCGGCTTACAACTTTTTCAGTCCCTATATTTCGGGGGCCCGGCGGTTGCCCAACGGAAACACCTTGATTACCGAGGGCATGTTTGGGCGAATTTTCCAGGTGACTCCTGAGGGCGAGGTGGTCTGGGAATTCATAAATCCTTACTTTTATGCAGACGCCGAGGGCCAGGTAGTGAACCGGGTATTTCGGTCCACTTTCTATACGCCCGAAGAAGTGCCCAATCTCTAGGAGTATCAATGCCTGACCAGGAAGCTACCATTGGAGTAATTGGCGGCAGCGGCCTCTATGACATGGACGGGATGACCGATGTCCATTACATAGACGTAGATACTCCTTATGGTAAACCCAGCGACAGTGTGGTGGTGGGCACCCTGGAGGGAACGAGGGTCGCTTTCCTGCCGCGGCATGGCAGAGGCCATCGCATAAACCCAACAGGCATTCCGGTGCGGGCCAACATTTACGCCCTGAAAGTCCTGGGAGTGCAGCGACTTATTTCCGTCAGCGCTGTGGGTAGCCTCAAAGAGGACTTTGCCCCATTGGACCTGGTGGTTCCGGACCAGATTATCGACCGTACTCGGCAGCGTCACAATACGTTCTTTGACGAAGGCGTAGTTGCCCACGTGGGTTTTGCGGAGCCCTTTTGCCCCGGTGCCAGCAGCGTTATCGCCGCTTCCGGTCAGGAAGTCGGTGTCACCACCCACCTGGGCGGGACGATGATTGTCATGGAAGGGCCCGCCTTCTCCACCAAAGCCGAGTCATTCATGTACCGTTCCTGGGGAGCGGGCATAATTGGCATGACCGCGCTACCGGAAGCCAAGCTGGCTCGGGAAGCCGAAATGTGTTACGCCACGATGGCATGGATTACCGACTATGACTGCTGGCACGAGTCGGAAGAAACAGTGACGGTAGAAATGGTGGTCCAGAATTTGCTGCAGAACGTGGCCCATTCCAAGGAAATGCTGCACAAGGTGATTCCTCAGTTGGTGCCGTCAGAGAACTGTGGCTGCAATGCGGCTTTGAAGGATGCCATCATCACCGACCCCCGCGGAATCTCGGAAGAGACTAAACATAAGCTGAGGCCAATTGTTGGCAAATATATAAACTAAACCCCAATTCCTGAATAAGGGAAAAATGGAGGGGGTTTCGATTTTCGAAGGAGGTAATGATTATGCCAAGGCGAGAACCCGGCGAACCCTATTTCCGGGTAGATTCCGACGAAGCTCATTCTATTCTTGACGGAGACGCCGAAGGAACAGTGGTAGTCGACGTTCGGCGGGACGACGAATGGATTACGGGCCACATATCCGGAGCCGTACACATTCCCATTGACGACTTGCCGGACAGAATTGACGAGGTACCCAGGGACAAAAGGGTCCTGTTTATTTGTGCAATGGGTGTCCGAAGCGGTTTGGCCTGTGAAGTGGCGTTTTCCATGGGATATGACACCGAGAACCTGTACAACATCGAAGACGGCACGCCGTCGTGGATAGCCGGTGGTCACCCAACCTCGTATCCGGGCTACGCCTAGGCCAACCGGCGTAGCGGAAATTTGAACCAATAAGGAGTTTACTTTTGGCTTTACAAGAAACCAGGGGAGACGTCAGGGACTTGTCCCTGGCCAAAGGCGGCGTAAACCGCATTGAGTGGGCAGAAAGAGAAATGAGAGTGCTCCGCATTATCAAGGAGCGGTTCGCGCAGGAAAAGCCTTTGCAAGGGCTGCGCATGGCGGCGTGCCTCCACGTTACGTCCGAGACAGCCAACCTGGCCATAACCCTTAAAGAGGGTGGGGCCGACGTGGTTCTCTGCGCCAGCAATCCGCTGAGCACGCAGGATGATGTGGCCGCAGCACTGGTCGGCGAATATGGCATCCCCACCTTTTCCATCAAGGGAGAGGACAACAACACCTACTACCAGCATTTGAGTGCTGTCCTGGATCACAGACCGCAATACACCATGGACGACGGGGCGGACCTGGTCAGCATGTTGCACCGGGACCGTTCAGACTTGCTGTCAAACGTGGTCGGAGGCACCGAGGAAACCACTACAGGAGTAATTCGCCTCAACGCAATGGCCGCGGACAACGCGCTTAAGTACCCAATAATTGCCGTAAACGAAGCGGAAACCAAGCATTTCTTTGACAATCGATATGGCACCGGGCAGAGCACCCTGGACGGCATCACCCGGGCCACCAACATTCTGTGGGCCGGTCGCCGTGTCGTAGTCGGCGGTTATGGCTGGTGCGGACGCGGCGTTGCTTCGCGCGCCCGTGGCATGGGCGCCCACGTAATCGTAACAGAGGTAAACGCGGTCAGGGCACTGGAAGCGGTGATGGACGGTTTCACCGTGATGACCGGTCTGGAAGCTGCCAAAGTTGGCGAAGTGTTCATTACCGTCACCGGCGGACTGCACACTATCAGCGGCGATCATATGGCAGTGATGTCCGACGGCGCGATCATTGCAAACAGTGGTCACTTCAACGTCGAAATTGACATCCCCGCACTGGAGGCGATGGCAGTCAGCCACCGGGAGGTGAAGCCCTACGTCGAAGAATACACCACAACTGATGGGCGCCGGCTTTATTTGCTGGGCGAGGGGCGCCTGATCAATTTGGCTGCCGCTGAGGGTCATCCATCTGCGGTTATGGACATGAGCTTTGCGAACCAGGCCCTGAGTGTGGAATACCTGGTCAAGAACCACGGAAATATGGACCCAGGTGTCTATGTTGTTCCTGTTGACACTGACCAGGAGGTTGGCCGCCTCAAGCTGGCGTCCATGGGCATTGCAATAGATTCCTTGACGGCAAATCAACAGCGGTATCAAGAAAGTTGGGAAGAAGGGACCTAACCGGGCTTGGAAACCAGCTTAGTTCCCCAAGAGATTGAGTGGGCGGCGGCGCAGACCGGATGGTTCAATCGCGATTTTAGGAAACAGCCGGCCGCTACCCTACCTAACGGAGGATTAACCCATGCCAATACAATTCATGACTTCCCCCAAGTATCTGTTGACTTCTGAATCGGTGACCGAAGGCCACCCGGACAAGCTGTGCGACCAGATTTCTGATGCAGTGCTGGACGCGGCTCTGTCCGGCGACAAGATGAGCCGTGTCGCCTGTGAAACCGTTGCCACCAAGAATCTGGTGATGGTTACCGGTGAAATTACGACGGGGTCTAACCTGGACTTCAATGAAATCGCCCGGCAGGTGATGAAGGACATCGGTTATACCGACGTCAAATATGGGCTGGATGGAAATTCCTGTGGCGTGATAGCCCACGTCAGCCAACAGTCACCGGACATCAGCAGCGGTGTAACTACTTCGCTGGAGCACCGTGGTGAATCGGAAGCTGATGCCCGACGGGCCACCGGAGCCGGCGACCAGGGGATGATGGTCGGCTTTGCATGTAACGAAACCGAGGAACTGATGCCTTTGACCGTGGACCTGTCTCACCGGCTGGTGGAACAATTGTCCAAGGTGCGAAAGGACGGGGTGCTGCCTTACCTTGGTCCCGACGGCAAGTCCCAGGTTACTGTTGAGTATCGCCACGGCAGGCCACACCGGGTCGATGCCGTCGTGATCAGCACGCAGCACGAGGACCAGAACGATCGAGAGGCATTTACCAAGCAGCTTCGGAAGGACATAAGGCAGCATGTCATTGACCCTATAGCCGGCGAGTACATGGACGATGACACCAAGATTTACGTCAACCCCAGCGGCTGGTTTGTCGTGGGTGGGCCGCAGGGTGACACCGGTCTAACCGGCCGCAAGATTCTAGTGGACACTTACGGCGGCATAGCCCGGCATGGTGGTGGCGCCTTCTCCGGCAAGGATCCCACGAAGGTGGACCGTTCCGGAGCCTACGCCGCACGTTACGTGGCCAAGAACCTGGTTGCCGCCGGTTTGGCCGACCGGGTTGAGGTCATCGTATCCTACGCCATCGGTGTTGCCGAGCCCATTTCCGTTTCGGTTGAGACCTTTGACACCAACCACCTGGACAACGACCGTATTGAGGACCTGGTCCGGGAGAACTTCGACCTTCGCCCCGGCGCCATTATTGAGGACCTCAGCCTGCGGCAGCCTATTTACCGCCAGACGGCTGCTTATGGACATTTCGGCCGAAGCGATGTGGATCTACCCTGGGAGCGTACCGACAAGGCTGAGATGCTTAGGAAGAAGGCAGGTCTTTAATCCGCATCGGTTCAGTCCTCTTAGATCGAGTATAGGACTTGGATAACAACTTCCCTCACTCTGGCTTTGTCGATTCCGGCAGGGCCAGAGTGGGGGATTTTATTAGGAACAAGGGGGAGGAAATATGACCACTCCCATTAAGTTCGGGACCGATGGTTGGAGAGCCCTGATCGCAGAGGACTACACCTTTGCCAATGTGGCACGCTGTGCCCAGGATTGATTGACTATCTGCTGGAAACAGGGATGGCTGACCGTGGTCTGGTGGTAGGTTACGATACGAGGTTCTTGTCCCGGGAATTTGCAGAAACGGTTGCCAGCGTATGTGCCGGAAATGGTGTGCGCGCTTTTCTGACGCAGTACACAGCTCCCACGCCCGTTGTAAGCTTCAGTGTCTTGGCACAGCAGGCTGCTGGAGCCGTTATCATCACTGCCAGCCACAACCCGGGTAACTGGAACGGGTTCAAGTTCAAGCCCGAGTATGCCGGCAGCGCCACCGACGAGATTACCAATCGACTGGAAGAGAGAATCGAAGCTGTCGAGACACCAAAGTCTCATCCGCTAGCAACGGCGAGAGAAAAGGGGTTGGTGCAGGATTTTGACCCCATGCCGGCTTACCTGGAACGAGTGGCCTCGCTGGTCGATCTGCCTTTGATACGATCTGCGGGCCTGAAAGTGATGGTTGATGCCATGTTCGGGGCAGGAGCGGGCTACTTCCCCAACTTGATTGCAGGAGGACAAACCACAGTTGCTGAACTCAACGGATACAGAAATCCGGCATTTCCGGGCATGGACCAGCCCGAACCGATTGCCCATAACCTCTCCACTCTCTTGGCGCAGATCCCGGCGGCGGAAGCTTCAGTTGGCATTGCCCTCGACGGGGATGCTGACCGGGTGGGCATAGTTGACGAAAAGGGCAACTTCATAAGTACCCTCGAGGTCTTCTCACTTCTGGCCTACTATTTGCTGGAATACAAAGGGCTAAGAGGTCCGATAGTTAAGGGAATAACCTCGTCAATAATGCTGAACAAGTTAGCCGATCGTTATGGCGTGGCCGTTCATGACATGAAGGTTGGGTTCAAAAACATCGGGCCCAAGTTTACGGAAGTTGACGGTGTGATGGGCGGCGAAGAGAGTGGCGGGTTCGCCTTCCGAGGCCATATACCCGAACGAGATGGAATCCTTAGCGGTCTTTACATACTGGAATGCATGGCTCGCACCGGGAAGACTCCGTCCCAGTTGATTGAGGAGTTGTTCTCCATCGTCGGCCCCCACTATTACCATAGACGTGACGTTGCCTTAGAATCCTCAAAGAAACCGGAGATCGCGTCCAGGATAGAGTCAGACCGGTTGACCGAACTGGCAGGTTTACCCGTCAGGGGGTCGGATGATATCGACGGCAAGCGCCTCTTCTTTGATAACGCCTGGCTGGCATACCGGTTTTCCGGCACCGAACCATTGCTCCGGATTTATTGCGAAGCGGAAAGCGCCGAGTTCGTAGACCGGCTTCTGGACGCTGCCTCAGAGTACCTTGGAGTATAGAAGGCGGCGCTTTTGACCATTTAAGGGACGTGTCTATCGCACGTCCTTTTATTTTTTCGGCGTTGTAGATGGCTTCTTGACGCGCAAAGATGATAATTTGGGCTATGGGCTTCCCTGCCCCGAGCAGACCTATCATGATGGTCTATCTTGCTTCCCTTTTCAAAAGCTATAATAAATGTAGGTAACTTGATTCTGGAAGGTATATGCAGTGTCCGCGATTGGTGTGAAAAGCAACTTAAAGGGATACATAACTGCGGCCCTGGTGGCTGCGGGATCGATTTTGGTGGCGGTTATTGGGTCCCAAACCATTGGCAGCAGCACAGACATTGACTTTGTGAATCTGTTCGTGGAGAGGCTTTCCGGCCGGTCGGGCAGTTTCCTGGGTGGACTGGTTGGCGCTACGTCCCTTTTTGCCTTTGCCGCCGGGATGGCCTCGGCCGTCAATCCCTGCGGTTTTGCCATGCTGCCGGCTTACCTGGGGCTTTACTTGAGCTCGGGAGCGTCCGAAGAAGACCGTCCGGGGCCTCTCAGGCAACTGGCACAAGCGCTCCTGGTGGGTGCGGCTGTAACTCTGGGATTTGTTGTACTGTTCGGCTTTGCGGGAACCCTTATAGGGTTAGGAGCAGCCTTCGTTGTTAGCTATATACCGTGGATTGGTCTTCTCATCGGGGTGCTTCTGACATTGACTGGGGCCTGGCTAGTAGGAGGGGGCAAGTTATATACGGGAATAGCTGCCCGGGCTGCCTCCAGAATCGGTGATCCCGCTCAAGTGAGTTTCAAAGGGTATTTCCTGTTCGGACTAAGTTACGGGACCGCTTCCCTGAGTTGTACACTGCCCATTTTCCTTGCTGTGCTCGGCCTTACCGCTTCAGACGCCGGCTTCTTTAACACTCTGGCGAATTTCCTTCTATTCGCCGCAGGAATGGGCCTTGTAATACTGGCTCTGACGTTAGGCATAGCCTTTTTCAGGGGCGCAATGGTGGGTGGGTTGCGCAGGGCCCTGCCATACATCCAGCCGATCGGATACTGGTTGATGGTACTTGCAGGCACCTACATCATCTTTTACTGGCTGACCATAGGGGGACTGATGGGACCGTAGTCCCCTATAGTTGAGGACACGCAAAAGCAAAACAAGAGAGTACGAGTTGGGGCAGTCAATAGTGACTGCCCCAACTAATTCCTCGAGAACTATGGTTCTGGACTAGCGCTTGGTGTACTGAGGAGCGCGGCGAGCTCGCTTTAGACCGTACTTCTTGCTTTCCTTAATACGGGAGTCACGAGTGACGAGGCCGTGCCGTCGCAGTGTTGGCTTCAGATCCTCGTCAAACACTATCAATGCCCGCGTGATGCCGTGCCTGATGGCCTCAGCCTGGGCATTTACACCACCACCAGTTACCTTGACGACCAATTGAAACCGGTTGGTGGTGTTCGTTACCCTGAAAGGTTCATTGATGACGACTTGCCAAGGCAACCAGTTGAAATAGTCTTCAACCAATTTCCCGTTGACCAGCATCGGTCCGCCGTCAGAGTTGGGGTAAAGCCGTACCCTCGCGATAGCCCTCTTGCGCTTGCCTGTACCATAGAAATACTGTTGCTGAGTTTCCGCCTGCACCAAAGCTGTTAACCGTCCTTAATTTCCTTCTCTTTGTTCCGACAACTGTCCAATTTGCGCCTCGTGGGGGTGAGAATCTCCGGCGTATACTTTGAGGCGCTTCAGCATCTCCCGACCCAGCTTGTTTCGTGGCAGCATACCTTTTACGGCCAACTGCAACACCCGGTCGGGATGGGATTCCAACACGTCCCGGAGAATAAAGCTCTTGAGATTCCCGACGTAACCGCTGTGGCGGTAGTAGGTCTTCTGCAGAAGCTTATCACCCGTTATCCTGACTTTATCCATGTTTACCACGACCACATGGTCGCCGGTTAGGACGTGAGGCGTGTAGGTTGGCCGATCTTTGCCCTGCAGGGCAACTGCCACGTCCCGGGCCAACCGGCCCAACGATTGTCCTGTGGCGTCTATCAGGCGCCATTTTTGCTCGACCTGTCCAGGCTTTGGAAAGTAAGTGCTAGTTCTCTTCATGATTATTTTCGACCTGTGCCCAAGAATTTCGATACGTTACCTCCCGGAGCCATAAGCCCTTGGCAGGCAGAGTCGGTATCGAATTGATTGCTACTCCATCAATACTAACTTGTTGACCTCTCAATATGGTCCTGAACGCATCTCGTGGCCAGTTTCCCTTGCCAATTTCAACGAGGACGGCGTTGGTTCTTCGAATTTGGTGCTGCATGAAGCCACTGGCTTCACACGTGATAATCACCAAATGTTCGTCTTCTATCGCTGCCGCTACGTTCCAGCGGTAAACCTCGCGCACTGCGCTCTTCTCGACGGGATGACTCGGCGCTAGCGGACGAAAATCGTGGATTCCAACCAAGTGCTGAGCCGCCAGGTTCATCTCATCTATCTTTAAAGGTTCCCGGATCCAATGGTAGTGCCTTTGATATAAAGGTGAAGGGAGCAGACGGTTCAAGATTCGGTACTGGTAAATGCGAGTCTGCGCTTCTTTCCTGGAATGGAAATCGTTCAGGGCCTCGCAGGCTTCAGTAATCCGAATGTCCCTTGGGAGATAGTAGTTGAGAGCGCCAACGAAGGTCTCCGTCCTATATTTGCTCTCAGAAATAAAGTCAACCACCTGACCCATTGCGTGTGCTCCCGAGTCGGTACGGCTGGCTCCTCGAATCCGTATGTCCTCTCCCGTAAACTCCTTCAGTGCTTTCTCTATTTCTCCCTGGATTGTGGGCTGGTTAGGCTGGAGCTGAAATCCTGCATAGTCGGTGCCGTCGTATTCAACAAGCAAGGCCAATCGGCGACCGGACCTGACATCAAGGGAGTTTACCTCTTTAAAGTTTCCCAACGCTTGTTGCAATGCGACTCCAGCCAGTGCATTTCACCTTACACGAGCTCAATAACCGCCATCTGAGCCCCATCGCCTTGCCGCGGGCCCAGTTTTACAATCCTGGTGTAGCCTCCCGGACGGGTCTCGTACCGGGGCGCCAAATCGTCAAATACCTTCTTCACCACCTGTTTATTAGGTATTTGTGCTAGTGCCAGGCGACGATGGTTCAAATTACCTTTCTTACCGTGGGTTATCAGTTTTTCTGCGACGATCCGGGTTTCCTTTGCTTTTGCGAGCGTGGTCGTGATGCGCTCGTGGCGGATCAATTCGCAAGTGAGGCCTCTCAGCAGGGCCTTCCGCTGGTCTTTATACCGGCTCAGGTTACGGCCGGCCACTCGATGGGATGCCATTGTCTAGGAAGCCTCCTCCTCGTCGTCATCAAAATCGTAGTCCAGATCGTCTTCAAAGTCCTCTTCGGTGCCGGCATCATCTGTGATGGCGACGCTCTCAAGGGCTCCGAGGATATCGCTGCCGGGCTGTGCAGACTGGACTATTGTAATGCCATCCAGCCCTCGATCTTCGCCGTCGCTATCGAATTCGTCCAATATACCAGCGCCGACCGGACCCAATTCAGAATCCTCCTCTCCGGAACTGGAAGCCACTCCCTGTTCGGCCAGCTTGCTGCGCAATTCGGTGAGAGACTTCTCACCGAAATTCCGAATTTTGAGCAGTTCATCATCGGACATTTCCAGGACTTCGCCCACCCTTGTTATGTGGGCTCGCTTCAAGCAATTCAGCGTGCGGTGGGATAGATCCAACCTCTCAATGGGGGTTTGGTAAGTCTCCGGAGATAGGCTGAGACTGGGCCTGCTGAATGTGCTGACGCCGCCACCCGACAGATTCTTGAACAAAAAGAAGTCGTCTACCAAGGCTTCGGCGGCTTCACCCAGCGCGTCCAGGGGAGCGATTGTACCGTCCGTCCAAAGTTCCAAAACCAGTCTTTCGTAGTCCGTTCGCTGTCCAACCCGGGTGGGTTCCCTGGTGTAGTTGACCTTCTTGACCGGGTTGAAAACGGCGTCAACCGGCAGCACGCCCACCTGCATGCCGGCACTACCTTCAGACTGGGCCGCTGGACGATAGCCCAACCCGGATTCCACATTGAATTCAATGGACAGGTTGGACTCTGTGCCATCCAATGTTGCCAAGTGCAGCTCCGGGTTGACAATTTCGAAGTCGCTGGAGGTGGCAATATCACCGGCACATACCCGGCCCTCACCCTGTACGTCCAACCGCATCTTGCCGGTGCGCTCACTATCGGCGTGGATGCGAATGCGCTTGATGTTCAAGAGCAGGTCCATCACCTCCTCTTTGACCCCGGTGACGGCCGTGTACTCATGCACCACGTTTTCGATCTTTACCCAGGTTATGGCACTGCCCTTGATGGAGCTAAGGAGGAAGCGCCTCAATGGATTGCCGATAGTGTGGGCAAACCCCGGCACCAACGGCTCCAGGGCGACCCTGGCGTATCCATCATCTGATTCCAGCACCGTAATGCTGGGTCTGATATTTTCTGATGCCCCTTCCAGCGGGGCCGATGGGAGGATATAAGTTTCCAACATGAGACTTACTACCTCGAATAGAACTCTACAATTAGCCTTGAATTGATAGACTGGGTCAAATCCTCGTCCGCCGGTAGCGCCACAACTTCCCCAATCATCTCATTGACATCCAAGGACAACCATGTAGGAACAGGACGCTTGGGAATGCCGTCGGTGCGCTCCCTGAAGAAATCGCTATTCTTTGACGCTTCTCGCCAAGAAATAGTGTCTCCGGCCTTGACCAGGAAGGAAGGAATATTGGTCTTCACTCCTCTGACCTGGATGTGTCCGTGCATAACCATTTGCCTTGCCTGCTTCCTGGAATCGGCAAACCCAAGAAGGTACACTATGTTATCGAGGCGCCGTTCCAGGGTACGAAGCAAGTTCGAACCCGTAATGCCCGGGCTACTGAAAGCATCAGCCATATAGCGTCGAAACTGACCTTCCATCACCCCGTAAATCTGGCGGGCCTTCTGCTTCTCGCGCAGGTGAACCCCATAGTCCGAAGGGCGGCGGCGGCGGTTGGTCTGGTTTCCTGGTGGAGAATGACGGCGTTCCACAGCGCACCTGGGGGTAAAGCACCGGTCCCCCTTCAAGAAAAGCTTTTCTCCTGCCCTTCGGCAAAGCCGACAGGATGGCCCTGTATATCTTCCCATAATCTTTCTTACTACACCCTTCGTCGTTTAGGTGGCCGACAACCATTGTGGGGAATCGGCGTCACATCTCGAATGCTGGTTACTGACAGGCCTGCACCCTGAAGAGACCTGATGGCCGCTTCACGCCCGGCGCCAGGCCCCTTGATTAGTACGTCAATCATGCGCAGTCCCATATCCATTCCCCTGCGGGCTGCCTGCTCGGCTGCTCTCTGGGCGGCAAAGGCCGTTCCCTTTCGGGAGCCTTTGAATCCAACTGTCCCGGCACTGGCCGACGCTATCACGTTTCCATCGGTATCAGTAATGCTTACCAGAGTATTGTTGAACGTGGAATATATGTAAGCGCGTCCTTGTGGAACAGTGCGACGCTCCCTTCTACGTGTTCTTGGCCTGGGCATAAACCTTCCTCAAATTAAAACAGGATTACTTCTTCCCACCGGTGCGGCGGCCGCGTCCGGCAACGGTCCGTCTCGGGCCCTTGCGGGAACGAGCGTTAGTCCGTGTTCGCTGCCCATTAACCGGCAAGCCTCTCCGGTGCCGCAGGCCGCGGTACGAACCAATTTCAATCAAGCGGCGGATGTTCTGGTTGACTTCACGGCGGAGGTCACCCTCGGTGAGATATTCGCGGTCTACGATCTCGCGAATCCGGTCCACCTGACTTTCGTCCAGTTCATTCATTCTTGGGGACATTTCCGAATCAATCCCGGCCTTCTCCAGTATTTCCGTGGCAATTACGGGACCAACCCCATAAATGCTGCGGAGGGCAATGTGAGCCCGCTTGCGGTCGGGTACGTCAACGCCAGCTATACGAACCATAACTTGATCCTCCTGAAATTCCGGTGAACTATCCCTGCCGCTGCGCATGGCGCGCGTTAGGACAGATTACCCTAACCACGCCCTTTCGCTTGATAACCCGGCACTTGTCGCACCTTGGTTTGACCGATGCAGTAACTTTCATATTTGGACCTCCTGGCCTCCGAAAGAACACTATGCCGAAAAGCTCTTACTTAAACCGATATGTGATTCGACCCCGGCTCAAGTCATAGGGGGAAAGCTCGACCAGTACCCGGTCGCCAGGCAATACGCGGATGAAATGCATTCTAATCTTGCCTGAAACATGAGCCAAAACCTGATGGTCATTGGGAAGTTCTACCCGAAACATCCCGTTGGGGAGAGCCTCGGTAACCTTGGCCTCTACCTCAATAGCTTCCTTTTTCGGCATAACCCTCCTTGATTCAATACTGCCGATGCTCGGGGCAATCGGCATAATCCAGTTCACTAAGTATGCTTGGTTAGTATCTCTGGCCCGTCTTCAGTAATCGCAATGGTATGTTCGAAGTGGGAAGAAAGAGAACCGTCAGCGGTCACTACTGTCCAGTTGTCGTCGAGAATCCTGGTATGCCAATCGCCGACATTGAGCATGGGTTCAATGGCAATACACATACCTGCCCGCAGTAGTTGCCCTCGTCCTGCTTGCCCGTAGTTGGGTACTTGGGGGTCCTCATGCAAGAACCGTCCCACTCCGTGACCAACAAACTCGCGCACGACGCCATAGCCTCGGGCCTCGCTATAGGTCTGCACGGCGGCGCCGATGTCCCCAATGCGATTCCCTGGCTGGGAAGCCTTTATACCCTCTTCCAGGCTCAACCGAGTGGCCTCCATTAAATCAATCGCTTCCTGAGTAACTGTCCCAACAGGAACCGAAACAGCGGCGTCACCTATGAACCCGTCAATGGTGGCTCCTACGTCCATCTTGATAATGTCGCCTTCTTTAAGCACTCGTTTGCCAGGAATGCCGTGAACTATCTCTTCGTTGACTGACGCGCAAATCGAGGCGGGGAAACCGCGATAACCCTTGAAGGTCGGCTTGGCGCCGTGGCTGGTAATTTCCTTGAAAGCAATATTGTCCAGCTCTCGAGTGGTGATACCAGACTCGACAGACCGCTTCAAAAGAGTCAAGGTCGCCCCGACAATGGCGCCGGCATGGCGCATTGCATCCAGTTCCTGGGCGGACTTTATGGTGATTCCGCCGGTGTACGGCGAAGCGGAGTTGGAAGCGGTGTCGACTTTGCCTTTGCGATTCATCTTGGCTATTGTACTCCCTATGGCGCCTATTGCAAACCAGAATTCTATCCGAGGTGAGAAGAAGTGTCCAGAGCTATAGCTTTCAAGGCTTCGCGATTGATGTCTTCGACTGGACCAACCCCCGATATTTCTACCAGCAATTCCCTCTGCCGATAGAAGTCCAGGGCCGGCGCCGTCTGTTCATTGTAAACGCCGATTCTGACCTGTATGGCCTCGGGTCGGTCGTCCTGTCTTTGATACAGTTCTCCACCGCACCTCGTGCAGGGAGGAGGCGAACTGAACTGGTAGTCATTAAGGTTGAACGGTGACTGACAGTCGCGGCACAAGAATCTCCCACCCAAGCGGCGTACCAACTCACTCTCGGGAACACTGACGAGCAAGACTGTGTCGAGAGATTTGGATTGTTCCTGAAGCGCCGAATCCAGAGCAACCGCCTGGTCCCGGGTTCGAGGAAAGCCATCCAGAATAAATCCCGAGTTTGAACCAAGTTCCGCGATCTTTTCCAGTACCATCTGAATGACAAGATCGTCTGGTACCAGGAGTCCCTGGTTCATGAACTCAGAAGCTCTGACCCCTATATGGGTACCCTCCTGAAGGTGAAACCGGAACAGATCTCCCGAGCTAATGTGGGCAATGTTCAATCGGTCTTTAAGCAATTGGGCCTGCGTTCCCTTACCTGCCCCTGGCGGTCCAAACAAGGCCATTCTAAGCGACGAAGCCACGAGTTACCTCAAAAATCCTTCATAATTTCTCATCAACAACTGGGCCTCCAATTGTCTCAAGGTGTCCAATCCAACACCCACCATAATCAAGAGACTGGTGCTGCTCAGCTGAATGGCCTGTACGTCGGTTACCAACGAGGCCAAATATGGAACAATGGCGACAAACCCGAGGAACAGCGCCCCGCCGGTCGTAATGCGGACTATCACGCGGTTAAGGTATTCCTGCGTAGGCCTCCCAGGCCTGATTCCCAGCACGAATCCGCCATTACGTTGCAGATTCTCGGACAGGCTCTGCTGCTGAAACACCACCAATGTATAGAAGAAGGTGAATATTACTACCAGAATAAACACCAACACCCAGTAGATTGGAGAAGTAGGATTGAACAGGTCGGCAAAAAATCTGGCTACATCTCCAATGGCTCCGGTGTTCGTAGCGAAATAGGTAGCAACTGTTCCGGGAAGGATTACTATGGAAAAGGCGAAAATCAAGGGGATCATTCCCGCTGAATTAATTCTCAGAGGTATGTAGGTGCCGCCGCTCTGGCGGTACATGCGACCTCCCCGGAAAATGCTGCGTCCGTACTGGACCGGAATTCTCCGGTGGGCCTCGTTGAAGAGCACAATCAGCGCGATAATCAAGACGCCAATGATGACAAAAAAGCCGATACCCAGAACATCCTGCCGATCCAAAAAGCCCTGAGTGATCAGGCCAGGGAACCCGGCCACGATACCGGCGAAGATTATCAGCGAAATGCCGTTGCCGATGCCTCTCTCAGTAATCATCTCACCGAGCCATACCAGAAACATGGTGCCCGCCGTCATAGAGATAATGGCAGCTACGGTGGGGAGCAGCGCGTCTCCGGAAAAGCCGACATTGGTGAGGACATTGCTTTGCTGCAGGAGAATCAACTGACCAAAGCCCTGAGCGACGGCAATAGGGACGGTAAGCCAGTGAACCATCCGGTTTATCTTGACCCGTCCAGCCTCTCCTTCTCTGGATAATTGTTGGAGTGACGGTATAACTGGCGTAAGCAGCTGCATTACGATGGACGCGGTAATGTAAGGGAATACCCCCAGCGCCACAATGCTCATGCGGCTTAATGCGCCGCCGCTGAAGAGGTCCAGAAAACCCAGCAACTGGTTGTTCTCGAACAACTCGTTGAGCTGAGCAGTGTTAATGCCTGGAATTGGTATATGGGATACAAACCGATAGATAGCCAACATCCCCAAGGTAAAGAGAATCTTGAACCTCAGGTCTGGTAGGCTAAAGGCGTCAATAGCGGCTTGAATTAGGCGTGGCCACCGCCCCCCCTGTGCCTCAGCCGAAATCATCTAGCTAAACTTCCTCCACTCTACCACCGACCGCTTCAATCTTGGCTCGGGCCGAACCAGTAAACTTGTTTGCCACTACGGTCAACGCCATTCCCAGTTCCCCGTTGCCAAGAACCTTTATTGGAGATTTCAAATTCGGTATGACACCCCGCCGGTAAAGCAGTTCAGGGGTTATTCGTTCCCCAGCTTCAAAACCAGCCAAGTCCTCAAGCTTAACCAGAGAAAAATGGGTCTTGAACTTGTTATTGAAGCCCCTCTTCATGGGAAGACCTTTAATCAAGGGCAACTGACCACCCTCGAAACCGGGCCTTATACGATAGCCGGACCGAGACTTTTGGCCCTTCATACCCCGACCGCCGTAGCTACCTTGCCCGGCAGCATCCCCTCGACCCACACGCTTACGCGCCTTCCTGGCACCCGGGGAAGGAATAATTTGATGCTCCATCATGGTTGGATTCTCTCTCCTGGAAAATTTGCCCCGGGGCGACACCCTTTGCTTACCTGTGCCGCTTCCGGGGAAACTGTCTGGTCAGATATTTGGCGCCACTGAGCGCCCTGGAAATGTCCGCGTTAACCCTCAGGGATTTCCTCGACTGTTACGAGGTGGGAGACCTTGTTTACCATTCCCCTGATTGTAGGGGTATCGCCGTGAGACACGCTATGGTGCAAGCGACGCAACCCCAAGGCCTGCACTACTTTGCGCTGGTCCTTTGGTCTGCCTATGCAACTTTTAATCCACGTTATCTTAAGCTGGGCCATCTTATCACCTGTCTGATTCCGTCCTAGTCGGCGGATTTGTTGCCCAGGCGGCGAGCAAGTTCAATTTGAGGGTCCCGCAACCGCCGCAGGGCTTCCAATGTGGCTTGTACCGTGTTAATAGGATTTCGTGAGCCCAATGACTTGCCGACGACATCCCGTACGCCACCCAATTCGAGAATGGCCCTCATTGCGCCTGCGGCAATAATACCGGTTCCCTCGGGAGCCGGTTTGATCACAACAATGGAAGCGCCGACCTTAACCGTTATTTCGTGAGGGAGAGTGCTGCCCTTAATGGGAATCTTCACCATATTGCGCCGCGCAATAGCATTACCTTTTCTCACGGCGTCGGGAATGACCAAGGCCTTTCCCATGCCCGCTCCAACGTTACCATCGCCGTCGCCCACTACTACCAATGCGTTGAATCGCAGCCTTCGGCCACCCTTAACTACCTTGGCGATTCGGCGGGTATAAACTACTCTTTCGGTGAAACCGGAAGGATCCTCTTCGCGCTCGCGTGGTGGTCGATTTGGACGAGGCCTGTTTGCAGTAGTCACCATTAGAACTGAAGACCTCCCTCACGTGCTGCTTCGGCCAGAGCCTTAACCCTGCCGTGATACTTGTACCCACCCCGGTCGAATACAACCTTGGTAATCCCTTGTTCCAAGGCACGTTGGGCCAGCAACTGGCCCACCGCTGACGATAAGGCGGTCTTGGGCCGAATTGGTTGACCCGCCTCAGTATTGGCATCTTGGCTGGAGACCGCAACTATAGTCTTGCCTCCAGTGTCGTCAATTATCTGCGCATAGATGGAACGCAAGCTACGAAACACACAGAGCCTAGGCCGGTCCGGATTGCCGGAGACCTTCCTGCGTACACGGCGGTGCCGTACGTTCCTTAATTGTCGGGCTTCTCTGTCTCTGGGCATTTCCTATTAATTACTCCGTAAATTCGTCGAGTAGCGGAACTGTTAGGCCTTGCGAGCTGCCGCTTTGCCGGGCTTGAAATGGAGAATTTCTCCCTGATACCGAATTCCCTTTTCCTTGTAGGCATTGGGCGGGCGCACTTTCCTTACCTGAGCTGCCAATTCTCCGACCTTCTGCTTGTCGATACCACGGACATGGACGCGGTTGATTCCCTCAACCTCCATGGTTACGCCCTCAGGTGGCTGGATTTCCACCGGATGGCTGAAACCCACATTAAGGACAATACCCTCACCTGACTGTTGTACCCGGTAGCCGACACCCATTAATTCCAGTGTCTTGGTGTAACCGTCTGTGACGCCCACGATGGCATTGGCGATGAGGCTTCGAGTCAGGCCATGGAGAGAGTGATGAAACTTCCTTTCGGAAATGCGTTCCACCAGCACATTGCCATCTTCTACCGAAACCTTTACTTCGGGGTGATAATTCTGGGTCAGGTTACCCCTGGGACCCTTTACAGTCACTCCCCCGTAATGGACCTCGACTTCCACTCCCACAGGAATGGGTATGGGCTTCCGACCAATTCTCGAGAGGGTCCTGCCCTCAGTTTGTTCTCTTTCCAGCGTGTTACCAGACATAACAGAGTAATTCTCCTCCAATGCCGAGTCGCCAGGCCTGGCGCCCGCCCATAACACCTCTTGAGGTGGATAATATGGCCACACCTAGCCCGCCGAATACTCTGGGTATCTCGCCCTTCCCGACGTAAACCCGGAGACCGGGCTTGCTCACGCGCTTGAGTCCACTGATAACCGGTTCCCTGCCGGTCCGATAGGCCAGATGCACTCGCATAGTGGGAAACTGGTGGCCTCTGGGCATATCATAGTCCCTGATATAACCCTGTTCTTTCAGAATTGTGGCCACCGCAGCCTTGAGCTTGGAATGAGGCACCAATACTGATTCATGGCGGGCGTGAATCCCGTTACGAATCCGGGTCAGCATGTCTGCTACTGGGTCGTTAACCGGCATCTTCCGTTAATCTCCTGAAATCAAAAAAGCTATAAAACTTGAGGTCTTACAGAGGCTATTACCAACTCGCCTTGCGGATTCCTGGCAGATCGCCGGTCAGGGCCAACTGCCGAAAACAAATACGACAAATGCCAAAGTACCGAATGTAGGCCCGTGGCCTGCCACACCTGTTGCACCGATTGTACTTGCGCACGGGATACTTGGGTTCCCGCATCCACTTCTGGATCATTGAAGTCTTTGCCAAGGTATCTCCTCAGTCCCTAATCTAACAGTTAGCTTTGGCTCTCGCGCACAAAGGGCATGCCGAACATTTCCAGCATTCGTATGGATTCGGCATCGTTCTGGGCCGAGGTGATTATAGTTACCTGCAGGCCACGAAAACGGTCTATCTGGTTGTAATCTATCTCGGGAAAGATTATCTGCTCACGAATGCCTATGGAGAAGTTGCCCCGACCATCGAAGCCCCGCCTGGAAATGCCCCGAAAGTCACGAATACGGGGAAGGGCAGTATTGATAAGCCGGTCAAGGAAATGATACATGCGGGCACCGCGGAGAGTGACGCAGGTCCCTATGGGGTTACCGGCCCGCAGCTTAAAACCAGCAATTGATTTTCTGGCACGAGTGATTATAGGCTTCTGACCGGAAATAGTGGTCAAATCGCGGGTGGCGGCTTCCATAGCTCGACCGTTGGTAAGCGCTTCTCCCAGCCCTATGTTTACCACGATCTTCTCAATTCGCGGTACCCGCATCGAATTAGTGAACCCAAACTCCGACATCATTGCTGGCACTATTTCATTCCGATAACTATCCAGCAACCTGGGGTATGGAGCTCCAGCGGTTTCTGCAAGCTCCTGTTCAGCCGTTGCCGTAGCTCCTGCCGCGCGGCGTCCGCGGGTTTGACGCTGCCCCCGGGGGGCCTGCTCAGTAGCCTCAGCCGAGGCCTCTGCCTGCTGTTCTACTTCTTCATTATCGGGCATCGTCTATCACTTCCTTGCACTTCGGGCAGCCCCTGACCCGCTGACCGGTCTCCAATGATACGGACGTGGGCCTGATGGTCTTGCTGCACTTATTACAAATTAACATCACATTGGAAATATGAATCGGAGCTTCTCTCTGAATTCGACCCGCCTGGCGCAATCCCGGCCTAGGCTTGATGTGGCGAGTGATAATGTTGACGCCTTCTACCACTACTCGATCTTCAGACACGATTTGGCGTTCCACTCTGCCGCTCTTGCCCTTTTCCTTGCCAGCGATGACCAGCACGCTGTCCCCGGCACGAATATTCATTAGACCACCTCCGGCGCCAGGGAAACTATGCGCATAAAGCCCTTCTCGCGAAGTTCCCGAGCTACTGGCCCAAATATACGCGTCCCTCGAGGCATAAGGTTGTCCTGGATAATCACAGCGGCGTTATCGTCAAACTTGATGTAGGTCCCGTCAGGTCGAAGCAGGGCCTGGGCCTGGCGAACAACAACCGCCTTAACGACGGTCCCCTTGCGTACCGGCGAATTGGGCACTGCTTCCCTTACGGTACAAACGATTACATCGCCAACCTTGGCATACTTGCGCCGGCTGGAGCCAGGAATATTTATCAGCCTTATCAACTTGGCGCCGCTGTTATCTGCAACGTTTAGGCGAGTATAAGTCTGGATCATTCTTCGGTATCCCCTTCATCATTCGCGGGTGTATGCTCCGCACTGTCTTCTGGCGCAGTGCCAGCGATTTCAGCGTCTAGGTCCGTTTCCAGTTCAATTGGCTGGACTTCTGCCACCTGACGGCGCTGGAGAATTGCCATCAGGCGCCAGTGCTTGGTCTTGGAAATCGGGCGAGTTTCCTGGATTCGTACCGTGTCCCCAATGCGACACTGGTTAAGGGGATCGTGGACGTAAAAACGTGTAACCCGGCGCATCTGCTTTCGATAAAGCCGATGACGCTGCTTCCACACCAATTCTACTACCGCAGTCCGGTCCATGCTGGTCCGAATTACTTCGCCCGTGCGGATCTTTCGCATTTCTATCGACATGTCTAATTCACCGTGATGTTGCGCTCGCGCATGACCGTAAGAAGGCGGGCGACGTCTTTCCGGATTTTCCTTGGCTGGTTAGTATCGACCAACTGATTGGTGGCCGCCCGGAAGCGAAGATTCATCAACTCCCGGTAGGTCTTGCTCAACTCTTCACCTAGTTGTTCTTTGGTCAAGGAACGAATTTCCTGAATGTCCATACCTATTTCTGTCCCTTAAGTTAGTTACTGCCCAGACTGGCAGCCACTTGGTCCCGCTGCACAGTCTTGGTGGGGATAGGTAGTTTGTGAGAGGCAAGACGCAACGCCTCCACTGCCTGGTTGCCTGGCACACCGCCTACCTCGAACAGTATGCGTCCGGGCTTTACCACGGCGACCCAATGGTCGTTCGCCGCTTTGCCCCCGCCCATTCGCACTTCGGCTGGCTTCTTGCTAACCGGCTTGTCGGGAAAAACCCGAATCCACACCTGTCCACCCCTTTGCAGGTGGCGGGTTATGGCTACACGTGCCGACTCGATCTGGCGAGCACTAATCCATTCTGCGCCCATGGCCTTGAGGCCATATTCGCCAAAATGAACACTGTTGCCTGTGGTGGCCATACCCTTGCGGCGCCCACGGCCCATCTTGCGGTATTTGGTTCGCTTAGGTTGCAACATCGAAAGCCCCCCTGATTGCCACCCCGCCGATTACGTCGTCGGCTATGGCCTCGGTCAAGTCTTCATCGTCAGGCCCAGATTCTACCCTGACTTCTATAGTTTCCAATTCCTCAACTATTTCCGGAGCGGGAGGCAGGATCTCTCCCTTGTAAATCCACACCTTAATGCCGATCCGGCCCATAGCGGTTGCGGCTTCGGCCAATGAGTAGTCTATATCGGCCCGGAGAGTGTGGAGCGGGACCCGACCCATCATCAGCTTTTCAACACGGGCGATTTCTGCACCGGAGATACGACCCTTTGTGATGATCTTAATGCCCTGGGCACCTGCCTGCATGGCCCGCTGTGCTGCTTGCCGCATGGCTCGTCGATAGGCAACCCTTCTCTGTAGCTGGTCGGCAATATTGCGACCTACCAAATAAGGATCCAGCTCAGGCTGCTCAATCTCAACAATATTGAGCTGCACCCGGCGTCGTGTTATACCCTCGAGCTTGCTGCGCAGGTTCTTAACCCTTTCACCGTCTCTGCCTATAAGGATGCCCGGACGTGCGGAGTGAATATTGATCACCGTGTCTTGGGCACCTCGGTCTATTTCCACTCGTGAAATACCTGCATCGGAAAAGCCACGGTACTCGGCATGGACGGTATTGCGAAGCTTCAGGTCTTCCAATACCAGGGTGCGATAACCGGTAGCATTGTTGGCGTACCAATGGGTCTTCCAGTCCTTGATGATGCCCAACCGGAACCCGTAAGGATGTGTTTTGTGGCCCATAGGTTAGGCCTCCCTTCCGATTTCGTCTACGACTACGGTAATGTGGCTGGAGCGTTTCGTTATTCTTCCGATACGGCCGCGGGCCCTTGGCCGGAAACGCTTGATAGACTTGGCAGGATCCGCGGTAATCCGCACAATCTGCAAGTTGTCCCGCTCCATGAACATATTGTTTTCCGCATTGGAAGCAGCGGATTGAACAACCTTGTGAACGGTCTTCGCCCAGGGGGAAGGCAACAGGCTCAAAGTGTTAAGCGCATCTTCCACCTGTTGGCCTCGAACCAGATCCAGAATGGGCTTGAGGCGCTTCTGGGACGCGCCAATCTGTTTCGCAACTGCTTTTACCGGCGGCATATGATTCACCTCACCCGGCTGGTGCGCTCGGAACGGGAGACATGTCCCCTATACGTGCGGGTTGGGGCAAATTCGCCTAAACGGTGCCCCACCATGTTCTCAGTAACAAATACGGGAATATGTCGCCGTCCGTCATGAACTCCCAGAGTTATTCCAACCATTTCCGGCATTATCATCGATGCCCGGGACCAGGTACGGATTACCGTGGGCGCACCCGACCGCTGAACCGCGTCAACTTTCTTCATTAATTTGGGGTGTACGTATGGCCCCTTCTTGATTGATCTGGACATAAACTATCGTCGCCTGCCCCGTACTACAAATTTTCCGGTAGTCTTCTTCTTTCTTCGAGTCTTGTGCCCCAAGGTGGGCTTGCCAGTGGGGGACTTAGGTCCCGGCATTCCAATGGGGGAACGCCCCTCGCCACCGCCGTGAGGATGGTCGACCGGATTTTTGGCAACTCCTCTTACCTGAGGACGCCTGCCCCGATGTCGGCTGGCTCCAGCCTTCCCCAAACTTTCGTTCTTGTGGTCAGGGTTGGACAATTGCCCTATACTGGCCCGACAGTTCAGCAAGACTCTCCGCATCTCGCCCGAAGGCAAGCGGATCAATACGTACTCACCCTCCCTTGATAACACCTGAGCTCCCACTCCGGCGCTGCGAACCAGTTGGCCACCCCGGCCGGGGGTTAATTCCAGATTATGGATAACGGTACCGGTCGGTATATTCCGCAACGGCAGCGCATTGCCAGGACTTATCTCGGCGCTGGGGCCCGCTTGCACCCAGTTATCCACTTCCAGTCCGAGAGGAGCCAGAATGTAGCTCTTTTCTCCGTCCGCATAGTAGATCAACGCAATACGGGTTGTCCGGTTTGGATCGTACTCGATTGATACTACGCGTCCGGGCACCCCTTCTTTGCGTCTCTTGAAGTCAATGACGCGGTACATCCGGCGACTTCCGCCTCCCCGAGAGCGGACTGTTATGCGGCCCTGGTTGTTTCGGCCAGCATGCTTCGCAAGTGGAGTCAGCAGGGATTTTTCCGGGTTGGTCCGAGTTATCTCTTCGAAGGATGCCCTGACGGCATTCCGAGTACCGGGCGTTATGGGTTTCAGATTCTTTAATGGCATATTAGTCCAACCTTACTACCTTTGCGTGCTGCTCTGCCCAACCTAGAGACCCTCCACCAGGTTGATGCGGTCGCCGGGCTTGAGCGTGACCACGGCCTTCTTGGTATCCGGAGTCTTCTTGATCTTGGGGCCATACCGCTTTTGCTTGCCCCGTAGCATCGTAATATTGACAGCCAAAACGGTAACGCCAAAATTCCTTTCAACTGCCTCTTTCACCAAGCCTTTGTTGGCATCAAGCGCCACCTGAAACGTGTACCGTCCAGACTCCTGTTGCAGTGTACTCTTTTCAGTGATGGTTGGCTTTAACAATACCTGATAGATATTCATCTAAGCTTCTTCCTCACTTGGGGTCTCATCGGCGCCAGCGCGAACCATCCTGGGCAGGCGCACCGGTTCTAAAGACCAAAGAGCTTCGCCCTTCTTGAGTGCATCCACCGTGATGAGAACCGTGCCCCGGCGCAGGAGTTCGTGAGCATTCAACTGGTTAACCGGCAATGTCCAAACGGTCTTCAGGTTTCTGCCTGCCTGAACTACGTTGGGATTCGAACTTTCAGTAACCACCAACGCCCTACCCGAGAGCCCCAGCGATTCAATCAGGTTAACCATTGACTTGGTCTTGCCATCGAGGCCGTCCAGGTTTTCAATGCAGATGAGACTGTTCGTTCGGATTTTCTCCGACAGCGCACACTTGAGGGCTAACCGCCGCATGCGCTTGGGCAAGTCCATACGATAGTCCCTGGGGTGAGGGCCAAAAACAACGCCACCATGTCTCCACTGCGGCGACCTTATGCTGCCTTGCCGAGCCCGACCCGTATGCTTTTGTATCCAAGGCTTGCGACCGCCACCGGAGACTTGGCCCCTGGTCTTGGTGTCGTGGGTTCCCTGCCGTTTGTTGGCCTGGTAAATCACAACCACTTGGTGAACCAGAGGATGGTTCATCGGTACATCGAAAACGGCGTCGTCCACTTCCACATGGCTAACCGTTTGTCCATTCCTGTCAATTACGGGGAGTTCCATTTCCGTATCCTTTGAAAGTCCTAGTTAGCTCGGGAAACACGCTTGCCTGTTCTGCGAATCATCAACAGCCCATTCGGGGCACCGGGCACTCCGCCTTTCACAAAGAGAAGATTACGTTCCGCATCCACCTTGACAACCTCTAGATTCTTGACCGTGATGCGAGTATTTCCCATGTGACCGGCCATCTTCAAGCCCTTGTACACTCTGCCAGGTGTGGTGCCGCCACCGATAGAACCCGGGGCACGGGCTCGGTCGGATTGACCGTGGGTCCGGGGCCCTCCAGCAAAACCGTGGCGCTTCATAACACCAGCAAATCCTCTACCTTTGGACTTCCCGATGACGTCGACTATCTCACCCGGTTCAAATATATCCACCTTCACTTGCTGGCCCAGTTTAAACTCGCCGATGTCGTCTGCCTTTACTTCTCTAAGATGACGAGCAAGTGGAGTCCCCTTAAGGTGTCCGGTTTCTGGCTTGTTGAGCTTTTTGACCGAATCAAATCCCAGTTGAACTGCCTGGTAGCCATCGGTCTCATTGGTCTTGATCTGGGTGACTGAACAAGGACCGGCTTGAATCATAGTGACCGGGACGACGCGACCATCTTCCTGAAATATCCGGCTCATGCCAACTTTTTTGCCTAGGTATCCGCGGAGCATTATGGACTCCTGATAATTTGGGTTATCGCAGCTTGATCCGCGATTACAACTTGATGGAAATGTCGACGCCCGCCGGCAGGTTGAGCCGGGTCAGGGAGTCTATGGTCTTGGAAGTTGGTTCCAGAATGTCAATAAGGCGTTTATGGGTCCGGATTTCAAAGTGCTCCCTTGAGTCCTTATCGACGTGAGGACCCCGAATAACACAGAACCTGCGGATATGGGTGGGCAGAGGAACCGGACCAGCTATGCGTGCGCCGGTGCGTTCTGCCGTTTCCACTATCTGTTCGGTGGAACTATCCAACACCTTGTGCTCGAAGGACTTCAAGATGATTCTAACTTTTTGCCGAGTTACCATAAAAAGCCTTTACCTAAATTAAGAATCCGGCTCAATTATCTGCCTAAACGTTTACCAGGGTTCTCACCAGATTCTCTGGTACCTGTTCATAATACTTGAATTCCATGGTAAATGTGGCGCGTCCACGCGTAATTGAGCGAAGGGCAGTGGTATATGAGAAGGTCTCGCCCAAGGGAATCATGGCGCGGGCGGTTTGGATATCTTCCGCACCCTCAATGTTTCGGATCTGGGCTCGCCTAGTGCCTAAATCCCCCAAAACCTCGCTAAGAAATTCACTAGGTGTAACCACTTCCATCTCTACCATCGGCTCCAAGAGAACTGGTCCCGCTTTACGGGCGCCCTCCCGGATTGCTAACATGCCAGCACTCCGGAAAGCCATTTCGGAAGAGTCCACATTATGATAACTGCCGTCGAAAAGAGTTACCTTCAAATCCACCAGGGGATATCCGCCTACCGGTCCGTTGTCCATGGCCTGCTTGACCCCGTTTTCGACCGCGGAAATATACTCCCTGGGAATAACGCCGCCCGTTATTCCATTGACAAAACTGTTTCCGGTTCCCGGCTCCTGCGGCTCAATTTCCACCCACACGTGCCCGAACTGGCCGTGACCTCCCGACTGCCGCACGAATCGGCCCTCACTGCGAATCGCCTTGGTCAGCGTTTCTCTGTAAGACACGCGAGGGCTGCCGACATTGGCTTCCACGGAAAATTCGCGGCGCATTCGATCCACCAGAACTTCCAAATGGAGTTCTCCCATGCCGGATATAACGGTCTGGGCCGTCTCGTCGTTGAACCTGACCACGAAGGTAGGATCCTCGTCGGACAGCTTGCGGAGGGCGTCGGAGAGTCGGTCCTGATCCGCTCTCGAATTGGGTTCTATGGCGACGGAGACGACGGGTTCGGGGAACTTCGGGGGTTCCAGGATCAAGGCGCTGTCTGCAGTGCAAATGGTATCACCGGTAAAGGTATTCTTCAGGCCAACGGCTGCACAGATATTTCCTGCTCCTATGACCTCCAGTTCTTCCCGATGGTTGGCATGCATGTGCAATAGCCGACCCATTCGCTCTCTCTGATTCTTGCTAACATTCAAGACCGACCCGCCAGCCTTGATCGAGCCAGAATAGATTCTAAGGAACACCAAGCGACCAACGTAAGGGTCTGTTATCACTTTGAATGCCAAAGCTGATAAGGGTGCCTTATCATCCGGGAAGCGAAGGTGAGGCTCTTCAGTCTTGGGGTCGATGCCTTCAACAGGTGGGACATCTGCCGGAGAGGGGAGAAGTTCTACAATGGCGTCCAGAAGCGGGTGGACACCCTTTCCGGATATAGCGCTGCCACAAAGCACGGGAACCAGTTGGCGATGGATGGTAGCTGCCCGAAGAGCGGAACGAAGGTCTTCTTCCTTTAGCTCCTCACCTTCCAAATACTGGATAAGCAGAGCCTCGTCAGTTTCCACGATCTTTTCGATCATGGCCTGCCGTTGCTCTTCGTAGGCCTCCTGGTATTCATCGGGTACTGGTATTTGTTCAGGGGGAGTGAGGCCGCCACTTGCATCGCGCCCCCGCGGGTAGACGGAAGCCCTGCCTCCCAGCAGGTCTATTACCCCTATAAAGCCGTCTTCCTCGCCCATGGGTAACTGCACCGGTACAGGATTAGCCTTTAGACGACGCTTAATGGATTCTATAGTTCGCGAAAAACTGGCGCCCACACGGTCCATCTTATTGACGAAGCAAATGCGGGGTACCATATAAGTGTCGGCCTGGCGCCAAACGGTTTCCGACTGGGACTGGACCCCGGCGACGGCATCCAGGACAACAATACCCCCGTCCAGAACCCGCAAGCTGCGCTCTACTTCAGCAGTAAAATCCACATGCCCCGGGGTATCAATAATATTGACCCGGTTCTCTTTCCATTCAGCGGTGGTTGCGGCTGCAGTAATCGTTATGCCCCGCTCTCGTTCCTGGGGCATATAGTCCATAGCCGTAGTGCCCTCATCAACGCCGCCAACTTTGTGAATGCGGCCAGTCAAATAAAGCACCCGTTCTGTGACAGTGGTCTTTCCCGCGTCTATGTGGGCAATGAAGCCGATGTTACGAATCTTTTCTATTGGGTAAGCAGAAACCATTTATTGGGCACCTCGAATTCCCAAACCTACAGCACGTCTAAAGCTACCTGCGATAATGAACAAAAGCCCGGTTGGCCTCCGCCATTCGGTGCAATTCCTCTCGGCGGCGCACCGCCGAACCCTCACCACGCGCTGCATCCATTAACTCATTGGCGAGTCCGCGACGCATGGGCATGCCTGCCCGTCCCCGCGCACCGCGAATCAGCCACCGCATGGCCAACGCTTCGCTGCGATTGGCTCTTAACTCTGTGGGCACCTGATAAGTAGCCCCGCCGATACGGCGGGGTTTAACTTCAACCAGGGGAGTTGCGTTCTTAAGGGCTTGTTCAAAAATTTCCATAGGATCCCGCCGCGACTCGTCCTGCACCAGTTCTAGAGCACCATAAACTACCCGTTGGGCGGTGGTCTTTTTGCCACGAGTCATCACCCGGTTAATAAACCGCGCCAGAGGAACACTATTGTATCGGGAGTCTTCGGGTATTATCCGAGGGATGGCCCTTCTTCTTCTTGACATACTGCCTGCACCCTAATACATGAATACAAAACAAAATTCCACTTTTGGACAGGATTCCCTTTCCCCCTGTCCAAGAAGTGAACTTAGAGGGTCTACTGTTGCCTTTTGGGGCTACTAGCCTACTTTGCAGTCAGGCCAGATACTATTTAATTATGGCCTTGATGCCCCGTACTTGCTGCGGCCTCGCCGGCGATTCTGGACGCCTTCGGTGTCCAACGCGCTTCGTACTACGTGATACCGGACACCAGGAAGGTCTTTCACCCTCCCGCCTCTTATAAGGACCACTGAATGTTCTTGCAAGTTGTGTCCTTCACCACCAATGTACGCAGTCACCTCAACTCCGTTAGTCAACCGGACCCTGGCTATTTTGCGTAGAGCCGAGTTAGGCTTTTTGGGAGTCATTGTGCGCACTTGAATGCACACTCCGCGCCGTTGGGGACAACCGTCACCCCATTTGGTCCTGTTCCGCAAGGAATTTTGAACCCAGTGCAACGCCGGGGCTTTGGTCCCCCTGCGTACGGGCTTGCGTCCTTTTCTAACCAATTGGTTTACTGTAGGCATACCTGAGTCATCCTTGTCCCTAGATTCAAGGGCACATCTCAACGTAATTTGATACTCTAGCAATGAGGTCCAGCAATGTCAATGCCCAAAGGGAAGTAATTTCCTTTGCTTCGGACTTGGCTTCCTGGTAAAGGGTATAGTTGTTTTGCTAGTGAAGTACGTTCAATTCCTACTCTCAACCATATTCGGCGCCTACTCAACCGATGATATACTTGGGGCCTGAGTCAGCATAAGCATCATTGCGGAACAAAAAACGAGTGAGAGAAGATGGCACTATATTTTTTGATGGGAAATATTACTGAAAACGGTCAGAGGCGTCTTCGTGACAATCCCAATCTGGTCGTAGAGTCTGTCCAGGATTGTGATTGCGAAGGCGCCGAGATATTGACCCAATACGCGGTCCTGGGCCGCTACGACTTCGTCATGCTTGCTGACGCCAGGGATAACGATGCCGTGGCGAGGCTTTCACTTGAGATGAGCCACCGCATAGGGATGCATGTTGAGACCCTGCCAGCCATCGCGTTAAACACGCTTTCCGATCTGGATGGCGATAGTACCGACACTGACCTGGTAACTGCCGAAGCTCCGGAGGGGGAATGGAGGCTGCCAGAATCAGATCCGGAATAGGGGTTCCTTTTTGCTTCGGATTGTGCGAGTCATTGGCCTCCAAGAGTGTTTTGGACGGACACGAGAGATGTCCCGCGAGATAGGGCTAAGCAAGAAAACAAACTCCGGGGAGTTCTTTCCCAGGTTTGCTAAAGGATTAAGATGGCAAATAGCGCGATGCCAGTAGCAATGACGGTTGCCGGCTCCGATTCAGGTGGCGGCGCAGGTGTTCAGGCCGATTTGAAGACTTTTGCAGCCCTGGGCGTTTACGGCGCCTCGGCGCTGACCGCCATAACCGCTCAAAACACGGTGGCGGTTACGGCCGTTCACGAACTCCCGATCGATTTGATTGCCGCGCAGATTGAGGCAGTGGTCTCCGATATAGGTGTGGACGCAGTCAAGACCGGCATGCTTTCCAGTTCCGAAATAGTTGAGGTTGTTGCGAGAGAACTGGACAGACACGGAATCAAGAACCTGGTAGTTGACCCAGTAATGATAGCAAAGAGCGGAGACCCGCTATTGAGGCAGGAAGCGGTCGACTCTGTCCGCACTCTCCTGGTACCCTTGGCCTGTATCGTTACGCCAAATGTGCCCGAGGCAGAAACCCTTACCGGAATGAAAGTGGAAACCGACGAGGATATGAGGGAAGCCGCCCGCAGAATCATCGGTATGGGAGCCAGAGCGGTGGTAGTAAAAGGCGGGCACCGTGAAGGTCCCGCCACGGACCTCTTTTACGACGGGACTGAGTTTGTAGAGTTTACTTCAGACCGATTTGATACGGTCAATACTCACGGCACCGGTTGCACCTTTGCTTCCGCCACCGCTGCAGGACTGGCTCAGGGGAAATCGGTTGTAGAGGCGGTAGCGCAGGCAAAAGAGTACGTAACCGAAGCCATTCGCAATTCCTATCCCCTTGGACAAGGCCACGGGCCTGTCCACCACTTTTGGCAGCTTTGGGATAAATCGTAGCCATGCCCCGGGATGTAGCGGTTGCGTGAGCCCAATTTGAACGACCCAACGAAAGTTGGTTTCTTTCCACACGTAGAGATTAGCCATTTGTGTGAATCAGCAAGAGCAATTGAGTGGCCCTGAGAAGGCGTAGTTTCGTCAGGGCTTAAGGCTGCTGTTTGCCTGCAAAACCGACAACTTCGCCGGTGCGGATCGTTTTCCTCCTAGTTCCCTCATTGTTTGGGGTATAATGCCCATCGACATTCGCCAGATTTAGAGGTTAACCAACCATGTTCACAGCCGTCCCCAGCCGGGTAAGTATGCCGGAGCTTGACGCCCGGATTCTTCAGTACTGGAAGGAAAACGACGTCTTTCGGCGTACTGAATCTGAGCGTCCCGATGCACCCCTTTTCATGCTTTACGAGGGCCCACCGACTGCCAATGGCAGCCCCGGGATTCATCACGTGCTGGCCCGCGTCTTTAAGGATGTAATTTGCCGCTACCGGACTATGAAGGGGTATCGGTGCATCCGCAAGGGTGGTTGGGACACCCACGGCTTGCCTGTGGAGCTTGAAATAGAAAAGGAACTCGGACTCAGTTCCAAGCGGGAAATCGAAGAATACGGTATTGAAAAGTTCAATGCACAGTGCCGGGAAAGTGTGTTTCGGTACGTTAAAGAATGGGAGGTAATGACTGACCGCATCGGCTTTTGGGTCGATATGGAAGATCCCTACGTCACCCTGCACAACGACTTTATTGAGACCGGCTGGTGGATCCTGAAGCAGCTATGGGATAAGGACCTTCTTTATGAAGGCCTCCGGGGAACTCCCCACTGTCCCCGTTGTGAGACCAGCCTGAGTTCTCACGAGGTTGCGCTGGGATACCAGGAAAACACTCCCGACCCTTCCGTATTTGTGAAGTTCCGCATATCCGAACCGGTTAACGGCTTGCCTCAGGTAGAAGGTGTGCCCACCTTTTTCCTGGCATGGACCACCACTCCCTGGACCCTGCCGGGCAACACCGCTTTGGCAGTCGATGCCGATGCAGAGTATGCGGTGGTTGAGTTGGACCATGATGGTCAAAAGCAGCGATTGATTCTGGCAAGCCAACTGCTGGAATCAAACATGCGGGAAGAGTACGCTTCCGTAGCCGTGCTCAAGGGATCGGATCTGGTTGGTACAGGATACGAACCTCTTTACCACCCGACGGAGTTTGGGGCCGAGATTCGACGTTTTGTGCGTGAAACCGGGCCCGGGGGGACTACTAGCATCGACTTGGTTTCGACGACAGATTTTTCTCCGAAGGTCGTGTCCGGTGATTTTGTTTCCATGGACGACGGCACGGGCATTGTACACATAGCCCCTGCCTTTGGTGATGAGGACCTCGGGTTGGGCCGGGAAAAGGAATTAGCCTTTGTCCAGCCCGTTAACCTCCAGGGCAACATAACGGGCGGCTATGCTTTCTCCGGCAAGTTCGTTAAACAGGCCGACGAAGAAATCATGCAGGACCTGGATGGTCGCGGGTTGCTGCACCATCGGGACATCTATCGTCACACCTATCCCTTCTGCTGGCGCTGTGATACGCCCCTCCTCTATTATGCCAAGTCTTCCTGGTATATACGCACAACCGCCCAGAAGGACCGGCTGGTGGAGGGAAACAGTTCCATAAATTGGTACCCTGACTACATAAGAGAAGGACGTTTTGGCGAATGGCTTCGCAACAACGTGGACTGGGCCATTTCCCGGGAAAGGTATTGGGGAACTCCAATTCCAATCTGGCAATGCCAGACCTGTAACCACCGGATCTGCGTGGGCAGCTTGGAGGAACTGAAAGAAAAAGTATCTTCAGCTAGTCAAGGCATTTTTGACGATTTGGACCTGCATCGACCCTTCGTGGATGATGTGACGCTTAATTGCTCCCAGGATGGGTGCAGCGGACAGATGCGTCGTATCCCCGAGGTGATGGATGCCTGGTTTGATTCCGGGGCCATGCCCTTCGCCCAGTGGCACTACCCCTTTGACAACTCCAACATCGGCGAAGATGGTCGCTTTCCGGCGGACTACATTTGCGAGGCGGTGGACCAGACACGCGGCTGGTTCTACAGCCTGCATGCCTTGGCAACACTCCTGAAGGGTGAACCCTCATACCGTAACGTGATTTGCCTGGGTCTGATTCTGGACAGCCGTGGCCAAAAGATGAGCAAGCACGTCGGAAACGTGGTCAGACCCGATACGGTTCTCGACGCTCACGGTGCAGACGCCCTCCGCTGGTACCTCTTTACGGCTTCCCACCCTGGAGAGCCTCGGCGCTTCTCCGACAAGCTCGTTAGCGAGACGCTTCGCCGGGTCTTGCTGACATTGTGGAATGTCTATTCGTTCTTCACAAACTATGCCAGCATTGACAACTTCCATCCCGACCAGGTGCCCCAGGGCTGGAAGCCCGAGAATGAACTGGACCGCTGGATTTTGTCAGAGCTGAATGTTCTTGTTGAGCAGGTGGACGGGTACATGGATGCCTATAATCCCACCGACTCGGGGCGCAGGCTACAGGAGTTTATTGACCAGCTTTCAAATTGGTACGTGCGCCGCAGCCGCCGTCGGTTCTGGAAGAGTGAAAACGATACTGATAAGCTTTCCGCCTACGCGACTCTTCACCGCTGCCTGGTGACTGTGTCCAGGCTAATGGCACCCCTGGCGCCTTTCATGGCCGAGGAAATTTACCAAAACCTGGTATGCTCGGCTGATTCCTCGGCTCCGGACAGTGTCCATCTTGACAGTTACCCGGTGCCGGATCCTGCTCTCATTGACCGGGAGCTTATGGAAGCCACCCGCCTTGCAATGCAGGTTTCCAGCATGGGGCGGGCAGCCCGCTCCCGGGCCGGGGTTAAGGTGCGTCAGCCCCTTGCTGAGGTGAAAGTCTGGGGACAAGCCAAATACCTTGCGCAAGTGCAGTCCCAAATCCTGGAAGAGCTCAATATAAAGCAGCTAACGGTCATAGAAGATTTTGAAGGCGAAGCGCAGGGATATTTCGACCAGGTCCGGGCGGCTACGGAAGCTAGGAACAAGGGCGAATTTTCCGGTCACGGGATTCACCAGATTGGGAATTACTGGGTTTCTGTAGAACCGGGGTGCCTCGTAGCCATCGACACCAAGGTGTCAGCGGAATTGGCCGATGAAGGCTTGGCCCGGGAGTTGGCCCACCGGATCCAGGGTCTGAGGCGAAACGCAAACTTCGAACTCACGGACCGCATAGCCACCTACTATGAAGGACCCGAAGAAATCGCCCGAGTTATGGGGAGCCACTCCGACTACATCAGCCAGGAGACGCTGAGCGACCAACTGGTTGCGGGCCCCTTGGAAAACCCGGAGGGTGTTGAAAGCCAGAAGATAGAGGGCATGGAAGTTACCCTGGCTGTCAAGCGGTTGTAGCCAATGCTCCTGGATTCCCCATGTCTTACTGCGGGCCACATTGACTGTGATATTGTTGCGGCGATTGGCTGATGCCTGAGCTTCCTGAAGTCGAAAACGCTCGACGTATTCTATCGCGGTCGGAATTGATTGGGCGCATCTTTACCGGGATTCACATTGGGTGGGCCCCGACTGTTAGGGTCCCATCTCTCGAGGACTTTGTTCTAGGCCTCCATTCGAGACGAGTAGAAGCCATTCAGCGCCGTGGCAAATATATCCTGCTTCCCCTGGATAACGGGGACACTTTCATTATTCACCTCGGCATGACGGGGGGAGTCAGCGCTCAACCCTCTTCCCGCGAGTTGGATCCTATGGTGCGCCACTCCTTTGACCTGGATGATGGGAGAGTCCTGTGGTTCCGTGACCCCCGCAAGTTCGGGCACCTCTGGTTGACTACATCCTTGGAGGATGCCTTGCCCAAGTTGGGACCGGAACCCTTGTCAGATGACTTTACCGTGGAAGCCCTGTCCTCGAAACTGGAAGGCCGCAGTGCTCCCATCAAGGCACTGCTCCTTGAGCAGTCCGTGGCCGCCGGGCTTGGAAATTTGTACGTTGACGAGTCCCTATATTATTCTGGTATCCGTCCGGTTCGGGAGGCGGGAAGTCTAACCGAAGAGGAGATCGCTAATCTGCGTAGTAGTATCGTCAAGGTGCTCAAGGCTGCCATTGCCCTCTACGACGAGGCGCGTGACGAACTCTGGCCAGATCCTCCTTCTGCCCTTCACACTTGGACCATTCCAAGGAAAGCAGGTGAACCCTGTCCTCGCTGCGGCACACCCATATTAGGCATACGGTTGAGGGGGCGCGGCACTTTCTTCTGTCCCACCTGCCAGCCAGAGGCCTAGCAGAGCATTGGTCATGGGGGCAGTTAAGTGTTTAAACCTTTGATGAAAACAAGCCTCTTCTGTCCCCCATAATCGACTTATTTCGTCAGGTTGACGCTTGGAATAGGGTTGCCTACAATGGGTTGTTGGATGGCTGGCTAAGATTTGGCTGGCCCGTTTCAGGATGCCAACAGGAACGAGTTTCGCCCAGTAATAATTTCTGTTCTTTGAGGGCTTTGTTCCGATGGGACTCCCTGTCTAGATAGCAAAACTCGGAAGGTGAAGTTTGATGGCTAATTACAAGAAGCATGAGGCGCAGGAGTGGGCGTGGGGGTTCCTGAAAGATCAGTGGACCACAATAATGTCTCCTTTTACACCGGACAACCGCCTGGATGAGGAAGGTCTGCGGCGCAACATGCGTTACATTCGCAGTCTTGGCACTCGAGGGGGTGGTTGCACCTGGGGAATGGGCGAGTTTTGGAGCCTGACCTTTGAAGAACGAACCCGGGTTATGGATGTCGTGGCTGACGAGGCAGCGGGTCAATGGGGCATCGCCGCCCACGTAACCCACACATCTGTCGGGGATATGCTGGCTTTGGCTGACCGTGCCGAGTCCGACGGTTTCGACCTGCTGGTAGTGGCTGCCCCTTACATGGTCGCCAAGACTGAAGAGGTTGTGTACGACTACGTCAAGACTCTTGCCGATCACACCAACATGGCAATCATGTTTTACAACTCACCCCAGTTTGGTATTGTAATGAGTCCCCAGGGACTAAAGCGGCTCTGCCAGATTCCGAATGTGGTTGGGGTTAAGGAAGCCAGCTTCAACCAGCAGATCTCTATTGAGACTCACCTGATGATTGGAAAGCAGTCCATCATCAGTACCCCTGATGAATGGATTTATCCCAAGGCCAAGGAACTTGGCTTCAACCAGCAAGTGATGTTTGCAAATACTTCCGACTGGAGATTTGATACACCCGAGTGCAACAACTATGTCCAGTTCATAAACCGGGCCAGTCGCGGCGACCTGGACCTTGAGTTCTACGACAAGAATCTGAAGGACATCAAAGCTCTTTCCGACAAGTGGTGGGGCGGCACGGTTAAGAAGTCCGGCGGAGTCCTTCCTGCCCCCATGTGCAAGTACTGGGGCGAGCTTATGGGCATGGCCGGCGGCCACGTCCGTCCTCCGCTGATGCCCTTGACCGAAGATGAAAAAGCCGAACTTAAGCGGGAATTGATGCCTTTGATACCAAGGCCTCAGACTGCTGTAAGTGAGTCAGTTCCGGCCCAGGCCCGGGCCCATGCTCCCTGGCTGAATGGCAACAGCAGAAGCGGTTTGTCCGAGTCGGGAATGATGCTGTTGGTCAGCGTCCAGGACATGGCGGAGGCTCTGGAAGCCGACCGGGGTGGGGCCGACATAATCGATGTTAAGAACCTCCAGGAAGCACTGGTGGGTTCCGGGCACCCCAAGCTGGTAGAAGAGGCCCGTCGCCGGATTCCGGCTCACAAGCACGTAAGCGTAACCTTGGGTGTAGTTCCTAACCAGGCCGGGACGGTAGCCATGGCGGTGCGGGCCGCCGGCATGCTGGATGCGACCTCGGTAAAGGTGGGCTTCTGCGAGGCTGAGTACGATTCGGCGGTGGAAATTCTGCAGGGCGCTCGCGAGGCGTTGCAAGGATTTGAGACCAAGTTGATTGGTTCGCTCTTTGCTGACAACCACTTGTTCAAGGGTGGACTGGACCCGGACCTGATGGTCAAGCTTGCCATTGAGGGGCAGTGTGACGGTTTCCTGATAGACACACTGACCAAAGATGGCCGGAACCTGTTCGACTTTATCCCCGAGGCTCGATTGCGGGAGATGGTCATGGAAGCCAAGCAGGCCGGTTTGAGCACCGCCCTGTCCGGTCACCTGAAACTCGACAACCTGGATGAGCTTGCCCGAGTCAACCCCGACATCGTAGGCGTTCGGGGCGCAGTCTGCTCCAGCGGCGAACGGGATCGTGCAGTGGCCTGGGAAGCCGTAGCCCACTTCAAGGAACAACTAGATTTGCGCAAGACGGGACAGATTGATGTGCGTCGGCAACCGTCAGGCGCTAATGGCAACGGTAATGGCAATGACCACAACGGCGGCTGGGCGGTCATTGATGGACGCGGTAAGAATTGCGCCGGCGTTATCGCAGCCTTGAGCCGCCAGATGGATGACGATCGCGGCTCCTTCGTAGAAGCTATCCTTCACGATGCCCTTAACATATACGACGTCATTTACTGGGCGGAGCAGGCAGGTCATAGACTGTTGACCCAACGCAAGGAAAACGATGGCACCTTGCGGGTTCTGATTCAGCCCTTTGGCAGCAAATAGATAGTTCGGTCGCTCCGAGCATTTTAGTCAGAACCCTGGCCCCCGCACCGTAACCGGCTGCAGGGGCCAGTATTTTGTATTGGTGCAAGAAACAGGAGGTGCAATAAGTGACAACGGAAGAACGCTGGAGCCTCAAAGGGGACTACTTCGAAAATTGCAATTGCGAGATTGTTTGTCCCTGTATCGTGCGGGGTGGCCCCGCCGTCCCTACAGAAGGCCACTGCGATGTGGCCTTTGCCTTTCACATTCAGGAGGGTGAATACCAGGGAGTGGCGCTGGACGACCTGAACTTCGTGGTGGTGGCTTATACACCCGGCATCATGGGTGAAGGCAACTGGACGCTGGCCAACTACGTCGACGAGAGAGCAGACCAATTTCAACGCGCCGCCCTGGGACGAATTCTTTCTGGAGAGATCGGGGGGCCTTCGGAGCGCTGGATGGGACTGACCTCAAACTACCTGGGGATTAAGTACTGTCCAATTGACTTTACGGCTGATGGGCACGAACGAAGCGTCAAGATCCCGGGCATAATTGACTTCAATGTGAAGGGGTTGGTGGTCGGGCGCAGGACCGAGGCAATGACCCTGGTAAACACCGGCCATCCAGTCAGTTCCTCGCTGGCCCTGGCGGAAGGCACAACCAGCACCTATAACGACCACGGGATGACCTGGGACAATTCCGGAAAGAACGGTCACTATTCTTCCTTTCAGTGGAATTGGCCTTAGAGGGGCTGGGTCCAAGTCGTTATCAGCCCGAACAAGGAACTATCAAAGCAGTTGGAGAAAATCTGGTATGTGCCGAAGCATCAAGAACCTGCGTGTCCGAGAGCCTTCCGCAGAGGTGGAGGAGATCCAGGCTGCGGCATTGCAGTTTGTCCGAAAAATAAGTGGCCATCGAGCGCCATCAAAGGTCAACCGGAAAGCCTTTGAGCAGTCGGTGGAGGAGATAGCTGCCTCTTCCACCAGGCTGCTGGCGTCTCTGGAATCCCGCCAATGACTTAGCTGGACCAGAGAAACGCCCTCCAGCATACGGAGCGACATACGAACTTCCCTCAGCCATTCACCTAACCGCCTGCTTTAGGAGACATTTCCACCGTAGACGTGGTCCGGCATCACGATTATTGCTGACCTGCGCTGCTCCACCATGGCCTGATCGTACTCTTCCCAATTGGGGTGTTCGGTCGCTGCCGCCGTTCGAAAAACGTCTCTGAGAGCCAGGCGCAACTCGTCTGCGTCCGTGTTATCTGCAGACAGCAGCCTTGCCGAACCTTGCAGCACAACGTAGGCCGACCAGTTCTCCCTGGCCACCAGCAGGGTGCATCGGGGGTTTCGGCGCAGGTTCCTCAATTTTGCCCGGTCTTCAGTGGTGGTGAAAGCCACCCCGTCCTGCAGCGGCCCGCAGGTAATTATGCTCATTTGCGCCGAACCATCTCGCCGGAAGGTGGTAAGAACCCCCCGTCGGTTTTCAGCCACGAATTGCTTCAGATTATCGTTCAACATTGCTTCTCCAATTCCTCAGTTATTTGCCCACCCTGGTCGCTCAGCTTAACCAGAAAGTAGAACCGTTGGCGTCCTTCTGCACTTCAATCCGGACCGGGAACATGTCCTTCAGGTCGTCCAGATGGGTAATAACAATAATTTTGTCGAAGTCGTCCTCAATCGCACTGATTACGTCCAGGATTCGTTCCCTTCCCGATGCATCCTGGGTTCCGAAACCCTCGTCTATAAACAGTGTGGGAAGGGGCGCTCCCGTTCTTTGCGACAAGACCCGGGACAAGGCTATCCTCAGTGCAAGGTTTACGCGGAAGGTTTCTCCGCCGCTATACATTTCGTAGCTGCGGGATCCCAATTCGTCACTGACATTGATCTCCAGGGTCTCAATAGGCTCACCTAACCCCGACCGCCTTTCGCGTTGGGTCTCCAGCTTGACGTGCATGCGGTTGTCCGTCATTCGACCCAGGAGCACGTTTGTTTCCTCTTCCAGCCGTGGAACAACTGTTTCGATCAACATTGCCTGGATACCCTGGCGTCCGAAGGCGCTGACCAACTCCTGATAGATGCCGTATTCGTCCTGCAAAGCGGACAGGCGACCGCGGTTATGCTCCAGTGCCTGCGATAACTCTTCCAGTCGCTGTAGTTTCCCTTCCAGCAATCCCTTATGGGAAAGCGTTGATTGTTGGTCGCGCTCAAGTTGCGATTCTTGTTGCGATACCTGGGCCAGGCGCCCTTCAATCTCTGGCAGTTCCGCTATGGCAGTTTCGGACTGTTGAATCTGCCCGCGCAGATTCTCCAACTCTTCCAGCTTTCTTTGAAGCATTACGGCCCCATTCTGCAACTCGGTTCGTTCCTGGGGCAACTCCCTTAGTGCACGGTCCAATTGGAGTTTCAATTGCCCGAAACTTTCTAACTGGCGCATCGCCTGGATAGTTTGCCGGTAGGTGTCTTCCTCAAAGGCAAGGCTCAGCATTGCCTCTGCCACGGAATGCAGTCTTGAGTTGGCATCCTGGGCGAATTTGCCCGAATCAAGTATTGCAGCCAGCTCCGTCAAACGATCCTTTGCGCGACCAAGCTCGACCTTTGCCTCCCTGGAGGCTTGCAACTGTGTTTCCGTCCTGGTGCCTTGTTCCCTAAGCCGGTTCAACTCCCTTGAATAGGACTGTTCTTGGAGGACAAGATCTGCCTCCAGCCCCGTCTTTTGTTCCTCCAAACTCTGCAATCTGGTTCGGTTGCCTCGATAAAACTCTCGCTTCTCGGTAATTTCAGCCTCGTAATTGTCAGCCAGACGCTGGCAACCGTCCTCGCTTAACGGGGAGAGGCAAAGGGGACAGACCACCGTATTCTGGATAGTGTTCTTGAGCAGATGCAGCTTTTCGTTTAGCTGCTCTCCCTCTGCTTGGTAACGGGCGGCCAGGGTCTGAGCCTCCCCAATGCCCGTGGCCAAACTCTGGATTCGGCCCGTTATTTCTGCCAGGGATTTTTCAACCTCTGCCAGGACCGTTAATTCCTTACGAATTGTCCCCAGTTCGTCCAGAAGGGTTGGCTCCGCCTCGGACAAGGGGGCGAATTCCCCCGCTATTCGCCGGTTGAGTTGCTCGACATCCGATTCAACACGTGTCCGTTCAATTTCGATGAATCTGGTCAGGTCATTTTGCTCTTGCCTTAAAGTCTCGTACTCCTGGCGGGATGCTTCAAGAACGGCAAAGCGGGCTTGCGCGGCTTCCAGTTGCTTAATGCCAGAATTGATGTCCTCTGACTGGTTGATCAGCGCTTCATGTTCCTTGATGCGGCCTGTTATCGCAGAAATGGTTGATTCTGCCTGGACTATATCCCTTTGCAATTGATTCGACAGTTTACGGTGCTCGGTCAACTGGGCATCCAGGCTTCGCAAAGCGCCAACAGTTGCTCTCAAGTCTTCGGCGAGCTTGCGACTCTCAGATAGCCGCGCACCGATTTCGGCCAGGAGACGGTTCGTCTCGTCCAATTCCGGCGCGGGCTTCCCAATGAGTTCTATCTCGGTTTGTATCCGGCCCAATTCGCCGTCCAAACGGTCCGTTTCACTTCGTTTTTCTCCTACTCTTTCTCTCGCTCTCGATTGAAAGCGGTCATAAGCTTCCAGGCCCAGAATCGAAGCCAGGACTGCTTTGCGGTCCGCGGGTGTCTTGTTGGTGAATTCATCAGCCCTGCCCTGCAGCAGAAACGCAGAGTTAATGAACGTCTCGTAGTCCATCCCCACTAGCTGCTCTATTCTTGCCTGGGTCTCCCGCAGGGAATTGCCGGTTACAACTTGGGAAAAGGCGCCATCACCGTTCATGGCTTGAAGTTGCAGGTCGCTGGCACCCTGCCGGCGGCGGCCGCTGGCGCGTCTCCGGCTGCGGATTGCACGATAGCGCCCATCCCTCGCCATAAAGTCCAACTCTACGCGAGCTTCTTCAGCACCGTAAGAAACAAGGTCGTCCTGCACCTGCCCACGGGCCTTGCCCCAGAGGCACCAGGTGATGGCGTCCAGCAAAGCAGATTTCCCGTGGCCGTTGTCGCCGCAAAGACAGGCCACATGCACCCCTTCAAAATCCAGCGGGGGTACGTTTTCCCGGTAGGAAAGGAAGTTCCTAAGACTGAGCTTTAAAGGAATCAAGTCTCGCAAGTCCTCTTGGTTGTTTGATAATTCAATTGGGATCAAAGGGGATTTTATCACGTAGGAGGTTGTCATAAGGTGGGAAGGTCTGCCCTATCTTGGAAGACAGCGGTCTGCTAACATTAGTAGGGCTTTGCCAAATGTTCATTTGTTTTTCCCTTCATAGTGCAGTGCCAACAACCAACTTTGACCCAGGATAGCGGGAGTCAGGTATGTTCGAAAATCTAACCGATAAGTTGACAGGTATATTCAATCGCCTGTCCAGCAAGGGTCGTTTGACCGAAAAGGATATTGACGAAGCCCTGGCGCAGGTGCGGCGTTCTTTGCTTGAGGCCGACGTCAACTTTCGGGTCGCCCGGGATTTTGTAGCCAAGGTGAAAGAGCGTTCTCTAGGGGCGGATGTACTCGAGAGCCTGAGCCCTGGGCAGCAGGTCGTCAAGATAGTTCACGAAGAGCTTACGGAAATCCTTAGCGGTGGCGACCACCGACTAACCCCTTCCAGCCAACTCCCTTCAGTATTGATGCTGGTTGGCCTCCAGGGTTCTGGAAAGACAACAACGGCTGCAAAACTGGCCTTGCAACTGCGGCGGCAAGGGCACAGCTCAATTCTGATCGCCGCTGACTTACGACGACCGGCGGCCATTTCCCAACTCCAGACCCTGGGCCGACAATTAGAGGTGCCCGTATACTCTGAAGAACCCCAGTCCTCCACAGTGACCCAAGTGGTAAAGAATGGTGTGGAACGGGCCCGGCAACAAGGTCTCACCTGGGCCATAATTGATACCGGCGGCCGTCTTCACATTGACGATGAGTTGATGCAGGAGTTGGAAGACGTCAAGGCGGTGGCCCAACCCCATGAGACCCTGCTGGTCGTGGACGCCATGACCGGTCAGGATGCGGTAAACGCTGCGCAGGAGTTCAACGACCGCGTTGGGTTGACCGGCCTGGTCATGACCAAGATGGATGGCGATGCCAGGGGAGGCGCGGCCCTGTCGGTAACCAGGGTCACCGGTGTGCCCATAAAATTTATGGGTGTTGGTGAAAGGTCTGATGGCCTGGAAGCATATCACCCGGACCGGTTGGCCTCACGTATTCTGGCGATGGGCGATGTCCTGACCCTGATCGAGAAGGCCCAGGAGGCTGTCGACGAAAAGCAGGCCAAAGAGCTGGAGAGGAAATTCCGTCAGGCCACATTCGACCTGGAAGATTTCCTCGAGCAGATCCAGAGTGTCAAGAAAATGGGGTCACTCAGCCAGATCATGGAAATGATCCCCGGCATGAACAACATGTCCAGGAAGATGCCTGCCGACTTTGACGACAACCAAATTAAGCGGGTCGAGGCTATCATTCGGTCCATGACGGCGGAAGAAAGAAGACGCCCCGACATTCTCAACGGAAGCCGACGCCGGCGCATTGCCCGGGGCAGCGGTACTACCCCCCAGGACATTAATCGCTTGATGAACCAGTTCAAGCAGACGCAGAAGTTGATGCGCCAGTTTTCCCGAACCCGCAACCCTAAGAGCCTGATGAGAATGTTCCAATAGGCCCGTGATCGCTGGCGCATTTCGTTGGCGATCTTGCATAGAGAGTAAACCCCAACGTGCTGTACGAACGGGTGTGCAACCCCGGGCGACGCCGTGAAATGGCTAATAGACTACTGTAACGTCCTGCCCTCGTCCCGTTCTCAATGAGGCAAACAGGTAGGACGTCGCCAGGGTACGAAAGGGCGACCAACGTATCGAATACTCCCCCAACTGCTGGTCCGTCAGCGCTTCGCCGCCGAAATAGAGTTGAGAGACGATTCGCCTAAGAGCCAGATCCCCAATGGGAAATGCGTCTTCTCTCCCCAAAGCCCGGGACAGAACCCACTGAGCGGACCACATTCCCACGCCCCTCAATGCGGTAATTTCCTTGATCACGTCCTCGTCGGAAAGCCCTTCTACACTATCGAGGCCACCAGGGGTTTCCAGTTCCGCCAAAGCCAGCCCGTGCAAGTACTCAGCCTTTCGCTGGCTAAGCTTTAGCGCCCTTAGCTCTTCAACGGTGGCCCCGGCTATCGCCTCCGGGCGAGGAAAGGCCCGGTGTATTTCTCCATCTATGGAAAGGGTTGGTCCGTAAGTTTCGATTAGCAAGGCTCGTATCACCCGGGCCACGCTGGCCGACAATTGCTGACCAATAATTGCCTGGGCTATCGTCTCAAAGACCGAAAGAGCTAGGGTTTGGTGCATGCCGTAGAAGGTACGGACCAGGTTTGCCATTACCGGTTCACCTGCCACGAAGTGGTAAAAGGGTTGGAGGTCCTGGGCGGTTCCCAGTAGTCGCTCCAGCTGAGATTGAGCCAGCTCGAGCTCTGAAGGGGTGAGCATGGAGCCTCTCAACTCTACGCCCAACCCGGGTCTCTCAATGTCGCCTTTGAAACGCACGGTCGCCAAAACCAGCTTGTCGCCCAAGTCCAGCAACCTCTTATATAGGTCCAGGGCCGGACCTTCACCTTTGCGGTAATAGGGCTGATTCTCGGCAGTGAACTCGAAATCGAAGGGCTGGGTTGGACTTATCGACAGGAATTGGTCTGGCATTACTGCACCTATTTGTCCCTGCCGAAACTTACCTTTCCCAGGGAGTCGTAGATGGCGCCTTGTGGAGTTAGTGTACTCCGAATCAGGTGCATCTCCATCGCCTGCCACGGCCTGCCTTCGGCCAGGGAGAATTGACTGATGACATTGCCTATTCGTCGACGGTCCGACTGAGGCACCCTGTCCTGTACCCTTCCAAGGGTCAAGTGAGGGCGAAAAGGCCTGCGTTCCTTGGCGAATCCGAGGGCGGCAAAGGAATCATCTACCAGCTGTTGCAATCGCGCCAGGTCATTAATGTCGCCTGTCACGCCAGCCCACAGGACACGAGGCTCCCTGACACTGGGAAAGACACCCAATTCGTTTAACTGCAACTGTATAGGCTCAGCTGGAAATTCAACGGAAGCTTTCCCCATTGCACCGAATATTTCCTCCACCAGACTGGCATTAACATTTCCCAGAAACTTTAGGGTTAGATGGACTCCTTTCGGTTCCACCCAGCGTATTCCATTCGGCAGGGATTCTTGAAGCTCCCGCACGGCCTTCTCCAAGGCTGCCTTGGCAAAGTCTGGCAGATCAAGCGCAACAAATACTCTGACAGTATCGTTACCTTCTCTCATGACTTCAGCTCGTCTCTGAACTGGGCCAATTCCCGATACCAGGAAACCAGATACTCCAGGGAATACTGCGCGTTTGCCGGGCTGGGATTGGGCACCACGAAGATTCTTGCCTCCCCAATTCGTCGCTCTTGAAGACCCAGGGTTGGGCGTTCCCCTACGCCCTCTCCGTACTTGAGGTAGGCTCTGTACCCGGTCATGCCGTGGAAGCAAGCGATTAAGGGCTGGTAATGCTCGAGTTTCTCTTTAAGAATTGGAGACCATTCGCGATAGTCCGCCGCCCGTAATCCCGACGCCTGCGGTGTGGGCCGTTTGACCACATCGGTAAACCCGATACCATACTTTGCCAGTTCGGTATCCCTTTCAGGGGTCAACTCTTCGCCTACCAACCCGGAACCATTCAAGGCTGCCCAAAACCGGTTGCGAGGATTTGCGAAGTAATGACCAACGCGCACCGAGTAGGTGGACGGGTTCAGACCGACAAACACTATTTCCAGACCCGGGCTAAGGTAGTCGGTCAAAGTCTCAAATTCCGAATGATCCTGGTTAGTCACGAAATATTCCAGGCATTGGTTTTATACGTCATGGGAGATGTGTCTCGTCAGACCAGCCCTAAGAGGGAGGCGGCATTGCCCCCTAGAATTGCGGTCCGGGCGCTTTCATCAAGATTGGACTCCGCGACTTGAGCCAGAAGCCGAGAGTGACGAATAAGAGGGTAGTCAGTCCCGAAAAGGACTTTCCCGTGGCCGACGGTCTTTGAGACTACCTCGAAGATTTCTTTATTGTACAGAAATGGCGATGCCGCAGTGTCGAAGTACACATTCTTCAGTTCCCCTGGCAATTCGGGCATCAACCCATAGAACGGCAATCCGCCACCCCAGTGGGCACAAATGATGATGTTCTCCGGAAAGTTACGAATGAGCCGGTAAACCCTGTCGGGTGTGGTCGTTCCTTTACCCGGGTATTGGTGGCCCACTGGCTCAGATGTGTGAATAAGAACTGGTAATCCCAGTGAATGAGCCAGATCCATCAGCGGCGCCATGTCTTCTCGGCTGGTAATGTCGAATCCTTGCGAGTCAGGGTGCAACTCTCCAATGCCCCTGATTCCCAAGGCCGCACAGCGTTCCACCTCGATCAAAGCGGCGTCGCCCCAGGCAGGATTGACTGAGCAAAAGCCTGCGAGACGGTCACTGTGCTCCTGAACTGCCCCAATAACATAGTCGTTGGCTTCCCGGGCTACACCCGGATCGGTCCATCCGAAGCCCAGGACTACCGAGTAGTCGACGCCGGCAGTGTCCATGACATCGAGCAATGCTTCCGCTGTCGCAACGTTAGCTCCGGGTTCTGGAAACAGAGTGGCATAGGTGTTGTCCCGTTCAGACAATTCCTTGTAACGGGCCTGAAAACTGGGAGGCAAGATGTGACAGTGAAAGTCAATAATCATTGGATTTAGGCAAAAAGCATGGTTTCCCTATGGGCGTTTGTTGTGAAGAACTGATACTTAAGTCAAATATACCAAAATACCTCCCTAGACACCTTTGGACAAGGCAATTATAATCGTGTGCGGTCAACTTGGCGGAGCCTTGCCCGGGGACTAGAAGACTTCGCTCCGATCAATGTATTGGAGATCGTCAGAAGCATTATGAATGGCTTTACCGTCTCAGCAACGGGGCAAACTTACAGCATTCCCGAGTTGCAGGCCATATCAAAGGAACTGCGTCGGGACATAATTCAGACCATCTACACCGCTGGCAGTGGACATCCCGGCGGTTCTCTTTCTGAATTGGACATTCTAGTTTCGCTTTATTTCAGGATATTGCGGTACGACTCAACCAACCCGCAGTGGCCAGACCGCGACCGCTTCGTCCTGAGCAAAGGCCATGCATCTCCAGGCTTCTATGCTGTCCTTGCCAAGGCAGGGTTCTTCCCCAAGGAGGAATTGGCAACCTTCAGGCAACTGAATAGCCGAATTCAGGGTCACGCTCACCCCATGACCCCCGGGGTCGAAATGAACTCCGGCTCCCTGGGAATGGGGCTTTCCTTTGCGCTCGGTTGCGCTCTGGCAGCACGCCTGGACAACAAGGATTACATGGTTTACGCGTTGTTGGGTGATGGGGAATGCGACGAGGGAGAAATCTGGGAAGCGGCCATGTCTGCGTCCCACCATAAGGCAACAAATCTCATAGCCATCGTGGACCGGAACCGCATCCAGAATGACCGGTTCACGGACCAGGTTATGGGTTTGGAACCCCTTGCTCGCAAGTGGCGGGATTTCGGTTGGCGGGTGTTTGAGACCGACGGTCACGACATGGAACAGCTACTTTCCACATTGGATAAGGCGCGCCGGCGACGGAACAAGCCTACGGCGATCATCGCCCACACGGTAAAGGGCAAAGGCGTCAGTTTCATGGAGAATAACCCTGGTTTCCACGGGCGGGCTCCCAACGCCGACGAGTTTGCGAAAGCTATGGAGGAACTGGCCTAATGGTGGCGCAAAGGAAATTGGCCTCGACCAGGCAAATTTACGGCGAAACGCTCTTGGAAATGGCCGATTCCTACCCGGACTTAGTGGTTTTGGGCGGTGACCTGAATGTCTCCGTCTTCACTCACCTGTGGCGAGACAAGCATCCCGAGCGCTTCTTTGATTTCGGGCCCGCCGAACAAAACCTGATTGGAGTAGGCGCCGGGTTCGCCGCCAGCGGAAAAATCCCTTTTGTGAGCACATTCAGTGTATTTGGCGTAGGCCGACCTTTTGACCAGCTTCGTGTCCTGGTTTCCCAGGCCAACCTGAATCTCAAACTGGTTTGTACCCATGCCGGTATATTGACCGGAGAAGACGGGATGTCCGCGCATGGAATTGAGGACCTGTCGCTGATCTGCTCTTTACCCAGTTTCACGGTAGTGTCCCCTGCCGACACCGTTGAGACAGTGCAGGCGATAAAGACTGCCGCCGATACCAAGGGCCCCTTCTACATTCGTCTGTCGCGCGCTGCTACGCCTGTAATACACGATAACGGTTACAAGTTCGAACTTGGAAAGGCAGAGGAAATCAGGGCCGGCTCTGACGTAACCATTGTTGCAACCGGCGTTATGGTGTCAGTGAGTCTCGACGCGGCAGATATGCTGGCCGCCGAGGGTGTGGCAGCACGAGTGCTTAATGTACACACCTTGAAGCCGGTGGATGAAGCAACCATTGTTGCCGCTGCCCGGGAAACGGGGGCAGTGGTATCTGCCGAAGAGCATTATTTCCATGGCGGATTGGGCAGTATAGTTGCCCAGACTGTGGTTCAGAATCACCCTGTCCCGGTCGAGATGGTTGCCCTCCAGGGATACAGCGAGTCCGCCAAGGCGGAGGAATTGATGGTCAAGTATGGCTTAACGCCTGAAAAGGTTAAGGAGGCGGCCCTTAAGGCCATTAGCCGCAAAAAATAGGTCCCTCAGCCCCCGATACACCAATTCTGGAAAGCAAACTGGGCAGGTTGACTACCTGCCCAGTATTTTTTGGACCAGGGAAATGTTAGTTACTCCCTTACTTGACCATCACCGATTATGACCCACTTGTAAGACGTCAGTTCCCGAAGGCCCAGGGGGCCACGGGCATGGAATTTCTGGGTGCTGATTCCCACTTCCGCGCCCAGTCCCAGTTGGCCTCCGTCAGTGAACCTTGAACTGGCGTTGACAATCACGGCAGCGGCATCCACATCCCGCTGAAAGCGCAGTGAGGCTTCAGAGTCGCGAGTGATGATAACCTCCGTGTGCCCGGAGCCGTAAGTATCGATGTGTTCCAGCGCCTCGTCCAGGGAGTCAACTATCTTTATGGCAGCGGTAAGGGAGAGGAATTCCTTGCCCCAGTCTTCCTCGGTAGCCGGGAGTGCATTTAGCCCTGAATCCGGCCCCAGGATGCTTAAGGCACGGTGGTCGCAATGCAACTCCACGCCCGCCTCACAGAGATTGCGGGCAAGATCCGGAAGGCAAGCTGGAGCGGCTTCGGCGTGGAGCAGCACCGTGTCCAGGGCGTTGCAAACCGTAGGCCGTTGCACCTTGGCATTGAAGACAATATCAGAAGCCTTTTCCAGGTCGGCAGTCCGATCAACATACGTGTGGCAAACTCCCACGCCACCGGCCACCACTGGCATAGCGGCGTTGCTGGCCACAAAGTTAATAAGGTTAGGGCCGCCTCTGGGTACCAGCAGATCAATGTGTTCCTTCATCTGCAGCATGGCATCGACCAGGGCCCGGTTTGGATTGTCGATATATTGGATGGTGTCAGGATTGATCCCTGCCTCGCCAATAGCGCGGCGCAGTAACGCGGCCAGCGCCACGTTTGAACGAATGCTCTCCCTGCCTCCACGCAAGATGCAAGCATTTCCCGACTTCAGCGTGAGGGCGGCAATATCCACGGTCACATTGGGGCGGCTCTCGTAAATGCTGCCAATAACGCCAAGGGGCACCCGCCGCCTTTCCACCTCCAGGCCGTTGGGCAGGGTCTTGGCTTCTATCACCTCATTGACCGGGTCTGGAAGAGCCGCGATGGTGCGGACATCGCCAGCCATGCCCCTAAGCCGTTCCGGGTTCAGTAGCAGACGGTCCAGCATTGCCTCGTTCATGCCTTCCGCGTGGGCAGACTTGTAATCGGCCTGGTTGGCTTCCAATATTGGACCTTGCTCCGATTCCAGTGCATCGGCCACATTCAGAAGGGCCTGGTTCTTAATGTCTGTGGAAAGGCGGGAAAGTTCCTTCGCCGCGCGCTTTGCAGTTTTTCCCAGAGTTAGTAACGAGTCCATGTCGGCGTTGGTGGCCATGAGTTTTCCTCATTCTCTTAAGCAGTTTGCATTAGGGAGAATACGCGTTGGAAAGGGTCTAGATGAGGACCAGATTATTGCGGTGTACGACTTCCTGACCGTAATGATAACCCAGAATTGCCACGATACCGTCTGACTGAAAGCCTCGGATTCGGGCAATGTCGGCTGCGTCGTAATTTGCAATACCACAGGCGATCTGCCTTCCCGGTTCGTCCACGATGTAGACGATATCTCCCCGGCTGAACTCCCCTCTTACACCTCTGACGCCGGCGGGCAAGAGGCTGACGTGCCTGTTGAGGAGGGCGTCGGCCGCTCCTCCGTCGACTTCGATCTCACCCCATTGGGAATCTTCTACTCTGCTGAGCATCCAGCGCTTGCGGGCTTCAAGCTTGCCTCCCACAGGATGAAATACAGTGCCGATGCTGTCCCCACGGGCCGCACGAACTATCGCATTTTCTGCCCTTCCGCTGCACATGATCATCGAAATGCCGGCTGATGTAACCAGTCTTGCCGCGTCGATCTTGGTCGGCATACCGCCTCTTGCCCAGCGGTTGCGGTGCTGTCCTACGGCCGCCTTAACAGTGTCGTCAATCTGATGCACTTCCGGGATTAAAGTAGCATCGGGATTCCGGTAAGGGTCGGCAGTGTACAGTCCTTCAGTGTCGGTCAGAATAACGAGAAGGTCAGCGTCCACGAGATTGGTTACCAGCGCCGAGAGCCGGTCGTTGTCACCAAACACCGCGCCGATTTCGTCTACTGCTACCACGTCGTTTTCGTTGAGTATAGGTACTACTCCAATATCCAGGAGTGCCGTGAGGGTATTTCTGACATTCAAGTACGGCTGTCGCTCTGCCAGGTCATTGATCGTCAGAAGCGCCTGTGCCACATGCACATTGTGAGTTTCAAACAACTGCTCATAGGCATGAATGAGTCGGCCCTGCCCAATGGCTGCCAGGGCCTGCCTGGAGGGTATATCTCGTTCGGCCAACTCCAGCCCTGCCTGCCACAAACCCTGCCGGCCGGCAGCGATGGCGCCAGAAGTTACCAAAATCACCTCTGCGCCATTTTCACGTCGCAGCCGGCTGATCTGTTCCGCCAGGTCTGCCATTACGGCCTGGTTTAGCCCACCATTATTTTGGGTATCAGTAAGGACGCTGGTCCCTACCTTTACCACGATCCTCCGGTAGCGCAGTTCTTCAGCGGCGGTCATCGCGGTCTCAGAGACTCGTTGGGGAGGAAACGGTCTGGACATTACAATACGGTAGAATTGCGGATCGGGAGTGCAGCATTCGATGGCAAATCAGGAACCTTCGAGCGAGTTGCATAATTATAGCACGAAGCTTTGCATGCTCTGGCGAATTCTACGCTCGATTGGACTAATATCCCGCGTGTGCTCAACTCAGCTAGGGCGGCGAAGTTTGCTGTGGGTCAACCAGTGTTCCTGGCCATTGGGGTTGGCGACTGAATTGGATAGTCAGATGAAATCTTTGACGGACCGATGGGTCGATATCCGCATCATCCATTCTTGTTAATCACCACTTGAGGGAATAGAATTGATGATAATCGGGGCTAACGCTGGCCGTTAGCCCTTTTGACTGTTGCAACAAATAACTGATTACGAGCCTTTTAAGGCCGGTATTAAGTTTGGAGTTTATTTCTGGATGTCGCTTCCAGGCCTTCTGTCTCTACTTGCCAATGACTTTCCCCTTGGTACCGACGACAAGAATACGCGACCAGGAGCGTCAGGGCCGAGTTTTGCTGCCCGAAGAGGTGTAAGGCCTCTGTTCGTGGCCAGCCTGTGGGCCGAGACTCAAACACCAACACTGGTTCTCTCTCCTCGTGCGGACGACTCCCGTACGTTGTATGACCAGTTGATGACGTATTTGGGCGAAATGGCTCCCGTTTACCTGCTGCCGGAACCCGAGGTCCTGCCATTTGAGCGCCTGGCGGTTGATTCTCGAACCGTGAACCAGAGGTTGGTCGCATTGTCCGCGCTGGCCTCCTGGGAAACTGGCTGCGAGAATCCACCCTTGGTGGTGGCTTCGGTGGCCGCAGTTTTGAGATATACCTTGTCCCCTGGAGTCTTTGAAGATCTGGACCCTGGCGAATGGTCCTCCCGCCGGCTTGGCCTGGGTCAACGAATTCGAAGCACCGATCAGCTTCTGGCCGATTGGGTGAAACTCGGCTATCGGCACGAACCGGTGGTGGAAAGCCCGGGATGCTTCAGCTTGCGCGGCGGCATCATTGACGTTTTTCCTCCTCATGCAGAGAACCCCTACCGAATCGAACTGTGGGACGATGAAGTCGATACCATCCGCAGATTTGACCCATACACTCAGCGCTCACTTCCCTTTACTGACGACAGCCCAAAACCCGAGTGCGCAGAAATAGTGCCGGCCCGCGAACAGCTACCCGAATTGGCCGACAGGGCCGCGATAGAAAAGCGAATAGGGGAGTTGGATTTTTCGCACTGTAACTCCTGGATGCGGGACCGGTTTGACGAAGAACTGGTAGAGCTGTTTGCAACGCCCAACATAGAAACGCTTTCCTTCTACAACGGAATCCTCAATCGCCACAATTTGTTTGACTACCTGCCGGGCGATGGACTCCTGGTGCTGGATCGAAAGGCCCAGGTGGAGACTGAAGCCCGGGACCTGGAGGAAAAGTTCTTCCGAATGCGCGAGAGCAGGGAGTCCAGGGGCGATCTTCCCAGGAATTTCCCGTCACCCTATCTGGAATGGGATCAGCTTTCTTCCCGTATTTGGGAACACCCTCGTAAGGCTTATCTCGAAAGTTGGTTGGCAGACGACGCTGATGCTTCTTTTAGCGCTCCCAGATCTTACTTTGGCCAGCTGGGCCAATTTACAGATGAAGTGGCGGCCGACTTGCAGAGAAAGCGAATAGTTATCGCCATAACCCAGCATACCCTCCGTCTCGCCGAAGTTCTCGGGGAAGCAGACGTACCTGCCTCAATAGGAGAGTCCCTGGAAACACCGCCATTACCAGGGCAGGTTCACCTGTTGCAAGGTTTCCTTAATGAGGGATGGGAAACTGAAGGAAATGAGCACCATCCTGGTATAACCCTTCTCTCTGACTCAGAATTGTTCGGCACGGTCAAGGAGCGCCGTTACCGGCCGGTCCGTAGCCGGGAACAATTGGGTGAGGATATTATCCTCTCCGAATTGGTTCCAGGGAGCTATGTGGTACACGTGGACCACGGCGTTGCCAGGTTTGCCGGAACCACTCATATGGAGGACAACGGAGAGGACAAGGAGTTCCTGGTCCTGGAATATGCCGAGAATGACAAGCTTTACGTTCCTACGGATCATTTGGACCGGGTGGGCGCCTATGTGGGAGCGCAGGACCAACCGCCAACATTGACCCGTCTGGGAACCGCGGAATGGGCGCGAATAAAGGAAAGAGTAAAGGGATCGACTCGCGAAATGGCGGAGGAACTCTTAAGGCTTTATGCCGCCCGGAAAGCCGCAGAAGGGCACGAATTTAGCATGGATACGATTTGGCAAAGGGAACTGGAAGATTCCTTTCCTTTCCAGGAGACGCCAGACCAGGTTCGCGCCATTGACGAAGTCAAAGCTGATATGGAGCAGATCAAGCCGATGGACCGGCTGATCTGTGGAGACGTGGGCTACGGCAAAACGGAGGTGGCTTTGCGAGCCGCCTTCAAGACCGTGTCAGACGGTATGCAAGTGGGCCTTTTGGTTCCTACAACCGTACTGGCCCAGCAGCACTATGCCACGTTCAGCGAGCGTCTCAGCCCCTTTCCGCTACAAGTGGAGGTGTTGAGCCGTTTCCGCACCCCAAGAGAACAGCAGGACGTTATCGAAGGCCTCGAGCAGGGCACTATCGACATTGTTATCGGCACCCACCGGTTGCTTCAAAAGGATGTCCGCTTCAAGAATCTGGGGTTAGTAGTAGTGGATGAAGAACAGCGGTTTGGGGTGGGTCATAAAGAAACCCTGAAACGTTTGCGAAGCCAGGTGGATGTGCTGACACTAAGCGCCACCCCCATACCTAGAACACTACACATGGCCTTAACGGGAATCCGGGATATGAGCGTAATGAACACACCTCCGGAAGCCCGCCTGCCCGTCAAAACCTTCGTCTCAGAATACAATGAGGAAACTATTCGGGAGGCCATTCTTCGGGAAATCGAGCGCGACGGGCAAGTCTTCTTTCTGCACAACCGTGTCCGGACCATCGAACAAACGGCGGCCGATTTGGCCGAGCTTGTACCGGAAGCCCGCTTTATGATCGGGCACGGTCAAATGCCGGAGCTTGAACTGGAAGAAGCGATGGAGGCTTTCGCGGCTGGCGAAGCGGACGTCCTGGTTTGCACCACCATCATTGAATCCGGCCTGGATATGCCCAACGTCAACACGCTTATTCTGGACCGGGCCGACCGGTTTGGGCTTTCCCAGCTCTACCAATTGCGAGGCCGTGTTGGCAGGGGAGAGCACCGAGCCTACGCGTACCTGCTCTTGCCCAGGGGCAGGCAGATAACGGAAGCAGCCGAAAAACGCGTGCAGGCTATCCTGGAAGCATCGGATTTGGGGTCTGGCTTCAGAATTGCGATGCGGGACCTGGAAATAAGGGGCGCGGGTAACTTGCTGGGAGCTGCCCAGAGCGGGCAGATTCATGCGGTGGGATTGGAACTGTACGGTCAATTGCTCGAAGAGGCAGTGTCTGAACTAATGGCCGGCGAAGGCAGCGATGGTAATTCCCAGCCTGCTGAGGGCCCCGTCGAGTTACCCAGGATAGAACTGTCAATTGCAGCCAATATCCCGGAGAGCTATGTCCCGCACACTCCAACAAGGCTTGCCCTTTATCAGCGACTGGCGCGAGCCAAGAGTCGGGACGGGGTGCCTGCATTTCGAGATGAAATGCGGGACCGGTTTGGTCCACTGCCTGATGATGTAGAGAATCTGTTAACACTGGTCGATTTGCGAGTTCTGGCCGTTACGGCCGGGGTGGAATCTGTGCTGCAATCCACTGGAGGAATTACCCTCGGTCTCCGGCAAGACGTTGGGAGCGCCAAAGTTCCGCTCCAACGTGCCCTTGGTTCGGCAGCGAATGTGGGCAACAGGCAAATCAGGTTTTCCTCCCGTTCCCTGGGAGACCAATGGCTGCGCAGGCTCACCCAGACGCTGGAACGCCTGAGCATTTTTCAGGAACGGCTGCGGAGCCTGGTTAGTTGAACATTCAGATCCTTAACCAGGGTGAGGGAAGGAAGCTGCGGCGCTGCTTGAATCCCCACGCTTTCAGGTCTCGTAATAGAATCTGACAAGAAACCCCACAGATGGGTTAAATGGCAGGAGATGCCTCCAGAAATGAGTTTGTACTATCTTTGGCTACTATGAATAAAAGAAGGGTGCAGGTCAATTTTTCAGCAAGCCGACTAACCATGTTGTTGCTCGTCGTAGCTACTTTGGCACTGCTGCTAGTTGGGTGCAATAATGGCGCGACCAACCCCGAATCCCCAAGTGAGGCGGAAGCAAGGGATAAGGTTGAGGACTTCAAGATTGGCCTTTACCAGGGACAGAAACAGTTGGGCTCTGCTGAAATCTTGTTGTCTGACCTCCAGGGCAAACCGGTAGTGCTGAATTACTGGGCTGGCCTATGTCCCCCTTGCCGGGCGGAAATGCCGGAGTTCCAGGAATTCAGTGATGAATACGAGGGGAAAGTTACGCTTATCGGTGTTGACCTTGGGCAATACCTGGGACTCGGCTCCAGGGAAAATGCCCAGGAATTGCTGGCCGAATTGGGAGTCACCTATCCGGCCGGTTTCACAGATGATGGCGCGGTTGTAGAGGCGCACCGGGTGTTTGGCCTTCCCACCACCATTTTCGTCACCGCGGAAGGCGACCTGCATAAGAAATGGGACGGGGTGCTAAACAAGGACAAACTGGGCGAAATTGCAGAAGAAATGTTGGTTGACGCGGGCGGCTAGAGTAGCGAAAGAAGGATAGTTTTACGGGCCCTTCGGGTAAAGTGCTGAATCCGCTTATTCATGTCGCTCCCTTGGAGGCGCTTTCTTCCTTTCCTGTATTTGTTGGGAACGCTTGTAGTATAATTGCCCATGTGAATTCCGCCTTCACTGTCAGGGCGAGGTGGTTTATGTAACAGCGGTAGGCCCAGTGGTAATTTAGCAGTTCGGTAACGGCGGTAGTATTCGGGGTGTAGCGCAGTGGCTAGCGCGCTTCGTTCGGGACGAAGAGGTCGGAGGTTCGAATCCTCTCACCCCGACCATCCATGTTTTGGCCTCATTTCTTCAATGCAAGTAGTGTCGGTGAAAAGATTCTCCGACTCCCTCCTTAGGGTCCCCCAAGGGTAATCGCGGTCTGTAACCCAATTCTCTTTGGGTTGTCCCGCTCCCGCTATAATTCAGCTGTGGTCGTGTCGCAGGACGTTTTTCTGTTTCCCTGAGAAATCTATGCCTGTTGATCTAAATTCAATCCAAGAGCCGCGAATTCTCCGGATTTTTGATTCATATACCGGGCGGTCAGCAACTCTCCGCTTGGACCAATCAGACGTGGACTTTTCAGTCGTAGAATTGCTGGACAAGTACCTATTTGGACTCCCAGAGGAGGAGTTGCTCCATCGCCAGAGAATCACCCCGGGTTCTCTTACCTCCTTGAAGGCCCTGCAAGACCTGGTTTACTCCTGCGACGACGAGGGTCGGTTGATAGCTATGTACTCCGGAATTGCCGTCACCCAGAACGACAGCATGATCGATTTGGCAGACAGGCCCCAAGAGACTGAGGTAAAGGTTGGCGACTTTGGGACTTCATTAATTGACCTTACCATTGACCGTACCAATGTTGGATACACGCGAAATTGGAGAGGCTTCCACCGGCGGCGGTGGGCTAATGAGACTGACTTCTTCAATAGATTTGTAACCGAAACCTTGGAGAACTACCTGGGGCCTGCTGCTGCCGAGGAGGTATTACTGCTTGCCTCACATCAGAGCAGGCTGGAATTTGTCAGGGTATTGGCGCGCCGCATCTGGGACAGCGAGTTTGAGAATTATTCACGTTTCGTGGGTGACAAGCAGATGTTCAAGACCGGGGATGAAACCGTCCGAAACATAGCAAACGGGGCAGGCGGCATTTGCACCGAGAAGGTTCAGGCTTTGAAATTCCTGACTGACCAATTCGGGTTTGAATCAGAATATCTGATAGGCGGTGATGGCGCCCGTGAACATGTCCCTACGGCCAAACTCAGGAATCTGTTGAATACATTCGACTTCAGGTTCTCCCGAAGATACATGCGGTACTGGCAGCACTCAGCATTGCTTTACCAAGTTGATGGTGTTCCCCTTCTGGTTGATGCCACCAATGGCAACATTCCTTTCCTTTTCCTCACCGGTGAATCAGCAGAGAACCTGTTGTGTTACGAGGAAAAACCCTCGGTCAAAGTAAGAATGGTGGAGGCGGAGGAAGACTATTTTTACCACCGGGTCCCTCAGGACATCCCGGAAAACCTCTTCTTTGCGATGGAAGGGTGGCTAACCGACACGGATATGGTCCAGGTTTTCGAAAACGAGCTTGGTCTTTACTTGTCAAGCGACTACTACATTGCTCCCTTGCCTTTCAGAAACGATAAGGATTATGAACTACTGGCTGCCGATTACCGGGCAATAGCGCGTCGAGCAGGATTTCGCTGGCAAATTGGCCCCGATTGGGACTTTGAATCTGAAGTGGGTCGAGAGTTTGTAACTTCGCATCCCACAACGGCCAGGAATATTCTTGCAGCAAAAGACTACCTGCTAGTCCGTTATAATAAATGGGACCTTCCCGTTCATGATGCCGGGCTTGTAGTATTTCGTTTATCCTGATTTGTTCCTCTGTGGCATGAGGGCAAGGGACGATGGCTTCAATTAATCCAAAGTCAATTGGCATTTTCGAGTCCGTTGCCACGAACCGCTGGTCGGCGGGACTGGAGAAGGTTGCGCGAACGCTGATTGACGGTGCGGCCAAGGTTGGGCATGCCTGGCCGGCCCTTGAGGAACAGCGCAAGCAGGAAGTGGTTCAAGAAATACGTCGCGCCCGGGGCACTTTGCAGGTCCAGTACCTTTCAGACTCTCGACTCAAGTCAACCCTTCAGAGCATCAAGACTGAAGTCAAGACCTCTCCCGGGCGACCTAAAGCGGTTGACTATGTGCCCTCAGTATTTGCCATAGTCGACGAGTGTATCCGGCGAAGGCTTGGCGCCTGGCGTTTATTTGACGACCCTCCCAGGCAGGCTATCTTCGGTGACTGTTTCAAAGTCGCGAACGGCGAAACAGGCGCCTCAAAGCTGGACGCAGAAGAAATCGCCATAGTCCAGGCCATCAAATTGGCGCAGTCGGTCTCCCCGGGGCGCTATGGGTTGGACTTACAGTTTCCCGCCTCCTTCTATCGAGCAGTGGAAGTCAAAGACGCCGAGAGTGATTACCGTTACCGCCCTACGGATGAACAACTCCTTGCCGGCGTCCGACTCCTTGAAGGCAAGGTTGTGGAAATGCAGGCTGGGGAAGGCAAGACGGTGGCCATTGCCTTTTCCGCAGTTATGTACGCTGTGTTGGGACGTTCAGTTCATATCCTGACTGCCAACGACTACCTGGCCGAGCGTGATTGCCGGCTCTTGGCTGAGGTTTACCACGCTTTGGGTTTCTCGGTAGAAGCCATCCTTGATCCCATGGACGATTTTGAAAGGAAGGCGGCTTATAAGTGTGACATTGTGTACGGTACCCTGCGCCAGTTTGGTTTCGACTATCTTCGTGACAATCTGGCTCGTGGGAAACAAGAAGTGATCCAACCGCTCCTTCAGGTGGCCATCGTCGATGAAGTCGACCAGGCTTTAATTGATGAAGCTGACACCCCTCTTATCATTGCGGGGGTTCCCTTAGGTAAATCCCAGCCATTACACAGGGTCAACCGGGCAGTAGCCGGAATGGTGGCCAGGCAGGAAGATCTAGCCGGCGAATACCTCACCACACTGAGGGACACAGACCCGTCGCACGCTAGTTATGCGACTCTGATCTGCCTGGGTTTGCTGGCCAGTCCTCGCAACGAGCAACTGCGAAGGTTGGCTCTCATTAACCCGCGTACCTATCGCCGAGGAATGGAAGACTTGTACCCCAATGGCAACGACTCACCAGATGAGTCCATAACTGGTGACCTGTATTACATAGTTGACCCGCAGGAGGGTTTGGTAACCCTGACCGAGAAAGGTATGGCATTCCTGGAAGGTCAGTTGGGGGACTTCAACGTTGCTGCCTCGAGGAATGAGGTAAATGCCAGTCTGGAGGGTCAGCTCTCCCGCAGAGCAATGCGCAGGCTTGACTTGGCTAACCAGGTCTATCAATCCCTTCGAGCGCACTTGATCCTGGAGCAAGACGTGGACTACGTGGTCGCTGACGGCTCAGTTTTCCTCCTGGACAAGTACACCGGCAGACTTAAGCCGGACAATTCCTACCAGGACGGACTGCAGCCCGCGCTTCAGGCAAAAGAGGGGGTCGCGGTAGAACCTGATCACGAGAGCTTGGCCCAGATTTCGGTGCAAGGCTTTGTTACTCGCTACCAATCGTTGGCCGGAATAACCGGAACAGCATCCAATGCCTCCGAAGAGTTTTGGCGGTGGTATTCCTTGAAGGTCGTGTCCGTACCAACCACACATCCTTCAAAACGTTCAGATTTACCAACCCGCATATTTTTGGCTGAGGAAGATAGAACCGCCGCCATAGTGGCTGAAGTTGTGTCATGCAACCTACTAGGTCGGCCGGTGTTGGCGGGAGTACAAACAGTCGAGCAATCCTGGAAGCTTAGCCAAGTGCTGCAAAGCGCCGGCATACCACACAAGGTGTTAAACGCCGTCAATAGTTTCGAAGAGGCTGAGATAGTCCGCGATGCCGGCAATTACGGAGCCGTTACCGTGGCGACCAATATGGCTGGCCGCGGAACGGACGTAGTCCTGGCTACTGACTTGGACCGGGACGTGCTCCGTCAATCCGTCTCCCTGGTCCGTAATCGACTGGCCGGCGATTGTCCCCATGTCAGGATTCGGTGCAATTCCAGGACGGAGGCGCAACTGCTTCGAGAAACTCTGTTGGCCCAACCAGGATTGCGGGTTGGGGACGAGTCCAAACAAGGGTGTTATTCCCTGTTAGTCTCTCTTGAAAATGCCCCCAGCAATCCGGACAAAGATATTGGGTCCATTCCAACTCTGGACTTTGGCTTAGGACTGCACGTTGTAAGTTCCGAATTTAATCAATTCCCGCGGGTTGCGCTTCAATTGAAAGGAAGAAGCGGACGGCAAGGAAATTTTGGTTCCTCCAGAGCGCTGCTGTCCTGGGACGACCAGTCTTTGTTGTCATTGGGAAGGAGAGGTCCAAACCTGGCCCGGTGCCGCAGGGTCGATGATGGCAGCCGAACGTACTTTGAAGGCAACGAGGTTGAGCGGTTCATTAGGAATCGGCAAATTGAAGCGGAAACCGAGGCGGCCCATCGCCGCAGCGTTCTTGGCGACTACTCTGCAGTGGTTGATGAACACTGCGCTGCCTATTACGAAATGCGCCGCCAATTATTGAACAAGGTCAACCCGGCAGAGAACCTGCCGCTCTCCGTTGCTGACACTGCCCGGCATTTGGTTGAGTCGCACTTCCCAAGGATGGACTTGATCAACTATGCGAACCAGTTTACTAATCTGGCCGAAGATGCCCGCCATATGTTTGAAATCGACCTTTCCAGCCTCAGGGGGGTTGCTTTAGACGAAGTTCCCCACAAGCTGGCGGAGCACCTGTTGGAATCGTTGGAAGTCCGTCGGGCCCATATTGGTAAAGAGAGATTCAATGAACTGGCACGCCAATTGCTGCTGGAATGCGGAGACGAGGCATGGCTGCAGCATAGGAAAATCCTGAGACGGTCAGTTTTCAGTTCCGTGGCAGCCAGCATCGGACACAAGTCGGCAGTTGCGGATTACATAATTCATGCCGCGGAACAGTGGGAACGGTTTCAGGAAACGGTGAGTGATCTATTTATTTCAAGAACATTGACCTTTCCCCTTCCGGCCATTGCTCCGGCATCCGAGGATATTGGCGAGGACCCTCAGTTAAGCCGGGAAATTGGCCAACTTGTAGCATGAACCATCGGTTTGCGCTGCCTCTCGCATTAATGTGCGAGGTCTCATAATCATTATCTGCTAACAACCTGGATGGGTCCAATTTAAGGAGTTGAGATGGCACTGAGACTGAGAAGATTGAGCACGGCAATTTTTGCCGGAGGAATGGTGGCCGGTTCCCCGCTAATAGCAGCTTGCAGCAGTGGTCCATCCTATGATACCTGGGCCGCCACCGACGGTGCCGCCGGCCGCATAAACCTGGACGATGTCCAACAGGCATTTAAAGAAGCCAAGAGCGCCACTGAGTTTGAAGAAAGGGTAAACGAGATCTATGAAGGCGATGGAGTCATATTGATCCGCGCCCAGCAGAACGAAGACAACCTGACCCTGGAGGGTTGGGAGGATCTGAACGGAAACAACGAGATCGAAGATTCCGGGGATGATCAGCTCTTTTCGATTGTAAAGAACAACGATCAGCACGAAATGCGTGGCCACAACGCCAACGGCTACTACCACAGCAGTTTTGGGGGAGGAAGCTTCCTGTTCGGTTATATGTTGGCCACCGCGTTCTACCCTGGCCCCTACTTCTATTCCACACCGATCAGCCGGGGTTCTTCAATCCGACAGGGTCGAGCCAATTACCGCGGGTCCAACCGGTACGCCACCCAGGTCGCACGAAATAGCAGATATTCCACAAGACAACAGGGTTTCGCCGGTTCCCGTTACCAGAACTCCAGCCGCAACCTCAGTTCAAATAGGCAAAGTTACCAGCAGACACAGAGGACTTCCGGAGCCTTCAGGTCCAGCAGCGCCGTTTCAAGGTCCTCGCGTTCCAGTTTTGGCTCGTCGTCCGGCCGCGCTCGTAGCGGCAGCTTCAGTGGCGGTGGCGGTCATATGAAACTAAGAGACAGGTAGAGATAGGCATATTGGGCTGGGGTTACCGGGTTGAAGGCATAGGAGGTCCGGGATTTTGTCTCCGGACCTCGAGCAGCTAGTAACAGACGGAAACGGTCTGTTTCAGAAGCTGATCTGAAATTGACCGGGCGGTACAAAACTTCATGAACATTGTTGGGTTGACAGTAAAGATGACCATGGCGGGTTTGCCAGAAGATGCCTGCCTGGAAATGGATTTCCCCGAGGAAACTGCCGCCCTTCACATTGGCAACCTGCTTGACATAATTTTCCCAGTGGAGGAAGAGTCCCAACTGGCTGTACAGGATTCCTTCGACCTGGACGAGAACCCTGACTTGCCCGAAATTTATGACTACTTCCTGAGGGTGGTGAAGCAATTCCGCGGCGGACTGTGTACCCTGCATTTGAGTGATTCAACGGGCGCCTATCTCGCTATAGAAGACCTCGTTTTAGCATACGTTTCTCCCATAACTGACAAACAAAGGGGCAGATGCAACTTACTTTCGCTGATGTTGCGCCCCGAATATCAGGCTATTGAGTACGCGATTGCGAATGGATACACGGCCGGCGAAACCGACTTGCTGAATTGGCTGCAAACCTGCAGCGCCATGTATTTCCTCGACAAGCATGAACACCAACTGCCGGGGTTGAAGGACACTGGAGAAGGTAGTCCGGTCTCGGTCGCCATTCAGCAACTGTGCCTGAAAGGCTTGGTTGTATCTTATGAAGACAGTAGCAGCTTTGAGATTTCGCCTCAGGGCCGGCAATACATAGGCAACCTGTTGAGGGAAACCGAATCGTACATCGATAAGTACGATATTTTTAAGGACGTGGTATGGGACGACGATACGGACTGCGCCTTGTTCGATACGGGGCATGGCGAAGATGTGCGGGCTGCCGTTTTTTGTCTAGAGGGCCTAGACCCTGTTCGAACCATCTTCTTGCTGAGGCTCTATGACGGAACGCTGGATGAGTTTGCGGATTCCTGGACGGAGTTAATTGGGGAGGATGAATTCTTCAGTTCTCTTTTGGAACCTGTGGTCAACCGGAGTGTCATGGCCGACGAGCTTTTGGAAGAAATCTTGGACCAGGGCCTTTCACTTCTGGAAGCGGCTGAAGAAGAGGTCAGAAAAGGCCGATTAATCGCGCGAATTGGAAAGAGTATTAATGCTTCTACTTCATAAAGCGAAACCAATATGGCTCTGTTGGGCTAGGAGCCTTCCAACTAATGGCGAGAGCTCCTCGACCAATTCGCGCGGAACATAATCCTCAACTATCAGACCTCTTCCTAGATTGCGAAGAAGAGTATCAGGGAAGCGCTGATAACCACGGCGCTTTCGAGAAAGGCAACTCCCACATTCTGGCCCGAAGACATCTCCTCAGAAACTCGTACTCTTGGCAGCACAAGCAAGTCCACCAGCTGCCTCAGCACATAGAGCAGTACAAATCCAACTACGGCGAAGATAACGAACTCGGTTATGCCCTGCAGCCAACCCTGGAAATCTCCGGACAAGGCCTTGAGCATAACCAGGCCAATGGCAATGAGGTTGCCACCAAAGGCAACTCCAACTGCAAGGTTGTCTTTTTCGATCTCCTCGTGAATGTCAAATGAAGTCGTAAACTCGTAAGACAGTGCGAACAAGACTAGCACCAATTGCCCCAGGACAAAGAACGCCAGGGAAATTAGGGCTTCGGAAATTTCGCTTTCTCCTCCCGTACCCGAAAGGACACCCGCGATAACCAGTCCCGTGGCCACGAATAGTCCGAATTCGGCCGCACCTGCAGCCGTGTTCTGGTCCTGTATCACTTCCTTCTCAACGTTTAACTTGTAAAGCACCAGCCGGTCCATCACAATTCGCACCAGATTCAATGCGACTATGCCGGCAAGTGAATAGAGAAAGACTCGAAGAACGTCAATCCCGAAGGCTGCATTGAATCCCAGACCTATGTCGACCAGAGCCAGGTAAGTTGGCTGATAAACGGCGCCAACGAATACCAGTACTACTCCGAAAAAGTAGCCAGATATCCGCAATGCCTCGGAGATGTTCTTCTTTTGGACGACTTCCTCGTCCAGTCTATGCCTCGTAGTGAGGTCCCTGGCAAACTTGGCCAGAATCAGCACCACAACTCCAAGAGCGACGTAGATCAGTCCCCGCGGGAAAAATACTAACGAATCGTTAAGGGCTTCCAGCATCTCACTCACCGGCTCCTGTGTTCCGGCCTTTCGCCGGGATAGAGGTGGACGTTGTCCGGGTCCATTATTTCGCTAAAGTGGGCCTCGAATGGGACATCTTCAAACTTGGTTATAGCCAGAGTCCGACTCTCGTCCTCCGCAAGAAACTCCCACATGTAAAAGCCTTCGCCGTTGGTTGGCCGATTGTCTCGAAAGTAGAAGGCTTCAAAACTATTGCGATAGATATAGCGCAGCCCGTCTACAACGATAGAGCGGTCTATCGATCGTTGTTCATCGATCGACATCAGGTCAGACTCCGTCAAGCCGATGGATTCCAGACCAACGGGGCGGCGATTGTCAGTGGCGGTAACAAATAGCCCCGAACTGTCCTCGGACCATTCCAGCCATATACGTTTGTCGGCGTCGGCCACCACGATTTCGTGCCAAACGATGCCGCTGCCCCCATACCGATGAATATTCTCAACGACGAAGTAACAGTCTTCGTACTCCAATGCCAACCCTTGGATAACTACAACGTCCCCGACCCTGGCATCTCGAATGCTCGTCTCCAGGCGTACATCTGTTGACTCCCGTTTCTTCTTACCTTTGCCGAAAAGAGACCTTAACATTGCTGCCACCCAATCCTCACTTACCTTAAATGCAATGCTGTGCAGGTAATCTGAGGCAGCACGAAGGAACCGAACTGCTTAACCTGGACAACGGCATATCATTTCCAACTCACTACATAATAGCACGGGTTAGCAGTCTCCTATAAAGTAGTCCACCAGTTCATAGTTAGCCGAATCCGAAAACAGCAGAAATCTGGGCTATCGCAATTCAGCCCGCATTACTGACCATTATTGATTATTCGCGGTCAATTCTTTTTCCATTGTTTTCTCCGACAAGCTTGACCCGAGATCGTTGATAACCGTCACTCGACAGGCCCTGTTGCCCTCCCCTGCCATAGTCTTTGTGACACCTCTGTCCTTCAACTCCCGTCTACTCACTGGCACACTGCCAAGAGCAAGAATGGGCTGGAATGAGCGAAAATGGCGGTACAAATGTTTTATCTGCCCCACCCTGTTCTGGCCATCTGTTGGCAGCGGGAAAATGGGCGGAAATGAGCGAAAATGGTGGGAGAAATTTATTTTCTGCCTCTACCCTGCTCCGCCTAGCTATGAGCAGGGAATCAATGAGCGGAAATGGCGGGAAAGTTTAATTAGCTGGCTTCCACACCGGCATCGATCATGCCATATTGGCAGAACCCTGCCTCTTGAATGGGATTGCCCTGCAACGTAGTTTGGTTTCCCTTGACCCTTTGGGGAAGGGAAGGTATTGTTGATTTGAAAGAACGTGGTTGTGGGAAGTACGGGTGTGTGAATCGTAGTACTAACTGTTGCCGATAACGCAAAGTTCTCGGGCTATATTATTTCGCTTTTGAACAAAACTCGGCAATTTGACCCTACCGGTCGGAAACCCCGTTAACCAGGCGAGGAATTATCCATGTCGATATTTGGGTCTTTGGGTGGAATTGGTGTCGCCATATTCTTGTTGGTCTTGGGGATCCTGTTAGTAAGTGGCATCCTCAACTTTTTACTTTGGATTCTTGGGGCAATCTGCATTGTCCTCGGAGTTATAGTTGGCGCCATGGCTATATTTGGGAAGAAGGATAGATATAGGTACTGAATTGGGACAAGGACAGTAAATTTAGAATCAAGAGAGAAGCTGCCACTTGAGCTGGCGGAAAGGGCCCGGAAGTTTCGTTTAACTGGAGGTAGTTCCCATGGGAATGTTCTCAAGGATGTCGACGATAGTAAAGTCGAAAATGAACCGCATACTGGATTCCGCGGAAGATCCGCGGGAGACTCTTGACTATTCCTACGAAAAGCAACTCGAAATGCTGCAAAACGTCAAGCGTGGAGTCGTGGAAATGGTTACGGCAAAGCGACGCATCCAGCAGCAGGCTACCAAGGTCAAAGAGAACATAACGAGGCTGGAACGTCAGGCCAAGCAAGCCCTGGATGCCGACCGCGAGGATCTGGCTCGGCTGGCTCTTCAACGAAAGCAGAATGCGGTGATGGAATTGCAGGGGTTGGATGAACAGATAGAGGGAATGGAGCAGGAGCAACAGAAGCTCACCATAGCGGAGCAGCGCCTGCAGACTAAGGTCGACGCCTTCCGCAACAAGAAGGAAATTATCAAGGCTCAGTACACCGCGGCCCAGGCCCAGGTGAGAATTGGGGCAGCTTTAGGTGGTATTTCGGAAGAAATGGGGGACGTCTCGCTGGCAGTGCAACGGGCAGAGAACAAAACGGACCAGATGCGGGCGAAGGCCGGTGCCATTGACGAGTTGGTAGCCACCGGGGTTCTGGATGATTTTTCCGGCCCCCAGGATGATATCGAAAGGGAGCTATCGCAGATTTCCATCTCGCAGAGCGTCGAAGATGAATTGGCGGCCCTCAAGGGCACTAGCCCCGTAAGCCAGACCAGGGCGCTGCCATCATCGAGCGATTCTGCCGTAGATGCCGAATTGGACTCCCTAAGGAACCAGGGATCTAGCTAGTATCAACAGGACTAGGTGGTCGAACGATGATCGTTAGAATATTAGGTGAAGGTCAGTTCAATTTGCCGGGCGCGGTAATAGACGACCTGAATGACATTGACAACCGAATGGTTGAGGCTGTGGAATCCGAGAATGAAGAGGGTTTTCGTTCCCTGCTTCAGGAAATGATTGCGTTGGTCAGGGAAAAGGGATCGCCTTTGCCGTTGGATGAGTTGGTTGAGTCAGACTTCATACTACCGGAAACCGATTTGACGCTGGAAGAGGCCGAGCATATTTTCATCGGAGATGGCTTGCTACCGGGCTAGGCGGTGACCCAGCATTGGGATTGAAACTCGAGCGGAACGCAATTCGCGTTCCGCTCCTTTTTTTCGTTGCCCTTGTCCGAAACGTCGGAAATGGCCTTTTACAGGTGCCAATGTACGGGAGAAAGAGGTATCGGGCGACGCACTGTCGCAGGGTCAATGCCCGCTCTGAGAGCTGAAATGACTCCGGCTGCTTCCCAATAGTTGTCTACGGGCATAAGTTGTCCCTCAGCCCAGGGCAAGTCACCCAGATTGTTCCTCATGAGGTTGCGGTTTTCCTTGACCGAAATAACCGGTATTCCTTGCTCCAAAGCTGCCAGAACCGGCAGCCCCACGCAGCCGTCAGGGATTACCAGGCAAGAAACGTCGGCGGCCGTAATTACGCTGGGATAGTTCATCCCTTCCAGGTCGGAAACTATCCTCGGGCTCCGTTGCAAACCCTTCAATACGGACTGTATCAGGGCAAGAGATACGCCCTCAGCCGCCATCCGCGGGTCAACGATGCCTGGATCAGCATTCGCGATTTCCTGGGTTTCCAGCATGGGCGCATGAGCAGAAGGCACATTGAAAATGGTTGAAACGGCATGAGTCAGCATGGCTTCTACTCCGCCCCACGGATTTACCATCTCGCCGTTGCTCTCGAAATAGTCCGCGTGGTAACCTGCAGGAACAAGGATTTGAGAAGTTATAGCCACCGCATCAAAGGAATTTGCTCGTTCCTGCAGGGCGCCAAACAGAGCGTTCAGCCCCCTGACCTTTCCTGCGGCCCTGCCCGAACCGACGTAATTGGCCTCCATTTCAAAGTCTGGGCCCAACCTCACGATACTGGGTACCGTCAAACCGTAAGTGGCCTTGGCCGCATTGACAGAGTTAATAGCCGCATTGATGAATAATTCGTCCTCATGGTGTCCCAAAACCACCAGGACCCGGTTGCTGCGCACCGACTGCAATCCTAAAGTACCCATCAGAAGGCGGCTAATCACGCTGCCCTCTACATAGAGAGCATTTGAGGGTATGTCTATGATGTCCGAGGCATTAACGACGTTGGGGTGGGTGATCAGTGTGTCGCAGGCGGCCGCCAGCAACGCCGCGACCGGCGTGGCGTCTCCGGCATGGCCTCCTATTTCTGCGCCAATGCCGGTGGGGACCAGGAGTACGCAAGTGAATTGGCTATTGTTCTCGAGGGACCGACGATGACAACGGAAGAGGGAAGGCAACTCTGATCCCTCCCAGCCAGAAAGAAGACCTATTTCGCAGTGATAGCCCTCTTCGGAGGAAGAAGTAACGGCCAATCGGATGGGAACGTCTCCCTCCTCAGTATGTGAAGTGAGAGCGTCCTCCAAGGGAACCAGCGGGTTCCCTTTCTGGAAGTGGAAGGGGACAATTAGTTCTCTTTCAAACAGAACTGTCGGCATGCGTATTCCAACGAGATGCGAAGTCTTCGTATCCAAAAGTCTTCAACAGGCTCAACTCCCCTCTTTCCCCCAGGGAATAGATGCTGGGCAGGTTCACACCGTTGAACATGTGCGCCTTGGTCAGGGTATACGAACCCACGTTCTTGAAAATGATCCGGTCGCCAATTGAAAGCGGTTTGGTGAAGCGGTATTCACCGAACAGATCTCCAGCCAGGCAAGTGCATCCCGCGAGAGTAAATTCCCATTGGCCGTCGTTCGTATGCCCCTCGATGTCCGGCTCGAAGTCGAACTCCAACAACTCGGGCATGTGGTTCACCGTGGTATCCAGTACTGCTATTGTCTGGTGGCCGCTCGGGAAAATGTCGAGCACGGTAGCCACCATATATCCGGCCGAACGGACGAAGGCCGCTCCCGGTTCCAGGTAGACGTCTAGTCCCCAATTGGATTGAAGCACCCGAATGGCTCTCTGTAGCGGCTCAATATCCACATCCTCATTGAAGAGGTATCCTCCACCCAAATTGAACCACCTGAGGCGTGCCAAGAATTGGGGAACCTTCTCTTCAAGCAAGGCCACGGTTTCTTCAAGTTCTCCAAATTTGGTAGATTCGCAATTGGAATGAATCAGCGCACCGTCTATCCCATTCAAGAAAGCCTTGTCGTTCCCCAGATTATTGGCTAAGGATTCCAATGCTATCCCCAGCTTGGAACCTTCACGGCAGGGGTCATACCTTTCATCATCAAGAAAGGAGAGCCCAGGATTAACTCTCAAGCCGCAACTTGTCCGCCCAACAAACTTTCCACTGTGCCGTTCCCATTGGGACAAGCTATTGAAGGCAACGTAGTCACAGAGTGAGGCCAGTTCTTCGGCCTCCCCCGGGCGGATGCCAGGACTGGTGAAGTGTATTCGCCCCCGGTCACCCAAAATGGAGCGGGCCAATTGCGCCTCGAATGGGGAGCTGACAGCGAATCCGTCCACTTTCGGGACCATCAATTCCAGCAATGGAGGAAAGCACAGGGGCTTAATGGAATAGAGGACGTGACAACCGGTGGTGCGACGTAATGATTTGGCAATATCCAACACTCTGCCAACTTCCATCTCGTCATACACGAAGGCAGGCGTCTCTACAGAGTCAAACAAGCTGGTAAATTGCATCGGTCACAGGTTTGGTAGCCCCCGCCACCCGAGCACAACTCGTACAGTGTGGGAAGCGGGGGCCAGACTTGGCAAAGGTTAGCGCATGGGAGAGAAGGAAGCGGGGATTAGTATCTTGTTTTCCTGCCGGATTCGGCCCGGGGCTCCCGAGGGCCAATTGGGAGTCCCGCTGGAGGCCTTGCGGATCTCGTTCCGGTGGTTCAAGTCCTTGTAAGGCCAGATGTGCATCCAGCGGTTTAACGCGCCCAGTTCAGTATGCATGGCCGCGACGCAGGGCGAGAACTGTTCGCGCCACGGGAGAGCCTTTTCCCACCTACTCAGAAGTTCGGGGATAGAGCCGGGCTTGTACGTGTAAATCCGCATCTCGTAGACATCGCCCAGTTCCTGACCGCCGCCCAAAGGTCGCATGAAGGGCGCTGGATTCCAGATTTCAGACTCCATATTCATTATCATGCTGGTATCCCGGGGTGGCCAGTTGGGGTCTTTGGCGGCCTCTGCCCGAATTTTTTCCCTTTCCAGCAGGTCCTCATATCCCCAAACGTGGACTACCTGATTGAGGACACCGATGTCGGAGTGCCAGAAAGCAGCCAGGGGTGAATACTTTTCACGGTGTGGCAATGCCTCGGCAAAACTCTCTTCAAACTGGGGAACTGTTCCGGGTTCCAGGGTATAGGTCCTGACTTCGTAGATCATAGTTGCTCCTCAAAGCAAGAGATTTAGCGCAATGGCGATTAGTTGCATTGCCGGTACTCTCGGTGTCCTTTGGGGTTAACCAATTCCGGTTCACCGGCTATAAACCCTTCCATTGGCGCCGACCGCTCACCCTCACAAAGTGCCCGAATCCCGGAGCGGGGAAGTGTCCCGCAGACACCAGAATCCCTTCCGATTCCAGCATATCAAGCACGGCGTGGCGGGTTGTGCGGGCCAAATCCGGCTGATCGTCGAAACTAGGGCTCCAGTCGGTGTAATGGGCTTGGGCTGGCGTGTGGGCAACGTCTCCAAGAATATAACCCCGTTCGCCCTGGGATGCAACGACGATGGAGACGTGACCTGGCGTATGCCCCGGGGTGGCAACCGTAGTGACTTCGTCGGTAATGCGATATTCACTCGCTATCAGGTCCATTATCCTCAATTCTTCCAGTGGCATTATCTGTTCGGTAATGTGCGGTTCATTAACCAATACAGATTCCTTGGTCCAGTGGTTCCAGTCTTCTTGGGGAATCAGGTAGCGAGCGTTGGGAAAGGTGGGTTGGCCGTCTATCAGGTTCCAGCCAACGTGGTCGGGGTGCAAATGAGTAAATACCACCAGATCTACGGCGTTCCGGTCCACGCCCTTGCTCTCCATGTCCTGCAGCAGGGCCCCGTCCGGTTCATGCAAACCTGTGTCCACGATGATTAGTTTGCCTCCCGAGCGAATGGCCGTGACGCCGTAACGACTGTGAATCTGCTCGTCATCGTCCAGTAGTCCGGGAAACTCACGCCACAGTTCGATTGGAATATGGGGGAACGGATCAAAGGGCGACCAGATCGGCTCACCGTCACTGAGGGAAACCAGTTCTACGTTCCCAATACTGATTGAGTAGTCGGGCATTCATTGCCTCCAGTTTGTGTGGACGTATAAAGAGGACAGTCATTTACAACTGCTGCCACCTCTAAATAGAGGATATGCGACAAACTGCCCTTATTCGGGCGTATAAATTTTGGAAGCTTGGTCGCTATTGAATTGGGACCTATAGTAAGCACGATTCTCTTGCCAGGCAATCAATGGCAGTCAGATACCAGGATCCCCTCCCTGCTATACTGCAACAAAGGTAATTGGAGGTCCAGCGCTATGCCAGCTCGTACTGGGGAGCAATACTTGCAAGGGTTGAAGGAGCGACCGCCGGAAGTTTGGGTTGGAGGGGAACGCGTTAAGGATGTGACGACTCATCCCGGCTTTGCCAACGGGGCTCGGTCGGTTGCAGACCTGTACGACATGCAGCACGAGAAAGACTTAGTCTATGAAATGACCTACAGGTCTCCTACTTCGGGCGACCGAGTGGGTATGTCCTTCCTGATGCCCCAGGGCTTGGAAGACCTGGAACGCCGCCGGCGGATGTTTTATCGTTGGGCCTCCTTTCATGGCGGCATGATGGGCCGAACTCCCGACTACATGAACGCAGCATTCGTGGCAATGGCCTCCGCCGCACCCTACTTTGACCAGGACCGGGAGGGGTTCGGCGAAAACGTGCGGCGCTATTACGAACATATACGGGAGCAGGACCTCTGCCTGACCCATACCCTGGTCAACCCTCAGCGTTCTCGTTCTCCCCAGCGTTACATTACCGATTCGCTGGCCGAGGACGTGGCTCTCAAGGTTATCAAGGAGACCGACGCAGGCATCCTGGTGCGCGGAGCGAGGGTTCTTGCGACACTTGGGCCGCTCTCCGATGAGATAGCCGTTTACCCTTCCCGGTCACACCATACCGCGGATAACGCCCACCAATATGCGGTTTCTTTTTCCATTCCCAGCGACACCCCTGGTCTGCGTTACATTTGCCGGGAGAGTTTCGACTACGGCCGGACTCCCTTCGACCACCCCCTGGGAGCGCGTTTCGAGGAGATGGACGCAGTAGCAATTTTCGACAATGTCCTGGTGCCTTGGGAGCGGGTATTCCTGCTTGGCAACGTGGAATCCTGCAACAACATGACCACTCGCACCGGCTGGATATTACACAGCTTCCACCAGGTAGTGACCCGGATCGTAGCCAAGACGGAGTTCCTGCTGGGCGCGGCATCCCTGATGGTGGAAACCCTGGGTTCCGGCGAACAGCCCCACGTTCAAGAGCGCATTGCTGAAATGATTATGAACCTGGAAGTCATCAAGGCGCTGCTTCGCACTGCCGAGGTCGACGCCGCCCCGGACGAGTGGGGGCTGTTTACCCCGGCCCGATTCCCGTTAACGGTGGCAGAAAACATGTATGCCCGCAGTTTCTACCCGCGAATGGTGGAGATCATGCAACTCCTGGGATCCAGCAGCCTAATGGCACTGCCCAGCCAGGCCGACTTTGATTCCGAGATTGCTCCGGACCTGGAGCATTACCTAGCCACCGACTCTGCCTCGGCTGTGGACCGGACCAAACTGTTCCACTTGGCCTGGGACATCTCTTGCAGCGCTTTCGGCTCTAGGAGCTTGCACTACGAACGTTTCTTTGCCGGCGATTTGGTGCGTAACGCCCAAATAATGTACGCCACCTACGACAGGTCGCCAATGATGGAAGCGGTAAGGAGGTTCCTGGAACGGGATTGATCATCGCTTGTCTGGGTTTCCGTCGGCGATTAGCTCTTTGGCCGCCAGGAATATGTCATCAAGCATCTGCAGGGTGAGTTTCCCGGTCTGAGTGTTTTGCCTACTTGGATGATAGGAACTCAGCAAGGTTACCCCTCCGTCCAACAGACAGGTGTTTCCGTGTCCAAAGGTTGGCCGTGGCTTCGGGTTGGTCAGGCCCGCCGCTGATCGGGTTTGCAGGTAAGCGTCGAAAGCGAACTTGCCCAGAGGTATTACGACCCTTACCTCCTGCATCAATTCCAATTCCTTGACCAGGAATGGACGGCAGGCCAACTTCTCGTCCGGATTGGGCTTGTTGTCCGGCGGGGCACATCGCACGGCATTAGTGATGTACACATCGTTTAAACTAAGGCCGTCATTGGACGATGTGGACGTCGGCTGACTTGCAAACCCTGCTCGATGAAGTGCCCCAAACAACCAATCGCCGCTGGGGTCTCCTGTAAAAGATCGACCTGTGCGATTCCCGCCGTGGGCTGCCGGCGCAAGCCCCAATATCAGGATTTTCGCATCGGGGTCACCAAAGGGCGGCACGGGCTTACCCCAATAATCTTCCTCACGGTGCCTGGCAACCTTGACGTGAGCTATATGTTCCCGGTGGGCTACCAGCCGGGGGCAGTGGCAACAACCGACGATGCAGTCGCGGAGTTGGGGGAGGGAGTCAATGCCATTCAATTGGCAGCACCGGTCCAGAAAGGCTGGAAGTCAAACGACCGCAAGCAGGGCTAGGGAGCTACCCAGTCAAAGTGGGGCATTACCTGCTCAGCGAAGAGCTGCAAGGAGTTAAGCGTCTGTTCGGCGGAAAGGGTGCCAAAGAAAAAAGAACCCACGAAGTAATTGGACCCCGTAATGCTGAGATGATCTCTGAGGGTATTTGTCACCGTCTCTGGCGATCCTACGATGTGCAGTCCATCAGCCATGCGCCCCTCAAAGTCGGCAAGGAAATTGGTGCGGCCAGTGTCATCCCCGTTCAAAATACGCAAGTGGTTGAAGTTGGCAATGAAGTCCGAGAAGGCTTCTTTGGCCTCTTTTAGCGCTTGACCGTCAGTCTCTGCCACGTAAATGTGGCGGGTGACCCCGTATTTGGGATCTGGCTCGTGGGCGTTCAAGCGATCAGGACGATCCAGGTTTTCGGCCCAAACCGATTTGTACAGGTCGATATGCTCTCGCATGGTTTCCATGGGAGGATAATGAGTCACCGTACTTATTCCCTCGCTGGCAATCCATCTTATCGAGTCCGGGTTGGCCGTCGGATACCAAAGAGGGGGATAGGGCCGCTGCCAGGGTTGAATGGGCAGGGTAACGTCCCTGAAAGTGTAGTGCTCACCTTCATAGGAAATTTTTCCCTCTTTAAGCCCCATTATTACGATGTCCAAGGCCTCCCGGAACATGTCCCGTGAGTCGTCCACGTTGATATCAAAAAAGTCCAGTTCATAAGCGGAGATACCCCTTCCCACGCCCACTTCAAGCCTGCCTCTGCTTAGCTGGTCCAACATGCAAATTTCTTCCACGAGTCGAAGTGGATTGTAAAAGGGCAGCGGATAAACGAGAGGGCCAAACCTGATGTTCTTTGTGCGTTGTGCAATGGCAGACAGAAAAACGCTGGGGGAAGGAGCCATTCCCAATGGTGTGCCCTGATGCTCTGCCATATGGTAGCAATAGAAGCCGGCCGAGTCCGCATACTCTATGAATTTAAGCCGCTCCTCGTAGAGATCGGCAACTGAGGCACCGTTGGCATCTATCCAGTCAAAAAATGCCAAAACGCACCGGGCCATTGGCGGAATTGGCTGGCACACTGTCTTGCAACTGCTACCTTCCTTCAGGACCGTCTATCGCCTTATCCTCTACGCTATTCGAAGGGCGTGGGCATAGCCTGCACCGGCACTTCAATCAATGTGGGAGCGTCGACGGCGAGAGCCTCCGCCAGCGCACCCTCCAACTGGTCAATGCCAGCCCTTACTCCTCGTGCGCCGTAGGCTTCCGCCAACTTCACAAAGTCCGGGTTGTGCAGCGCCGCCCCGTAAACCCTTCCCTCAAAACGATTGACCTGATCCCGCAAGACATTTCCGTAGGCGTTGTCGTTGAAAACAATAACGACGGCGTTTATCCCGTACTGCACTGCCGTCGCCAACTCCTGGGAGTTGAAAAGAAAGCCGCCATCACCAGAAACTGCGACCACTGCCTTATCGGGTTGGGCAACCTTGGCTCCCAGCGCCACCGGATAGGCGTAACCTAAATTACCAGCGTAGGACGAAGTGAGGAAGGTTCGCGGCTCATATACGGGAAAGAAGGCTCGGCTGTAATACCCGATCTGAGTCATGCCGGAGATGAGAATTCCGTCTTCCGGCATTACGTTTCTAATGGTCGCCACAATGGAGTCCTGGGGTTCCACGCGTATTGCAGTTTCAGACCGGCGCTGGCGCAGGGCATTGAATTCTTCCTCGCGGCTTTCCCGGGCTGGGCTTAGCTGCACAAGGTTTTCGTACAAGCTTTCCAGGGTCTGACGGGCGTCACCGTGGATGCCAAAGGTGTTTTCGTAGTTTCGGCCTAGCTCGGCCTCATCAATATCAACTTGTACGACTCGCTGCCCACCTAGCCAGACCGGGTTGGCCATCCTGGTGCCCACGGCAAGTATAGTGTCAAAGTGCGGTTCTTCCTTTGCCACAGGATCGTTACGCAACCGGTGGGCGCCCAAGGCCAGGGGATGGCGTTCGGAAATTGCCCCTTTACCCTCGGGGGTGGTAATTATCGGGGCCTGCAGGTGTTCAGCCACACGAAGGAGTGCTTCCTGGGCGCTGGATGAAATTATCCCACCGCCGGCCCAAATGAGCGGATTGGCCGCCTCGTTTAACATCTGCGCCCCGGTACGAATTCTCTCTGTCTCTGCAACCGGTTTGGGATATTCCTCGGGTTCACGCAAGTCTACGTCGGCGACTTCTGCCAAGGTTTCAGGGGGAATCTCAATCTCAACAGGTCTGGGCCGCCCGGTCTTGAGGTGATAAAAAGCCTCGTGGACCGCGTCGGGAATCTCCGCCGGATCCAAAATGCGCTTTGCCCACTTAGTTACTGGACGGATGGTATCCAACTGGTCATTAACTTCGTGAAGGATACCCCGGTCCGAACCTATCAAGTCACGTTCAATCTGGCCGGACACGACCAGGATGGGAGAAGAAGCAGCGAAGGCGGTGCCAATGCCAGCCGAGGCGTTCTGCAGGCCGGGACCCGGGACCATCATCGCCGTGCCTATGCCACCACCCGCGCGAGCGTATCCGTCAGCCATGTAGGTTGTTGCCTGCTCATGGCGAGTGGTAATGAAACGGATGCCAGGCTCACCCTGCAGGCCGTCAAGGGCATGGTACAACTGAACGCCCGGCAGGCCGAAGATAACCCTGACTCCTTCAAGATACAAGGACTTGGCCAGCGCCTGGCCTCCGGTCATTTCAGGCATACTTACCACCTTTTATTGCTGCTGGCGTAATGACGGGCGTTCTATTCCTAACTCCAGACCCGTCATTTAGCTACGTCTTTAGTGTACCGGATTGTAGTTGCGCTGCCAGGTAGCGTCAAGCTGAACAAAGCCGGAAGAGAAATTTCAACCACTTCCAACCAGGTGCGGAGAGGGAGGTTCAGCAATGGATTTGCTCAGGCCAGGCGGTGTCAGCGTGAGGCGCCAAGACTTCAGCAATGATGCACGGAATTGGTTAGGCTTTCCTTGCTCATGGTGTGAATCCATAGACGGACTAGCTCCCCTTTGCTAAACTTATCGACAATCTTAATATCAGCAAGAAATTCAAGAGTTTGACTGAGAGGCGCGCCAATGAAAAAGGTGGTCAGCGAGATAAACGGAGCCATTTTCAGTTTGCCCTGGCTCGTTGCTAAGGACGAGGGACTGTTTGAAGCGGAAGGCATTGACATGGAGTTTGTTACCGCCATAAGCAGCGGCCATGTAGCCCACACGGAAAACCCTGAAGAAGTTAACCCAGTACTGGGTCACGTAGCGTTCGAGGACGCCAAAGTATCCATATACCGCGCTTGAGAAGAGGGTCAGGTCCGTCGGGCCTATGAAAGCAAACAGGGAGCCAAGATAATCGCCCTTCGCTCCGCGGTAGCCAGCCAGGCCATTTTGGTTCGCGGGGATTCCCCGCACTACTATCCAGGCACATTGGGCAATCAACCTGTGGCGGTGCAGTTCCACGCCGGTTCGCATTACGTTGCGCTACGCCTCTTGTCCGGTTATCTGCCGGAGGAAAAGCTAAAGCTCGTTCACTACGGCTCTCCCCAGTACCGGTTTGAAGCGCTGATGAACGGGGAAGTAGCCGCTGCCGCGTTGATGGAACCCTGGATAACCTTGGCGGAGAAACTTGGTTGCCGCCCAGTATGCGAGGGACACTATCTGGGAGCTGAAAACGCCAGCGACAACATGGACGAGGAAACCTTTACCGCCATTAACCGAGCGGTGGTGAAGGCGGTGGACATAATAAACGAGGACAAGCGGAAGTACCTCCATTACCTGATCGACGAGCCCAGGTTTGCCTCTGTGGCAATTAAGTATGGCAGCATCACTCCTGAGGATTTCCACCTTTCCAGGATTCGCTATTCTTACAACACCCCCTATAATGACGAAATAGTTGAGGACACCTACCACTGGATGGTCAAGTGGGGCCTGCTCGATGGTGCGGCTTGCAGAGCTGAACTGGTGGACAATCGTATTGCGGAGACCGCTCCCGCGGATGATTAGCCAGACTCGCTAGTTTGATTCAAGAACCGACGCCGGCCAGGGAAGACCTTTGGTCGGCGTTGTTTAGCATTTAAGTCCAGGAACAGTTTGAGCATCGCCGCTGGCGGCAAGAAGCAGACACGGCATAGGAGTGGCCCTCAAGGAGACTTTCTTTTTGAGGGCCTTGGCAGGAAGTTATGAAGTATGACTACGTCATAGTTGGAGCAGGTTCCGCAGGTTCGGTACTGGCCTGCCGGCTTTCGGAAGACCCTAACTGTTCGGTGCTGCTGTTGGAGGCCGGACCCGACTACCCCGACTTCGAGAAACTCCCTGACGAACTTAAGTATGGCTTCAGCGCAGCCCCCGTCCCGCCCAGGTCCCGGACTGCCAGCGGACACCCATCCTGGCTTCCAACCAATCCGCATAATTGGCAGTTCACGGCCACAGCGACCAACCTGGCGCCACCAATGCAGGTTCCGAGAGGCAAGGTAACGGGCGGTTCCAGTGCCATAAACTCGTCTGCTTTTTACCGGGGAACGGCTGAAGATTTTGATGCCTGGGCTGCCTGCGGAAACGATTCCTGGAGCTACGAGAAGGTATTGCCTTTCTTCCGCCGCCTGGAGACTGATGCTGACCATCATGACGACTTTCATGGAACCGAGGGCCCGATTTTCGTCCACCACTCTGACCCTGGCTCATGGCATGAAACCCAACGGGCCTTTTGCGATGCCTGCGTTTCCAGCGGCTTTCAGGATACTGAAGACCACAATCACCCGGATTCTGGAGGCGTAGGGCCAGGCATTACTAATAACCATCAGGGTATAAGGTTTAGCACGGCTCTTGGTTATCTCGAATTGGCCCGGCACAGGCTTAACCTTACAATCAAGCCGGATTGCCACGTGAAGCGGATCACCTTTGAAGGGAACCGGGCCAAGGGCCTAATTGTCGAGTCCGGCGGTGAGGCGTTTGCCGTTGAAGGGGAGGAGATAATCCTTAGCGCCGGCGCCGTGGGTTCCCCCCATTTATTGCTTCTGTCAGGCGTGGGACCTGCGGACCAGCTTGGTGACCTGGGTATTTCAGTGGTGCATGATGCACCGGGGGTGGGCCGAAACCTGAAAGACCACCCCAAGATTTACGTAACGTGGAGCCTTCCAGAAGGTTACCCAGTCCAAAGTCGGTCCGCTCCTGGCGGGGCGGCTCTGCGGTTTACCGCGCCCGGCTCTGACCTGAGAAATGACTTGGGCATAAGTCTGTCGTGCTTTGTGCCACCAAGAAGGCACGTCATCGAAGAACCTCCCCAGAATGTCGATGACGTTCTGCGAGTCACCGAGATGATGATAACCCTGCTCCTGCCCACCAGCCAGGGGGAGTTGAAACTTACGTCTCCCGATTACCGGGTGCAGCCGGCAATGAATTACAATTACTTTGCGGAACCATTTGACCGGGAGAGAATGCGGGCAGGTGTTCGGTTGGCTCTGGAGTTGGCAGACCGTCCCGAACTGGTCGGGTTCATTGGGGAGCGCCTGGCTCCTTCCGATGAAGACCTGTCCACGGAAGACGCCTTTGACAACTGGCTGCTTAAGGAAGCCACCACCTATTCTCACATTTCCTGCGCCTGCCGCATGGGCCCATCCGACGATCCCATGGCAGTCGTAGACCAGTTCGGAAGGGCTCACGGGCTGGAAGGCTTGAGGATTGTTGACGCCTCAATAATGCCAGACCTGGTTCGAGCGCCAATCAATCCCGCAGTCATAATGTTGGCCGAAAAGATTTCTGACGATATAAAGCTGGGACGTTAGTTACCTGTCATTGGTCAGCCTTGCTTACGATAGTTGTGCTCTCATCCTGCTATAATTGGTGCGAAAGGCCGCTGCCTTCAATGCAAGGCACGCCTCAACTGGACACGAAATTTAGGGAGGAACTCTGAATGGCAGACGAGTTATTAGTCCTCCACGAAAAACCCGAAGCAAAATACTTGATCGCTGGTTGGCGCCGGCAGTGGTCAAACGGGGGCAGGATTTCCAGTGGACTACCCCGATACCTGATCGAAAAATTGGGCGCCCGTCGCATTGGGCGACTGGGCGACAGAGTATCCGAAATGTGCTTCCCCTTCCAGGTCGCCGGCACCCATGATACCTTTCGTCCGGCCGCCGCGTTTCAGGAAGGACTTCCCTCAAGTCCAATGGCCCGGGAGAACGACTTCTACGATGCTGGAAACGGGCTCATCATATTTCTTGGTGAAGAACCCTGGAGCAGAATTGACATTTATGGTGAAGGTTTTTTCCAGGCAGTCCACGACTTGGGAATTGAACAAACGGTGGCAGTGGAAGGCGTGAACGGCCCGGCGCCGCCGGAATTGGAACGCCGCATAAACTGCGTGTACAGTCGAGCGGACATGAAGGAAAACCTGGAGAGGTACAGCGTAATAATGTCCAGCCGCGGTACCGAAGGGCGTAGGGGGCCAACCATCGGAATGGCCATGGTGTCGCTGGCTCACTTCGAGTACCCTGATGTTCAGATGTTCCGCCTGGGGGCGATGGCCCCTATGTACCCGTTCGTAGTTTCCAACAACGAACAGATGGGCATTTTCCGCGACCACCGCTCTTTCTACGACATCATGCGCAGATTGAAGTCCATGTTCAAACTGGACATTGACCTGAGCGAACTGCTGGCCCTGGGAGAAACAGAATCGAGGGAGTTGCAGTCAAGCCTGGACAGGATCGCGGAGAACAACGCCGATGCAAAGCGCATCATCGAGCAAGTACGTTCCGACTATAACGTAACGCCTTACGTGGAACCGGTTAACCTGGGCCCTGCCCTGGACCGTACCCTGGAAGACATTCTCATGGGCATGTCTGACCCGCCTGAAGGGCAGTAGTTAACAGGACTCCGGGCAGTGGGCAATATAATCAGGGCGGGTTAGAAAACCCGCCCTGAACTCTTGGCAGTACGTTGTCCCTGGCTGACGAGGACTATTGGGCGTGGGCCGCAGGCATGGCGGGCCGGTTGCGGTGGGACTGGGCGTCCCTGGTGCTGGGCAACGGACCGGTTGCGGTGTAATATTTCACTCCCGCGACCATCAGATCCTCGGCTGGGAACCGGGTTATTACCTGCGGCCCATCAGCAGTTACCACTACCTCTTCCTCAATTCTAGCCGCCGACCAACCATCGGAAGCCGGCCAAAAGGCCTCCAGGGCAAATACCATCCCTTCTTCAATTGGTTGCGGGTGCTCAAGGGAGAACAGGCGGCTGAAGATGGGCGCTTCCCAGATGTTCAGTCCGACGCCGTGGCCGTACTGCAGGGCAAATGCCGCCTCTTCATTGGCAAATCCAAATTCCTCAGCTTTGGGCCAATGCTGGACAATATCGGCCGTAGTGATGCCGGGCTTCACGGCGTCTATGGAAACATCGAGAATCTCGCGGCACTTTTTGTAGGCATCTATCTGTGATTGGGAAGCGCTTCCAATGGCAAGAGTCCGGTAATAGCAGGTGCGGTACCCCATGTAGCTGTGAAGGATGTCAAAGTAGACTTGGTCACCAGGGCGCAGAATCCGGTCTGCGAAAAGGTGGGGATGGGGACTAGTTCGCTCGCCACCAATGGCATTCACTCCCTCAACGAATTCCGATCCTAGCTCATAAAGGACCTTGTTGACCAGGGCCACGCCATCGTTTTCCCGTATTCCGGCCCGTAATTCCTGGTATAGAACGTCATAAGCCGCGTCCACCATGGCGCAGGCGGTGTTGAGGAGTGTTATCTCGTCCTGTGTCTTGATGCGACGGGCTTCCAGCATCAACTGCTGCCCATCCACTATGTTCAATCCTTCTTTCTGTAAAGCGAACAGCACTACAGGCTCGACCACATCGACCCCGATGGGCTCATTTTGAAGACCCCGAAGCTCCAACTCAGCGCGAATTTTCTTTGCCACGTCTTCCGCCAGGTTAGCCGAAGGGGGTGTAGCTCCCCGCAGCGTGGAAATGCCTGCGCGGGACCGCTCGCCCAACCAGGGACAGTAGAGCTGGTGGTGCCGGGCAGCCGACCCAAAGTCCCACAGAATGGGCTCGTCGTCCTGGGGCAACAGACAGTAGCGTACCAGCTTGTCCAGTGCCCAAGTACCTATGATGGTCGCCGTGAGATACCTGATGTTGTTCATGTCGAAAGAAAGGATGGCGCCCAACTCTGATTTCTTAAGCAGCCCCTTGATTCGGTTGAGACGCTGGGTGCGCAGTCGTTCAAAATCTACGCGCTCCTCCCAGTCCACATTCATAGTTCCGAAGCTCTTGATCTGAGTCATGGCTGTCACCTTTCCCCTTTCTTAAAGCTGCCTGCAGTCACTGGATTCTCCGATGCCTGTGAACTTGCGGCAGTTTAGTTGGGAGATAGTACACTGTCAACCGGATTTTAACGTGAGGCAGTCTGGTCAACTATAATACGACGCGGCGAGGCCACAGAGGCCACGAACCAATGTCAAACCCCCAAACCAATGTCAAACAGGAGGAGCCAATCTTGTCCAGCAGAATTGAAGTTATTCACACCGCCGAAAGGGACCCTTCGGTGAACCTGCCCTACGCCCCAGCCGTCAAGGTAACCGGCGGCTCCCTGTTGTTCCTGGCTGGCGTTAACGCTGCCAAGGTCTACCACAGTCACCCACATATCGAATCCGAATTCGACGACATTCCAATGGACATGGCGGGCCAGACCCGGATGGCGCTGGAAAACGTGAAGAAGGGTCTCGAAGCCTGTGGAGCAACCTTCAGCGACGTGGTGCAAGTTACGAGGTATCTGACTGATGTGGACGAGCAGGACCAGATGAATGAGGTGTGGTGGGAATACTTTGGCGACCACCGGCCCGGTACCGCTACTATTGGTGTCACCCGTCTGGCCACCCACGATAAGCTCAAGGTTGAGTTGGCAGCCATTGCAGTAGTTGACTAGACATGCTCCAACCTGTGCAACGAGTCTGACTCGGGAATTCTACCGCTGCAGAGTTGGGGGAGGCAGGGACAGCGTACAATCAAGAGAAACTGTGCAAGACCCGGCTTTCCAGCCGGACTAGAAGTCTTCTGACTGGTGCACGATATTGCCCCCAACCATGGTCAATTTCGAGCCTAGTTCAGGGATATCTCCCTCTGCCATACCCAAGAGATCGTTGGTAAGGACTGCCAGGTCTGCCAGTTTCCCTGGCTCCAGGGAGCCGCGCCTGCTCTCATCAAATGAGAACCGGGCGCCGCCTACGGTAAATGCCCGCAGGGCCTCCAGTCGTGTCAGGCACTGGTCCGGTCCCAGGACTTGGCCGGTAACTCTCTCCTGGCGAGCCACTGCAGCCCAAAGGGTAGCAAACGGATTGTAGGGCTTGTTGTCGGTGCCAAAGCTGAAGTCTACTCCCCGTTCCAGGTAACGCCGGTGCGCCACGGCCCCGTTTGCCAGGTCGGGATCGCTCAGGTATGGAGTGCCTCTAAGCCACAACTCTGTCAAGGGAATGGTCTCTACCAGCAGCCCCAGGTTCTTAATACGTTCTAATTGTTCGTCCGAAGTTTGCAGGACGTGGGCCAACGTCCATCGCCGCCCGTTCAGCGGAATTTCTCGGTTGATTTCTTCGAAAACGTTGAGAACTTCCTCCAGGGGCTCCCTCACCAGGGTGTTTACCCTCAAATTGTGCTGAGCCGCCAGCTTTGCCGCCTTTGAGAAAAAATCGGGAGAGTGGTAGCTCTGAATAAATCCGGCCCAGCCGGTGAAGGGCAGAAGCGAGGCCCGAGCTTCCGCAGTGTAACGATTCCCGCCATATTGAATAAAATAGCCACTGACGCGCAAGAAGTCGTCGCCAAAACCGGGCCCTGAAAATGAATGCCCCCAGCTTTCCATCTCCGTGGCTGCTTGCTCCACGGATTGCCAGTTCGGGCTTACTGTCAGGTTCGCCCTTACCGTCATCTCCCCCGCATCCCACACCGTTTTGTATGCCTGCATTACTTCCGGCGCCACGCCGTGACCCTCGTAGGAACCTGTAGTGCCCACCGAGTTGTAGAGGCCCATGGACTCTTTCAATGCTGCGACCCGTTGGGCTGGCGTGAAACGGGGGACTGCCTTCATTAGTGTAAATTCCACCGAAGGATAGCGGCCGGTGTCGATGAAAATGCCCGTGGGGTCTCCGTTTTGGTCTTTTTCGATGGTGACGCTGGAATCTGGAGAAGTCGTATCTCGGTCAATCCCTGCCCGTTGCAGGGCGGCGCTGTTGGCTATCGATACGGAAGGAGGTACATTCCAGGGTGTCCAGATTCCCTTAATATAGACCGGGTTGTCGGCAGATACTTTGTCCAGGTCCCAGCGGTTGGGAAACCTGCCCTCGTCCAAAGACTGCGGCATATCTGCGTAGTTTGGAGGGTCTCCGATGGGCATGGTAACAACCCACTCTCCCGGTTTCGCCTCGCTAGTTAACTTCTCGATCCGTTTGAGAATATCTTCTATCGAACTTAGTCCCTCGAGGGTGGGATAGATAGATTTCAGCCCCTCCCTGTCCAGGTGGGCGTGGATGTCCACTATGCCGGGAATCACGGTATGGCCGCGCAAGTCGATTTGCCTGGTGTTGGACCCCGCCATTGCCATTACATCCGAATTGCTCCCAACGCCCAAAATACGATCGCCTTTGATGGCTATTGCTTGTTGCAAAGAATCATGCCGATCAATGGTTATAACCTTGCCATTGTGAAGAATCGTATCCGCGTTGCCCGCCAATTCTCTGCTCATCCTATGTCCCCTCACAAGAATCTGTGGTTGAATTCTCTAGTATTCCTTCCGAGTTTAGTCGCTAATCCGTAGGCATTTGCTCCCAGTGACAACAAGAATATACACCAACCCTTCAATTGACACCCGGACACCGCCCATTTAGAATTTGCTGCAATATGTAGCCTTAGTTGCGTTGGAGGAATGCCATGACTCAGCTACTTGGAAGAGTCAGTCCTGAAGAGGAAAACCAATTTTACGAAGGAACTGAAGCCGCCGGCCTGCGCGCCGCCTGGATGGGCCGAAGGCTGGAACGAAAGCCCCAGGTAGAACCATTTGCCTGGCGTTGGTCCAACGCAAAGCCTTTGGTTCTACGCAGTGGCGACATAGTAACTCCCGACCGAGACGTTGAACGCCGTGTCCTGCGCCTCGCCAATCCCGGCCTGGACCATGGGACCACGCACACTATCTCGGCTGCCCTGCAGTTGCTGCTACCTGGCGAGAATGCTCCGGCCCACCGCCATACTCCTACTGCAATTCGCTGGGTGCTGCAAGGCACCGGCGCCTATACCACGGTGGAAGGCGACAAGTGCTACATGGAGCCCGGGGACTTGGTGTTAACGCCTTCCTGGACTTGGCACGACCATAACAACGAAGGCACCGAACCCATGATCTGGCTGGATGGGTTGGACACTCCCCTGGTCAACAATCTTGAAGCAACTTTCTACGAACAGTTTCCCGAAGACCAGCAACCAATAGTTGGTGTCGGTGAATCGGAACGCAAATATGCTTCAGGCGCCCTGCGCCCCGCGTGGGAAGACAGCAACACGCCGTATTCCCCTCTCTGGCATTACAAGTGGGAACGAAGCCACGCCGCGTTGCACAGCCTCGCAGAAGTTGACTGCAGCCCCTTTGACGATGTGGCGATGGAGTTCTCGGACCCAGCAACCGGAGGCCCTGTATTACGAACCATGGCCTGCTGGATTCAGATGATCAGGCCCGGGGTGAACACCAAGGCCCACCGCCACACGACCAGCGCGGTGTACCAGGTTTTCAAGGGCAAGGGACATAGCGTCATTAACGGCCAGCGCTTTGATTGGGGTGAAGGCGATTTCCTAGTAGTGCCCTCCTGGTCCTGGCACGAGCACGTCAACGACACCGACGAAGAGGCCATACTCTTCTCAATTCAGGACATACCAGTTATGAAGGCTTTGTCCTTGTACCGGGAAGAGCCCTATGCGGAAAATGCCGGGCACCAACCGATTGAGTCCGTATTTGAGGGTTAGCCTGGCTCAGATCGGGACAAATAGATAGTGAACGGGGCGGGTTCGCAGCCCGCCCTTTCTATTGCCAATGCTGTAAGGCATAAGAAAAGGGCAGGTCGCAGACCTGCCCCTCAAGTTATCAGGTGAATTCTTGGCCGTTTAAGGCTTGAACAGGGCTACGCACTTGTTGGAGTTGAAGATGTACGTTTCTACGTAATCGATAATCTCGGGTTTGTAGTCCAGTTCCTGCATGGCCCCGGCGATACACATCCAGTTCAGCAATTCCTGCTGTCCGGCGTCTTCAATCTGGTCCGTTGAAATACGGCTCCACGCTGCGTAGTCACCGTCGCGCAACTCCTCGAATCGAGCCCGGTCCGAGGGTCCGTCGGGATAGAGGCAGTGATTCTTGTCGGTCAGGAAAGCATGAGACCAACTGGAAGATGCAATCAGCGCCACCCGATAGGGGCTTTCCTTCAGCACCCGAGCCACAGCGGCGCCCACTTCCATGCACCGCTTGGGTGAAGGACCGGGAGGATCGAATTCCTCCTCATACTGAACGGCACCGCCCCGGTTGCGCACGACCCGGCTTCCGTAGCAGTTCACAAGGAAAGGAACCACCGGGTAGTCAAATCCCTTCCGGTCATAGTCCAGGTACAGAAGGGTGTTCAGAATGGCATGTCCCAGACCGCCCTTTTCGTGCAACGGCTTGTAGGCATAAGACATATCAATGCCCTGCTCAATCATGCCGCGAACCATGGCCCGGGCGGCGGTTCGATGGCCGGAATACTTGAAAGTGGTATCTCCGGGTTCGTCCCAAACGTTGAGCCGTGTGCCACCATCCTGGGTCGCGAAGGGTTGGCATTCCATTTCGTCGTAGGCCATCACACAGAAGGGGGGAATGATGTCTTCTTTGAAATTCTCGTACTGGTCGTCGCCCCAAATCACTACAAAATCAGGGTTGAACACATCCAACTCTTCTCTTAGCTTGCGAAAGCCGTTTACCAACCGGGCCCGTGCCTTCTTGGCAGATTCCAACCCTTCGTCTTCGCCGTACTCAATGCGCATCGGTTCCGGCCAGTTGGTGGGAATCTTCAGTTCCGGCGGAAGGTTGGGATTTCGCAAGCTCCTTGCGATGGAAAAGTCCTTTTCCTCGTCGGGCTTTATCAGGGAAGGGGAATGGGTAAGGCCAAGGCCCAGAATTTCTGCCATAATATCGCCTCCCACGAATGGATTAAGTGCATTTGGTTTGGCTAACTATACCCTTTTAAGGGGGGATTGTGTAGCCTGTATGCTGGCTTGGCGGGAAAATTCTTGTGAAGTGACTAGAGCCAAAATCCCTCGTTCTAAACTGATCCCGCTCGCGACCTTTGGCCTGCTTTGAGCTTCAACGGAAGACTAACTCAGCAACTAAAGAGGACATTGAAGATTCCCGGCATACCACTTGCCAGCTACTGAAGCTAACGTTATTATCCGACAAAGCAACGGACCCAAGCATAGAAGAGAGGTTCAGTCATGCCAAGAATGACGGGCGCCCGATTCCTCGTAGAAACCATGCGGGCCTACGGAGTAACTCACGCATTCTATATGCCAATGATCGTCACGCGCGCTCTGGTGGAAATGGAACAAGTGGGAATAGCACGGATAATGACTCACAGCGAAAAGGCGGCGGCCTACATGGCCGATGGGTATGCCCGTGCCGCCAGGCGGCCGGCAGTGTGTATGGCCCAGAACGTGGGGGCCGCAAACCTCGCGGCTGGCTTGCAGGACCCTTTCCTGGGCGGTTCGCCAGTGGTAGCACTGACGGGCAGGGGGGCGCCCACTCAGCAAAATCGCAATTATTATCAGGAAGTGGACCACGTTCAGCCTTTCAATGCGGTTACAAAGTTCAACGCCCTGGTGGACAGCCCGGAAGAGCTACCCAGGTTGTTGCGGCAGGCCTTCCGCGAAGCAACTTCTGGCGCTCCCGGCCCGACACACCTGGACCTTCAGGGGTCTACGGGTGCGTTGATAATGGACGTGGAAGCGGACGTGGAGGTTGTCGTTGAAGCCCCTTTCACCCATGTACCGCCATTCCGGGGTGAGCCGGAAACTGAAATGGTACGGGATGCTGCCAGGGCTCTTACCGAGGCCCGCCGGCCGATTATAGTGGCGGGCGGCGGTGTGACGTCTTCGGGCGCCCAAGCCGAGGTGGTGGAACTGGCCGAGATGTTGTCGATTCCCGTGGCCACTTCTCTGAACGCCAAGGGAACCATTCCCGATGACCACCCCCTTTCAGTGGGTGTCTGCGGCACCTACTCCCGCTGGTGCGCCAACCGGGCGGTTTCCGAAGCCGACCTGGTGTTCTTCATCGGAAGCCACACCGGGAGCCAGGTGACGACGGAATGGCAGATTCCCCGATCCGGCACCCCGGTTATTCAACTGGACATAGACCCAGGGGAATTGGGTCGCAGCTATCCCATCCAGGTCGGGCTGCAGGGCGACGCCAAGGCATCACTCCGCAAGTTGATAGAGCACCTGGAACCGCTGGGAGGTCGCGCCGAATGGGTCGGGCGCTCCCAGGAACTGGTCCAGGAGTGGCGGGCAGAAGTGGCGTCGTTGGCTAATTCCGACGCCTCACCAATGCGCCCCGAGCGGCTCTGCAAGGAAATTACCGAATTCCTACCGGAGGATGCCGTGCTTCTCTCAGACACCGGCCATTCCGGAATCTGGACCGGTACAATGATTGACCTGTACAAACCGACCCAGACCTTTCTCCGTTGCGCCGGCTCCCTGGGCTGGGCTTTCCCCGCAGCATTGGGGGCCAAGTGTGCAGTCCCCGACCGTCCAGTGGTCTGTTTCACCGGAGACGGAGGATTCTGGTACCACCTCAGCGAGATGGAAACCGCCGTCCGCTACGGCATCAACACAGTAACCGTAATCAACAATAACCACTCCTTGAACCAGGAAAAGCGGGGCAACGAGCGTGCCTACGAGAGTGTAGGCGTAACTGGCAACGTGGACGAACTCTGGGTATTCCCGGACACCGACTTCGCAAAGCTTGCCGAGGACATGGGTGGGTTCGGAATCCGGGTGGAGCGTCCCGAAGACCTGCAAGATGCAATGAAAGAGGCCGCAGCATCCAACAAGCCTTCCGTCGTAGACGTGGTGACCGATATTGAAGGCATAGCGCCTCGCGCCTGGACAGGGTAGGGACCTGTTCTTACCTCTTTGAAAGGTGATTCAGGAGAGTGCCCCAATGACCGAGACACTGATAACCGATGAAGTTCGTGCCTTGGTCGGCACAGAGACCGAACCCGAGCGGAACCGGTTCCCCATCAGCGAGGAAATGGCTTTCGACGTGGCCGATGCCATTGAGGATGCCAATCCGTTGTACCAGGACGCCGTACACGCCAGCAATTCTCGGTTTGCCGGAATCCTGTGTCCTCCTCTGGCAACATGGAAGGATATCGGTCCCCCAATTGGTTACTTTGGGGCAGGCCAGGAGTCCCATTTTCAGGTTCCGCTGCCGTTCAACAGTTACGGCCTAAACGGGGGCAGCGACTGGCAATTCCTCAGGCCCACTTATGTCGGCAACTGGATTACCCGCCAATTCAAGATCCTGGATATATTCGAGAAACAAGGTCGGTCTGGTTTGCTGGTCTTCGTTGTGAGGCAGGAAACCCAGACTAACCAATTGGGACAGGTCATCAGCCTCGCCAAACGAGTCAGCATCCACCGCAGTCTTCCGGAGAAGGCAGGCGTTGATACAGAGAAGCCAGGGGACGCGCCACAGTTACAGACTGTTCCGGTTGCCCCACCCGGCGCAGACACGATTTTGCCCGAGCCCTCACCTGTTTCGACGGCCCAGCGCTACTTCGAGGACGTTTCGGTTGGTGATATTCTGCCACCTGTGGTTAAGGGGCCGATGACTACGTCTCACCTGGTGCGCTGGGCGGCGGCCAACGGCAACTACGCTCGTATTCACTGGGACCTTCCTTTCGCCCAGCTGGAACAAGGTTTGGCCAACGTGGTTGTCAACGGTTCCCTGAAGAACCAGTACCTGGGACAACTGATGATTGACTTTGCAGGCGAAGAAGGCTGGTTCAAGCGTTTATTTGTGCAACACCGGGGAATGGATTTTCCGGGCGATGTTTTGACTGCGTCGGGTGTTGTGATGGACAAGAGAGAAGTTGACGGCTTCGGTTTAGTGGACTGTGCTGTGGAACTGAACAACAGCCGAGGCAATCAAACTGCCGCCGGACAGGCGACTATAGTTCTGCCCAATCGAGGCCAATCCCTTCCCTTGATTTGGGAAGAGGAAGCCTGGTAGCAATGGACCTGCTATCGGGGGTACGGGTTTTGGAGTTGGGTGGCGACACTTCCGCTCCCTTTTGCGGGAAACTGCTTGCTCAATACGGTGCGGAAGTTATCAAGGTTGAGCCTCCCGGGACAGGAGAGGCAGCCCGTCGCAAGGGGCCCTTTGCCGGTGATGACCCCCATCCCGAGAAGAGCCTGCCGTTTCTCTACCTGAACGCTGGCAAGCTGGGCGTTAGCCTCGACATTTCCAACAGCACAGGGCGAACCATTCTTAATCGTTTGCTTGCCAGAGCTGACATCGTAGTCGAGAACTTTGCGCCTGCCACGTCAGTGGAACATGGCCTGGACTATCCTGCTCTTTCAGCGATCGACCATGCGTTAATTGCGGTGTCCATCACCCCTTTCGGGCTCAGCGGACCTTACCGCGATTACCCGGCTACCGACATCGTAACCTTCGCCTACAGCGGCCATATGTACCATTCCGGCGACTCCGACCGGGAGCCGCTGCGAAATGCGCTGGAGCAGTCTTGGTACGTGGCAGGAGTAAACGCTGCCACGGCAGCCATGGCCGCCCTCTTCCAGCGATTGACGACGGGGAAGGGCCAGCAGGTCGAAGTATCTACCATGGAATGTTTGGCTACCCATATGGTGCAGGCAGTGCCCTATTTCAACTACATGGGCGCAATCAAGGGACGTCGGCCGGTAAGGGGTTCAGGCTTTGAGGAGCTTATGCCGGCCCGAGACGGTTACGTGGTCCCTTCAGTGCAAGGCTCCCAGCCATGGTCGGTTGTCGCAGACCTGATCGGCTTGGAAGACCTCAATGACGAGAAATTCGTCAGCGGCTCGGGACGTATTGAACACGGTGAAGAGTTGAAGCAACTGTTGGTCAAAGGCCTTGCTAACTGGGACAGGAAACCCCTGTTCGAAGCTTCTGGTGAGCGGCGGTTGGTATTTGGAATGGCCCAGGATGCCGGCGACATCTACGATTGCCAGCATTTGGAGGCGAGGGACTTTTTCGTCGAAGTTGACCATCCCGAAGTGGGCGCTGCTTTGTATCCCGGTTTGGGGCCCCGTCTATCTTCGGGAACCCGAGCAGTCACCTGCCCCGCACCCCTCTTGGGCCAGCACAACGGGGAAGTCTTTCGAAATCGACTGGGCCTCAGTGCGGAGGACCTGGTCAACTTAAGGTCTAATGGCATTATCTGACGCCGTAGAGTAGTGCCCTCGTTGACAGATGCCTAAGGCGTCTGAACTTACAACCAAGAGCCAACGCACAATTGAAACCAGTTATCGCATGGGTTACTGCTGCTTTTCCAGGATTGTAACTTGAACAACTTACCGTTGGCAGGAATTAGGGTGGTGGACCTCAGCCGGGTGTTTGCCATGCCCTATGTCGGGGCGCACTTGGCTGACTTGGGCGCGGACGTTATTAAGATAGACACTCACCATGCCGCCTTCGTGGACACCACTCGTACCCTGACCGGTCCATACCCTGAAAACGAACCGGGCCCTGAGTACTGGAATCGGGCGGGAACCTTCCAGACCCTGAATCGGGGCAAACGCAGCCTGACCCTCGACTTGCGCTCGGAGCGGGGGAAGGCAATTCTGCTTGACCTTATTGGCATCAGCGACGTAGTCCTCGAGAACTTCACCCCAAGGGTTACGCGCCGATTTGGTCTGGACTATTACAGCCTGCGGGTCGTCAAGCCGGACCTGATCCTAGTGTCAAACACGGGCTATGGACATAGTGGACCGTGGAGTGATTTCGGGGCAATGGCTTCCGCCCTGGAACCGACCCACGCCTCTGGCGCCTTCATGGGTTATCTGGAACCGGACACGCAGGGTAACCTGGGCCCTAGCTCGACGCCTAACAAGATCGGAAATTCTTACACTGACTTCCTCGCCTGCTGGTCAGCCCAGTTGGCGACCCTGGCAGCACTCATCCGGCGTGCCCAGACCGGAGAAGGCGTGTGGATTGATCTGGCGATGTACCAGACCGGAGTTTCTTTTTTCGGCGAGGGCCTCCTGGACTTTGCCTACAACGGCCTCCGCACTCGCCGCATGGGCAACCGACACGAGAGCGTGTCACCCCACGGCTGCTATCCCTGCCTGGGCCATGATCGGTGGATTACGCTGGCGGTACGTGATGATCAGGACTGGGAGGCATTTTGCCAGGCCACAGGTCAGCCCGAAATGGCCGCCGACCCTCGGTTTGCAGACCCAATAATTCGTCAGGGGAATCAGGAAGCATTGGATGCCTTGGTAGAAGAATGGTCAGGAGGGTTGGAACAGGCTGAGGCAGTAAGTAGGCTTACTTCCGCAGGAGTACCGGCAGCACCCGTGCTGGATGCAGGGCAATTATTAGCGGACCCGCATCTGCGGCAGCGGGGCTTCTTTGAAAAGGCAGAACACCCGCCAACTTCGGGGCTGGGAAGCAGGGAATACCTTGGAAGAGGCTGGCGGCTATCAGGGGCCAAACCCAGGGTGCAGGGGCCGGCTCCGGAACTGGGAAGAGACAACAGCGAAATCTTGCAAGAACTGTTGGGGTTTTCGGCTAGCGAGATTGGAAGTCTAACCGAGGCAGAGATAATTGGGCAGCAACTTGCTCCCGCAGGGTCTCCCAACGTGGTACCGCTGTCTCGCCAGGAAGAACTGGGCTGGATCGCCGGACATGTGCCAGATTTCAAGGGTGGAGAGGAATAGACCTGTATCTCACAGGAGCACTCCTCTTTTCGAGGGCACCCCTGCCGCCTTTTATCGGCTGGTGCTATACTTTTGCACAATGATGGGCAGATTTCGTCACTCTACCCAAAGTCTGTAGAAACCCTAAGCTCGACAAAAAAACCAACAGCCTCTTACTTATCTATCCTTGGAGAAGAAGTGATGGCAAATAGCGAACTGGCATTGATGGCCCACCTCTTTCGTCGCGCCGGGTTTGGCGCAACCAGGAATGAGCTCGATGAATACGTGGCCCAGGGATACGAAGCCGCTGTCGAGCAATTGCTTCACCCCGAACTGGCACCGGTAATGGATGAGGACGTCCTGCGCCGGTACCAAATAGACCAAAACAGCCTCATGTTGATTGAAAGCTCTCAGGCCTATTGGCTGTACCGCATCATCAACACCCAGCGTCCACTGGAAGAAAAAATGGCCTTGTTCTGGCACAGCCTGTTTGCCACTGCCTATGGAAAACTGAACCATGCCAAGGCAGTTGTAGACCAGACCAATACCTTTCGACGCTGCGGGCTTGGAGATTTTCGCACCCTCCTGCTGGAACTGTCCCGTGACCCGGCCATGATTTTCTGGCTGGACAACAAGGACAATCACAAGGATGCGCCAAACGAGAACTACGGACGAGAGTTGCTGGAACTCTTTTCAATGGGCATCGGCAACTACACCGAGGACGACGTTAAGGCCTGCGCACGGGCCTTTACCGGCTGGACCATTGCGAACGCCGAATATATGAGCATCAGGGCTTCCCGAGATTCCATTTGGCCCCACGGTCGGTTGGACTGGCAGTTTCAATATCTGCCCGAAGATCACGATGAAACCGCCAAGACATTTCTGGGCCAAACCGGGCCATTCAATGGCGAGGATGTAATTGACATTATATGTGAGCAACCGGCCACCGCCTGGTTCGTGGCATCCAAGCTTTACGGGTATTTCGTCTCGGACACACCCCATGAGGAATCTATTCAATACCTGGCAGACAAGTTTGTTGAGTCCAAAGGGAATGTCCGTGAAGTCATGCGCTCCCTGTTTACGTCCGACTTTTTCCGTGGAGACGAAGCACGACTGGCCAAGGTCAAGAGTCCTGCCGAACTGGTAGCCGGCACGGCGCGGCTGGCCGGCAGTTACCAGTTTCCGGAGTGGGGCATTGTGAATTTGGCGATGGACGTCAGCTTCATGGGCCAGGAAATCCTGAATCCTCCTACGGTTGAGGGTTGGCATACGGGCCGCGAATGGATCGACACCGGCAACCTCGTGGAGAGGGTGAACTCGGCAGCCCTGGAAATGGGGGACGTAAGCAGGCCGGGCGTGCAGGCGGCGCTCCATAGAATCAGATCCAGTGGCGAATCGCTGCCACCAGAAGCGTTCGTTGACGCCTGCCTGGATGCTGTCGGCCAGTTTGAGGTAGCCGACTCCACGCGGGAAAGCCTGGTAAACCACGCTCAACGAGAAGGAATGATTGAGTTCTCAGGAAGGGGAGCGGAAAGTTGCGCTGAGTCTCGGGTCGCCGAAATGCTTCAACTCATAGTGGCGACCCGGGAATACCAACTCGCTTAAGTTTGTTTGGATTACCCCGAGACGGGGATCAACTGAGGCAAAGGTAAGGGCCATGACGATGGTCGCATCGCTCCAATATAGCCACACACTGGGGTTCATGGCTAATCAAGGCCGGGGTTTCAACAATCCCGTGGACTTGGCATTGAATTCTCAGGGCACTCTCTACGTTCTCAGCCGTGCCGGGCCAGAAGTTGGTGTAAGGATCGCCTACAAGCGAATCACCATATGCACATCGGAGGAGGAATACCTGGGGGAGTTCGCCACCGGCGGGACCGGTGAGGGAGATCTTTGGTGGCCCAGTTCCCTGGCCTTTGACGCAGAAGACCGGCTTTACATTTCCGACGAAGCCCTGAATCGAATTTCCATTTACGACCATGATGGGCAATTTCTGACCAAATGGGGTGTTGCAGGCCCGGGCGAAGGGCAATTCAATAGACCTTCTTTTATCGCTTTCGACCGGGACCAGAATTTGCTGGTTGCTGACAGCTTGAACCACAGAATACAGAAGTATTCCAGGGACGGAGAATTCCTGGCCCAATGGGGCGGGTTTGGTAATGAACCCGGCTTGTTTAATATGCCTTGGGGGCTTGCTGTTGACTGCGACGGAAACGTGTATGTTTCGGACTGGCGAAACGACCGAATTCAGAAGTTCTCAGCCGCCGGAGAGTTCATTGTTACGTACGGCGAACCCGGAGAGGGGAAGGGGCAGTTTAACCGGCCGTCCGGACTGGCCGTAGATAGTGCAGGAAACATAATAGTCGCTGATTGGGGCAATGAGAGAGTTCAGGTGTTGGACGGCGACGGCAAATGCCTGGCTTCTTACCGAGGGGAATCCAAAGATTCTATGTGGGCAAAGGACTATTTCTCAGCGAACCCGGATGAGGCGACTGCTCGATATGAAGCGGACCTGGACCCTGAGGTTGAACCAAGGCCGGAATATGACTCCCACCGGGGATTCGAATGGGAGCGTTCGGCCTACGTGGAGAAACTGTTCTGGGGACCCACGTCGGTGAAAATCGGGGTAGACGGGCTGGTCTATATCGTGGACAGCCTCCGACACCGAATTCAGATATATCGTTCGGGCAGTTGAGCCTTAACCAAGGCGAACAAGGGATCCCGAGAACTGATGATGGGCAGTCTTGAAGACTGCCCATATCTGCTTTCAGGAATTCATGCCACCGAAAACAAGGCGCTTGTGCAACCCTAGATTGGTAGCAGCTTCTCGTTTCGAGTGGGAGGCAATTCGGTATCGAAGGCATCAATACAAAATGCGAACATGGCGTAGTTGCCCATTACCAAGGTCAATTCCACTAAGCCCGCAGTGCCAAACTGCTCGAATGCTGACTGCCAAGCGCCCCGGCTGACACGGTGGGTCCGGAAATACTCCTGACCGTAGTTGACAACCGCTTCTTCGTCGGGCGCCAGGTCCAACAACTCTTCCCCTTCCCTCAAGGCCTCCACCAGTTCGTCGGGAACACCGGCATCCCTCGCCGAGGCTGCGTGCGCATTCCAGATATGCTGGCAATCCATTTCCCGGGCCGTCACCAGCATGGCCAATTCCAGAATCTTCGGGGACAGGCTGGAATCGCGGCGCAAATATTGGTTCAGGGCGGTGGCGACTTTGGCTGCTCCAGGTGCGTGGATGGTAACCGAGCCTGGACCCCGGTTAGGTACTTCTCCGCCGCCTACGACTTCGTCGAAGATCTCTCGCTGGTTTTCGGGAACGCTTTCTCTTGTTGCCACTGGCAGTCTGGGCATATTCTCTCCTCCGGTTTATTGAGTTCTTGGTCAGGCTTGGGTTACTTAAGGTTTAATGTCGGGAAACAATAGATTAACGAGCTTGCTGCTCACGCGTCTTGCCTGTTTTCTCTTCGAAGAGCTTCCACGTCAGGTCGTTGAATGGGTAATACTTACCAGGGGAGCAACGCTCCAGCTCAAGTTGGGCTTTGATTACTTCTTCCACCTCTTCCCGCTCGTGGGCTATGGAAATAACCTGGTCGACGACGGCGTGAGGTACGACAACAGCTCCATCGTCGTCACCAACGATGGCGTCACCCGGGCGCACCAAGACACCGCCGCACTGGATGGCATCGTTGACTTGCCACGGCCAGAACTCGGCCGGGCCCTGTTTGGCGGTAGTTGACGCCGAGTAGACTGGAAACCCGTATTCGATGAGGGAGTTGCTGTCCCGAACTGAACCATCAGTAACGAGGCCCCCTACTTCGCGTTGATGCAATCGCATAAATTTGATGTCGCCACCGATGGAACTGTATGTCCAGCCCATAGCGTCAATGACTATTACCTCGCCAGGACCACACAATTCATAGGCCACATATTCGGCCGACTGGTCGCCCTTCGGCTTGTCCTGTACCAGGTCCGGCCGGTGGGGCACGAACCGCAGCGTGACGGCGCGGCCGGCCATCTTCTGCCCACGCTGTAAAGGACGGGCACCTTCGATGTAGCTCATCGGCCAGCCCATTACCCACAGTCCGTCAATCAGGGTCTGAGTGGGGATGCTCTTCAGGACATCTAGAGTTTCATCGGATATAGGGTCTCGGGTCGTCATTTATCAACCTCAGTTTCTAATAGGGGAATTGCGCTCCAATTCCAGCCCTGAGCCATTATAACAGCCCAAAAAGAAGAGGGGCGGCCAATTTGGCCGCCCCAAGTCATTAACCCATTTTGTCGAGAGGTGCGTTTAGCTTTCTGGCCAGCCTTCAGCTGTTTCCCCTGCAGCCAGGGCAGCTTGAATGGCTGATTTGGCCTCGTCAGATACCCAATCGCCCCAAACATTGGGGAAGCTATTCAGCCACCAAAGTGCGGTAGCATTATTGTCCACATCAGGATTAGCCGTCTGCCAAGCCGCCACCTGCTTATAAAGATCTATATTGAAGTCCCACTTGCGAAGCATTGCAACTACGTCCGGGGCTGTTGCCGGCAGATCAGGATGCACAGCGATGAGTACGTCGGCGTCCTTGTATGCGCATGCCTTGGTAGTAAGCCAGCAAGTATCGCTGTAAGCTGGTTCTTCCAAACGAACCAAGTCCAATACCAATGCGGGCTCGTTAGTGCCCCATTGATATCCCAACCAGGCCTCCTGCCGCTCGTAGGCGCCGTACAAGTCAGCGTTAAGTGCTGCACTATCACCAGCGTTAATCACTTCCACATGGTCGGTTAGTCCATACCCCACAAGTTGCTGGGCACCCACTTCTTCGCAAGCCCATCCTATGACGCAAGCAACTATGCGCGCCTTGTCTCCCGTTTCCGCCGACTTGAACAGATCCTTGTATTGCTGTTCTTTCAAGTCCTCTACATTGTCCAGATCAGGATACTCCTCTTGCAAGTAAGCGGGGATTACAAATGAGGACTGCCAGTCGTTGCCCAAACTGGCACCGACAGATACTACCTCACCATTGTTGATGGCTTCCGTCCAAGATTCGATTTGATTTGGAAGCCAAATCTCTAGCGTTACGTGAGTGTCACCTTTTCTCAATCCTTGGAAAAGAGGCAAGGTTGCTCCGAACACTACTTCTGTTGGATAGCCATACCCTTTTTCCACCAAGTATTGTGCGACTCGGTTTTGGATCTGAGCGCTGGTCCAGTTAAGGTCGCTGAAGATTATTGGCTCCTTTGGACCTTCGGTAACCACTACTTTTGGCTCCTCTGGATCTGGGGGAGCCATTACTGGGACCTCAACGATCTTTTCAACAATCCTTTCCTGAATTACCTCGACCGGAACTTCCTTCTCAACTACGACTTCCTTTTCGACCTCAACTACGACTTCCTTTTCAACCTCAACGATCTTTTCCTGGATTATTTCGACAGGGACTTCCTTCTCAACGATGACTTCCCTTTCTATGATCTGGGGTTCGGGTGCAGGTGCAGCCCCACCACAGGCAACCAGGGCGAAAATGGCAAACATGGCCGCCATCAGCAAAATTAACCTATACTTAGCAAACAAGTTAACGTACCTCCCATTTAGGTTTGTGTATGATTCCTACCTTCTAGTGGCATCGGACGCAATCACAAAAATGTTAGCAGCGTCACATTACACTGTCAAACTACAATTAGCCGGGTTCTAAACCGGTTCAAATAAATTCATCAGCCGATTCCCATAGATTGCTGGCGGCTCCGGGCTGCGGATTGGGTCAGTCGGTCAATGACGATGGCCAGGAAAACGATGGCAAGCCCCGCGATGGCACCATTACCGGTTTCGTTCTTTTGTAGGGCCCGAAGAACATTGTCACCCAACCCACCGGCGGCAACCATACTAGCAATGGTGACCATCGCGAGGGCCATCATGGTTGTCTGGTTAATCCCCGCCATTATGGTTGGAAGCGCCATGGGAATTTGGACCTTGGTCAACACCTGCATTGGCGACGCGCCAAAAGAACGGGCAGCTTCAACCGTCTCCGGAGATACCTGCCGAATGCCCAGGTTAGTCAACCGGATAACCGGTGGAACAGCATAAATGATGGTGGCAAAAATACCGGCGGGTTTGCCCAGCCCGAAGAAGAGGATACCCGGCAGCAGGTACACGAAGCTGGGCATGGTCTGCATACCATCTAAAATGGGACGCATGAGATTGTCCGCAATCCTGCTGCGCGCACCCCACACCCCTAATGGCAATCCTATTGCCATGGCTACAGCAACGGCGACTACCATTAAAGCAATTGTGTCAATTGTGTTTTGCCAGAGGTCCATAAAACCAATATAGAGCAAGGCAATGGTCGTAAAAGTGGCCAAGGCCCAACGTCCCATCGCAAAAGCGAGCATGGTCATTGCCAGCACTAGTGCTGGCCAAGGGACCCACTTCAGAAAGTCCTCAATGTATTTTAGAGCGTAGGTGACGGCAGTGGAGATGCTGTCAAAAAGCCAAGCTCCCGTCACAGTAACCCAACCGACAGCCGAATCTATCCATGCACCGGTTTGTTGTCTGATAGTTTTTTCAAGGGTAATTGTTGCTCCACCGGTAGTAGGAATCTGCGAAGTTGAAATAGTAGTTGGGTACTCCATGCCTGGGCCCCAAATGGCCAGGCTGGCAACGAGCACGACGGCGATGAGGGCCAGACCAGCGCCCCATTTGTATAGTGGTGGTACAGAGTTGACGAGGGTGCTTAAGGACGCAGCGAAACTGCCAACTCTTTCTATTTCCTGGGTGCCATGCGGGTCACTGGAGTTGCTTTCTCCTGAGTCATCTCGTGTTAAGGAAGCCATTATTCCCTCCGGAAAGGGCGGTATAAGCTGTTGAATGATCTTCGTTCTAATGCAACCGCCACAATATGTGTACGCCGCTTACCGGCGAGCGGTCACAGTGAACTAGCTATCAGTTGCCTCGTTGTCCGCGGCTATGGACGCATTCATGGCCGCGTTAGCCACGTAATCGGGGTCCACTGTTGATGTTACGGCTAGCGCTTCTGCAAGGGCGCTTCGATGCACCTCGCCGACCAAAGTGTTGCCGTCATCCACCACCGGAATGGGAAAGTCGCTGGACATGGCAATCGGGATCAAGGAATCGAACGTTGTAGCCGGAGAAACCGGCAGGTAACTTCGGTCCACAAACTCCCAGGCCTCGTCAACCCGCTTCACACCAGCGCGTAGAGCCCGCTCTGCGTTGCTAATTGACAAAAGACCCACGTATTTTTCGTGACTGTCGACCACCCATGCAACATCACCGTCACTTTCCCCAATGGTATGCAAGGCAGCTCGGGGTCCCTGGCGGCCCATAACCGTCGCCTTGGGCGATACCATTACCTTGCTGGCAGTCAGCACACTTTCCAAGCGTACATCCTGGGTAAAGTCTCCCACGTATTCGTCCTCGGGGCGTAGGACAATATCTTCAGGGGAGCCAATCTGGGCCACAGCTCCGTCGTGCATGATGGCAATTTGGTCTCCCAACTTTAGCGCCTCGTTGAGGTCGTGTGTAATGAATACGATGGTCTTCTGCAGTTCGGTTTGCAGATTCAGGAGTTCGTCCTGCATTTGGCGCCGGATCAAAGGATCAAGCCCGCTGAATGGCTCATCCATCAGCAGAATGTCAGTATCCACTACCAGCGCTCGGGCCAATCCAACTCTCTGTTGCATGCCGCCCGACAATTGGCGTGGGTAGGCATCCTCCCACCCTGCCAGCCCGACCATTTCCAGCACTTTCCTGGTCCGGTCGTTCCGGTTTTCCTTTTCCACGCCTTGTACTTCCAAGCCCCAAGCCGCGTTGTCCAGCACGTTTCTATGGGGCATCAGGCCGTAATGCTGGAATACCATTGCTATTTTGGCGCGCCGGAAGTCTACCAATTCTTTGTCCGTCATTTTGGTGACATTCTCACCAGCTATAAGGATGTCTCCTGCGGTGGGCTCTATTAACCTGAGCAGGCATCGGACTAACGTCGACTTGCCGCTGCCGGAGAGACCCATGACCACGAAGGTTTCACCTTTCCTGACGTCGAAACTAACATCCCGCAAACCGACCACATTCCCGTACTCACTCTGGAAGAAAGACTTGTCCTTCTCCGCGTACTCGGGGGCCATCACCCGTTCCGGATTCCTGCCGAAGACCTTCCAAAGTGAAACAACCGAAATGTAGGGGCTACCGTCATATCCAACGGATTCAGATCCAGGCGCAGAAGCGCTCAGGAGTGCAACATTTCCCGATCCATCTCCAGGATTGCCTTGGTTCTGCATCTGAATATCCTCCTTGAAGGTATGGGCCGCCACAGTCGGGCGAACGGCTCAGTTCACGCCCTTGAACTTGAGGGTAGCGCGGTAACCGTTTTCGGACAGTGGCAACCGGTGGCAGGAGGCCGGATAAAGAAGGGGCCGAGTTATTTCCAGAGGTTTACATAAAGCCTGAAAAAGAGGGAGTGAGTACATAGAAGGACCTGAATGCGGTCCGCGAAGATTGGGTATCTCCCTTTGAGAGAGGCGGCTCATGGCTGGCATGGTGGATTACCCCTTCCGTGTCGCTTTCGCCAAAGTTACCCTACGTTTCATGGTTACATTTGTCAACCCTGGTCGACTCTCATGCCCTTGTCCGGCTTGCCCCTTCATCCTTTGTCCATTAGCTTCTTTAATGCGGGATACGAAGGATTGGGCAATCTAAGGGCCCTGGTTTGCTCGTATCAACGAATAGTGTAAGATTAGAATCTGAATCAAGAACCATAGTTGCGCTATCAAGGCAACCGGGAGGGGACTAATGCCTAGAATTGCAATAGTTGGCACCGGCTTAATGGGCACTTCCCTGGGATTGGCCCTGCGCAACTCATCCTTGCTCAACGTTGAGCTGGTGGGTACCGATTCCAGTGGGAGCGCCAGAAGCGGCGCCCAGAAAAGCGGTGCATTTCATCGCATGGAAAATCGTTTGCTCAATGCCGTGGAAGGGGCCGACATTGTTGTTTTGGCCACACCCATCGTGGCTATGAGGGAATTGATGGAAGTGATGGGGCCACATCTGCCGGAAGGCTGCGTGGTGACCGACGTGGGCAGTTCCAAGAAGGCTGTCCTGCAGTGGGCCGACGAATTGTTGCCAGACAGTGTCCATTTTGTGGGTGGCCACCCCATGGCTGGGAAGGAAACTACCGGCCCGGAAAGTGCCGACCCTAATCTGTTAAAAGGCAAGACATACTGCATTATTCCCAGCGCGAAAGCGGACGAGCGTGCGGTTGCGGAAATAAGCACTATGGTGGAAGCCCTCGAGGCCACGCCCTATTACATCAGTAGCGAAGAGCACGACAGTTTTGTGGCCGCTGTAAGCCACCTGCCATTCCTCTTGTCGGTGGCGCTGGTGGGTTGCACCACCAGCAGCGCCAACTGGGACGACCTTGCCCGCGTGGCATCCAGCGGTTACCAAGACTTGACCCGCCTGGCCTCGGGAGATACGGTCATGCACCGGGACATCTGCATAACAAACCCGGAGCCGATAGTTGCCTGGATCGATACTTTCATCAGGGAACTCTACGAGATTCGGCAGTTGCTGGCCGATTCAGACAACCTGGATTCCCAGGCCATTCTGGATCTATTTGTCGAAGCAAGTAAGGGTCGGGCACAGTGGATGGCAGGGGAGTATGGCCCGATGGCGAGGCAATACAATCCGCACAGCGAATTGCCAACTTTCGCCCAAAGCATGGGCGACATGTTCGTAGGTCGAAGGTTGCTGGATGCTCAACGCCGGCTCTTTCGGGGTTCCCGAGATGGAGATGACCGGCGTTAGACCACCGAGTGTGCAGGGGTTTGTAGATTGTCTCGAAATCCAAACAACGAAGTGGGCGAAGCATACGATGTGACGCTTCCGATGCCATTGCTGATCGTTATTAGCGGCCCCTCAGGTGTGGGGAAAGATGCAGCCATTGCTGAGTTGAAAAAGAAAGACAAACCCTGGCACTTCGTCGTGACTGCGACCACACGCGTGCCAAGACCAGGCGAAAGCGATGGAATAGACTACACCTTTCTGGACGAGGGCACGTTCAAAAAACTTCGAGAAGACGATCAACTCTTGGAAAGTGCCGAGTATGCCGGCCGCTGGTACGGTGTGCCCCGGAGCCAGGTAGCGGAAGCAATGGAAACCGGCAAGGATGTATTTCTGAAAATCGACGTCCAGGGAGCCGAGTCAATTCGGGCACTTGCTCCGGAGGCTCTTTTTATCTTTCTGGCTCCCGGGTCCATCGAAGAATTGGCCGGCCGATTGAACCGGCGGCAAACAGAAACCCCCGAAGAACTGGAAAGGCGCCTCCAAATTGCGCGCCAGGAACTGGCCCTTGCCGGGCAATACGATTACTGCGTAGTTAATCGTGACGATAGCCTGGATCAAGCGGTTGCAGAAATCGAAGCCATAATCGTTGCGGAAAAATGTCGCGTACGACCCAGGATTGTGCGGTTTTCATAAAAATTACAATCCTAATTTCTCAGCATACTCGTAAAGGCCAGATGAGCCGAAGGCAAGTTTGAATTGACCACTGAACCAATCGGCAATACTGCTGTTAGACCCAAACTCCCTCCCTGGCTCAAGGTCGCTATGCCAGGCAGCGCTGGCTACCTGGAACTTAAGCAGTTGATGCGGGGGCACCAACTGCACACCGTTTGCGAAGAGGCGCACTGCCCAAACATCGGGGAATGCTGGGGCCGCGGCACCGCCACGTTCATGATTCTTGGGGATATTTGTACTCGGCGCTGTCACTATTGCGCCGTAACAACCGGGCGGCCTCAGGGAATTGACCTGCAGGAACCTGGCCGGTTGGCAGAAACGGTCAAAAAGATGGGGTTGAGCTATTGCGTCATTACGTCCGTTAACCGGGATGACCTGGCAGACGGAGGGGCTTTCATTTTCGCGTCTTGCATTAAGCGAATTCGCACCGAATCTCCCGATTGCAAGGTTGAGGTTCTGATACCAGACTTTGCCGGTTCCACGGATGCCCTGACCAGGGTAATGGAAGCCGGACCCGACGTTTTGAATCACAATATAGAGTCTACCAAGAGGGTATTCCCAAGGGTCAGGCCCAAGGGTGATTACCGGCGTTCGCTGGATCTGTTGTCCAATGCCAAAGAAATTGAGCCGGCCGCCGTAACCAAGTCAGGTATCATAGTCGGCATGGGTGAGAAAGTCTCGGAAGTTGTTGAGACCATGCAAGACCTTCGCGAGGTAGACTGCGACCTCTTAACTATCGGCCAATATCTGCGACCCTCTTCGAAGCACATCGCTATAGACCGCTTCTATCACCCTTCCGAGTTCTCGGAACTGGCGCGAATTGGCAACGAGATGGGATTCAAGCACGTCGCCTCGGGTCCCTTGGTGCGTAGCTCTTACCACGCTGACGTGCAGCACGATGCGGCGGTCTTAAACCTCTAGTCCTACCCAGTACTGGACTCTTTCAGTCTTTCTCCTCTCGGCAGAAAACCAGGCACCCGCTGACACTGGATTTAGAGTAGCGTGTCCATGTACAACCGCGCCGACTTGATCTTGTACAACGCCAAAGTGTGGACCTTCGACCCGAGGAAACCTCACGCGGCGGCCGTTGGAATTACTGGGGATAGAATTATCGCGGTAGGCTCCAACTGCGATGTTCTCTCGCTTAAGGCAACCGGGACCGAAGTCATCGACTGCCGCGGCCTTCCATTAATCCCCGGACTCAACGACGCCCACTGCCATATCCTGTCTACTGCCGCCTCGCTATCCGGATTTGAATGTGGCCATGGAAAATTGGCGTCGATTGCACACCTCCTTTCCAACTTGAGGGCTTACGCCGGTGGCTTGGAGCCCGGACAATGGATAAGGGGTTATGGCCTGGACCCCAAAGCTCTTCGGGAAAGCAGGTATCCCACCCGCCATGAACTGGATTCAGCAGCCCCCGATCATCCGGTTCGCCTGGAGCACTTCAGCGGGCACGCCGCAGTCTTGAATAGTATTGCACTTAAGCTGGCCGCGATAGACTTCTCAACACCGGATCCGTTAGATGGACTAATTGAGCGGGAAGCGGCAACGGGAGAACCAACCGGAGTTCTGTTCGAAATGGGCGTTTTTCTAAGGCAAAGATTGGGCAACACACGTTCAATTATTGACCTGGAATCAGGCGTTATCGGGCTAAGTGATAGGCTGCTCAAATATGGGATCACTTCGGTGCAGGATGCAGGTCCCGGCAATGGAATGGAACAGTGGCGAACTTTCAACTCGTTAAGCGGCAATGCTAAATTCGCACCCCGGATAACCATGATGGCCGGTGCCGGTTACCTGGAGGAATTTGTCCAAGAGGGATTGGCTTGGGGCTCAGGCAGTGAAAGTTTAAGACTAGGACACGCAAAAATAATGCTGACTGCGACCACTGGTAGCTTGTATCCAGCGCCGGAGGACTTGCATTGGTTGTGCTCCAAGGCGCTGGAAGCAGGTTTTCCTGTTGCCGTTCACGCTGTTGAACAGGAAGCGCTGGACGCTGTGCTGGATATGCCGGAATTTCGTTTAGCTCCCACCGTCGACTCAAAACGTAAAAACCACGTGCCCGTGCCCCGGCAGCGCCTTGAGCATTGCGCTGAGTGTCCACCCATGTTGATGCGTAAATTGGCCCGATCCGGCGTGACGGTAGTCACCCAGCCGGGCTTTATTTACTGGCGGGGAGACAATTACACGGAACGGGTTGACCGGGAATTACTTCCTTTTCTTTATGACTCGACGGCCATGCACCATCTAGGGGTACCCCTTGCCTTCGGTTCGGATTCGCCGATAATTGACCCCTCTCCGTGGAAGGGGATATACAGTGCAGTTACTTCCCTGACCAAAACCGGCAAACAGTTTCCGCGACTCTCGAGCGACCTCGATTACGGCGGGCAAAGGCCCAATTCGATGACTATCGGTGAAGCTCTTCGTACCCACTCTATTGGCGGTGCCAAGGCTGAAGGGACTGAAGCATTGAAGGGGATTATTCGTCGCGGAATGCTGGCCGACCTGACTTTGCTCGACGCCATTTTTGACGAAAATACTCCCGAGACAATAGAGCACACACGTGCCGAGATGACCATTGTCGGGGGGGAAATAAAGTGGGCGGGCGTAGGAGTTGGCTGAGTATGACACCAGCCGAATCCGCGAAATGTAGAGGCTTATCGGCTGCGTTCTCTGACGTAGCCTGCCAATGATTCCAGCGATTCCCGGCATTCCCCTTTGGGTAGCTCACTCAGAACCCGGTTGGCCTCATCACAGTATTCATGGATGATGGCAAAGCAATCCGGAATTATTGAAGAATTGTTAATCATGTCGATGGTCCGGACCAGATTGCCATCCAACTCGGGATCCCTGAAGAGCTCAGGAATCGGGTTGTTATTCGGGTAACGCTGCATAAGCATAATGCTGGGCAGGGTCAAAACCCCTTGTCTCAGGTCGTTACCAACGGGCTTCCCCAACTCGGCTTCTTCTCCCAGGATATCCAGCAAGTCGTCCATCACTTGGAAGGCCATTCCAATGTTGTAGCCGTAATCGCTGAGGGACTTAATCTGCTCCTCATTAGCTGAGCTGAGCACCGCGCCGGTCTCTGAAGCTGTGCGGAATAGAGAGGCCGTCTTCCGGTAAATTCTATCGTAGTAGCGGTGTAATTCCTGTTCGGGATTAAAGGCGTTGAAATACTCGATTAACTCACCACTGGCCAATTCCATTATGGTTTCGGCAAACCTCCGAACCACTCTCAAATTGCCTGTATCGCAGACCAAGGTTGCCGAGGTGGCAAACAGGTAGTCACCCAGCAGCACGGCTACCTCTTTCCCCCATCGACCGCTGACCGAGGCCTGGCCGCGCCTGGTATCAGCGTCGTCAACCGTATCGTCGTGTATCAAGGTTGCTAGATGAAGAAGCTCGACCCCTGTCGCCATTCGGACCGGGTTTTCGGGCTCCAAGGGAAGTACCTTGGAAGCCAGCAAGGTCAAGGCGGGGCGTACCATTTTTCCGCCATGGGATAGTGCATGGTCCAGAAGTGGGTCCAGTTCGGGGAAAGAAGTGCTGGCCAGGCCGTGGAGTCGTTCCTCAACGAGGGATAATTCTTTCAATATAGGGGAGTAAATTGTGACAGCGCGCCTGTCCAATCCCTGTGCCAAAACAGCCTCTACGAATTCTCGTTGCCAAGCCGTTGTGTTTCCATTTCAACAACTTGGGGGTCCAGCTTGATATACAGCGGCGCGGGCTGGCGTAGGGCACTCCCGCCTTGCACTTCCCCAATCAGGTGTTCAAAGTCCCAACGCTCCTGTTCCACTGGTCCTTCCAGTCCCAAATATTCGTGAACTTTCTGCGAACTAAATGGCAGAAAAGGCGCGAGAACGACTTTCAAGCAATTGATCACCTGCAACGAAACATTCAAAGTATTGGCAGCCTCGTTCCGGTCGGTCTTTATGGACCGCCACGGCGCCTTGGTGTCCAGGTATCGATTGGCTTCCTGCGCCAAACCAAATGCTTGTCCAACAGCAGCCTTAAACCGAGTGTGTTCCAGGCTGTTACCCACGTCGTCCAGCGCTGCCTTGGCTGCATCAAGCATTTGCCTGTCTATCTCGTCCAGTGGCCTAGCCTGAGGTACGAGACCTTCAAAATTGCGATAAGTGAACGACAAAACCCGGTTAACCAGGTTCCCATAAGTCGCTACCAGTTCTTCGTTGTTTCGCCGGACGAATTCGCTCCAGGAGAAATCGGCGTCTCCGGTCTCAGGCATATTTATGGACAGGAGATAGCGTAGCGGATCGGGCTCATACCGGTCCAAAAAGTCCGGAACCCACACTGCCCAATTCTGGCTGGTGGAAAATTTTCTGTTTTCGAGGCTTAAGAACTCATTGGCCGGCACATCATAGGGCAGATTGAGCCCATTGCCGTAACCCATGATCATCGCCGGCCAGATAATGCTGTGGAAAGGGATGTTGTCCTTTCCGATGAAGTAATAGCTGCGAGTGGAAGGGTCCTTCCAAAACTCCTCCCAACGTTCAGGTTGGCCCGAGTTGGCAGCCCATTCGATCGCAGCCGAAAGGTAACCAATGACCGCTTCGAACCATACGTATATCCGCTTTCCCTCATATCCTTCCAAGGGAATTGGAATGCCCCAAGTCAGATCGCGGGTGATGGCCCGATCCTTAAGGCCACCTTCCAGGAAACTGCGTGTCTGGTTGGAAACATTTGCCCGCCAGTGAGGCTGGTCCTTGATCCACTCCAGCAAGCTATCCTGAAAGGCTGATAGTTTAAGGAAAAAGTGCTCCGACTCCATGAACTCAGGTGGCCCTCCGCAAAGGATGCAAAAGGCTTGCACTAATTCCTGGGAGTCCAGTGTGCGGCCGCATTGGTCACACTGGTCGCCGCGGGCCCGCTCGTAACTGCAATGGGGGCAAGTCCCTTCAACATAGCGGTCAGGCAGGAAACGCTCGCAACCGGGGCAGAATGCCAAAAGCATGTTGTCTGTATAGATGTATCCCTGATTCAAAAGGGATAGGAATATATCCTGGACAACCTTTTCGTGATTTTCCGTGTTGGTGTGGGTAAAGAGGTCAAAAGATATCCCCAATCGCTCCCAGCTATTGAGGAAGTCCGCGTGATACCGCTCAACTACTTCGGCAGGTGATATTCCTTCCTGGTCGGCCCTGATTGTAATGGGGGTCCCGTGAGTGTCGCTGCCTGACACCATCAACACTTCATTGCCGCGCATCCGGTGGTAGCGGGCAAATATGTCTGCGCCGAGGTAGCAACCCGCCAAGTGGCCCAAGTGAAGAGGGCCGTTGGCGTAGGGCCAGGCAACACCTATAAAGATTCTTTGTGCCAAGTGTATTCCTGTTGGCAGTCGGAAAGCCTCCAACCGGAGTTCCGACTCTGCAACGATAAGCAGTTAGGTGAAAATTTCAACAAGGATAGCATAATTTAATTGCAAGGCGGTAGCGATATTCAGAAGCGGTTTCTTTAAGGTTTCTGTGTTGCAGAATCAAGAGATATTGCCTAGCATGCTTAGGTAATGTATGGAAGGCTCGGACCGACTGTCAAAGTTCAGCAGAAAGTACGGCGTGTCAGGCAGGTGATGACGAAAAGAATCAGCCTGTTGGAGGGTGCATATTCTTGAATCCAACGGTAGTTAGTTGATTCACAAGTCACCAATAGAACTCTTGTCAATTAAATACATGTGGCTTTATGCAAGGGGTGAGTGAGTTGCCCTCTGTGTTGCTGATTTTGCTGTGGACCTGGAGCTGATGATCAATGACTAGAATGAGCGGTGGTCAAGCCCTGGCGAAATCGTTGGCTGGCGAAGGGGTAGAGGTCGTTTTTGGTATCCCGGGCATTCAAATGTACGGGGCAGTGGCAGCGTTACGCGATGAACCCGGGATTAGATTGATCGCAACTCGCCATGAGCAGTCAACCACCTTTATGGCTGACGGCTATGCCCGCGCTTCAGGCAAGCCTGGTGTGGCAATGGTTGTTCCAGGCTGTGGTTTGCTCAACGCCACATCCGGATTGACCAACGCTTATGCTCGCTCCTCGCCGGTGCTCTTGATTGCCGGTCAGATCCCCCGGGGCATGATTGGCAAGAACCTGGGAGCGGTCCACCAAGTCCTGGACCAGCAGGAAATAGTGCGGAATCTAACCAAGTGGAGAGGGCGCGCGCTGCGTCCCCGCGAAGTCCCCTACACGGTATCTGAAGCATTCCGGCAAATGCGAAGCGGGCGACCCCGGCCTGTGTTGGTCGAGCTTCCCCCGGAAGCGGGGGTTGAACAGGAGGATGTTCAGCTTCGCAGCCCGGCTCCCGTGTCCAATATTGTGCCCAACTCTGACCAACTCCGGGAGGCGGCCCGCGTTATCGCCCAATCCCGTTTGCCCCTTATCTTCGCCGGCGGCGGCGTGGCCCGTTCTGATGGGGAAGAAGCTCTCGTCAGGTTGGCCGAAGCGACAAACATCCCCGTAATCACATCCAGTGGCGGCAAAGGCACAATACCGGACCGGCACCCACTTTGTTATGGCTCCTGCTTCAGTGCCAGAGGCGAAAGGCAGGAGATGAACCAGCTTTTCGAGGTGATGCAGTCGTCCGATGTTGTTATAGGGATTGGCGCCCGATTCTCCCTAGGAAATCCCGCGGGAGAAGCGTCTACGTTGGTTAACATAAACATAGACGATACTGAACTTACCCGGCTCCAGGCCAATACGTTACCCCTGCACGGCGATGCGAAAGCGACCATGGAGGCCTTGCTGCCATATCTGATGGAGGCTGAAGCCGGTGACCGTCCGTCGCCCGTAGAAGCCGTGGTAGCTGCCCGCCGACTCATTGCCTACTATGACATCGGTCTCCGTGAGCCGCAGTACCCCGTAATGGAGGCAATGCAGAGAGGGCTGCCGGAAGAGGCCATAATCGTTTGGGACGTCACCCAATTTGGCTACTATGCTCGTACCCATTACCAAGTAAACCATCCGAAGACTTACATCGATTCGGGCTATTCCTTCAACCTGGGATACGCTTTCCCTACTGCCCTTGGCGCCAAGGTGGCCAAGCCGGACCAACCGGTTGTATGCATGGCCGGCGATGGCGGGTTCATGTTTAATTCTTCCGAACTGTCCACCGCTGTCAAGTACGGCATCAACGTGGTTACAGTTGTATTCAGAAATGATTCCTACGGCAATGTGGCCCGCGACCTTGACGATTTCTTCTCCGGGACATACGAAACTGACCTCCATAATCCCGATTTCGTCAAATTCGCGGAAAGCTTCGGCGCAGTGGGCTTGAGGGCGGACGATCCCAAAGACCTGGAGACACTAATACCCCATGCGCTGGAACTCAACGCCCCGGTGATTATTGACGTGCCGTTTGGTGATATGCCAATACCCAGAGCCCCCCAGATAGCGCCGTTCTATGCCCTGCCATGGACCCAGCCCCAGGAAGGGCTGATTCCATCATAATGCGGGCAAATGAGCGGAACACGCCGCCAGACCACAGGATCGCGAGACCACAAGATAATGAGGTTAGCAATGGCAGGTTATGTGATTGTCGAAGTTGAAATCACGAATCGAGCAGGATACGGAGAGTTCCTGGAAAAGGTAACTTCGACTGTTGAAGCTCATGGCGGCAAGTTCGTGGTCCGGGGTGGCGACATCGATGTGATTGAAGGCAACTGGACTCCGATGCGCTTGGCGGTGTTGGAATTCGAATCTGCGGTGCGAGCACGGGAGTGGCTAGGCTCACCAGAATACAATGAACTTAATGACCTTCGAACCAGTTCCTCAAATATCAACATGGTTCTGGTAGAAGGTTTATTGGGCCCCTGAATACCGGAAATTTCGCCAATATTTCGTTGTCATTTCTATTGACAAACATAATCGCAATCGCTAGCATTCGAGCAGTTGTCTTTGCCGCAAGGAAAGGGAGTATTAAGAGTACACTGTCCCTAGAGAGCCGGAGATAGGTGAAATTCCGGCGACAGTAAGGCTCCCAACTCGCCCTGGAGCGGCCCGCCTGAACAGAGTAGGGCGTGGCGGTTAACCCCGTTAAAGGTTTGAAAGAGCTGTTCCGGCTCTATATACCGTCAGAATCATTAGGCGGAGAGTCGGAAAAGAAGGGTGGTACCGCGGGTAAGAAATTCGAGCCCGTCCCTTCGGGGACGGGCTTTTTTTATTTGGCGATTCTGAGGGAGAAATGGAATTAACCGGCGCAGAAATTGTTTGCGAGAGCCTGCTTAAGGAAGGAGTGGATGTAATCTTCGGTCTTCCCGGTGGAGCAGTTCTGCCTTTCTATGGGGCACTAAGCGGGTATCCGCAGATCCGACACATATTGGTTAGGCACGAGCAAGCTGCTGCCATGGCTGCTGACGGGTACGCTCGCGCCACTGGCAAAGTAGGCGTATGCACTGCTACTTCCGGACCCGGAGCGACCAACCTGGTTACCGGAATTGCCGGCGCCATGATGGACTCTATCCCCATGGTTGCCATCACGGGACAGGTGCCCCGCCCGGCTATTGGCCGAGACGCCTTCCAGGAAACCGACATTACAGGCATCACGTTGCCAGTGACCAAGCATAACATCCTTGTGATGGAAGTTGATGAAATAGCGCAGGCAGTAAAAGAGGCCTTCTACATTGCCCGCACTGGCAGACCTGGACCGGTGCTGTTGGACATCCCTAAAGATGTCCTGGCCGGCGACCGGCGACCATTTGATTGGCCTGAGTCGATCAGCCTGCAGGGCTATAACCCTCCCGGGGAAGCCGATGAACTCCAACTTTCCCAAGCTGTAGAACTGATTAATCAGGCGCAACGCCCGGTCATCCTGGCCGGTCATGGCGTGTTGATTTCCCATGCGTATAGCGAGTTGAAGGAGTTGGCTGAGAAGGCCCAGATCCCGGTTATTACTACTTTGCTGGGGATTGGTTCGTTTCCCACCGACCATTTTCTTCACGCGGGAATGCCCGGTATGCACGGCATGGCTTATGCCAGTCTGGCAATCGACAGTGCGGACCTGTTGATTTCGCTGGGAATGCGATTTGACGACCGGGTAACCGGTCGCCTTTCCGACTTTGCCCCCAACGCCAAGGTCGTGCATGTGGACGTGGACCCTTCAGAGTTTCATAAGAACGTAAAAGCTACCGTGCCGGTTTTGGGCGAGTTGAAACAGGTGCTCAACCAAATGCTGCCCCTGGTGGAGCGCAAGACTCACGTTGAGTGGCTGCAACATATTGACACGCTGCGCGCGGAGCACCCTTCGCTTTACATTCGACAGACCGATGAGCTGCTTCCCCAGTATGTATTGAAGCAGTTGTCCGACATCACAGATGGCCAGGCCATTGTGGTTACGGGCGTAGGTCAGCACCAGATGTGGGCCGCCCAGCATTACGCCTATAAGGAACCCAATTCCCTTATCACTTCCGGCGGGTTAGGAGCGATGGGCTTCGAGGTTCCGGCTGCCCTGGGCGCCAAGGTCGGCAGGCCAGACAAGGTGGTGTGGTCCATCGCAGGAGACGGCGGATTTCAGATGACCATGTGTGATCTCGCTACCGCAGTCGAAAATAACATCGATGTAAAGTTTGCCATCTTGAATAACGGAACTTTGGGTATGGTCCACCAGTGGCAGGAGTTCTTTTACGACAAGGACTTCTTCGCTACCGTCTATTCCGGTAATCCAGATTTTGTAAAGTTGGCCGATGCTTACGGTATTAAAGGTATTCGGGTGACCGACAAGACCCAGGTTGCCTCGGCAATTCGGCAGGCCATGGAAACTCCCGGTCCCGTCGTTTTGGACTTCATCGTCAAGCAGGATGAGCAGGTCTATCCCATGATTCCGGCCGGCGAGTCGGTCAATGAAATGATGGAAGAACCAATCACCGAGAGGATTTTCTAAATGAACGGCAACGGTAGACACCATACGATTATTGCGCTGGTACAGGATAGACCGGGTGTCCTCACCAGGGTCGCCGGACTTTTCCGGCGCCGCGGTTTTAATATTTCCAGTTTGGCGGTGGGAAACAGCGAACAAAAGGGACTGTCCCGGATGACCTTCGTGGTTGACGGCGATCAGTACACCGTGGACCAGGCTACCCGGCAGTTGGACAAACTGATCGAGGTAGTAAAAGTCGCCAATATTTCAGATGAGGAGATCGTCTCGCGGGAATTGGCGCTGATAAAGGTGAAAGTCACTCCGGCAACTCGGGGAGAGATCCTCGAGATGGTTCATCCCTTCCGCGCCGAGATCGTTGACGTGGGCGCGAAGTCTATGGTCATCGAAGTAACCGGCAGTGGCGACAAGATTCAGGCACTTTACGATTTGCTGGAACCTTTCGGCGTCCTGGAATTGATGCGCACCGGCAGGGTTGCAATGGTGCGTGGCCTGACAGATGCGAAGGTTAGCGACGATCTTGTGCTCGTCTACCACGGCGACCATCTTAAGGCAAACGAAGCCTACGAATTGGGCTCATATTAGGTAAAATGCCGAACTTGATCGGCACAAACTCGAAATTGAACTAAGGAAGGAATATTGCTGCAATGGTAAATGTTTACTACGACCAGGACGCGGATTTGGGCGCGTTGGAAGGCAAGACTATTGGCATTATCGGCTATGGCAGCCAGGGCCATGCGCACGCACTCAATCTTCGAGACAACGGACAGAAGGTAATGGTTGGTCTCTATCCCGGCAGCCGTAGCCGGGACGTGGCGGCGGCCGAAGGGCTTGAAGTTGCCGATGTGCCTGAAGTGGCGGAAAAGTCTGACGTGGTGATGATACTGATTCCCGACCACGTCCAGGGAGAAACCTACCGGGAGCAGATAGCCCCTAACCTCAAGCAGGGCGCCGCGTTGATGTTTGCCCACGGCTTCAGCATCCACTACCGGGAAGTTGTTCCCCCGGAAAATGTGGACGTGATGATGGTCGCCCCCAAGGCGCCCGGCCACCGTATGCGTGAACTCTTCGTGGAAGGCGTTGGAGTGCCCTCTCTTTTGGCGGTGCATCAGGACGCTTCCGGCAACGGCAAGGCGATAGGGCTGGCTTATGCCAAGGGTATTGGCTGCACCGGAGCCGGAGTGCTGGAGACAACTTTCAAGGACGAAACTGAAAGCGACCTGTTCGGTGAGCAGAGCATTCTCTGCGGAGGCGTAACAGCGCTGGTCAACGCTGCCTTCGAAACGCTGGTAGAGGCCGGCTATCCCCAGGAGATCGCCTACTTCGAGTGCTTGCACGAACTCAAGATGATCGTTGACCTGATGTACCAGGGCGGTCACAACTACATGCACTTCTCTGTCAGCGACACCGCGGAATATGGTTCTCTTAGCCGCCGCGACCGGATAATTGACGAGCACGTGCGCGAGAACATGCGGGCCGTGCTGCGGGAAATCCAGGACGGCACTTTCGCCCGTGAATGGATAACCGAGAACCACGAAGGTCGGCCACGGTTTGGTCCCATGCGGGAGGCGGCCCAGACCGCTCCCATCGAGAATATTGGCAAAGAGCTGCGGGCAATGATGCCCTGGATGGACCCCAAATAGAGAAAACCCTTTCTGTGAGTTGATCCCAGGAATCCCCTTGGTCAGGGAAAGTTCATGACGCTGCATTGGCAGCAGGCGCCGGTAAACACCCCGGCAGGAGGTAACAAAATGAATGCGGAGGTAACTTGCATAGCAGTTCACCATCGTACGCTGGTCTTGGCTGGGCTGGCTGCGGTGGACTGCGTGACCCTGGCCTCCCTTTCCCGCAAAAGTTGTTAACCCATCTCACAAACTATAGATAAGAAGGAAAGGTAAGGTTATGGCTAACGACTCTGTCAGGTTTCTGGATACCACCCTCCGCGATGGAGAGCAGTCTGCCGGAATCGGCATGACTGTGGACGAGAAAATCGAAATTGCCAAGCAACTGCAAAAGCTGAACGTCGACATCATCGAGGCAGGCTTTGCAGCAAGTTCGCCGGGTGATTTTCAGGCAGTCAGCACCATTGCCAGGGAAGTCCGTGGGCCGGTGATTTGTTCCCTGGCCAGGGCTCATCCTAATGATGTGGATCAAGCCTGGGAAGCCATTAAGGGCGCCGAGTCTCCTCGTATTCACGTGTTCCTGTCTTCATCGGACATTCAGGTGATGCATCAGCTTCGAAAGAACCGGGAAGAAGTTATTGAAATGGCCGTCACCATGGTGGAGCGGGCAAAGAGTCATTGCAGTGACGTCGAGTTTTCTCCAATGGACGCCACTCGTACCAATCCCGAATACCTGTTTCAAATGCTAGAGGCGGTAATCCGCGCCGGCGCCACCACGGTCAACATCGCTGACACGGTGGGTTACGCTATCCCGTCAGACTTTGCCCGGCTGCTCCGGGAAGTTCAAGAGAAGGTAACCGGCATGGACAAGGTTACCCTCAGCGTGCATTGTCACAACGATCTGGGATTGGCAGTATCCAATAGCCTGGCCGCCGTCGAAGCCGGCGCCCGCCAGGTGGAGGGTTGCATCAACGGTATCGGCGAACGTGCCGGCAACGCCTCCCTGGAAGAGATAATTATGGGGTTGGATACCCGCAAGGACTTGTTTAATGTGGACATCAATGTCGACACCACCCAGCTCTACCCCACCAGCCGCCTGGTCAGCCGGATCACCGGAATGTCAGTTCAGGCCAACAAGGCGGTAGTTGGTGAAAACGCCTTCCGCCATGCTTCGGGTATCCACCAGGACGGAGTATTGAAGGATCGCTCCACCTACGAAGTTATGCAGCCGGAACGGGTAGGGGTGCCCGGCAATAGCCTGGTGTTGGGCAAGCTGAGCGGTCGCGCGGGCCTGCAGTCCCGTCTTGAAGCCTTGGGATACAGTCTTTCCCGGGAAGAGGTCACCACCGTTTTCGAGTCCTTCAAGGAACTGGCCGACAAGAAGCGGGAGGTTACCGACCGCGATCTGGAAATCCTGATGGATGAGGAAAAGCGGAGCGCCAGCGAACCAGTCAGTTACCTGCTGGAGCACATCCACTTTTCCAGTGGCGACCATGATATCCCGACCGCCACCGTAAAATTGGTCGATTCGACCGGCAACGAAGTTGTGGACGCCTCCACCGGTAACGGTCCCGTTGACGCGGCCTGCAAGGCCATAGACCGGGTCATCGGCTGCTCCGCCAAGCTGGTGGACTTCAATGTCCAGTCAGTTAGCGAAGGGCTGGATTCCATCGGTACGGTTACGGTCCGCATTGAGAACGATGGCCGCACTTTCTTCGGGCGGGGCGCTTCAACTGACATTATTGTGGCCAGTGCAAAGGCCTACCTCAGCGCCGTCAACAGAATGCTGGCCGCCGACGAGGAAGCCAACCTCCCGGCCGTGGGAACTACACCGGACTAGGTTCGATTTCAGGTCAGCGCAAAGAATAGGGGCGGGCGCCGTAGCACCCGCCCTTTCTCTTTTCCGTGTTTTGGAAAAACGCCGGAATCCAGGACCGCGCCACATGAAATAACGGCCGCTCGGATCGTCCTGTTATTTCACTCTCTTTCCAAGCTCTTCTCGAACAGTCTGTCGCATGGATTCCGAAACCTCTCCAACTACTAAACCAGCTTCATCTGAAAACCACCGTTGTCCTGCTGGCCATTTTTCCCATCCAGGTGCACCGCCGGGTAACCCAGGGTTCGAAGGTGGGCGGCCAGGTCGGGAAAACCGTTGACGGTATAGACCTGTTGAGGCCGTACCCTTTCCACATATCCCACAAGGTCGTTGAAGTCCGCGTGGTCGCTGTAGGCCAGACTGGCATCGCCGCGGCGTCCCCAGCCACGGCCACCTTTGCCGGAGGCCCAGCCCGTTAACTCCATATACCGCTTTCCGAATGCCAGATTCATCTCTCGAGCCTTCCGGAATCCAGGTGGGCATACCAGCACCTGTCCCTCGGCCCAGTGGCCGTTGAGGCAGGAAAACTCCCCGGGAAATTCCACTCCCGCTTCCTGGTACAGTTCCGCCACCTGGAAAATGCTCTCCTCTACCACCAACTCAAAGCCCTGGGCCAAGAGGTGGTGCATAATCTCCTGGGCCTTCCCCAGGCGCCATCCCTGAACGACGGGACGTTCCCCCTTGGAGAGCCACATCCCCAGCGTATTAAATGCCGTTTCGAGCACTTTTTCCTCGGCAGGGAAGACGTACTCCGGCTTGCCGTAAGTAGATTCGATAACCAGCGTGTCGCACTCCACGGGTTCCAGGGGTTCGTTGATTGGACTGGGCCGGGATTTGAAGTCTCCCGTATAGAGCAGTCGTTCTCCGGTCAACTTGCTGGTAATCAGAGCCTGGGCCGAACCCAGGCAGTGACCAGCCGGGTATAGGGTTAGAGTGTAGTCACCTCGGTCCAGCGGTTCCCCGTATCCAAGGGCTATGGGGTCCGAGCGCTTTAAATAGTCGGACAAGAGGAGGCGGGTGTTTCCTGTCAGGACCGGACGCAGGTGCCTCGCAGTATGGTCGGAGTGGGCGTGGGAGATAAGGCCAAACTCCCGCTTGCGTAGGGAATCCAGCCACAGGTCAAGCTCGGGGAGGTAAACTCCCCGCTGAAAGGTCGCTTCCATTGGAATAATTTACCACACTGGCCGGCATGACTGCAGGGCGGATGTCACATTAAAGCTACGGTTTGGCTTCCATGCTATCTATTTTTGTCTGAACACCCATACTCATCGAATCTGGATTGACACCCCCAGACCCATTGCCTAGACTAAGCCCATCCAGACTTCCAAACCTTTTCCATACTTCGGATTGGCCCCGATAGGCCAGGGAGGTTTCAAATGACAACCACCGCCGAGAAAAGATACAACGTGGTTGGCACCCGTCCGGCGCGCCACGATGGTTACGATAAAGTCACCGGGGCAGCGCGGTTCGGCGCCGACCTGAACTTGCCAGGAATGCTGCACGGCAAGATTCTCAGGAGCCCCTACGCCCACGCCCGGATTCGCAGCATCGATACCACCAAGGCCGAAGCCCTGCCCGGCGTGATGGCAGTAGCAACTGCTCAGGACTTCCCCATAGTCCAGCAGCGGCCAAAAATAGACTTTGAAAACGCGCAAAGTAATCCGCGAATTATTGCGGAAAACATCCTGGCCGACCTAAAGGTCCTTTATCGTGGACATGCTGTTGCAGCAGTCGCCGCTACAAATCCCCACGTGGCAGAAGAGGCCCTTTCCCTCATCGAGGTTGACTACGAAGTCTTGCCCGTCGTGCTGGATCTGCACGAAGCGCTTAAGGACGACGCACCGCTGCTGCACGACGACATGACCACCCGCTTCCGGGTCGAGCGGTTTGGCCCCGGGGACGATACCGGGGAACGCAGCAACATTGCCGGACATTTGCAGCACAGATTGGGCGATGTGGAACAGGGATTCGCTGAAGCTGACGTAATCATCGAACGCGAATATGAAACCCAGACGGTGCACCAAGGATACATTGAACCCCACGTCGCCACTTCCCAGTGGTCTACCGACGGGCGATTGACGGTCTGGACCAGCACCCAGGGCGCCTTTGCCGTTCGCTCCACCACCGCCTCAATCCTCGCCGTGCCCGAATCTATGGTGAAAGTGGTCCCCATGGAAATTGGCGGCGGATTTGGCGCCAAGGGCGTGACCTATCTGGCCCCGGTAACTGCTGTTCTTGCCAAGAAGACTGGTCGACCGGTCAAGATCGCCATGAGCCGGAAAGAGGTCTTTGAAGGAAGCGGTCCGGCCTCAGCTACTTTCATGAAGGTGAAAATCGGCGCGAGGAAAGACGGGGTGATCACTGCTGGTCAGGTCCACATGGTTTACGAAGCCGGCGCCTTTCCCGGAGCTCCGGTGGGCGGCGGCGCCATCACGGGTTTTGGGTCCTACAACATTGAAAACGTGCTGGTTGACGGCTACGACGTGGTCTGCAACAAGCAGAAGGCCCAGTCTTACCGGGCGCCAGGCCAACCCCAGGCTAACTTCACCGTGGAGTGCGCCATTGATGAGCTGGCAGACGAGCTGGGGATGGACGCCATGGAACTGCGCTTGAAGAATGCAGTCAAAGAAGGTGACCGGATGCCCAATGGCGTCCCCCACTCGGTTTTTGGTTGCGTCGAAGTCGAAGAAGCCATGAAGAATCATCCCCACTACAACGCGCCCCTTGGCGGGCCCAATCGCGGCCGAGGTGTTGCAGTGGCTTTCCGCGCCCAGGGTGGCCAGACCTCGTCGGCCACCATTAACGTTAACAGTAACGGAACCATCAACATAATTACCGGTTCTGTGGACATCGGGGGGACCAGGACCGCCATTGCCATGCAGGCTGCCGAGGTCCTGGGCATCTCGTCAGAGGATGTAAACCCCTCTGTAGGTGATACCGACAGCGTGGGCTACACGGCTAATACCGGCGGTAGCCGTACCGCTTTCGATACCGGGCTCGCCGCCATTGCTGCCGCTGAGGAAGTCAAAGAGCGTATGAAGGGGCGGGCCGCCTTGCTATGGGAAGTCGAGGACGAAGATGTGGACTTCCAGGATGGAGCTTTCGTTTGTGCCAAGACCGAGGATCGTCTTACCTTTAAAGAACTTGCAACTCGACTCATGCGTACCGGCGGTCCCGTGACTGCTTCCACGTCAGCCGCTTCCACCGGCGTGGGCCCGATATTCGCCGGTAACATCGTGGACGTCGAGGTAGACCCGGAGACTGGAAAGGTTGACATAATTCGTTTCACAGCGTTCCTGGATGCAGGGCAGGCGGTACATCCCAGCTTCGTTGAAGGACAGATTCAAGGGGCCACGGTGCAGGGAATCGGTTGGGCGTTGAATGAAGAGTATTTCTTCACTCCCGACGGAACCATGGCTAATTCCAGCTTCCTGGATTACCGGATGCCCACTACCCTGGACATGCCCATGATCGATGCTGTAATCATCGAAGTGCCGAATCCTCGCCATCCCTTCGGTCTGCGGGGCGTGGGTGAAGGACCCATTATTCCGCCCTTGGCCGCCGTGGCCAATGCGGTTTATCATGCCACCGGCGCCCGGATCCGAAAATTGCCCATAACCCCCGGAGCAGTACTGGAGGCTCTGGCAGAGAAGAATGGGAGTTAAAGAGAGAGGCTAAGTCCGGAGAAAAACGACAGGGGCGGGATTCAATCCCGCCCCTGTCTTCGACCCGCAAAGGGGTACGGCCACGGTGGTCGCACTTTTAGGGCTCTTCTAGCCCACAGTCGCCGGCTCCATCGCCTCAACCTTGGTGATAAATTCCAGTAGTTGGGCTGAATAGAATGTTGCCTTCATGTGGTAGCGGTTGGTGGCTGCTATGCCGGGGAAAGTGTGGTCGTGCTGTCCGATGATGTCCCATTCCTCGTGGGTCCACGCCGACGGTCGCAGTTCCGAGTTTGGTATCAGACGGTGCGCGCTTTCCGCCGCCGACTTGTGGTGCACCTCGTCGGGCGTGTTGCCCTCGAACAACACCACCGGGCAGGCGATTCCGGCCAACTGCGCCTCGGTGAGTTCGCCGACCGGGTTGGGAACCGAGTAGGTATCCCGCCATTGGCTCATTATAGCGATGAACTCTGACGGGTCCATGGATAGCAGTTTTTCCTCGTTGGCCGGGTTGTCCTTAATGCGTTGGGCAAAGTATTCCGTCGCCGCTACCGCTGGCATCCCGCCCTGCTGCGCTGCCGTGATTAATTGGCCGTAGTAGTTGGGGGCGGTTTCGGCGGCGCTGTTGGGACCGCCGCTGACCTCCCAAACAAACACGCCCTTTACAACCTCGGGGCGCAATGCTGCCATGGTCAGGCTGGTGCGGGAACCGGCCGAACCGCCCACCGCGTAGGCCGGGGCGGCGCCTAGTTGCAACAACAAATCGGCCATCTCCTTGGCCCAACTGTGCTGTTCCGAAGGCTCATCGTCAATAACTACGTCCGACTTGCCGCAGTTGCGCCGGTCGTGCAGGATGACTCGGCAGTGCGCGGACAACAGGGCGGCGATAGGTCGCAAGCCATTGGTGTCGTTCCGGCCGCCGGGAGTCAGAATCACCGCTGGGCCGGACCTGGGGCCGTAGTCTTCGTAATACAGGTTTATTCCGTTCACATTGGCGTAAGGCATGGCATTCCTCCCATAAATTGTTCTGTGATTTACCCGGAGACATAGGGATTGCCGAACCGCTCTCGGTGGGCAATCTCCTCCATAGGTTTACGGGGTACACTGGGTCGGCCCGAGGGCAGCCCGGTTCGGTACCCATAGGGCATCAGCGTGATGAGGTGGAAGTCAGGAGGTATACCCAGCACCTCCTTCACTCCTACTTGCTGCTCTTCGGCGCGAACTCCCACAAAGCAGGTGCCCAGTCCTTCGTCCCAAGCCACCAGCTCCATCTGCTGGAGAGCACGCCCGGCGTCAAGCTGAGGTCTGGGGGCCCCCGGAGACATTAGGATAGCTATCACCAGAGGGGCCTGCGCGATAAATGCCCCTTGGGTCGCGACCTCTGCCAGTTTGGCAATGGTATCAGCGTTGGTGACCACCACGAAGTTCCACGGCTGAGAGTTGCTGGAACTGGGGGCCCAGCGGCCCGCCCGCAGAATTTTCATGATCACAGATTCGGGCACCGGATCGGGCTTATACTGTCGTACCGTCCTCCGGCTGCGAATGCATTCGTAGACTTCCATTCTTTCCTCCAAGGCCTTTGGGACATGATGTGAGGTTGGTCTGCATTATGGCACGGGCATCGATGGTTGGGTAGACGCCAGATTCCTCCATTCACCGTCATTCGTGATTGGTACCATGCGCCATTAGTACCGCGCCTTCTTATGGAGTATAATCAGGGCGCTATTCCGCACGAGGTGCGGACCATTACCCATCTTGCAGAGGTGATATATGCCAGCAGAAATTGGCGATGTTGCGCCTGACTTCAAATTGCCTTCGGTGAGTGAGGGCGACTTTACCCTCAGCCAGTTCAAAGGCGACAAAAGGGTCATTTTATCCTTCCACGTCTTTGACTTTACCTCTGGTTGAACCACGCAAGCTACCTCTTTCCGGTCCTTCTATGACCGGTTCCAAGAGGCGAATGCCCAAGTTATGGGCATCAGCTGCGACCACGTTGCCGCCCACCGGGCCTGGAGCACCGCCATGGGTGGACTGCCCTACCCTGAGTTGTCCGATTGGCACCCCAAGGGTGAAGTAACCACCGCCTACGGCTTGTGGAATGAGGAGCGGGGCGCCGGCACGCGGGCCGTTATCATTGTGGATAAGGACGGGGTAGTCCGGTTCCGGGAAACCTACGCTCCGGGCACACTCCCTAACCCCGAAATGGTGCTGGAGGAACTTAACAAGCTGGATTAGTGATTTTTTAACCAGGGCCGTTTCCATAGCAATTCACAGAATTAGGGAACGCGGAAGAGGGGTGAGTTTGACTCACCCCTCTTATTTGCTTCCATATTGGAACCCTCTTGGCCAACCGGGCCACCGAGCATCCAACAGTCTGGGCCGAAAAAGGCGTTAAGCGCCGATTTTTTCTATCAGGTAACTAAGGGCACCCTTAGGCACCGTGATGTTCACCGTGTCTCCTACCGTCCGGTCAAGCAGCGCCTGTCCGACCGGGGAAACTGTGGAAATCTTACCCGAAGATGCGTCGGCTTCCCGTTTGTCCACAAGAGTATAGTTAATTCTCTTCCCGGATGAGACGTCCTTGATGGTGATGCTGCTGCCCACCACAACTCTCTTGCCCGCGTTGGCCTGGGCTTCACCAGAAAGTATCTGTGCGCTGGCGACTTCAGTTTCCAACTCCCTGATTTTGGCTGCTACGAATCCCTGACGTTCTTTTGCAGCGTCCAGCGGCGCGTTTTCCCGGAAGTCCTTGCCGGCCATGGCCTCCTTGACTTCCGAGTCCGCCTTCACCTTTTCTACCTTGTACTTGTCCAGTTCCGCGATCAACCGGTTGTAACCTTCCTCGCTAAGACGAGGCCCAGACCGGCCATTAGCGGCCGCAGTCTGTCGCCCTGACAAGGTTCGACGGGCCCGGCTGGCTCTCAAATGGACGGCAAGGTTTATTTCGATCCATTCCATCTTTCTCAGAAAGACGAGAAATTCCTTTACAGGAGTCAGGCGCTTCTGCGCTTCAGCTCCCCGCAGGGAAAATTCTCGAGCGTACCCTTCGACCAAGCTGGGAGAAAGGTCGTTTACTTTCCGGTCTCGTCCGTACCAATCAATGAATCGGATTATCTCCTGGTGCCCATCCATGGGTTTCTTGGCGTTCTTACCGCTTTTTTTGTCTGCAACAAACAGGCCAAGAGCTTCGTGTAAGTTTGAAGGAGCCGCCTTTTCCAAAGTATCTGCAGGAGTAGCGACGGATTCGGCGGCAATATTGTTGGGCGTAACCAAAAGGGTACCTCCTTAAGAATTCTGAAAAAGCGACTTCATTCAGACCGCGGAATAAGCGACCGGTGCCTGACGCCAGCTAGGCGGTTGTCGATCACGGAGGCTTCTCCCCTCGCTCCTGGGAAATCGATGGTCCTTCCAAAAGGTCTGGTAATGTGAACGCCCCACCGTTCTGCGACAACAACCAAGGTTAATAAAAGTCTCACTAGAAAGGGAAGCAGAAGTCACGAAGCGCGACCGTGGCCCCATTTGCTGGAAGCACGTAGAGCCTCTCCACTGTAGGGGATTTCTACTCACTGCCCTCAGGTCCTTTCACTGAAAGTACTGCGGTGTCGAAGAGGAGAGGGAACTGCTAAATTGTCTGTATGGTAACAGTTATTGCAGGCACTGGCAATTCGGCCTACGGTGTTGCTTAAGGGGCGGTGTTGCCTAAAAGTATGTTGCTCTCGATGGCCAGATTGAATATGTACCCGCCGTGCCATTGCCATTCCATTGGCACACATTCGGGATGCCAGGAAGGTCTTCAAATTCGTCGAATGATTGCCTGGCAACAACGCCGGATGCCGGAGCCCCGAAATTCCCTGGAATGCATCGGTTCCAATAGGTGGTCAGGGTTTTGCCCAATCCCCATGGGACGTTTTCGGTTCGGGGTCAAGGGTCGGAGTTGGCGCTCCTGATGTTATACTACGGCTGGCACGTAGAAATGAATGATAGCTTCGACACTCATTCCAGATAAGAGGAGCAAGCATGAAAGCCGTACAGATAGATGAATTCGGCGGGCCCGAGGTAATGCAATACCGGGACATCGCCGAATTGACTCCTGGTGAAGCAGATGCCTTGGTGGAGATTCAGGCAGTCGGCGTCAACTTTACCGATATTTACAGCCGAGCTGGTATCAACCCTGGGCCCCCCTTGCCCCGGACAATAGGAGTAGAAGGCGCGGGTGTTGTTCGGGCTGTTGGGTCGGGCGTAACCGACCTGAGGGAGGGCGATGTTGTCGCTTACAGCAGCAGCCAGGGATCCTATGCAGAACAGGCAGTCGTCCCTGCAGCCCGGTTGGTGAAAATGCCAGAAGGCCTCGGCGCCAAAGAAGGTGCTGCTGCAATGCTCCAGGGCATGACGGCTCATTACCTTTGTCACTCCACCTACCCGGTGCAGCCTGGCGACAAAGTGCTAGTTCACGCCGGCGCCGGTGGGGTAGGCTTGCTCCTTATCCAGATGGTCAAGAAATTGGGGGGGTATGTCTTTTCAACAGTATCCACGGAAGAAAAAGCTGAACTGGCTCGGAGTGCAGGCGCCGACCACGTTATTCTCTATACCCAAGAAGACTTTGCAGATGTTATCAAGGATGCAACCAACGGCGCGGGTTTGCAGGCGGTCTACGATGCCGTAGGCCTCACGACGTTTGACAAGAGTATCAGTTGCCTTGCCAGGCGAGGCTACATGGTCCTTTACGGTCAGGCCAGTGGCGTTGTGCCGCCCATTGACCCCAGGATCTTAGGCAATGGCTCCCTGTATTTGACCCGCCCGGGTCTAGGTGATTACACGGTGACCCAGGAAGAATTGCGACAGCGGGCCGGAGATGTTTTGGGGTGGGTACTTTCCGGTGAATTGAAGCTAAGGGTGGAACACCTTTTCCAACTTGCGGAGGCCCCTGAGGCTCACCGGCAGTTGGCGTCCAGGGCAACCACGGGTAAGCTCCTGTTGATCCCTTAACGTTACCCTTCCTTGGTCAAGACTTCTGGATGTGGGCACAATGTTTGTGTTGGCCGCGGACTGCAACAGACACTTATGCCTTTTGCCAGTCGTTGACCCTGGGGGCAGGGTTCCATATACTGAATCCAGTCCATTTGGATAAGGAGGCATTATGCCGGCCGAACTGACAAGCGAAGAAATCTACGAGGCTCTCAAGACCGTTTATGATCCGGAAATTCCTGTCAATGTTGTTGACCTGGGTCTCATCTACGACGTGCAGGTCACTGACGAGAACAATGTATTCGTCCAGATGACGCTTACCTTTCCCGGTTGCGGAATGGGGCCCCACATTGCTCAGCAGGCAGAGTGGGCCATCCAGGATCTCGACGGGGTTGAAGAAGTGGAAATCGAGCTGACCTTTGACCCGCCCTGGTCCCCCGAAATGATCAGTGAAGAAGCCCGCATGATGCTTGGCATCTAACAGTGCTCAATAACCCAAAGAAGGTTCGCTTGGTCGGTCAGTTTAGCCGGCTCGGCTGAGAGGATATATGACGACGCCCCAGGATAATGCACGGCTGGAGCAGATCAAGCGCAGTTGGCAGCAGAAACGACAGATTACTGAACGCTTGTCGACCATAAAGACTAAGATTGGTGTCTACAGTGGCAAGGGCGGGGTGGGCAAGACCACCGTTGCGGTAAATTTGGCGGCAACTCTGGCCCAGGACGGAAATAGTGTCGGCCTTTTGGACGTGGACATCGACTGTCCCAACGTAACCAAGGTGTTGGGTGTAACCGAAAAGGCAGACTACGTTAACGGCCAAATCATTCCGGCGGAAAAGTGGGGCGTAAAGGTAATTTCCATGTCCTTTTTCCAAGAGAAGGAAGACGAAGCAATTATCTGGCGCGGTCCCATGATTCACAACGCCATTAACCAGTTCCTTCAATCGACTGACTGGGGCGATCTGGACTATCTAATAGTGGATATGCCCCCCGGTACTTCCGACTCGCCCTTAACGGTAATGCAGACCTTGCCAATGGATGGTTTTGTGGTGGTCAGTACCCCCCAGGAACTGGCCAACATTGATGCCAAACGGTGCATCAACATGATCCGCAAGCTGAACCTGAACGTGGTAGGTATTGTGGAAAACTACACGGGGGACATCTTCGGGCAAGGCGGCGGCGAAAACCTGGCTAAAGAGGTCGACGCCCCTTACCTCGGAGCGCTTGAGTTGAGGTCTGCTTACCGGGACAGCAGTTGCCCCACTGCGCTCCTTGACTCGGCAGTGGGAGAAGAGTTTTCTCACTTGGTGGAAGGAATGAAGAGCAGCCTGAAGGCGCTGGGAAGGGAACCGGGTTAGACCTATTCAGACTAGACTTGGCAAACGCTTAAGCTTGCCTAAGGGGTCTAGTCAACCTCCAAGGGAACAACAGGGGCTTCGGATGCCTTTTCCGGAGTCCCTTTTCTTGGCGTAGACATTTTGGCGACGGAGCGGCGCGAATTAGCCGAGATTTGTAACAACAATTCCACTTCCCGGTCCATTGCTTCCTGCGAATAGGCGCTGGATTCCCCCATTTGCCGGAATTTCTTATACCGCTCTCCGACCAACTTGCTTGGCGAGTGCCTGGAAACCTCCTTAATTCGTCTGGAGATTTCATTCTTCAGGATTGAACCAGCCTCCTTGGGGTTATTGTGTGCTCCGTTCAGGGGCTCTGAAACTATTGAATCGATGATGCCCAATTCCAGGCAATCTCGCGCCGTAAGCATAAGGGCTTCCGCTGCTTCTCGATCCAATTCGGGGTCCCCATAAGGTCCCCCTGGCGTGCGGTTCAATGAGATAGGGGAGAAAATTGCGTATTGCTGCATTATTATGCGGTCTGAGATGCCGAGAGCCAGGGCCCCCTCATTGCCTCCTTCGCCTATGATGGCGGAAACTATAGGGACGCGCGCTTCCAACATGGTGGAGAGAGTGGTGGCAATGGCATTGCCAATTCCGTGCTCCTCCGCTTCCAGCCCCGGGTCTGCTCCCTGAGTATCGATGAAAGTAACAATAGGCAGTTTGAACCTCACTGCCAGGCTTATCAGCTTTTGGGCCTTTCGCAATCCCTCCGGATTGACATGATACCTGGCTCCATCCAGTGAATAGGGTCTCTGCTGGCCTATCGCAGCAACAGGTTTGTCGAAGAGGTAACCCACTCCGGTTACTATGGACCCGTCGTCTCCGCTAAGACGGTCACCGTGCAATTCAAAAAATTGGCCCAGGACATTGCGGATGTAGTAGGTTGCCGAGGGCCGTTCGCCATGCCTGGTAATTCCCGCCGCTTCCCACACTTCGGGGTCGGGCCCCACCGCACGCCGGTTTCTTGCTGGCGGCTGAAATTCACCCTTGCCAAGCTTCTGACTGGTAAGCATTTTCAGCAGGGTTGTCAATCGAACCTTTAGTGACTCCCGGTCAATTACGTTGTCGAGCAATCCGTGTTCCAGGTGGGACTCTGCAGTGTGCGCATCCGGGGGCAATGGAGTTGCGGATAATTCTCGCAGAGCTCGAAGTGGAGACAGTCCAATGAGCGACCCTGGTTCCGCCAGGATGACGTCAGCCAGATTGGCAAAGCTGGCATAGGCCTGGCCCGTCGAAGGATTGGCCAACACAACGATGAAAGGAAGTCCCTTTGACTTGAACCGGTTGGCCGCTGTCACGGTCTTGGCCATCTGCATTAAAGAGAGCACGCCCTCCTGGATACGGGCCCCACCTCCGGTTACCACAGCCACCAGGGGCAAGTCCTGGCGAGCAGCCGCTTCCAGCCCTAATGCGATCTTCTCGCCCACCACGCTACCCATGCTTCCGCCCATGAAGCCAAAGTCCAGAACAACCAGCATTATCCTGATGCCGTCAATACGGCACGTTCCGGTTACCGTGGCCTCGGTTAAGCCAGTACGATTCTGGTCCTTGCTTACGAGATTGCGGTAGGGCCCCCGTTGCGAAAATGAAATTGGCGCCAGGGAATTGAGGTACTTGTGGGATTCCTTGAAGCTCCTTCTATCAGCCAGGAGTTGGATTCTCTGGCGAGCGGATAAGGAATAGTGGAAGCGGCAGTAAGGACAAACGCGATAATTCTTATAGGCGGTCGTGTCGGCAATCTCCTCTTCACAGAACAGGCAACGATCATGGACGGAGGACGGAAAGATCCGATCCATCCTTCCCTGACGGTTAAATAAGTGAACCAGAAGGTTGCCGAGGTTTCTCAATTCCTTTTCCAGCCTGATGTGTTTATGACGACAGCAGCCGCTCCGAGGGTCAAGGCATTGTACATCTCTGGTTGATAGAGAACGGTTTATAGATGATACAACTTTCTGGCCGCTCAAGGAAGGATAATAGTTGTTCCAACTGGAAATCGCTTGCGGGGCTACCTAGTAGACCCCATTCATTGTATAATGTGCGAGCCTCCTCCCACTAGGTGGGCCGATGGCTGTTGCCTGCGCCAATCGTATGGTCAATGTGTGTAAAGAATAGGGAGTTGGCTTATAAATCTCATATCGAGGCAGCGAAGAATTACTTCGGTGGGGAGTTCGAAGAGCACCTAGAGCGGGTCGAAAGGATGAATCTCCAGTCCCAATAAATGGACTTCAGCGAGGACAACTCCCCCAAGTATCATGGCAGTGGGAGACGAAGTCATCGGTCCCGCCGTAGCCCACGACCCCCAGAATGCATTCGAGCACCTGCTGTAGGACAAAGGAGCCTTGGTGAGGTTGAATACGAATCATCAATGGCCAGCCCATCATGAACCGGTCAGCCCCGATGCATTCCATTTTCGGCGCTACTCAGAAAGAGGTTAAGGACTTCTCTTTAATCGTAAAGCCACTACTCACTCTCCCAGGCCAGGAGACAAGTGGCTCAACTTGGAAAACGCCAACATCCTAATGTCTGCTGTCCATTCACATCAATGTAACCTGCTTCGGGCCCGGAAGGTATCGACCCCTCAAAAGGGTCTTGTTTCATGATAGAAAACTAGTGAAGAACTCAGATGGCCGAGTCAGTAGCTTAGCCTATCCTGGCAACTGGTTAAGGCCGTTAATATTTACTTAGTAAGGAGAGGAAAATGGCAGAAGATGCCAAGATAATTTACACGGAAACTGATGAGGCTCCCGCCTTGGCTACGCACTCGCTGCTGCCAATTCTCCAGGTTTTCACCAAGGGTTCGGGTATCGAACTGGAAACTTGGGATATCTCGTTGTCTGGGCGTATTATCGCCAATTTCCCGGATAAACTGACGGAAGAGCAAAAAATCCCCGACTATCTTCGCATGTGCGGCGAGTTGTGCTTGGAGCTGTCAGCGAACCTTGTAAAGCTGCCCAATATCAGCGCCTCAATTCCCCAGCTGAAGACTGCGATCGCGGAACTGCAGGACAAGGGCTACGATATTCCTGACTACCCTGACGAACCTGCGACGGACGAGGAACGCGAGGTCCAGGTTCGCTATTCCAGGGTGCTGGGCAGCGCAGTCAACCCGGTCATACGGGAAGGGAACTCCGACCGACGGTCCGCCACGGCAGTGAAGGAGCATGGCAAACGGAATCCTCATCGGATGATGCAGGACTGGCCGGACGTATCCAAAACTCGTGTTGGACACATGAACAGCGGGGACTTCTACGGTAGTGAAGTTGCCGTTACGACGACAGAGGCCGGGACCGCCGCAATTGAGTTTGTAGCTGGTGACGGGACCGTTACGGTTCTCAAGTCCGGTATTCCTCTCCAGGCCGGAGAAATTATCGACTGCGCCGTGATGAATGTCAGGATGTTGCGCCAGTTTTTCGCCGACGAAATGGATAAAGCCAAGGCCGACGACGTTCTGCTGTCCCTCCATGTTAAGACCACCATGATGCGGGTGTCGGACCCGATTATTTTCGGCCATTGCGTGTCGGTTTTCTTCCAGGACTTGTTCCAAAAGCATGGCGAGGTGCTGGCCCAACTCGCGGTGGATCCGGACAACGGTGTTGCCGAACTCCTTACAAAGATTCAAGCTCTTCCTGAGGACAAGAGAGCGGAAATCGAGGCAGACATTCAGGTAATTTATGATAACCGCCCGGCACTGTCCATGGTGAATTCCAGCAGGGGAATCACCAACCTGCACGTACCAAGTGATACGATCATTGACGCTTCAATGCCCGTCATCATCCGCGATGGCGGACGCTCATGGGGTCCCGACAACGAATTGCACGACACCGTCGCGCTGATTCCTGATCGCTCCTACGCGACCCTATATCAAGCCTCAATTGACGACTGCAAGGAACATGGGGCGTATGATCCGTCCACCATCGGTAGCGTCGCCAATGTAGGGCTGATGGCCCAGGCAGCCGAAGAGTACGGATCCCACGATAAGACCTTTGAAGCTCCTGGCAACGGGTCGATCAGAGTCGTAGACGCGTCAGGAAAGCCACTTATGGAACAAATCGTCGAGGAAGGCGACATATTCCGTATGTGCCAGACAAAAGACGCTCCTATTCAGGACTGGGTCAGGCTTGGGGTCGCTCGGGCCAGGATCACAGGCCAGGCGGCCATATTCTGGTTGGATCCGAACCGGGCCCACGATGCTGAGTTGATCAAGAAAGTAAACCAGTATCTGCCCAGCCATGACACGACCGGTTTGGACATTAGCACAATGTCTCCCATCGATGCCGTGCGGGCGACGATGGCTCGCAGCCGAGCCGGCCAGGACACGATTGCAGTGACCGGCAACGTGTTGCGGGATTATTTGACCGATCTCTTCCCCATCCTGGAATTGGGCACCAGCGCCAAGATGCTTTCGGTCGTACCCCTTCTTAATGGCGGCGGTTTGTTCGAGACTGGCGCGGGTGGATCGGCGCCCAGGCATGTGCAGCAGTTCCTGGAAGAGGGACATCTACGGTGGGATTCGCTGGGAGAATTCTGCGCTCTGGTTGCCTCCTTTGAGCATTTCGGCGAGGCGCTAAACAGCGATAAGGCAAGACTGCTTGCGGAGACCCTCGATCAGGCGATAGGGGAGCACCTGGAGTACCAGAGGGCGCCCTCACGTCGGGTAAATGAGCTGGATACTCGCGGGAGCCATTTCTACCTCGCCCTTTACTGGGCGCAGATGCTGGCCAACCAGAACAAGGACCAGGAGATGCAAACCCGCTTCACCGAAGTAGCCCGGCAGTTGACTGACAGCGAAGAGAAAATCGTACAAGAGTTGAACGATTCTCAAGGACAGCCAGTTGATATCGGCGGCTATTACCGCCCCGACAGTGATTTGGCGGCCAAAGCCATGCGCCCCAGCGCAACCCTGAATGCGATTTTGGACGCAATCTAGTAGCACACTGACCTTCGGAGGCGTGGTTCTCAGCCGGTCGTTTCATAAGAACCTGAAAGCAAGGTGACTAACAGTCGCCTCTCTTCAACTGGAATTACCGAGGAGAGATATTAAATCAGGTTAATCTTGCCGGGACCTAGAGGGCGCCCTTAGGGCCCTTGCGATGCAAGCAGGAATCAACGCCAGGCTAATGTGGGCATTGCTATGGGGCTGTCCGCAATAATGCTGGCTGACAACGGAACCGAACCGTGCCGGTCAAGGATTGAAACGTGCTGAACAAGAACAAAGGGTACCGCTGTCCCTTGGTCTCATATGCTAGGCAGACGGCCAAACCAATCCAAATAAACGGAGGAGCACTAACCAGATGAGAAGCAAAGTAACCGTAGTAGGAGCCGGCAACGTGGGCGCTACTGCCGTTCAGCGAATTCACCAGTTGGGCTACGCCGATACCGTCCTGGTAGACGTAGTCGAAGACCTCCCCCAGGGAAAGGCCCTGGATATGCTGGAATCGGGACCGGTCATCGGATCTGACGCCCAGGTGATCGGCAGCAATGATTACGAGGCCACCGCTAATTCCGACGTGGTGGTCATCACGGCGGGAATTGCGCGGCGTCCCGGTATGAGTAGGGACGACCTCCTCTTGACCAACATGAACATCACCACGGCGGTAACCGAGCAGGTGGTCAAGTATTCCCCGAATTGCATCATCCTCGCCGTTACCAACCCCTTGGATGCCATGTGCCAGAACATCCTCGAGTCCAGTGGTTTTCCCCGCAATCGGGTGTTTGGAATGGCGGGTGTGTTGGACACAGCCCGGTTCCGTACTTTTATTGCCCAGGAATTGAATGTCTCCGTAGAGGACGTTCAGGCTTATGTACTTGGCGGTCACGGCGATGACATGGTGCCTCTGGTCAGATACACCACGGTAGGTGGAATTCCTATTAGCGAAATGTTGTCCGAGGAAACCGTGGGAGCTCTGGTGCAGCGGACGCGCCAGGGTGGTGGCGAGATTGTTGCCCTGCTCAAGGCAGGTAGCGCCTTCTACGCTCCCTCAGCCTCGATAACCCAAATGGTGGAGGCCATTCTGCTGGACAAAAAGCGGATTTTACCCGGCTGCGCTTATCTGGAGGGCGAGTTCGGGATCAATGGGCTTTGCGTGGGAGTTCCCATTAAGGTCGGCGCAGGCGGCATGGAACAGGTAATCGAGATCAAGCTCATGGATCACGAGCAGAAGGCTCTCGAGGCTTCTGCGGCCAGCGTCCAGGAGTTGGTCGAAGTAATGCGAAATGCGAAGGCGCAGCAATCCTGACAATAATGACAAAGCAACATTATCGTCGGAGCACTCATCCACATTTCACATGAGTTGTGTGCTCCCTCTAACATAGCAAAAACAGAGTGGTTTGACGGCTTCAAGCGGATTCGCTTGAAGCCGTTCCTATGTGGGTGGTACACAAACAGTTCAGTTATTGTAAAATGGTATCAAGAGTATAAATTTATGCGTTGGTGGGAGGGTTAGAAAGTGGCTGGACGGAGCTCGCGAGAAAGGGAACTCTTGGACAAGGCGGCCCGGTACCTGCCCGGGGGTGGGTCGGGCAACACCAATTTTCCGGAATCGGTGAATTTTCTGGCCCGTGAAGGCAGGGGCTCCCACATTTGGGACGTTAGCGGAAACGAATACGTAGACTGGTTGATGGGTTCAGGGCCCATGGTCCTCGGCCATGCCCACCCCGCCGTAGTAGAAGCAGTCATTGAAGCTGTAGGGCAGGGCAGTACCTTCTTCACTACCAATGAAAAGGCCGTTTTGCTGGCTGAGGAACTTGTTAACTCTGTCCCATGCGCGGACAAGGTACGATTCACCACCAGCGGGACTGATGCATGCTTTCAATGTATGCGGGCGGCCAGGGCTTATCGGAAACGCGAAAAAGTGTTGAAATTCGAAGGCGGATTCCACGGCACAAGCGACTATGCGCTGATGAGCGTAACACCTTCCTCCGCGGAGGAGTTTCCCCAAGCCGTGCCAAATAGCGGAGGTATTCCCAAGGCCATTCAGGACTTGATGCTTGTAGCGCCCTACAATGACCTGGACACCACGGCCACCATCATTGAAGCGCACCATGACGAGTTGGCTGCCGTTATTGTCGAACCGGTCCAACGGATCATCTCACCCAAGTCCGGATTCCTGCAAGGGTTGAGAGAGCTGACCAAACGATACGATATTCCCCTGATCTTCGACGAAGTCGTAACCGGATTCCGGTTGGAATACGGCGGGGCACAGGTATATTACGGGGTCACTCCTGACCTCTGCTCCATGGGTAAAATCATGGGCGGCGGTTATCCGCTGGCCGCAGTGATGGGGCGGGAAGACATAATGTCCGTGTATGACTCGGCCCTGGTCGATTCGGATGACTACGTAAACCAGATTGGAACCCTGAATGGCAATCCCGTTGCCTGCGCCGCTGGGTTGGCCACCCTCGCGGAACTCAGGAAAGAAGGAACATACGAGCGCCTGCGTGGTACAGGCAACAGACTGCGGGAAGGCTTGGTGGAGATCTGTTCAGAAAACGGCTTTACCGTTCAGAGTTGTGGAGAAGCTGCTATCTTCGACATTTACTTCTCTGACACCCCGGTTTACAACTATCGGGACGGTTTGGCTGCTGACGGCGGACTGATGAGTCGCCTCAACCACGGCATGCTGGAGAGAGGAATTTTGAAGGGCTGGCCCCAGAAATATTATCCTTCCCTGGCGCACACTGAAGAGGACGTGCAACGGACGTTGGATGCCGCCAGCGAAGTTGTGCCGACTCTGGTCAAGTAACTGGAATGGGTCACAAAGTCAGGGCGGCTGCGTTCGGCTAAAGCACAGTCCCTTTACCGAGATTGTGGGCAAAAGATTGAGGGGATAGGAAGTGCTATCCCCTCAATCTTGTGTGCGAATGGTTCAGCTTCCCTTGAGTGCTGTATGCCAGGTTCTTGACAAGCCATTTCGCTTTACCGGTCAGTCAGAGACCTTGATAGTACGTGGCAGCAGGAATAGTTATGAGGCGACGAGGTGCGAGGCGAAGTGGCAATGTGCCAGACCGCCGAGTGACTTTCGGTTGCCTCTAGCTCCACGGTTCGTTAATCATCACCAACTCGGCCAATACTGCGTACTCGCAACCAAGGGCTCTCCCCGACTGGCTGGCGTGAGTGGTGAGGATCTGGAATGTATTGGACGCGGCGGCGCCCAAGTTATCCAGGTAGGCTTGGTGCTGACGTAGTGACTCGAGACCTTGCTCCCAATAGCCAGACACATCTATACCATGGCGGGCAGTGGGTTGATCGACACCCAAGACCACCGCGAATCGGACACCGTTCCACGGTTCCAATCCTTCAGTCACCAACTCAGGGAAAATCCAGCGATTACCAGCGTCTCTGGCACCGTCGAGTGTCGCCAGACCTACGTTGCGATGGTCGGCCATGTTCAAGTGACCCGAGGAGAACTTCAGGTGGTAATTGAGTGTGATAAGAACATCGGGGCGATGCCGGCGTATGGCACGGCTTAAGTCCCGCCTCAATGGTAGCCCGTACTCAATTATGCCGTCTGGGTAGTTGAGGAACTCCACGACGTTCACCCCAACAACGGCGGCCGCGTTTATCTCTTCTCTGGCGCGTAAATATCCGACTTCCGATGGATGCATACTGTCAATGCCAGCTTCACCGCTGGACACCATCAAATACGTGACCTCTTTGCCCTGAGCCGTCCATTTGGCTATAGCGCTAGCTCCGCCGTATTCCAGATCGTCGGGATGGGCGACAATAGCCAACGCCTTTTGCCAGTCTTCAGGTACTTCAGGTATTGGTGCGACCGAAGGTTGCATAAGTCTCCATTTTCATCTAAGCCGAAGGCACTGGAGGGTAGCCAAATAGGCAGCCAAAGAAATGGCGGCGCAAACTTGGCGCCGCCGTCAAATTATCCTTTTTCAACTGCTATCCGCAATTTACGGGGTCTTTACCGACCTGCACCCAGCTTAACAGTCAACGGTTGAGTACTCATTATATGCTTTTGAAGGCCAAGCTCTTGTGGGGAGATGCCCATGGCCAGCCCGATGGCTTGAGGCATATGCAGAATAGGCAAGTCAACCTTACGCTTCAACTGGGCCGCCGCTTTTGGCTGGTACCCGTCGAGGTTGAGATGACAAAGGGGACATGGCGTGACCATGGCATCGGCACCCAAGTCCTTGGCCTCGGAAGTGTGTTTTCCCACCATCGCCATGGAGTTCTTCTCATTGATCGTCAGGATCGGAAAACCGCAACAGCGGGTCTTGCCCTCAAAGTCGACAACCGTAGCGCCCAAGGTCTCAATTAGCGTCTCCAGCGACGTCTGGCGTTCCGGATGCTCCTCGATGTCCAGCGCCTCAGTAGGACGCACTATGTAGCAGCCGTAAAAGGGGGCCATTCGAATTCCAGCCAATGGACGGGTAACAAGCTCGGTAACCTTGTCCAGTCCCACATCCTCAATCAGGATCCAAAGAAGATGCTTGGGCTCGGCAGTGCCCTTGTATTCCAATCCCTCTTCAGCCAAGTGGGAATTGATCTCTGTCAGGTATTCAGGGTCTTTGAGCATTCGCTTATTTGCCTGGGCCATAACGCCCTGGCAGGTGCTGCAAATGGTCAGAATGGGGAGGCCCATCTGTTCCGCCTTGGCAAAATTGCGGGCATTCAAGGTATCGCCAAAGAACTGGTTTTTCTCTTGCAATACTCCGGCCCCGGTGCAGGTCCAACCCGGAATCTCTTCCAGATCAATGCCGAGGCGGTCGCAGATCAATCTAGCTGCAGGATAGAGTTCCGGCGCGGCTCCCTGGGAAACGCAGCCGGGGAAGAAAGCATACTTCACTTTTGGATCCCTCCTGTTGATACACCTCGTGATAAGGCGCGGGCATGATCAGCTTGGTTGCAAGCTGCCGCTGAATCTGGTCAATCCAAGTGGATCGCCGATAAAGTGTAATATTGATTCCCTTCTTGTGGGTCAGCCAAAGGGCGAGTTCTTGCCAATCTGCGGGCCAGCCAAATCCGGTTCCAGCTTGCGGAACAATCGGCGCACGATTTCCACGTTCTCCACATTCTTGTGGCGTATGGGAGGCATCTTGCCATGAGTCAGGGCCCGCCAGCCTACGGGCGCGTAACTGAGCATGGCACCCACATTGGTTATCCCACCCGCTGTTTTTATGGGCAACCGGAGTTCATCCAGGCGACCGCTGTGACCTACCGATTCCGTAAATGCGCTGGTGTGGCGAGCGCCGTTATTGTTAGTGAATCCGGCGCTGACTGCCTGATCTCTCAGGGCCATGATGCGGTCCATCGGGGCCACGCCCTTGGGGCAGGCCTGGACACACTCGTTGCAGCGAGTGCAATCCCACATTCCCGTGGCCTCACTGAGGCTGCGCAGCCGATCTCGAGAAACCCCTTCCCGGTCTCCATCCCTGGGATCTGCCGTGAAGCGATATGCCTTGGCCAACGCCGCAGGTCCGAGGAAGGTAGGATCAACTTCCAGCACCGTGCAATCGGACACGCAGGCCCCGCACATAATGCAGGCAGTTACACCGGAAAGGTGGAGCATAGAATCGTTGGAGGCTACGTACTCGCCTTCCGGTTCTGCTCCCTGGGGCTGCAAATAGGGTTCCACTGCGCGGATCTTGTCCCAGAACATCTCAAAGTCCACTACCAGGTCCTTCATCACGCGCATAACGCCGGCGGGCTCCACCCTAACGGTGTTGTTCTCGTCGACAGCCAGGGCTAACGGCGTCTTGCAGGCCAACCCGGCATGGCCGTTGATCCGCATGGCGCAAGAACCACAGATAGCGCTGCGACACGAGCAACGCATTGTCAGGGTTCCGTCCAGCTCTTCCCTGATTTTAATCAGAGCATCCAGAACGGTAGCGTTGTCGGGAAGCGATACTTCGAAATCTTCCCAGTAACTAGCAGGAGCCTCTGACTCCGGATCGAATCGCCTGATCTTGATGGTAACGTCCATTGACTAATACTTCCTCTCTTCGGGCTGCCATTTGGTAATAGTGACGGGCAAGTAGGAGAGTTCCGGTCCCACCTCTCCCTTCTTGGCTACAATGTGCTTCAACCAGTTTTCGTCATCTCGCTCCGGGAAGTCGGTACGGGAATTGGCACCGCGGCTTTCCCTGCGTTCCAGGGCGCTGAAAGCAATGGTATCGGCCACGTCCAGCATATAGCCCAGTTCCAAAGCGAATATCAGGTCGGTGTTGAACACCCGGTTCTTGTTTTGCACTGGTACTCTGGCATAACGCTCTCGCAACCCCTCCAGGTCCCTGATGGCCTCGCCGATGGTCTGTTCATCGCGAAAGACGGCCACGTTGCTAACCATTGACTCGCCCATCGCCTGGCGTATGGCCCCCCAGCGGTCTCCATTGTCGGGACGCTCCAACATATCACGGATGCGTCCTTCTTCCCGAGCGACCACTTCGTGCTCGTCAAAGTCGACAAAATTCAGGCTGCGGCAGGCATTTGCAGCATGGTTGCCGGACCGTTCACCAAATACGATAGTATCCAGTAGCGAGTTGGCCCCAAGTCGATTGCCGCCGTGGACACTGACGTTAGCACACTCACCGGCTGCGTAGACGCCGGGAATACTGGTCAGACCATCAATGTCGGTTTTGATGCCCCCCATGATGTAGTGCATGCCGGGGCGTATGGGAACCGGCTCTCTCACCATGTCTACGCCGGCCAAATCTATGCCGATTTCCCTAATCTGGCTGAGCTTCTCCATAATCAGGGCTTCGCCAAGGTGGGTGCAGTCCAGGAAAACGCAGCCATTAACCCCGTTGCCAGCGTTAATTTCAGTCTGTTCAGCGCGGGACACCACATCGCGCGAAGCCAGTTCCATCATGTTGGGAGCATACCTTTCCATGAAGCGATTGCCGTCTTTGTCCCTAAGATAAGCGCCCTCACCTCTGGCAGCTTCTGAAAGCAAGACGCCGCTTCCCGCCAGGGTAGTGGGATGATATTGGACCATTTCCATGTCCATGAGGCCTGCTCCCGCGTTATAAGCGAGAGCCATCCCGTCCCCGGTTACAATCAAGGCATTGGTGGAAGGCTCAAACAACCTACCACACCCTCCGGTGCAGAAAATCACCGTCTTGGCCCTGATGGCATGAAGCTGTCCGGTACGAATTTCAAGGGCGATTACCCCAGCCACCTGGCCTTCTTCCTCGATCAGTGAAGTTACAAACCACTCTTCATAGCTGCGGACTCCCGACTTAATCAACTGCTCGAACATGACGTGTAGCAGCGCTTGTCCGGTAAAGTCGCCCACATAGAAGGTTCGGGCACGCCGTTGCCCTCCGAAGGCTCGAGTGCCCAGCTTTCCCTCGTCATCCCTATTGAAGGTAACGCCCATGTGTTCCATGTCTATCAGGGCCCTACCCGCGGAACTGCACATGACCTCAATGGCATCCTGGTCGCCCAGGAAATCGCTACCCTTGATTGTGTCGTATGCGTGGTCTTCCCAGTCATCGCCACGGTCCAGAAGGGCGGCGTTGATCCCCCCCTGGGCAGCGTTGGAATGACTGCGTACCGGGTGCACCTTGCTGATAATAGCTGTGTTGGCGCCATTAGCGCTGGCGGCAATAGCTGCTCTCATTCCCGCCAGTCCGGCGCCTATTACCAAGACATCATGCTCAAGCATAATTTTACAGTTTTCTCCCCTAGCTTTCGGGCATGGCACTGGGCCCTTGCCCATTCTATCGCCTAATTATCCACGGAACCATCTTCGCCAACAACCCGCATAGCCTGCAAGAGCGCAGCAATGCTTTTGGCATCGCAAATATCCCCGCGGGCTATTAGTTCCAGGGTTTGTGCCAGTGGAACTCTTACGGTCTCGACCATCTCGTCATAGTCTTGCTCCTTATCCGACGGCTGAAGGTCAGTTGCCAAATAGGTGTACATGTATTCGTCGCACCACCCAGGAGCGAGCCAGAAACCCGGCAGGGGCCGCAATGTCTTGGCAATATGGGAAACTTCTTCCTGAAGTTCCCTCATTGCCGCCTCTTCCGGAGATTCACCATCTTCTATGCCCCCCGCCGGCACTTCCAACAAGACCGATTCTGTAGGCTTGCGATACTGACGCACCAGCAGAACTTGCCCCTCCGAGTCCAGGGGTACCATGCACACCGAATCGGAATGCTCTACCACTTCCCGCACCGTGAGGCGCCCATTGGGCATCCGCACCTGATCTTTCCGGAGGCTCAAGATTGTGCCTTCATATAGGAAGTTGGATTCCAGTGTAGTTTCCGTTAAGTCTCTTTCCACAAATGCGTCCGTTCTATTCCGGATTCAGTCGCTTATTGCCACTGCGCTTTAGGGCCAGCAGGACCTTACCTATTGCCCTCTAATGCTGAATCCCAGCCTACGTGTCAATGTGGCATAAAAATGCTGGCTGGGATGTGCCCTTAAGAACCTTGCCTTGAAGGGGCTCTGTTCAATTTCCACACGATCCCCGGGTTGCAATTCACGTTCGATATATCCATCCACGCTGAGCACCGCTTCCTGTGCACCTTCGAGGTAAAGACCTATCTTGGCTTTTGGGTCAAGTACTAGCGAGGCAGACATACCCACATGTGCCGCCACAGGCTTTAAGACCAAGCCCTCCGAAAGGGGATCGAGAATCGGCCCACCTACCGCCAAACTATACCCGGTACTGCCCGTCGCCGTGGCCAATATAATGCCGTCGGCCCTCAGCGATGCTACCTCTGCGCCGTCCACAGTAGTCCGGATGGTCACAACCCTCGAAACTCCACCGCGAGAAAGGACTACATCGTTTAAAGCGTGAAAGGGTCCCTCAACCTCAGAGGTGGCGGAATTTGGAGCACGCACGATCCGCGCCATAATCATATTGTGCGAATCGATTCTGTAGTCACCCCGGTAATATGACGGCAACTTTTCCAGGGCATCATGCACCTGTAGTTCGGTCATGAATCCAAGTCGCCCCATGTTGATTCCCACCATCGGGACATCAAGAGGAGCGGTAACCTGTACCGCTCGCAACATAGTGCCGTCGCCGCCCGCTGTAACTACCAGCTCAGTTTCCGTTACCTGATCTCTAAGCTCCTCCAAATTCTCCGCCGGAGATATCCAACTCCTCTGTTCCAGCGAGAGTTCGTTGACTATAGCAGTACTAAGATCCAGAGCCTCGGGTATGCGGGCGTTGTAGATTATACCTACAGTTCGTATTTGGCTGGACAAGTAAACCGACCCTTTGAATAAATCGTTTCGAGACCTGGCCAGGAGGTGGCAGTCTAACATTGCACAAATTTAGTGTCAATTGGCGCCGAAATGCGTTATTTTACTTACGACTTTTAACCAGGAATGCCCCGTTTCCTCTTGGGGAGACAGACCTTTCAAACTGCCGCCCCCAGAGAACTTTCCGCCTCTCTGTTGAACCCTGATGCTGGGTCAACGTGGCTCTACGGAGCCAGCACTCCCGGCAGGGCCGTTACCGCGCTTTCTGCTGCCTGCAATATCGGTTCAAAGGCGATGCCCAAAAGAACAGTGCAAACGGCGGTGACGGTTAAGGCGACAACAGTCAAAGAAAACCTGCCATTCCGGTTAAGTCCGGACGCCGTGGATGAATTCCTATAACCCATCGCCGCCACCGCTTCCGACTCGGGCGACAGAAACATAACCCTGATTATTCGAATGTAATAGTAAGCCGAGATAACGCTGTTTACTGCTCCAAGAATGGCGAGCCATGCCAGGTCGCTCTTTACTGCCGCCAAGAAGAGATAAATTTTTCCGATGAAAATACCGGTAGGAGGGACCCCAATAAGAGCAACAAGGGCTAAAGCCAATGCAATGGCAACGAACGGGTAGCGCGTGAATACTCCCCCATAGTCCTCAATCAGGTCGCTCCCAATCCGAGAGTGGATCGCCAGAATGGCAAAGAATGCAGTAAGGTTTGCGGCCGAATAGGCGACAAGATAAAACAGGACGCTACTGGGTCCAAATGTTGTAAACAGTCCTCCGTCGTCCCCAGCAGCCACGCCTTGTGTAACGGCAGCTACGCCAACCAAAATGTAACCGGCGTGGGCAATGGTACTGTAACCAAGCAAGCGGCGAATATTGCTTTGAGCTATGGCAACGAGATTTCCAACAGTCATAGACAGTGCTGCCAGGACAGCCAGCAACATTCCCCAATTGTCATCAAAGATCAGGAAACCACTGTAGAGGACCCGAAGAAGCAGGGCGAAAGCCACGGCCTTGCTGGCTACGGACAAGAAAGCAACCATCGGTATAGGGGCGCCTTCATAAATGTCAGGGACCCACATTTGGGAAGGAACTGAAGAAAGCTTGAAGGCAATTCCGGCAGTGAGGACGGCAACCCCAATCAGCACCGCATAGCTGCCAAATGGTATTTCATTACTGACCGGCCCGCTCAGGGCCAGAGCAATGCCGCTTAGCGTCGTGCTCCCACTGAACCCGTACAGCAGCGCCATGCCATAAAGGGTCAGCCCCGAACTAATGGCTCCAATTACCAGGAACTTCATGCCAGCTTCGCTGGACCTGGAGTTGGGAAGAAATGCGGCAATCGCAACCAGGGGCAGGGTAGTTAACTCCAGTGCCACGTAAATCGTGATTAATTCAGTGGCTGAAGCTAGCAACATCATTCCGCTGGCCGAAAGCAGCATCAGCCCATAGAATTCTCCCTGTAGACGTGAGAGCGCATTGACATAAGACACAGACGCCAGGAAAACCAGCGCCAATGTCGCAACAACCAAGAGGTTCAGAAAGGTTCCAAACCTGTCAACTGACAGGCTGTCAGCAAGGACGCTGGTGGCCGGCACTAGATTGTCCGTACCGAAGCTGCCAAGTCCGCCAGGCAATTCGGAGAGCTGCGCCAAAACAAACCATAAAGGAACCACCAGCCCGGCCAGCGCTAGAGCGCTTAACCATCTCTTGCGACCTATCACCAGGTCAGCGAGGATGACCAGTATGCCCAGCCCAGCCATACTCAATTGCGGTGAAATCAGGTATAGATCTTGTAACGACATGTCGGTATTTTTCTCGCTACCTCGTGCCGACGGAGCCCATTGAGGAAGCGTTAATCATTTCAACCATAGGTTCAATAGCTGTATCGAAGACATCAGTTAGAATTGCGGGGTAAACCCCGACAAGCACTATGCTGACCACCAAGAGGGCCAGGGGTATCGCTTCCAGTGGAGAGGCGTCGGTTATTGTCGCAAACCGCTCCCGGCTGGGACCAAATAGGGACCGCTCTAACATCCAAAGAATGTACCCTGCAGCCAGGATTATCCCAAGTACTGAAAGCAAAGTTTGAAGCGGGAATGCCCGGAAGGCGCCAAAGAAAACCAGGATTTCCGAAACAAAACCACTCAATCCAGGCAAACCCAGGGAAGCGAATCCCGCAATCGCCAGGGCAGCGGCAGCAATTGGCATACGACTGGCAAGCCCTCCCAGGTCGGGAATGTACCGAGTGTGAGCCTTGTCGTATATGAGTCCCACGCCAACAAACAGCAACGCGGTAATGGTGCCATGGGTGAATAATTGCAAGGCGGCACCATTCAAACCCGAGCCGGTCACCTGCCCGGCGGCTGCGCCCACTGACCCTATCCCGACCAATACCAGCCCCATGTGGCTGACGCTGGAATTGGCGATCAGACGCTTCAAGTCTGTTTGCCTCAAGGTGACTACTGCCCCGTACAACACGCTGATCACTCCAAGCAGTATCAATGCCCAGGCAAAGGTCCTAACTTCACCCGGGAACATCCCAACATTTACTCTCAGCAGGCCGTAGCCTCCCATCTTCAACATGACACCGGCCAGCATTACGCTGGCAGCCGTTGGGGCGTCGGTATGAGCGTCGGGGAGCCAGGTGTGGACCGGCCAGGTGGGCAGTTTCACCGCAAAGGCCGCAAAAAAGAGCCAGAACATCAGGCTGAGGGGTACCGCTGCCGAAGATGCGCTCAGCATAGAGCCCTGTTCCAGCAGGATCATCATATCGAAGGAACCGGTTGATTGGCTGAGGAAGATTGCCACTATCCCAACCAGCAAAAACGCGCTGCCCAAGATAGTAAAAATAAGGAATTTCATTGCAGAATAGGTCTTTCGGCCGGTGCCCCAGCTGGCTATCAACATATACATCGGCAGCAGTTCCAACTCCCAGAAGAGGAAGAAGAGCAGGAAGTCCAGAGAGGCGAATACACCCATCACTGCTGTCTGCAGCAGCAGCAGCCAAATAAAATACTCTCTTACTCTTTCCTTGATGGACCAGGAGGCTATGATGGCACAAAAACCCAACAGCCCCGTCAAGAGCACCATCGGGGCGCTTAGGCCATCAACTCCGAGAAGATAACTGGCATTAAAGGTCTCAGCAGTGATCCAGTCCAGCCGGTCTATTAACTGGAACCGGGCTGCCCCTTCTCCCCGGTCAAATGACAGGAAGACGACCGCCGAAAGCAATAAGTCAACTAGCCCTACCAGGAACGCGAACCCTCGCACTACCCGGTCACCCCTGACTAACGCCAAAAGCAATATTGCCCCAATTGCCGGGACAAATACGGTAAGCGTTAGCAACCCCGGAGCGGCAAACATTTCTTAGCCTCCCAGGCCAGTGCCAAACGCGAGATATCCCACCAGCATCAGCACTGCTCCCAAGACAATAACCGCACCATAGAACTGGACTTGGCCGGTCTGAAATTGGGCCAGTAGACGCCCCAGTTGACGGACCAACCATGATGCCAGATCAACCAGCCCGTCCACGAGACTCCGGTCCAGCCAATCGACTATGCCGGCAAAGTATTGGTAAAAGACCCGCCGCACCAGCAGACCTTCGTAGAGTTCGTCCACAAAGTATTTGCGGGCTAGAAGGGTGTATATCGGTCCGGCCTTGGCCAAGTGTTCCGGCGCCTGGGGCGCAACAGCCGAGAGAGAGAGGGCATGCGCCACTTCAGGAACGGCTTCAATATCCCCCAACTCAGGGTCGACATGCTCGGAAGCAACCTCATGGGTGGCTTCCAATGGCGGCTGGGTACGCTTTGCGGCCAAAGCAACATAGAGCAGGTAAGCGAGGCCAATCCCCGCCAGTGCAACAATTGTGGATATACCGGCAATTCCCCAGTGGAAAGCCGGAGTTTCCAGATGGCCGAATAGAACTGCCGATTCTACGTAATGGGAGAACCAATGCCCCGGTATACCAATAAAGTTCTTAAGCCACTGCGGATTAACCAGATAACCGGCAATGGCTGCAGCAATACCCAACACAGCCATTGGAGCCACCATGACACGCGGTGATTCCACGAGGTGAACTTCGTCCGTAACCGTGGCCGGCGGTGTCTCCTGTCGGGCAAGCATATCCTCAATTTCTTGGGCTCCTCCGCCTCTAAATTCTCCGTGGAACGTAAGGGTAATCATGCGGAATGTATAGAAAGCAGTAAGCAACGCCCCGGCAGCCAACAAGACAAAGACCGTTCGGGCCACCCATGGTTCCACAGGGCCGCCACCCAACCAGGCAGCGGTAAGAATTTCGTCCTTGCTCCAGAACCCTGCCAACGGGACTATCCCCATCAGGCTGAGTCCCCCGATGAGCACCAAAGCGTAAGTCCAGGGCATGCGCTGACGGAGGCCGCCCATATAGCGCATATTGAAGGTTCCTGTAGCATGGTTTACGCTCCCAGCCCCAAGGAATAAGAGCGCTTTAAAGAAGGCGTGGGTAAACAGATGGAACAGTGCAGGGCCAAAGGCTCCTAGTCCTAAGGCAGCCATCATGTATCCCAGTTGGCTCACTGTCGAATAGGCCATGACCCGTTTAATATCGTTCATCACAAGCCCGAGCGTAGCCGCCGCAAATGCCGTGAATCCCCCAATTAAGGCTACCACCATCATCGCTTCCCTAGTCTCTTGGAAAAGCGGGAAGAAACGGGCGACCAGGAACACGCCCGCAGCCACCATTGTTGCCGCGTGGATAAGGGCACTGACCGGAGTGGGACCCTCCATGGCATCCGGCAGCCAGGAATGAAGAGGGAATTGCCCCGATTTTCCAGCGGCCCCCGCAAATATCCCCAGGCAAATCAAGGTAAGGGCAGTTCCGCCCAGGATTGTGACCCCGGTAGCCAGCGGCTGGGTGGCCTGCCAAATGTCCGGAATGTGGAGTGGATTGAGGCCCGCGGAGGCAAATTCTGGCCCGTGGTAGAACAGGTAGAGGATTGCTAGCAAGAAACCAACGTCACCGATGCGGGTGACGATAAACGCTTTCTTCGCGGCGGCGGCAGCGGCAGGCCGATCATGCCAGAACCCAATTAAGAGGTACGAAGAAATTCCCACCAATTCCCAAAAGGCATAGAGCTGGACGATATTGACCGACAATACCAACCCCAGCATTGCCGCAGTGAACAGGGACATATAAGCGAAATAACGGGCCACCCCGGGGTCTCCTCGCATATATCCCAGGGAATATATCTGGATGAGCAAGCTGACCCCGCTCACTACCACCAGCATTACGTTGGTCAATGGGTCCAGCAAGAGACCCATTTGGATTGAGGCATCACCGAGGTCGATCCAGGTATGGGGAGCAAAAGCTAGGGCCGCGCCGGCGTTGTCCTGATACAGCACCAATACGGAAAATACAAAGGAGACGGTCAGCGCTGCTATTAGAAGGTAGCCACTAACTGCGGCGTAACGGTTAAAGAACGGCCGGACAATTAACGCAATAAGGAGGAAAACAGCGAGGGGAAGAATAAATATTGCCCATACCAGCGACTCGGTGACCATCTATAGCTTCCTCAGAATCTCTTCGGCCACGTGCTCACGGCCCTTGGGTACATAAATCAGAAAGGGAACTCTCTCTCCCCAATCACGGATGTCGCCTTCTGGAAGGATCCGGGTTGGCAGACCCTCCCCTTCCAGGACTTCCTTCCACATCTCTGCCAGCATTAGATTAGGCGCCTTTTTGAATTCCACCCACATTTTTTCGGGACTGCCGCCTTTGGTCGGATAAAGTGCCGACCTGTCAGTTACGCAGTTGATTGGCTTCGGTTAACGTGATGGTTTCCGTATGCCGATACATGGCAAAAACTATGCCCAAGCCCAGGGCTATTTCGGCCGCCGCCACCGTGATGATAAATATGGCGAAGACCTGACCAGTAAGTACGCTTCCAATGTTTTCTCTTAATGCCAGGGGAGCGACGTACTTGGAAAAGGCAACCACAGTAAGGTTAACTGCATTAAACATAATCTCGATGGACATTAGAACCGCGATTACGTTACTGCGAGCTAATGCTCCGTACAACCCAATTACAAAGAGGACGGCGGCTACTATCAGCATCGTCTCGAGGGTCATCGCAGCTAGCTCTCCCTGGACCTGGCCAGTGCCAGTCCTCCAATCAGCGCCGCCAGAAGCAGCAGGGAAACGGCTTCAAACGGAAGAACAAAGGAACCAATCAACAGGTCGGCTAAACCCGATTCCTGAATCGACTGACCTGGGTCAACCGACCCTCCAATGTTACCGCCCACAACTTGACTGGTCACCGCCTGGGTCTGAACTCTATCCACCATGGCCGTAGCCGCCTCAGGTATGGGCCGCCAATCGGTGTCCACCACGGCGGCGATGAGCCCAACCAATAGAAGTGCGGGAAAGAGAATGGCAGGGAGTTGCAAGCGATTGGGTAAATTCCCCTCTCGTACGTTTCGGGTCAACATTATGGCGAAAATAAACAAGACCGATATTGCGCCAACGTAAATTAGCACCTGAACGACTGCCAGGAATTCGGCGCTTAAGAGGACGAAGAATCCGGCGACGGCAACAAAAACCACAGCCAGCAAGAGGGCCGAACGGAACAGGTCCCTGACCAGTACTACCCCCAGCGCGGAACCTATTGCGACGACAGACAAGAGCCAGAACGCGACGTCCTGAACCGTCAGCACTTGGCCTCCAATACGACGTACCGCCCGGGCGCGGGACCCAAGCTTATTCCGTAGCCAACCAGTTTATTCATCCTCGCCGGGTCCACTCTCCGATTCGTTAGCTGCCTTTGACTCTTGCTGTTCCAGGCGCATGCCGGCCTTCTCTCGCTGGTGCCACCGCCAAGCTTCTCGGCCTACTTCTCTCCAGCCCAGAGGAGGGCCTCCCCGAGGGTCGTAGGTGAATCGGGAGTCGCCCTGGGCAACTGTTGGCGTTCTACTGGCAGAAGGCTGGTCGCTTTCGTATCCCTCCAACTGGGGACGAAACCAGGTGCTGGGGTGTTTTTCTGCGTGGCGAAGCTGGTCAATGGTTATTACCATGTCTTTGCGACTGTACTGGCCTTGCTCGAATCCGCTACCCATGAACAAGGCGTCGTAAGGGCAGGCTTCTACACATAGCCCACAGAACATGCATCGCTGCAGTTCGATGTCGAAGACTTCCAGGCGATATTTGTCGCCTTCGGGAATTGCGCTTTCGCTGGGCGATGTCACAATCTTGATGATCCCCAGGGGGCAATACTTGGCACAAGAAGCGCAGCCGGTGCAACGCTCTTCGTACCACACAAACTCTTCCCCCCTGAATCTTGGGTGCTGCGGAGCCCTTTCCTCGGGGTATTGTATGGTGAAGGGCTTTCTGGTTAAGTTCTTAAGGGTTACGAGCAAGCCTTTAACCAATCCCAGACCGTACATGTCACCTCACCTCTATCGTGGAAACCCCGGGTACAATCCCACTTTCTGGCCGGCGGGTCTGAAACTTTACCCTGTCCCTAATGAGACTTCCAAACACAAACACTGATACCGCGGCAACCGCCAGATTGATCACTGCCATTAATCCCAGATCGCCCACGGTCAACGTCCCGTCATTTCCCCTGAGGAAAAAAACTTCCAAGGTGACAGCGAACAAGTTGATAAGACTCAGGGGCAACAGGAACTTCCAGGAAAATGCCATAATTTGGTCGATCCTGAGGCGAGGGTAGGTGGCGCGAAACCAAACAAATAGAAACACTACAACTCCGGTCTTTAGCAGAAACCACAGCCAACCGAGATACTCGGGCAAAGGACCGGACCAGCCACCAAGGAACAAGGTTGCCGTAATGGCTGCAACCACTCCAACGCCACCAAATTCGGCTGCCTGAATAAGGGCAAATTTAACCCCACTGTATTCAGTGTGGTAACCGGCAATTATCTCCGATTCCGCTTCCGCGACGTCGAATGGTGACCGATTCAGTTCTGCCGACATTCCGGCCAGAAAGACAAAGAATGCCAGAGGCTGTACCAAGATGAAAGGTAGGGACTGGGCCCCAACGATGCTGCCCAACGACATGGAAGCAGCCACCATGACCACACCCAGCAGCGACAACACAACGGGAACCTCGTAGCTGATAAGCACTGCCACCGCCCGAGCCGCTCCAAACATTGCGTAACGATTGTTGGATGACCACCCAGCCATAAATATGGCTACCGAAGTCACCGAACTGACCGCCAATATGTACAGAACCCCCACATTAAGGCTGGCCAGAGCCGTATTCTGGGCAAATGGTATGACCGCTGTCATCAGGAGCAGAGGTGCGACCATAAGTATTGGCACCAGCGGGAACACCAGCCGGTCTGCGCCAGCTGGCATCAGGTCCTCTTTTGTCAACAGCTTGATCAAGTCTGCCAGAGGCTGGAACAAGCCAAACGGGCCCCATCGGTTGGGCCCGACCCGGTTTTGGAAACGTCCCAGCAGGCGCCGCTCACCCCAGGTTATCACGGCGGCACCCAGCAAAACCGCGTTAACCAGAATGAAAACCATCACCAGGCCTGCCACCGTGTAGGATAGCCAGCAGGGCAACACCAGCCCGGCCAGGTCATAAACCATGCGGTACAAGCCGTTACCAAAGAGGATATTGTCCGAGGCTAACTGGCAAGTCACCGGTCGACCTCGCCCATGTTGATGTCAATGCTGCCCAGGGAAACAATCATGTCGGCCAGCTTCCATCCAACCAACAAATGGTCGATTATGGTCAAGTTTATCAGGGAGGGTGACCTTATTTTACAGCGATATGGCGATATTCCACCGTCACTCACCAGATAGAAGGCCAACTCTCCCTTGGAGGCCTCCACCCTTCCGTAAGCCTCTTTCCCTGCTTCGGGCCGCAGGACAAGGGGCAAGTCAAGCCTGACCGGACCCGGCTCAATCTGAGAGATGCATTGTTTAATGATCCGGATGCTTTGGTGGACTTCCTGCATGCGGACCCAAAAGCGGTCATAATTATCCCAATTGGATCCAATCGGAACGTCAAATTCCACTTGATCGTAGGCGTCATAGGGTTCTTGTTTTCGCCAGTCCCAGTTGATTCCGCTCGCACGCAACACCGGCCCACTTACTGACCCATTGATGGCAACTTCTGGCGGTATCGGACTTACACCGCGAGTACGCACCATTAGGATTTCATTCCCAAGGAGCAATTGCTCCATATCAGCAAATTCGCTTTCAAAGTCCTCGAGAAAACGGTTTAACGCTGGCCAGAATTCCCTGGGCGCGTCGGCGAACACCCCTCCGGGCCGCATGTAGCTGACTGTAATTCGGGCTCCGCAAAGCATTTCAAACAGTTCCAGAATCCGTTCACGGCTTCTGAAGCCGTACATGAGCGGTGTGCCAAAGGCACCCAATTCCTGCACAAAGAAACCCACCGCAATAAGGTGACTGGCAATTCGCTGCAGTTCGGCGGTGAGGGTTCGAAGGTACTTGGCTCGAGGAGGCGATTCAATACCCAGCAGTTTTTCGACGGCCAGGCAGTAAGCCTGATTGTTGATCATTGAAGAGGTGTAATCCAGCCGGTCAGTGAGAGTAACAACTTGGACGTAGTTTCTCTCTTCGGCCAGCTTCTCGCTTCCTCGGTGCAGGTACCCGAATACCGGTTCTACTTCAACGATGTCTTCGCCGTCAAAAGTAATGCGAACGCGAAAAACACCGTGGGTACTGGGGTGCTGGGGGCCCACGTTGACGGTCATTGGCTCGGTGCGAATCGTCATATCAAAAAGCCATTAGGTTAGCAGAGGCGATGGTACTGGACATGTCTCGTCATGACGGAGCAGCCAAATGGGTAACGTATGCCTGAACACGGCTACAGAAAGTCCTTTCGCAATGGGTGACCCTCAAAGCCTTCCCAAAGCATTATCCGCTTCATGTTCGGGTGCCCTTCGAACCTGATGCCCATGAGGTCCCAGATTTCGCGCTCCTGGAAGTCGGCGCCCCGCCAAACTGGATAAACCGACGGCACCGAAAGCCCCTCGCGGCCCACAAGTCGGGTTTTTAACACCGCAGTGCTCTGCTGCCGCAGTGACGTCAGGTGGTAGACCAAGTCGAAAAACTCCACATAGTCCACGGCACTGATGGAATTAAGGAACTGAAAATCAAGAGCGGGATCGTCTCTCAAGAACTGAGCAATTGACCTGACCCGTGAGGGTCGAATCCAAACCGTCGATTCATCCGATGCTTCTACGACGTCGGGAAAAGTCTGTGCTACAGCGTCAGCCAGTTCCCTTCCCGTAATTTCGCGCATGGCCATCACTGGCTTTCGGCCTCACCTGCATCGCTGCCGCCCGCCAGGAGAGGGCTTCCGGTCTTTCGCAGATGGTGGTATTTCTTTATTTTTTCGTGAAGTTCCATAATGCCGTAGAGCAGGGCATCGGGGCGCGGAGGGCAACCGGGCACGTAAACATCCACTGGTATGATGTGGTCCACACCAGGCACTACGCTGTAGGAGCCGTAATAGGGCCCGCCGCTGGTGGCGCAAACTCCCATGGATATGACCCATTTCGGTTCGGCCATTTGGTCATAAATGCGCCGAATGGGCGGGGCCATTTTCCACGTAACCGTTCCAGCCACAATCATAAGGTCCGCTTGCCTCGGAGAAGCTCGAAAGGCTTCCATTCCGAAACGAGCTATGTCGAATCGGCCCATGGCCGTAGCCATCATCTCAAAGGCGCAGCAGGCCAACCCAAAGGAGACCGGCCACAGAGCCGACTTTCTGCCCCAGTTCACCAGGGCATCTACCGAAGTTACCAGCAGGTTGTTCTTCAAGTCTGCAGGAACCTCGATGGATGGCATCTCAATAGGCTCCGTCGAGACGGCTATCAAGTCATTAACTAGTTGACCCTCTTCTCGGTCAATGCCCCAGGTGCGGTCGTGAAGCTGACCCTGTCCAGATGGAATTTGCATCGCTTAGTTCCCCCACTCCAGGTCCTTCTTCCGCCATGCATAGGCCCAACCAACCAGTAGGATCCCGACGAAGACAGCCATTTCTATCAATGCAAATAGCTCTAGCCTGACAAACTTGGTTGCCCAAGGATAGAGGAACACTACCTCAACGTCGAAAATCACAAACAGGATAGCGAACAGATAATAGCGGAAGTTGAACTGATTCCAGGTGCCGCCAATAGTTTGTACCCCACACTCGTAGGGTTCAAGTTTGACGGGAGTAGGATTCCTGGGGCGTATTCCTATGCGGGAGCTGAGCCAGGAAACAGCGATTAAGCTGGTAGGAACTGCAAAGGCTACCAAGCCGAAAATGGCGATCAAACCATATTGCCGAAAGTAGTCCTCTAGCATTTTGCCAGGCTCGACCTCCCTTGCAGCAGTTCAAAAAATTATAGCATAAGCCTATCAGAGCCGATAGTGAAAAAGAGCACAATCAAATTTCGTAATCCAGCCACATTGTAGACAACACTTAACCCAGTAGATAACCCTTGCGAGGGCCGCTAGAATGGTTTTCGATAGCGCATTGCTTTACCTTAATGGCCCAGTCAAGGGAAAATTAGGGGAATCTCTTACTTTATTGGTATGGAAATTACCAGCAATTACGTGACCGCTAATGGCATAAGGCACCACTATCTGGAATGGGGTGACAGAGCCAGTTTGCCTCTTCTGATGGTTCATGCCACTGGTCTTTGTGCAAGTTGCTGGCTGCCGTTGGCCGAGGATCTGGCCGCCGACTATCACGTGCTGGCCCTGGACCAGCGTGGCCACGGTGATACGGACGCCTCTGACCGAGGGTACAGTTTTGAACTGGTAGGACAGGACGTGGCAGCCGTTATTGAGGCTCTTGGCCTCTGGAACCTGAGAGTGGTTGGCCATTCTTCAGGTGGATTGGCAACGCTGATGGCTGCCGCTCAACTGCCTAACAGAATCGTCCAGGCTTGCCTTGCCGAAACCCGGGTGGGAGAAAGTCCGGCAAACGCCCCGCCAGGCGAATTACAGGAACGCGCCAACCGGACGCGCATGAAACGTGAGGTGTGGGACAGCAGAGAGGCAATGTACCAGGCTTATCGGGGCCGTGTGGTTTTCAAAGACTGGGACGAAGTCGCCTTCCAATCTTATATCGAGGGAGGAACTCGGTTGCTCACTGACGGCCGGGTGCAGCTGAAATGCCTGCCAGAGGTAGAGGCGACTTTTTACGAGCAGCGAGAGTCCCTTAAAGTTTCTGAGTATCTTGACGAACTGCGGGGGCAGTTCCTTCTGTTGCTGGGAAGTTACCCGGAAGCGCAAACCCTGCAGGACGTAGGCGTCCGGCGTTTCACTCAAATGGTAGAAGGGGCTACCGTGAAACCTATGGGCATTGGGTCCCACTTCCTGCCCATGGAACATCCCAAGGAAGTCATGCGAGAAATCAGGACTTTCTTCAAAGGGGAGTGAAGGATTGCCCACAGAGAATCAGTATGCTCACGCAAGAGACGGAGATGGATTCGGGCCCCTAAAGGGCCTAAAGGTTCTTGACTTGTCCATCATAGTTGCCGGAGGCACAGCCAGCAGCTTTCTGGCCGACTTCGGCGCCGAGGTGGTCAAGGTGGAGCGACCCGGCAGCGGTGACCCGCTTCGCAACTGGGGCCCATTTGCCAACGGGGTTTCTCTTTGGTGGAAGGTTCACTCCCGCAACAAACAATCGCTGACGCTGGACTTGGGATGTGCAGAAGGGCAGGCGGTACTCTTGGACTTGGCGAAGCAGGCCGATCTGTTGATAGAAGGTTTCCGGCCCGGGACTCTTGAACGCTGGGGGCTGGGCCCCGAGCAGTTGCATGAAGTAAATCCTGGCCTGGTAATTCTGCGGTATTCCGGCTTCGGTCAGACCGGCCCTTACCGGGACCGGCCGGGCTTTGGCACCATAGCCGAATGCATGAGTGGTTACATTGCAATGACCGGATTCCCCGACACGCCACCGGTGTTGCCGCCCATACCCCTTGCCGACGAAATAGCCGGGGTATTCGGGGCAATGGCGGGGATGATGGCCCTCTACCGAAGGGAAACCGTAAACGGGTCACAAGGCGCTTCTGACGTCAAAATTGGGGGCCAGGTTATTGACCTCAGCCTTTTTGAACCCCTGTTCCGACTCTGCATTCCTCATATACCTATGTACGACCTGCTGGGCGTAGTTCGGGAGCGGGTAGGCAACGACTTTCCCGACGCGGCGCCTCGCAGCCTCTTTCGCACCGGGGACGAACACTGGCTGGGTCTATCTGCCACATCCCAAAGCACCTGGGAAGCGCTGGCCAAGGCTATGGGACTAACCCATCTTCTTTCTGACCCCCGCTTCACGAACAACGCGGCCCGCTTGGAAAACAAAGATGCCCTGAATGACATACTCCAACAGTGGCTCGGAGCCTGTTCGCTGGACCAGATAATGGATGAACTGGTTCCTGCCGGCGGCGTGGTGGGCCCCGTGTACGGCAGCGCCCAGATCGTCAACGACCCGCATTACCAGGACCGGGATGACGTAATCGAGATTGAAGACCCGGAAATCGGCAAGACTCTAATGCCAGGCATCATTCCGAAATTCAGCGAAACGCCCGGGGCTGTGGAACAGGCTGGCCCCAAATTAGGTGAACATAATTCCAAAGTCCTGGGTTCTTGGTTAAACTTCGATCAGAAGCGCTTGGCAGACCTAGAGGAGAGAGGCGTTATCTAACCCGTTGTTAAGCAATAATTATGGTGTTGCCAGCGTCTTATTACTGCTGACGAACTGTTTCCCAGGGAACACACAGAAAGAAGGGATCATAATTGGACAAGAAAAAGTTGCTGGTTGCCACGCATAATCGAGGGAAGGTTAAGGAATATCAGGAACTGTTTCGGGGCCTCCCTGTCGAGCTGATATCCCTAGACGACGCAGGAATATCTCATGACGTTGAGGAAACGGGAAGTACCTTTCATGAAAATGCCTGGCTGAAAGCTCGTACATATTCGGTGCTGGGGAACATGCTCACACTATCCGACGATTCAGGACTGGAAGTTGATGCCCTGGGTGGCGACCCTGGGATACACTCTGCCCGTTACGGAGGGGAATCCTGCAATTCAGACGAGGACAGGGTTGCGCTGCTGCTATCAACTCTGCAGGGAGTTCCCTGGAAAATGAGAACTGCCCGGTTCCGGTGCGTTATAGCCATCTGCGAACCCGGTGGAATGGAAGTGTCGGTGGTGGGGTCCATAGCAGGAATGATACAATACGAGCCACAAGGTTCTGAGGGATTTGGCTACGACCCAGTTTTCTATCTCCCGTCCTTCGACCGTACCATGTCTCAGCTTTGTATGGCTGAAAAGAACAGGGTCAGCCACCGAGCCGATGCGGCGCGACGCGCGCTCAGCGTCTTGCAACGCTAACTCGAAAGCGTGTAAAAGTTAACCTCAAAAATTCTGCCTAACTTTTCGAAGGATTCAAGAATTGTCTTTAACTGACTCATTTGGACGTCCCCTGAGGGATCTGAGAATATCAGTTACCGACAGGTGCAATTTCCGTTGCACCTACTGCATGCCGGCCGAGATTTTTGGCGAAAGCTATCAGTTCTTGCCCAAGGAAGAGATTCTGAGTTTCGAGGAAATTGCCCGTCTGGCCCGCTTGTTCGTTGGCTTGGGTGTGAACAAGTTGCGGATTACGGGCGGCGAACCCCTGTTACGGACTAATTTGGCCCGCCTGATATCCATGCTTTTCGAGGTCGATCCTTCCCTCGACTTGACCTTAACCACCAACGCCTACCTGCTGCCCCAGCAAGCCAGAGACCTAAAATACGCCGGCCTTCAGCGGGTTACCATAAGTCTGGACACTTTGGATGACGATATTTTCAAGCAAATGAACGGACGCGGCTTTCCGGTGCAGCGAGTCCTGGACGGAATTGAAAAAGCTGCGGAAGTCGGCCTTGCTCCCATCAAGATTAACGCGGTGGTGCAAAAAGGAGTAAACGACCACTCACTGGTCGAGTTGGCCCGTTATTTCAAGGGTACTGGCCACATAGTCCGCTTCATCGAGTACATGGACGTAGGTAACCGTAACGGCTGGAAGTGGGACCACGTCGTGCCTGCCGCAGAAATTATCAAACAGATCGACGCCGAACTCCCCTTGGAACCAGCGGACAGCAACTATCGAGGAGAAGTGGCCAACCGGTACCGTTATAAGGACGGAACTGGAGAGATCGGCGTAATCGCATCGGTGACTATGCCGTTCTGTGGCGACTGCACCCGGGCACGTCTCTCAACCGATGGGAAATTATATACCTGCCTCTTTGCCTCAAGTGGCGTAGACTTGAGAGACCAAATGCGGGCCGGAGCAACTGACGAAGAACTGAATAACCGTATCCAGGCAATCTGGGGAATCCGTTCTGACCGCTATTCAGAAGAGAGGACCGAACTGGCTCCCATACAAAATCCCCGCCAGAAAGTGGAAATGTACCATATCGGTGGCTAGGGCTGAGGGGTGTGCGCGCTTCCCGGAAAACTAGAAAGCAGGTCAATATAGACTAACGAAGAGAACAGCCGGAGGACGCATCATGATTCAGGACCGGACAATGCAGAACTTGTGGGGGGCGGTTGACGAACTCCGGCAGCGGGTGGAAGAACTGGAGAACGGCGGCACTCCGCTCGTCATGGAATTGGACTATGTCGCCAGCATGACCTCAAATCGAAAGACGTTCCACCTTCGCGGCTGCAAGTTCACCGAAGGATTCATTGCGGTAGAGGGTGGTTACTTTCAATTCAGTTCCCACGATGAAGCATTGGCGGCAGGACTGGTCCCATGCAAGAGGTGCGGAGCCTAGTCTGGCTCCAAGATCGTTAAGAGCCGCTCGTCTCGGGTAGCAAGACTGACCAGCCCCCAACTCAACGACAGTTCTCAGGAGAATTCCTTATGCCCGGTCTTGACAACCAAACTGCTGCATCAACAGGAATTGCATTGACTCACCTGGACGAACAGGGCCGAGCCAAAATGGTGGACGTGGGCTGGAAACCCGTAACCGATCGCGAGGCAGTTGCCCGGGGTTCAGTACAGATGCAGCCGGATACTCTGAGATTGATAGTTGAGGGTCAGGTCAAAAAGGGCGACGTATTCACCATAGCCCAGTTGGCCGGCATTATGGGCGCCAAGAGAACCGCTGAACTGATTCCCCTTTGTCATCCCCTTCCCTTGAACAAAGTAGACGTGGAACTGGAAGCAGACGAGGCCAATAGCCTGGTCAACATTACCGCCACAGCTAGCACCTCGGGCAAGACGGGCGTAGAGATGGAGGCCCTAACGGCAGTTACGGTAGCTGCCCTCTCGGTCTACGACATGTGCAAGGCAGTTGACCGCGGCATGCAGATTGGCGCGGTGCGATTGGTCAGCAAGAGAGGCGGCCAGAGCGGAGACATAACCCTCGAATAGCTGCTCCAAGGGCCAATCCCTAGCCGTTTCTTTTCCTTAACTCCTCAGCTAAAACTTCGATTGCCGAAGTGGCGTACACGATGTACTCTGCCGGGCTAAGGTCAACAGCCTGGAACTCCTCGACTTGGTCTGCTTCAGTGAGACCTGCTATTCCTTCTATTGATGTGATTTCCAGGCGGCATATTTCCCCTTGCGGATTGACAACAACACACCCCAAATCCATGACGGATTTGAAAGGTGGATCCAGCTCAACCGCTTGCACAGAAACCATTCCCAAGAATGAAGGGAAAGGTCTTAGACTGCCTGCCAATTCAACCAACAGTCTTTCAAGTCGTTCGGCAGTATCAGACAACAGTGCGGAGGCTTCGGATTCGAGCCTGCCGCTCTCGGAATCAGTGTGGGGACTGGTCATGATTTCTCTCATTTGCCGGGTGACCGACAGAAAATTGTCTTCCACCCCAATTGACAGCCGTACCTGGACACCTTTACTATTATTGCCCTAGGTGCCACCTGGCGGCTGGTCGGTGGGCCTGTTAGGTGGCGACGTAGCTCAGCGGCAGAGCGGGCGCTTCATAAGCGCTAGGTCGTTGGTTCGAATCCATCCGTCGCCACCATTCCTGCATTGTCAACCCTCCTTTGCCTGCCCCCCCAAATCCCAATCTCAGATACAAAACCCAAATCTATTGTCTAGGATTGTCTTGACACCCTACATAGACTGTCTGTAAAGGAAAGGTACAACCAACGGCACATCAGACAAGGGGAGAGACATATGGCGAACGTCAAACACGCACTACTGACGGCGGGAAAGGTTAAAGCACTCACCACGCCCGGCGCATACTCTGACGGCGAAGGACTGGAATTCCGGGTTAGCACGGCTGGGGCAAGGTCCTGGGTTCTACGGGCCACCATCGGAGGAAAGCGAAAGAGTATCGGCCTGGGCGGGTATCCTTCGGTGGGGCTGGCGGAAGCTCGCCGGTTGGCGGAAAAGCACCGGCAGTCGGTCAGGGCCGGCGTAGACCCAGTGGCGGCAAAACGTGAAGCAAGGAAAGAAGCGAAGCCGGAACCGACTGTGCCGACATTCAAGGCTCTCACACTCGAAGTCCACAAGGTGAACGAAGTCCGCTTTAATAATGCAAAGCACTGTAAGAATTGGTTGCAACGGGCGGAGAAGTACGCCTTCCCGACGCTGGGTGACTTGCCGGTAGACAAGATTGGGAGGCAGGATGTACTTGCCATACTGAAACCCATTTGGACTGAGAAGCCCGAAACAGCACGGCGGCTACGCCGAATCATCCGGTCGATTTTTGAATGGGGCATTGCCAACGATTACCTCGCTATAAATCCAGCCGGCGAAAGTATATCACCGTCACTTCCGGCCATGCCAAAAGTGAGGGCTCACTTCCGGTCGTTGCCCTACAGTGAATTGGCTGGTGCGCTGGCCCAAATTGAGGCTTCGACGGCTGGAAAGGTTACGAAACTAGCGGTGCGTTTCCTTTCCTTGACCGCCGCCCGTTCCGGTGAAGTACGAGGTTGCCTTTGGACAGAGATTAATACCGAGCGGAAGCTTTGGATAATCCCTGACACCCGCATGAAAGCAAGAGTGGAACATCGGGTACCTCTTTCAGCGGAAGCCCTTGCCGTGGTTGCCGAAGCTAGGGAGCTTCAAAAAGAGAACCCGTCCACGTTGGTGTTCCCTTCTCCAGTGAAAAGCGGCGATAAGCCAATGTCGGATATGACCCTTACGAAAGTGCTACGGACTACGGGACTGGCCGACAGAATGACGATACACGGGATCCGGTCTTCGTTCAGGGATTGGGTAGCGGAAGAAACTGACACGCCTTGGGACGTTGCAGAGTTGTCCATGGCCCACCGGGTTGGCAATGCTGTTGAGCAGGCTTATCACCGCACGGACTTGCTGGCAAAGCGCATTGCCCTAATGGATACTTGGGCCAATTTCTTGGCCCGTGAGACGGCATAGCAAGTGGGAGAGACACAATGGCGATAAACTACGTTACAGACAAACCACTGGAAAAGCGGGGCTACCCCGGCGATAAGACCATACGGAAGACAGCAGTTGAACACATGCGAACGTATGACAAGACTGGGGTGCGCCGGATGGTCAAGGAAGGAACCCTTGACGCCTACCTTGATTCCATCGTTGCCGAGGTCAAGAATCATGGGGAGACATTGATCGGGGTGGGTGTCATGCCGAGCGAAGCGTGGCGGCGGGCCGTGCGTGTCCACGCGTTGGGGCATACCGACGAATAGACACTAGTACTCGGTCAAGTTAGGAATTAATGGGATACAGGCGATGGAGTTTGGTGCGGGCATCGAGGATGTTGAAGCGCCAGTTGATGCGGGCTTGAGCTTCGTTCCGCTCCAGTTCCAGGGCGTGGATTTCCCGGCAAAGGGCAGTTTCGTCTGGGAGACGCTTTTTCAGACAGCTGCGGGAGAAGATGCTGAATTCGATTTCCGCCCCCGGCCTACGCCGGGGCAGGCTATGTTGAGCCAACTGCCATGCTTGGGCGTATAGTGAAATTCCAGCTTCCGCGCGATGCGCCGCGCCTCTCCCGACGGAAAGGTCTGATACAGTGACGCCTTGCGGTGGGTATTGAGGTTATCCAAAACCACTCGAACCACCGGAACGTCAGGATAGGCGTCATCCACCAGCCACTTCATATGCTGGGCGAAGTCCCGCATGGTGCGCTGTTGGGTAATAGCCACTCGGCGCCAGCCCTGGCGGGGCTCGCAGGTAAGGAACAGGTTGCGGGTCCCCGGCCCTCAGGTACTCGTAGTCCTTCCGTCTGGGCCGCCCCGGGGCTGCTGGGATGGATGGACGAAGGTCGGCCAGCAACTGGGCGGTGGTCTCGTCGAAACAGACCACCGGCTGATGCGGGTCATAAGGCTCGGCGTACAAATCCAGGACATTCTCCATGGCGGCCAGGAAGTCGGCGCTCACCTTCGGAATGCACCACTGCTTCTTCTGCCACGGCTTGAGGGCGTTTTTTCAACCGCAGCCTCACCGTCTCGTGGGACAACGACGTAACCACCCCCAACTCCACCGCCTTGCCCGCCAGCAGGCGCAGCGTCCAGTGGTCGTGACCCTCGGGGGATGGGCTGCAGGCCAGGGCTATCAGGTGGGCCTCCACCCTTTCATCTACCTTCCGATGCCGCTGGACCTGGTTGTGGTGCCGCAGCACCTCATCCAACCCTTCCTCGGCGTACCGCCGTTTGGCCCGGAACACGGTCCGCTCCGAGATGTCCAGAGCAGCGGCTACTTGGGGAGCGCTCCAACCCTCATCTATCTTCAGCAGAATCCGCGCCCGGGTCATCGCCTGCGCCGAACTCCTGCCCGAGCGGATCATCTTACGCAACCGCCCCTTTTCCGGCGAGGACAGCTGAACCTCATTCTTCTCCTGCACCATGGTTCTCCCACCTCCCACAACACTGCTTCTCTCTCCACCATACCAGCCTTGCTTCAGACCTTCTGTTCACTGACAATACCAAGTTGACTGAATACTAAACCAAAGCCAAGGTGAAATGTGCAGAAAGATTAGGTAGATTTGGGAGTAGATTTGGAGGAATGTCAATGGCGGCAGAAAAGTGTACCACCTGGCGTAACTGGCCAGCATAAATGTCCACGCTAATTGCTCATGGGAAACGTCCCACCGCGGGCAGTGACCGGAGGTAAGGGGGAGCCGTTCTGGTAGGAGCTAGACGTCGTCTGGGCAGTCTGGAGACTGGGGACCGGCGTCTTGCCGGCTGCCCTTGAGCCGGTAGCTGTCGCAGTTCATTTCCAGGATGTGGACGTGATGGGTGAGGCGGTCCAGCAACGCCCCGGTGAGCCGCTCGGAGCCAAAGACGTCGGTCCACTCGTAGAAGGGGAGGTTGGTGGTGACCAGGACGGAGCCCCGTTCGTAGCGCTGGCTGAAGACCTCGAAGAGGAGTTCCGCGCCGGTGGTGGACAGGGGGACGAAGCCCAACTCGTCGATGATCAGCAGCCTGAGGCGGGCCAGTTGCCGCTGCAGGTTGAGCAGGCGCCTTTCGTCCCGGGCCTCCATCAGTTCGTGGACCAGGGCGGCGGCGGTGGTAAAGCCCACGGACATTCCCTTTTGGCAGGCAGCCAGGCCCAGGCCCAGGGCGACGTGGGTCTTGCCGGTGCTACTGTTGCCGACGGCGATGACATTCTCCCTATGCTCGACGTATTCACACCGGGCCAGTTCCATGACCAGGGCCTTGTTCACCGCAGGGATGGCCAGGAAGTCGAAGGTATCCAGGCTCTTGACGGCGGGGAAGCGGGCGGCGCGGATCCGGCGCTCTACCATGCGCTGGTGGCGGTCGATGAGTTCCAGTTCAGCGAGACGCAGCAGGTAGTCGGGGTGGTCCACTCCCTCGGCGGCGCACTGGGCGGCCAGCTTGCGGTATTCTCTCAGGAAGGTAGGCAGCCGGAGTTCCTTCAGGTGATGCTCCAGGAGCAGCGTTGACCGGTTGCTCATGCCGCTCTCCCCGAGAGCAGGGCCATGTAGTCCGTGGCGCGGGTGGTCTTCACCGTCACTCGGGGTAGGTAGGGATAGAGGTCCAGGTCCAGCCTGGGTGGTCTGCCTTCCAGGCGGCACAGGAGCAGGTGCTTCACGGCGTCGACGCTGATGGCTCCCAGCCTTAAGGCGTCCTGCACCGCGTGGTGGACTTCCTGGTGGGAGAAGGTTTCCATGAGCCGGAGCACCTGGACGAATTCCCGCTTGCCCCGCCGTCCCATCCTGGACTCCAGCAGGCGGCGCAGCGTCCGGTACTCCTCGGGTAATCCCACCCCTGCAGGGGCGCGGCCTGGTCCAGGGCCGCCGTCTTCCGTTCCAGCAGGGGCAGGTAGTGGATGGGATCGAAGACGAAGTCGTCCTTCTCGTAAGAGCGGGGGTGCCGGGCAATGACCTCGGCGCCGCAGCTGATCACCACCTCATTCACGTAGCCCTTCACCAGTACGTCCCGGTGTCCGTAGGCCACCGGCGCCGAGTAGTCATTGGTCTTGTACCGTACCAGGGACAGGGAACTCACCCGGCTGGCCTGCTGGTCGCAGGCGTCATAGGGCACGGCGGGCAGGGGCTGCAGGGCGTCCAGGTCCCGCTCCATGCGCTGGCCGATGGTCTCATCGTGGCCCCTGAGCCTGGCGTCCATCCGCTCCAGACACTTCTGCTCCAGGTGGGCATTCAAGGCGTCAAAGCTCTGGAAGGACGGCACGGGAACCAGGAAGTTGCGGCGCACGTAGCCCACCATACCCTCCACCTTCCCCTTGTCATTGCCCTTGCCAGGTCTCCCGAACCGGTCCTCGAACAGGTAGTGGGACTGCAGCTCGGTGAAGGCCCGGGTGCGCTGGCGCCTGCCGTCTCCCAGAATCCGGGCCACCGCCAGCTTCGTGTTGTCGTACAGGATGCTCTGGGGCACGCCGCCCAGAAAGGCGAAAGCCGAGACGTGGCCGTCCAGGAAGGCCTCGGTGGTCTCGGCCGGGTAGGCCTTCACGAAGCAACCGTCGCTGTGGGGCAGGTCCAGCACCAGGTAGTGCACCTTCCGCTCCACCCCGGCGATCACCGCCACCGCCTCCCCGAAGTCACACTGGGCGTGGCCTGCTGGGTGGGACAAGGGCACGAACATCTCCTGAGTCCGCCGCCGGTGCTCCCTGACGTAGTCCTTGACTGTCGTGTATCCGCCGTCAAACCCGTGCTCGTCAAGCAGCCGCTCAAAGATCCGCTTCGCCGTGTGGCGCTGCTTCCTGGGAACCTGGCGGTCAGCTTCCAGGATGGCGTCAATTACACCAGTGAAGGGCTCAAGCTTGGGCCGGCGGGGTGGGTCCTGGCGCCGGTACCCTGGTGGCACCGACCAGGCCAGCATCTTGCGCACCGTGTCCCGGTGCAGGCCGAACACCCGGGAGGCTTCCCGAACGCTCATCCCTTCCACCATGCAGGCCCGGCGAACCCGCGCGTACATTTCCACGTGATACATCCATCGCACCTTCCATAGACTGATACTCAGCCTTACGGAAGGCGGTGGACGGTACGATTTCCCGCCGCCCTAATGTTGACGTCCAGCGAAAGCGTCCTGACTAAGTGGCCAGCAGAAATGTCACACTCGCCTCATGGAGAATGTGACATTGAAGCCCAAAGAACAGACGAGACTTCAGGTTCTCAACAGCTTGCTGGCGGAGCAGATGACGCTGGAACAGGCCTCTACACTTATGGGAATAAGCCCGCGACATACGCGGCGCATACTGGCGCTTTACCGGGAGGAGGGAGCCGCCGCCCTTGCCCATGGTCTCCGGGGCCGCAAGCCGGCCAACGCCATACCCGAGACGACCAGGAGCAGGGTGGTTCACCTGGCTCGCACGGTGTACGAGGGAGCCAACCACACCCACCTTTCAGAGTTGCTCAGTGAACGCGAGGGCCTCGACATTGCCCGGACCACGCTAAGACGCATCCTGGTCAACGCCGGCCTCAGCAGTCCGAGGCGCAGGCGCCCACCCAAGCAACGGGTGCGCCGCCAGCGGATGCCACGGGAGGGCATGCTGATCCAGTTGGATGGCAGTTACCACCGGTGGCTGGGCGAGGACGGACCTCAGTTCACGATCCTGTTTGCGGTGGACGATGCCACAGGCTGCGTTCTGGGCGCCCTCTTTTGCGATCATGAGGATACCAGCAGTTACTTCCTGAGTTACTTCCTGCTGATGCAGGGACTGATACGACGCCACGGCATTCCTCTCGCCCTTTACACCGACCGGCACGCTGTCTTCATACACCGTTCGGAATATCAGCCCGCCAGGACGCCAACCCAGTTCGGCCGGGCCATGGAGGAGCTCGGGACACAACTGATTTTCGCCCTGTCGCCCCAGGCCAAGGAGCCTGTCTCAGAAGTATTTTCGCCAACGACTATCGTACTATTGTCAGGTAAAGAGAGAGTAAACAGACTATTTTGCACAGTAATATGTCCAAACAATTACCGATCATGCCGATTACAGTTAAGAGCTTTGACTTCTGAGACAGGCTCCAAGGGGAGGGTGGAGCGGACGGCCGGAACCTTCCAGGACCGGTTGATCACGGAGCTCCGACTTGCCGGAGCAACCACCGTTGCCCAGGCCAAGGCCGTGTTGCAGCAGTTCCTGCCCCGGTACAACCGGCGCTTCGGGGTTCCGGCCCAGTGTCCCGAGCCCGCATTCCGTCCCATGGATCCGGAGTCGCGCCTGGGGCAGATCCTGTGTTTCAAGCATCGCAGGAGAGTGGCGCGGGACAACACCGTGAAGTATTACAGGCACACCCTGCAACTGCTGCCCAGCCAGCAACGCCGCAGCTACGCCGGAGCGTCCGTCGTGGTGCTGGAGGGACTGGATGGCCGGCTGTCGCTACAACATGAGGGACGCATCATTGCGTCCCAGGAAGCGCCTCCCAGTCCATCATTTCTCCGAAGCCGCAACGGGACTTCCCCATCTGCCGCCATCCCGATCCCCGATACGGAACCCGCGTCAAAACCTTCGGTTGCAGATCTCGATCTGCTGGGCACAAAGCCAAATCAAGTAGAAGGTGCCCACACCGAGGCAATCGACGATACGGAGGTAGCCGGGTTGCGGGTCGTCGCATCGCCACGGAGGCCGACGTTTCTCCAGCAGCAGAGATGGAAGGCGGTGCAGCAGGCCAAGCTTCAGGGGATGTCCATCCGACGGATGGCGAGGGAATTGGGAATTCACAGAGACACGGTGAGGAGATACATCGACGCCGACAGTCCGCCGCCGCGTCGGCCCCCGGCAACTCCTATCGCACCAGTTTCTGATATCATCGCAGAGTAGGCGAAGGACATTTCTGCTGAACACTTAAGCGGACATTTCCCCTGAACTTCGACAGCCCTAATTCAGCCAGCAGACCCGCCCACGTGGTCCACTTTACCTCCGCCTTTTACAGCGACGCCTTGATCTAGCGCTGAACATCCTCCGGAATATCCTCCACGTCGTAAAAGATGGTCCGGGTATCGAACCCGGTCAGCCGTTTGGCCACCTGCCGGCCTATGCGTCCCAACCCCACGATGCCCACCGTCTTGTCAGTAACTTCCTATAGGTCGGTCTGGTAGAGGTTGCTTCGCCACTCCCACCGCCGGGTGGTGCTATCCCATTGGGCCATCAGGTTCCGGTTGATGCCGATCATCAGGGCAATGGTCTGCTCCGACACCGAAATGGCGTTGGCGCCGCCCTTGTTGGCCACGGGTATGCCCATTTCAAGGATGGCCTCCAAGTCCAGCCGGTCGTAGCCTGCACTCAGGGTCTGGATCAGCTTTACCCGGGGGCACTCTTGTAGCACGTTGGTGCTAACGTTGCTGGTGATGAGGGCGTCGGCGTCGCGGCAAAGATCGATTTTTTCCGATTCCGGCAGAGCCGGGTCCACCACCGTAACCTCGATTTCGTCCGGCGCCTGCTCAAGCATGGTGGAAGGGCGTCCGCCAACGCCGCTGAAATAGGCGACTTTCCAGGTGGCCATCTGATTTCCTCCTTCATGTGCGGCCCGGAATCCTGGGCCTTTGGCTCGCTGCTATATATTGCGGAAATAGCTGCAAGGGTACTGCAGCGCGAATCAGGGTATTGCGGCAAGGGCTCGGGTAGCGTAGCCAGGGTAGTGAAACCCCCGCCGTCAGGTCCGGCCCCAGCGCCAGGTTTGAGGTTCGTCCTTCGCGGGAATTGCTATGTCCTTGAACAGACTACATAAGGAGATGAAAATGGCGAGCCAAATGGCACAAGAGGGACCGTCATCGAAGCCTGAAGTCGTAACCGAGTTTCCCTATTCTCATATTAACGATGGTTAGTGGGCATGCACTATGCTAAAACACAACTTTTAAAGGATGACTTCCAGTACACACGTCCCACCAGCAAGAAACACAAATACCCACCAGGCCCAAAGAGTACCAACCCCAGCAAACCCAAGCGCCCCGTGCAGAAGAATACCACCGTCAAGCCTCTGAGGCCGCGACTAACCGAGGAACAGATAAGGGACCGGCAGCGACTGCGGGCTGCCGACCATTTCCAACGGCGCAAGGAATTAGGTCTCTGCAGGAGTTGCCCGAACAATGCCAGCAAAGGACAAAGTCGTTGCCTAGATTGCGCCGAAAGGCACCGCGGGTGGAATCGGCAGAACGGGGAGAAAACTCGAAGGGCTAAAGGAATAGGCCCCCGCCCACGGACGGAAGACTCGGAACTGATGGACGTAGTAGGAAGGAGGTTGCCGAGCAGGCCAACCAAGGCGCCAGCCTGCAGCCCAGAAGGGTCCGCAGCGAGGCATACAAAGAGAAGCAACGACACAAGCAAGCGTTATTGAGAGCCTAACGCGCATCTCTCGGCCTCTGACGTGACTGTGGCAAATCCAGGGTTGAAGGCCAGACCCGCTGCCCGGACTGCGTACTGAGACACCGCCACTCTTCAGCCGCCACATTAGTCCACTATCCTGCCTCCCTTGACATGCCGATTCGATCTATACCCGCTATACCCGTTTCGGCAAAACGGGGGAGCCTTCGGGCGGCCGCATGTCCGTGCCGAGTAAGGTGCAACTGATGAACGAATAGTAGCCCATCAGCGCCCCTAAGACGATCGTATTAGCCTCCCCAAATTGCGCCAAGGCCGCATCAAAAGTCTCCTGGGAGACTTGGTGATCGTCCATCAATTCCCGTCCGTAGCGCACGATTATCGCCTCTTCTTTGGTGAGACCCTCCAGGCTACTCCCCTTGGCGATTATCTCCACCGCCTCAGGCCGAGCCCCCGCCCGCAACGCCGCGGCGGAATGAGAGGCCCATACATATTCGCAATCCCAGTGACGGGCGGCGGTAATTATCGCCAATTCAGTGTCATGATCGGGTAGATTGCCACCGAAGCGCAGGGCGTCGCTGAGGGCTGTAGAACAACGGGCAACTTCAGGTGCATACATCATCATCGAATGAGGTCCGTTAATAGAGTTCCTAGACTCTATGATGGCGTCGAAGGCTGTCAAAGCGTCTCCGCTCACCTGCTCTCGCTTGGTTATAGGCGTCAGTCTTGGCATGAATGTCCCTCCTGCTGAAAGTCCAAGTTTAACGCGAGTATAGCGACCAGTGCAAATCTCGACACTATCGGTCTATATACTTGTCCACACTTTGAGCACCGGTAAGGGCCGAATAGACGCTGTCCTGGGAATCGACCCAAAGCCCGTGGGCCGATCGGGAATCCCAGCCAGCCAAGGTTCTACCCTTTTTGTCCCTTACACTGATTCCTGGCGTAGACCCTTCCAAAGAGGATGCCGCCACGTAAAAGTCCCCATCTTCGGACTGGGGAATATCATTGGGACGTGTGATGTCGGCCCACATGGTGATGAACTCGCCTTCCAGCGTGAAAATCTGTATGCGGCTATTCTGCCGGTCGCAGACGTAAACCAACCCTTCTTCATGAATCAGTAGAATGTGTGGCAAATGAAACTCACCTGGGCCGCCCTTAACCGGAACTCCCCAAGAGGTTAATGTAGCGGCCATCATTGGTGAATCTGGGGACGCGGCTGTTGCGATAACCGTCTGAAACGTACAGGTCTCCCGAGGGCGCGGGAAACATTTCTGAAGGGAAGTTGAAGGGACCAGCGGCTCTAGCAGTCTGTCCGAGAAACGCCCTTAGCGAGCGGGTGGGGTATGATGATATGAGCCTTGAGTGAGGGTAAGCGATCAATGAGCAAAACCTACCTTCCCTATGACCCAGAGCAGCAGTTGCTGCTGCCAGCGGCCCTGCAGGAGTGGCTGCCGGAGGAGCACCTGGCCTACTTCATTTCCGACGTGGTGGACCAGTTGGATCTGGCGGAGATCACGGAGCGCTATGAACAGGAGAGCCGGGGCGGGCCGCCCTACCATCCCCGGATGATGGTGAAGGTGCTGCTGTATAGCTACTGCACCGGGGTGGCATCGTCCCGGCGCATGGCCCAGCGTCTCCACGAGGACATCGCCTTCCGGGTGCTGGCGGCCAACAACACCCCGGACTTCCGCACCATCTCGGACTTCCGCAAGGACCACCTGGCAGCCCTGTCGGGGCTGTTCCTACAGGTCCTGGAACTGTGCCAGCAGGCCGGCCTGGTGAAGCTGGGGCACGTGGCGCTGGACGGTACCAAGGTCCGGGCCAACGCATCGAAGCACCAGGCGATGAGCTACGGGCGGATGAAGGAGAAGGAGGCCCAGTTGCAGGGGGAGGTTGATGAGTTGCTGCGGAGGGCCCAGGAGGTAGACTAGGGGGAGGACCGGCGGTACGGACGGGACAAACGGGGCGACGAACTGCCGGAGGAGTTGTCCTTCCGGGAGGGCCGGTTGCGGAAGATACGGGAGGCCAAGGCGGCGCTGGAGGCCAAGGCTCTTGCGGAGGCGGAGCAGGCCGAGGCCGAGGGTAAGCAGCACCCAGGCACACCCGCCGACAAGGCACAGCGGAACTTCACCGATCCGGACTCCAGGATCATGCCCGGGCCAGGGGGACGGGACTTCCAGCAGTCCTACAACTGCCAGGCGGTGGTGGACCATGAGCATCAGGTGATTGTGGCGGCCCGGGCTACCAACCAGCCCTCGGACAAGCAGCAGGCCGTGAGCATGATAGAGGAGACCATCAACAACGTGGGCGCGGTGCCGAAAGAAGTATCCGCCGATGCTGGATACTACTCGGCGAAAGCGGTGGAGGAACTCTGCATCCTGGGAGTGGACCCCTTTGTGGCGCCGGAGAAGACCCGCCACGGCTGGGTGCCGCCACCGGCGCCCCGTGGCCGCATACCCAGGGATCTCTCTCCCAGAGACCGGATGCGCCGCAAGCTGCAGACCAAACGGGGCCGACAGCGCTACGCCCTCAGGATGGAGACGGTGGAACCGGTCTTCGGCCAGATCAAGTAGTGCCGGGGCTTCCGGCAGTTCCTGTTGCGGGGACTGGAGAAGGTCAACGGAGAGTGGGCGCTCATCTGCACCGGCCACAATCTGCTGAAGTTGTTCCGGTTCGGCGCCGGTTTCCCCGCCAAAGGGGGGAAGTAGTCCCGCGCCAGCCAGCGGGACTACTTCCCTGTTGGCCAGCGTCAAGTCATCCTTGAACCTGCCGGCACTCACCAACCTGCGCCGTCCCCCGATGGCCGCCTCAAGATAATCCCCGGACAGGCTGCTAGGCACCAAGTCTCCCGCATTCTCGCAACCGGTGTCGGAGTGCACTCCCCGGTCTCCCAACACCGTAAGTGGCTTGCCGTCAAGGGTGTATTTCAAAAGAACCGAGTCTTCTTGATGGGTCAGATAAACGATATCGTCGAAAATGTAAAAGCCGTGGGGCAAATTGAAGGCGCTGGTCCCCCATGAATTGGGGCAATTACCGTCGGAATCAAATACCACAATCAGCGGGTCCTTGCGCTTATACACGTCAACAAGGTCCTGCGAGTCAGTAGCCACCGAGCTGACCACACCAAAAGACCAGTCCGCCGGCAATCGGGGGTCGATTCCGGTAGGGGGCAGGAAAGTACGTTAAGGGGAAAGGCGGTGGTGAAATGTGCGGTAAGCGGCTAGTACTACAACGACGGGTTGTTTGGTAGGATAGTTGTCAAGATGATAGTGGGTGGTTTGGGTGATGGATGGGGCGAGCTTCGAGCGGGTCTACGACAGCTTTGGGGAATTCCATGCCTTCTTTGCGGCCTCCTTCGGCCGCAAGCAGTGGCGGGAGCACAGCCGGAACTATCTTCAGGGGCTGCTGGTGCAGGCTGGGGAGCGGCGCAACGCCGAGAACCTGTCGGAATCGGTGGGCATCTCGGCCCGGGCGATGCAGCGTTTTCTGACCGAGGCCCGGTGGGACGATGCGACAGTGATCGGTCGGCTGCAGGAATACCTGGCCCCCAGGCTGGCTCACCCCGAGGCGGTGTGGGTGTTGGACGGCAGCGACTTTCCCAAGCAGGGGAGGAAGTCCGTGGGGGTAGCCCGGCAGTACTGCGGGAGGCTGGGCAAGGTGGCCAACTGCCCGGGTGGGATGTTCCTGGCCTACGTCAGCCCGCTGGGGCGGGCATTGGTGGACAAAGGGCTGTATCTGCCCGAGAGTTGGACCTCGGATCCGGGCCGCTGTGCGGCGGCGGGGGTGCCCGAGGAGCGGCGGAGCTACCGGTCGAAGACGGAGTTGGCCTTGGAACTGCTGGAGCGGGCCCTGGGGTTGGGCCACCTCAGGGCCGGATGGGTTGCCGGAGACGACGCCTTCGGGATGTCGCCGACCTTTCGGGAGGGACCTGGCGGCCCTGGGGATGCGCTACGTGCTGGACGTTCCGGGCAGCACTCCGGTCTGGCCCCTGGAGCCTTCGTGGGAGTCGGCCTGGACCACTCCGAGGTCTCCGGGGTTCGGGCGCCCCCGCAAGCCCAGGCTCAGGGACGGGCAGCGTCGTACCATGGAGCAGCGCAGTGACGAGTTGCCGGATGAGGCCTGGCGGGAGATAACGGTGGCCCAGGGAAGCCAGGGGCCGCGGAGCTATATGTTCTGCGCCCAGCGGGTGCGGGTAACCCGAAAGGGCAAGCCGGGCCATGAGGCATGGGCCGTCTACCGCCGGAACCTGGACGGCAGCGAGCCCCGCTACTACCTGTCCAACGCTCCTGAGGACACAACCTTGGAGACCCTGGCCTGCGTGGGGGGTTCCAGGTGGCCCATTGAAACGGAGTTCGAGACGGAGAAGGGCGACGTGGGGCTGGACGAATACGAGACCCGCAGCTGGGCAGGGTGGCATCACCACATAGCCATGTGCCTGCTGGGTGGAGCTTTCCTGCTGGGCCTGCAGCAGGCTTGGGGGGAAAAAGATGCCCCGGATCACCCGTCCCCAGGTGTACCGGGTGGTGCGGGAGATGCTGCCCCGGGAACGGTTCGGGCCGGAGGAGTTGCTGCTGTGGCTGGAGGATACGCAGCTACGCAACGAGCGGGCTCGCCGCTCCCACCAGAGACGCCGCTCCGCCCGCCGTGAAGGCAGGATGGAGCCACCACCTTAAACGCGTCGTTGTAGTACTAGAAATCTGGCCGGAAAGTGGCGGTGGCCGGGTAAGCGACTATACTTGGGGTCAACAAGGATAGCGAGGGCTGAGTATGCTGGGAGAGCGATCGGAGCAGAGGGGCCTTTGGGAAGCGGACCGGCTGTACCTGGATCACGTGGGCAAGGACACCTTCTACGGTCTGCTGGCCTCGCAGCGGGGCCGGCTGTTCCGGGACGCGGATTTCGCGGAGTTCTACTGCGCCGACAACGGCCGGGACAGCGTGCCGCCCAGCCTGCTGGCGACGGCGCTGCTGTTGCAGACCCACGACAAGGTCAGCGACGCGGAGGCCAAGGCCCGGGCCGACTTCGACCTCCGGTGGAAAGTGGCCCTGGGGATTGAGGTGGAGGACCGGCCCTTCGCCAAGAGCACGCTGCAGGTGTTCCGGGCCCAGCTGATCCTGCACGACCGGGTGCGGGAGGTATTCGAGTCCAGCCTGCGGCTGGCCCGGGAGTCGGGGTACCTGAAAAAGCGGAGCATGAAGGTGGCGCTGGACACGACCAACATCCTGGGGCGGGGCGCGGTGAGGGACACCTTCAATCTGCTGGCGGACGGGATCGTCAAATTGATGCGGGCGCTGGCGGCCGTGGAGAAGTCCAGCGTCAAAGAATGGGGCAAGGGCCGGGGATATGAGGGGTACCTGGGTTCCAGTGTGAAGGGCGAGGCCGCCATCGACTGGTCGGACAAGGGGGCGCGGCAGGCGCTGCTGGCTGGGATTGTGGGAGACGCGGACCGGCTCTTGGAATTATCGCGGCGGGCCCAGGGGGAGTTGCCCGAGGACAGCGCTGAGCGGCAGCAGATTGTGGACGCGGCGGAGTTGCTGGGGCAGTTGCTGCTCCAGGACATTGAGCGCAAGAGCGGCGATGGCGACGGCGATGACGGTGTGAGCCTCAAGGACGGGGTGAGTCGGGACCGGATGATGTCGGTGCACGACCCGGAGATGCGCCACGGGCACAAGAGCAGCAGCAAACGGTTTGACGGACACAAGGCGGCGATTGTGGTGGACACCGACACCCAGCTGATCACCGCCGTGGCGGTACTGCCGGGCAACGCTCCGGACAACCTGGGGGCGCTGGAACTGGTGGAACAGAGCGAGGCCAACACCGGTGTACCGGTGCAGGAGGCCATGGGCGACGCCGCCTATGGGGACGGAGCTACCAGGCAGACCTTCGCCGACGCGGACCGCAAGCTGGTAGCCCGGGTGCCGGGCCGCCCCGACCGGAAGCGCTTTCCCAAGGATGACTTTGTCATCGACCTGGCGGCGGGCAGTTGCACCTGTCCGGCGGGACAGGTCACCCACACCATCGTGCCAGCGGGAAAGCGGACGGATGGCACGGGGCGGGTATACCGCTGGCAGGCCTTCCAGTTCGACGGGGCGGTATGTCGAATATGTCCACTGCGGTCCCAGTGCATCGCAGCCAAAGGCAGGAAGGGACGGCGGGTGCTGATCCATCCCCAGGAAGGCCTCCTGCAGGAGGCCCGGGCTTTGCAGCGGAGCGCCGCCTACGACGAGTATCGAGCGCGACGCGTGGCGGTGGAACACCGGTTGGCCCGACTGGTGCAGTTGGGGATTCGCCAGTCCCGCTATTTCGGCAGGGTCAAGACGCGATTCCAGCTGTATCTGGCGGCCACGGTGGCCAACCTGACCCTGGTGGCGGGCAAAATCGAGCTGTCGGACAGTGTCGGCGGTGAGCTTCCGCGCCACCGCGCCGTCCTCAGTGCCGTCCCCAGTGATGTCCAGGCTGTTTCCCACGGTGTTGTCGCCAATGCTACGGCCATTTTCGGCGCGGTCCGGCTCGGACAACTATGGTCCCAGATTCTGTTCGCCTCGGCTTTACTGCCGAAATCCCTCTCCCCAACCAGGGCTTTTCGGCCCGGTTTCTAGTAGTCCATCAGGATTGGAGTGACGGGTAAAGGGACTTCAGTTTGATGCGTGCGTCTGCGGTGGTGAAGCGCCAGTCCACTCGAATATCGGCTTGGTTGCGCTCTGCTTGCCACGCTGCCACCTCGCTCCGTAGGATGTTTTGGTCTGGAATCCGGCGGTCCAGGCATTGCCGTGCCAATACCCCCAGTTCTATCTCCGCCATGTTCAGCCAACTTCCATGCCTGGGCGTGTAGTGGACCTCCAGCCTTTGGGCTATGCGTCGCGCCTCGGCGGGTTCGAATACCTCATACAAGGAGGCCGGGTGGTGGGTGTTCAAGTTGTCCATCACCAGCACTACCCGCTCCTTGTCGGGGTAGTCCTCGTCCACCAGTTTCTTGACCACCCGGGCCCAATCGGCCTTGGTGCGCCGGTCCGTTACTTCCACCCGACGCCACCCTTCCAGCGGGGCGAACAGCATGAACAGGTTGCTCACTCCGTTGCGCTCGTATTCGTAATCGTAGGAGCCCACCGCCCCAGGCCGAGCCCGCCGCGGCAGGCGCGTCTCTTTTACCTGCTGCTTGCTGGTCTCGTCTAGGCACACCAGGACCTCGCTGTCGGCATAGGGGCGATGATAGACCTCCAGAACGTCCTCCATGGCGCAGACAAACTCCGCGCTCTCCCGCGGCGGGATGCACCAGCACTCTTTCAGCCACGGCTTGAGTGCGTTTTTTTCAACGTCTGGCGTACCGTTTCATGGCTGATGCTCTCCACTATCTCGCATTCCACCAGCCGGTCCGCCAGCAGTTGCAGCGTCCAACCGGCCCGTCCCTCCGGAGCTTCGGTGCAGGCCAGCGCAATCAGGTGGGCCTCCCCCGAACCATCCAGCTTCTTCTGACGCCGATTAAGCTGCTCCCTTCGTCCCAGTGCCGCCTCAATTCCCTCATCTACGCAGCGCCGACGCACCCGCTCCACTGTAGAAATCCCTACTCTCAAAGCCCGGGCTATCTCCTGGTCCGTCAGTGGGCCCTCAGCCTAATTCTCATCACTGAGCAGCAGGATGCGGGCGTGAGTCTGCTTATAAGCCGCCACACTCCCCTTGGACGCCAGGGCTTTCAATTCCTCCTGTTCCTCTTCCGCCAGTTGCACCCGGTATTTCTTAACCATCACCTCAACCCCCTTCCCAGTTCCTTCCCGTTAGGCCTTCCCCTTTACATATTACCAGCCTTCATTTCAAACTTGGTGGACTACTAAACTAAAGCCAAGGTGAAATGCGCAGATGGCGGGGGTCAAACGACAGAGCCGGGTCATTCTCCAAGTACGGATGAGAGGGATTTACCCGCGCAACCCAGTTGATCATCATCGCCACTTAAATGTACATCCCACCTTGGCTTTAGTTTAGAAATCTGACCGGAAAGTGGCGGTGGCCGGGCGGGCGGCTATACTTGGGGTCAACAAGGATAGCGAGGGCGGAGAATGCTGGGAGAGCGATCGGACCAGAGGGGTCTCTGGGAAGCGGACCGGTTGTATCTGGACCACGTGGGGCGGGACACCTTCTACGGTCTGCTGGCATCACTGCGGGGCCGGCTGTTCCGGGACGCGGATTTCGCCGAGTTCTACTGCCCGGACAACGGCCGGGACAGCGTGCCGCCCAGCCTGCTGGCGACGGCGCTGCTGCTCCAGTCCCACGACAAGGTGAGCGACGCCGAGGCCAAGGCCAGAGCTGACTTTGACCTCCGGTGGAAAGTGGCCCTGGGGATTGAGGTGGAAGACAGACCCTTCGCCAAGAGCACGCTACAGGTGTTCCGAGCCCAGCTGATCCTGCACGACAAAGTGCGGGAGGTGTTCGAGTCCAGCCTGCGGCTGGCCCGGGAGTCGGGCTACCTGAAAAAGCGGAGCATGCGGGTTGCGCTGGACACGACCAACATCCTGGGTCGGGGCGCGGTCAAGGACACCTGCAACCTGTTGGCCGACGGGATCGTCCAACTGCTGCGGGCGCTGGCAGCCGTGGAGAAGATCACCGTCAAAGAATGGGGCAAGGCCCAGGGATACGGGCGGTACCTTGCCTCCAGCATCAAGGGCGAGGCCGCCATCGACTGGAGCGACAAACGGGCGCGGCAGACCCTGCTGGCCGAGATTGTGAGAGACGCGGACCGGCTGTTGGAGCTGTCGCGGCAGGCGCAGGGGGAGTTGCCCGAGAATGGTGAGGAGCGGCAGCACATCGTGACGGCGGCGGAACTGCTGGGGCAGTTGCTGCTCCAGGACGTGGAACGAGTTGAGGGCGGCGTGAGCCTCAAGGACGGGGTGAGCAAGGACCGGATGATGTCGGTGCATGATCCGGAGATGCGCCACGGCCACAAGAGCAGCAGCCGGCGCTTTGACGGGCACAAGGCGGCGATTGTGGTGGATACCGATTCCCAGCTGATCACCGCCGTGGCGGTACTGCCCGGCAACGCTCCGGACAACCTGGGGGCGCTGGAACTGGTGGAACAGAGCGAGGCCAACACCGGTGTACCGGTGCAGGAGGCCATGGGCGACGCCGCCTATGGGGACGGAGCTACCAGGCAGACCTTCGCCGATGTGGGCCGCAAGCTGGTAGCCCGGGTGCCAGGCCGGCCCGACCGGAAGCGCTTTCCCAAGGATGACTTTGTCATCGACCTGGCCGCGGGCAGTTGCACCTGTCCGGCGGGACAGGTCACCCACACCATCGTGCCAGCGGGAAAGCGGACGGATGCCGCGGGGCGGGTATACCGCTTGCAGGCCTTCCAGTTCGACGGGGCCGAATGTCGGACATGTCCACTGCGGTCCCAGTGCATCGCAGCCAAGGGCAGGAAGGGACGGCGGGTGCTGATCCATCCCCAGGAAGGCCTCCTGCAGGAGGCACGGGCGTTGCAGCAGAGCGCCGCCTACGACGAATATCGAGCGCGACGCGTGGCGGTGGAACACCGGTTGGCCCGACTGGTCCAGTTGGGCATCCGCCAGTCCCGCTATTTCGGCAGGGTCAAGACGCGATTCCAACTGTACCTGGCGGCTACAGTGGCCAACCTGACCCTGGTGGCGGGCAAAATCGACCTGTCGGACAGTGCCGGCGGTGAGCTTCCGCGCCACCGCGTCGTCCTCAGTGCCGTCCCCAGTGATGTCCAGGCTGTTTCCCACGGTGTTGTCGCCCATGCTACGGCCATTTTCGGCGCGGTCCGGCTCGGAATACTGTGGACCGTGATTCTGCTCAAGCCGGCTTTACTGCCGAAATCCTTCTCCCCAACCAGGGCTTTTCGGCCCGGTTTCTAGCCCTTAAAACCAATTCGCCTTGTCCACCACGTTGCGTAACGGCCGCCCCTCGTCAAACCGCTTGCAGTTGTCCACGAACAACTCCGTGCGTCGGTCGTCCAGGTACGGTCCGACACCCGCCACGTGCGGCGTGATCAACATCCCCGGAGTAGTCCAAAGCGGGTGGCCCTCCGGTAGCGGCTCCACTTGGAATACGTCCAATCCGGCCCCGGCGATCTCCCCCGCCCGCAGCGCCTCCACCAGGTCGTCCAGCACCGTCGTCGCCCCACGCCCGATGTTAATGAAGAACGCCGTCTCCTTCATCGCCTTAAACTGCGTCCACGCGAACATCCCCTGCGTCTCCGGTGTCTCCGGCACCGTCACCAGAACGAAGTCGGCCCTGGGCAACACCTCCAGCAGCGCCTCCGGCCGGTGCAACTCCGCCACTCCCTCGGTCGGCTCCGGCAGCCTTGGGTCCACCCCCAGCACGGTCATACCGAACCCGGCGCACAGCCGCGCCGTCTCTCCTCCGATGCCGCCCACGCCAACCACCGCTGCCGTGGCCTCCGGCAGATAGATGGTCTGGTAGCCCTGTCGCCAGACGCCGTCGATCTGCTGCGGGATGTAGACCTGGAACCCTCTCGCGAAAGCCAGAAGGAACGCCATTATGTGCTCGCTGATGTGGTCGTTGTAAATCTCCCGGGTGTTCGTGACCGTGACCTCGCCGGAGATCAGTTCTTGCGTGTAGTACCCCGCTCTCGGCCCCGCCTGTGGACAGGCCACCCACCGCAGCTTCTCTGCGCGTTCCAGCAACTCAGGCACGATGTCGCCGAAGGCAGCGTCCGCGTCGCCGATGACCTCCATCGCCTCTCCCACCGTAGGACACAGGTGCACATCAATGTCCGGTATCTCCTGCCGCAGCAGGTCCGGCCAGTGTTCCTGGTAGTTCGGAGGGCAGATTACCAGCTTAAACCCCATGCTCATCACCTTCCGGCCTTCTCAGTTTGACGCCAGTGTAGATACCGCCGGCCATCCGGGTCAACAGCCTTGTGGACCACCGCGATGGCGGCTCGGTGGATCCGGACGGTGACCACCGACAGGCGGCGCTCGTCCGCCGGGTGGGAGATGTAGGCTGCCATTAGGGCTTGGGAGGCCGACGTGGTCAGCGCCCCGTGGGCATGGGCCCACTCCTTCACCGTTTTCCATGCAGACCGGTGACCTGCCCGGGTGTTCTGAGAAACACTGTGGTCAATGGTGCGGCAGGCGATAGCGGGGAATGATTCTGTAGGCTCTTGGGGGACTGGCAGAACAAAGCCCGCAGTGCCATTTATGGCCTCCCCAACATGTCCGATAACGCCAATTATAGGACATATTGCTCGGCCTCATAACGGCAATTATGGTGCATACCAGAAACCACGGTCCTGGACCTGTGTCACCGTCTTTGGGGTGTTCACCTTTGTGGTGTAGTTCAACAGCGGCATCGCCTTGTTTCTTTCCTGAGGATAGGAGATGAAGCGACCGCAGTTCGCGTAGGGCGTCTAGTCAGTGTACAAGCCCTCTATCGCGCAATGAGGCCAGTCGTGGTTTCGGTCAATCAGCTGTATTACGGCTGCCTGAGAGTTGGGCAACCGGCCGGTCGCGACGTCGCGCCAAGTGGATTCTTCAATACCAGCCGCAACCGCGCGGCCCGCTCCGTAGAGTCCGGACCCGTTATGGACTGGTGTACCGCCGGGGTGCGATCACTCACCGGCGCGACATTCTGCGTAGAGTTTCACAGCGCGCCGCATCTCCGGCGTCGCCGTGTCACGGATGTCACTCCAATTGTCGCCTGTACTCGGAGGAATGCTGAGCTCCAGGAGCGTCCTCTCCAGGGTAGCCATGCGTCCGGATAGCTCGCCGTTTTTTACCTTTAGAGCCTCAATAGAGACCGTCAGGCGGTCGACGTCTGCTGGCGCGGCGGCAGCCAATGCGAGTTGGAGATCATCGAGGGCGTCAGCTAAGCCCTCAATGGAGACTGCCAAGTCTTCGTCCACCACCTGATCGTCGGTTCCTGAGCTTGAGGCGCAGGCGGTGAAGACGAGCGCCCCTACCAAAACGAGCACAATGCTAGCACGAATCACACGGCCTTCCCTTTACGGAGCAAGCGGCGCTCCCGGCGCAAGTTTGGGCTCGGCTCGCTGTAGACTTGCCATTTTGTGATAGCACTTTCCAAACCTCCAGATGTGACAGCAGCATAAGACTGTACAAGGACGAATCTCAAATAAGGTGAATCTGGTATCCCATTTAAGGAGATGTGTTGGTGAGGATAGAGCGGTACCTTAACGGTGCATCCTAATAGAGAAGATAGAAGGGTTTCTGCCAGACCGACCTGGATGCCTGGCTGGATAGGTACAATAAGGTGGGGCCCCATTCTGGACGCTACTGCTACGGCAAGACTTCCTGGTAGACCTTCCAGCAAAGCCGGCATTTGGACGTGGAGAAAGATTTGAGCCGAGGAAGTGCCCGATCAGACAAAATGACCCTACATTATTCCGTTGTAAGTTGATTCCCCTCTGTCAGATTTAGTCTTGACTTTTACACTTTAGTGGCCAAGGCGGCAGATGGTTTTGCTTCCTGGCCATCGGTGACCCGGTCTTTGACCATTCCTCCATCAGCCACTTCATCTATCGGATAGGCTGGGACAGTTTCGGGTCAATAATTGGGGGCCTGAATGACGAGTTCCTGTACCTGGCTTTGTTGTCGCCGGTGTCATTGCGAGCGTTATGTCGTTGAACCGCATCCGGCGAGTGGCACCTAATAGGGGTGAGAGGGGTTTTAGCGAGGATTTTCTCTAATACGGAAACTGAATCAGCTGGCATGGACCGCTGTCCAGAAGCCGCCGCTGTCACTCCGCCAAAATCGACAGCCCTTCGATGAACTCCAAGCCCGGCAGTTTCTCCAGCTCCTGGGGCGTCATTTTCAGCTTGCCAGATCGGCTGCCCGCTCCAAGAATTATGTAGTCCATCTCCAACAGGCGCACATCGGCATATATCGGCAACCCTCCCGGCAGCGCCAGGGCCGTAACGCCGCCGATCATCATTCCCGTTACTTCACGGGTCTCCTCTGACGAGGCGAACGACGCCCGCGACACCCCCATAAGGCCGCGCACTCGTTTGTTCACATCCAGCCGGTCGCACGCCCGCACGATTCCCGCGCAGTACGCCGCCGGCCCCCGCTTGCTGGCCACGATGATCGTATTGGCAGAATGGAGCAGGTCATACGCGTACTGTTGGCAGAAGTCCACAGTGTCACCGTACTGAGGATCGATCTCGATCCACTCCCACCCTGCAATGCCCAATTCGTCCAGCGCCGCCCGCACTCGCCTTTCAATCTCTTCAGGTGTACTCATTTTCCTGTCCCTCTTTGGGAATTAGGGGCCACCAAACTAGACTTCCTGAATATGGACCTTCCATCGAAAAGTTCGCAATTCAGTCTCGGCACGCCCATTGCATCAAAAGGTTACCACACGTCCCTACCCTCGGTGATGTTGCTATAATGGCCCGTGATTCACTGCCGATCAGGTCCCAAAAGAGGGAGAAGGAGGAAGCCGTGGCAGATTCCAACAGTGCGTGGAACGCCGGATCAGTTTATGAGCGGCTGGGGGTGGAGCCCATCATCAACGCCGCCGGTTCCATAACCCGGCTGGGCGGTTCCCGGACTCGGCCCGAGACCCTCGAGTTGATGTCCCGGGCGGCCCGGGTGATGGTCAACATCGACGACCTGAATCGCGCCGCCGGTAAGGAACTCGCCCGACTCACCGGCGCCGAGGCTGGATTCGTCTGCAGCGGCGCCGCCGGCGGGCTGGTCTTGCAGGCGGCGGCGGTCATAGCGGGCAACGACCCGGTGAAGATGCGCCAGCTTCCCAACACCGACGGCCTGAAGAACGAAATAGCCATCCACACCATGCACCGCTTCCCCTACGACCAGGCCTACCGGGCTGCGGGCGCGCGCCTGGTAGAGTTCGGCGACTATCTCTTCACTCACCCTTGGCAGGTCGAGGGAGCCATCAACGAGCGTACCGCAGCCGTCGCCTATCTCCTGGCACCCTTCTCCAGCAACCGGGTTTTGCCGCTGGAAAGCGTCTGCGAGATTGCCCACGCCCACGACGTGCCGGTCATCGTCGACGCCGCTTCCATGCTGCCGCCCCGCGCCAACCTGTACCGCTACCTCCGCGCCGGAGCCGACATGGTGGTCTATAGCGGCGGCAAGGGCATCCGGGGGCCCCAGGGCAGCGGCATAATGGTTGGCCGCGCCGACCTTATCGAGGCCGCCGCCGCTCAGGCCAACCCTGCCCAGTTCCTCGGTCGCGGCATGAAGGTCGCCAAGGAGGAAATCATCGGACTGGTGGCGTCTTTGGCAGCATTCGTCGAAGAAGACGAGGTGGCGGAAATGGAAGCATACGGGGCCATGGTGCAGACGGTTGTCGATGCGCTGGTGGAGTTGCCTGGCCTGCGGGTGACCCTCGAGCACGACGGCATCAACTACCTCTTACCCCAAGCAGTCATTCGCTTCACCGACGATTGGCGCGGCCCCTCGCGGGATGCCGTGGCAACCGCCTTGGAACTGGGAAACCCTCAGATCTACCTGCAGCCGTTGGGCGGTCCCCAGGAACTTGCCGTCGACCCGCTTAACCTCACTGAGGAAGAAGTCGAAGTCGTAATTCGCCGCCTGCGGGAAGAACTCACGAAGCAATAATCTGTCTAATGAAGCCGCTTCCATTCAAGGGGGAAGTAAGAAACGGGAAAAGCGCAGCGCAGGCTGGCCACGGAGTGAAGCCAACGGACTTCCCTGTTGTAAAGGACACGGAATTGACAAGGCTGATTGGGTCTGCTGAAATTGGGCCATTACCAAGTAGCAAGTCGGATATGGAGGAGAGCGTTATGGCAGGCAAGACATTCATATACATCGGGGCCGAGGCGGATGGACTTTATCGCAAGGAGGCGGGCGATTCCCGCTGGGAGAAGTTGGCCAAGGGTATGCCGCCCTCCCCGCAGGTGCGCGCCATCGCGGTGCACCCCAACGACGCCAGCACAGTCTTCGTCGGCACCCAACGCGGCGTCTACCGCTCCAAGGATGGCGGCGACAGCTTCGAGAGGATGAACATGACCGAGGGCCGCATCGTCTGGTCCATCAAGTTCCATCCCCATGACTCCGACATCATGTTCCTGGGCACCGAGGGATCCGAGGTGTTCAAGAGCACCGATGGCGGAGAGAACTGGCAGTACCTGTCCACCGTATCCAATCCCGACTCGGTCCAGATGGCCTTCGCGACCCGCATCCTGGGCATCGGCATCGAGGCGGGCGACACCAACCAGATGTATGCGGCGCTGGAGGTAGGCGGAGCGGCGCACAGTTCCGACGGCGGCAAGACCTGGACCATTGTCAACAGCATGTTCGAAGGCAACGTCGACCTGCTGGACTTGCACGGCGTAACCGTTGGCGCCAACGAGTCCGTGTTCATCTCCAACCGCACTGGCGTGTGGCGCACCCGAGACCGCGGCCAGACCTGGGACGACCTCCAATTCGAGAATTACTCCAACATCCGCTACTCCCGGGGTGTCGAGGTAGCGCCCAACGACCCCAGCACTCTTTACGCCTGCGTCGGCCTGAACTTCGGCAGCGAAGAGGGTGGCATCCTTCGTTCCACGGACGGCGGCGACAGCTGGAGCAGGTTTGACCAGGGCATCGAGCCGACCAGCACCACCTTCGGCATCGCCGTAAACGACCGTGCGCCGGAGCAGGTGTACTTCTGCACCCGCAAGGGCCAGGTGTTCGGCACCCACGACGGTGGTTCCACCTGGCAGGGGCACGACCTTCCTGAGATGGCAGCCAACGTCAAGGCCATCGCCTGCACGTCGGCCTAGCTGGCTAAAGTTCCCTCGAACCCTGAAAGGCAAACCTCTTCAGGGTTCGGGGGTTGGGCCTTGAAATCCCCTCTACCTCAGGTGCCCTACGGGCGAATCAAGCCATGAGACTGGATAAATGCCAGCGCCTGGTTGCTTTCGTACCCCTTGTCGGCAATGATCCACCCAGCCTGAATGCCGGTAAGCAAGGGTATAGGCTGGGTTCCATCCGCTTCCTGATCTCCGTTAAGGGCAATGCGCCGGGGTTGACCCCGAAGATCGGTCACCAAATGTATCCTGGTGCTAAGAAACTATCTCAAAATGGGGGTTGGTGTAAAAGGGAGGACGCACGGACGGTGTGGTTAAGATAGGGGAAACTTGGGTGGTGGTGAATGATGGGAAAGAGGGAGACGCTGCCAACTCTATGGGAAGTACCGGATGATCTGTGGCAGCGAATTGAACCGGTGATTTTGGAGTTGGACCCACCTAAGCCAAAGGGACGCAAACGGGTGGACCAGCGGAAGATGCTGGAAGGAGTCATCTTCCGTATGCGCAGTTCCTGCCAGTGGAACCACTTGCCCAGGGAATTGGGGATGACAGCACCATCCACCGGACCTTCCAGCGTTGGGTGGAACGTGGGGTGCTGGAGGGGGTCTGGGCCGTGCTGATCGAAGAATGCCGGGAGCTGGACGGGGTAAATTGGGAATGGCAGTCAGCCGATTGCTCGATGGGAAAGGCGCGTTTCGGGGGGGCGCTATTGGACGCAACCCCACAGACCGGGGCAAGGCCGTCAGCAAGAAAAGCATCCTGGTCGACGGGGGTGGCTGGCCCCTGAGCGCGGTAGTGGCCGGAGCCAATGTCCACGATACGAAACTCCTCAGGATGACGCTGGAGAGTATAGTGGTGCGTCGGCCGGAAGGCGCCCAAAACCTTTGCCTGGACAAGGGGTATGACAATTCCACCAGCCACGGGACCGTCGCCGACACTGGATACCAGCCTCATATCTGCCGTATTGGCGAAGAGAAATTGGACCAGTCGGGCAAGAAAACCAATCCAGCCCGGCGGTGGGTGGTGGAACGCACCCTGGTATGGCTGTCCAAATGCCGGGCCATACTGGTGCGATACGACAAAAAGCCATCCAATTACCTTGGCCTGCTCCAACTGGCTTCTGCCCTTATCTGGTACCGCCGCCGCTGGAGCCTAGCTATTTTGAGATAGTTACTAAGTCCTCATCTCGAACGCCCCAGAGACTGACCCTGATCCCCACTTCCACCAGCCGCCGGTTGATGAACCCGCACCATGATGGAATCAATAATCTCACAGGTGTTGTCCGAATTGTAAAAAGGCGGAGGTAAAGTGGACCACGTGGGCGGGTCTGCTGGCTGAATTAGGGCTGTCGAAGTTCAGGGGAAATGTCCGCTTAAGTGTTCAGCAGAAATGTCCTTCGCCTACTCTGCGATGATATCAGAAACTGGTGCGATAGGAGTTGCCGGGGGCCGACGCGGCGGCGGACTGTCGGCGTCGATGTATCTCCTCACCGTGTCTCTGTGAATTCCCAATTCCCTCGCCATCCGTCGGATGGACATCCCCTGAAGCTTGGCCTGCTGCACCGCCTTCCATCTCTGCTGCTGGAGAAACGTCGGCCTCCGTGGCGATGCGACGACCCGCAACCCGGCTACCTCCGTATCGTCGATTGCCTCGGTGTGGGCACCTTCTACTTGATTTGGCTTTGTGCCCAGCAGATCGAGATCTGCAACCGAAGGTTTTGACGCGGGTTCCGTATCGGGGATCGGGATGGCGGCAGATGGGGAAGTCCCGTTGCGGCTTCGGAGAAATGATGGACTGGGAGGCGCTTCCTGGGACGCAATGATGCGTCCCTCATGTTGTAGCGACAGCCGGCCATCCAGTCCCTCCAGCACCACGACGGACGCTCCGGCGTAGCTGCGGCGTTGCTGGCTGGGCAGCAGCCGTTTGGTGTGACGCTCACTGATTCCCATGATCTCCGCTGCCAGCCTTATCGAAAGGTGCTGTTCCAGCACGGTGTTGAGTACCTGGATTCTTGCCTGTTCTCGCTGTTTCAATGTCACTTCCCTCATGGGGTGACTGCGATGATTGACCCGAGCCACCTCGGCTCAGGTCTGACCCTTGGGGTGACTGGCTGTCGTGCCTTCAAAATGATCTGTCGACTTGGCGCCGGGGTGGCTTAAAGAGTGAAAAGGTTCAGGTGAGCAGTGACCTAATAGGAGCTTGGCCTCAGGCCCCATCGCAGTCTTGTCCGCTCATCTGGCCTGTGTGTCACCCAGCAGGAGGTAGAAATGACTGGCGCCGTAAGATACGAAAAGGGGATCTCCGACCAGATTATTGTAGGAGTCGATACTCACCAGGAGCGGCACGTGGCCGTGGCCATTGACCGGCTGGGCGTCCGCCTGGACCAGCAGGAAGCGCCAGCAACCACGTGCGGGTATCAGGAAATCGAGCGGTGGGCCCAAGGCATAGGCCGGGTCCGTGCTTTCGGAATTGAAGGCACGGGTTCCTACGGCGCTGGGGTAGCCCGCTTCTTGACCGGCCGGGGCCATGCCGTTGTCGAGGTCAACCGGCCTGACCGGTCAACACGCTATCGGAAGGGAAAGAGCGACCCCACCGACGCGGAGATGGCGGCACGGGCCGTGCTCGCCGGAGTGGCCAATGCTACCCCCAAGACAGGCCAGGGCGAAGTGGAAATGATCAGAATGCTCAAGGCGGCCAAGGACTCGGCCATCAAAGCCCGCACCCAGGCCGTCAACCAGATGAAGGCTCTGCTGATCACGGCTCCTGCCGCGCTTCGGGAAAGCCTGGAGGGTCTCGCCGTGGGTACATTGGTCACCAGGTGCAAGAGCCTCCGGCCCGGTCCCTTAGTGGATCCTACGGCGGCGGCCAAGTACACTCTTCGCTCCCTTGCCTGCCGATACCGTCAACTCCGCGACGAGATCAAGGAACTGGAAGCCCACCTGCAGCGACTGACCAAGACCGCGGCGCCAGCCTTGGTGGGTATCTACGGCGTCGGGCCTGACACGGCGGCCACCCTGCTGGTCACTGCCGGCAGCAACCCGGAACGCCTCCACTCCGACGCTGCCTTCGCAGCGCTGTGCGGGGTGAACCCCATACCCGCCTCTTCCGGCAAGACCAACCGGCACCGGCTGAACCGGGGTGGAGACCGTCAGGCAAATGCCGCCCTCCACCGCATCGTCGTGGTCAGGCTGCGCTACGACCACCGGACCAGGGCATATATGCTTCGCCGGACCGGGGAGGGACTGAGCAAAACAGAGGTCATTCGTTGCCTGAAACGCTACGTCGCCCGCGAAGTCTTCGCAGCTCTCAGGAACTCGGCTCTAATCCCCCAATATGCTACTTGACGTCTATAGGAGCATCATTTTCGCTGAACAGTTGGCCGGTGACCTAATCGTAGAACAACAACAGTCGTTAATCAGGGTCATGAGGCCAGGGTTAATCACGGTCATGAGGCCACCCTGGGCGCCTGATCGGAGACCATTTCCGCACCTGAAAGCGAGGTGTGGCGATGGCTTACAAGGAGGTACTCAGAGTGGAAATATCTGAAGTGATCCGGCGCTGGCAGACAGGGGAGAGCCGGCGCCACATAGCCTCGGGCACGGGGCTGTCGAAAGATACGGTGGGCAGGTACATCTCGGCAGCGGAGGCGCTGGGGATAGCCCGAGACGGCCCAGGGCCGGATGAAGAGCAAGTCACCAGCCTGGCTGCTATCGGCCGCTCCGGTCCGCGGAAGGCGGAGGCGCCCACCGCGGAGAAGCTGGCCCCGTGGGCGGACCAGATCTACCAGTGGATTACCGTTGACCGGCTGCAACTGACCCGCATCCAGGAGTTGCTGGCGGAGCGGGACTGCTGGGTACCGTATACCTCACTGCACCGCTTTGTGGACCGCCGCCAGTGGCGGCGACGCCGCGCCAACACGGTGCGCATGGGGGAGAGCGCCCCTGGGGAAGTAGCGGAACTGGACTTCGGCCGCCTGGGTGTCATTTTCCGGCATCTATGACCCAGTAGAGCGAGGAATTTTCGCCAACTATATACCGGTTTAACCGGGAACATTGACCCACCCTGGGGAGCCAATCGGCGACCATTGCCGCACTTCAGTAAAGAGGAGAGCGGCGATGGCGTACCGGGAGGTGACCAGAGTGGAAATAGAAGAAGTGGTGCGACGCTGGCAGGCGGGAGAAGGCCTGAGACGGATCGCGTCAGGCACGGGCATATCGCGGATCACAGTGCGCAAGTACGTGGCTGCGGCCGAGGAGATGGGTCTTTTCCCTGGCGGACCCAGCCCTGACGAGGAGCAGCTGAGCCGTCTGGCCGGAATAAGCCAGGCGGGGCCTCGGCAGGTGCAGATCCCTTCGGAAGAGATCCTGGCCCCCTGGGAAGACCAGATTTACCAGTGGATTACCCAGGACAAGCTGCAGTTCACCCGTATCCAGGAGTTGCTGGCGGATCGAGGCTGCCAGATCTCCTATTCGGCGCTGTACCGATGGCTACAACGGCGGAACTGGCGGCGACGTAGCGCCAGAACGGTGCGGATGGAGCAGAGCGGACCCGGGGAGGTGGCGGAACTGGACTTCGGCCGCCTGGGCTTCATCCAGGACCAGGAGACGGGCCGCAGACAGGCGGTGTGGGCGCTGCTGGTGGTGCTGGCCTACTCCCGGCATTGCTTCGTGTGGCCCGCCTACGGTCAAAAGCTGGAGGATGTGATCGCCGGCCTGGAAGCGGCCTGGGCCTTCTTCGGCGGCATCCCCAAATACCTGGTCATCGACAACTTCCCCGCCGCGGTGGCGGGCGCCGATGCCCTGCACCCCCGCCTGACCCGCGGCTTCCTGGAATACTCCCAGCACCGGGGCTTCATCACCGATCCGGCCCGGGTGCGTCACCCCAAAGACAAGCCCATACTGGAGCGGAGCGTCCAGTACGCCCGGGAGCGGTTCTTCAAGGGCGGCGATTTCAAAGACCTGGACCACCTCCGTTCTGAAGCGACTCGCTGGTGTCGCGACGTTGCCGGGGTGCGCATCCACGGCACCACCCGCCGTCAGCCCCTGCAGGTCTTCCTGGACGAGGAGCGCCAGACGCTGGCTCCCTGGGACGGCGAGCCCTACGAGGTCACCCACTGGCGCACCGCCAAGGTCCACCCCGATCACCACGTGGCCTGCCAATACGCTCTCTACTCGGTGCCCTCCACCCTGTGCCCGCCCGGGCAGCAGGTGGAGGTCGGCCTGGGCCTGAAGCTGGTGCGCATCTACCACCGGGGCCAGCTCATTAAGGTCCACTCCCGCCCGCCCCGGGGCGGCCGCTCCACCGACACTGCCGACTACCCCGCCGAGCTTTCCGCCTACACCCTCAGGGCGCCCGACGGCATCAAGGCCAGCGCCCAGGGGATGGGACCTGCCGTGGCTGAGTTCGCCGAGCGCCTCTTTGACGGGCCCCTGCCCTGGTCACGAATCAGGCAGGGGCACAAGCTCATCCGCCTGGGCCAGCGCTACACGCCCGAACGCCTGGATGCCGCCTGCCGCAGGGCCTTGGAGGTGGACCTGATCGACGTGCGCCGAGTGGAGCGCATCCTGCTCCAGGCCTTGGAACAAGCCGAGACTCCCGAGCATCCCCCGCCTCTGCCCGTCGGCCGCTTCGCCCGCCCGGGCAGCGTCTTCGCCCATGGGAAAGCTTACGGACAGCAGCCAAATAAAGGAGGTCAATCATGACCCGTGTACCCGAACTCACGCCATTGCTGAAGCGGCTCCAGCTGGGACCCATGGCCGCCACCCTGCCCGAACGCATCGCCCTGGCCCGCCGCGACCAACTGGACTACGCTTCCTTCCTGGAGATCATCCTCTCCGACGAGGTCAACCGCCGCGCCGACCGCCGCCTGGAACTGCGTCTGCACAACGCCGGCTTCGAGGAGACCTGCCGCCTGGAGGACTTCGACTGGTCCGCCAGCATTACCCTGGACCGCCGGCTCCTGGACGCCGTCTTCTCCCTGGAGTTCCTCTCCAGGCACGAGCACGTCCTCCTGGTGGGTCCCGCCGGCGTCGGCAAGACCTTCCTGGCCCAGGCCCTGGGCTTCGCCGCCGTCAGGGGCGGTCACACCGTGCGCTTCTGCCACGCCGACGACTTCTTCAGGGCCATGGCCCAGGCCCGGGTCGACAACTCCGTCGACCGGACCTTCCGTTCCTTCCTCTCCCCGGACCTGCTGATCCTGGACGACCTGGGCCTCCACCGGCTCACCGCCCAGCAGTCCGCCGACCTCTACGAGCTGATCATCGGCCGACACCGCGTCTCCAGCTTCGTGATCACCAGCAATCGCAGCGTCGAGGAATGGCTCAGCCTCTTCGACGACCCCATTCTCGGCAACAGCGCCCTGGACCGTCTGGCCAATGCCAGCTTCCAGATCGTCATCGAGGGAGCCAGCTATAGAGAGAAACTCTCGCCCCACCGGAAACTCCTGGGCGACAAAGGGGGTGATTGACCTGGCGGCCATAACCTGATACAAGTCTAAATCACGGCCCCCAAAGGGTGGGTCAATGACCGCGAAAAACGGTGGTATATAGTCCCCGAAAAACGACACGGGACACGGTGCGCAAGATGCTGGCCTGGTCGGTGCCACCAGGGTACCGGCGCCAGGACCCACCCCGCCGGCCCAAGCTTGAGCCCTTCACTGGTGTAATTGACGCCATCCTGGAAGCTGACCGCCAGGTTCCCAGGAAGCAGCGCCACACGGCGAAGCGGATCTTTGAGCGGCTGCTTGACGAGCACGGGTTTGACGGCGGATACACGACAGTCAAGGACTACGTCAGGGAGCACCGGCGGCGGACTCAGGAGATGTTCGTGCCCTTGTCCCACCCAGCAGGCCACGCCCAGTGTGACTTCGGAGAGGCGGTGGCGGTGATCGCCGGGGTGGAGCGGAAGGTGCACTACCTGGTGCTGGACCTGCCCCACAGCGACGGTTGCTTCGTGAAGGCCTACCCGGCCGAGACCACCGAGGCCTTCCTGGACGGCCACGTCTCGGCTTTCGCCTTTCTGGGCGGCGTGCCCCAGAGCATCCTGTACGACAACACGAAGCTGGCGGTGGCCCGGATTCTGGGAGACGGCAGGCGCCAGCGCACCCGGGCCTTCACCGAGCTGCAGTCCCACTACCTGTTCGAGGACCGGTTCGGGAGACCTGGCAAGGGCAATGACAAGGGGAAGGTGGAGGGTATGGTGGGCTACGTGCGCCGCAACTTCCTGGTTCCCGTGCCGTCCTTCCAGAGCTTTGACGCCTTGAATGCCCACCTGGAGCAGAAGTGTCTGGAGCGGATGGACGCCAGGCTCAGGGGCCACGATGAGACCATCGGCCAGCGCATGGAGCGGGACCTGGACGCCCTGCAGCCCCTGCCCGCCGTGCCCTATGACGCCTGCGACCAGCAGGCCAGCCGGGTGAGTTCCCTGTCCCTGGTACGGTACAAGACCAATGACTACTCGGCGCCGGTGGCCTACGGACACCGGGACGTACTGGTGAAGGGCTACGTGAATGAGGTGGTGATCAGCTGCGGCGCCGAGGTCATTGCCCGGCACCCCCGCTCTTACGAGAAGGACGACTTCGTCTTCGATCCCATCCACTACCTGCCCCTGCTGGAACGGAAGACGGCGGCCCTGGACCAGGCCGCGCCCCTGCAGGGGTGGGATTACCCGAGGAGTACCGGACGCTGCGCCGCCTGCTGGAGTCCAGGATGGGACGGCGGGGCAAGCGGGAATTCGTCCAGGTGCTCCGGCTCATGGAAACCTTCTCCCACCAGGAAGTCCACCACGCGGTGCAGGACGCCTTAAGGCTGGGAGCCATCAGCGTCGACGCCGTGAAGCACCTGCTCCTGTGCCGCCTGGAAGGCAGACCACCCAGGCTGGACCTGGACCTCTATCCCTACCTACCCCGAGTGACGGTGAAGACCACCCGCGCCACGGACTACATGGCCCTGCTCTCGGGGAGAGCGGCATGAGCAACCGGTCAACGCTGCTCCTGGAGCATCACCTGAAGGAACTCCGGCTGCCTACCTTCCTGAGAGAATACCGCAAGCTGGCCGCCCAGTGCGCCGCCGAGGGAGTGGACCACCCCGACTACCTGCTGCGTCTCGCTGAACTGGAACTCATCGACCGCCACCAGCGCATGGTAGAGCGCCGGATCCGCGCCGCCCGCTTCCCCGCCGTCAAGAGCCTGGATACCTTCGACTTCCTGGCCATCCCTGCGGTGAACAAGGCCCTGGTCATGGAACTGGCCCGGTGTGAATACGTCGAGCATAGGGAGAATGTCATCGCCGTCGGCAACAGTAGCACCGGCAAGACCCACGTCGCCCTGGGCCTGGGCCTGGCTGCCTGCCAAAAGGGAATGTCCGTGGGCTTTACCACCGCCGCCGCCCTGGTCCACGAACTGATGGAGGCCCGGGACGAAAGGCGCCTGCTCAACCTGCAGCGGCAACTGGCCCGCCTCAGGCTGCTGATCATCGACGAGTTGGGCTTCGTCCCCCTGTCCACCACCGGCGCGGAACTCCTCTTCGAGGTCTTCAGCCAGCGCTACGAACGGGGCTCCGTCCTGGTCACCACCAACCTCCCCTTCTACGAGTGGACCGACGTCTTTGGCTCCGAGCGGCTCACCGGGGCGTTGCTGGACCGCCTCACCCATCACGTCCACATCCTGGAAATGAACTGCGACAGCTACCGGCTCAAGGGCAGCCGGCAAGACGCCGGTCCCCAGTCTCCAGACTGCCCAGACGACGTCTAGCTCCTACCAGAACGGCTCCCCCTTACCTCCGGTCACTGCCCGCGGTGGGACGTTTCCCATGAGCAATTAGCGTGGACATTTATGCTGGCCAGTTACGCCAGGTGGTACACTTTTCTGCCGCCATTGACACTGCGCTTTAGGCGCTCTATGTCTCCTGGGGTAACCATGTTTGCCACTCCTCTTCTAACTCATGTCGTTGTCCAGAGTTCACCTGGCCACGATGCGTGATAATGGCAATTATCGTGCACGCTGGCCAGCGGTCGCAACGGGTTATTGTCAGTTCTGGGCGGGACTATTAGGCACGTTAGACCGCCGCTTCCTCATGCCCCCAGAAACCGAGCAGGAACAGTGCCCTGATGCCATGGCCTGCAGTGCTAACTGACTGAGGAAACGAAAGAGTCGACGACTTGCATCGCCGACCTATCAGCCAGCCTGGTCATCGCCTTGTTGAGTATTTCCAGTGGCCACGACCTCCAGTCTTCATTCTCCAGCGATTCGGATATTCTCGAAGCCCTGTATCTATCCAAGAATTCATGCCCCTCCCAGGTTAGGGACACATTCATGAAGGCTATAGGGAAGTTATTGGCCCCCGGCCCGCCGAAGGGCTTCCCAAGCTCTACGAAGTCCGCTTGCTCCAATAGCTTACCGTGGTACAGAAGCTCATCTGGCGTGGCGTCTATTGGGGTGTAACATTCATGGTCTGGCTCATTTCCCTTCCAATAGTCCGTCTCTCTTGCCGGGTACAGTATTGGGTGCGAGTGAGCGGAACCCTCGACTGACTGCAAGATCTCCATAAGTAAGTCCCAGTTTCTCTTCATTCGCGGTCCCACCTCACGACTATGAAAGATAGTAAGGGCGCCCTAATAACCCACCTCCTCGCGCCCCGGGCCAGCCGGATGGCCTCACGCATAACCCAGCCTGCCTCGAACTCTAAAGGGTCGACATCCTCTCGAAGGTCGGCTCGGGTCCACTGAGGCGCAGTGCCAACGAGCGTGCTCACCGCGAGCTTAACATCCGCCGCCCCGGGTACGTGTCGCGCGCCCGGAACCGGTTGGCCTCGTATTCGGCGTGGTCCTCGCGGACAATCTGGGAGCCGTTTCAGTCCTGGACCTACCGCTGGGCGGCGGCCCGGGGTGTCCATTGGCGAAGGTCAGTGGGGGAGGGGATGGAGTAGCACTTAATCCTTGATTGGTATCTTACACTTCTGCTCGAGTTCCGGTATCGCTTCCTTATGGGCAGCTATAGCACTCTCATAGACCGCCTCATCTCCATATCTGTGTCCGGACGCCTTCCTACGATTATCCTGTAGATCCCTCGCTAAGGCATCACCTTCGGTCGCGACGTGGGGGACTTTCTCAACGCGGGGATAGTAATCACAGAGTTCTAAAGCTTCGTTTTCCAGCAAACGCAAGCGCTCAAGCAGGTCCTGCTCCTCCTGCGTGACAGTGCAGATGTCGATTAGGTCTGGAAGCTCATCGTTGTAATGTTCGATGGCCTCATCCACGCTAATTTCCCCACTCTGGGCAAGGTTGTAATGAAACTCCAGTTTCAAATAGATGAGCCCCTCGGATGACTTCTCTAGATATATGGGTAATTCGGGTGGGACGTTCGCAAGACATTCGGCTAGCGCAAGTTGGGCGTCGACGTACAAACGGTGCAAATCCTCTGCTGTCGCGATAGTCGGTTCAGGGGATGGGGTGAGCAACTGGTGTGTAGCGGGCGGCTGTCCCAGGGTCGGTGCGGGGAGAAGACGGCGCTGGTTAGCATTAGGCGCGGACGGATCGGTGGATTGAAGACTTTGCATGGCTGCATGACATTCCTGATTCCATCCTTCGAAGAGCGCTGTTACTGACTCATCAGAAAGACTGCGCAGTTCTGGGTCTTCGGCCATCGCATCCGAAACTATTTCTCTTATTTCCGCTGTCGACAAATACGCCGACGCAATGGCACAATCCTCGCTATTCGGAATCCATCGCTCAATTGGTTCGTATGCTTCCGACTTGGGAGTAATTGTGGGCTGTTGTCTGACTTGCGAGGCCACCACACCCATGGGGGGTTCATCTTCCCGCTGATAACCCGAACAGGACAACTGGCCTGTCAGTAATCCAGACAACACAATCAAGGCAATCCCAACAAGAGTTTTATGCCACGTCATTTCACTTGTTTCCCCCGAGAGGTCGACGCCAATTGACTGAAACAGTATACAGGCCTCATGGTTGAGGCCAGTGATGGGGAGAAGAGTTCAGAGTCAATGGCGTTTTCGCTCACACACACCCGGTGGCGTGGGCGTGCTGGCGAGTTTAGCGGGCCGGATATGACCTGTGGGGGCCGTAGGGTCTATTTTTGGGGAATTATATACTTATGTACCCACAACCCTTGACTTCCCCGGCCTTAAAGCGAAGTTAGCCAATGAAGAAGGTTTTGATGAACTGTCCGAAAATATCGGACAGTTGAAAATGCCTAGTGCAGCCGGCAGGACGCTGCTTCCCAGTCTCCAGACTACTCAAGCGACGTCTAGCTCCTACCAGAACGGCTCCCCCTTGCCCCCGGTCACCGCCGGCGGTGGGACATTTCCCATGAGCAATTAGCGTGGCCATTTATGCCGGCCATTCACGCCAGGTGGTCCACTTTTCTGCCGCCATTGACAGAATGGAAATTGTGCTGGTGACCCTCGGCGCGGAGGGCTGCATTGTTGCCCAGGGGCGGCAGGCTTATTGCATCAAGGAGCCGCGGGTAAAGGTGGTTGACTGCTACGGGGCCGGTGCCGCCTTTTCGGCCGGCATCATTTACGGTCACCGGGCAGGATGGCCGCTGGAAAGCAGCGCCCGGTTCGCCGCGGCCTACGCCGGGCTCAAATGCCAAGTGGCCGGTATCGCGGGCTTATCCACAGCCGAGGTCCTAGAGACGGCGGCTACCCTGGATGCTCGCCCCTTGTCCTTGTGAACTGGTAGGCCTAATCTTTCCTCACCCAGAAGGCGCAGTAGCGCATCGGCTTCGGGTCGCTGAAATAGAGCATTCCACCCAAGTCCCCGCTACCTTCCGGTTCCACCAGAAAACATCCGCAACCCTCCAGTATGCTCAGCAAGCGGTGCTCGTCGTACAGTTGGAACGAACGGTCCACGCCGTCCCCACCATAGGCCCGGTCACTGACGGTGGCTACCCCTGAGCCGGTCTTAAACATGAGTTGCAGGACACCGCCGGGGGCCAAGACTCTCGCCAACTCCGGAATCGTCGTAGTTTCGGTGGCATCGGGCGTCAGATGCTGTATCACCGCGTTGCAAAGTACGAAATCGAAGAACCCTGACTCAAAGGGCAGGGGTTCCCGCAGATCGGCAACGCTGAGCTTGTCCTCTATTTCCGGGTGCACCTCTCTCCCCAGCCTGATGTTCTCCTCCACCGCGTCAATTCCATAGACGTCATACCCTCGTGTGTGCAGCAGGTGAACGTCCCGGGCCCCCGCCCCACACCCTGCGTCCAGGCCGCGTTTCCCCCAAGCCAGCTCGGTAACCCGATTCAGCAGGTCCATGTCTCCCCTCAGCGCCGGATGAGAGGAACCGGTGTATACCGAATGGGTTAACTCGTGAGACAACTGCGAGTATCTCTGGGCGTGCACCTTGTAAAAGTCCAGCGAGTCGAATTGCATATGGACACCTTTGCAGTGGGACGGATCCCGTTGCAACGAATTATTATTATTATTCTTTTGAATTGGTAGTTTACTAATCGCCCAGGTTTTTGTAAACTCAACCATTGTTCTTTAACAATATTTGAACAACGGCCGCTTTGGCCGCTTTGCTTGATTGCGTTTGCCCTTGCTTGAGATGGAAAATGAACTTCGCAGAGAGTGGTTTACATCAGCTTTTCAAGGCTCAAGCAACGGAGACTCCAGACACTCCGGCAATAGTGTTCGGCGCCGAGCAGACATCCTACGCACAACTGGACCAGGAGACGGATGCCTTGGGGGCCTACCTTCGACGTTGCGGCGTGTCAACCGATGACCCGGTGGGCATATGCATGGAAACCTGCCCTGAGTACATCGTCGCGAGCATCGGAACATTAAAGGCCGGTGCGGCCTTCATGCCTGTGGCCCTGGACCTCCCCGATTCCCTGCTTGGCACATTGCTGTCCGAATCGCAGCCCAAAGTGGTTGTCACCAAGGCGCGGCACTTGCCGAGACTGAGCAAATTCCCTGGGCCCCTTCTATTGGCCGTTGACTCCGACCAGTCCTGGAGAGCGTTCCCTCCCGCGAAAGCTGAGATTCACGTCGACGACGGTGACCTGGCGTTCATCCCCTACACCTCAGGCACAACAGGACAGCCCAAGGGAGTGCTTCAGACCAATGGCGCTCTGATTTCATCCTACCAGGCCAGGTACAGGTTCAGTTCCTACAGCGTCGGCGACAGGGTCGCGTGCAACATCTTCTTTCCCTGGGAGTTCCTCCGGCCACTGTTGAAAGGGGGAACGGTATACGTGATTCCGGATGATGTGGTGTTCGCGCCGCGCGCCCTTACCGGGTTCATAGCAGAACACCGGATTGCCGATGTCCTGTTTACCCCGTCCCTGCTGCAGGGGGTTTTGAATTCGGCAAGCCCAGAACAGTTGCGCACCCGGCTGTCCTCGCTGCGTGCGGTCTGGCTGAACGGCGAGGTCGTGCCGGCCAGCCTGCTGAGGCTGTCGTTGGACGTGTTGCCCCGTTCTGCGCGCATGTTCAACACCTACAGCATCAGCGAGACCCACGACGCTTGCACCATTGACGTCACGGACTTGTGCCTGGACGGCAGGGATGCGTGCCCGGTGGGTTATGCAATGGACGGAGTACAGCTCCGGGTGCTCCCGGAAGGGCAGACCGTTCTGGCTTCCAGCGGAGTCGGGGAACTCTTCATCGGCGGTCGCGGACTGGCCCGGGGCTACCTGGAGAGGCCCGACCTTGATGCCGACAGGTTCGTCAGATGGAACGGCGAGCGGTATTACGCCACCGGCGACCTGGCCGAGGTTGGTGGGCAGGGTCTGACGACGATCATCGGCCGCAATGATTCGATGGTCAAGATCAGGGGCTACACCGTTTACCTGAGCGCCATTGAGGAGACCCTCCGACAGCACTGTGACACGTCGGATGCGGCGGTGTTGGCCGAGAACGAGGACGAAGCCAACAAGCGTCTCGTGGCCTACGTCGTCCGGGGGCCGGCGGCGGCGTGGAAGGTCGATGGGAAGAGCGGGACGAGCAAAGACCTGCGTGCTCTGCTGGAACGGCATCTGCCGCTCTACATGGTGCCCAGCCACTTCATGGAAGTGGAGACGCTCCCGATAAATCAACAGACGGGCAAACTGGAGCGCAAAGCATTGCCCGCACTGCGGCAAAGGAGACCTGCGGTTAGTCAGCACACCCCGCTGTCCCAGCACACAACCGCAAGGGAGCGTCGCAGGGCCCTGCGGGAGCTATGGAGTGAAGCGCTGGAAGTCGACGGCGACTCATTGGAAGATGACTGGAACTTCTTTGATCTCGGCGGCCACTCCCTGACGGGCCTGGAACTCACCCTGGGCATCGAACAGCTGTTTGGGATTGAACTGAGCGGCACTGAGATCTACGAGTACCCCACCATAAGTGAGCTGGGCGCGTACTTGGAAAATAGAGGGCCAAATATGGAACCGAGAATTTCGCTGGCCGAGGACTCGATCCTGGACCCGGCTATTTCACCAGAAGGCGCCCCGAGAATTAAACGTCTCAGTGAGGCGTCCTCAGTCCTTGTGACGGGAACAACCGGATTCCTGGGAGCCTTTCTCGTCGACGAACTGCTGCGCGCCACGGGACCGAACACCCGGTTCTATTGCCTGGTGAGGGACCCGGACTCAGGCCAGGGCGGGTCCACCAACCGCGTGCTGGACGCATTGAAGCTTTATGGGCTGGCCGGTCATTCCGCTGGGCAACGGATCGTCCCGGTGGCTGGAGACCTCACATTGCCCAAGATGGGACTGGACAATGACGAGTACCGGCGGTTGGCGAAAGAGGTCGACCTGATATTCCATTGCGCGGCCTCTGTCAATTATGCCTACCCTTATTCTGTAGCCAAGCCCCACACCGTCGGCGGGACATTGGAGGTGCTCAAGTTCGCCTGTACCGACGTAACCAAGCCGATTCAGTACATTTCTTCCAACGGTATCTTCCCCGGAGGAGACGACACCCCCTACCTGGAAAGCAACGAGATAGACGGCTTCATGGACAGAATGGAGGGAGGATACAACCAGGCCAAATGGGTTGCGGAACGGCTGGTCTGGCAGGCTGTTTCTCGTGGCCTGCCGGTATGCATCTTCCGTCCGGGCAACATTGGCCACCACAGCGGTACGGGCACGGTCAACCCGAATGACTTTCTCTCATTGATAATCAAGGCTTGCGCCCGCCTCGGATGTGCCCCCTTGGCGCCGGAATGGTTCTTCGAGATGACGCCTGTCGACTTTCTGGCAAAGGCCATTACGAAAATTTCCGACGATCCCAGGCACCTGGGCAGGGTATACAACGTGGTCCAACAGGACCCCGTACCCGCAGATCAAGTTTTTGCATACATGGAGAACCACGGATACGTGGCGGACCGCGCTCAATTGGGGGACTGGAAATTTAGATTGGAAACGATGGCCGACCACGATGAGGACATGGAGTTGAAAGTTCTGGTCCGGTCCCTGGAGTCAGTCGAGCCGTACCTGTCCGATACCAGCGTCTACGACATCAGCCGGTTCTCCGAAGCATTGTCGGAAATTGGTCTGGGAATGCCCGCAGTCGACGTCGACTACGTGACCAGATTCTTACGGAAGTTGCGATGAAAGTGAGTCTGCGGCGGATTCGATCTCTGCAGACCGTGGTTCTCGGTAAGAGGCAGGGCCAGAAACCGGGTCACGCTGGGGAGGACACCGCCGTACCAACCGGGACAGCACCGGAAGGGCTGCCCCGACACACCGGGCAGCATCTGTTGCTTGTCTTCTTGCAGCCATGACCTCTTCCGCTTCGCAATGGTGTTAATCGTCTCTTCAGCAAAATGTTTCCTGTCCTGCTGTCTCCCCTAACGGGACTCGAACTTCTCTTCCTTGGGGGGCTAAAGGGCCACCATCCATGAAAGGGTTTGTAATACAGTAACGCTTTGCCCACTGTTTCCGGCAATACTTGACGGTAGACGGTACTCATGACGGCCTAATGGGCGCTTCTTTCCCTCGATGGCGTTTCCACGAGGCGCAGGAAGGCCCCGAGGGATGCAAGATTTCACTATTGGGCGACTTGGAACGACAAGATCGAGTCGCCTGACTTGGCTAGGCCAACAATTTGCCCCGAGTTCACGACATCTTTGGGCACTAATATTTTCTGACCAGCGTGCATGGAGAGAGTCGAGAATGTTCACGACCTGCGGCAACTGGCTGAATTTGCCGTTAAAGACCTTACCAAGAGCACAAACGCGAGCGGGCTAACATCCAATATCGACTGCACTTGGGCGATCAGTCCTCGGTCTGCCGAAGTGATGGGCGAACCTCTTTTTCGCGGACTTGTCTGAATGCTAGGTCCTTCAATTGTTCAACGTCCGGCACATGCACCACACCCGTGAATGTAAAAGGCGGCGGTAACGGCTTGTTGAAAAAGTCTGTTTCTGATGGTAAATGGGTGAGCGTCGAGGATGGATGTTCAACTTCCTACCATGCTGGGACGAGGGCAACTAGGCAACGCTCTCCCGTACTCACCGGAGACTGGAGCTGGGCATAGCCGCCTGAATTGTCAGATCCAGGTGGTCCCGTGCTGGAGCCCAACCGACGCACCGCCTTCAGCACATTGTGGGCGATGGACGCCATGAATCCTTCGCAATCAACTTTCCACAATCCTCTCAGCCGCGACTTTGCCCATCCCAGCCGGTCCAGCGATGCAAAGATTCCCTCGATAATGGTTCGGCGCCGCGCCCTTTCTCGCCGATAGGCCGGAGTTTGGTTCCGTTCCTGGGCTTGAAGGTGCAGGGGGTAATAGATGGTCAGTCCCAGGTACCGACGCTTCTGCCCTGGCGGAAGACACTGTTCCTTGACGGGGCAATCCTGGCAATCCTTCTGACTGGCCACGTACTGGTAGCTGGCGTTGCGGCGGTGATAGCCAGCCCGCTTCAGCACCTTGCCCTGGGGACAGACCATATGGTCTCCCCGGTACTCAAAGCCCCCCTGTCCACCATGTTCGATCCTGTCTGGGATGGATGGGAATGTAGGCCGTGATGCCCCGTTCCTCCAGGATCTGTCTCAGCTGATAGACGACAATTAGTCCGGCCGGCGCTTTGCCTCAATAAAAACGTTACTTTATAAAAGTGATTGCCTCAAATAAAATGCTACCGAAAAGTCGGGAGGCGATCACGTGGCGGGAGGCATGAGCAGGATGGCGAAACAGGAGTTGCTGGCATCAATACAAGACCGCTACCAGGGGTCTTCCAAGAAGGACAAGGGCCGGATTCTCGACGAGTTCATCGCCGTGACCGGCCATCACCGGAAGCACGGCATCAGGCTGCTGGGACAAACAGGGGATTCCGGGGGCCAAGTGACTGGAGTCAAAGGCCGTCGGATCTACGACGAGGCAGTTCGGGAGGCGGTGATCCTGGTGTGAGAAGCATCGGACCGCATCTGCGGGAAGCGTCTGAAAGCGGTGCTACCTCACCTGGTGGAGTCCATGGAACGCCACTGACATCTGGACCTGGACCCCGAAGTCCGAGAGCGGCTGCTGTCCGCCAGCGCGGCCACGCTGGACCGGTTGCTGAAACCGGTCCGCGCTACGGTAGCCAGCCGGCGCAAACGCCGCCGAAATCTGAGCCCGGGGCGGAACATCCCCGTCCGGACCTTCGCCGACTGGAACCGCCCTCCGCCAGGCTTCCTGTAAAGGGATTTCTGGTTGCTCACTGCGGGGACAACATGGGTGGGTCCTTCATCTACAGTCTGGTGGCCCCGTAGTCTATATCGGGTCTGCACTGGCTGGACCGAGGCGGTGCCTCTATTGGCTCGGGAGCAGTCCCTGGTGGTGACAGGATTGGAGGCCATCGCCAAACAGTTGCCCTTTACCGTTCTGGGCATTGATTCCGACAACGACAGCGTGTTCATCAACGACACCCTTACCCAGTACTGCGCTGATCGGGGCATCGAGTTCACCCGTTCCCGGGCCTACCGCAAGAACGACCAGGCGTGGGTTGAGCAGAAGAATGGAGCAGTGATCCGGCGCTTTCTGGGCCATGAGCGGTACTCGGGGCAGGTGGCGGGGCAGACCATAGCTCACTTGCACGGAGCGATGAGACTGTACGTGAATTATTTCCAGCCCTCGTTCAAGCTGATGGAGAAGACACGCAACGGCTCAGTGGTGACCAAGCGCTACAGTCCGCCGGCCACGCCCTGCGAGCGGGTAATCCAGCATGAGGCGGTTGGAGCTGAGACCAGGGCCAGACTGAATGAGCGTCGAGCCCGGTTGGATCCCGTAGCCCTGCTGCACTCCATCCGAGAAACACAGTCGGCGCTGGCGGCCATCGTGTCTCCGGAGATCAGGCCCACGCCGAGAGGCGAAAGCCTGGAACGGTTCCTGGCCAAGCTACCCGACCGGTGGCGGCAGGATGAAGAGGCAGCATCGCGGCCGAAGAAGGTGAGAGCCCCGCACAATTGGCGAACGCGGGAAGACCCCTTTGAGGGTGTGTGGCGCGACGCGCTGGGCTAGCTGCAGGAAGCCCCGGACGCCAGCGCGGTGGCATTGCTGGGCCGGTTGCAGTCAACTTATCCGGACCGGTTCGAAAGGGTTCACCTGCGCACTCTGCAGCGGCGGGTGCAACAATGGAGGGGTATCATGGCCAGTAAACTGGTCTACCCTGTATCAAGTGAAACTACGTGGGACAAACATTCGTTGCGGGAATTGGCGCTGGTTGAAAGTGGTCCCAAGCGCTGAGATTTCGGTAACATTCTTCAGTGAGGCAACAGGAAATTACAAGCCAACAAAGTAAGCAGGCGCTGCGACCGGTGCCAGGGACACGGCATAAAGCAATGAGCCAGCAGCAGGCCCACCTCACCAGAGGGCACAACTAAAACATGAAAACCACTGAAGTACTATTCAGCTTCAAAGGACGCATCAGCCGCCGACAATACTGGAAAAAGGGAATTCTCCCATTAGCAACCGGATGGGCCCTTTTTATACTATTTGTCCTGCTGCTCGTCATACTACGCCCAGTCAGTGAACCCATAGCCCCGGTTGCAGCTATATTATTTTTCGTCATGTACATAGCACTGGCAATCTTCAGCGCAGTAGCAGGACTTGCCGTTTACACCAAACGGCTACACGACCTGGGAAGATCAGGTTGGTGGAACCTGCTGCTGTTCATCCCTTTTGTGGGCCCACTGATAAACCTCGCATTGATGATCATCCTCGGAGCGAAGCGGGGTCAGCTAGAAGGTAACCGGTACGGACCCGTCCCGGGGCCAGACCAAAATGGGTAAACCGCGACGCCAAACCACTGTCAACAGCTCCTTGAAGCCGCCGGGGCAACATGACCTATAATGGACGTTATAGGAAAAGTTGAGGTTGCCCAAAATGACCCTGCAGAACCCGCTCATCCCCGCTCCGGAGAAGGACCACAGCGACACGACGCCGGCGCCCGCAGTCGGCCTCACAGCCGACGACCTGGCCCGGCTGCGCCATTCCCTTGATTCCAGCGTCTCCGATAACACCCGGGCCATGTACAACTCCGCCTGGCGCGGGTTCGAGAAATGGGCCCAGGCCCGCGGCAACCTCTCCCTGCCGGCTTCGCCCCAGATCACCGCCGCCTATCTCGCCCACCTGGCCGAGGACCGCGGACTCTCGGTGGCCACCATCCGACTGCACAAGGCCGCCATGGCCGCCGTCCACAAAACCTATGGGCACGACGACCCCACCGACCACGAGGGAGTCCGCAGAATCATGAAGGGCATCGCCCGCTCCCACGGCCGCACCCAGAGACAGGCCAAACCCCTCACCTCCGAGGCCCTGGCCGCCGTCAGGGCCACCGCCAACGCCAGGCGCCCCCTGGGAACGGCAAGAAGCAGGAATCGGCGGAGAGAGCCTCCTGGCGCAGCAGGATGGACCTGGCCCTGCTCTCCGTTCCCCGGGACGGTCTGCTCAGACGCTCAGAGGCCCATCTGCTCACTTGGGCAGATTTGGAGTTTCGCAACAATGGAACTGCGCTTTTGCACCTGCACCTGGGCCGTGTAACGGTATTGTCCCGACCGACATCAGGGGGTAGAAGACACAAATCAAGACAAGACGGACTGGTACATTAGGGTTGATGCAAGGAGGTTCTGTGTCGACTGGCGACCTGCCCAAGTATGCTGCCAAGGGGGAAAGGCAGAAACTGGACCTTGATTGGATAAAATTGCTGCACCAAGAGGGACTGCCTCCCTTTTTGCCGGTAGCGTCCGATCCACCGGCCAAGTTTAGGCAAGCGATACGCGAGTTCAATCGAGCACAATACTGGCAATGTCACGAAACCCTGGAAGAACTTTGGCTGCCCGAAGGGTATCCCCTGCGCTTGTTTTACCATGGACTGATCAAGGCGGCGGTTGGCCTCCTGCACCTAGAGCGACACAACCGCCATGGAGGGACAGCTAAGCTCCGCGACGCCCAATATGCCCTGACCCCCTTTTCTCCCAAATTCATGGGCGTTGAAATCGGAAACTTGCTCAGCGATATCGGCAAGCGTTTGGCCTATTGCCAGGATGCAGAAGTAGCAGACTGGTACGCCATAGACCAACTTGCTCCAGTCTATTTACACTTTGAGAACCCCTATTGAAACCATGCTAGTAGAGCTCGGTGAACGCCAGCAGGAGAACCCCAGGGGAACCTATGGTAAATCGAGAAATTCAAGCCACCTGGTATTACCACAACGGCACCAAGCACCCCCACGGGAATCTGATGGACCCTCGGCACTCCTTTGAGCCGTCGAGCCAACCCCTGCTGTTCAAAATATACCCGGACCTGGATCCGATTCCGTTGCCGTTTGATGCATCGCCATCGGTGGTGCCCGCGCTATCCGCGATCTCCATGGAGGTTATTCCCTCAGTCAGTGACGGAACACTGGATATCACCACCTTGAGCAGCATTCTGTACTTCTCAGCTGGGATTACCAAGAGGTTGAACTTCCCCTGGGGATCCATGCCGTTTCGTGCCGCGGCCTGTACCGGTGCTCTGTACCACATTGAGCTTTATGTGGTATGTGGAGACCTGCCTGGTTTAGCAGCCGGAGTCTACCACTATAATCCCGGAGGGCCGTCCCTAACCCGGCTACGGCCGGGCGACTATCGGGGAACCCTGGTGGCTGCCAGTGGCAACGAGCCGAGCTTGACCCATGCTCCCGCCATAATCCTCTATACCGATGTATTTTGGCGGAACGCCTGCAAGTACCAGGCCCGGGAATACCGCCACTCCTATTGGGACAGCGGAACCATTCTGGCGAACACTTTAGCCATAGCCGCGGCGCATGGCCTACCTGCTAAGGTGGTGGCCGGATTCGTGGACAGCTCGGTTAACCGCCTGCTGGATCTAGAGAACCGGCAGGAAGTAGCTCTCGTGTTGGTACCAGTTGGATTCGTTCCCGAGCCGTCAATCGGATCCTCTTCCGACTTAGAGCCACTTTCGCTGGATCCTCAGCCGATTTCGGAGTACGAGGTAGAATTACCCGCCATTTGGGAGATGCACGGTGCCTCCTCTCTGACGGATGAAGCAGAGGTGGTTTCTTGGCGAGGCGAAGGCCCGGCAACGCTGATGCCCCATCCTTCGGGACGCCTCGTGCCGTTAAATCGCTACTCTGACGGCGAGACGCCCCAGGACTCCATCGAGTCGGTCATCGTTCGGCGCGGGTCCGCACGCCGTTTCAGCCACGAATCGATAACCCTCCGGGAGCTGTCGACGGTGCTCGAAAAGGCCACGCAGGGCATACTGGCAGACTTTTTAGGACAACCTGGCACTGCTCTCAATGATATTTATCTGATCGTGAACACTGTGGACGACCTCCCATCTGGCGCATATGTGTTCCACCGAGACCTGAAGGCTCTGGAGCTGCTGAAAGAAGGAGACTACCGTCGGCAAGCTGGCCATCTGGGGCTCGATCAGCCGCTTCCGGCCGATGCCAGCGTCGACTTTTTCTTCATGACTAATCTGAATCCGATACTGGAGCGTTTTGGTAACCGGGGTTACCGGTTGGCTCAGCTGGATGCTAGTAGTTAGTCAAGGGAGAACTGTCAGGCATAGCAATAGCAGGAGAGCAGTGGTAGCGTTATAAGGTACGCGGTGTAAGTGTAGTGGGAGGTGAGGGGTCCATGGTGCAGAAGAAGTATGAGGTCAGGCTCTCATCAGAGGAAAAGGGTCATCTGCGGAAAGTGGTCCGGTCGGGCCGGAGTTCGGCCCAGGCGATCACCCGGGCACGCATTCTGCTGAAGGTGGATGAGGGCTGGACGGCTGCCCAAGTAGCAACGGCCCTGGACATCTCGGAGCGGACGGTAATACGAGCCAGGAAGCGGTATGCGCAAGAGGGGTTGGAGGAAACGCTGCACCGGCGCAACCAGGTCAACCGGTACCGGAAGCTGGACGAACGTGGGGAAGCTCATCTGATTGCCCTGGCCTGCAGCCCAGCGCCCCAGGGCCACGACCACTGGACCCTGCGACTTCTGGCGGGGAAGACGGTGGAACTGGGTCTGGTGGAGTCTTTGTCCCACGAGACGGTGCGGCTACACTTGAAAAAAACGCGCTCAAGCCGTGGCAGAAGCAGCAGTGGTGCATCCCCAAGGTGAGTTCCGACTTCGTGGCCCACATGGAGGATGTCCTGGACTTGTACGCCGAGCCCTACGATCCCCAGCGGCCGGTGGTCTGCTTCGACGAGAGTTCCACCCAGTTGCTGGCCGATTCCCGTCCGTCCCTGCCAGCGGCCCCGGGACGCCCCAGGCGAGAGGACTACGAGTACGTGAGGGGCGGAACCCGCAACCTGTTCCTCACCTGCGAGCCCAGGGCTGGCTGGCGCCACGTGGCTATCACCAGGCAGCGTACCATGCAGGACTTCGCCCTTCAGATGCGCTGGCTGGTGGACCAAGCCTACCCAGACGTACCGGTGGTCCGAGTGGTGCTGGACAATTTGAACACGCATCGGACGGCGTCGCTCTATGAGGCTTTCCCGCCGGCGGAGGCTCGGCGCATCGCCCAGCGACTGGAGTTCCACTACACGCCCAAGCACGGGAGCTGGCTGAATATGGCGGAGATGGAGTTCAGCGTCCTGGCCCGGGCCTGCCTGCGGGGACGCAACCCCGACCAGGACAGCCTGGAGAGGGCGGTGAATGCCAACGTGTCAGAGCGCAACGCGGTGGCATCCCCGATCAATTGGCGATTTACCACCAGAAAGGCCAGAACCAAACTCCGCAGGCTATATCCTGACACTGCTACTTTGACTGAATACTAGTGTGGTGTAACTGAAGTCAGTTGTAATAGTATTCACGATGAGGTATCCTCCGGGTTAGCAATCCAGAGGAGGATGACCATGGCAATCGGACGACCAATGCCGCCGGTAATTTTGGATGAGGTGGAGCGTGAAGCCCTGGTACGGTGGGTTCGCCGTCCGAAAACGGCGCAAGCTTTGGCGCTGCGGGCCAGAATGATTTTGGGCTGTGCCGAAGGCCGCAGCAATACCACGGTGGGCGCCGACCTGGGAGTGTCCGATGAGACGGTGGGGAAGTGGCGTTCCCGCTTCCTGGAACGGAGGCTGGACGGACTGTCGGACGAACCGCGCAGCGGACGGCCTCGAGCGGTTACCGATGACCACGTGGAGCGTGTGATTACGCTGACGCTGGAGACCACCCCCAAGGACGCGACCCACTGGAGCACCCGGTCCATGGCCCAGCGCAGCGGGCTGAGCCACAACACGGTCAGCCGCATCTGGCGAGCCTTCGGATTGCAGCCCCACCGCACGGAGACCTTCAAGTTGTCGGCAGACCCCTTCTTCATCGAGAAGGTCAGGGACGTTGTGGGGCTATACCTCAACCCGCCGGATCGGGCGTTGGTCCTGTGCGTGGACGAGAAGTCCCAGATCCAGGCGTTGGATCGCACCCGTCCGCTATTGCCCATGCGCCCGGGACAGGTGGAACGGCGCACCCATGATTATCTGCGTCACGGCACCACTTCGCTGTTCGCCGCCTTGGACACCAGGACCGGCAAGGTGATTGGTCGTTGCCACCAACGGCACCGGGCCGTGGAGTTCCGCAAATTCCTCGATACCATCGAGGCTGAGGTGCCCGCCAACCTCGACGTCCACCTGATCGCGGACAACTACGCCACCCACAAGACGGCGCTGATCCGCAACTGGCTGGCCAAGCGGCCCCGTTTCCATATGCACTTCACACCCACCAGCGCCTCCTGGCTGAACCTGGTGGAGCGCTGGTTCGGTCTGCTCACCGAAAAGCAGTTGCGCCGCGGCGTGCATCGGAGCAGCGCCGAACTGGAGGCTGCCATCTACCGCTATCTGGACGTCACCAACGAAGATCCCCAACCTTTTGTCTGGACCCAGACCGCCGACCAAATACTGGCCAACGTTGCCCGCTTTTGCCAACGTACTTTGGATACAGGACACTAGTATCACAGCGGGCAAAATCTACCTGGCAGCCTATGCCCAAAGACTGGGGGCCTCTGGCCTGACGTTTTACGACGACCAGGTATCCGGATTCTTCTCGCCCCACGCGGAAGGTAAAAGCGTGATGTTCCTGGTGGCGCTGGGGAAGCGAGCCAGGCGTAGGCCAGTCACCCTCGACACCAGTCGGCTGAGGCAACAGCCCAACTTGTAAAGGGCACGCCACTTAAGGAACTTGACCATCGCCGAGGAGTTGCCATACCTGGAGAGAGAACACACCTCTCCGAGACCAAGCGAGCAAATTTTAGAAGTAGAGACTATCAAGGTCCCAAAACCGTCAAGCTAGAAACCGGAGTCGAGGAGTGCTTTGCATGAGAGTGTATTGGCGAAAGGTAAAAAGGGGAGAGAACCTGATTCTCAGTGACGAAAACGACGGCCATGAAGAGGAGCTTGGAGGTTTCCGAGACACCAAACGGGGCATCGACGCGTTGGCGAAGACTTTTAGCTACGACCCGAGCCGCTCCCGCAAGGGGTTCCCATCTGTCGAAGAAGCCAAGGATTTCGTGGAGTCCTTCAGACCTTGGGAGCTATTCGGTACCCAGGGCGTTACTGTCGACCCTGGGGTTAGGCCCGCCCTGGATTCGGCCACAACCGACACAGCGGGCGCGCCAGACCAGCCGGCGCAGTCGATGGTGGCGGACCTGCGATCAACGACAGGATGGTGGCAGTTCTGGAAGAAGGGTTAGACGCTCCATTACCCTCCCGCCAGAGACCCGCGCCAGTAGATGCCACTTGGCTTTGGTTTAGTTTCCCATGCTCGCACGGGCAGATATTAAGCTGTTCCAATCGCCAAAGGGACTTCCTTTCGATGTGCGGACGCGGCAACTCTCCGGAACCGTTAACCCAAGAATCAGATGATTTTTGCTATCAAAGTTGGGGAAAGGGAGTGACGAATATAGCGGAACGAAAGCCAGGGCCGTTTTAATCCAGGTCGCATTACAAAAAGGATAAGTAGCCATGTACGTCATCAGAAGAATCGCCAAAGCGCAGTGTCAATGGCGGCAGAAAAGTGTACCACCTGGCGTAACTGGCCAGCATAAATGTCCACGCTAATTGCTCATGGGAAACGTCCCACCGCGGGCAGTGACCGGAGGTAAGGGGGAGCCGTTCTGGTAGGAGCTAGACGTCGTCTGGGCAGTCTGGAGACTGGGGACCGGCGTCTTGCCGGCTGCCCTTGAGCCGGTAGCTGTCGCAGTTCATTTCCAGGATGTGGACGTGATGGGTGAGGCGGTCCAGCAACGCCCCGGTGAGCCGCTCGGAGCCAAAGACGTCGGTCCACTCGTAGAAGGGGAGGTTGGTGGTGACCAGGACGGAGCCCCGTTCGTAGCGCTGGCTGAAGACCTCGAAGAGGAGTTCCGCGCCGGTGGTGGACAGGGGGACGAAGCCCAACTCGTCGATGATCAGCAGCCTGAGGCGGGCCAGTTGCCGCTGCAGGTTGAGCAGGCGCCTTTCGTCCCGGGCCTCCATCAGTTCGTGGACCAGGGCGGCGGCGGTGGTAAAGCCCACGGACATTCCCTTTTGGCAGGCAGCCAGGCCCAGGCCCAGGGCGACGTGGGTCTTGCCGGTGCTACTGTTGCCGACGGCGATGACATTCTCCCTATGCTCGACGTATTCACACCGGGCCAGTTCCATGACCAGGGCCTTGTTCACCGCAGGGATGGCCAGGAAGTCGAAGGTATCCAGGCTCTTGACGGCGGGGAAGCGGGCGGCGCGGATCCGGCGCTCTACCATGCGCTGGTGGCGGTCGATGAGTTCCAGTTCAGCGAGACGCAGCAGGTAGTCGGGGTGGTCCACTCCCTCGGCGGCGCACTGGGCGGCCAGCTTGCGGTATTCTCTCAGGAAGGTAGGCAGCCGGAGTTCCTTCAGGTGATGCTCCAGGAGCAGCGTTGACCGGTTGCTCATGCCGCTCTCCCCGAGAGCAGGGCCATGTAGTCCGTGGCGCGGGTGGTCTTCACCGTCACTCGGGGTAGGTAGGGATAGAGGTCCAGGTCCAGCCTGGGTGGTCTGCCTTCCAGGCGGCACAGGAGCAGGTGCTTCACGGCGTCGACGCTGATGGCTCCCAGCCTTAAGGCGTCCTGCACCGCGTGGTGGACTTCCTGGTGGGAGAAGGTTTCCATGAGCCGGAGCACCTGGACGAATTCCCGCTTGCCCCGCCGTCCCATCCTGGACTCCAGCAGGCGGCGCAGCGTCCGGTACTCCTCGGGTAATCCCACCCCTGCAGGGGCGCGGCCTGGTCCAGGGCCGCCGTCTTCCGTTCCAGCAGGGGCAGGTAGTGGATGGGATCGAAGACGAAGTCGTCCTTCTCGTAAGAGCGGGGGTGCCGGGCAATGACCTCGGCGCCGCAGCTGATCACCACCTCATTCACGTAGCCCTTCACCTGTGTGAATAACCAGGAACATAAGGCCAGGAAAAGAAGATTTAACCAGGGTCATGAGGCCGGTTAACCAGGGTCATGAGGCCACTTTGGGCGCCTGATGGGCGACCATTGCTGCACTTGAAAGTGAGGTGCAGCGATGGCGTACAAGGAGGTGTACAGAGTGGAGATAGAGGAAGTGATCCGGCGCTGGCAGGCGGGAAACAGCCAGCGGAGCATAGCGGCGGGGACGGGGCTGTCCCGGGAAACGGTGCGGAGGTACCTGGCTGCTGCCCGGGAAGCAGGGGTGGTCCAGGAGGGGCCAGCCCCCACCGAAGACCAGTTGAGTGTGTTGGCGTCGGTCAGCCGCTCGGGTCCGCGGGAGCCGGAGGCGCCCACCGAGGAAAAGCTGGCCCCGTGGGCGGACCAGATTTACCAGTGGATTACCCAGGACAAGCTGCAGTTCACCCGTATCCAGGAGTTGCTGGCGGATCGAGGCTGCCAGATCTCCTATTCGTCCCTGCACCGGTGGCTGAGCCGGCGCCACTGGCAGCGACGTAGCGCCAGAACGGTGCGGATGGAGCAGAGCGGGCCCGGGGAGGTAGCCGAACTGGACTTCGGCCGCCTGGGCTTCATCCAGGACCAGGAGACGGGCCGCAGACAGGCGGTGTGGGCGCTGCTGGTGGTGCTGGCCTACTCCCGGCATTGCTTCGTGTGGCCCGCCTACGGTCAAAAGCTGGAGGATGTGATCGCCGGCCTGGAAGCGGCCTGGGCCTTCTTCGGCGGCATCCCCAAATACCTGGTCATCGACAACTTCCCCGCCGCGGTGGCGGGCGCCGATGCCCTGCACCCCGCCTGACCCGCGGCTTCCTGGAATACTCCCAGCACCGGGGCTTCATCACCGATCCGGCCCGGGTGCGTCACCCCAAAGACAAGCCCATAGTGGAGCGGAGCGTCCAGTACGCCCGGGAGCGGTTCTTCAAGGGCGGCGATTTCAAAGACCTGGACCACCTCCGTTCTGAAGCGACTCGCTGGTGCCGCGACGTTGCCGGGGTGCGCATCCACGGCACCACCCGCCGTCAGCCCCTGCAGGTCTTCCTGGACGAGGAGCGCCAGACGCTGGCTCCCTGGGACGGCGAGCCCTACGAGGTCACCCACTGGCGCACCGCCAAGGTCCACCCCGATCACCACGTGGCCTGCCAATACGCTCTCTACTCGGTGCCCTCCACCCTGTGCCCGCCCGGGCAGCAGGTGGAGGTCGGCCTGGGCCTGAAGCTGGTGCGCATCTACCACCGGGGCCAGCTCATTAAGGTCCACTCCCGCCAGCCCCGGGGCGGCCGCTCCACCGACACTGCCGACTACCCCGCCGAGCTTTCCGCCTACACCCTCAGGGCGCCCGACGGCATCAAGGCCAGCGCCCAGGGGATGGGACCTGCCGTGGCTGAGTTCGCCGAGCGCCTCTTTGACGGGCCCCTGCCCTGGTCACGAATCAGGCAGGGGCACAAGCTCATCCGCCTGGGCCAGCGCTACACGCCCGAACGCCTGGATGCCGCCTGCCGCAGGGCCTTGGAGGTGGACCTGATCGACGTGAGTCGAGTGGAGCGCATCCTGCTCCAGGCCTTGGAACAAGCCGAGACTCCCGAGCATCCCCCGCCTCTGCCCGTCGGGCGCTTCGCCCGCCCGGGCAGCGTCTTCGCCCATGGGAAAGCTTACGGACAGCAGCCAAATAAAGGAGGTCAATCATGACCCGTGTACCCGAACTCACGCCATTGCTGAAGCGGCTCCAGCTGGGACCCATGGCCGCCACCCTGCCCGAACGCATCGCCCTGGCCCGCCGCGACCAACTGGACTACGCTTCCTTCCTGGAGATCATCCTCTCCGACGAGGTCAACCGCCGCGCCGACCGCCGCCTGGAACTGCGTCTGCACGCCGCCGGCTTCGAGGAGACCTGCCGCCTGGAGGACTTCGACTGGTCCGCCAGCATTACCCTGGACCGCCGGCTCCTGGACGCCGTCTTCTCCCTGGAGTTCCTCTCCAGGCACGAGCACGTCCTCCTGGTGGGTCCCGCCGGCGTCGGCAAGACCTTCCTGGCCCAGGCCCTGGGCTTCGCCGCCGTCAGGGGCGGTCACACCGTGCGCTTCTGCCACGCCGACGACTTCTTCAGGGCCATGGCCCAGGCCCGGGTCGACAACTCCGTCGACCGGACCTTCCGTTCCTTCCTCTCCCCGGACCTGCTCATCCTGGACGACCTGGGCCTCCACCGGCTCACCGCCCAGCAGTCCGCCGACCTCTACGAGCTGATCATCGGCCGACACCGCGTCTCCAGCTTCGTGATCACCAGCAATCGCAGCGTCGAGGAATGGCTCAGCCTCTTCGACGACCCCATTCTCGGCAACAGCGCCCTGGACCGTCTGGCCAATGCCAGCTTCCAGATCGTCATCGAGGGAGCCAGCTATAGAGAGAAACTCTCACCCCACCGGAAACTCCTGGGCGACAAAGGGGGTGATTGACCCCTCGCCGGAAACCTGATAAAAGTCTAAATCACCCGCGCCCAGGGTGGCCTCATGACCGTGATTAACCCTGGCCTCATGACCCTGATTAACGACTGTTGTTGTTCTACGATTAGGTCACCGGCCAACTGTTCAGCGAAAATGATGCTCCTATAGACGTCAAGTAGCATATTGGGGGATTAGAGCCGAGTTCCTGAGAGCTGCGAAGACTTCGCGGGCGACGTAGCGTTTCAGGCAACGAATGACCTCTGTTTTGCTCAGTCCCTCCCCGGTCCGGCGAAGCATATATGCCCTGGTCCGGTGGTCGTAGCGCAGCCTGACCACGACGATGCGGTGGAGGGCGGCATTTGCCTGACGGTCTCCACCCCGGTTCAGCCGGTGCCGGTTGGTCTTGCCGGAAGAGGCGGGTATGGGGTTCACCCCGCACAGCGCTGCGAAGGCAGCGTCGGAGTGGAGGCGTTCCGGGTTGCTGCCGGCAGTGACCAGCAGGGTGGCCGCCGTGTCAGGCCCGACGCCGTAGATACCCACCAAGGCTGGCGCCGCGGTCTTGGTCAGTCGCTGCAAGTGGGCTTCCAGTTCCTTGATCTCGTCGCGGAGTTGACGGTATCGGCAGGCAAGGGAGCGAAGAGTGTACTTGGCCGCCGCCGTAGGATCCACTAAGGGACCGGGCCGGAGGCTCTTGCACCTGGTGACCAATGCACCCACGGCGAGACCCTCCAGGCTTTCCCGAAGCGCGGCAGGAGCCGTGATCAGCAGAGCCTTCATCTGGTTGACGGCCTGGGTGCGGGCTTTGATGGCCGAGTCCTTGGCCGCCTTGAGCATTCTGATCATTTCCACTTCGCCCTGGCCTGTCTTGGGGGTAGCATTGGCCACTCCGGCGAGCACGGCCCGTGCCGCCATCTCCGCGTCGGTGGGGTCGCTCTTTCCCTTCCGATAGCGTGTTGACCGGTCAGGCCGGTTGACCTCGACAACGGCATGGCCCCGGCCGGTCAAGAAGCGGGCTACCCCAGCGCCGTAGGAACCCGTGCCTTCAATTCCGAAAGCACGGACCCGGCCTATGCCTTGGGCCCACCGCTCGATTTCCTGATACCCGCACGTGGTTGCTGGCGCTTCCTGCTGGTCCAGGCGGACGCCCAGCCGGTCAATGGCCACGGCCACGTGCCGCTCCTGGTGAGTATCGACTCCTACAATAATCTGGTCGGAGATCCCCTTTTCGTATCTTACGGCGCCAGTCATTTCTACCTCCTGCTGGGTGACACACAGGCCAGATGAGCGGACAAGACTGCGATGGGGCCTGAGGCCAAGCTCCTATTAGGTCACTGCTCACCTGAACCTTTTCACTCTTTAAGCCACCCCGGCGCCAAGTCGACAGATCATTTTGAAGGCACGACAGCCAGTCACCCCAAGGGTCAGACCTGAGCCGAGGTGGCTCGGGTCAATCATCGCAGTCACCCCATGAGGGAAGTGACATTGAAACAGCGAGAACAGGCAAGAATCCAGGTACTCAACACCGTGCTGGAACAGCACCTTTCGATAAGGCTGGCAGCGGAGATCATGGGAATCAGTGAGCGTCACACCAAACGGCTGCTGGCAGCCTACAGAAAGGAAGGGGTCACGGCGCTGGCCCACGGCAACCGGGGACGGAGGCCCCACAACGCCGTGCCAGAAGACGCCGCGGCCGCCGTGGTGAAGCTGGCCAGCAACGGCTACGCGGGCGCCAACCACAGCCACTTCACCGAACTGCTGCAGGAACGGGAGGGGATCGACCTGAGCCGTCCCACGGTGCGCCGCATATTGGTGAAGGCCGGCCTGGGCAGCCCCCGCAGTCGCCGGTCGCAGCAGCACCGGTTCCGCCGCAAGCGCATGCCCCAGGAGGGGATGCTTATTCAGGTGGACGGCAGCCCCCATCCCTGGCTGGAGGACCGGGCAGACAAGTTCGTGCTGCTCCTCGCCGTGGACGACGCCACCAGCACTGTGGCCCAGGCGGTCTTCCATACCACCGAGGACACGCGGGGCTATCTGGTCCTGCTGGAGGGGCTGGTCCGGCAGTGGGGGATTCCCCTCGCCCTGTACAGCGATCGCCACGCCGCCTTCAAGTACAACGCCCGCCAGGGGCCGGTCCTGTACGAGTCCACCCAGTTCGCCCGGGTGATGCGGGAGTTGGGCATCCAGCAGATCTTCGCCATGTCACCACAGGCCAAGGGCCGTGTAGAAAGGATGGCCTCCACCTTCCAGGACCGGCTGGTCACCGAGCTGCGCCTGGCTGGCGCTACTACCATGGAAGAGGCCAATGCCGTCCTGCAGGAATATCTGCCCCGGTTCAACAAGCGGTTCGCCGTGGCGGCGGAGCGGCCCGAGAAAGCTTACCGGGCGGTACCCGCCGACCTGGATCTCACCGAGACAGTCAGCATCAGGCACACCCGCAAGGTGGCCCGGGATAACGCGGTGAAGTACCAATGGCGGGTCCTGCAGTTGCTGCCTGGGGAGGAACGGCCTTCCTATGCCGGTCTCCGGGTGGACCTGCTGGAACGGGCCGATGGGGAACTGTTGATCAGATACCAGGGGGAGGCCGTTGATTACCAGGAAGCGCCGCTGCGGTCCCCGGCATTATGGGGAGAAGGCAGCGGCACCTTCCCCACTCCGGAAGGACCAGAGGCAACTGAAGAGCGGATCACCGGACATCTGGATCGAGACCAGCGGAAGCTCCTGGCGGACCTGGAGTCCTCGGTGGAGAAGCGGGCCAAAGCCAAGGCCGCTGCCGCCAAGGGAAAACCCCTTCGCCACCAGTTGCGACGTACGCCTACTGCCACCCAGCAGGCCCGCTGGGAGGCGGTGCAGAAAGCCAGGAAGCAGGGACTGTCCCTGCGGGCCATCTCCAGGGAACTGGGCATGTCCCGCGACACCGTCGGGAAATACCTTAAAGCGGACAGTCCGCCCACCAAACTGCTCAGCGCCAAGGAACGGGCCAAGGCCGAAGCCCTGAAGGAAGTCCAGATGGCCGCCGACTAACCATGGTGACATTTTCGCTTTTCAAAACAGGGGACGTAATCGCTGGACAACAACATAACGACAACCAGTACGTCCCGGTGTCCGTAGGCCACCGGCGCCGAGTAGTCATTGGTCTTGTACCGTACCAGGGACAGGGAACTCACCCGGCTGGCCTGCTGGTCGCAGGCGTCATAGGGCACGGCGGGCAGGGGCTGCAGGGCGTCCAGGTCCCGCTCCATGCGCTGGCCGATGGTCTCATCGTGGCCCCTGAGCCTGGCGTCCATCCGCTCCAGACACTTCTGCTCCAGGTGGGCATTCAAGGCGTCAAAGCTCTGGAAGGACGGCACGGGAACCAGGAAGTTGCGGCGCACGTAGCCCACCATACCCTCCACCTTCCCCTTGTCATTGCCCTTGCCAGGTCTCCCGAACCGGTCCTCGAACAGGTAGTGGGACTGCAGCTCGGTGAAGGCCCGGGTGCGCTGGCGCCTGCCGTCTCCCAGAATCCGGGCCACCGCCAGCTTCGTGTTGTCGTACAGGATGCTCTGGGGCACGCCGCCCAGAAAGGCGAAAGCCGAGACGTGGCCGTCCAGGAAGGCCTCGGTGGTCTCGGCCGGGTAGGCCTTCACGAAGCAACCGTCGCTGTGGGGCAGGTCCAGCACCAGGTAGTGCACCTTCCGCTCCACCCCGGCGATCACCGCCACCGCCTCTCCGAAGTCACACTGGGCGTGGCCTGCTGGGTGGGACAAGGGCACGAACATCTCCTGAGTCCGCCGCCGGTGCTCCCTGACGTAGTCCTTGACTGTCGTGTATCCGCCGTCAAACCCGTGCTCGTCAAGCAGCCGCTCAAAGATCCGCTTCGCCGTGTGGCGCTGCTTCCTGGGAACCTGGCGGTCAGCTTCCAGGATGGCGTCAATTACACCAGTGAAGGGCTCAAGCTTGGGCCGGCGGGGTGGGTCCTGGCGCCGGTACCCTGGTGGCACCGACCAGGCCAGCATCTTGCGCACCGTGTCCCGGTGCAGGCCGAACACCCGGGAGGCTTCCCGAACGCTCATCCCTTCCACCATGCAGGCCCGGCGAACCCGCGCGTACATTTCCACGTGATACATCCATCGCACCTTCCATAGACTGATACTCAGCCTTACGGAAGGCGGTGGACGGTACGATTTCCCGCCGCCATAAATCAGCCAGCGGAGCCGCCCACGTGGTCCACTTTACCTCCGCCTTTTACACCAGGTCGTGACGGAGCCACACCGACCGGACCCCTCCCGGGGAGACGATGATCCCCTGCTTGCGCGGTTCGTTGGCCGCTCGCAGCTGTCCATAGGCGGGAAACTCCACCGCGACCCGCAGCGTCGCCTGCTCCACCGCATCCGTGACCCGGTTCTTGAGCAGCGGCTTCTTGCGGGAAATCTCATTGAGGGCGGCCTCGCCACCGTTCTCGTAGAGTTCCTTGTACCGGTAGAAGGTGTCCCGGCTGTAACCCATGATCTGGCAGGCCTGGGACACATTGCCCAACTGCCTGGCCAACTCCAGAAGTCCCAGCTTGGGCTTCAGTACTTTTCCTGTTACGTTGTCATCCGACACTCCCTCCCCTTTGATGGGGACATTTAATCACAGTTTCCCTGGGTGTCAGATTAACTCCTAACTATTACACCAAAGGCGCTGGGGCCAGATTGCAAATGCTGGCCCTTCCTCTTGGCCCATCAAGAATCTTGCCGAAACTGTTTGACGCCCCCTGAATACTTATAGAATGGGACTCGTCACAGACCTAAGTTGCCGTGCAAACCGTTGCACGGGAAATACGTGCATTGTTGATGGAAACAGGGGCATTCGTGCCCCCTGTAAGGCGCACGTATGGGCTTTGGGTCTGTGACGAGTTCCCTTTCCCATCCTACTTGCAGGGGGTTCCCACCATGAAGGTACTACTCGCTCTTTGGCTGTTATTTGCTCTTCTGCTCACCATCGCCTGCACCAACACCCGACATTCCCGCCACCGTAACAGCTAGAGTCCAAGCACAACTGCCAATCCATTCAACGTCCACTCCCTTCCCCACTGCAACACCGCAACCTACCGCAACGCCTTCTCCCACTGTCCCCCCAAACGCTGTCCCAATTAGCACTTACCACTGATGACGGTACCAGCGGTCAAGGCAGTGAACGGACACCACTTGGAAACTTACATGGCACCGGCGAAATCGAGGTATACGAGGGGCAGGTTGCTGTCCTGAACAGAGATGCCACGGTGATGATTGACCGAGGGGAGTACGCCTCCGCCATAGCCAATCTGGAAAGAATGGTGGAGTTAGTGGACGAACCCAGCTTTATTCTGCACAATCGGCTGGGGTTCGCCTATCGCTGGAATCGAGACCACGACAATTCCATCCGACATTTCAGCATCGCAATAGACTTGAACGACACCAGCGTACAGCGCACTAACAGGGCCACCGCCTATATGTATAACAACCAATGCCCGGAAGCCACCGAAGACGCTAACCTGGCTCTGGACAGGACTTTGCCGGAGTCTACGACTGGGTACCATCCACACGTTGAATCTCTGTTGCTCTTGAGTCACTGTTATGCGCAGTCCGGCAATCACTCCTTGGCCTTGGCACATATTGAGACAGCCATCGAGCTTGCCCAATCATCTGGCGTCAGTGAAGAACGAATCGAGAGCTTTGCCAGGGTAAAGCAACAGATCGAAGGCATTGCCAGAGGGCACGCCTATCCTGAAGATATGCTTGCCGGCTTCGTTCTCGTTGACGTGAATCAGGGAATGGCGAAGTTCTACGACGGAGAGGAACGAGCCGCCATTGTCCTCTTCACGTCTGCCCTTGAGGGACATGGAAGGCCGTCGAGCAGAATCCTCAATATGCTGGCTAGAAGCCATGCCAACATCGGGGAACATGAAAAGGCGGTCGGTTATTTCTCACAAGCCATTGAGTTGAGAGATAACTCATTCAACCGGACATGGCGAGCCTTGCAGTATTTGGAGGAAGATGATTGTGGGATGGCTGCTGCCGATGCTGAGAAGGCTCTGAACATGGAACCTTTCGTGGAATCCGGTTTGATACCAGAGTGGAAGCCCTTTGGATTCGAGGTCTATGCCTTGGACGGGAAGGCCAATTGGAAAGTGCTCTGCCCGATATAAGGGAAGCTATCAGGCTGGCCCAACATAGCGACTACCCTCAGGAGCATATTGACTTCATGATGGAGACGTACCAAGAGGGGTTGCAGATTGCGAGTGATGAACGAAGTGGTACCCCTTAAACGGGGATTCAACTTGGTTCAGGGTAGGGTTTTGTCTCTGCGGGGGAGTTTTTGCCCTTTCTCCTCTTTCCAGGGCAATCGCGTCTTAACTGAGGAGGATTTTTAGCAGGTAATCTTCCCGCCAGCCAGCTTGGAGGCGTTTGCCCTGGATGCCCACTTTCAGGCTGGTTTCCCGCTTGAGCATGTTGTGGGAGATGTTCCGCAGGGTGGCGAAGTTCTGGGGGCCGTGGTCCTTGCGCACCCGGCTTTGGTCCTCCCTGAAGGTCACGTCCAAACTCCAGTGCAGGGAGTTCTCGATGCTCCAGTGGGCCCGTACCGTGGCCAGCATCTCTTCTGCCGAGACATCCAGGCTGCTGATGAAATAGCGGGGTTGCACCGTGATGCCCGTCTCCGCTTCTCTACTACCGACGACCTTCACCACCGAGCGCAACCCAGGCCACTCCTGGCCGGTGCTCAGATAGTCCAGACAGTCTGGGTCGCTGATGGCCCAGCACTCCCTCCGTTCCAGGCGTCCGTGCCCCTTGTTCAGCGTGGTGGCATAGTCGTGGGGGACACCCTCAAAACCCGTTGCCTCGCCTTCCTCAAACAGGTCCCTCAAGTCCTCGTACAGCCGTCCCTGGTTCTGCTTCACCGCCAGCACATAGTCGGCTCCCTGCTCCAGGATGCTCTGGGCAATCTCCTTCTGGCCGCCCATGGCGTCAATGGTGACGATGCACCCAGTTAGGTCCAACAGTTCCAGCAACCTGGGTATGGCGGTGATTTCGTTGGACTTCTCCTCCGTCTTCACCTGTCCCAGGGTCAGGGTGTTGGCCGAAGCCCAGGCGCTGACCAGATGGAGAGCTCCCTTGCCCGCTCGGGTGTCGTGGGAACGGCGCGCCGTCTTGCCGTCGATGGCCACCACCTCCCCGGGCAGCAACTCCGCCACCCCCTGGCTCCACTCCATGAAGCACTCCTGGAACCGCTCTGGGTCCAACCGGGAGAAAACCTCACCGAAGAGCCTGCCCCCGCGAAGGCGGGGGTATCATGGGAGGGGATGCCGTTGGGCAGGTCCAGAAAGGTCCGGAACCACTCCTCTTTGCTCTTGCCGAACATCTCCGCGTAAACCCACGAGTCCGCCCCGCAGATGACAGCGCAAATGGCTATGGTGATGATGTCTAGCAGCGAGTGCCGCTTGCTGCGCTCAACCCGCGGGTCTTCCAGATTCTCAAAGTAATCCACCAACGACCGCCGCCGCCCTTCTTCCATAACCCCTCACTACCTCCCCTCTTTCCCTCACGCCTTTTCACCTGCCCAGTCTATCATTAAGACGCGATTGCCCTGTCCCCTTTCTTGTCGAAATGACTTGGTCTTCTCTGTAGAGTAGAATTAGTGAGACTTTTTCATCCTTAGTGGAACAAACCGAGGCTGGCAAGCTCAGGTGGGAGCCGATTGCCGTTCCAAACGGCAATTCCACCATATGGCAAACGAGTGTAGAATTCGGATGCCGCTTTGAACCTACACATGAATCTAGGGGGTGCTGGTGGCACCGTTTGAAGATGATCGGGGCATCATAGACGAGACTTTTGCATCAAAACAGGCTTTTTCAGCAAAGCCCTGATGGATATAACAAACTCCCCACCAATACATTGGTAGGGAGTTGTCCTAAGCGCTACAGTCCGGGGTTCCATACGCCGAGCATCAGTAGCAAAAGCATAACCGCTATGACGGACGTGGTTACGGAAAGGGTCAGCCACACATAAGGATTCCTTGCCTTCATTTTTGTCCTCCAAAGGGTCGCCGTTAATTCTAAGTCCGCCCATTCAGGTCTGCGTTAGAGAGGCGCCTCAATTGCCGATCCCGCACCACGCCCCGTTTTTTCACATCCGACACCGCCTGGCGGATGATCTCTCGCCGCAGGGCGTCCGCCTTCGCCGCTTGCCGCTTCGCCCGACGTTTAGGTCGTCCAGCCATCACTCACCCCCAAGTATGGGCAACGATACCATTCCCTGTTCCGATAAATGGGCTACGGGCCGACCCGTCTGCCCTGAACCTTCTGGACGGCGCCTTTCCCTGCCCTGTGGGTGCGGTTCATCTGCCCTGGACTTCCCGGCGGCGGCCTTTTCTTCACCCTTGGCGTCGGAGGGGCCAACCACTCGGTGGGAAGGCCGGGGCGGGTCTTCATTCTTTGCCTGTTCCGGCAACGGCTGCGGCGGCATGTCCGGGGCATCGTCATGGACTCTTGCGTAACTCCGGACCTTAATGATGTCGCGGGCCGCAGTCTCGCTTATCCCCCACGCCTTGCCGATCTCGGCGGCAAAGTGGCCCCAACGGGCCGCGCGCCGCATTTCAACCACATCGGCGCGGCTGAAACCTCGTCTACCCTTAAATGTTTCTTGCATGTTTCTTGCACCTCTTTCATAGGTTATCCGTAAGATATGTAAAAGCGTCCCACAAGAAAAGGGAGGGAATGCTCTCTCCCTCTGGCTTATCCGAAAGCTAATCAGAAGAAAGAAAGCCTATCAAAAGGCAGATGGCGCGCCCCCAACATACGGGGGCGCGCGCATACTTTCTTACACCAAAACGCATTTTCACCCCAGTCTTTAGCTACAAAAAGCGGGAATATTGTCATTTTGGGCCTGGATTCCCAAGAGAAAAAAGCAACCGCTATAATATATAAGGCGGGTCCGAATCGAATCGTGTGCATCGCGCGCGCACTTATAGTACATGGAGTGTGATAGGGTGGAGGGGGAGAGGACTACCCCCTATAAGTGGAACCAAGCAATGTATTGCACGCGGCTTCCGAGTCCCCGGCGGTCGACCTCTACCATGCTGGGCTTCCAGTGCCAGCACGTTAGAGAGTTTCCACTGTGGACCTGGGAAGCCCGCGCTGGTTGCCGCTGCCCCTGGCAACAGGCGGTCAGCCTCGTACCCGACGGGTAGGTAAGTCTTGACCTGGGCCTTAGTCCAGTCCCTTCCATCCAATAAGTCTTTTCCGCTGTACCAATTCATACCATGCCTCCGAGCTTACTGCCCCAGCGTCCAGATACCAGTCGCCCCATGCCCAACACGCCAGCAGTACCGTGTGCCCCATGCCAACCCCATAGAAACGGACCACGATGTCCGCTATAGCCTTCACCCCGAACCACAGAATGGACTTTACGCCACTCCCAATCATCCTCAGTGTCCAGCCCATCAACTACCTCCTGTGATATTCCCATTGGCTGCTTCCGATGTGCACGGAAGCCGTTGGCCCTTTACCTCTGACCATCGGGCAACCGTGAGTGCCAGAACTGGTCGGCGGCGTTACCCTGTGGCTTCTTTAGCATCCATCGGTCGGAAGCGTCCACGGCTTGCACCACGTTTTCCATGCTCACTGGAAAGCGATCGCCCACCACTTCCCTCAACGAACTCGCAATCGCCATGCCCATCAACCCTTCCCCTACCTAGGCAGGTAGCGTTTCCAGTGCCGCCGCCCTTTCCTCTTGTATAAGCCTGAACGGGCGTGGGTCGCTGGGGCCGGCTATGAATTGGTCATGCCCACAAACCCTGCAAAGAATCCGCAGACACCCCCAGCCGTTGTCACGGTCTATGTCCGCTACCCCGCCACACTTGGGGCACTTCAAACATTTCATCCCTTCCCCTTCTTCAACAGCCAGAGCGTTATCCTTGTGGGCCGCACTCTTTCAGTTCCGCCAATTGGGAAAGGTAGGCTTCCTGTTCCTCTTGAGTAAAATAGGGGCCGGCAAGGGCAACCAAGATGCCTAGTTTTTCATCTGCTCCCTTCTCCAGTTCCTTTAAGAGTCTTTCGGCTTCTTCCGGCGTTATGTCCTTTATGTCGTACATGGCCCACCGTCCACCAACTGCCAGTCCTCGGCTTCTAGCTCCAGCAGGTCGGGGCTGAAGAATTCTAACTTTGGCCCGTCTTCGCCCCCGTAAGTGCACATTAACAAACGGTCCTCTATCCATGAAAAGCCAGACTGCCAGGCCTTCACTTCCGTCCGAATTTAGGAGTCTGTATGGAACTCCACCCAAGTCCGCCGATTGACGCTCTCCCCTTTCCTTAGTTCCTTGAGTGCTTCACCAAAAGTCATACCCTTCACCTTCCTGCTTTCATTTCTCCGGGGATTGGTTCAATTGCGATTATCCCGTGCCTTATGCCCCTGGAAAATCCCTACCCCGTGCTTGTAGGAGGAAATTCTCCCCGCTCCCAAGTCAGCACGGCGTACCGGCTGGTTCTTAGCCCGATACATGCGCTGGTATTTATCTGCCGTTCTCTGCGCTATTTCCGAAAGGATAATTTTCACAACTTTTCTCCTTTAATAGGTATTCCCCGCTGCTGAGGAAGAGAGAGAAATCCGTCACTGTTTCCCGATGTTTCCAATGTCGGGCAGTCCCCCAAAACTGCCCGACATTACCGACTAGACCCTGTGCTTCATATGCGATGCCTCCAATTCGGATAATGCACTTGCCGTCTGCTGCCCCTGTATCGGCTGAACCAAACCTTCTGCAACGAGGGGCCGCAAAAGGCGCTTGCCGCAGTAAAGGAAGTCGTCTCGCCGATAACGGGCTAGCAGAGTCCGGCAATCCATGCACAGGTCAGTTTCCCGTTGAATGACTCGGCCCATAGGGTGACTCCTTGTTCTAATGTCCGATTTTTGCGGATTGTTGCCCATTATGTTTCGTGTTATTCGTTACCGCCGGGAGTCAGGAAAACAACTAGCAGTCTGTCCGAGAAACGCCCTTAGCGAGCGGGTGGGGTATGATGATATGAGCCTTGAGTGAGGGTAAGCGATCAATGAGCAAAACCTACCTTCCCTATGACCCAGAGCAGCAGTTGCTGCTGCCAGCGGCCCTGCAGGAGTGGCTGCCGGAGGAGCACCTGGCCTACTTCATTTCCGACGTGGTGGACCAGTTGGATCTGGCGGAGATCACGGAGCGCTATGAACAGGAGAGCCGGGGCGGGCCGCCCTACCATCCCCGGATGATGGTGAAGGTGCTGCTGTATAGCTACTGCACCGGGGTGGCATCGTCCCGGCGCATGGCCCAGCGTCTCCACGAGGACATCGCCTTCCGGGTGCTGGCGGCCAACAACACCCCGGACTTCCGCACCATCTCGGATTTCCGCAAGGACCACCTGGCAGCCCTGTCGGGGCTGTTCCTACAGGTCCTGGAACTGTGCCAGCAGGCCGGCCTGGTGAAGCTGGGGCACGTGGCGCTGGACGGTACCAAGGTCCGGGCCAACGCATCGAAGCACCAGGCGATGAGCTACGGGCGGATGAAGGAGAAGGAGGCCCAGTTGCAGGGGGAGGTTGATGAGTTGCTGCGGAGGGCCCAGGAGGTAGACTAGGGGGAGGACCGGCGGTACGGACGGGACAAACGGGGCGACGAACTGCCGGAGGAGTTGTCCTTCCGGGAGGGCCGGTTGCGGAAGATACGGGAGGCCAAGGCGGCGCTGGAGGCCAAGGCTCTTGCGGAGGCGGAGCAGGCCGAGGCCGAGGGTAAGCAGCACCCAGGCACACCCGCCGACAAGGCACAGCGGAACTTCACCGATCCGGACTCCAGGATCATGCCCGGGCCAGGGGGACGGGACTTCCAGCAGTCCTACAACTGCCAGGCGGTGGTGGACCATGAGCATCAGGTGATTGTGGCGGCCCGGGCTACCAACCAGCCCTCGGACAAGCAGCAGGCCGTGAGCATGATAGAGGAGACCATCAACAACGTGGGCGCGGTGCCGAAAGAAGTATCCGCCGATGCTGGATACTACTCGGCGAAAGCGGTGGAGGAACTCTGCATCCTGGGAGTGGACCCCTTTGTGGCGCCGGAGAAGACCCGCCACGGCTGGGTGCCGCCACCGGCGCCCCGTGGCCGCATACCCAGGGATCTCTCTCCCAGAGACCGGATGCGCCGCAAGCTGCAGACCAAACGGGGCCGACAGCGCTACGCCCTCAGGATGGAGACGGTGGAACCGGTCTTCGGCCAGATCAAGTAGTGCCGGGGCTTCCGGCAGTTCCTGTTGCGGGGACTGGAGAAGGTCAACGGAGAGTGGGCGCTCATCTGCACCGGCCACAATCTGCTGAAGTTGTTCCGGTTCGGCGCCGGTTTCCCCGCCAAAGGGGGGAAGTAGTCCCGCGCCAGCCAGCGGGACTACTTCCCTGTTGGCCAGCGTCAAGTCATCCTTGAACCTGCCGGCACTCACCAACCTGCGCCGTCCCCCGATGGCCGCCTCAAGATAATCCCCGGACAGGCTGCTAGCCTAACTTATCTATATTTATATGTAGCTTGTATCTAGTGTAGATAAGTTAGGCTAGTTGAATTTCTGGGATTCTCCGGCGTCATTATCGCAATCTTCAATAAAGCCGATGTTCTGACAACCAGCGACAGTCTTACTCTCAAATCGATATTGCCGTACATATTTAGCCACTGGAAATAGCCTTGAGATTAGGTTACTAAAAGCACCAGTTCCCGGTGCTTTCTCTCCTGATACTTCCTCAATAGCTTCCCTCAATTTTTTACTTGGAATAAACCAGCCCGAATGTTCCTCAATGAGAGAGCGCATTGCAATCACGGTCGCATTGGCAACCGCTTCTCGCCATTCCTCCTTGAAAGCTATGCCATCACTGGTGATACCATCATCCCCGCTTGCGGTCATAGCCGCCCCTTCCATAAGCAGGTATGCCGCCAAGTAGTCGGTTGCGTCTTTTGACATTAACCTTGCCCGTTTCTAGACAGAGATAGGGTCGGATGTGGCTACCTTCCAAGCATGGGGAATCCTTGCGTCAACACCGGCAACGTTGAAGTCTATTGGCGGCCAGTCATTCCCGACAAAGACAAGATTCCCAGTGCGCCTAGCATTGAACGGGTCTTTGCCTTTCATGTGAAGGTGTACATAATCATCGCAAATCTGGTTAATCATGCCCGCTGGGTATATCTTCCCGTTCAGTTTGTCCGCTTCATCGGCAACTACCAAAGCGGAGAGTCCTAAGTGATTTATCCCGTTGGTGAAGCGGTCAGTGTCCAGAAAGGCGAGTCCCTTTGAAATTGTTACCGATAGTTTCCCCATATCCATTTCCAGCGCAAAGAACAACGTCCCCTTCCCAGCGTCCGGCTCCATAATCAGGCAGTCGATTTGCTTGCGTGGGCAGATAAGCAGATAGGCCAGCCGCTTAAAAAAGGTGCGCCGATATGTTGGTGGATAAACCAGTCCATTACCGCCGCCCCTTCATTGGTAAATTTGCTGGCACGGTTCAAGGTAATATCCACTGCTGGCTTCCCTTCCAAGGTCAAACCCGAACCTACCACAACGTCAGTCAGTGAATTCGGGAGAGTCCCGCCTTGCATAAAATAAGAGAAGTTGGGACTCGCCCCTTCCCAGCTATGGTCTAACAAGAAAGTGCTTCGCACGGCGGTTGCGTCCATTTCCTGCTGTGCGGTGTAGTCCCATGCGCTCCCCGGTGTCTGCCCGTTTCTCAGGGGAAAAAGCAGGGCTTTGTCTCGGCGGTCAACTTCGGAAGAGTCAACGCTTTGTTCGCCGTGCCTTTGCGGTTCAAGGGCAATCATGTTGGATTGCCGCATCACTTCCCGCCAATATCCGGTTTTCTCCTTTTTCTGGAAATACTCGGCGGTCAATCGGAGTAAGCGATTCGTGGTGTCCAGTTGTGGAGCGGCCTTCAATATTTCGGCCCGTGCTTCTCCGCCAAGTATTTGAAGTGCGCCGGTGGGTTGTGGCTTGAGCGGGTCTAAGGGCGTGAACAATCCAAGGTGGGCGATGATAATGCGAGGGCCGCTTTCAAGGAAGGTAGCGGCAATATGGTCAGGATAATATCTGGCTATTCTGCTGAATTCATCCGCCCCGCCGCCTATCCCAAATTCCGCCCCAAAGGATTTGGGAAAATCGTAATCATTGGCAAAGGAGTTATTCAGCCCGCCGCCAAAGTTGTATTGCTGATTGTACGTTGGGGCAACATAGGGAGTGGCTGAATCAATAATGGAAACGAGTTGCGAGGAAGGAAAGTCGGCGCAATCTCTGGATTCTGGAAAACTGGAAACGTCAATTACTTGAACGCCTGGACTTCCCGCCGCAATTGCTTTCTCCCCAGCAACTTGCATGGCTTTAAGTCCGGGTTCGTCATTGTCGGCCCAAAGAACCGCCGTGCGCCCAGCGCAACTTGAGAAGTCGCTATAGTGGACACGCCCGGAACCACCTATCCAACTTACCGGCGTATATCCAGCGGCATTTGCCCCGCCTCCGAGTGCGGCAAGTGCGGCTTTCTCACCTTCCACCAAAAGCAGAGAGTTAACCGGGTCGTCCGTTCCCCACAAGAGAAGATAGCAACCATCGTTGTATCCCTGTGTTCCCCTTGTTTGCCAAATGTGTTTATGAGAGTCGGTTTTCTGGCAAGTCTTTCTGTATTCCCGTTCAACGACATGGGAGCAAGGGCCAGTGGGGTAATCTCCGGGATAATCTTTGCGGAATGTCTGATGTGGCTTGCCGTCCGGGTGTTGGTAGGAAGCTACCATGTAATCGAAGTTGGTGAAGTTGGTTTGTGGCTGGATTCCCAGTGAACGGATTATTCCTGAGTAACTGCAATCTCTAGCCCAGCACTTTGCGCCAATTCTACCGTTTTCGCCATCCCAAATTGAGCAGGAACTGTCGGGGCCATCATCATGGGCGGGGCAGGGAATCAGGAATCCCTTGCCCGCTTTCTGGTATTTGGGTTGCCGTCTTGCTATCGCTTCAGCGGAAATCGGCCCGCCTCCAAAGCGGGGTTGGCTTGAAGGTAAGGGGGGTGAAAGCATAAAATTGATGGATCGGTTCATGCGGGAGTCCTCGCGCTTGTCTCGTTTTGTACCAGCGGTGGTCGGTGGCGCAAACCGCCGCCCCGCTTCGGCTCTACCCGTATCTGGCGGGTAGGGACGTTTTTTTGCTGGAATCGAGGACGGCACGGACAACGGCGCAGGGGTTGCGCCCGCAATCGGCGGAGTGGTTGCCGTCGGTTATGACCCGCCGAATATCCTCGAACGCCGAGTCCTTCCCCAAGGTGTAGCAGGCGCACTCCTCCTCCGGCCCGCAGAGACAGCCCTGGGCGTCCTGCGGTCCCTGGGCGTCCTGTCCTTGGACGACGGCGCAGTCGGTCTCTAGGGTGTGAATCACCGGCCACCTCCAATGTCGGCGGAAGCCCTAGAGAGTCCGCCTATCCAGTTGTCCAGGTCCGAAAGCCGCCAGCGAATCGACTTGTTCCCGACTTTTAACGGCCGGGGGAACCTGTCCCGTGCCATTTCCGAGTAGAGCATTGCCCGAGACATTTTAGTTAAGTCGCAGACCTCGGCTACAGTCAGCAGCCGTTCCCCTTCTGCTATAGAAGACATGGAAACCTCCCCGTGTATTTAATCGTCTTCACAAACGTTGATAAGAGTCGTGAAGTAATTTATTGTGTACGAGTAGAGATGGAGGAGCCAGTGGAAATTCTGTCTGGAAACGCTACCGGCCAAAAAAGTGGAGCGGCGCGGACCGCAGACCACCGTAAAAAGTGCGAAGACGAGGGGATTTGTCGGGATTGTGGGGCAGAGCTAAATGGGCACTTGTCGTAGCAATGCAGACAATGTGTGGATGTAGAGGACGTACGGCGGGATGGCAAGCGGGCACTCTGTCGTGCGAAAAAACAACTAGAATTAAATCCGATGGGAGACCTCGCCGCCGCCGAAGGGATTGTGTCGTTGCATCGGATTTGTTTTTTGATAGATAGGGCCAACCGATTGGAAGAGACTTACGACAATCTGGCTAAGCGGTTTGCGGAGCGACTCGTTTCGGCACTGCCGCCGAAGAAACCCGAACCCCTAACAAGGGAGGATTTGCCGCCACTCCCACCTCTTCTCGTCTTCCCCGATGGGCGGGCCCCCGCAGACTGGCCGCAGAAGCGGTACCGGCCAAAGTCAATGAGGGACCGGAGGGACTGGAACGATGACAACCCGCTTGCGGACGTATTTGCGTTTGCAATGTGGTTCTACCTGAAGACTATTCCGCAGATGGCGTTCCGCAGCCATGAAGAGAAATGGCAGGTGGTGGGACTGCCTTTCACAATTGCCCTTACTGAATGGCTAAATGAGTTTGAGTTGGGCCTGCAAAGGTATGACGAGGCGATGAGAAGGACGCTCCTTAACTTCCACGCCCTGGTTAAGGAGCGGACTCCTGACCTGCTAACCAGCCCGGAGCGGCCCGTCCTTCCCCAAGAACCAATTACCGTCGCGGCTGATGTTGCAGCCGATGGGTTGCCCCAGGTGTTGGAGAACAGGCAGGTGCAGGCTGATATAAAAATCCTAGCCGATTACTATGATGACGTGGCAGAACTAGTCAAGGAGTTTGCCCCCATCCTTTCGTCTTCCATAACGCCCTGGACGACCTTAGAGGATTGTCCCGACCTTGGGTCTGCTCTAGCGGATATGGAGGCTGCGGTTGACGCACTGGACGCCTGGGTCACCAAGCACGCGCTGGACCTTCCCTTCCGCCGGAGCGGAGAGCCCGATTTCAAAAAAGTTGTCGAAATTATGGGTAGAGGCAACCGAACGGCACAATGAAAGGTACAATAGACGGGACGAGCTGTATTATTGTCCAACATTCGTATCTGAAATTGGCGATATTTGAATTAATACGAATCCTCCGTCGCCACCAGCCCTTAACGCCGTTTCCCCTTAATTGGAAACCAGACAGTCTCTCTGACCTTCGTTTCCGTGCCCCGTAGGTTTGTCCCGAGTATGACGTTACGCCTATGCCACCATATCTGATACCGGGCCTGTCAGTCCAGGAAGCCAGCCACATCTGCATGAACGTATGCAGGGCCATGTGCTGTCGGGGGCCTCTGTTGCTGGAACTGGCTGCGGAGGAACTGCCCAGCTTTGTCGAAGAAGCAACGATGCTCGGGGTCGAGCTGCATATGAATAGAAGTCCCGAGGGTGGTGGTTGGGTTAAGTTTTCCGACCATGAGGGAGAGCGTTGTCCCATGCTAGACCCGGACACTTTCGCCTGTCGCATCTATCAGCGCAGGCCTGAAAGATGCAGGGAGTTTCCTGAAAAGTGGACCCCGGGCTGCCCCATATCCGGGGGGTAATGGGCACCAGCCGCAGTCTGAGTAAATATGTCTGGGGAAAAGCCTGTCAGCCTACTTACCAACTTATCGGCCTTCGACAGTAACCGCTTACTCTTCGTTATCCATCTGTTGTCCCAACTCGTCCAGGAACCTCTCGATCTCAGGCGAAAGATTCACGTCGGAAGCAGCGGCTGTCCCCTCGACTGATGCCTGTTCTTCGTCCTGCTGAGCATCGTAATAAGCTTCCATCTGTTGAATCAGCGACTTAAGCTCGGAATTGCGCTCGACCGCCGAAGTAAGCTCCCGGTATTGACGTTGCCCACGCCGAACCGGAGCGAGGTCTGAAGGAATATTCGGATATACGGAGCTAAGGCATTCAATCATCCGAGAAGTACCGGTGAAATCTTCCTCAAGTTGCAAATACTGCGGCAGATGCACCATGAAGTTTATGGTCTCAATGCCCATACGGTCGATGCCTTCTGAGACCAAATTCATAATGGTGGTTGGACCCTGGTAATTGCTGCTCCGGAGCTTCAAATTGGGCACTGGCTTAGTTTGGGGCACTTCTCCCAAAGAGCCGGTAACCAGCAGGGGACGAGTGTGAGGTACGGCGTCGTACATTGCCCCCAACCGGCAATATCGCTTGACCCCGAAGTACTTGATCACTTCCAGTATCGAGTCGGTGTAATCCTCGCTGCCGGCGTGGGGTTCCATCATGTGCAGGAACAGATAGTCCGGGCCCTCTTCTGAAGTGGCATATCGCAGGTTACTATTGGGTATTGTAACCCTTCGTTCCCCCTGTACCAAACGGATATTGGGCCGGTATCTGGTGAAGTCAAAAAAATTGCCAGGCCTTGCCAGCTTGCCCAGATCTTTGGAACCCAGAAATCTTTCCAGCCGGCTAAGGGTCAAGGTCCCAACGCTTCCCACGTCAACCCAGGGACGGATCATTGCGAAGGCGTGGGGATCTCGTAGCTCCGGGATCGGTTCTACAATTTCAAATGCACCAATTCTCATACCGACATATTGCCAGAAATGGACAACCAATTCAACCCATTGAAGGGCTCACGATAACGCCACATGGTTCATGTATGATCTTGTCCACCCTCTGGAGCGAAGCCCCCCTTTATTGCCCGCCTGGTTTCCCCCCCTTTGCCAGTGCCGCTTCGTAGTATTCTCCCCTCCGATCCCCATGTTCCCTGGATATGCACCTTCCCACTCGGGTTCTCTTTTACTTACCTAAGGGAGGGGAATCCATTCTTTGTGCCCTGCATTGGTAAACCTGACCGGCCTGCGTGGTAGCAGCCGGGCTTCTCAAGCTACGCTCGGGGTGACATAGTACCAATGCAATCATTCCTTCACACTCCTACCCCATTCTTGCATTCGTAACATCCGAAAGGTATTCTTCCTGCATTCTCGCCGTAGTCTCATGACCACTGCTTTGCGCCGAATCTCAACTAAACAATGACAGCCCCCTCCAAATCTTTTCGCAGGCGTCGCGGAAGGTTTCGCTATCCGCTGGCCAGGTTGTCCAACGCTCTCCGTTATCCGGACTTTCGCGTTCTTTGGTTTTCAACTGTCTCCAACCAGCTAGGTTGGGGGATGCAGCAAGTGCTGCTGGGCTGGCTGGTATTCGATATGACGGGCAATGCTGGCATGGTTGGCGCTATTTTTGCCGCTCGCTCTGCCCCCAACCTGATAGTTGGCCTTGTTGCCGGCTCGATCACCGACCGCTTCGACCGCCGAATGATCATGAGGCTTTCCTGCGGAGTGATGCTGGGGCTTTCCCTCGTTGCGGCTTGGCTCCTGTATGACCAACTGCTGTCCATTTGGTTGCTTCTGGTTACTGCATTTCTTCTGGGAGCTGCCCAGGCTTTTTATATGACCTCCCGCCAGGTTTACGTTTACGACATCGTTGGAGGCCGCCGGGCAATAAATGGCATCGCGCTGGTTTCTCTTGCCCAGTGGACTGGGGGAATAATCGGTTCCCTGGCCACCGGCGTGCTGATAGCCTGGCAGGGTCCCGCGGCGGCATTCCTGGTGATGGGCATAACCTACGGAATGGGCATCCTGATAATGCACCGGTTACGGGAAGCCGGCGCTTCAGCACCGGCGGAACGAGAAGCCATTCTGGATAACCTGTGGACTTACTTCCGGGCCCTCAAGACCAATCGGGTAATGTTGAGCCTCATAATTTCCACGGCCGGGTCCGAGATTCTGGGCTTTTCCCACCAGGTCATGCTCCCCATCCTGGCCAAAGAAGTCTTGGGGGTGGGAGCCTTCGGTCTAGGCCTTCTCACCGCCTTTCGCTTTCTGGGCAGCGCCGTTGGAGTGTTCGCAATGGCTGCAGTGGAACGGCTGCGGAGAAAAGGATTCCTCCTACTGTGCATTATCGGCACGTTCGGCATCGGCGAAATTCTCCTGGGTCAATCTCCCTTTTTCTGGGTTGCGGTCATTTGCGTCATGTTCATTAACCTTCTGGCTTCAGCGACGGACATACTGCATCACACTCTGCTGCAGCAGAGCGTCTCCAACGAACAACGAGGACGAGCCATGGGTTCGTGGATATTCGGCATTGGCATGGCCCCGGTGGGTCAACTGGAAGTAGGGTACTTGGCCGGTGAAACCAATTCCAGAACCGCTCTGCTAGTGAATGGAGTCGCTCTAATTGGTTTAGCTTTGGCTATGGGCCTGTTCATGCCCCGTTTACGCCGACTGCAGTAGGACATCAAGACTTTCTTCACAATAAATTATCGCTGCTCGCGCTGAATCATCGGGCACCTCAATTTCTCACTTTCAGTATGGCCGCCAATAAACTATAATCGCGCTAACGAAAGCTCCAGGGAGGCGTTCGATGATTACCAAGTTCGACAGCCTTTATGCAGGCCACGTAGACATGGACAACCTCGGTTACGGTGGCATACCCGTTAATGACCGGTCTTTCTCAGACGAACACTTGGCCACGGCCTTTGATAAGGCGCAGGCCATTGCTCAGACCATGGACCGCCTCGGTTACGATACGATGTGGATGGCGGAGCACCACTTCCAGCCTGAGGGCTACGAGTGTATACCCAATCTGTTGATGCTTAATGTACATCTTGCGCACTTGACCAAGAATCTCAAGTTTGGTTGCGGGTTCAATATCGCTCCCATGTGGAACCCGCTGCGTCTGGCAGAGGACTTTGCCACCGCCGACATTCTTACCCGGGGCCGGGTGATTTTCGGGGTGGGCCGCGGCTACCACACCCGTGAGGTCGAGTCCTTTGGTTCGCCCTTGCTGGATCAGTCCGCCAACCGGGACTTGTTTGAAGAACAGGTTGAATTGATCTTCAAGTCCTTCAACGAACGGTCCTTCTCCCACCAGGGAAAGTACTACACCATTCCGCCAAGAGTCCCCTACCGTGGCTACGAACTGGAAGAGATAACACTGGTGCCCCGGCCCAGAAATCTTCCCGTGGAGACTTGGCAACCTATTCAAAGCGCCACACCCCGGGCACTGGACTTCATGGCCAAGCACAACATCAAGGGCATGATTGGCGGCGGGGTCTCCGAGGGAGGCGCTATTCGCGACGTGATCGAAGCCTACCGGGATGCTCGAATAAGGGCAGGTCGGGAGGACATTCAGCTGGGTGAAGACCTTGGTATCGGTTTCCACTTCTTCCTGGCCGACACCCAAGAGCAGGCAATCAAGGAGGCCGCCAAATACTACGAGGAAAACCTCAAAATGTTTGGTCCCCTGCGACTTGTCCGTTCCTTGAGCGACGATCAGATTGAGGCCATGGGCGACCCCCAGCGGGCCCTGACCGCCGGTTTGCCCACCATCGAGCGGGCCGTAGAACGTCAAGGCTTCCTGTGCGGGCCGCCAGAGCTCATTATCGAACAGCTTAAGGCCTTGGAGGAAGAATACCCTGGTCTTGACCGAGTCGGCATGAGCCACCCTGTGGGTACCCCGGAGAAGGTAATTCTTGAGCAACTGGAATGGCTGGCTGCGGATGTAATGCCCGCTTTCACCACCCGAGTTGCGGAGCCGGTCCCGGCCGACAACTAGAAAATATGTTCAAGTTGTCCGATGCGTTCTGCGTGAAAAGAGGAGAGGAGGTTAAAGTGAAATCCACGCCTCCTCTTCTTTCCGTATCATTTAGTGACCCTAGAGACGAATAGTCAGAGAAGAAAGAGTTTTGGAATCGGGTTCACATTCCAGGTTTGGCAAGATACTACCCTTACTGTCTGTTGCCGCAGTAATGGTAATGATCGTCGGTGCGCTTTGGGCAACGCAGAACGCTTCTCACGATTTAAAAAACACCGTTTCCGCCGAAGTAACCAGGTCAGAACGACTGGAAGCGCGGCCCACCGCTACCCCGCAACCTACTCCGACCCCGGCAATTATCACGCCTGCAGGCACCCAGTCAGCTCCTGAATTGCAGGGCATCGTTCAATGGCTTAACAGCGAGCCTCTAACCATGGAGGCCCAAGAAGGAAAGGTGGTCCTTATTGACTTCTGGACCTACTCTTGAATTAACTGCAAACGTACCCTGCCGTATGTAAGGGACTGGTATAACAAGTACGCCGACAAGGGTCTGGTGGTAGTAGGGGTCCATGCGCCTGAGTTTGAATTCGAAAAAGACGAGGGCAATGTTAGAGCGGCGCTTCCCAAGCTTGAAGTCACTTGGCCCGTGGCTATGGACAACGACTTCAAGACTTGGAGAGCCTACGGCAACCGGTACTGGCCCCGCAAGTACCTGATCGATCAGAATGGCGTTGTTCGTTTTGACCATATCGGTGAAGGAGCATACAAGGAAACGGAGCTTCACATAAGGAATCTGCTGGTCGAAACAGGCGCTGATGTCTCGGGAATTACCGTCGGAGGCGTCGAATCTCAGTTATCTTCTTAGAAATGACACTTGGGTTACCCATTGGCCGCTTTTCTAAAAAATTGAAAAGCGGTTTTTGGTGTTTTTAAATACGATTTTTCGGAGGAATACCTTAAATGGTCCAGTCAAACCCTCCTGCAGTACCTGCTTTGATTCCCAGGAAATTGCTTTTCGGTAACCCCGATAAGGCCTCGCCGCAGATAAGTCCTGACGGAACATACCTTAGTTACTTGGCTCCGGTCGACGGTGTCCTCAACGTTTGGGTGGCACCTGCCGATAACCCAGGCTCGGCCAGGTCCATCACAAGTGATACAGGACGCGGGATTCGCCTGCACGGCTGGACTTACAACGGAAACCAGGTCGCTTACCTCCAGGACAGCGGAGGGGACGAGAACTGGCACATATACACGGTCAACGTGGACTCCGGCGAGTCCAGAGACATCACTGCCATTGAAGGCGTCCGGGCTCAGATCCAGGAAGCCAGCCCCAAACATCCGAAACACCTCCTCGTTGGACTGAACGACCGGGATCCTCAGTTCCACGACATTTATCGTGTTGACCTTGATTCCGGCAACCGCACTTTGGTACAACAGAACGACGGATTCGCAGGATTCGTTACGGATGACGATCTCAACATACGCTTTGCCGCCCGACTAACTCCCGACGGAGGTTCCGAATACCTGCAAAAGTCGTCGGATGGGAATTGGATACACTCGTTCACCATCGGAATGGAAGACTCAGTAACCACCTCGCCACTGGGTTTTGACAAGACGGGCCGGATCCTGTTCCTGGTCGACAGCCGGGGACGTGATACAGCCGCGCTGAAGTCGATAGACCTGGAGACGGGCACGGAAACGGAGTTGGCTTCAGACTATCGCGCCGACGTGGACGACACCTTGATCCACCCCACGGAAAAGACCATTCAAGCCGTCTCTTTCAACTACGAACGCAAGAGGTGGCAAGTGCTGGAGGAAGCCTTAACCGCCGACCTGGAATACCTGTCTACCGTCGCCGAAGGAGACATGGAGGTCGTTAGTCGCACCCTGGACGACAGTTGCTGGATAGTTGCCTATTTGCTGGATAACGGCCCGGTACGTTATTACCGGTATCTTCGGCAAGAGCGGGAAGCTCAATTTCTTTTCACCAACCGGCATGCCCTCGAGGATCTGCCCTTGGTCAAAGTCCACCCCGTCACAATCCAGGCCCGTGACGGGCTGGACCTGGTCTGCTATTACTCCTTGCCCCTGGAAGCCGACCCGCATCAAATTGGCACAACACCGGAGTCCCTGCCCATGGCTCTGCTGGTTCACGGCGGCCCCTGGGCGCGGGATTCCTGGGGCTACAATCCTGTTTACCAGTTGCTGGCTAACCGAGGGTATGCTGTGCTGAGCGTGAACTTTCGCGGTTCCACGGGTTTCGGAAAGAACTTTATTAATGCCGCCAACCATGAATGGGGCGGCAAAATGCACAATGACCTGATTGACGCGTTGAATTGGGCCATAGACCAGGGAATCGCCGACCCGGAGCGCGTAGCAATTATGGGCGGCAGTTACGGCGGTTATGCCACACTTGTCGGTATGACCTTTACACCGGAAGTATTCGCCTGCGGAGTTGACATAGTGGGCCCCTCTAACCTGGTTACCCTGCTGAATACTGTCCCCGCCTACTGGCAACCCATGATCGACCTGTTTACCAGCCGCGTGGGTGACCACCGCACCGAAGAGGGAACCGAGTTCCTGCTAGAGCGCTCTCCCCTTTCCTATGTGGACAACATTTGCCGGCCGCTTCTCATCGGCCAGGGCGCTAACGATCCGAGGGTCAAGCAGTCCGAGTCGGACCAGATAGTTCAGGCAATGCAAGATAAGGAGATTCCCGTAACCTACGTCCTTTATCCAGACGAAGGCCATGGGTTTGCCAGGCCGGAAAACAATCTTTCCTTCTTTGCAGTGGCCGAAGCCTTCCTGGCACGGCACCTGAGTGGCCGGTACGAGCCTGTCGGTGACGACCTGACGGGAGCGTCCATTACGGTTCCGGCGGGCCTGGAGGGTATTCCAGGACTGACCGAAGCGTTAGGATAATTGGCCAAAAAAAACGAGGGTGGGATCGATTCCCACCCTCGCTACAGTGTCCTTCCGTCGGTATTAGCGGATTGCCTACAGGTTTATCGCGGCTTCGGCGTAGTCCCTTTCCTTTGTGTAAATCTGTATGCGGTGCCGCACCGCTTCGGCAACATAAAGCCGATCATCGGAGTCTAGTTTGACCGCTATGGGGCGGTTGAACCGCCACTCGACTTCCATGTTCGTGCGGCGGCGGGCCTTGGCAACGTCGGGGTTGGCGTTGATGTAGTCTTGAACCCACGGTGAAGGGGTCTCGGCGTCCCCCACCAGAGAGGCAACAAACCTGCCGTCGGGCTCGTATATCTTGACCTGGTGATTGCCCCAGTCGGCCACATAAACGTCGCCCTCAGAGTCCACTGCAACGCTGGTGGGCCGGTTCAGGGTTCCTACGCCTTCGGATGTCTCCCCGAACTCCAACAGGTATTTGCCATCGGCAGAGAACTTCTGGACTCGATCGTTCTTCCAGTCCGCAACGTAGACATTGCTCTCGCCGTCGGTGCAAATACCCCAGGGCTTGTTGAACTGGCCGGGGTTGCTTCCTTCGGCGCCCCAACCGCTCACGTAAACTCCGTCCTTGGTAAACTTCTGCACTCGGTGGTTTTGGCTGTCTACTACCAGGACGTTGTTGTCGCTGCCGACAACCAGTCCGGCGGGGCCCTTCAATTGGCCTTCATCACTACCAGATTCACCCCACTTGTTCAGGAACTGCCCATCCTTGTCCATAACCGTAATTCGGTTTTGGTTTTCGTCAGAAACGTAGATGTTCTCGTCACTATCCAGCGCGATAGCCATGGGCCAGACAAATTGGCCGTCTCCCATTCCGAACCGGCCAATGTCCGCGATATACTCGTGATTCAGCGTGCACTTGCTGATGCGCAGGGTTATCTCGTCTACACCCCGATTCAGCACATACATCGTGTTGTTGCTGCCCAAGGCAAAATCCATAGGCACCAGGAAGCCGATACCCGAGGTCGCGTACATTCCCATGCAGTGACTGTAGTCGAAAACTCGCCCGGCGGCGACGGTAGTGAGCATGTCTGCCTCCTTGTTTGACATAATACAGACAGGGCAAAGGAGCGGCCCTATGCCGTTGCTTTACCCTGTCTGTTATTGGTCAGATTACCAGATGTTAGCCTAAAGAAAGTCGAGTTGTTCGAACTCGCCGCCAACTATCGGCTTGGCATCCAGCCCCAGCCAACGCTCGGCGAAGGTTGAATAGAAGCCGCGGAAGTCATAACTGGGAACCAGGTCCCCTTCCAGCAGGTCCTGAGCCCTCAGAGAGGGATATTCCCCGTACATGCCCGGGTTGACACCATCACCAAAGGCGAAGGCAACTCCTCCCCGGCCGTGGTCGCAGCCGGTGCCATTGTCGTGTACCCGGCGCCCAAACTCAGTGAAGACCAGCATTACCACGTTATCAGAGGCATCATGCTCTCTAAGGTCGGCAAAGAAGTCGTTTACCGCTCCGGAAACATCGGTCCACAGCTTGGCATGGGCGGGCAACTGGTTGAAGTGAGTGTCAAAGCTACCGTACTGGGTATAGAAGATCTGGGTTCCGAGGCTGGCCAAGTGAACCTGCGCCACGCTCTTTAGACTCTTTGCGATGGGGTTGTCGGCGTATTCTATGGAGGACGAATACTGTTCGGGGGCGGTCTTGATAATGTCGGCGCCCTTAAGTGCGTCTCGGCCGGTTTGCCCCAGGTAGTCCATAACGTCACCACTGCCGACAGCAGGTGAATATACGCGGGAGAAGAGTTCCAGCATCCGGTCCCGCTCCTCACCACCGCCGATGGCCGGAATGTCGGTCAACACACCGTAAGAAGCCAGGTCTGAAACGGACGTAACCGGCACGCCGCGCAGGGCCATAGCCCTGGGCAGCCCCTGGCCCAAGTTAACGCCCTTCAGGACATTGTCGCCGCTGGGGTCGAGATCACGAATTACTCGGCCCAGCCAGCCCTCGGTTCCAACTTTGTCCGGCTCACAGGTGTGCCAAATGTCCATGGACCGGAAGTGAGAGCGGGACGAGTTTTCATAGCCAATGCCGTGAATGATGGCCATCTTGTTGTCATCCCATATTCCCTTCCAGGGAGCCATGCTAGGGTGGAACGCCAAGTCGTCGGTAAACTTGATAAGCTGGTCTTCCGGCAACCCCAGGTTCGGCCGGTTGTCCCGGTACAAGGGATTGGTAAAGGGTACTACGGTATTCAGATAATCGTTGGCGCCGGAGAGCTGCAATACCACCAGCACCGGATCTTTTTTGGTTGAGGCCATTGGATTGCCCTCCTGTCTTGGCAATAATGGTCGGCTTTGAGTCGCCGACTTAAGCGAATTGAAATTCCCGGGTTGCCGCGATCAAAGCCAGCATAACTCCGGTGCGCCGTTCGGATTCGGCGGCTGCGTCTTCCGTGTCCCAACTGATGTCCCCGCCTTGCTGGGCCTGAGTCAACAGTTCCTTGTAGGTTCCTTCGTCAACCTCCACCGGCCCAACGAGGTCCAGGCAAGCGTTTACGAATTGTGCTGGGCTCAATGTCCCCTGCTCTTTCAGTCCTGAAAGTATCGACTTGATGCCCGGCAGCGAGGTGTCGGACAGTAACTTGGCGGCGAAGTTCACTCTCCGTACCAAGGCGCCACCGTCAATCCACTCGGAACCGGTGTGCCAACTCTCCACACTGGGCGGGTTCATCAATTCCTGCCCTTGCCAGCCGCACTCGAAAGCCAACTGGGTGAAGCCCGTGCGCGGCTGGTTGAAATTGCCAGCCATCCTGACGGTGCTGACCACCAACTCGGCGGGACTCTTTACGTGCGCGTACCGGGCATTTTTAAAGAAGTCGGAGTTGAACAGGGCTCTGAGTATGGACTTGATGTCGGCACCGGAGTCCATGTACGCCTTCACCAGGGTGTTTATCGCTTTCTGATCATTGGGCGGGGTGATGTTCCAGGCCGGCACCTGAGGCTCGTCTGCCACAAAGAAATTGTAGAGATGGCGGGAAAGGAACCGGGCCGTGTCTTCTTGCTTTACGACGATATCAACAATGTCGTCACCGTTGAAGTTGCCGGTGTTTCCAAGGAACTGTTTTTCCCCGTAATCGTGGTCTTCAGGCTTAAACTCGAAGCTCCAGTAAAAGCGGCCCACCGGCTGGCGAGGCGGCTTGGTGCCAATAGTCCAGCCCGTAAAAGCCCGGGAGGCTTCCTTGATGTCGTCCTCGGAATAGTGACCCACCCCCATGGAAAACAGTTCCAGCAACTCCCGGCCCCAGTTTTCGTTGATAGCGCCGTAGTGGTTGCCGTTGTTGTCCAGCCAGTAAATCATTGCCGGATTCTGGGCCAGATTCACCAACAGATTCGGGAAGTTCGTCATGCCTTCTTTCCGGAACATGGCGACCTGCGCCAGCATCTCCGGCGGGTTATCCACTTTGGAATTGCCGGTAGCGAATAGCTGGTGCCAGAAAAGCGCCATCTTTTCCTTCATAGGCCACTTGGTGTTTACCATTCGGTAAACCCACTCGGTCTGGGCGGCCACCGGCGCCAGGGAGCTTTCGAACTGAGGGAAATAGCGGTAAAGCTCGTCCTCATCTATACCGGAATCGTCACCCGGATTGAGCAACTCCTCAACAGTGGCCTCATAGCCTTTGGCAGCCCGCTCTTCCAATTCGGCACGGGAGGCGCCAAAACCTGCTCGACGCATTAGATGAGCCATTAAGGCGATGTCTTCTTGGCTCGGCATACCTTTCCTCCAAACTATTGTTTTAAGACTCTTCTTACTGCCAATCGACGAATCAACTATCTGGTAGCTGCTTGCGTAGCTGCCATTTCTTCGTCCCAAGGCCCGGGAAAGTGTCCGGACATGCGGCCTTCACCCATGAAAATATTCTCTTCACGGTTCCACTGGCTCCGAGGCAATTCGTATGAAACCTCGACACCGTTCCCGTCCGGGTCACTGAAGTAGATACCTATAGAAATGCCGTGGTCGGAGATGTGGCCTATGGGGACGTTCTTTTCCTTCAGCCGGCAGTAAAACTCTTTCAAGTCGTCCAGGCTCTCCATCATCCATGCCATGTGGTTCAGGCCAACTTGACGGTGCTGGACGCCTGGCGCCTCTTCGCCCACTTCAATCAAGGCAATTTCATGGGACTGTTCGATGTCAGCAGACATAAACGCCGCGCGCCCAGGCTTGAAGTCATAAGTATGGAGGCCCAGGATATCTTCATACCACTGCTGGGACCTCTCGGCATTACGCACGAACATGTTTACGTGTCCCAGGGACTTTGGCTTGTAGCTCATACCATCACCTCATTGCTTGAGTTCCGGCTACAGATTGCTAGCATAAAAGTACCACAAAGCTTCGAAAGGCGCAATAAAACTCGGCGCTTCACAGATACGGCCGGGAACGGATCAATGCTGTCAACTTTCGGCCGGTGCAAAGGGAACAATATCCCTTTGGAAGCGCTCCATGGCATTGAACTTGTCGTGGAAGGACTCGCCCGGTATCTCCATTATGATGTGGCTGACTCCGGCATCAGCGTAGTCCCGGATGTCCCCAATTATGTCCTCGGCCGTGCCCTGCAACGCACCCCGATCTCCTGCGACGAGGGAATCGGAGAACTGAAGGTTGCACCGAAAGGATATTTGGGGAGGAGACTCCCTGCTAATTCGTCGGCAGTAGTTGCGCATATAGTCGGCCTTGTCCTTCACCTCTCTGGCCGGAATCTGCACCGGATGCCAGAAGTCGCCATATTTTGCCGCCCGCCGCGCCCCCGCCCGGCTTCGCCCGCCGATCCAGACAGGCGGGTGCGGTTGCTGCACCGGCATAGGGGAAAACGTCACGTCGTTTAAGGAAAAGAGCTCACCTTCAAATTTGGGAGTTTGATTGGTCCATAGTTCTTTAAGCAACTGCAAATATTCGTCGCTTACCGCCCCCCGTTTCTCGAATTCGGCATTGAGTGCCTCAAATTCGCCTTCCATCCACCCAACGGCGGCGCCGAATATGACCCGTCCGTTGGAAAGCACGTCGGCAGTAGCGATGGCCTTGGCCAGTATCACGGGGTTTCGGTACGGCAGAATGACGACGCTGGTACCAAGGTTAACTCGCTTGGTGACCGCGCCCAGGTGGGCCAGGAGCGTAATGGGCTCCAGCATATTGTGGCGGTACACAATCTCCGGCGGCCGGTCCGGCAGCACGTGAGGCACGATAATGTGATCGGTAACCCATACCGAGTCAAATCCAATTTCCTCGGCCCTTACGGCCATTTCAGTGAGACTTTCAGTGTCTATGGCACGACCGTAATGCGGAATGCAAACGCCGAATTTCATGGCAATTGTCCTCCAATCCTGGATTCCTAAGAGTCACCGGTGCCCAAGCTTCAGTGACTGTGCTGGGTGTCCTAAGCGGGATAGTTTCCCAGCCACCAACGCGCTATATCAATCCGCCTGGCAAACCAGACGTCCTCAAAACCCTTGGCATACTCGATGAATTTTTCAACCGCGCGGGAGCGAGACGGTCGACCTGTAATGCGGCAGTGCAAACCCACAGACATCATCTTGGGATGGGTCCGACCCTCCTCATATAGGCAGTCAAAGGAGTCCTTCAGGTATTCAAAGAAATCGCCGGTACTAACCAGTCCACCCCGCCAGAAACGGGCGTCGTTGGTCTCAAAACTGTACGGAATCACCAGCCACGGCCTTTCGGCGATGGATACGTAGTATGGCAGATCATCGTTGGTTGCAAGGCTATCGTAGACGAACCCGCCTTCTTCGACCACCAGTTCCCGCGTGTTTATGCTGGGGCCGTAGCGGGTAAACCAGCCTAAAGGCCGCTCGCCGGTGGTGGCGGTTATGGATTCCACCGTCTTTCGCATGTCTTCGCGTTCTTCGTCAATAGTCATCCGGTGAACTTCTGACCAGCGGTAGCAGTGGCCGCAAGGTTCGTGGCCTCGAGCAACAATGTCACCGGCCAGCACGGGGTTTCTCTCCAGCGCCTGAGCACAGCAATAAAAGGTTGACTTGACCTGGTGCCGGTCGAATATGTCCAGCAGCCTCCAGACGCCAACCCGGCTGCCGTATTCGAAGAAAGATTCGTTGTAAAGGTCCCGTTGTCCATCCGGAACGGGCGAGGGTACTTCATTATTGGTCTCGTGATGGTCATCCCCGTCCAGCAGGGAATATTCTGAACCTTCTTCGTAATTAACCACCAATGATATGGCTATTCTGGCCCGGTTCGGCCACTCGATTTGAGGTACGTTCTGCCCATAGCCAACAAAGTCCCGTTGCGTCGCCAATACTTTCCTCTCCGTTAACTCTATCGATATTACGTTTTGCGTTCATTATAGCCCTTACCTTTGGGAAATGGGACGAATAGAAATCCACCAGGCGTATGCAGGCACTAGCTACAATTTGTCAACGCTTTCCTCCCAAACTTTAGTACGAAATGGAGGAATGCAATTCTTGCACTAATAGCGTTGACACTGTTTGTTCCGCTGTTTACACTCGCCGCTATCGAACCCATTCGAATTGAATTGAGGACCTGAGCCATGCCGGATCTGCAAGAGCTATTCGCCCAAGTTGACTCCATGCAGGATGAAGTTATCGCCCTGGAACGAGCCTTGGTACAAATTCCTTCGGTGAACACCGGCTTCATGCCCACCGGAGACGAAACTCCGGTCTGCGAGTTAGCGCGGGACTTCCTTGCTGGTGACGGCATCGATTCGGAAATCCTTGAATCCGCTCCCAACCGGGGCAATTTGATCGCCCGTTTAGAGGGCCGCTCGGGTCAAGCAGGCTTAATGTTCATGTCCCACACCGACGTAGTGCCGGTTGAGGACGAATCCAAGTGGCGATTTCCTCCTTTCAGCGCCACCATCCACGAGGGCAGGATATTCGGACGGGGCGCCTCCGACTGCAAAGGACTCCTTACTTGCCAGCTAATGGCCCTTCGCCTGTTGAAGCGCAACGGAATTGAGCTTGAGGACGGACTTATCCTGGCTGCCGGCGCCGACGAGGAACATGGCGGCAGGTACGGTTTTGGCTGGCTGGCTGACAATCACCCCGACAAGTTGGCCGCTCCCTATGCTGTCAATGAAGGGGGTGGCACGCCGGTCAGTGCGGCTGGAGCCTTGACATATATACTTGGAGTAGGCGAAAAAGGCCGATTACAAGTTGAAATCGATGTAAAGGGCACCAGTTCCCACGCATCTGTGCCTTGGCAAGGAACAAATGCCCTTTATCGGTTGAGCACAGCACTAAACTCCATTGAGGGCTACAATCCCGAGCGGGATACCTCTACCGCCATTTTCGACCACCTTTCGACCTTTGCTATTGAGGACAGGCCTTCACCCGCCAATGTCGACGCCATCATTTCCGACATCGAGTCGGACAATCCCCGGTTTGCCTCAATGCTGCGGGCGCTGTCCCGCATGACTCTTACACCAACCATGGTTCGGGGCGGCATAAAGTCTAACAGCGTTCCTGAGTCCATCCGACTGACCTGCGACGTGCGTACCCTGCCCCACCAGGACGAACAGTACGTCCGTCAACAACTTGACGAAGTCCTAGAGGGAATTGAAGGTGTTTCCTACGAGATTGACTACATGGCCCGACCCAATTCGTCACCCTTTGAGTCTGAACTTTCGTCCAGCCTGCGTCGGATAACCGCTCAAGCATTGGACCGGGGCGATATCCAATGGGTGCCGGCGATCAGTAATGGCTTTACCGATTCACGTTTCACGCGTCCCCTTGGTACAGTTACGTACGGCTTTACCGGCTCTCACCCCGACGACGATCCCATGCTTAATTTCACGCACGGAACCAACGAATCAATGGGGATAAGGAGCCTGATCAGCGGCACCAAGATAATGCTGGGGCTGGCCTGCGATATGCTCGCCGTCAAATAGTGGGCTCGCTATGTTTGTGGCCGTACTTTCCCTTCGTTGACAAAGGTATAAACCTTCTATAGAGTCGGCTCAACCCATAAGGTAGCGAAGTCCCGTGATTCGGTATATTCTTCCTGAATTTTGACCAGGGCGGCCGTGAATGGCATCTAATGACTTGGAAAACGAAGTAGTTCTTGAAGTAGAAGACCTCCGCACTTACTTCAGCACTCGTTGGGGTACGGTCAAGGCAGTTGACGGTGTCAGCTTCGACCTGCGCCGCGGGGAAACTCTGGGCATTGTTGGCGAGTCGGGCTGCGGCAAGTCCGTAACCATGCTCTCATTAATGCGCTTGGTTCCCACTCCCCCAGGCGAAATTGTATCTGGGAAAATTGTCCTACAAGGACAGGATATTCTGCAGCTGACCGAGCACGAAATGAGCCGGGTGCGCGGCAGCCAGATAGCCCTGATTATTCAGGACCCCATGACTTCCTTGAACCCTGTCTTTTCCATTGGAAACCAGGTCAATGAGGCAATTCAAATCCACCAGGACATTCCCAAGCGCAGTGTGCGGGAGCACACCTTGTCCGTGTTGCGCAAGGTGAACATTCCTGCCGCAGAATCTCGTGTAAAAGACTACCCGCATCAGTTGAGCGGCGGTATGCGCCAGAGGGTAGTGGGCGCCATCGGCATTTCCTGCGAGCCTGCGGTCTTGATCGCCGATGAACCGACAACATCTCTTGACGTTACTATCCAGGCCCAATATCTCAAGTTGCTGAAAGATCTGCAACAGCAGCAAAACCTCGCCCTGATTTTCATCACCCACGACTTCGGCGTCGTTGCCAAGATGTGCGATAAGGTGGCCGTGATGTACGCTGGCAAAATCGTAGAGATGGGAGATGTTAGAGAAATTTTCAACACCCCGTCACACCCTTACACGGAAGCGTTGCTGGCATCGGTGCCCAAGCTGGAAGAAGACGTGGACCGATTGTACGCCATTGAAGGTCAGCCACCCGCCCTCCACGACTTGCCTCCCGGTTGCTCCTTTGCCGACCGCTGTCCCTATGTCATGGACCGTTGCCGAGACGAATATCCTCCCGCTTTCCAGGTATCTGAAACCCATAAGTCGGCCTGCTGGAGGTTGGCATGACCACTGCTGCGCAACCGCCCGTCTCTTCTAATCCGGAATCCGCCCTGCTGGACGTAAGGGACCTGAAAAAGTACTTTCCCGTCACCAAAGGTTTGCTATTTTCAAAGACTACCGGTTATTTGAAGGCGGTGGACGGCATTTCCTTCCAGATCCAACGGGGCGAGACCTTGGGCATAGTTGGGGAATCGGGTTGCGGCAAAAGCACCACGGCCAAGTTGTTGCTAATGTTGGAAGAACCTACTGAAGGCCGAATCCTCTTTGAGGGAGAAGACATCCATCACACGGACTCCAGCCATCGGCGGGCCTATCGAAGCTCTGTTCAAGCAGTGTTCCAGGACCCCTGGAGTTCCCTGAATCCCAGAATGCGGGTGAAAGACCTGATTGGGGAGCCGATGGTCATCAATTGGGACGTTCCCAGGCGGGAAATCGTCGAAAGAGTCCAAAAACTCTTGCAAGATGTGGGCCTGAATTCCTACCACGCAAACCTGTTTCCGCATGAGTTCAGCGGCGGCCAGCGCCAGCGCCTGGCCATTGCTCGTGGCATGTCCCTCCATCCCAAAATGATCGTCCTTGACGAGCCCGTGTCCGCACTGGATGTTTCCATCCGGGCCCAGATTATGAACCTGCTCAAGGACTTGCAACAGGAGTACGAAGTCAGCTATCTGTTGATCGCCCACCATCTGGCCACGGTACGATACATGTGCGACTCTATAGCCGTGATGTACCTGGGCCAAATTGTGGAATACGCCGAAGTCAAGGAGTTGTTCAACAATCCGCTGCACCCTTACACCAAGGCCTTGATGTCGGCCGCGTTGCCGTCTCACCCCGACACTGAGCAGGATGAGATAATTCTGACGGGAGAAGTCCCTTCACCCCTAAATCCGCCGTCGGGCTGCCGCTTCCATACCCGTTGCCCCTTTGCCATGGACCGATGCGCGGTAGAGGTTCCGGAGACGCGGGAACTTGCGCCAGGCCACACGGCGGCCTGTCACTTGTACTAACCAAACTAGATCTCGGTAAAGTAGCGAGGCCGTCCAGCTCAGGACGGCCCCCTCTTTTGTAGTGAGTTCAGGGGCCCTGGTCGTATATCCCGAATGTGAAGGCGTAAACTGCGAACTGGTCCGAATTGACGCTGAGCCGCAGTTCCTTTCTTTGGGCATACCTGGGATTTGCTACAACCTGGTACATGCGTGAACGATTGACCCACAGGTAGCTTTCCCCATCCGCTCCGATGGTCACATCGGGCCCTCGATTCTCGTCCGTAAGGTACTCGTCGTCCAATTGAACCCGGACTTTGATCGGTTCTCCGTCAACTGCTGCCAGAACAGCGTTAACCGTGCGGGCCGAATACACCAGGCTTACATAATCTTCGAAATCTTCGCTCACCCTGCCGTGCAAAGCACGTTGTATCTCGTTCAACCAGGCGCCACTAAAATAGAGAAATCCAGGCGCCAGATATTCCGGGGCTTGCAGCAAAAGATTTTGCCCTGGTTCTGAGTAATACTCGGCCTGATCTACGTACCCAGTTCCGTAGTATTCCCGCTCGAAATCGCCCCTTTCGTAACCTGTGTACAGTTCCCTGGTGATTTCCCGGTCCGGGGCTTCTGTGTATTTGGGGTACGGAAGATGATCCGGAGAGTTTGTCGGCGGGTCACCAGACAGGTTGCTGCCAGACTCAATGAGCAATAGCCGAATCTCCTCCTCAACTCTTTTGTATGCGCCCTCGCCCACTCTGTGGTAACGCAGCCTTCCTTTGGCATCAATCAGGTACTTGGTAGGCCAAAACACGTTCTCATAGCTATCCCAGGTAACGTAATCGTTATCCAACGCCACGGGCCAGGAAATTCCGTGGGCTTCCACTGCTTGAGCCACATTGCCTTTGTATTTTTCAAATTCAAATTCGGGTGTATGAATTCCAATAATGACCAACCCGTTGTCAGAATACTGGTCATGCCAATCCTTGAGTTGAGGTAGCGTCCTTATGCAGTTGACACAGGTGTATGTCCAGAAATCCAGCATTACAACCTTCCCTCGAAGATCGGTAATGGCCATAGGCTCACTGTTAATCCAGTCCGAAATTCCCTCGATGCTGGGGGCCTCGGGAAATATCTGTCCAGTGGAGGACTGGGCCCCACTGAAGGGTTCGGAGTAACCGATGGCAGGTCCGCTAATCCAGAAAGCCGCAATCAGAATACAAAGAAGGAAGGCACTGAGGACGGCGCGCACCGGTTTAGCCTGTAATTTGTAGCCGTTCTCGGCCGTTGGGGAAGTTTGAGAGGGGGGCATACCCATTCATAAAAAACCGGGTTGGCCAGTTACCCAGCCAACCCGATTACGAAGCATGATTAACTTGGATGCTTATCTAGGTACCAAGTTGGGGGTGGCAGGACCCTCGATCACTTCTACCTCGGCGCCGGGCTGCAGTTCGCGAGCCTTGGCTTCCAGAGAAGGCATGATTGAATTAATCAGGTCCTGGTCCAGGTCGGCAGCCACACCGGGGTAGCCAGCCCGGGCGATCATGTCCCGAAGGTCCTTGTTCTTGAACCGGGTCAAGGTCCACTCGAGAGTGTCCGGTACCAGGGTGCGGTCCCAGAAAATCCGATGGTTCTTATTCCGGGGGCCATAGTGGTAGTGGGGAGCGTCCCGGAAGCAGTCAAAGGCCAGAAGCTCAGTCTCTTCGGTGTAGGTCCGGCCAGGAGTTCCAGCCAGATCGGCCAAAACGTGGATGGCCAATCCGCCGTCGCCGCCCGCCTGCTTGCGCACTTCCAGACCGAAGCGAATGGCACCGGCCTCGAAAATATCGTGACCACGGTTGTGCTTGACGGTGTTGCGGCCCGTAGCATATACCTCACGGGCGGTGGACTCCACCTCACCCGCGACGGCCTTAACCTCGTCCATATTGACACTGCTGGCCACGTCTTCGTAGCCTGCCTCGGTCAGCATCGCAGGAAGGTTGTTCTTGATCTGCTTCACCGACCACATGATGGGGTTGCCATCGACGACGGGATCCATCCGGCAAAGCTTGTTCTTGCTTTCCGGTCCATAAATGTAGCTGCGCTCGAGATCAAAGCAGTTGAACCGCAGCAAAGTGGTGTCATTGGCTTCCACCAGAATTACCACACCCTGATCGGAGTGGTCCTGAAGGTTGCCATCCCAAAGCTCGTGCTGTACGACAAAGCTTACAGCGCCGGCGTCTATCTTGGTCCTTGCAGCCTGCTGCATAACGGGGTCTACCTCCTCTAGATAAATTCTTTGGAACCAAGTATGCACGGATAGATTACAACAGGAGAAAGCGCTTCGGCAACCCTACCACATTCGACGGATTGCGTAAGAGTAAGCACAAAGTTGTCCTGCTTACCCTGGTGAATCCTTCACTTGCCTACAGTGGTTCCTTGTGGCACCAATTATAGCACTAGATACAACCTCTAATGCAATATCTAACTAACTTGGGTGAAGCGAAATCTTATTCCCTTCAGGCCTCAGCGATTTTCTTCGCATTTCCGATTGGGAACCCCCGGGACGACCGAAGAAACTACACTAGCTCTCCGCGATAGGCACGGTACGCCATGTTGGTAATCAAGCCAATGCGGTCCTGGCCCAGGTACTCGGTAAATTTCCCCAAGTTAATCTCAGTTGCGGTCTCGTCCTCAGACTTGCCCGCGTCGAAGCCCTTCCGGATTTCCCCATTAAGGTGGGCCATCAACTCCCTAGCCTCGTCAAAGTCCTTCTTGGTGCCCACCGGTCCGTGACCGGGCACGATGGTCTCAAAGTCCATTTCTCGTGTCTTGTCCATCACGTCCAGCCATTTCGTGATGTGTCCGTCCGGGAAGGCAGGCAGAACACGGTGGAATGCGATATCTCCGGCATACAGCACGCCATCCTGGGGAAGGTGCAAGAGTATGTCCCCGGAGCTGTGGGCCCGACCCAGGTAAATGAGATTGATCTCCCGGTCACCCAGCCGTACGTCCATTCTGTCATTGAAGGTAACATCAGGAAGAGTCATCCTGATCTGGGACAACTCCGGCATAAGCTCCGGCCGGCCGCTGGTGTACCGGTTCATGTTGGCGTCGAACTTCTCGATTAATTCCTCGCGGCAGTTCACGTGTCCAATTATCGGGGCAGGAACGAAGTACTGGTTTCCAAAGACGTGGTCGCCATGGTAATGCGTGTCCACCAGCTATCGGATGGGCGCCCTGGATATGTTTCGTACTTCCGACAGGAGCCTCGTGGCCAGGGAAGGGGTCATGAGAGAGTCAATTACGATGATGCCTTCTTCGCTGACTATGAAACCGGCATTGGTAGCTCCGTTGGGTTGTATGAAAGCATAAGCGTTGGAAGCCGTCTGGATGACTCCCGTGTCGTATGCTCGGCTGGTCAAGGTACTGCCTCCTTCGTATGGTCTTGAGCCCGTGTAGCAGGCAGTCTAATGAGGCATCAAAAGCCCGTCAATTGGCCTGTGCTATACTTCGCAAAATCCTTGCCGAAACAACGGTGCATTGGACGATGACGACGTTGCTGGAAGCCACAACCAACCCATTTGGGGGCATAATCCCCAATCCCGCCGCTCTCCCGCCAGACCCCCATGATTTTCGCGACAAACTGGCCCAGTCCCTGAGTGACTGGAAGGACCAAGGGTATAAGGCTGTCTGGCTTGAAGTGCCTATCGGACTGTCTGCCTTGGTTCCGGTTGCTGTGGCGGCTGGTTTTTCCTTCCACCACTCCGGTGAGCGACCAAACCAGTATTCGCCGGGTATGGAAGGCGACCAGTATCTGATGATGACCTTGCAACTGGAACCCGGAGCATTTATCCCACCCTTTGCTACTCACTACATTGGCATCGGTGGTGTAGTGTTGAACGCGGAAAAGGAACTGTTAGTGGTATGCGAGAGGCACCGTAACCCTGGGCAGCCTCCTTTTTACAAACTGCCCGGCGGGGCGGTGCACCCCGGTGAGCACCTGGTGGATGCCGCCATTCGCGAAGTCCTGGAGGAGACGGGGGTTCACACCCAGTTCGAATTGCTCGCTTGTTTTCGCCACTGGCACGGTTACCGCTACGGCAAGTCCGACATCTACTTTGTGTGCCGCCTCAGCCCGTTAAGTAGCGAGATTACTATGCAGGAAGAGGAAATCGAAGAATGCTTGTGGATGCCAGTCGATGACTACCTGATTTCCGAGGCCACAAGTATTTTCAACCGTCGAATAGTAAGAGCAGCCCTGGAACATCCTGGAATTGTACGGGAAAGTCTTCAAGGATTTGATGACCGGGAGCGCGAGTTCTTCATGCCCCAACCATGGTAGCTAAGCTTATTGGGTTCGTCTTCGGGGAGGGAGAGGTGTCTTCTCCCTCCTCTCATTTTTCACCACTCCACTACCAGGCAGCGGCGTGACCGTCACCTCGAGGGTCCGAAGCTCCCTTTAGAACCCCAGTGTTCGGGTCGCGGACAATTAGCTGAACCTTGCCGTCATTGATTCCAGGTCGCCGCCGCACCACTTTGTGGCCCAAGGCTTCCAATTCTTTGCCCGTCTCCAGTGGCATGCCAGCTTCCAGTCTCAATTCAGAGGGCGTTTTCACACTCGCCGGGTCGGTGCCAGGGAAGCTCCACCAGCGAGGAGCCTCAACAGCCTCCTGCGGGTCCATGCCGTAATCGATAAGGTTGGCCAAAACTTGAAGGCCACACTGAGGCTGGTAGTCGCCTCCGGGCGTTCCGCCAACGATAACCGGCTGGCTATCCTTGAAAGCCATGTAGCAGTTCAAAGTGTGCATGGTGCGCTTTCCAGGTTCGATAACATTGGGATGGCCTGGTTCGAGGCTGAATCCGCGCCCACCCCGGTTATTGAACAGCACTCCTGTGCCGGCGGCTACAAATCCGGAACCAAAGGCATTGGAAAGGCTATGGATCCAGGACACGCAGTTCCCGGCACCATCCGCCACGCAGAAGTATGTAGTATTGCCGTCGCCGTCTTCATGTGCCGTCGCCATACCATTGTTGGCGCGCGCTTGGTCGATTTCGCCGCGCCTCCGGTCGGCATATTCCTTCGAGATTAGTTCCTCCAACGGCCATTCAACGAACCGAGGGTCTCCAGACAGCCTGTTCCGGTCCTCATAGGCAATTTTCTTGGCTTCCGTCATCAGGTGAATAGACTCGGCTGAATTTTGGCCAAGCGATTCCAGGTCAAAGCCTTCAACCAGGTTTAGCATCTCCAACAATAAGAACCCCTGGGTGGGTGGCCTGGTCTGGTAGACCACATGATCCCGGTAGTCAGTGGCTATGGGGTCGTAGACGTCCAGCCGGTGGTCGGCAAAGTCGGATTCAGTGAACAGCCCGCCTGCCTTTCTCAACTCTTCAACCATGCGGCGGGCCAGATCGCCACGGTAAAACTCGTTGGCGCCTCCCTCCGCAACCTGTTGCAGGCTACGGGCCAGGTCAGGATTGGCAAGCATTTCCCCTTCGGCTTTCATTCCCCCGTTTGACGAATAGATCGCGGCACTGGCCGGAAACTGGGCAAGCTTGTCCACTGCATGGGCAAAGCTGCGGCCTATGCCAGGCGACACTGGAAATCCTTCTTCAGCATAGCCAATAGCACTCCCCAGTAACTGGCTGAAAGGCAAGGTACAAAAGCGCCGGTGCATTTCTTCCCATGCCGCAACCTCCCCGGGAACCGATATGGAGTGGGGGCCGTCAATGGGCATGACTTCATGGCCTCTTGAACGGTAGTACTCTGCCGTAGCCCCCGTTGGAGCCGCCCCACTGCTGTTGATACCCGTCAACTGACCGGTGGCGGCCTCGTAGACAAGGATGAAAGAATCCCCTCCCATGCTGGACAGAGGGACCAACGTTACCGCCTCGGTCGCAGCTACAGCCAAGGCTGCATCAAAGGCATTACCGCCCTGCTGCATAACCTGGATTCCGGCAGACGCAGCCAAGGGTGAATTGGAGCATACGATGCCCTTTCGACCATAGACCAGGCTGCGAGACAGATTTCCTGTAACCATATTGCCTCCCTGTTCACGCTTCACTGGGCAGGTTGAGGTCTATCAAATCTTGTGCTTTCCAGGGAATGGAGGTTTCAGCCTAATTAGGCAGCAACCATTGGCGTGGCAATTGCAGGCGTTAATCGGCGCTGCCCGTATAATTGCTCAGTTCTTGAAGGCATTGCAGGCCGTCGTCAGCGCCGCCGTTCCACCCATAACAAAGGCCACGCCAACCGTTTCGGCGATCTCTTCCTCAGTTGCGCCGACGGCACGCGCACGGTTGGCAATGTTCTTTACCCCGTCCGGGTGTGCCATAATCGCGTCGCAAAGCATGGTCATCAATACTTTAACCTTCAGCGGCAGGGCCCCGTCTGTTAGTACGTGGTTCCTGACGTCCATTATTTCCTTGTAAAGTTCCGGTGAGTTATTTTCCAGTTTTGCTTGCCAGGCGCCAGGATTTGGTAGCGTCATCAGTTATTTCTCCAACCTGTTCTTTGCGCAAACGCTGCGTTTCCAATGTTGTGGTATTTCGAGCCCTAAATTGGCGGCTTTCGGTCGTGCCAGGGTGTAGCCTGCTCGTAGGCGTAGGCAACATTCAGCACAGTAGCTTCTTCGTATGGTCGCCCGGCGATCTGCAACGCAAGCGGCAGACCGCCGTCGCCCGGGTCTGTATAGCCACAAGGTATGGACAGGGCCGGCGCTCCGCTCAGGCTGTATGGCCCACGATAGCTGCCCTCAACCAGGGCCTGGGCCGCTGCTTCCTTGCTGGCTACACCCGTTGTAAAGTCCAGTTTCCCTGCGGGACCAGAGGAGGTAGGCTGAATCAGCACATCCACTTCCCTAAGGGCGTCCAGTACCTGCTGCCGGACAATGGCACGCAGTTTCTGCGCTTTGTAATAGACCTGACCAGGTATCAGGTTCCCGGTCATGAAGGCTATCCGCGTGTTGAAGTGATAATCTTCCGGCCGTTCCCGTACCCATTCGGGCCGCAGGCTCACGCGCTCGGTATGGGTTATGGTTCGCACAATCGGGCCCGTTTGTTGGGCCATGGGCAACGATACCACCTTGACTTCTGCACCCAACTCAGCCAAGACCTGGGCGGCGGCGGCCACAGCATCACGGGTTTGCGGGTCCAGGCCCGAAGCCGTATCCATGAGTTCGGTCACGAGGCCTACTTTCAGTCCCCGGATGTCCCCGGTCAGTGCCGAAATGTAGTCGGGGACAGGCACCCTCCCCGTATAAGGATCGTTGGGGTCGTGTCCTGCGATGGCGCCAATGGTCGCGGCACAATCGGTCACCGTGCGAGAGATGGGACCAATCGTGTCGACCGACCAGCATGCCCCGTCTACGCCGTACCTGCTCACCCTACCCCAGGTAGGACGTAGTCCCACCAGCCCGCAGTTAGCTGCCGGACCGCGTATGGAACCACCGGTGTCTTCACCCAATGATGCGGCGCACAGGAACCCGGCAGTTGCAGCGCCGGAACCAGTGCTCGAAGTACCAGGATTGCGCTCCAGGTCCCAGGGATTGCGTGCGGCGCCGAAATAGGAACTGATCGGGTCCCCCATGGCGAACTCGCTCATGTTCAGCTTGCCAAGAATTATGGTTCCCGCCCGTCGCAAATTTGCGACGACGGTGGCATCGTAATCCGGTACAAACTCTTCGAGGAATTTGGAACCGTCGGAATTCCTTATTCCCTTGACATAAATCTGGTCTTTAACCCCTACAGGCACACCGTGCAGGGGCCCCCGAGGCTTCCCCCTTGCGATTTCTTCGCCAGCCTTCCTTGCATCTTCCCGCGCCTCGTCGGCGCAAACGGTGATGTATGCATTTAGCTTGAGGCCGACTTCCGATATCCGGGACAGATAAGCATCCACCGCTTCCAGAGGAGTGATGTCACTCCTGCCAATGGCTGCACCAAGTTCGGTTGCGGACAAGAAGGGTATGTCACTCGGGTTCATTCTTGCTCCTCCGGGTTCGGCAAAATGAGAGGCAATGGCTCGACGCGGTTAACCCCCGGAGCATCAATGCTCGCCATAGCTTCCAGGATGGCGTTCAGGCTATATCCAACCTGGGTAAGTTCGGGTTCCTCTATATGCAAGCCTACCGAACGACCCAAAGCGTGGATTTCTTCGTTGGTCAGATCCGCCATATAAAACTCCCTCGAATTTTCGAAAAGACTGGCTTCTCAAGTAACCGCAATGGTAACATACGCCGGAACTTTCCGGCCCACCAATGGGTACGTCAGGAGTTCGTTCAGGTGAAGAGGAGGGTCAAGCAACGGACCCCAACTTGGCGTTTGAAGCCCGGTCGCTGCTCATCAGGGAAGTAGAGAGCCGCTCATATGCCACGGCCTAGCGTCTGCTTCGGAGGGAAAACTTGATCGACCAATCAAGACAAACCAGAAATTATCTGTCTCGTGTCCGCGGAATTGCTCTGATGCCCGAGGAACGGGTGGCAAAGGTCTTTTCGCTGGAAGAGGGAGTTCTGGACGAACCATCGGGGAATGGCCAACTGTTGATAGCCACAAATCACAGGATTCTCTTTTTCCGTGATGGAGGCAATGCCAATGAAGCAACGCTGTTGCCGGTGGAAGAGTTGAAAGGCATTGTGGTGGATACAGCTGAAAGAGGCACGTTGTCACCCATTAGAGGCATCCTGACCATGGCCGCGGCGCTTGTGTTTTACTTGTTGGTGGCCTATTGGATGGCAGGGCAGCTTGAGGGACCGGGCATCCCGGGCCTGAACATAGACTTCGTGCCCTTCGTATTGTTGGCAGCGGTTTTGGTCGGCGCCTGGCTGTATTGGAGGCATAACGTCCGCCGGGCTGGAGGGAATATCACCCTTCAAGGCTCCAACTGGAACCTGTCCTTATCGGTTTTGGGTGCGGAGCGAATCCCCGACATACATGCAGTAGTAGAGTGCCTTTTCATCTGTCGTCAGGACCGCTGGGATTCGCTGGTAAGGCCCAAGGACACCTAGACAATCAATGCTCTTCCCATATGGCGCATCCTGGCTTCGTTCGCAAATCAATCGCGACTTGTCCGGGCGCCCGCTTACCCGAGGGGCAACGCTGGATCAATATCCAGTTCCAACCCGAACTCTTGCCCCCGAGTGAATTGGAAGAAGGCGCAGGCCGCTATCATCGCACCATTATCGGTGCAGAGGACCGGCGGTGGGATTATCACTGGCAAATTGGAAGCCCTGTTGATCTCCGCTCGAAGCCTGGCGTTTGCCGTAACGCCGCCCCCCAGAACAATCCCCTTCGCGTTGTAACGGCGCGCCATCTCCAGGGTCTTGACCACCATCACCTCCACCACCGATTCTTGGAAATTGGCCGCCATTTCCGCTATCAAACGCCCGGTCTTTTCATCGTTTTCATTTGTGCCGACCAAGCCCGGGTCTGCGGGATAAACCCCCTTGGCCTGTGCCAGGTGGAGTAATGCGGTTTTAACCCCACTAAAGCTGAAATCAAGGGTTTCCCGCATCCACGCTCGCGGAAGGGGAGGAATATCACCCGGTTCGGCCCGTTCCGAGGCTTTCTGGATTTCCGGCCCCCCGGGAAATCCCAGGCCAAGTATGCGGGCCGCTTTGTCAAAGGCCTCTCCGGCGGCGTCATCTCTTGTCCTGCCTACCAGGCGATAATCCCCGTGGCCCTCCATAAGTATCAGGTCGGTGTGGCCACCGGAGGCGACCAGGCAGGCCAGTGGGAAGCCTGGTGAGTCCTCAGGACGGGAATCGTTGCCCGTGGCCAGCCAGGAGGCATAGATGTGGCCCTCCAGATGGTTTACGCCGATTAGTGGCTTGCCCAGGCTGAAAGACAGGGCTTTGGCAGTATTTAAACCCGTTAGCAACGATCCCGCCAGCCCCGGTCCGTAGGTCGCAGCTATCACGTCGACTTCTGACAGGGGGATTCCGCCGTCAAATAATGCTCTTTCAACCGCGGGCGTCATATCCCTTATATGTTGCCGAGATGCTACTTCCGGTACAACCCCACCGTAGGGAGAGTGGAGTTCTACCTGGGACGATACAATATTGGACAAGAGGCGGCGGCCATCTTCAACTATGCCTACCGCAGTCTCGTCGCACGAAGTTTCAATACCCAGAATCTTGAGTCCCATCCTGTTCCCGTCCAAATTATGCTTAGATTGCTAGTCCTGAAAACCACTGCGGCGGCAGGGCATACCATGAAACCAACGTGATTCCACTGCCGTTGACAATACAACAGACATGGTAGAATCGCCGAGCATAGCGGTCAACTTTACACTACAAACCTGCAAATGCTATCATCCTTCCCGTAACAGCGCATTAAGGTTTATTGCGTTTGGTGAACATAATTATTTCAACCCCCAGGAGGCGATAGAGTTCCAAAATGGAGTCAGACGATTTAGGTAGGTTAATCCTCCTTGGAATCTGCCTTGGTTTGTCCGCCTTTTTCTCATCTTCAGAGACCGCTTTCATTGCATTGCCCAGGGCCCGCTTGCTTCACCTATTAAGCATCGGGCGCCACAACGCCAAGCTGGTGGAACGCCTCATTGCCAGACCTGAGCGGCTTCTAGCCACAGTCTTGCTAAGCAATAATTTGGTCAACACGGCCGCCGCTGCCCTTGGCACCGCCGTTGCCCTCAATATGATCGAAAACGATGGTTTGGCGGTATTGGTGGCTACGGCGGGCGTTACTTTGCTCCTTTTGATTTTCAGTGAAACTCTTCCCAAGACAGTAGCCTGGAACCGTTCTGAGGCCTTGGCATTCGCCTACGCGCGGCCCCTTTCCATAGTCCAGTACGTTTTGTATCCCGGCGTCAGGGTTCTCCAGACCATCACGAACCTCTTTACCAGGGTCCTGGGAATTACCAACTCCAACGATCGAATAAGCGAGGGTGAAATAAGATCTTTGATCGAAGCCGGCGCTCAGACCGGTGCCGTTGAACGGACGGAAGCCGAATTGCTGGACAAAGTATTCCGGTTCGGAGACCAAAAGGTGCAGGAAATAATGACCCCTCGGACGGAAATCGTCTGGGTCGAGCAGGGAACCACGCTAAAGCGTTTCCTGGCTCTCTATGCTGAACACACCCACACCCGGTTTCCGGTTTTTGACGGCGACATAGAGAACGTGGTGGGCGTCCTGTCAAACAAGGATGTGTTGCTGGCCTTGGGTAAGGGTGAAGTGGAACTTGAAGACAGCGTGACCGGCCTGTTGAGAGAAGCTCATTTCGTTCCGGAAACGAAGAGCGTTTCTGACACCTTTTCGGAAATGCAGCAAGCCGGGTACGGCCTGGTTTTGACCGTCGACGAATTCGGGGGGATTGCCGGACTCGTCACTCTAAAGCAAATGCTTGAGGTCATTGTTGGCCAAGTGGACGAAGAGCGAGACGATGTCGATGACGAAGTTACGCAGGTGGACGAGAATACTTACCGGATAAATGCAGGCATCACCATTATCCAAGCCAACGAGAGGCTTCGCCTGGATCTTCCCGAAGGAGAATACCAGACATTGGCTGGCTTTATCCTCGACCGTCTCGGCTATATTCCGGAAGCTGGAGAGATAGTCGAATACAGAAATCTTAAGCTAACCGTGCGCTCCATGAGTGGAGTAAGAATAGAACAGGTACTCGTTCAACAAGTCGAACCGGCCACTGAAGGGGTTACGCGGTGAAGTTCTACCTGGTCCGCCACGGAGAAACCGAGTGGAACAAGCTGGGGCGTTTTCAAGGCCAGTACGATACGCTCTTGAACAAGACGGGTCTTGAGCAGGCCAGATCAACCGCGATGGCTGCTCAGCAGTGGGGAATTACCTCTATCTATTCCAGTCCTCTGAAACGGACAATGCAGGTAGCGGAGGAAATGGCCAAGATGCTGGCGATACCTGTTGAAACCAGGGAAGGGCTGAAGGAACTGGCCCTGGGCGAACTGGAAGGTGTGAAAGGTGAGGAGATGCGGGCGGGTTGGCCTGAAGTCTTTGAAACCTGGAACTCCCGCCCTGAGCTTACCGTAATGCCTGGAGGGGAGTCCCTACAGACCCTGGAAGAAAGGGCCTGGCAGGTTATCCTGGAACTGGAACAAACCCACAGCCCCGGTGAAGGCCTGGCGATAGTCTCGCATAACTTCACAATCAGGGCCATTTGCGGGAAGCTGCTCGGTATCCCCTTGGCTAACTTTCACCGGTTGCACCTTGCGCTTAGCTCTGTAAGCGTTTTTGAGAGCGCCCCAAGGGGTAGGCGCCTTCTATCCTACAATTCTACCGGCCACTTACACACTGTTGCTCCTTCGGTATCCGCTTAGCGCCGCTAACCTATGCCGGTAGTTTCTGATGTAGACAGGAGAGTGGCTGCTTCATTGCGGCGGACCGGCCTGGCTCACAACAATTCTACTCTGGTAGTTGGCGTGTCGGGCGGGGCCGATTCCTCAGCCCTGCTTTACAGCCTCAATCACATCAGGCAATCCTGCGGAATTATCCTGCACGTAGCCCACCTGAACCATGACTTCCGCGGTGAAGAGGCCGACGAAGACGCCAGGTTCGTTGAAGCTATGGCGCAGACTCTCGGGCTCCCGGTTACAGTTGAGAAACGTGACCCAATTGCCTACCAGAAGGAACAAGGCATCTCCTCCTTTGAGCAGGGCGCCAGGGAGATGCGGTACGAATTCATGGCGACAGTGGCCCAGAGAATAGGGGCTACAGCAGTGGCTGTGGGCCACACCTCCGACGATCTGGCAGAGACGGTACTGCTGCACATTCTCCGGGGCGCTGCCCTGCCGGGTATGAGAGGCATGACCGAAATTGCCCCATGGCCCTGGCCCACCGGGCTTGCCAGCCCGCTGCTCTTCCGACCATTGCTTGAGGTAACCAAGGCTGAAACAGTCGAATACTGCCGGGAACTGGACCGGGAATATCGGCAAGACAGCGGGAACTATTTGTTCCGATTCACCCGCAATCGGGTCCGCCGGGAACTGATGCCCCTTTTGGCTGCTGAGTATAATCCCCGGGTTCAGGATGCGCTGGTCAGGCTGGCCCAAACATCTTCCCTTGAGTTGGACTATCTGGAGAAGGAACTGGAACGCCTATGGCCGGCAATCCATGTTTCCCCACCTCAAGATAACGGCAAGGGAGTACAGGGAGCACGCGTCACACTGAGCCGTGAAGCCCTGCGGGACTTGCATCCGGCATTGCGGCCAATGGCCCTGCGGCGGGCGTACATCGCCGTCAATGGAGATCCCCGGCGCTTGAGGGAAAGCCATTTGAGGGCTATGTCCGACCTCGTTTCAGGCCAGAAGCCAAGAGCCAGCCTGGATTTGCCTCGTAATACCATCTTTCAGATGACTCCGACTGAGACAAGCCTTGGCCCCGATGCAATCCAGGGCCAAACTCCTTTTCCCGACCTGAACTCTTTCCACGAGCTAACAACGTCGGAGGCACCGGGATCTAGGCAGGTATGTAACGCGGGGAATTGGAACGTAACTCTGGAAGTAATCCCATCGGGCACACTGGCCAATTTGGCGCCACCCGATGCCTTCACTGCCTATCTGGAACCTAAAGCCTTGGGCAGTTCTCTTGCGGTGCGGACGCGCCATGATGGCGACAGATTTCAGCCTTTGGGCATGGCAAGGGGAAAGAAGCTTAAGGATTTCTTCATAGACGCAAAGGTGCCCGTGCAGTGGCGGAACAATATTCCATTGGTAGTGTCGGAAAGGGGAATAGCGTGGGTGGTTGGCTACCGGATCGCTGAATGGGCCAAGGTGCCGGACGGTCTTGCGCCGGAAGGCAACATTTTGAGAGTGTCTTTCGACCGGGCTGATTGACCTGTATTGCTGGCTGGCGCAGGTCCAATCAATTAAAGTTAATCTTCCAGTTGTTTCGCCAGCGATTCGGCATCGGTTACGGGTAATTGGCACACATAGTTCTGGCACACATACGCAATGGGCCCGCCGTTCAGTTTTTCTCGCCCCTCCAACAAGGGTATCCCATCAGTGGGTGACCTATCTGTATCACTGTAAGGGGACTGTGCAGGGTCCAGCCCTACCACGACCTTGTTTGGTAGATAGCGTCCAAACACCTCATCCCTCAGCGCCTCGGTATCAGGATCGCCTGCCGGCCCTATCACGGCTATTTCCTTGGGGATCGACACGTAGAAATCCAATACCCCAAGCCAGTACGCCGCTCCACCCGGGGCCTGAGACATCACCCTACTGATCGGCCTTAAGGGCTGGGAGCCCTTGAGGTTGTAGTCTTCGTTCCCGGTAAGTATGGCCAAGCGGAGCAATACCTCCGCCGCAACGGAACCGCCGCATGGCTGAGCATTGTCGAAAACATCCCTGGGCCTCGTTACCAGCGACTCGTGCTCTGTGCCTGTGTCGAAAAACCCTCCAACTCCATCGTCCCAAAAGAGTTCGATCATGGTGTCGGCCAGCATAACGGCCCGGTCCAGCCAAACTCGCTCGAAAGTGGCCTCATAAAGAGCTAGATAACCGTCGGCCACACAAGAATAGTCTTCAAGGAAACCCTGCAACTTGGCCTGACCATCACGGTAGGTGCGCAGCAGTCGACCATCTTTGAACATCTCATTGTGTAGGAAATTAGCATTGGCCGAGGCGGCGGCCAGGTAATCAGGCCGCTTTAGGGTCACTCCGGCCTCGGCGAAAGCCCTGAGCATCAATCCGTTCCACGAGGAAATTACCTTGTCATCTCTGAAGGGGTGAATCCGTTCCTCCCTTTCAGTCAACAAGTGCACTTTACCCCGGGCGACTATGGAGTTCAGATACCCCTCGCTAATCCCGTGGTCCAACGCAAAAGCCTGGGGATCCTGCGGCACGTTCAATATATTTGAACCCTCGAAATTACCGGCGTCGGTAACCCCGTAAAACCCTCCAAACAGATTCCCGTCGGCGTCTCCCAGAATTGCCCGTATTTCATCAGGTGTCCAGACAAAGAACTTTCCCTCAACTCCTTCGCTGTCGGCGTCCTGAGCAGAGTAGAACCCCCCCAGCGAGTCCGTCATCTCCCTGAGAACATAGTCCAGGGTCTCCTCAGTTATCCGGCGATAAAGTTCCTTGTTCGTTAACTGATAGGCATGAAGATAGAGTCGGGCCAGTAGCGCATTGTCGTAAAGCATTTTCTCGAAGTGGGGCACCAGCCAAAAGGCATCGGTTGAGTAGCGGTGAAATCCGCCGCCCAATTGGTCGTACATGCCCCCGTATGCCATTTTCTGTAGCGTGAGCTCCACCATATCCAGGGCTCGGGGATTGTAGCCGTGGCTGTAGTAGCGAAGGAGAAATTCTGGAGTCATGGGCTGCGGAAACTTTGGGGCAGCCCCAAAGCCGCCATTCTGGTAATCAAAGTTCGCTGCCAGACGCGAATACGCCTCGTGAAGAACATCCACAGAAAGGAGATTGTTGCCTTGTGGCAATTGACCCGACCGCCCCATCTGCTCGGTCAGTTGGCCGGTTACACGCTCCACCTCGCTCCGGTTTGTGCGGTAGGCTTCGGTAACTGCTAGCAAGACCCGTGGAAAGCCAGGCATATTCATCCGGTCGGTTGGCGGAAAATAGGTGCCTCCGTAGAAGGGCTTGCACTCCGGCGTGAGGAAAACGGTCATGGGCCAGCCGCCACTGCCCGTCAGCATCTGGACAGCTTCCATGTAAACGGCGTCCAGGTCAGGCCGCTCCTCCCGGTCCACCTTAATGTTGACGAAGTTTGCATTCATCAAGCTGGCGATGGATTCGTCCTCAAAGGACTCCCGCTCCATCACATGGCACCAGTGGCAGGCGGAATACCCGATGCTTAGTAGAATAGGTTTGTCCTCATCCCTGGATCTCGCCAGCGCCTCCTCATTCCAGGCATGCCACTCCACGGGGTTATTAGCATGTTGGAGCAGGTAAGGGCTGGTTTCGTTAATCAATCGGTTGGGCATGATTTTCTATTTCCTGACCTTGGGCCATTTTTTTCTAGCATTGTTGAACATTTCTTCCCGCCAACTCGTCAGCCAGCCGGCTTAGCAGGTCAGTTACCGGCATGGCGCCCAAGTTGCCTCCCTCACGAGTACGTACGGCTACTGCGTCGTCATCCTGTTCCCGGTCTCCCACAACCAGCATGTAGGGAATCTTCTGCAGCTGGGCATTGCGTATCTTGAGGTTCATTCGCTCACTGCGACCGTCTACCTCAGTTCTGAAACCCTTGGATTCCAGCCGGGTCTTTACTGACTCCGCATATTCCTGATGACGGTCGGCGATGGGAATTACTACTGCTTGGGTGGGAGACAGCCACAGCGGGAAGGCACCGGCATAGTGCTCAATAAGAACTCCCAGAAATCTTTCAAGTGATCCCAGTATCGCACGGTGGACCATGAAGGGTCTGCTCCGGCCTCCTTCGGAGTCCATGAATGAAAGGTCGAACCGCTCAGGTAAGTTGAAATCAAACTGGACCGTGGTGCACTGCCAGTCGCGACCCAGGGCGTCCTTAATCTTGATATCGATCTTGGGGCCGTAGAAGGCTCCACCGCCATCATCAATATCGTAAACCAGGCTGCGCTGTTCCAGTGCTCGACGCAGGGACTCGGTAGCATGCTCCCACAGATCCAACTCGCCGGCGTAGCTCTCCGGCCTTGTGGAAAGGGATATGGAAAAATCAGTGAAACCGAAAGCGTCCAGCAGTTCAAACGTCAGGTCAAGTACCCCACCCACTTCGGACTCCACTTGTTCCGGAAGGCAGAAGATATGGGCGTCGTCCTGGGTGAACCCCCTTACCCTCATAAGCCCGTGGAGTACACCGCTCCGCTCGTAGCGGTAAACCGTTCCCAACTCCGCTATTCGTAAGGGCAATTCCCGGTAGCTCCTCAGCGAAGACCTGTAAACCATGATGTGGAAGGGACAATTCATGGGCTTTAGGAAGTATTCCTGCTCGTCCACTTCCAAAGGCGCATACATGCTGTCCCGATAGTGGGACAGGTGGCCGCTGGTCTCCCAAAGCTGGGCCCGACCTATATGGGGAGAATACACAATGCTGTAGTCGTGCCGGTAGTGGATGTCTCGCCAGTAGTCCTCCACGAGAGAGCGTACTACCCCGCCCTTGGGATGCCACACAATTAGTCCCGGCCCTATTTCCTCATGCACTGAGAAAAGGCCCAACTGGCGGCCCAGCGTGCGGTGGTCGCGGCGTTCAGCCTCTTCCAGCCTTGTCAAGTAATCGTCTAGGGCCTGCTGCGTTTCCCAGGCGGTGCCATAGATCCGCTGCAGCATTGGCCGGCGCTCGTCGCCCCGCCAGTAGGCGCCGGCGATATTCAACAGCTTTACGGCCTGAATATCCGCCGTGCCATCCACATGGGGGCCCTGGCAGAGGTCTATGAAGCCTCCGTGGCGATAGATGCTGAGGGTAGTATCTTCAGGAAGGTCGCCGATGATCTCGAGCTTGTATGGCTGGTCAGCAAACAAATCCAAGGCTTCTTTCCGACTAAGCTCCTCTCTCAGGAAAGGCTGCCGGTCAGCGATTGTTTGTCGCATTAAGTTTTCAATGCTTTCCAGATCTTCAGGAGTGAAAGGGCGGGAAACGTCGAAGTCGTAATAGAAACCGTCCTGAGTCGGGGGCCCGATGCCCATTTTCGCTTCCGGAAAAACCTTCAATACAGCATCGGCCATGACGTGGGCCGCAGAATGCCGCATTCGATGGCGCAGGGCGTCGGTAGCATTAACATTGGAATGGTCAAGCGATCCGTGGTCCAGCATAAAGACATCCTGTAGTGTGTCGGAAACAATCTGCAGGTAAGTTACCAATTGTTCGAAGGCCCGAACAGCCGGGCCAACCAATTATACTCAACATACCTGAAGAAAGATAACGGGGCCATTGCTTGTGCGCGCCATTTTCCTGGCGCAACCTGAAAGTAGATAGCAAAAGCATTGGAAGTCAGGGACCGTAGAATGCGTGTCTTAGGCTGCGCTGTCGAATGGCCCGCAAGAGTTGGTCCCTGATTGTGATGCCGTACACTGCGGCGACGAACAGGGTCAAGGGTAGGCACAGCACAAACTGTTCCCACCCTGGGCTTGCAACCAGCCAGTCGACTCCAAGAATCCAAGCTGCCAATACCAGAATATTCAGAGTGGCAAATCCCAGCACCAGCCCGGCAATTGCGTTCTTTGAGAAATAAAGCAAGATAACTCCAGGTATCACGGCAAGCATGCCGGCAACTGGCACCGTAGCCAGGCATATGCCCATGAGGGAGGCAGCTCCTTTGCCCCCACGAAACTTCATCAGTACGGTCCAGTTGTGCCCAACGATAACCAGGACTCCCGTCACATACACTGCCCAGTCGGCTACACCTATCCACGAGGGGAGCAGGACTGCCAATGCCCCCTTACCCGCATCGAACACAAAAACCAGCAGAGCCCACCAGGGCCCAAGTTGACTGTAGGTATTGAGGGTCCCTGCATTCTTGCTGCCCACATCCCGTATGTCCAGTTGCTTCATATAACGAACGAGGACGTATGACGGGGAAATAGAACCAATAAGATACGCAGCTAAGCCCAGTAGCGCTATTGCAATAATTTCCAAGAGTGAACCTCATAGAAAGTTGGTAGCCTCAGGCAATTGGTGGAGAGATGCTGGCTCCCCTTCATTGCCAACTGAAAAATTCTATCAACCCAGCAGATTGAAGGCAACGTGGGTTCCGCCTTATCGGAACCTGAAACCAACTGGCAAAACAAGAACGATAAACGTATAATTTAAAATTGGAAACCGTATCAGCAATAGACAGTGTTTCACGTCTGAAGAACGTGAACCACAAGATTTTAAGGTGAAGGCATGGAAGACTTAAGGCAAGAACTAGAGGCATTGGTGCAAAAGATCGAATCCGTAGTGGAGCATCTTTGACCTTCCGGCTAAGGAACAAACAATAACACTGATGGAGCGTGAAGCAGCCGAGCCAGGATATTGGGATGATCCGCGTAAAGCCCAACAGGACATGAAAGCCCTGGGCAGCCTCAAGGAGACGTTCTCCCTCTGGCAGAGTTTGTCTACCCAGGCAAGCACTTTGTTGGAGCTTACGGAATTGGCCCTGGAGGACGGGGACGAGTCCCTCCTGGAACAGATAGGCGTTGACACTGCCGAGTTGTCTAAGTCCCTGGCCCGTGAGGAAATTGCCCTGACTCTGGCGGGCCCGTACGACGGTCGGCCTGCCATTGTGTCGGTCTATTCAGGGGCCGGAGGCACCGATTCCCAGGACTGGGCAGAAATGCTGCTCAAAATGTACGCCCGTTGGGGCGAGGTAGAGAAGCGGACGGTCCAGATTATGGACATGGCCTACGGCGACGAAGCGGGCCTGCGCAGCGCAACCCTGGAAATAGGCGGGCCCTACGCCTACGGTTACTTGAGCGCCGAAAGAGGTGTCCACCGACTGGTGCGCTTATCCCCTTACGATCCCAACAACCTGCGGCACACTTCGTTTGCCCAGGTAGAAGTGTTACCAGCGGCAGGAGAGGAAGAAGAGGTCGCTGTGAGGCCTGAAGAGATAAAGCTGGACACCTTCCGCTCTAGCGGTCCTGGCGGCCAAAATGTCCAGAAAGTAGCCTCCGCGGTACGTCTAACGCATTTGCCCACTGGGATGGTTGTTTCGTGCCAGACCGAAAGGTCCCAGCACCAGAACCGGGAGTACGCCATGCGAATATTGATGGCCCGGTTGCTGGCACGGCAAAACGCTCAGCGCGCAGAGGAGTTAGCCAAACTAAAGGGAGAGAGGGTCGCGGCAGAGTGGGGTAACCAGATACGCAGCTATGTGCTGCACCCCTACAAGTCGGTTAAGGATCACCGCACCAATTTCCAAAGCGCCAATCCCGATGCGGTACTCGACGGAGGACTGAACGACTTTATCGAGGCATACCTGATATCGCGGTTGAATTGACCAACGACATATTCCAGCTAGTTGTCCGGTTGCAGGCTGGAAACAAAAGAGGGGCTGACCAAATTTGGTCAGCCCCTCTGCATTTCAGCGGCTTACCTGGCGGCTAAGAGCATGATCCAAGAATATGACCTAACTTTACCCGCTTGGTTTCGAGGTAATCGCGGTTCTCGTCGTTGGGTGGAACTTCAACCTGGACCCGTTCCACCACTTCAACTTCGGAACCTGACAGCCCCACCAATTTCTTGGGGTTGTTGGTGAGCAGCTTTATCTTCTTGATTCCCAGATCGGCCAAGATCTTGGCTCCAATGCCATAGTGGCGCATATCTGTGTCAAAGCCAAGCAGGTTATTGGCTTCAATCGTGTCCAACCCGCCATCCTGCAGGGAATAAGCCTTTATCTTGTTGTGAAGGCCAATGCCCCTGCCTTCCTGCCGCATGTAAAGGAAGGCGCCGGTCCCTTCCTCGCTCAATCTCTTAAGGGCCAATTCCATCTGTTCGCCACAGTCACACCGCATGCTTCCGAATACGTCCCCCGTCAGGCATTCGCTATGAATCCTGGTCAGGACCGGTTGGTCAGGACTCCACTCACCCAGAGTTAACGCAATATGCTCGCCGGGATCGAAAGGACTCTCATAGGCAAAGACCTTGAATTCCCCGTACTTGGTAGGCAAGCGGGCTTCCGCCACCCGTGTTACATTGGCTTCGTAACGTCGCAGGTATGCGACAATCTGAGCAATGCTCAGAATCTTCAGACCATGCTGGTCGGCGAAGGTTTCAAGGTCAGGCAGGCGTGACATTGAGCCGTCGTCGTTCATTATTTCGCAAACAACGCCGGCTGGGTACATCCCTGCTATGGAGCACAAGTCTACGATCGCCTCGGTGTGCCCAGGACGGACAAAAACACCGCCCGGCTGGTATCGCAAAGGGAAGAGATGACCAGGGCGCGAAAACTCGTCAGGCCTTGCCTCGGGATCAATTAGGGCGCTGATGGTTGCGGCGCGGTCTGCAGCTGAGATTCCAGTGGTTGTACCCACTTTATAGTCCACTGACATGGTAAACGCAGTGGGCATTTCATGCGGAGCGTGCTCACTCTCAATTAGCTTGATCCCCAACTCGTCGAGACGATCCGACTTCATCGGCATACACAGCAGACCCCGTCCGTACTTAACCAGGAAATTGACAGCGTCTGGCGTGACCATTTCGGCGGCCATTACCAAGTCGCCTTCGTTCTCCCGCTTCTCGTCGTCAACAACTACCAGAAACTTGCCAGCTTTGAGGTCAACTAGGGCCTCTTCCATGCTAGATAGAGGCATAGTGCTTACCCGTCTCCTCGAAAAACCGATCCTGCTCTCGCCTCCCATCCATTCACCGGCTCCCAGAAAATCAGCTATCTGGCAAGTAAGCTCTCGACGTACTTTGCCAGGATATCCACTTCCAGATTGACCCGGTGCCCTGCCGATTTTTCTTCTAAGTTGGTATTAGAGAGGCTGTATGGTATCACAGAAACGGTGAAGGATGCAGCCCCTTTTTTGACCACCGTCAAGCTGATTCCGTCCAACGCGATGAAGCCCTTTTCCACCACATAAGGCATCAATCGCTTGGGCGTCCGTATCCGGAATATGAAGCAATCACCTTCCGGACGAATTGACATAACTCTGCCCGCGGCATCCACATGTCCCTGAACAATGTGCCCCCCCAACCGATCGCTTACCGCTAGGGGGCGTTCGAGATTTACCCGCCTCCCAACCTCCAGTTCCCTCAGAGAAGTTCGCCGGAGTGTTTCTGGAGCCAGGTCTACCCTGAAATGACTCTCGTCGAACTCCACAACCGTTAGGCAAGTTCCGTTCACGGCAATACTGTCGCCCAGCCGCAGGTCTTCGGTTACCTTCTTCGCCTTCACGGCAAGGCCATATTCCTGGCAGACGCTTACAGTCCCTACTTCTTCTACTATTCCAGTGAACATAAACCTCCACCTTAAGGAGTCCTGTTGGGATACCCCGTTATGAGCCAATCGGGCCCTATCTGCCTGATCTCAGTCTTGTCCACTTTCCAAGCCTGGGACATGAACTCTGGCCCATGCCCCTCAATAGGTGAGGAGGCTTGGCTTCCCCCGATAATGACCGGTGCAATGAAGACGTTAACCTTGTCCACCAGACCCATGTCAAACAGGCTCCCCAAAATAATGCCGCCGCCCTCAACCAGCAGGCTCACGACGTCACGATGCCCCAATTCCACTAGGACTTCGCTCATTTCGACCATTCCCGGAGAATGCAGGGGCCCACTCCAGACCTCGGCTCCCGCCGCCCGCAGTCGCTCAATTTCCTGGCCCGGGGCTTCACCGGAAGCGATGATCAGCGTCGTCCCGGGTTCCCTGAGCATACGAGCCTCGCTGGGTGTCCGGCAATGACTGTCCAGCACTACCCGAAGAGGCTGGCGGTTCAAGGCAGATCCGTCATGGGCCCGGGCAGTTAGCTGGGGATCGTCGGCAAGCACGGTATTGATTCCTACCATGATGGCGTCACACTCCCGCCGCATCCGCTGCACCTCATCCCGCGCCAAGGGGCCGCTCACCCACTTGGAATCGCCCGTATAGGTAGCAATCTTTCCATCCAGGCTCATGGCAAACTTGGCCAATACAAACGGCAACCCGGTGGTAACATGCTTGGCAAATCCTTCGTAAAGTTCGCCAACGTCGGAGCAGGGTTCTAAGGTGGCTTCAACGCCGGCGACCCGCAGCTTCTCCAGGCCCTTGCCCCCGACCAGCGGATTCGGGTCAATGGAGGCGGCTATGACCTCCCTAACACCAGCAGAAATTATGGCGTCAGTGCAAGGGGGTGTCCTGCCGAAGTGGCAGCAAGGTTCAAGAGTCGTGTACAGAGTGGATCCTTTGGCCAGAGGCCCTGCCTGTTGCAAGGCTCCGATTTCAGCGTGCCGTTGTCCCGGTGGAAGCGTATAACCTTCTCCGGCAATGATCCCATCCTGGACCACTACGGCTCCTACCGCGGGATTGGGACTGGTGCTACCCAGTGCTCCTCGGGCCAGGTCGATTGCTCGTTGCATGGGGTGACTAACGCTCATTGGCATTGGCCGGTAGCCAACCTCCCACTATGTTTCGACGGGGACCGGAGCGGGGCCAGGAAAATTCTTCAGCTTGATACGCCAAAGTCGCGATGGAAACGGCTGGCCGTAGGTTCTGTCTGCCCCTGGTATTTGCTGCCCAGGGACTCGGAGCCATACAATCGCTCTGCAGGGGTTGTCAGAGTCAGGAACGAAATCTGGCCAATCTTCATCCCGTAATAGAGCGTTATGGGCAACCGTGCCAGGTTACTCAGCTCCAGGGTCAGATTGCCTTTCCACCCGGGGTCCACAAAACCGGCCGTGGAGTGAATGACCAACCCGATTCTCCCAAGGGAACTCTTGCCTTCAAGCCGGGCGACCAAGTCCTCAGGAAGTTCTATGTGCTCTACGGTGCTGCCCAATACAAAGTCGCCGGGATGCAGAATAAATGGTTTGTCTTCGGGAATCTCGACCAGATCGCTGAGGGTTTCCAGACTTTCCTTAACGTCGATGTAAGGCTGCTGGTGGTTTCCGAACACCAGGATTTTCCGATCAAGGTGCAGGTCAACGCTGGCAGGCTGAATATCCGAATCGTCCAAAGGATCAATTACGATTCTGCCCTCGGCCAAAGCTTGTTTGATTGTTCGGTCACTCAATACCATGGAATCCCACCATGATGTAGTCCCATGAATACTTCGGCCTTGCGAACCAGTAGCCCCGCCACTTCCCGGGGCCACTGTGATTCTAAAGGTCAGTCCTTTTCAAGACAACCTTCTTCAATGTCCTGTTCAGGGCAATGTAGCACATATCCAGAAAGACTAGGGTGTTTCTGATTCATCCGTACTCTCGTCCACATCGGGATAAGTTATCAGGTATTGGCCCTGAACACTTACCTCTATCGAGACTTCCCCCGGCGAGATGGGAGTAGATACAGCACCATCGAAGTCGGCCGCAGCCTTGGAGAGGGCAAACTCTGCCCTGACTACGGGGGGATCGATCCTGCCAACTTCAGCTATATAAACCAGGTCACCCAATCCAACGCCACCCAGGGTAGCCAAGTGTTCGGCTCTTCCCTTCAAGTCGGTTACCGCAGCAGTGCGAGCATCAACTTTTAGCGTCGAAGTATCTTCCAGCGAGAACAAAAGGCCGTTGAAGCGTATGTTGTCCCCTCCAGCCTCAACTGCTCCATCAATCACGTCGTCGATGGTTTCAAGGTCGCGAATTATCACGGTGACACTGTTGCTGACCTGATATCCGGTTATAACCGACTGGTATTCCTGGAAGCACTCTTCGCCCACGGCCGGGGTCAAGTCACCTTGTTCTTTGGTTCCTTCCTGATTGGTTCCTTCCTGACCGGCGTCGTCTTGCTCGGTATCCCCATCCGAAGTCTCAACATCAATGCATCGGGTAACTTCCCTGCCGGTATAACGGGGTTGGATGCTAAAATAGCCTGTTTGAATGTCCTTTTCTTCTACCCCGTCTTCTTTTACCGAAGCTATTACCGCCGTCATGGCCTCGGCAGCCGTGGTGCGCGCTTCGCCAACCGTGTTGGCCAGTGATTCTACGCCCAGCCTCAGCGATGCCAGGTCCGGCGCCGAAGTGGCGCGACCCGAACCCACCGCCAGAATCCCCAAACCGGCTGATTCATTCGCCGAATTCACCAAGGCCTGCCTTTTCCAACCTCCTGTTATTCCTCCTTCATCTTCCGAGTTCCTCAGCATATTGAATCTGGCGTCAATTCCTATTCCCACGCTGTCGCCGCCTAGGAGCAACGGGTCCTCCAGGATGCTTTCCTGCCGCACCGGTTGCCGCTCCACGACAGCGGGGTCGGGAACCTCAACAGTCGTCGCCGCTGTACTTCCTAAGGGTGCCTGCGAAGAGCAAGCCAAGAGCACAACGCTCACTATGCTTAGCCCGAATAATACGAACAATTGCTTAAGTATTTTCTTTGAAATCATTTTTCCCTCTCTTGTCTTGTATTGGACCACTCGAGAAATAAGACGCAATAGACCCCTGCTTTGTTCCCGGTCAACGTGTAGACTTACTTGCCCCTAGAAAGCGGTAGGCCGAGGCTATAGCCAGCACAATTACAATTGCCACCACCGTTGCAATTGCCACCCACCTAGCTTCCAGCCAGGATTCTTCGGGCCTGTCGTCAGCCGCACTACCAGATTCCGAAAAACCTCTGGGAGATTCTTTTTTGAGGCTGTTGTCTCTCTCTATGGCAGCCTGTTCTACTTTCTTGGCCTCAGGTTCTTCCGCCCTTGAGCTTACCAACCGGTCCCTGGAGGTAGCCTCAATCTCAAGAGCCGCGGAGCTATCGGTTACAGCCCCAGGAGCGGCCTCGACAGTAGCCTGCACCTCCTCCTTCCCTGCCAACTCGTTACTTGTAGCGAATGCGCTGGTATCATCAGACGCTACTCCGGCCATTGCTATCGGAGGCACCTCCTGAGGCATTTCTCCAATTTGTGGCTCGGCCTGCGGGAGAGCGTCTGAGGAAGGCCTGCCTTTAGGCCCTTCCGATTCACCAACTACAGAAGCGCTTCCCGTGGTTTCCTGAGTTGGATCAGGCAAAGATCCTCCGGCCAGCACGGACTCGGCCACAGTCTCAGTTTCTGCATAATCCTTTTGGCCAGTAGCCGTAGGAGAGGTTTCCCGATCAGCATATCCAGTACCCGGAACTTCAGTCGGGGAAGGAACGTCGGCAGGACTAGCTTCCGTGCTGCCGCCACTTACCACCGTTTGCCCCCCAACCGCATCAGATTCAGGAGCATTGGAAGATCCACTGGCGTATCCTTTCGCTGGTTCCGGCAGCACTGCACTACCTTGAGGTCCTGCTTCGCCCGCTGGCCCTGGGGGCCCGCTTGGGCCCGGCGCACCATCCCCACCCGCCAGACCCTGGCTCCCCATGCCACCTTGGGGATTTGCCTCACCTGTCAAAGTCGCAGGGCCCATCAAACCAGTTGGTTCGGCCTTCGCCATTGCCGTTTCTTCCGTATCCGAAGCGCTCTGAGAAAGAGCTTCCATTTCACCTTCGGCCGAACTCTCAATACCGATGGAAGGCAAAGCAGCTGGTGACTCTGCCGTTTCAGGTTCCGGAGCGGCCTTTGAGGCAGGTAGAGATGTCGGTTCCGTAGGCGCCACACTTACAATGGCTGATGCTGACATTGCGGCTTTTGCCTCTATTTCGGCTTGAATCTCAGCCTCTTTGACAGCGGGAACTTCTTTCAAAACAGCTGTCTCAGCCATTTCCTGCGCCGGCGCGGCCTGTGCCATTGGCATGGCTGGCGCACTTGCAGGGATGGGCACTGCCTGCGCTTCTTCCGCTACCCCTGCGGGAGGTAAAGAGGCCACAGCGGTCACCGGCGCCACTCCTGCGGCTTGTGAGGCCATAGTGATCGATTCCGTAAAGCTCTCCCCACCATGGCGGGACCAAAGACCGCCTCCGTCCGTGACCAGAACCAACGCAATCGCCAGTCCTGCCAGGGAAGCTGCCCCTGCATACGCCCATGAGGGAGCTCTGAAGAACAAAGGTCGAGCGGGAGCTAATGCCACTCCGGCGGCGGCGGCAACAGGCGCCCCTGCCATCACGAAGCTGCGGGAAGGTTCAAGTTGGGGAAGGGATTGAAGTAGCAAACGTGTCTCCCCAAGGCTTTCCAATTCCTTCCGGCAAAGGGCGCACTCGGCTGCAGCCCCATCTATGCGGGCCTTTTCTTCCTGCGACACACGGTTGCCCACGTATTCAGACAACCTGTCGTGGCTCAAGTGCCTATGTCTGTCGAAAATCCACATAACCCTACTCTTCCAGACGGAAACGGGAGGGGAGAAGTTCCCCCGTTGATCGCAGGAAGTCTCTTAGTTCGCGCCGTCCCCTGCTTATTCTTGATTTCACGGTGCCCAGCGAGCAATTCAGGATTGACCCAGTTTCTTCGTAACTGAAACCCTGAATGTCCACCAGGAGAAGCGCCAGTCGTCTTTCCTCAGGCAGAGAGACCAGCCCCGCTTCAATAGTGCGTCGCAATTCCGCTCTCTCGGCAAAATCCTCCGGCGATTCAAGAGAGGAAGGAACTCTGGCCGCTGAAATTGCGGAGTCGCCTGATTCGGGATCAGAGGCTACTGGGTCAAAGGGAATCGATGGACGTGAGCGGCTGGCTCTCAACATATCCCGGCAATTATTGGCGACAATTCGCATCAACCAGGCACGCAAGTTATCGCCACGGAATTGGCCAAAAGAATGATAAGCGGAAGTAAAACTCTCCTGCACCGCGTCTTCTGACAGGAAACGGTCGTTTAGCATGCGGCAGGCAAGATTGTATGCAGGAGTCTGGTTGCCGACAATGACGCAATTGAAGCAGTACGAAATGCCGTTGTGGTTCGTGACTGGAAGTGTGGGATGGTCACTGCAGCTTTCGGCCCAGTCCTTCAGCATGAAATCCGTGTTCGCCATTGGCCGAGAGTTACTACCAAGACCCAACTAAAGAAACTGACGGGGCGTGGAGCCCCGTCGAAAAGAGAAACCGTTCAAATTGCGGACTTGAGCCCTAACCCTGGAAGGATACCCTGCCGTCCAGCAGGCCGCGTGCCATTACGAATTTGTGAATTTCAGAGGTGCCACCACCAATTCGGGCGTGGCGCAACAGGTGATACCAGTGAGGAATGGGCATGTCGAGGGTCTCTCCCATCCCGCCGAAAATCTGCATTATTTTATCTATGCTTCGGCAGCCCCACTCGCCGGCGCAATACTTAATCATAGAGGCTTCCACCCGAACGTCCTCTCCCTGGTCGGCCCTGGCCGCCGTCTCTCGGGTCACCGCGCGTAAATTCATAATGTCTATGTAGACATCCGTCAGCATCCACTGGATTGCCTGCCGCTCGCTAATGGGGCGCCCATAGGTAACCCTCTGCTTTGCCCAATCTATGGCCATTTCCAGGGCCCTTGTAAGGATACCCAATGCCATCGAGCCTCTTAGCAATCGGTCATGGTGAACCAGCCATTGTTGCCCAAGGCTGAAACCCATCCCAACTTCCCCCAAAACCTGGGTTTGAGGCACGCGAACTTCGTCGAGATTTACCATATATTGCTGAGCGCGAGTGGGGACTATCCACACCCTTATTGGGTCAAAACTCAAACCTGGGGTGGGATTGTCGATGATGAACATCGTTATTCCGCCACGCTGCCGCTTTTCCGGGTCGGTCACCGCCTGCACCAGGAGAAAGTCAGCCGAAGCGGCGCCAGAGATGAACATCTTTGTCCCACTGATGACCCAGTCATCCCCGTCCCTTACAGCCCTGGTCTGCATCATCCCGCCCGGGTCGGAACCAGCCTGGGGCTCAGTTTGCCCAAAGGCGTAATTCAGGTCTCCCTGAATGGCTGGGTAAAGGTATTTCTCTTCCTGCTCCGAAGTGCAGGAACCGATCATCATCATTGGCACAGGAGAGGTAGGCAACTGAACGATGCTCTTGTGGATTTCTTCGTCCATCACCACGTGTCCGAGGGCTCCCATTCCGCCCCCGCCATACTGTTCGGGGACAAATGAAGTGAAGATTCCCGTGTCCTTGGACACCTGGTTCAGGCGACCCCACTTTTCAGGAGATAGTGACCCCACTATCCCCATAACAGTCTCAGCTATTCCTTTGGGCCCACCGTCATCAACTCCCTCTTGAGGTGGATTCGCCAGATATTCGGCTTCCAGAGGTACGCACTCGTCTCCTACAATCTGCCGGACCATGTTCTTGAGGCCATCGAGTTCGGGGGGAAGTCCTGCCTGCATTGATAAACTCCGTAAATAGGCTAAACAGTCGTTGAGATTGTTTAGCGGAAGAAAGTCAAAGTGGGCGGCTCTTTCAACCGGCGTGTTCGAGCCGCGAAAGTCTAGTGGAAGGGACAGACATAGGTAAAAGCCTGATAAGCGCCGCCCCGATCCTGGGTCTCAACCTTGTCAGTCAAGCCCTCGTACTGAGAAAAGGCCATCCCGGATACGCCCGCTGGCGTCGCCGCGTCGCTGAACACCTGAGAAACTGCGCCCACCGCGGCAATCGTTACGGAAAGGGAAAGCAATACAAAAACCGCCACTCCTATCAATGTACCTTTCATAGCCACCTCCCAGGAAAGCGCCAAATCACGTTTACTATCTTTGAGGCCGTCCACTAGTATTACAACGACTGTTTCTCCAGCAGGGCGCTTTTCACGAACAATTCGAACCTGACAACTTGATGCGACGAGCCACCGCGATAGCACGCTGGCAGCTGAATACGAAGAGTAAGAGAACATATTTAGCGATCCGTCGTTGTAATACTAGGCGTATGTACGAGATATTCTATAACTTTCCCCGGCCAAATGCCAAACTATGAGAGATGCGCGTCAGGGCTGTCGCGTACGGGTTTTCTCTGGCGAACATGCCTGGTTATTCTTGTATCAACCTTTCCCCCACTTCCTTGGGAGCAACTTAAGCCGAACCGTATGACATCCGTCACTGGACATCCCCTGTTACCCCCTCCTACCATGTTCTTCAGAAAACCGGCTGCCTTGTCCTTCTCGCCCAACATCATGTCAGGAGAGGCATGAGCGGAAATGAGCGGAAGTGGCGGGAAATTGTTTTCTCTCTCCCAACTTGCAGTCCACCAAATCCGCCCAGCAAAGTCGGGCCTTTGAAATGCGATTTACCTGTGGCCCTCGGCAATTCTTTCCTTTGTTTTGCTGATGAACCGGCCGGATAGTTGTCGCCTTGAGCCGTCCGAAAAGCTTAAGATCCTCTTGATTAACCTTGACTTAGCACCCAAAGATGAAGACCAGCCAGGATTTTTGCCTTTTCCGCTACGGCCCGTACTCGGATTCAGTCGGTAAGCGCCTACTCCGATGTTGGACTTTATTCCCCCAAACCCCGTAGACGAAGAGATTCTGAAACTTGCCTTTTCTTTTAGGTCAGTACTCGTGCATCGAGGAAGTGAGCAATGGAAGATAATTCCGAATGGACTCCTGAACTGAGACGCCGCTGGGACGAGGGAATTGTTCGATACCCAGATCCCGCGGTGGAGGTGCTGGACCCACGTTTCCTTGCCTACAGAATCGGGAATACCGCCGTAGAGTGCCTTTTCACTGGAACCCGCTGGGCCGAGGGTCCGGTGTGGTTTGGGGAATTTAGGTCCCTGATTTTCAGCGACATCCCAAGCAATCGGATGCTGCGCTACTGCGAGGTAACCAATAAGGTCACGATGTTTCGTCAGGCCTCCAATTGCAGTAACGGCAACACCCGTGACCTGCAAGGGCGTCTGATTACCTGCGAGCACCTGTCCCGTCGGATAACACGCACGGAGTACGACGGGAGCCTCACCGTGTTGCTGGACCGCTTCGATGGCAAACGCCTCAACGCACCCAACGATGTTGTAGTTCATTCCGATGGAGCAGTCTGGTTTACCGACCCCGGCTATGGAATCTTGGTGGGATACGAGGGACAGCGAGCCGAAGCCGAATTACCCACTCGAGTCTACCGACTGGATACTTCAACCGGCGCAGCCACCGTAGTAGCTGACGATCTGGTAAAGCCCAATGGGCTGTGTTTTTCTCCTGACGAATCATTGTTATACGTTTCCGATAGCGGCATCTCCCACGACCCGGATGCACCGGGACACATCCGAGTCTTCGAGGTGGTAGATGGCATAAAGCTGCGTAGCGGCAAGGTTTTCTCTGATATGGCGCCCGGGTTCGCCGATGGCATGCGAACCGATCTCTACGGCAATTTATGGACTAGCGTAGGCTGGGCCGGACAAAATAAGGACGGTGTGCTTTGCTTGACGCCTGAAGGTGACCCGATCGGACGAATTCACCTTCCCGAACCCTGCTCAAACCTGTGTTTTGGCGGCTTAAAGAAGGACCGTCTGTTTATGACCTGTAGCCAGTCCCTGTACTCACTGTACGTAGAGGCCATCGGTAGTCAGAGACCCTAGCTATGGCTTCCACATTGTCGAGCCTTTGCACATCCTGAAAAACAGACTCGGCAAGGCAGTTGTTTCGTAAGAGTATCTTCACTGCACCATGGAAAGTTTTCCATAGTGTTGGGAATCCTGCGGAAACTTCAGTGCCGCTCATATGGGAGGGGCCCCCGTAGTATAATTGGCTATCTTCATTTAGGAGAACAAGATTTATGACGCTCCAGCTCAAGGACTTCAAAATACGAAACCGTCCTGTCGTTTCTGGCCGAAGGCTGGCTCCTGATATGCCGGAGCAGATGGCAACCAATATTAGAAACGCTGAGACGCAAATCGCCGAACCCTTCAAGGGATTGACTACCGATGGTCAAGTGGTGCCGAGTCTTTTTTCCCTGAAAAGCACCGGGCTTTCCAATGAAGGGATGAAACGGGCCGCTGAAGCCTGGCTGAATTCCGTTGATTCTGGGCAGCGCGACGCCGCTCTCTTTTCAGTGGAAAGCGATGCCTGGCGACGGTGGAGCAATATCCACGTTTTTCTGATGCGCCACGGTGCAATGATGGAGCCTATGACCCAAGACCAGCGGGATTTAGCCTTCAACCTGTTACGAGAAGGTTTCAGCCCAAGCGGGTTCGAACTGGCTCGCAACATCATGAAGCTCAACGAGTCCATTCGGGAGATTACCGGTAGTGATGAGGAACTCGGTGAATGGTTGTACTGGTTGAGCATCATGGGCGAGCCTTCGCTGGACGAACCTTGGGGCTGGCAGTTCGACGGACATCATCTGAACGTTAACTGCTTCCTGCTTGGGGGCCAGATGGTAATGACCCCTATGTTTATGGGTTCAGAACCGGTGGCCGTGGACATTGGCAAGCACGCTGGAACTCGGGTTTTCCAGGCGGAAGAAGGCACCGCACTAAGTCTTGCCCGTACTCTGACCGCCGAGCAGCGGAGCAAGGCGATAGTCTCAGATGATGTTCCGTCCGGGGTCTTTACCGGCGCTTTCAGGGATAATTTTGAAATGCGCTATGAGGGCATTAATTTTGACGACCTTTCCAGCCATCAACAGGCCATAATGTTCGACCTGATCGGCACCTATGTAAACCGGATGCGTTCCGATCACGCCCAGCTCAAAATGGACGAGATTAGAGAGCATCTCAACGAGACCCACTTTGCCTGGATGGGCGGCACCGATGAGGATAGCGTTTTCTATTACCGGGTTCACAGCCCCGTCATTCTTATCGAATTCGACCACCAGAATGGTATCTTCCTGGATAACGACCAGCCTTCACGCAATCATATCCACACCGTAGTGCGAACTCCCAACGGCAACGACTACGGAAAGGACCTGCTCCGGCAACACAGGGAGAAGTTCGACCACACACACTAATAGGGTTTGAAGGATGATGGGCTGGCTAGAATTTAAGTTCTTCGGATTCCTCCCGCTGAGACAATCAATAGGGATGTGGTTATCCTTTCTGTTAGCCTCCGAAATACCTTTCAGAAGGCTGGCTGTTCCTGAAATCATTGGGTTTGGTAGATTTTGGCAGCACTATCCAGTGAATGCCCCGTTTCTTTTCTTGAAAGTAACGTCGCAATTCAAGGGTGGAACCATACAGAGGGGACGTAAAGGTGACGCAACTACGCAACATACCTAGCGTGGAGCGAGTAGTAGCTTCCGACTTGTTGAGCAAGGAGATAAGGACCTACAGCAGGGAATGGATTGTCTCCGTAGTCCGCCAGCAACTGGCCAGTGCCCGCGCGGAAGTCATGAACGGTTCGGCAGCCCCTACTATTGACCAGGTAGCTTCGGCGACGCGAGATGCCCTGGAATCCATGAACCGGCCGGCCCCTCAACCCGTCATCAACGCTACTGGTGTCGTCATTCACACAAATCTGGGGCGGGCCCCCCTGAGTCGTGCCGCTTCCGAGGCAGCAATTCTGGCCGCGCAGGGATATTCGAACCTCGAATTTGACCTTGGAAGCGGCCGGCGGGGTTCCCGACAGGCCCACCTTCAAAACATTCTCCAGGAATTGACGGGCGCTGAAGCTGCATTGGTGGTCAACAACAACGCCTCTGCGGTGCTTCTTGGTTTGTCGGCTTTGGCGGCTGGGAAGGAAGTCATAGTCTCCCGGGGTGAAGCGGTTGAAATAGGCGGCGGGTTCAGGGTGCCTGACGTGCTCAGTCAAAGCGGGGCCATACTGGTTGACGTGGGAACCACAAACCGTACCTACGCCAGAGACTACGAGGACGCAATTACCCAGAATACTGGAGCATTCTTGAAGGCTCACGCCAGCAATTTTCGCGTGGAAGGTTTCACGGCAGCAGTCGAACCTGGAGAGCTTGTTGAATTGGGCGCCCGAAAAGATGTTCCGGTCTTGCACGATGTGGGCAGTGGTTCCCTTCTCCTAACCGAGAATTACGGGTTGGCCCACGAACCCACTCCCCAGGAGAGTGTAGCGGCAGGCGTTGGCCTTACATTCTTTTCCGGGGACAAACTGCTTGGGGGGCCCCAGGCGGGGATTGTAGTCGGAACGAGGGATCTGGTAAACCGATTGGAGCGTCACCCATTGGCCAGGGCTTTTCGCATCGACAAAATGAGCCTTGCTTCCCTTATCGCCACTCTGGTGCATTATCTGCGTGGAGAAGCTGAACGGGAGATCCCAATATGGCGAATGATTTCCACCCCGGTGCAGCTTCTGGAAGAACGTGCCATATCATGGCAGAAGGCCGTCCAGGAAATTCCTGGCGTTCATGCCAGGGTTGACGACAGCCGCTCCGCCATCGGGGGAGGCAGCTTGCCCGGTGAGACTCTGCCTACGAGAGTGCTTTCTCTTGATTGCAGCACGGTGGCAGGTGGCGCACAGCAAGTAATGGAACGTTTGCGGAAAGCTGACCCTCCGGTGATCGCGCGTATCGAGGACGACCGGGTGCTGCTTGATCCGCGAACGGTGTCGACCAGATCCGATGAAGAGCTATTGCAGGCTTTGACCAATTCATTCAAGTAGTTGGCTTTCAGCATTAGCTTCTGGGCGTCAATTGTAACGAAGGGCTTGCCCTGCCCGGAATTTAAACTGTAACTGTCGAATTTGGGATGCCGAAGAAGGCAAGTTCTGAGGAGATATCCAAGACGGGAATGACCGACTTTCTGATAGTACATGACGTTGGGCAAGGAGCCTGGTTCTGGAACAAGGTCTGGGGAAGTGCCACTGCTCCTGAAGAACATCCGCCTAGACTCTTTACTCCTCGCTATGCCAGCCAGTTCTACTTGCTAAACCTCCCCGGTCACGGAGGTGATGAAGAAGGGGATACAAACGAAGTAAGGCTGGACGAGTGCATCCAGGCCATTACTCGTACTGTAGAACGGCGGGGCATGCGCGACCTAGTTCTGGTCGGCCATGGCATTGGAGCAATGATCGCGCTTCAGGCAGCGACGCAACTTCCCACTCCTCCAAAGCGTCTGGCCCTGGTATCGGGGGCACTACCGGAAAAAAACCGGAGCCCGTTGACCTGCTTTCCCAGCGCAGTGCGGAAGCACTTTTCCGCCAGAATGAACTTGGGCAAGCTTTGGGGCGGAGATGTAAAGCTTCCTCGCTCCGTCATTACCCGTTACCTGTGCAACGAGATGGAACCGAAAGAAATAACGCGAGCCCTGGGGTTTTTTGGGCCCCTGCCCACCAGACTGATGGAAACCAGGGTGAGCCTGCAATTGTCGGATATTCCCTGCCCGGTTAGCTATGTGGTGCTCGACCAAAATCGGTTGTTGCCTCCTACCGTGCAGCTATCGATGGCTCGGCTGATTCCCAGCGTTGACATTAGGCACCTGAATTCTTGCCATCAGGTGTCACTACACTTACCGGCCGAAATGGGAGAGTTACTTCTATCCCTAGCGACCTAATCTGCGTTCACCTTCCCTCTCTGCTCTCTCCCCATCATTTTCTACTCGGCCAAGTACTATGCTAGACTTGGGCAATGTCCTTTGTTGCCGATTTACATCTCCATTCCCCCTATGCCTACGCCACAAGTAGTGCCCTTACCCTGGAAAATTTGGCTCACTGGGCCCGCCTCAAAGGCATTGACCTTCTAGCCACAGCTGACTTCACCCACCCCACTTGGGCAGAGGAACTAAAGCAAACCCTGACGGAAGACTCCTCCGGCACTTACAGCTACGGTGGAGTCAATTTCATAATGGGAACAGAAGTTAGCTGCGTTTATAAACAGGGAGGCCGTGGGCGCAGAGTCCATCTGCTAGTCTTTAGTCCCGACATGCAGACTGCAGCCAGATTGTCCAAGGCCTTTTCTTCCTACGGCAATCTGAAATTTGACGGGCGGCCCACGCTAAGCATTTCGGTCCAGGAACTCGTGCATTTGGTATTGGAAACTAACCCCGATTGCCTGATTGTTCCAGCACATGCCTGGACTCCATGGTACGGGATTTATGGTTCCAAGTCGGGCTTTAACAGCCTTTCCGAGGCCTTTGGCGACGTCTTTGACTACATACCGGCCATAGAAACGGGGCTTTCCAGTGACCCGGAAATGAACTGGTCGGTGCCTGAACTGGGTAGCAAGGCTATTGTCTCCTTTTCCGACGCCCATTCCCTTCCGAAACTTGGCCGGGAAGTTACTGTGTTTGGAGGCCAACCAAGCTACGAGGGGCTGAAAGTTGCCCTGCAGCGCAATCTGGTCGACTATACGGTTGAAATGTACCCCGAAGAAGGTAAGTATCATTACGACGGTCACCGGAAGTGCGGAGTTTGCAGTCACCCCGAGGAATCTAACTCAAACGGAGGCCGTTGCCTCGAATGCAACCGGCCGTTGACCTTGGGAGTCTTGCATCGGGTGCTTGAATTGGCAGGGGAAGATTTCAGCACGGAAATGCCAAACAACTCCTGGAGTAGAGCCACTTCGCCGTCGGACTCAATAAGCTCCTCTTCGGGGAGGCCGCCCTTTTTCAGAATGGTTCCGCTCCTTGACATAATTGCAGCAGTCAGACAGCACGGTCCCAATACCAAGGGAGTGTTAACCGAATACCAGGCGCTGGTAGGAGAGTTGGGGTCGGAGTTACAAGTTTTACTGTGGGCCAAAGAAGCAGAACTGGTGCAGGCGGCGAGGATCGACTTGGTTGACGCAGTATTGAAAGCCAGAAAAGGAGAAATTCACATCGAACCAGGCTACGATGGGGTTTATGGAAAGGTTTCGGTGTCTTCGCCCATTGCCAACGGGAAGGCACCTACAAGCAAGTAAATTGAAAGCGTTCGTCCCTTTGCATTTTCCCCTTGAGTCCTAAGCTTCTGCATAGTAACAAGAGCCAAGAGCAAGTCACCAAAACCACAAACCTACCTTGCTATGTTAAAATGCTGCATTGTTGGCGAAACGCCAAAAACGGCATTACTCTTCCCGAATCCACTTCAGGTAAGCATCAAGAAATGGATATAGCAATTCGACGACTTCGGGCCGAAGACATAGAGCAGGTCATCGATATCGAAAGAGAGGCTTTTTTACCCTTGAGGCTGGGCACTGCCTTCAAACGGGAACTCAATAATCGATATGCCCGCTATTTGGTTGCTTGCCAACCCGAAGGTTTAGAGGAAGCACTGGACGAAGATCCCCAATCATCGGAGTCGAATGCACTGGGGCCATCCGATGCCTCCCTATGGGGTCGCATGGTACGTGGCGTAAAAGACATGGTGGGCAAGCCAACTTCCGACGACGGAAAGCCGGAGGATGTTGCCGGTTATGTGGGACTGTGGTTTCAGGGTAATGAAGCTCATATCACCGAGATCGCCGTGAGGGAAAAACTGAGAGGCAACGGCATAGGGGAATTGCTGTTAATCGGCTCCGTTAGAGTTGCCATGGAACGCGGATCAACAGTCCTTACCCTCGAAGCTCGTGTTTCCAACTTCATTGCTCAGCGACTCTATGATAAATACGGGTTTCAGGAAGTGGGCATTCGCAAGAACTATTATTCCGATAACCGGGAAGACGCGGTGATAATGACCACCAGCCCGATCCATACCGAAGAATATAGAAAAAAGTTTCATCAACTGCAGGAGGCCTTCCTGAATCGCTGGGGAGAAATCAAGATAGACCTGTGATCACCAGTTGGCCTAATACTGAGCCGCTAGGGATTGCCGTGCTTGGATCAGTCCTCAGCGTAAGGTTGACCCTTACTTACCCCCTTGTTAGAATGGCGGGAGTGCTTTCAGAATTGAGGCCCAAATGTTAGTCATTGGCCTTACCGGCGGCATAGGAACAGGCAAGACCGAAGTCTCCCGGCTATTGCAGGAACTGGGCGCAGAGGTTATAAACGCAGACCAGGTCGGCCACGAGGCCTATACTCCTCATTCCGAAGCTTGGGAAGAGGTCGTAAAGGCATTTGGCGACAACATTCTGCAAGAGAACGGAGAGATAGACCGTCGAAAGCTTGGAAGCATCGTTTTCGCCGACCCTGAAAACTTGGCCACCTTGAATGGGATAATGCATCCTAGAATGGCAGCCATCGTCAGGGAGAAGCTGCGCGGCCTGGAGACACAAGGTGTTGAAGTGGCTGTCGTGGAGGCAGCAGTCCTGTTTGAAGCAAGTTGGGACACGCTGGTTAATGAAGTCTGGACTACGGAATCTCCAGAAAAGTTTGTGGTTGCCAGGCTACAGGAGAGAAACGGTTACGAACCTGATGAGATTCGAAAGCGTATAGCCTCTCAGATGTCCTCCGATGAGCGGTCTCGTCGTGCCACCGAGGTAGTTAGCAACTCAGGAGAGTTGCCGGATCTGGAGAATACCGTCAAGGAAATTTGGGAACGCAGAGTCAAAGGAAGGATTGGACGAACATAATGGTAGAAGCGGTTGAGTCCGAACAGGAACAGAATGAACCTCAGTACAAAGAGTACGCAATCGAAGAGTTTTTGGTTCGAAGCGAACCCTATTATCGCCCCGTAAGTGACGAATTGGAACTCTTTACGGCAGCCTATAATCAGCACATCCCCGTATTGCTGAAGGGCCCCACCGGCTGCGGGAAGACCCGCTTCGTGGAATACATGGCCTGGAAACTGGGCAGGCCCATGGCCGTGGTCAAGCCCACCGATGGTGAGCGCCAGGTGCAAGACGTCCGGGAAGGCGAAGTTCGTGTTCCTCTGGTAACGATCGCCTGTCACGAAGACCTGACGGCCAGCGACCTTGTTGGACGCTACCTGCTGGATTCCGATGGTACCCGCTGGATAGACGGCCCGATGACCCGCGCCGTTAAGACGGGCGCAATACTTTACCTCGACGAGATAGTGGAAGCACGGAAGGACACAACGGTACTGATTCACCCTTTGACTGACCACCGGCGAATCCTGCCGGTGGAAAAGACAGGGCAGATAATAGAGGCTGACGACCGTTTTCTCCTTTGTATATCCTACAATCCACACTACCAGAGCGCGTTGAAGGACCTGAAGCACAGCACCCGCCAGCGATTTATCTCGGTGGAGTTTGACTATCCTCCGGCTGACATTGAGGCGGAGATTGTTCAAAAGGAAAGCGGCTGTACCGAAGAGCAAGCCAGTGCACTGGCTAAGCTGGGCGAGAAGGTACGCAATCTCAGAGATCACGGCCTCGCAGAGGGCGCCAGCACGCGATTGCTCATTTACGCTGGTCGGTTGATGAGAGAAGGTATTCCCGCGCGGCGGGCTTGCCAGGTAGCCATAGTCTGGACACTTACTGACGAAGCAGAGCTTCAACGCAGCGTGGAAGAGGTGGTTTCCTCCATCTTCGAATAGAGGTTTTGATGGGTTTATCCACCCCCGACTTGGTAAGGCAGGCATTGGCACACCGGTCCCAATGGAAAGTGACCGATGATAGTTTGATGCCTGCTGCCGTATTGGTAGCCTTGTACCCCAAAGACGGCCAGTACTGCATTCTCCTGAACAAAAGGTCGGAGCAAGTCGAACACCACAAGGGAGAAATATCCTTTCCTGGCGGTGCCCGCGACCCTGAAGACGGTGACTTTACTGCGACCGCGCTAAGGGAAGCGGAGGAGGAGATGGGCATCAACCCCTCTCACGTTACCATTCTCGGCGAGTTGGACGACGCGGTTACTCGCAGTGGGTTCGGTGTCAGGGTATTTGTAGGCGCAATTCCTTATCCCTACCCCTTTCAGCCCAGTGATGTGGAAATAGCCGAGGTCTTGGAGGTCCCCATCGCCAGCCTCTATGATCCGGCAAACATCCGATGGGAAACTCGTTGGACCGGCGAAGGACTGAGTACGGTTTATTCCTTCGCGTTTGAAGAGCATGTGGTCTACGGCGCCACCGCAAAGATCCTGCAGCAATTTCTGGACATCATGGAAGACTCTCTTAAGAAGGAGGGGCTAACGTCTTGAGCAATGCTCCCTTTGATGAAATAGAAGCGGAATTATCCAAATTCCCTCCCGGCGTAATGGATGCTTATCGGGAAGCATCCGAGGCAATGGAATCATCCTTTTCTTCCGAAGAACTCCTCCTCTGGGCTAAGGAAGGAGCGGCTATTGCGGGCCAGACAGTGCGGTCCTGGGAATCGGCGGTGGAGTACTACCGCGTATGTCCGCTGGTAGCTCGATCACTGGCCTTTCCCTCCTTCATGCAGTGGGCCCGGTGCGGGACGTATCTGTCCCAGGACTCTCCGGCCCTGGCTGTCTCCTTCTTCAAAGCCAGCCCGTCAATAGTGTCCAACCTGCGACCCCAGTACATACCTCGCTGGGCTGGGTTGGGCCGCAGTCTGTACAAGGGAACCTGGAAATCAAGCACCCTGTCGGGTCGCTTTTTTGAGGTAAGCCCTGACTTGATACGTAGCTTGCCCTTCTGGGACGTTGAGGTATTCGCGTCTCTGATCGAGGCTCTTTCCTACAAGTCTTACGATATAGCCGTAGAATGCCTGACCTTGGGCAAGGACGTTCTGCCGGTAATGGGGCGGGAGCGGGAAGCTTTCCTGGCCATGTGCCGAGCCCTGTCCGATGGAAATTGGCGTGAGGTCAAGAGCTGTTTCGAAGTGGCGCCCAAGGCCTTGCAACAGATTGAAGAGGGCCAGACCAGCCGATTCCTAAAACTGGGTGAGCGTCTCACAAAGGTAGGAATTCGGGACACGGCTCGCTTCCTTTCTGACGGTAGCTTGGCGCTGAGCGAGGTTCCACAGGGTTCTCAGGCCCATATTCTGGACCTGTGCGAGGGCCTGCTTGCCATAACCCCAGAAGCGGTTCCGTCATTTCTCAAGAGCTTGGATGGCGTATTGCGCCGAGTTACTATCAACCAGTTGGACACCTGGTTCCATCAAGGCGTTCAACTCTTGAAGGAAAACCCTGAAAGCGGAATCGCGTTCTTCAAGGTAGAGTCCAATACTTCTGAGTCGTTGCTGGAGACTCTGTCATCCAGCTTGGAGCTGGACCGAGTTAAGGGTGTGGTTAGACTCTATTGCCGTGCCCTGTCAGGTACTCCCATAGAGGTCATGAACACCCAGGAACTGGTACGCCGCAATATTGGCTGGGTGGACGAGGACACTGCATCCACGGACGGCACAAAGGTCTTCTTGCCCCCGGTGGTGGACCATTACCAGGACAAGAGCCAGAACTTCTCGTGGTTCAAGGTGGTTGCTACCCATCAAGTGGGCCATCTGGAGTTCGGCAGTTTTTTCTACGACTTTACCAAGCCAGCCCTCCGATTTGAGGAGGAAAGGCGTTATGCTTTGGAGCGACAGCGGGGAGCTCTGGAAATTAGCAATGACGTGCTGGTGGGCGACGTCGAGGCCGACGGCCAAGTTCGTGCCTTTACTGACATCGGACGCTTTCTCAGCCTTTTCGACAACCGTCACCTTGCCTTTGACCTTTTCACAGTCCTGGAGGACTGCCGACTGGATTTCCGCATCAAGGTCGAGTACCCGGGCATTCGTCGGGTCGCCGTTGACGTGCAGTCGGACACTCTGGCCCGCCGACCGGAGGTCGAGGACATGCCTCTGCAGGAGGCGCTGGTCGAACTACTGATCAGGATGAGCCTGGACCAGTTCAACAACCTACCCATTCCCGTGGACTTCAGGGAAGAGGCGACCATGCTGGCCCAGATTCTGCTAGTGCTGAGGGACGCTTCGGCCAACGTGGAAGACACGGCGGAAGCTACTCTGCGGGCCTACGAGATTATTTCGCGACTGGAGAACGAAACTCAACCCGAAGACCAGTGGGAACCGGAAGATATGGAGGAACCTGGCGACTTTTCCGAGGAGGAGTTCCAGTCTCTCCTGGACAAGTTGCAAGCCTCTCAAAATGCCTCTGGAGACAGCGGCGAAGGCGATCCTTATGATTCTCCGGAACCAGTGGACTATCGTGGCGACTTCAAGCCTGAGATGGTTCAACTCCTCACCAAGCTTCAAATGGACCAAAACCAGCAGGGCGAAGGGGAGCCTCTTTCCCAGGAGATGCTGGAGCAATTACTGCAGGATAGCGCCGAACTGGAGTTGGACGCAGAGCAGGGTGACATAAACAACAGTATGAGCACCTTTGCTCAGAACATTATGAAGGAGGCCGGCGTTCCTCCTCCCAATTCCCAGCCCGGTCAAGGGTACGGGCCGTTGCTGCACGACGATGACCAGGGAGGGGAGCTGGAAGCCCGAGAGCCCAAGACTTACGTCTATGACGAATGGGACTTCCGAGCCAATGACTACAAGCCGCGCTGGTGCGTGGTCAAGGAAAAATCTCTGGACGAAGGCGATTCAGCATTTTATAACGATTCGTTGAAGAACTACTCGACTCTTCTGACTCACATCAAGCGTCAGTTCGAGCTGATAATGCCGGAAACCTTCCGGAAAATTTACCGGATGATAGATGGCGAGGACATTGACCTCAACGCAGCGTTGGAGGCGGCAGCAGACATTCGAATGAAGGTGCCGCCGGACGAAAAAATCTACTGGCGGCGCAACAAGATTGAACGAAACGTTTCTGTGGTTTTCCTTTTGGACATGAGCGCTTCCACCGCAGAAGCTATCGACGAAGGTCGTCATACTGTGGACGACCGGGACGCCCCGGACGATCCGGTAGAATACATGGTCTGGCTGCGCCGGCGTCGCGAAGGCTTGGTCCGCCGACACTACAAGCGTATTATCGACCTTGAAAAAGAGAGCACTGCCCTCTTGATCTCGGCCTTAGAATCCATCGGTGACAACTATGGTATCTACGGCTTTTCTGGCTACGGGCGAGAGAACGTAGAGTTCTATGTCATCAAAGATATTGAGGAAAACTTCAGTGAGCGGATTAAGAGGCGCATCGACAAGATAACGCCCCTCCATGCCACCCGCATGGGTAGCGCAATCCGCCACGCCATAACCAAGCTGGAAAACCAGGACTCGCCGACCAAGATAATGTTCCTAATCAGCGATGGACGGCCCCAGGACCGGGGCTACAGCAGGGAAGGCGTGGAGAAGGAATACGCCGTCCATGACACTCACATGGCCCTGATGGAGGCTAAGCGGAAAGATATCACACCCTTCTGCCTGACCGTGGACAAGGCAGGTCACGACTACCTCAAGGAGATGTGTGGCGATATGGGATACGAGGTGCTGGGCGATATCTGGGCTCTGCCAGAACGGTTGCCTATGCTCTACAGGCAATTGACCGCCTAGCCCAGGGATACGAAGCCCCTGTAGAGGGCCAGGAGACTCCGGGAACAAGCGCGATGGGGCGGGTTTAAAACCCGCCCCATTCTTTGGTGACTTCGATACAGTTTACGGCATCATTGATTCTCTGCGACGATCAGCTTGCGAAGTTCTGTGAGCGCCGTGTTGGCCACCCGCCGCTTGATGACAATTCGACGTGGCGGAGTGCGAAATTGCAGCTTACGGGTCGACTCCCTTCCCGCAATGGCCACATACACCTGACCAGGCGGCTGATTCTCCTCGGGTTCGGGCCCAATCACTCCGGTTATGGCGACACCATAATCAGCCCCTAGGCCGTCCCTGGCTGCATAAGCCATTGCTACGGCAGTTTCCTCGCTTGCTGTGCCGTATTTGTCCAACACATGATTAGGAACACCGTTTGCTACTAGCATTTCGGACGTCATGGCTACTATTCCACCTCTAAAGTAGCCAGTGCTTCCGGGTATGTCGGTAATGCTGTTGGCCAGGAAGCCCCCGCTGCACGACTCCATGGTGGCCAAGGTTAAGCCTGCATCCGTCAGAGCCTGACCGGCAGCCTGCTCGGGGGTCTCTGCATCGTACCCCCAAATGTACGGACCCAACCTGTCTGTGATAGCGGCCTCAACCGGAACTATCATATCGCGGGCGGCGTCCTCATCTCTTGCCCTAGCTATGATCCGGAGGTGTATTCCATCGGCTTTGGAATAGATCCCCAAGTAGGGATTCTCGTGTCCGAAAAATTCGGATATTTCTTCGTCAATGGCAGCTTCAGACATGCCTAGAGTCTTTATATTTCGTGTGATGGTTACCTCTTCATCCACCATTTCCTTTAGCAGCGGGGCCACTTCCTCGTGCCAAATGGGTTGCATTTCTCCTGGCGGGCCGGGCATGCACACTACTATACGGCCATCATTTTCAACCCACCAACCCGGAGCCGTCCCATTGCGGTTGCGGACAAACCGGGCGGAAGGAATGAGGTGGGCCTGCTTGATGTTATGGGAAGGCATTTCAATGCCCCGGCCCGCAAAGTAACGCTCAAGGTTATCGATAACCTCCTGCTGGACAGTGGGGGTTTCGCCCAGTGCTCGAGCCACCGCCTCGCGGGTAAGGTCGTCCTGTGTGGGCCCTAACCCTCCGGTGGTAAAGATAATATCGGACCGTCTCAGACCCTGAGAAAATGCGTCCGCCAGCTTTTCCAGATCATCTCCGACGATCGAAACCCACTGCAACTGGATGCCCAGGGGTGGCAATTGACTCGCAATCCAGGAGGCGTTGGTATCGGTCAACTCGCCCATCAGCAACTCGGTGCCAATGGAAAGAATTTCAGCTTTCAAATATGCACCTCGCCCGCTGGTATGGCCGGAAGCGCCGGCTTAAGGAAAAAATATGTCAGGGGTATCTGGAGAATCTGGCACATCCTGCTGCCCAGACTAGCTGCCCTCGGTAGGTGGGTAAGGCGGGTCGGTAGCCAATCTTTCTAATGCTGCCGCCCATTCTGCTGGCACGGTAAACAACTCCGGCTGTCCGGAGTTGACAGCGTAACGTTGTTTGCCGTCAGGCGTCAGGTCTCCGAGAAAGAATTCGTGGGTCTGGTCGGCATTCGTGGCTAGCCAAACGCTGGTCATTGCCTGCTCCAATCCATACTCCTCGGGATTGTCCAGATCTTCAGTCACTGTTTCTACGACGTTGGGGTTCTCGAGAAGCTCATCTTCCCCATTCCAAAGGTCCGCGGGAATCTCAAATTCCCTATCTTCGGCTTCTCCCTCTCCCTGTTCGATGATGAACCAAGTCTCACCAGTGGCGTCAGAGCCGTAAATGACCGTTTCCTCATTCATAGTTACTTCAAAGTAAACGACATCCTGCTTGCCGGTATTCAAGAGCTCCCGGTCCTGTATATCAGTATCGTACAGACGAGGGTAAGGTGGCTGGAAAACCAGGCGATTGACCACTCTGGCCCAAATCTGAGGCACGATAAAGAGCTTCGGGGACCCGACCAGTCTGGCATATTGGTTCTGTCCGTCGGGGGTAATGATGCCTAAGTGTGCCTCGTAGGTTCGGCCGGTGCGCTCGGTCATCTGAACCCTCGTGACAGGCGGATCTAATCCATACTGAGAAGGGTTTTCCATTTCATCGGACAAAGTACGGTTAACCTTGGGGCCGCTCAGCAACAGAGGGGTACCGCTCCACTTGTCCTGGTAGACCTGGCGGTCTCCGTCTTCGTCAACTATGAACCAGCGTATGCCACCGGGTTTCTTCTGGTATTCTATCGTGTCGCCTTCGAACGTGACGGTAATGTTGACCAGCGAATTATCATCCACCCGCCAAAGCCAAGCCTGATCCTGTTTGGGTTCCGGGTCCCTGGTGAGAATTACCCCGGCAAATGTCCCTCCAAATAGGATGAGCACAATAATCAAGAGAACGGTGAGCCGTATGTTCATCTAGCGTTTACCTATCGTTGAAACCGAAAGAGATTCATCCACTGAATACGCAGTTCCCACACGAACTGGATTGGCGTTACCGGAGGTACCAGAGCAACCAGAAAAGCCGTTTACTTCAGCCTTTCCCCGCTGAATTCCCTAGCTTTACCTAGCGTCGAACCCACCAGACCATAGCAGCCATCAATCCCATCAGGCCCGGCAGCAACAGCCAAGAGGAGAACTTGACGAAGTTCTCCTGGTTGCGGTCTACGTTGAATTCCCTTGTGGTGATGACCTTGGGCCGCAGGGAAACCAGGGAATGGTCTCCTACGAGGTAGTTTACCGAGTTGAGGAAAAGGTCTTTGCCACTGCCCCGGTCGTAGAAACTGTTCGACACAAAGTCAGAGTCGCCCATCACCACCAAGCTGGCTATATCGTTCTCGCTGACGGAGGACGGGTCCGAGGGAACCGGCGCGCCAATGGGCCCCAGCGCTCGGACGAAAGTCACCGGAGTAAAGGGACCAACCGGGTCCGGTTCATTATCCTGGTCAGTCCTCGGTTCCGTTCGCTCGATATCTTGAATTACGTAGCTGTTGCCGGAACTGAAAGCCAGGGGAACGGGTTGCCTCAACCCGGAACCGTCGTCAAATGACTGGAGGGCCGCAGCACCCGGCATGTGCACGAGATCCAGGGAATTGCCTTTGGGAGTAGTAATTTGCAGGAGAGTTTCAAGTACCTCCCTGGGAATCTGCGAAACAATCTCTCCGGGAAGTTCCAATGGATTTACAGTCTGCAGCCTTAAGGTATGAGGATTGCCCGGCAACGAACCGTCAAGGTCGCGAATGTAGCCAGAATTGATCACCACGCCCCAGGTTGCCATGAATTGCCTGAAGGATTCCGGGGTATCCGGGTCGGCCAGGAACACCAGCCGTCCTGCGGAGGGCCGGTCACTACCGTCGGGATTCTTGCCTTGCAAAAACTGGTTCAACACCTGGGCGTGGGCTTCCGGCAAGTCACCGGTCGGGCGGGCGATTACCAGCAGTGCGGCATCATCGGGTACGCTCACATCTTCGTTCTGGCGACTCCACCGCAAGGAGTCCACCCGGTAATTGTCCTGCTCCAGTCCAACGCGCACCTCACTGTAGCCATCTGAGCCGGGACTCGAAATGCTGCGCTCGCCGTGTCCATCAAGGAAATATATGGGTTTCTTTTCCTGCCCCGTCACCACCAGGATGCTGGTGACCAGGTCCTGCTCCAGGTGGCTGTACTCGGCGTCCTTGGGCTGAATTACGTCCAGAACATCTCCGTCCTTTACCTTTACGACAATCGACTCGTTGACGAAGGCAATTGGAGTGGCGCCAAAGTACTGGTTGACCCTCTGGGGGTTAACGTCCGGATCAATGAATGAAGACTGAAACCTGGTAGGGCGAGTCGCCTCAAATTCGCGCAAAGTCTCACGAACCTTGTCTTCGCGATTAAGCAACTGGTAGGCAACACTTGCGCTGCCCTGCGGGCCCAGGGAGACTTCCGCCTTGTAGAAGGCAATAACCTCGACATCCTGGTCAAGGTCATCAAGCAGTTGCTCGGTACGGTCGGCCAGGCTGTATTGATTCGTGGCCGTAACGTCCAGCCTGGCGTTAGTCCCGAAGGAGACCGCATTAGCGATTATTATTATTCCCAGAAATGCCGCCAGCATTATCAGTGAATTAACACCATACCTGCCAGTGCGGCTGATAAAGGCTGCCACTACAGTACTCAGCGAGATGAGGCCAACCAGGACTAGAAGGGCTATTCCAAAACCGAGGCTGATGAAGCCGTAAAGGCGCATGGAACTAACAAAGGCTACGAGGGTTACCCCAGCGACGATGGCAACTATGCCGGCGATAACCAGCGGGGTTCCAAAAGTGCCGATAGTGTTAAGGGAAGGTTCAAAAAAGCTGAAGAGTGTCCTGGACCTTACCTCTACTTCCTGTGTTTCCTCTTTATCTGCAGCGGTAGTTTCCGGGGCGTCAGATTGAGGGGGACGGGTAGAACGTTCGCCTCGACGGCGCCGCCGCCAGTCCCCACTCACATTTGTCGGTTCTTCGCTCATTCTATCTCCATCTCCGGAATTCCAGCGCCCGGATTGCCAGGAAGAGAAATACGGCAGTGACGCTCAAGAAGTAAACTATGTGCTTGGTGTCTATAACTCCCCTTCCGAAATCCTCAAAGTGGGACTGGAGTCCTATCTCGTTGATTAGTACGGAAGCGATTCCTCCAACCAGGTCCGAACTGAAATGGACGAAAGACAGGGCAGCGATAATGCCCATGGCCACAAAGCCGGCAACAATCTGGTTGCTAGTGATGGTCGTAGTCAACATGCCGATCGCCAAAGCTGCAGCCCCAAACAAGAACATGCCCAGATAACCCGAGTAAATTGGACCCATATCAGGTTCGGCAAAGATATAGAGAAGCAGGGGATAATACAATGTAAGTGCGAGCAAAGCCACCAAGAATGCCAAACTGGCCAAATATTTTCCAATTATAATTTCCCAGTCTCTCACTGGAGACGTGAGAAGCAGTTCGATTGTTCCCAATTTCTGTTCCTCCGCCAGAAGGCGCATAGTAAGAGCCGGGGCAATCAGAACGATGAGAATGGTACTCCATATGGAACTGAACAAGGTGGCTAGAGTGGCTTCCGGGAAGGGGTTGTTCTCGCTGGGCACAACGCCGGCGGCAAAGATAATTCCGGTTATAGCCAGGAAAATCATTCCAACAATGTAGGCTATAGGAGTGCCGAAATAGGCTTGAATTTCCTTCCAGGCCACTGCCTGGATTGTCCGCATTCTAGAGCTCCTCGTGAGTTGTTAGTCTCAGGAAAATGTCCTCAAGGCTCATGCTCACCAACTGCATGCTGAGTAGACTCCACTCGTTGCTGACCACGGCTCGGGAAATCTCGTCCCGCAGATCACGGCCCCGCTGGACCTGAACAATAAACAGGTTCCGGCCCTGCTGGTACCGGTGGTTAACCTCGGAAACACCGGGGACGCGCCGGAGTGTGGCTAGCACTTCCTGAACTGGCCCCCCAACCTCAACCTGCAACTGGTCCACTCCCTGAAGGCGCTGAGCCAAATTGCTAGGCGAGTCTTCGGCGACTATACGGCCTTCGTGAATGATCAGCACCCGCTCGCAAATCATATTCACTTCAGGCAGGATGTGGCTGCTGAGCACCACGGTCTGTTCTTTACCCAAGTCCTGGATCAGACGTCGGGTTTCCACGACCTGAATTGGGTCAATACCGATGGTTGGTTCATCCAATACAAGAACTTCCGGTTCGTGAAGAATGGCCTGCGCAATGCCCACCCGCTGCCGAAATCCTTTGGACAGCTTGCCAATGATGGTCTTGTGGTAGTCCTGCAATCGGCAAACCTCGACGACTTCTCCAACTCGGCGCTTGATCTGGCGCGCTGGCATGCCTCTCAGGGTTCCCATGTACTTCAGATAGTTTGTCACCTGCATTTCGGTGTGGAGCGGAACCGTTTCAGGCAAGTAACCGATCCGCCTTCGTACCTCAAGCGACTGCTCTACCACATCAAAGTCGGCCAACGTCACCTTCCCTTGGGTGGGAGGCATAAAGCCCGTCAGAATACGCATGGTAGTAGTCTTGCCTGCGCCGTTGGGGCCAAGGAAACCCAGGATTTCGCCCTTCTTGACGCCAAAATTGACGTCCTCGATAGCAGGCTGAGGACCGTAATAGTGCGTCAAGCCACTGGCCTGAATCATCAAAACGTCAGTTTTTTGCTCTTCCATTTCCCAGCTGGCGAAGTATTCGACACGTCCGACCCCTTGTTGCGAGGTCGACTTACAGAAGATTCGCCTGTCCCCCCTCTTATATCTACATTGAACAAAAGCATTAGTGATGATATTCTATACGTCGGCATTTGCCAAGAGTTAGCCAGGGGGACGTAACTGTCCCCAGCTTGATTTTTTGACCCTTCGGAGGCGAAAGACACCAAAGATGCACCTGGTTATTGACGGATATGCTGGTGACACCGGCAAGATGTGGGATGCGAAACTGGTCAGGGAGTTTTTGATCAACTATCCTGACAAACTCGGTATGACCAGGATCACCGAGCCAAATGTTCTGGAATACAACGGTCCCAAGATCGAAGATGCCGGGGTTTCAGGATTCGTCATAATAGCGGAGAGCCACATCAGTATTCATACCTTTCCTTACCGGAATTACGTTAATATTGACATCTTTTCCTGCAAGTCTTTCGACAACGAACAGGCCACACTTGACGCGAAGGACTTGTTCGACCTGAAGGACATGAAAACCTGGCTTCTTGACCGTGGCCTCGAATGGCTCAATGGTGATCAAGGCCTTACCGAAACCCAGGAACAACGCTCCGCTCTCCTTTCTTAAAGGTCATACCGTATCTTGGACGGACAGGATGACATAAACCTGCCTTGGATTCCGTCCAACTTCCTGGCGTTGCCTCCTCATCAATCCGACCTGTCGACAGCCGGGGTAGTCCTGATCCCCGTACCTTACGACAGTACTACTTCCGTTCGCAGTGGCGCTCGACAGGGGCCTTCCGCCATCATTGAGTCTTCCTACGCTTTGGAAGATTACGACTGGGAACTGGATCTGGATGTCTCCCAAGTGGGTATTCATACTACCCCAGCCGTCGAACCCCATACCGGAGACCCCGCACAAATGGTTGATCGAGTCCGACGAGCTGTGGGGAGCTTTCTGTCCCCCGATCGTTTGGTGGGGGTAATTGGCGGCGACCATTCCGTCTGTATCGGGTCAGCCCTGGCCCACCTGGAAGCCTATCCCCATATGTCCGCGCTATACCTAGATGCCCACGCTGACCTAAGGGACAGTTACCTCGGAACGTCCTGGGGCCACTCGTCGGGCGCCCGCCGTATTAACGAGCACTGCCCGGTAACCCTTGCCGGAGTCCGCAGCATGGCTCCCGAAGAGCGTGATTACCTAAAAGCCGAGGGAGTACCTGCGTTTCCCTGGCCCCAACCCAACGATGAGACGGTAGACTGCTACGCCCGTAGAATAGTTTCCGACTTGGGAGATCAAGTTTACATAAGTATTGACCTTGATGTTCTGGACCCATCGTTGATGGCAGCAGTAGGCACCCCGGAGCCCGGGGGAATGTTCTGGAATGACATCGTGGCCATCCTGCGTACCGTGGCAGAAACCAGGCAGATCGTGGGATTCGACGTCAACGAGTTGGCTCCCCTGGACGGGCCACCTGCCTGCACCTATACTGCGGCAAAGCTTATCTACAAGATAATCGGGCTGGTGGCCACATCTTCCCATTCACCTGTTCGACCAAACGTGGTCTGACCGGCGCTACTTCACGCCCCGTTTCTACACTTGTAGTTCGCCTGTTTTTCTATTGCTTTTTCGAGTCTGCCTTCATGCTTTGGTATCCCGCTCTTTTTCCTCCGCTGGCTAAATAGTGTGCCATATGTTTAGATGAATATATGGACTCCTTACTGACTTAGTGCTTGCCTGGCCGGGACCACCCTGGGATATGGTGCGGTGCCGAATGGCCAGACAGGGGAATGGGTAGCTTAGCCAAATGGATGCGTCCATCCGACTAGGGAAGATTTTCGGCATACCCATAGGTATCAACTATAGCTGGCTGATTGTCTTCGGCCTGGTAATCTTCCTGATGTCGACCAGGTTCGGCGAATTTTATCCCCATTGGCCCCTGGCTTCCCGTTGGGCGGTCGCCGTCCTGACTACAGTGCTCTTCTTTCTTTCGGTGCTCGTGCACGAGTTGTCCCACAGTCTGGTAGCTCTGGCTAAGGGGATTCCGGTGCGTGGCATCACCCTGTTTATCTTTGGCGGGGTGTCCCAGCTCGCTCAGGAGGCCCAGCGCCCTTTAACTGAGTTCCTGGTCTCAGTAGTGGGTCCGGTCACCAGCCTGGGCCTTGCGGTGATTCTAGGACTCTCCTGGTACCTGTTTGGGGAATACAGCTCTTACTTGAGCGCTGGCCTGTTCACGTTATTCGCCATAAACCTTTCCCTTGGCATATTTAATATGCTGCCGGGTTTTCCCCTTGATGGAGGACGCATCCTTCGGGCCGGTATATGGGGTGTGACCGGCAACTATTGGCTGGCTACCAAGCTGGCTATTAGAGCCGGGCAGGGTCTTGGGATAATCATGGTTTGTGGGGGCATCGCTTGGGCTATAACTGGCGCGTTCCAATCCTTCTGGGTCGCGCTGGTCGGTGGGTTCCTCTTTTACGTTGCAACGACCAACTATCGCCAAGAGGCAACAAGGAAGGTGCTCCGGTCCTGCCGGGTGTCTGAAGCAATGACGGCAGAGTGGAGCTTGCTTCCCGGGAACACTTCAGCCCTTTCGACAGAGGCTTTGTTGGCCCTCTCCAGGTCCAATTATCACGGGATACTGGTAGATGGACCACCGTATGGAGTAGTCACTGGCCGAGCTGTGGCTAATACCTCTTCAGAGTTTCTACAGAACGCCACCCTGGGCCAACTCATGGCCCCTTTGGACTCTTTTCCCTCTCTGCATGCCGACTTGGGGGCCTTTGATGCCATGGAGCGTATGGACGCCGAAGGTTGGCAAGCAGCCGCACTGGTTCGCGACAGCTATCCCGTAGGAATTATCAGCCGGTCGGAAATATTGCTCTTGGTGCAGTTGCGACGGCGACGGCGTTAGCTCGGCCTGCTAACCGGCGCTTATATGCCCGAAATCTAAGCAGGCGTACTTCCGAAGACAACTTTTCGATGAAATTAGTTGTGTGCCGTATTTCCGGCTGCAATATCTTACCTACGGGCGGAAGCTGGCTGTGCTAAAATGTGTCGCAGGATACAACTGAGGTTATCTATGTCATCTCCAGGCCTCATTTACCTGGATCACGCCGGAACCACTCCTACCGACCCTCGAGTCCTCGAGGCTATGCTGCCCTACTTTACCCAGCTCTATGGGAATCCCTCCAGCGTACATACGGTGGGGCAAGAGGCTCGCTATGCGTTGGATAGCGCCCGGGAGCGAGTGGCCAAGGTGTTGGCTTGCCGGACGAGCGAGGTTGTGTTCACCAGCGGTGGCACCGAATCGGACAATGCGGCAATCATCGGCGCTGCCACTGCCCTACATGAGACGGGAAACCACATCATAACTTCAAGCGTAGAACACCATGCAGTGCTACATACCTGCCAATATCTCGAGAACCTGGGTTACGAGGTGACCTTTCTTCCCGTGGATGAATATGGGAACGTCAGCCCAGAACAGGTTTACAATGCAACTGGCCCGCGGACTACCCTCGTGTCCATAATGTACGCCAACAACGAAATTGGAACCATTAACCCAATTTCCGAGATTTCTGCAGCGGTCCAAAAGCGGGCAGGAGAATTGGACCGAACAATAGTCATGCACACCGACGCGGTTCAAGCCGCCGGTTTCCTCGACCTGAACGTGCGCAGACTTGGTGTAGATATGCTTAGTCTGTCCGGGCACAAGTTCTATGGGCCAAAAGGCACCGGTGTCCTGTTTGTGCGACGGGGAACCCCCTATATGCCGCTTCTGTTAGGCGGAGGGCAGGAACGGGAGAGGCGGTCGGGCACGGAGAATATCGCCGGCATAGTGGGCCTTTCCGTGGCATTGGATATGGCCGACACAAGCAGGGAGGACACTTCTGCGAACTGTACGGTCCTCCGAGACCGTATAATTAGGGAAGTGACTGACATTGTGCCCGACACCAATCTGAACGGCCATCCCATCCAACGGCTCCCCAACAACATAAACTTTTCTTTTGAGGGTGTTGAGGGAGAGTCTATCCTTTTGGGCCTGGATATGGCGGGCGTGGCGGCTTCCAGTGGCAGCGCATGCAGTTCCGGCTCACTGGAGCCGTCGCATGTATTATTGGCACTGGGACAAACGGCTGAATTGGCCCGGAGCAGCCTCCGAATTACTCTGGGCAAGGAAAATACTGAAGAAGAAGTGGATTATTTGCTGGGCGTTTTGGTTGACCTGGTTAGTCGGCTTCGCCAACTGCCCACACTAACTACGACAGGTTCCTGAAGAGGGTATGAACAGGTATTCTTTGTTTTCAAAATCAAGCCTAAAGACTTCGTTAGTTCTTTTTTTCTCCTTGACATTACTGGCTGTGGTCGGTTGCGCCGACGTTTCTCCGGCAATAGGAAAGTACTATACAGGGCGCACTCTACACGTTAGCGTTGTAGCGATGGAGAGGGCCCCCGAGTTGATCTACACTCTGCCCAGAGGCGGCGAGGCCCCCACATATTACCGGATCGCCCCGGAAGAAGAAAGCCAGGAACTCTTGATGATGCGGGTAAAGGTGGAAAACCACAAGGCCACCAGCGCCATTGTTGACATCGACCAGGGCGCCGCAGAAGTGCGCGATTTCTTCCACGATAAGTACTTCCCTATTGATGTGAAGGAACGGCCCGAGGAAATTGGCACTCCGGAAAATGTGGCTGAGCAACGAGTTGCCAAATGCCCAATTTCTGACCAGCAACCTCGAAACCTTTGTTTCCTTTGGAATACTTCCTACAACGACGGAACCACCAAAGCATTTGAGCTGTTGCAAGGATTCGGGGTCGATGGGTGGTTGATTTTCGAGGTCCCCAAGGACGTAGAAATACGGGAACTCCGGTGGAGAGCAGGGGACGGCCTGACCATTGAGTTCTAGGAATACCTGGGCCGGTTAGGTCACTGGCTGGGTTTAGCTCAATGCAACTTTGGTTGACGCCTCAGCCAGTCACCGCAAATTTACCCCAGCCTTGAACTTCTCGCAGGAATCGGGAATTCCAGCCTGCGGCGGCCCGCTATGGCCCCGTCGTCTGTTCCACGCTGCTGTCGGGTCATCGATACCAGTTGTTGCGATCTTCGTGTGTGACCCCTTAACAGCCCAGCTAGCCGGAATTCTTGCTGTCGCAAGCCTCGCCCTGGATATCATCCGCTTCCGAGTTGCCTGGCTAAATCGAATCTTTCTGCAATCCCTTCGCTTGCTTCTCAAAAGGGACGAGGACCGCCGAATTACCGGCGCTACTTACCTGCTGATTGGCGCCTGCTTAGCCTTTTTACTGTTTGATAAGTCTGTTGCCATAGCCGTCCTTCTGTTCTTGTCCTTGGGCGACCCCGCGGCCGCCCTGGTAGGGCGGCCCATGCCCGGACCGAGGGTTTTTGGAAAGTCTCCGGTTGGGACTATGGCCTTCATTGCCGTGTCGCTAATGGTGATTGGCCTCTTGGTATTCGCCGGAGTAACGGAATTTCAGTGGATATTCATTGCCGGAGCGGTCGTCGCCGGCCTGGTTGAGCTGGCCCCATCGCCTTTCGATGACAATATGACTGTTCCTCTAATAGCCGGGGCCGTCATGCAGTATTTGCCTTCGCTTATCAGTTTCTAGGTGGGTCAATTGATTTCACGAAACAATGGATCTTACCAATTAATAAGGGTCGCACCCTCAGGCGCGACCCTTCTGAAGAACCTACGTTAGCTCGCATTCTACTGAGCACCATCAAACTCCACAAAATCTGCCCTCTCCCGTTGGAAGCGGAGATAGGCAGCTTTTTTCATAGCAGGACGGTGAGAGCTCGTAATTTCCGAGGCTTTTTTGGCACCATCAGCCAGCAAATCTATCACCACCATGGCCATTACCTTGGCCGGGTTGACGACAGCAGCCTCGTAGTCGGCAACCAGATATTCCTTGCTGTGCCCCGAACCGACGGCTCCGGCCGCATAGGGATGACAAACCGGCATAAGGTGACTCAAGTCCCCCATATCGGTAGACCCGCCCCTGTTGCGGCGTCCTGGGATGACCAGAGTCCTATTTTCCCCCACCACCGAAACCGCGTTCTGCCTGAACAGCTCTTGCAGGTGGGTATCGTGCTTCATAGGCAGGTAGCCTGGGATATTGGTGATGTTGACCTTGGCTCCAACCGCCAGGGCTCCAGCCTTGAAGCACCTGTCCACCAGTGCCGAATTCTTCACCACCGCCTTGGGAGAGGCAGACCGCACTCGCCACTCCAGCCGCACGTCGGCTGGGACGGCGTTTACAGCCTCGCCGCCCTTGGTCATTATCCCGTGAACGCGTACTGTATCCTCGCCGCGGAAAACTTCCCGGTTGTTGTGTATGGCCTGGAGGGCAAAGGAAGCGGCATTCAGGGCATTGATACCCAAGTGGGGAGCACTACCGGCGTGGGACCCGCGGCCCAGGAACTGCACGTACTTTACGACGTGCCCGTTGCTGGTGCCTCCCACGGCAAATTTGTGGTCGCCCATGTCGCTGGCAGTATGGCACATCATTGCCATGTCCACATCGTCGAATTCGCCCAGCCTGATTAGTTCCTGCTTGCCTCCCATGAATTCAAGCTTCTTTTCTTCACGTAGCTGCAAGCGCCGCGCCACTTCGATAAACTCTTCGGCTGGAACCGCAAAGGGCACCACCTCTCCGGACAGTTCCGCCAGCACCTCCGGTTGAGTCAGCCCTCGAATGGCCCCAAGCATCATACCTATTTGGCAGTGGTGCCCACACGCGTGAGCGGCGCCGGTGTCCTCATCGGCATGCGGGTGCTCATTGACTATCAATGAATCCAGTTCGCCAATGACGGCGACCTTGGGGCCGGGGCCGCCCCCACCAGTTACATGTCCTTTGACTCCGGTAAGCGCCAGCCCACGACGATACTGAATGCCCATTTCATCGAATTTGTCCGCAACCAATTGAGACGTTTTGTGCTCGCTGAATCCCGGTTCGGGATTGTCAAGAATCTGGCGAGCCACCCCAATGATTTCATCACGGTGACGGTCGATTGCAGCGACAGCCCTTTGTTTCAATTCTTCCCTAGTTAACATATTAGTTCTGCCTCAAAGGTCTGTTCACTGGCCAGAGACCGCATGAACTTCAGATATTCCTGGCGTGTCATTTCAGGCCGGTGTTCCGCTACCACTTTGCTGCCCGCGCTGGCTCCGTCAGCCAACATGTCCACCACGGTGGCCGCCATGGCTTTGGCCGCCGTAATTACGGCCAACTGGTAATCCTTGACTACATAATCAGCACCGTGCCCCAGGCCAGATGCTCCGCCCACATAGGGATGAATGGCCGGCATTATCTGGCTGATGTCTCCCATGTCTGTGGAGCCCGTTCGGTGAGCGACATGCCCAACACCTTCCGTGCCAACGAGATAAGCAGCGTTGGGCCGAAAGAGTTCGTTCATCTGCTGGTTCTGACTGAGCGGCATGTAGCCGGGAATGGTCTGAATTCTTACGCCTGCTCCTACGGCCATAGCCCCAGCACGGAGGGCCCGGTCAACCTTTTTGTTGGCGTCCATGATGGCCTCAAGGGTCCTGCCACGCACAAAGGTTTCCATCCTGGCTTCGGCGGGGACGGCGCTTACTGCCTCTCCGCCCTTGGTGATTATGGGATGGACCCGCACTGTGTCGGAATCTCGGAAAGTTTCTCGGTTATAGTGAATGGCAGTTAGTGCCAGCGTAGCCGCATTAAGGGCGTTTATGCCAAGATGGGGAGAGCCACCGGCATGGGATCCCTTTCCCAAGAACTGAATTTTCTTCGCCACTGTCCCATTGTTGGTGCCGCTGATGCAGAGCTTGCCTTCTTCAACAGTGCTGGTCGTATGGACCATCATGGCCAGATCAACGTCGTCGAATTCGCCGAGTTTGATCAACTCCGGCTTTCCACCCAGGAACTCTATCTTGCCTTCGCGGCGCAACCCGTCCCTGTATTCTATTTCTATGTATTCTTCGGCAGGGACTGCCACCAACGCGACGCGACCGCTCAATTCCGACAAAACCTCAGGCTGGTTCAGTCCAACGGCCGCTCCCATCAACATACCGATCTGGCAGTGATGTCCACAGGCGTGGGCGGCACCCGTAGTAGAATCGGCATAGGGATGTTCGTTGACGATCAATGAATCGAGCTCTCCCATCAATGCCATGGTCGGACCAGGGCTGCCGCCGAGCAAATCGGCCCGTACTCCTGTCAAACCGAGTCCGGACCTGAACGGAATGCCCATTTCGGCGAACTTACCCGATACCAGTTGGGCGGTCTTAACTTCCCTGAAGCCCGGCTCGGGATTGTTCAGAATGGTCTGCGCCAGGTTGATCAGCTCATCCGCCTTGGCGTCGATGGCATCAAATACCTGGCGCTTCAGTTCTTCTTTTGACGGCAACGAAGCACCTCCCGGGACCGCTGCATAGCTGCGGCGTGCCCCGATTTTAGCAGAGAGCGTTTAAAATAGATACAATTTGAAAGGGAGGGTGGATGCGGACGATGAAGATAGTAATAGCACCGCAGAGCTTTAAGGGCAGTGTAACGGCCATGTCGGCAGCTCAGGCCATTGAACGAGGTGTGCTAAAGGCCTCACCCGAGTCGGTTACCGTGCTGGTACCGGTGGCAGACGGCGGCGACGGCACACTGGAAGTTCTGGTGGACAGCACCGGAGGCGAGATTTTCCGAAACATTGTTACTGGCCCTTTGGGCCATGCCGTTGAAGCTTCCTGGGGCGTAATGGGTGACGGCGAGACCGCTGTAGTAGAGATGGCCCGGGCATCCGGCCTTGCCATGGTTCCGCCCCGTCGCCGCAATCCACGGACAACTACTACATACGGGACCGGTGAAATCATTAGGGAGGCGCTTGATAAAGGGTTCTCCAGGATTGTCGTGGGAATGGGCGGCAGCGCTACCAATGATGCAGGCATGGGCATGGCCGTTGCCCTGGGAGCCATGTTCCTGGACGATCAAGGCAAACCGCTGCCCAAAGGAGGTAGTTCCCTGGCACGTCTAGAAATGATCGACGTATCCAATCTCCACCCCAGGTTGCGGGAAGTGACTATCATCGGCGCGACCGATGTGACCAACCCGCTATGCGGCCCCTCGGGAGCGTCAGCCATCTACGGTCCCCAGAAAGGCGCGACGCCGGCGATTGTAGCCGAACTTGACGTAGCCCTGGCCAATTTTGCTCGCGTTGCTCGTCGGGACTTGGGAATTGACTTCCTCAACGAAGACCACCCGGGTGCTGGAGCGGCAGGTGGTTTAGGCGCAGGTCTTATGGCCTTTGCCCAGTGCAGGCTTCAGTCAGGCATTGACCTCGTTTGCGAGGTGCTCAAGTTTGATGAAAACATCAGGGATGCTGATCTGGTGTTGACCGGAGAAGGCAGGGCAGACTTGTCATCCATTTATGACAAAGCTCCCGTGGGAGTGGCCAGAAAGGCGGCGCCCTACCAGGTCCCCACTGTCATCTTGGCTGGCAGCCTGGGTGAAGGATACGAAGAGCTATACCAGCACGGGATAGCCGCAGTAGTCTGTATCGCCGACCGGCCAATGAGCTTTGAACGCAGCCTCGCCAGAACAGAGGAATTGCTTGAAGGAGCAGCAGAACGCACCGTTCGGCTGCTTATGGCAGGGTTCAGAAGCTAGACTGTGATTATTAGCCCAATCGTTCCTTGACGAAGTCGACGACAGTGTTGCCCAAAAATAGGGCGCGTTCAGCATCCAGGTCTTCAAAAGCTTCGGAGCAAATTCCGCCGGGCAGAAAACCAGGATAACGAGTGATCTCAAAGTACTTGTCCAGTTGGCGGGCCTCACTCTTCACGGTGTCGAAAAACATCTCAAATAACTTGGCGTCTTCGCAAAGATCGATCAGCGAGTGGCCCCATACATCCTCAGCTCCGCGATGGTACAAGTATGCTTTTACGGCCTTTTCAGCCGCCTGCTGGCACAGGAAGCAAGCCAGGTTGAAGCGACCTCCTTCCCGGTTGTATTGGGCATCCAGCAGGTCTTGTTCGGCTTGGCGCAGCCAGCGAGCCCCTTCGGCCAAGTTATTCGGCACTGAAAATCTCCCGTCCATGCTTTAATGTGGCTATGAGCGCCGGAAGTGTGTGAGCCAATTGCTCGAATTCTTCCGGCGTGTAGACCTGGCAGTCCACGGAAACCATGCTGCTCAAGTGGTATGAAAAGAAGTCTTCCCTCCGCCCGAAAGTCGCATCGGTGTCATGAACTACTACAAGGTCAATCCTGCTGTCGGGCGAGATGTCTCCGCTAACCATGTCCCCGGTTAAATAGACTTTTCCCACGCCCAATTGAGGCAAAAGACCCATGATATTTTCGAGTTCCTTCTCCAGCATTTGCTTGCGGAACTGGCTGAATCCTATCCTGACAGGCATCTAATAGCCTCCGGGGCTCCTTCTTTGAAGTGGTACTCTAACCGAGCAGAACCAAATGGACTTCCCTGGGACCGTGAACCCCCACCACCAGCTTCATTTCGATATCGGCAGTGCGGCTGGGACCGGAAATGAAATTCAGGTAACTGCCCATATCCCCGCCGTTCCGGTGATATTCGAGGCGTCGGAATAAGAACACGTCATCCAAGGTATCAACCAAGTCCTCAACCCTCACCACGGCAACATGCACTGGTGGCACCAGGGAAACCAGCCTGCTCAAACCTTTACGTGGCATTACTACCACTGAACCAGTCTCGGCCACGGCGTAGTCGGCGCCAGTTAACCCAATCCCAGACCCAACAATTTGATTCCGAAGTTGCTGACGGGGATTGTCATCGTTTTGAGCAACAATGACTGACTCAATTCCCTGGCTTAACAAGGCCGGGTCGATTGGCAGATCCGCGAATACGAGCTGGTCTGATCTTGCAATTTGAGCAACGTCCAGCCTCTGGGCCAGTTCGACGATAAAACCTATTGCTTCCTCCGAACTTGTCGTGCGAAAAAGGTTCCAACTCCGCAGTTGGGCTGTCTCGGCAAACCGTTCCAAGAGCGCACTTGATTCTGCAGAAATTCGCCCCCTCGCGGCCGCCGCCTGGGCCTCCAAATCCGCCAAACTCTCGGTCAGTCGGTGGTACGGAACCTCGGGTTCAGACGATTCCTGCCTGCCCAGGGCATGGCGGACATGGGCTAGGAACTCGTCCTTGGGTACCCCCAGCGTTGAATTTTTTTGATCATCCACCAGAAGCGCCTTTAGTTCCCGCTCTGAGCTTTATTTTCAAGCTCTTTCGACCAGATATCCCGAAATGTTTGCTTGGGGAGCGCAGGCAAATCACGCCCCGCAGTCCACCTGGAAACCAGCGGAAGGGATACCCTTTTTGTTACTTTCCCGTCGGAAACAAAAGGTGTTTGAACCAGCCGACCTACCTTGCTGGCGACAGACAGAGCAGAGGGATTGCTCATCAGCCAGGCATAACCCTGGGCGGCCTGCTTCTCGCTGGTAGTGGCCGAGATTTCGGACTCGTCCGGGCTCTCCGCGATCTTGTGACGCAGGTGAAGCAACATGCGCGGGATATTTATCTTTATCGGACAAACCTCGCGGCACGCGCCACAAAGGCTGGAGGCTTGGGGAAGGTCCTTAGCCTCTTTTAGACCAACAAGCATGGGTGAAACAATAGCCCCGATGGGGCCAGGATAAACCCAGCCATAGGCGTGGCCGCCGATCTTACCATACACCGGGCAGATGTTCAGGCAAGCCCCGCAGCGGATACAGTAAAGGGCCTCTCGCAACTCCGGATCGGCAAGCAGCCGAGAGCGGCCGTTGTCCACCAACACCAGGTGGAACTCTTCGGGGCCGTCCTCGTCCTCCGGCCGCCGGGGACCCGTAACCATGCTGACATAGCTCGTCAACCGTTGACCGGTAGCGGATCGGGGCAGCAGGCGAAGAAATACTGCAAGGTCTTGAACCGATGGAATCACCTTCTCCATCCCGGTAATCCCGATATGAATGCGGGGAGCCGAAGTGCAGAGGCGGCCGTTGCCCTCATTGGTTATTATGACCAGAGAACCGGTTTCGGCCACCAGGAAATTCGCCCCGCTGATACCCAGATCGGCGTTGAGGAACTTCTCACGAAGTGTGTGCCGCGCCACACGGGCCATTTCCTCAATGTCGTCGGTGAGCGGGACGCCCAGCTTGTCGTGGAAAAGCTCCGACACCTGTTCCTTGGTCTTGTGGAGGGCAGGGGCTACCAGATGGGACGGGGTTTCCCCGGCTAATTGGATGATATATTCACCCAGGTCGGTCTCGTAAACGTCTATTCCGCTGGCTTCCAGGGCACGGTTCAGATCCAACTCTTCCGATACCATGGACTTGCTCTTTGTAGCGATCTTAACCTGCCTGGACCGCGCTATTTCTGCGACTATGGCATTGGCATGGGCAGAATCGTTAGCAAAGTGAACCTGTCCGCCAGCTTGCGTGACCCGTTCGTGCAATAGTTCCAGGTAATAATCCAGGTGGTCAAGGGTGTGAATCTTAATCCGGCGCGCTTCTTCGCGCCACTCTTCCCAAGCTTCCCAACTTACTTCATCGATAGCATCCAGCCGGGCATCATTGAAGCCGCCGCCTACCTGTCGTAGCGCCCGTTGCAGACTCTCGTCCTGCATTGCGGCACCCGAAGCGTAAACGAATTCCCTGGTCTTGATCTCAGCCACTAGAAGAGCCTCCATCTACGGCCGCTCCATCCAGGACTTCGGCAATGTGTCGGACCTCCACATTGAGTCCTTGACGACTTAACCCGCCGCCAATGTGCATAAGGCAGCCCATGTCACATGAGACGAGGGTAGTAGCATCTGTGGAGAGCACATTGGCAATCTTGTCCGCCATCATTCCCTCAGAGATGTGGGGATATTTGATCGAAAAAGTCCCACCAAAACCGCAGCAGGTTTCTGCCTGAGGCAGAGCAGTGAGTTCGAACCCGTTCACCTGATCGAGCAGTTGCAGCGGTTCATCCCTGACATCCATCTCGCGCAAAAGGTGGCAACTGGAATGGAAAGTAGCCTTTGCCGGAAAGGTTGCGCCTGAATCCTTCACTCCAAGAACCTTTACGAGAAACTCTGAAAATTCATAGACACGGTCGGACAGGTGGGCCGCCCTTTCTTCCAACTCAGGTTCCCCCGAAAACAACTCCCGATAGAAGACCTTGAGCATGGCCGCGCAAGAGCCGGACGGAACAACAACATACTGACTCAGGGAAAAACTGTTCAGGACTCGCTCGGCCAGTTGGCGAGCCAATTGAGTGAAGCCGGAATTGTAGAGGGGCTGTCCGCAACACGTCTGGTCTTGAGGAAAATCGACCACAACGCCATGCTTGCGCAGCACATTAACCACGCTCACACCTACTTGCGGATAAAGCTGGTCGACTATGCAGGTCACAAACAGGGAAACGTGAACTTCAGGAGCCTGTGCCAATTGTCTCCTCGAAAATCATCATTGGAAAGGGCCAGGAACACATCAACTTGGCAACACTCTTGGGAACTGGACTCGTAGCCGATTGCGGGTTAGGGTAACAGAAGGCAAAACCGGTAGCAACCGCATAGCTTCAAGATGAGAGAGGCCTTAGACCAACTAAATACCGTGCGTATTCTCGGTAAGAGTGTCCGTATTTCCATCTGTTGATCCTGTTCTTGTTGACCCTGTTTTCCAGCGGCCCATATAATTGCGGCAACTGAAACGAAATTAGACCGTATATTCTGTACGGGACCCTCAGAAACAGGCTAGTAACTTCGTACCAGGAGTTTCCAATGCTCAGGTTCGATTTCCTGGAAGCAAGAAATGTTCGTCAAGCCATTTCGCTACTGGAGCGGCATGGGGAAGATGCAAGGCTAGTCGCCGGCAGCACCGATTTTCTGGTGCGCTGGCGGCAGGGATTCTGGCGACCATCCCACGTAGTCAATCTAAAGGGAATTTCCAGTTTGAGTCGCGTTTCGTACAGTTCGGGGAACGGACTCAGGCTTGGAACCCTGGCAACGGTACAGGCTATCGAGTCCCATCCCCAGGTAAGGCGACGTTACCAGGCGCTGGCTGCCGGCGCCACATCCTTCGCCGGCGTGCAGGTTAGGAACCTGGCGACTGTGGGGGGGAATCTCTGCAACGCATCCCCCGCCGGCGACACGCTTCCTGCCCTGTTGGCATTCGACGCGCAGTGCACTATCGCCGGTTCGGCGGGCAACCGTTCTTTGCCACTGACCGAGTTCTTCAAGGGACCTGGCCGCACCGCGCTCGAACCAGGCGAAATCCTCACGGAATTAACTTTGCCAACGCCGTTGCCCAATACGGGGTCTCTTTACATAAAGCACAGCCCTCGAGGAGCAATGGATATTGCTACTGTTGGCATTGCCTCGGTGATTTCTCTGGAGGGTGATAGTCGGACGTGTCGCGATGCCCGGATTGCCCTGGGCGCGGTGGGGCCGATTCCCTTTCGGGCAAAAGCGGCAGAAGAATTCCTAAAGGGTAAAGCCTTGACCCAGGAATCACTGGCTGAGGCGGCGTCGCTGGCACAGGAGGCCGCTACTCCGATTGACGACGTTCGCGGTACAGCGGCTTACCGAGAGGCCATGGTTGGGGCCCTTACCCAACGGACTCTTCAATATGCCCTCAGGATTGCCGGCGGTCAGGCAATGCCCTTTGAGGAATTGCGGCGACTGGCAGTACAAACGGCCTTCTAGCCCGCAGACCCTTGCAATCCGCTAGTCTCTACTAACTAAATTAGATAGACCTGAAAACACTCTAGTGTGGTGTAACTGAAGTCAGTTGTAATAGTATTCACGATGAGGTATCCTCCGGGTTAGCAATCCAGAGGAGGATGACCATGGCAATCGGACGACCAATGCCGCCGGTAATTTTGGATGAGGTGGAGCGTGAAGCCCTGGTACGGTGGGTTCGCCGTCCGAAAACGGCGCAAGCTTTGGCGCTGCGGGCCAGAATGATTTTGGGCTGTGCCGAAGGCCGCAGCAATACCACGGTGGGCGCCGACCTGGGAGTGTCCGATGAGACGGTGGGGAAGTGGCGTTCCCGGTTCCTGGAACGGAGGCTGGACGGACTGTCGGACGAACCGCGCAGCGGACGGCCTCGAGCGGTTACCGATGACCACGTGGAGCGTGTGATTACGCTGACGCTGGAGACCACCCCCAAGGACGCGACCCACTGGAGCACCCGGTCCATGGCCCAGCGCAGCGGGCTGAGCCACAACACGGTCAGCCGCATCTGGCGAGCCTTCGGATTGCAGCCCCACCGCACGGAGACCTTCAAGTTGTCGGCAGACCCCTTCTTCATCGAGAAGGTCAGGGACGTTGTGGGGCTATACCTCAACCCGCCGGATCGGGCGTTGGTCCTGTGCGTGGACGAGAAGTCCCAGATCCAGGCGTTGGATCGCACCCGTCCGCTATTGCCCATGCGCCCGGGACAGGTGGAACGGCGCACCCATGATTACGTGGATTATCTGCGTCACGGCACCACTTCGCTGTTCGCCGCCTTGGACACCAGGACCGGCAAGGTGATTGGTCGTTGCCACCAACGGCACCGGGCCGTGGAGTTCCGCAAATTCCTCGATACCATCGAGGCCGAGGTGCCCGCCGACCTCGACGTCCACCTGATCGCGGACAACTACGCCACCCACAAGACGGCGCTGATCCGCAACTGGCTGGCCAAGCGGCCCCGTTTCCATATGCACTTCACACCCACCAGCGCCTCCTGGCTGAACCTGGTGGAGCGCTGGTTCGGTCTGCTCACCGAAAAGCAGTTGCGCCGCGGCGTGCATCGGAGCAGCGCCGAACTGGAGGCTGCCATCTACCGCTATCTGGACGTCACCAACGAAGATCCCCAACCTTTTGTCTGGACCCAGACCGCCGACCAAATACTGGCCAACGTTGCCCGCTTTTGCCAACGTACTTTGGATACAGGACACTAGGAGGTATTCGGTGAATAAGAAACCTCTACAGTTGACGGTAAATGGCCGATCAAGACAGTTATTGGTTGCGCCCTACTACTCGCTATTGGACACTCTTCGCGACGAACTGCAACTCACCGGCACCAAGAAAGGCTGCGACGAAGGGGATTGCGGGGCCTGCACTGTCATTCTGGACGGCAAGCCCGTAACGTCGTGCCTGGTATTGGCCCTAAGTGCCCGGGATTCCGACGTGACGACCATTGAAGGACTGGGTTCAGTAGAGAGTTTACATCCCGTTCAGCAGGCATTTATTGAACGTGGCGGTCTGCAGTGCGGGTACTGCACCCCAGGCCTTATCATGGCCGCTGCCGGGTTGCTCCACGAAACACCCCAACCATCGGAAGAAGAGGTAAAGTTTGCTATTGGGGGCAACCTTTGCCGCTGTACGGGGTATACCAAAGTGGTTGAAGCCATAATGTTGGCGGCAGACAGGATGTCAGACGCCGGGAATTGATTCGGGGCTGCTTGAATTTTGAACAACCCGAAAGCGCTCTTCTCTTCCCGCTAGCTCACCGGGTCTTTGAGAATCATGGCTTTCCCAGTCCTTAGTCAGGAGTTGACGAAATGACCACATACAAGGTTCTGGAGCAAAATAATCCCAGGGTTGATGCTTGGGAAAAGGTGACAGGCCGAGCAACCTATGCCGGAGATGTCTATTTGCCCGGCATGCTGCTATGCAAAATCCTTGCCAGCACCCGCAGTCACGCCCGAATAGTAAGCATAGATACCTCAAAGGCAGAGGCATTACCCGGTGTTCGCGTCGTAATAACCGGAAGTGACTTCCCCGAAATTCGATTTGGCTCCGGGGCGTTGAAGGATCGCTACATAATGGCCCGGGACGAAGTCTTTTACATTGGCGAACCGGTGGCTGCGGTGGCTGCCGAGGACGAAATCACGGCCCAGGAAGCCATTAGTCTGATCCAGGTCGAATACGAGGATCTGGAATCCGTGGTTGATCCCCTGACGTCCCTTCGAGAAGGATCCCCTACAGTACATCCTGATCTGGAGAGCTTTGAAGGCTACGGCTTCACCATCGACGGAGGTAATATCTGTACCCTTCTGGATGCGGACCGAGGAGACGTAGAAAAAGCCTTCGAGGACGCCGACTTTGTTTTCGAAGATACCTTCCGGTCTCAGGGCATCAACCAGGGTTTCCTGGAACCGATGGCCTGCGTAGCCAACGTGGAAGCCAACGGCCGCCTGACCGTTTGGGCTTCGACCCAGGGCCCTTACCAGGTGCGTGCTCAGCTTGCCCAGGTCTTGGACATGCCCCTCTCAAACATCAAGATTATCCCTATGGAACTCGGTGGGGGGTTCGGCGCCAAACTACGCCTGGCTTTTGAAGCTTTTCCTGCCTTGCTTTCGATGAAAACGGGAAGCCCGGTCAAACTTATTAACACCAGGGAAGAGGTCTTTACTCTCAACGGCCCTCGCCATCCCGTTACGAATTACCTTAAGACCGGAGTGAACAGAGACGGCTCAATCTTGGCAAGAGAGGCCTACACCATCTTTGACGTCGGTGCCTACCTGGGCGCCGGGCCCAACTCCGGCATAGGACATGGCCTCGGCGCATACAACATTCCCAACTTCCGTCTGCGATCATATGGGGCCTACACAAACAAAGTATACGTCGGTTCCTACCGGGCTTCCGGGGTCGCTGACATGACGTTCGCCGTCGAATCGCACATGGACATGATTGCCCACAAGATCGGTATAGATCCTTTGGAATTCCGGCTAAAAAATGCGATCAAGGAAGGAGATACGGCGGTCAACGGTTCGCGAGTACCAAGGAACGGCCTGGAAGAATGCCTGATGGCCATAAAGGAACGACTGGGGCTGCCCAAGGAAATGCCCGAAGGACACGGCGTGGGAATTGCTCTGTGCGAATGGCGCAGCGGCACGGGCCCGTCCACCGCTTCAATAAGCGTTAACGAAGATGGTACAGTCAGCCTGTTGACCGGCTCGGTGGACATCTCCGGAAGCGACACGTCGCTGGCTTCCATAGCAGCCGAGGCGTTGGGTATCGGTTTCAACCAGGTTATTGTCGCTAGCAGGGACACGGACCTGGCTCCCTTCACCGGGCCCAGCGGTGGCAGTCGTATCGTCTACAGCCAGGGGAAAGCGGTTGAACTTGCAGCAGAGGATGTCCGCAACAAGCTGCTGGCTCTTGCTTCGGACCGCTTGGGTGTGCCCCACGACGCGCTGGTTTGCACAGAAGGGCGGGTTTATGTCCAGGACAATCCCCCACAGGGCTTCACCATAGGACAATTGGCCTCTATGAGCGTCAATTCCCGCACCGGACCTGTAGTTGGCAACGCATCCCTGTCCACTTTGCCTTACGCCCCGGTCTTTAGCGCCCAGGCAGCTGAGGTCGTGGTGGACAGGGAGACAGGTCAAGTAAAACTGACCCGCTACGTGCAGTGCCAGGACGTTGGAGTCGCTATAAATCCCATGGCGGTTGAAGGTCAATTGGAAGGCGGCGCCGTGCAGGGCATTGGGCGTGCCCTTACGGAGGACTTGCAGTTCGACTCGGAAACAGGCGCGATCCGGAATCCGTCGTTTGCATCGTACCTCATGCCCTTAGCCCTCGACCTGCCTGAGCTAGAGACTTTAATGGTTCGGGTTCCGTCGGAGGACGGCCCCTTTGGAGCCAGGGCGGTGGCGGAACCACCTGGTTTCGGCCCGCCGGCCGCCATAGCCAACGCCATCTACGATGCCGTCGGTGTGAGAATCCGGGAACTGCCGTTGTCAGGCGAGCGGGTCTTGGCCGCTCTGAACGGAGAGGGTGAAGATGTCGCCTTCATCGGCCAGGAGCTTGATGACTTGAGACGCGCCGAGGGATTAACCGGTTAGTGGCAACATCAAGCTTGCTTCCGAGACTTCACTCAAGCACCGAAACAACAAAGAAGCCCGGCCCCTTTTCTGGCCGGGCGTTCTAAATTCTGCGAACCTGCGAGGAAAGGTGGCGGGAGTGCGAGGGAGTCGAACCCACCTACCCCGCTCTTCACGAGGCACAACGGATTTGAAGTCCGCAAGAGCCACCGGGCCCCTTCCACTCCCTTGTTACCTTCCTGAAGAAAAAGAAGGAAAGGCGCTAGCTGCCTAAAACCGAGTCTATCTTACGTTTCAAGGCGCCCTTGGGCACCGCCCCTACTACCTGATCCACCGGTTGGCCGTCCTTAAAGAAGATCAGGGCCGGAATGCTGCGAACACCAAACTTCATGGCAATGTTAGGGTTGTTGTCCACGTCCAATTTGGCCACGTTCAACTTACCATCATATTCGAGGGCCAGGTCATGGATTGCGGGGGCAATCATCTTGCATGGGCCACACCACTCGGCCCAGAAATCCACCAGTACCGGCAAATCGGACCCTTCAACCTGGTCGGCCCAAGTATTCTCGTTAACGTCCACTGGTTCGGGCATCTATTCCTCCAGGGAAACCTCAGTTCCCATTGAAAATATTGCGGTCATCCGGCCACCCATTTTCCCACACTGGAACCGACTTACGAGCGCCAGATTTCTTTCAGTGTATCCTTGGGTCTCCACTCGGTCAACCTGCGACTGACAGCGCAAAGACGTTAAAGAGTTGGGGAAAAACTATTCAACGGCGGCTTGCTGGTCGTTCGCGATGCATAGGGGCCATCTTGGATAAACCTAGGCCTTTGGTTTATAGTGTGAAGGGGAGGGCCCTTTGGTACAAGAAAAAGTGACTGTCGGCCAACGGTTGGAGCTATCGTTGAAATCGTGGGGGCGCCTGGGAGAGGCAATGGCCAACCACGAGGGTCAGGATGTATTTGTCCTGGGCGGCATCCCTGGCGAGAGAGTTGTGGCCGAAGTCATCAGGGTTCGCCGAAAATATGTGGCCGCAATAGTAGAGCAAGTCCTGGAGGCTTCTCCATCAAGAATTGATGCGCCCTGCCAGTACTATGGTGTGTGCACCGGATGTCAATGGCAGCACATGGACTACTCGGCCCAGCTCAGTGTCAAGCGCGACAAGGTACTTGATGCCCTCGAGAGAGTTGGAGGACTGAATGACGTCAAGGTACATCCCACCCTTCCCTCTCCCATTCAATACGGTTACCGGAACCACGCAAGGTTCACCGTTGGCAGAGAAGGCGACCTAGGATTCGTCAACCGGGAAACCAGAAGATTCGTCCACATCGACAACTGTATGTTGATGCACGAGGGAATCAATAGCATCCTCGGCCACCTACAGGACCGTTGCGGGGAGACAACTCAACTCGCCATACGGGCTGGGCGGGAGACCGACGAATACCTGGTGCAGCCTCCTCTGAAGAACCCTGAAATCCCCATACCCACGGGACAAAAGCACTACATCGAATCGGTAGGGGAACGTACATTTCGAGTGGCTTCCCCTTCTTTTTTTCAGGTCAACATTGACCAAGCCGCGCAGTTGATTGGGATAGTGCGGGAAGCGGTCAATCTCTCCGGCAGTGAAGTTCTGCTCGATGCCTACACGGGCGTAGGCACGTTTGCCATCCTTCTGACGCCCTTCGTAAAGCGGGTTTACGCCATCGAAGAATCATCCGCAGCCGTGGCTGATGCCAAGGAAAATGCAGTGGGAGCCGAAAACATCCAGTTCCTCTTGGGGAAGACGGAGGACGTATTGGCAGACCTGCCGGAGCGCCCCGATGTGGTGATCCTCGACCCGCCCAGAGCCGGATGCCAACCGTCGGCACTCGACCACCTGGCTAAACTACGTTCACCTATGTTGGTTTACGTTTCCTGCGACCCCGAAACTCTGGCCAGGGACCTGAAACTACTCTGCGCCAACAACTATTCTATCGAACAAGTCCAACCCCTGGACATGTTCCCCCAAACCCATCACGTTGAGTGCGTTGCCGTGCTCTCACTTAGAGAAACCACTTCTCCTCTAATTCTGGCTTCCGGCTCTCCAAGACGACGGGAGTTGCTGACCGAACTGGGCCTGCGTTTTGAGGTGACCCCCTCCAACGCCCCGGAGGAACAACTTGAAGGCGAGTCGGCCGAAGAGATGGTGCGTCGTCTTTCCAGCGACAAGGCCATGCTGGTAGCAGGTCAGCTCAAAGAGGGTTTTGTAATTGGGGCGGATAGCACGGTGGTGCTGAATGGCCGCTCCATTGGCAAGCCAGAGGACGAAGACGACGCACGTAAGATGCTTCAACAGCTTCGGGCGACGGAACACCAGGTAACTACCGGCCTAACCGTGGTAGACGTTGCCACTGGCCTGTCTATGACCGACCACATGACCGCCGAAGTTGTCATGCGCGACTTTACCGACGAGGAGATGGAAGAGTCCATCGCCTCGGGCACTCCAATGGACAAGGCCGGCGCCTATGCTGTCCAGGACACCGTCTTTAGACCAGCTACCCTGCAGGGTGGATGTTATACCAACGTGGTGGGGCTACCTCTTTGCCGGCTTATGGAGATGCTGGAAGAACTGGGCTATCCTGTGCCCTCCGACATGCCGGAGTCAGTGGGCGGGCAGTGTTTCGGACATTGCCCGTTTAAAGGATCCGAGGCGGAACAGAAATGAACCTGTTCGGCGTTGGATTCCTGGAACTGGCCCTGATATTTCTCATAGCCTTTCTGGTCATGGGCCCGGCCAAGACCATTGAGATGGCTCGCACCGCCGGAAAATTGATCGGCGATATGCGGCGCACAGTAAATGAAATGACTGCCGCTGCCGACCTTAGCGAACAACCAAAGTCAAGAACTTCTTCCACAGCGAATCCACCCTCTAAGCCGCCGGAACCTCCTCCCACGGGAGCGGTCCCCACCAGGGGAACGGGAGACGGAAATGAGCAGCAGCCGCGAACTGACCCTGATTGAGCATCTCGGTGAGCTGCGCCGACGCGTCTTCATTTGCCTCACAGCCCTCATTGTCGGGGCCGTAGTTGCTTTCTATTTCTGGACTGAACTTCTGGAATTGCTGAAGTGGCCAGCGCAGGACCTGATAAACCGGGGCGTGGTAACGCCCATCGTTACACAGGTTACCGAGAGGCTCTCTACCGCAGTAAAGATTTCCATGGTCGGCGGCTTTGTTCTGGCCTTGCCGGTGATTCTCTACCAAGTGGTCCGTTTCGTAGCGCCAGGGCTAATGCCAGGTGAGCGACGTTACCTGTTCCTGTTTATGCCCGGCGCACTGTTGGCCTTTTTCTGCGGGCTGGCCTTCGCTTACTTTGTGCTCACGCCCCGCGCCATACCTTTTCTTCTCACCTTTGGCGGAGACGTGGCGCAAACCCAGATACGTATAAGCAACCTGGTGGATGTCATGCTCAGGCTGCTCCTTTGGATGGGACTGGCCTTCGAAACACCGGTGCTAATGTATCTGCTGGCCCAGCTGGGCATTGTTAGCTCAAGGATGTTCTCAAGGTTTCGCAAGTATTGGGTGGTAATTGCCTTCATCCTGGGAGCAATTATCACTCCCACCTTTGACCCGCTTAACCAAACCCTGGTGGCCGCGCCGTTGCTGGCCTTGTATGAAATCGGCATCTTCCTGGCGTGGCTGGCCGGAAGGGCGCGCCAAAGGGAGGGAAATGAAATCGCTTCATTGCCTGAGGGGCAATAAAAAAGGGCGGTTATGCACCGCCCTCAATACCCGTCAATGCGTACTTCAGCTGATCACTTGGGTTCAGTGTTCGAATCGGATGTCTCGCTCTTCACAGTGGTCTGGTTGGATTCTTCCTCGCCGGTCACCGAACTCTTAAAGCTGCGGATCCCCTTGCCCAGTGATGATCCGATTTCAGGCAGCCTCTTGGCGCCAAAAATCAGCAGAACAATCAACAAAATAATCAGGATCTGGGGTAGCCCAATAGGCCCGAAACCCATGTCGCCTCCGAAGTTGCGCTAAGTGTGGTTTCAATCATAGCAAAACTGGCACTGGTTTAATAGTCAAGGAATAACTTGCAGTGCGCGCAATGGGTATCCCCAACCGGGTACCCCTAAAGACAAAATTTGTTCAACGCCTATTGCCAAGGTATAATCGGCCCAATTCAAATATAAAGCAGGTGAAAATGGCTGGGGAATATGATCTGGTAGTCATTGGAGCCGGTCCTGGCGGTTACGTGGCAGCGATACGGGCCGCTCAGTTGGGGTTGAAGACCGTTATTGTGGAAAGGGACGCCTTGGGCGGTGTTTGCCTGAACTGGGGCTGCATCCCCAGCAAAGCCCTTCTAAGGAATGCCGAGATTGTTTCCTACTTCAATCGCGCCGAAGAGTTCGGGCTGAAGTTCGAGAACTTCTCGGCCGATTTCACCGCAGCCATTGACCGGAGCCGCAAGGTGGTTGATCGCAACGTACGAGGCGTTAGCTACCTGTTGCGCAAGAATGAGGTCGAACACATTACTGGCGAAGCCGTCTTAAAGGGCAACGGTGTTGTAGAGGTGTTTCCCGACGGCCAACGACTCCAGGCCCGGAACATAATCATAGCTACCGGCGCCAGGCCCCGCAGTATTCCACCGCTGCCCGTTGACGGCGACAAGGTGATAACCAGCAAGGAAGCGATAGTTCTTGAAGAACTGCCCAAATCCATCGTTATCGTCGGGGGAGGAGCGATAGGCCTTGAATTCGCCTACCTTTACAGGATGTATGGTGTGGACGTAACGATAGTAGAGTTGCTGCCCCACCTGGCCCCAAATGAGGACGAGGAAATCAGCCGTCAGGTAGAACGCGCTTTCAGCCGCCACCGGATCAACATAATGACAGGCTCGAGAGTAACCGGGGTATCCGACACAAGCAACGGCCTTCAGGTTGCGGTAGCCAAAGGCGAAGCAGAAGAGAATCTGGAATGTGGCAAGGTGCTGGTGGCCATAGGAGTCCAGCCCAACAGTGAAAACCTGGGACTGGAGGCACTGGGAGTCGAGACAGACAATGGTAACGTCCAGGTGGATGACCACATGGCCACCAATGTTCCCGGCATTCGTGCTATAGGGGACGTAACCGGCAAGCTGGCCCTGGCCCATGTGGCCTCGGCCCAGGCAACCATAGCCGTCGAAACTATCGCCGGTCTGGAACCTCAAGCCCTGGATTACTCGATGATGCCTCGGGCGACCTACTGCCAACCCCAGATTGCCAGTTTCGGCCTTACCGAAGCCCAGGCAGTGGAAGCAGGCCACGACGTTAAGATAGGCCAGTTTAACTTGCAGGCCAACGGAAAGGCCATGGGAATGGGTGAGACCGACGGTATGATCAAGCTGGTAGTTGACTCCCGCTACGGCGAAATCCTTGGCGCCCACATGGTCGGCCCGGAAGTTACCGAGTTGCTGGGTGAGCTTTCTTTGACCCGTCTGCTCGAAGGAACAACTCTTGAATTGGGCTGGCTGGTCCATGCACACCCAACTATTTCTGAGATAATTAAAGAGGCGGCGTTGGCCGCCGAAGGCCGAGCCGTCCACATGTAACGGCTCCGTGGCTGCACTGGAAGGCACAGGAGGCTGACTTGGCTACCACCATAGTGATGCCCAAAATGGGTTACGACATGCGGGAAGGCACAGTCGTACGCTGGCATAAGCAGGAGGGCGAGGAAGTAGCCCGCGGTGAAGTAATCGCCGATATCGAAACCGACAAAGCTACTGTAGAGTTCGAGGCCTTCACGGGAGGAATCCTGCACCGTCAGGTGGCCCAGGAAGGCATACCTGTTGCTGTCGGGGATGCCATCGCGGTCATCGCCGAGCCCGGCGAATCAGTTGGAGCCGCCTACTTCGAATCATCGGTCTCCGAAGAAATCCCCGAACCAGCTGTAGCTGAAACTGTCCCGGCAAAAGCCTTGGAAGCTGTGCCCGCACGGGGAGATGGCGAGGTTCGAGCGTCTCCAATTGCACGCCGACTGGCCCTAGAACGAGGTATCGACCTTGCTCTGGTAGCCGGCACAGGCCCCGGCGGAAGAATCGTGGAAAAGGACGTCCTGGAGCACAGCCCGGCAGCTGCAGACAACAACGAAATATCTAAACCCGGAGACTGGGTGAAGGCCTCACCACTGGCGCGCCGCCTCGCCCGGGAACAGGGAATTGAGCTGACAGCCATTCAGGGGTCTGGACCTGAAGGACGCGTGGTAGAAAAGGACGTTCTGGAATATGTTGCCCCTGCTGTCCCAACCACGGAACTCGCTGGAGCCCCTGGTGCAGCCCCACCCAAAGTGGCAGCCCTTGCCCAGGAAGCGGAAGCTGGAAGCCGGGTGGAACTGTCGCGCATGCGCCAAGCCATTGCCAAAGTTACGGTAGACAGCAAGCAGCAGGCTCCCCACTTCTACGTGACAGCCGAAGTTGACATGGCAAGAGCAATGACCCTGCGTCGGGAGATAAACGAAGCTCTTCCTGCCGAAGACCGTGTAAGTGTCAATGACATGGTGGTGCGGGCCTGCTCCGTAGCTTTGGGCCGCCACCCCAAGTTCAACGCCTTCTTCCGCGAAGATCATCTGCAGTTCAACGATGCCATCAATATTGGAATTGCCATTTCCCTTGAGGCTGGACTCATAGTTCCAGGGATCAGCGGCTGCGGAAACAAGTCGCTGGCGGAAATCGCTTCAGCCAGCAAAGACCTAATCACTCGGGCTAATAGCGGCTCGCTGCGCAACGAGGAATACAGCGGTACCACCTTCAGCATCAGTAATCTGGGAATGTTCGACGTGGACAGTTTCGCAGCGATAATTTTTCCGCCCCATGCCGCAGTCCTGGCCGTTGGTACCGTAAAAGAGCAGCCGGTAGTGCGGGAAGGGCAGCTAGCCGTTGGCCAGGTCATGAAGGCCACTCTGTCCACCGACCACCGTGTGGCCGACGGCGCCGAAGCCGCTCGCTTCCTGGTCGAAGTAAAGAGTCTCCTGGAACAGCCTATCAGCCTTCTCCTGTAGTTGACAGGTGCGTTTTTGAATTCGCCTTTACTCCAGCGCCACTGCTTATGCTCTAGCCGCCGAATCGCTCACGCCCAAGTTGCCGTAAGGAACCAGTCCCATGACTTCATCGCAGGCAGCCGCATACTCTCCTCGGGTTTACCCGCTGGATGCCCATAAGCTGACAGAGGAGGAAATAGCGGTCGCTTTTGCCATGACCTCCCGAAGGCCCGAGCCCTTTGACGAGATAGCGGACCAAGTCAGCCAGGAGAAGGCAGCCGACTTCCACGAACGCTGGGTGCTGGGTTACGGTCATGCTTCGGTGGCTGAGCACGCCGTAGTCCATTTGGCGGTGGAGAACATTTCCCGGATGGCCTGCGACACCCTCGAAGACAACCGACTGGCTTCCTATACCGAAAAGTCCTCCCGTTATCAGGTAATGCCCCAGGACTACTACCATGTCCCTTCGGAGCTGGACGGCAACCAGCAAGCCCGCACCGCATACATTTCCGCGGCCAGGGGGCTATTTGACAGTTACCATCGCCTGCTTGACGCCTGCATGGAATATTTGCGCCGCGCCGATGCGCAAAGGGAGCAGGAGAGAGATGGAGCCTACAACCTGCGCTTGCGCCGTATGGCCACTGACAGTTGCCGGGCAGTTTTGCCTGCGGCCACTCTCACCAACGTGGGCGTAACCGCAAACGCCCGGGTGCTGGAACATGCCATATCCAAGCTGATGTCATCAGGCTTGTCGGAAGAGCGGGACTTGGGGGAGCAAATGCGGGAGCAGGGACGCCAGATTACCCCCACCCTCATAAAATATGCGAACCGGAACAAGTTCCTGGAGGCGTCGCTTCAAAGGGACTGGCAGCTGGGCTTACCGATTGATGAACTTTCATCCGGCTCACCGTCAATCACCGTCCGGCTGGTCCAACTCGACCCACTTGCAGAAGAAAGGTTGGCAGCAGCCCTTCTTTTCAGACAATCGTCGTTGGATTACGAGAGTGTTTGGTTACAGGCCACGGAAATGAGCCAGGATGATCGATTGGGCTTGATCGAAGGCTTCATGGGCCACCTTGGCGACCATGATGCTCCCTTGAGGGAGTTCGAACTGGTGGATTACGTCTTCGAGTTCGTGATGGAGTACGGGGCATATCGGGAGTTCAAGCGTCACCGGATGCAATCATATTTTCATCAGGCCTTGACTCCTGACTTGGGCTTCAAAGTGCCTGAACTCTTGATGAAAGCCGGACTTGGAACTGAGTTCCAGTCGGCAATGGACCTTTCGGTACGGGGCTACCGGCAAGTGGCACAGTATTCTCCGTTGGCAGCCCAATACCTCGTAACGCACGGACACTATCGCCGAGTTCTTGCCAAGATCAACCTGCGGGAATGCTATCATCTGTTCAAGTTGAGGTCATCAGGACAGGCCCACGAGTCAGTACGTGAACCTGTAATAGAAGCAATGCGTCTGGCCGTGGAAGCACACCCCCAGCTCTTTCGCTGGCTAAGGCTGCGGGAGTTCCCGGAGTGGTGGCCTTTCAATAGTTAACCCGACCACTCCAAATTGGCAAAAGGTAGGGCCCTCGTTTAAGCGAGGGCCCGTCGTTAGTACCGTGTATTAAACAGAGAGGCGTTTAACTAGACGCCCACTCCCCGCTGGGTCTTCATGAAGTCTTCCAGAGCTTCCTGATAGTCCGGGCTGGGGAATCGCTCGCCATTCCTTACCTTCATACCGTCAGTGAATATCTCCAGCCTGTTGCCGTCGGGGTCACTGAAGTAGAAGGACCGGCTTCCGCTGCCGTAAATGTTATTGTCGCTCTCGATGCCGTGAGTGGTGGGCCCGTTAAGGATCTTGACACCCTTGGTGTGCAGGTGGGCGAGGGCCCTCATAAACTCGTCCCGGTCCTCTACCTGGAATGCTATTTGCTGCACCAACCGGGCGTTGGCGGGGATTGCATCAGAGACGTCTACTCCTGCAGGCGCAGCGGCGATAACTACATCATGGTGTGTCTCGTCGAACCTGAGGAAAGCAGTCTCACTGCCGTCGGGACGCTTCCGGTGATTGGTTACCTGGAGGCCCAATACCTCGGTGTAAAACTTGAAGGAACGCTCGAAGTCGGAAACCAGGATACCCACATGGCCTATACCCTTGATGTTAATACCCATAGCACATATCTCCTTTACGAATTCAGCAACATTCCTTTTCCCACAAGCTTGACTAACTTCCTTTTCCCAATCTTGTTTCACGCATGCCGGAAACCTTGGCACAAGTATAGCAAAAGGCCAGCGAAGGTCAAATAGTCTCTTAAGAAGTCAAGAATTGAAAGATGGCTAGGGGTCCGAGCAGTCGCGGGTAAATCCGCAATTGGGGCAGCGAATCTTGCACTGGCGCTGGATCATTTGGGTGCCGCAAATTTCACAGGTTAGGTCATCACCACCGGTTCGCGACCGATGACCTAGAAACTTGCTGGAACTAAACTCGGTTACAGAGGGCATGGTAAATACCATCCTGGACTGGCTTATCTGGCGCCTGGCGAAATTATCCTGGTCTGCAACACCATTTCTCCGCCGTTACCATCCCCGGTGAAGGGTTCGTCAACTGTCAGGTTCATCCAGTCAAACCCGTAGAGACTTTCCGGTGGATTGAGCGCCATGGTTCCCCAGCCTGATGAGTCCACCGAAATTTGTCCCACGGGCAACTCCTGGCCGTTCCTCGACAGCCAAACCTGGTATTCCTGTGGAGGCTGGGGCTGGTCCATGTTGGCAAGCATGAGAATTGCCTTTTGCCCATCCGCGGTCACCAGCAGAACTCCTTCCGAGTCACTCCTGCCGTCAGTGGGTCGCAAAAGGAGTGGCTGCGTAAACGGTCTGGCCATCAGATAGCTGGTTTCCATAACCTGCTGCAAGCTCGCGTTGGTGTACTGCCCATCCTCAGCCAATTGCCTGATGCCGGCGCTTGCTGCCGACTGCCCATCTTCCAGTACGGCCAGCCTGGCGTTAGTAGCCGCACGTTCCTCTTCCAAAGAATTCAGTCGACTGGTGGTGACCACATTCAAAATCAGGGAAGCCGAAAGCAAACCAACCACCAGTGTCGCCGCCAATGGCATTGCGAAGCTACTAAGCGTAAAGCGTGGTGCGGGCTCTGACTTTGCAGCTCCAGACATTGTGTGGGTAGAAGACGGCGAAAACACCCGGGGCAGGACTTCCACTGCCTCCATTATGCTGGCCCGCAACTGGGCCGGAGGAGCGAATTGGGGCACGGTCTGGGCAAAGAGCGCGGACGTTTCCTCCCAGCCTTTTAGCCCCCGCAGACAGCTCTCGCAAGACTCCAGGTGAGCCTCGAACCAGTCCCGCTCTTCCTCTTCAAGGGAGCCCAGGACGTAAGCGTCAAATAAGTCCTCCGGGTGCTCCGAAGGATATAAAGAATGCTGGTTACTCAACGTCATTCTGTCGAAGTTCTTCCCTAAGTTTCTGAAGAGCCAAACGCGCTCTGGTCTTGATGGTACCCAATGGTTGTCCCAATTTCGCCGCGATTTCAGATTGGGACAACCCATTGAAATAGGACATGACTATTACTTCCTGCTGGGCAGGGGGAAGCTTGTCCAACGCCTCTCGAACCCTTTCGGCTTCCAAGTTCCGTACCACTGCTTCGTCGGTTGCTATCTGAGCGGATGGGAGCAAGTCCAGGGTCTCGTATTCGTGAGGATCAGACAGGGCAGCCGACCGCTTCCTGGACCGTATAATGTCAATAATTTGGTGGTGGGCTACGCTCATTATCCAGGTCTTTGGCTGCCCCCGCGAAGTGCTATAGCTGGCAGCCTTGAGCCAGATCTTCAGGAAAATGTCCTGGGTAGCCTCTTCCGCCACGGCCTCCGAGCGCAACATGTACCTGGCCAGCGAAAAAACAGCCGATGAATACCGCTCATAAATGGTCTCCAAGGCGTCCTTTTCACCGGCAGCGATCCGATTCAACAGTTCCTGGTCCTCCAGGATCTGGTCTTCAGTCACCCCTACTCTCCCGCTGCCCGGAGTCAACAGGCCTTTCGTCCAAGTATACGTTAGCTGTTACCATTTGGATTGCCCAATGAGAAAACAACGGAGGCCTAATCTTCTGGGCGCTGTGCCTGGAGGAGTCTATCTATTAGGCTGTTGGCGGCGGCAATGTCCTGCTCGTCACTGGACTGCCGTATCAGGGATTGCAGAGTCCCAATCGCCAAGTCCCTCTTTCCCATCTTTACCTGGCAGGACGCCAACTCTTTGTACAAGGAACCATTGGACTCGTCAATCAAAAGCATTCGTTCCAACACGGAAGCCAGTTGGTCCAGGTTTCTCCCGTGGGAATAGATGTGCCTTAAGTTGTTGAGCATGCGGGCCAGCACCATCTTGCTTGAAGTTGGCGCCAGGAAACTGTCATTCCATTCTATACCCTGACCCAACATGGACTGGGCAAGGCGGCGGCAGTCACTTGCTGAAAGCAGCTGCCCAGAGTGGTACGGATCCATATAGAGGTCCAATTCCTGGACATTCACCAGAAAGTGACCGGGCATACCTACTCCATAGCATTTCAAACCCAGGCGTTTTGCAACCCCCAAGTACAAGACAGAAAGAGTAATCGGAATGCCAACCTTGGTGTCCATGACACGGTTCAGAAAACTGTTTTCACGATTGTAGTAATCACTGGAATTTCCGGAATAGCCCTCCGCTTCAAACAGGTAGTGATTCAATTCGCGGGCAATGTCCCCCGGATCGGCTGTCGTCCCAGCTTGAGACCTGACACTCCCCGCTATCTTATCCAAACGGGCCAAATACTCTTCCACATCCAGATCTGGAAATTCTTCACCGGCCAGACAAAGCGCGGCCTTTTGCAGGTCCATTTCGTTGTCGGGAAGGGAAATCTGCTGGGCGAAAAGGGTCCGAAAATCAAACTGTGCGAATTCAGGCATTGACACGTGGCCTTTCCAAAGTAGCCGACTATACTACCAAACTGTCGAGAACCACCGAAAGAAGTGGAGTGTCCTCCGCGTTCCACAGGAGATCCAGCGCATCTGAGCACTGCTGATCTGAAAGAACAGAAGAGGCCAGGTTACAAAACTTTTCGCCAACTTCTCTGTCACTCAGGGCATTTTCCTTGTGGCCTTTTGGAAATGACGTGGAAGCGACCTTGCTGGTCCCGTCTGACGATTCGATCTCTATCCGGCAGTTGTATTGCTGCGGATATTTCTCCGTGAATCCGGGACCCTCGCTCATGGTCATCTTGGCCATTAGCGCCCTCAAGGACGGATCTGCGATGCGCCGGGGTGTAAAGCTCCCCGGCGTAACCGCTCCATCCTGCAGCGCCATGGCAACCAGGAAAGGGATGCTGTGATCGGCAGTTTCCCTGGTTTGCGGGTCCCATTTTTCGGGTTCACTGGCCGGGCTGCTCACCCCGGACTTATAAATTGCGATACTGATAGACTCTACCGCCGCCAAATCCACCTGGGGTCGTAGCTCCACCGCGAGGCCGATTGGGGCCTGCGTGTGTATCTGAGAAGGGTAAAATTTGAACGTAGAATCGTTGATCAAAAAATTTTGGCCGTCGCTTCCGAAACGGTCAAGGGTAACCTTTTCAGTAACCCCTGCTTGTTCCCAAAGCCCGCGCCTTCCCTCGAAGGGTTCGCCTGGGCCAGACATGCCTACGGCGGCCAATTGGGCGGCGAAAACGCCGGCCCGGGTGGCGCTGGCTGTGGCGCAACCCTTCCACATGGATAGTTCTCCGGTCCGCGTGACGCCCAGGGGCAGGTTAGGAGCGAGGGCCAGAGAAATGGCATTGCCGAGTTCGTCCTCGTTTAGGCCCATCAATGCTCCAGCCGCGCAGGTCGCGCCCACGATGCTGAACATTCCCTGGTCCCAACCCAAGTCGCCACTAACGACCTGGTCAGACAGTCGGCAGAACACCTCGTAAGCCAGCGCAATAGCCGCGATTAACGAATGTCCGTCCCGGTCATACGCATCTCCTACTGACAACACTGCAGCAATCATGTCGCTGGGGTGGCCGCCACCGGGAGTGAAGTATGAATCGTTGCAGTCCAGATAGCGAATCATACATCCATTAGCAAATGCGGACATATCCAGAGAGCTGTAATCATTAGTGCCCAGCACCCTTGCCGCCGGGTTTCCCGTGACGGCGCCGGCCAAGCCACGAGCAATTTTGGCTGGTTCAGAGATATAGCCGCCCATAGCGCACCCCAACGTATCTATCAGGGTGCGCTTGACCTGGTGTATTGTGGCCGAGTCCAGGTCCTCGTAGGTCAACTGAGCTGAATAACTGCTCAATAGCCTAGTGGTCTTATCCATTGAATTCTCCGCTTCGGGTCTGCCTCACCTGGGGCTTCATAGCTGAATTGGCAGGGGCCTAGTTGTCTGCCGCCTGTGCCTGCCCAACCCGGGCCGTCAGTTCGTCATAGTGGTCTCCGGCTTGCGAGACCAACAGTTCAACGTCTTCACCCAGAACGTAGCCTTGCCGGGCCAACTCTTCGGCCGATTCCCGGATTTTATCCAGATAGTCTTCTCTGGAAGCGTACCTTTCCTCTATTGAAAGCCGGGGGTCGCCTGAATTTTCCCTTTCAGCGCGGGTTGCCGGGAAGGGAATTGTAGAACCGGCCAGGGTCCCCCCCGTTGCTCCTCCTGAGGACAGAATCTGCCCCTCACCGCCAATTTCCGCGTGGCGCAAGTTCCAGCCAGTGTGGGTAGCCAAGGGCACCATAGCCAGCGGCAACCGGATTCCCGCCTGCTCATTGCAATCCTCGTCAACGGAGGGCACTAACAGAGGGTAGGGTTCACCCACAATCACAGGCACATTGGTGGCGACACCAGGCTCGGGACCAAAGTCCAACCGATTAAAGCGGCGCATCGGTTCCGGAGTGTTTACTCCCGGAATCCTTTTTAACGCCGCCGAAACATTCTCAGGGTCCGCCGCAGTACCATTGTCCAACCGAGGGTATTGGCTGGCAGGGGCTTCGGCGCCATCGGTGACCCAGCGGTCCAGGTTTAAGAGGGCAGCCCGCAACAAGGGGCGATAATCGAGGCAATTGAAGGGTTGTTGACCCCGGCTGCCGTTGCCAGGATCACTGTCCCGCAGATAAGACGTGCCCAGGGGGTGCTGGGCTCCGCCAAAGTGATATACGCGCACTTCGTCAGGAATCTCCATATCCTTCGTCCCTGACAAATCGATATGAACCAATGCGCCGCCGCCGCCCCAATACTCAGAGGAAGTATAGGTGTACATAATCATGGGCAGCGGGCCCTGGGCTGCGGAGCGCACCAATACGCCGTCCGTCTCACCTGTCACCGGGTCGGTTTGCTCTAAATCGCTATAGGGAAAGAGATTGTTGGGACTGCGACTGGCCTGGCTGGAAGGTTGGGCGAACCGCTGGTTGAACTCGCCATGCTTGGCTCCGGCTACATGAGGGATAAGGCCGTCGAATACTCTGCGGCCTTGTTCATCATAATTGAGTCCGTAGTAAAGGAGGTCCCTCAAAAACCTTCCGCTCTGAGACGAGCCAAAACTGTAAGCGTACTCCAGGTTGGCGGCGCAAGGGTTACCATCGGCCTCTGCGCCATGCCGGAGGAAGGAAGCCAGTTCCCTGGTTGCCAGAAGGCCTGTCCCCACTATCGGTGCTCCCGTAGTGGAATAAATGACCTGGTAAACTTTGCCTGGCTCGAATCCGGAAGCTTTGTATACATATCCCGCATCCGGAACAACCTGACCATTGCCCTCACGGGCAAATCTCCATTCCTCCCTGGGAATGACCTGCTCTGGCCCATCCTCACTCTCCTGGACAGTCATCACCGAATCCCAGTCCTCCAGGTTGTTTGCGGGATAAGGGCGGTGATTGCGGTCTGACAAGAACTGTTGCTTTATTGGCTCGTTGGGAACAAAGGTAACGACCAGCTTGCCAGTGATCCTGCTGCCATCGGGATTCCGTGCTTCCGGAGGGTAGAGGCGAAGGACTCCCGGCACGTCAGGGGCATCGTGCTGCCAACCGCACCAAGCCACGGTATAACCCTGGCGCATCAAGAACCCGTTGCCAGCCTGCAAGGGCTCGTCGGGGGCCAGATCCGGAGCATTGTTGAAGTTCCGCAGACAGGGGCCACGACCACGATTGAGTATGTCGAAGAAAAGCCTGCCGTTGCCTTTTTCCTGGTCGACCGGCTTCAGGATGCGAAAATCCGAATAGAAATGGATTTCCCCCGTGTTGCTTCGGGGCGCCAGTCTGAGGTCCGCAACCCTTTCGTTAACCGGATTAACCGGGTCAACGGTAAAATATACGGTGCCGTCCAGTTGTTCATAAGGTCCCACGTCGCCAAACGATTCCCCATTGGCAAAAGGTTTCCGGGAGGTAATTTCCAGCCTGCCTACTGACATTTCCTGCCTCCTTTAGCTCACGAAAGCTCCATTTTGATAATCGTCGGAAAGTGTTTCAACCTGGCGGCCCTCTCCCAAAAGGCTTGAGGGATGGGTCGCTAAGTGGGGAACTACCGCTGAAATTAGCTTTGGAAAAGTTTACAGAATTCCACTGGTATCAACATCCAGGTCCGTTGGGGCTTCGTCACCGGTAAAGTCCAGCCACCAACGCCCAAATTCGACCTCTCCGTACTTATCCCTCAGCCTAGCCAAGTGGGCTTTAACCTGGATTAACACAGGCAGTTCGTATTCTGTCACCAACTTGTAAGTTCGGGTGGCCCACTCCAAAGCGCCGCTCAAGTTGTCCTGTTCCTCAGCCACCATACCCAACTGGCCATAGGTACGGGCTAGTCGCTGGACATCGCCCAAGTTTTCGAAGATTTCCCGTGCCTGATGGTACCAATTCTCGGCCTGGTCATAGAGTTTTTGTTCGTGGAACAGCACCCCCAGTTGGCGGCATTCATCCCCTGCCCCGCGGCGGTCGCCCAAGTCCTCCCGCCTTTCCAATGCAGCCAGATACCACTCCTCAGCCTCTTCGTACACAATGCCCCGGTCTTGTTCCAGCAGCCCCAGGAAGTGCAGTTCTGTGGCCAACTGAGCCGTATTGCCCTGCCGATCGCTCAGGCTTAGCGCCTGCTGGTACCAGGACTTGGCCTCGTCGAAATTATATTGAGCGTGGGAGACGGTACCCAGCTCATGAAAAATCAGTACGGCCGTCTCCTCGTCCCGGTGCTCTTCAACCAAGTCCCTGGCTCGGTGATACCAGCTTTCCGCTTCCTTGTATTCAAACTTCAACTGGGTTACCAGGCCCAGGGCCCGGTAATCCTTGACCATTTCTTCTTCATCGGGCAGCCGCTGGTGAATATCCAGTGCCTTGCTGTACCACTCTTTAGCCTCGGTATACAGGCGCTGTTGCTGCCTTACTTGACCCAACGCAAAATAATCGTCAGCCACGGCGGAGCGGTCTTCTTCATTTTCGATAATAGCCAGCGACCGCTGGAACCAACCGGCGGCTTCGTCCAGGCGGCGCAGCAGAAGGGCAATGGCCCCGAATTGATGGTAAACGGAGGCGACCCTCGGGTCCGCTTCTGCCTCAGGAAGCTCAGTAAGGTAGTCCGATAACTGCTGGTTCAATTCCAGCGCCCGCTGAACTTCGCCTTGTTCGACCGATTCGCTGACGTCGGTACCCAACAGGTACATCCAAAGGTCGATGGCACCCGCCTCATCCGCTTCGGAAGCCGAACCACCCACAGCTTCCAAAAGCTGCGCTCGCAGCCTCCGCAACTCGGGGATTCGCCTCTGCATGCGGTATACCTGGGCCAAGGGTTGAACAATCAGCTGCGCATTGTCCCACTGGCGGGCTTCCAATGCCAGGCCCAACGCCTGGTTCAAGTTGCCCTCTTCTGCAAGCACCGCCGTTGCTCCTGAGGCCTGGTTCTCGTAGAGGGATTCCATGAAGTAATCGGCCGTGTCAGCGTAAACCCGCACGAATTCTGACTCCAAATGTCCAATGGTGTCACCACGAAGCTGACGGCCCAACTTGGAACCAAGAAATCGTGGAACTGCGGGATGAACCTGGTAAACGCTGGGAGAGATAGGTTCCAGAAAACCGGCAGCCAGACCGGAACGCAGCAGGGTTCGGCAAGCGCCCCAACCCAGTTCTTCACCCATGGCTGAGCGGTAGGCTTGTTCCTGCGTGATGTGGGTCAGGATGTCCATCATTACTCTGCGCTGGAAAAGAGCCAGGAAAGGCAAGTGAGTCCTGCTGCGGTGAGACATCTTGGACCACGAGTATTCCATCAGCGCAGTCAAATAATTGTCGCGACCGTCCTCCACTGAGCTTTCAGGAAATTCGGCGAGGCTACGTTCCAGCTCCCCGCGAATTACCGAGGCCGGCGCCTCTTTCAACAGTGGAAGGGCTACCTGGCAAGCCAAGGGATGGCCTTCCACGTCGTCAACCAATCTCACGACATCTTCGTTCACGCGATCGGGTTCCACTGCTGCATTGGCCAGGATGGCTGTCGCCAGGTCCCTTCGGTCGTACTGGTTCAAGCCGCCTAAAGTTAAACTGGAATAATGAACTGTTAACCAGTCTTCAGTTACATTCCTGCTGGTGAGGAGAACGCGGCTGGCGCCTGGGCCCGTTATGTCGGCAATAAATTGGGCCAATTCCCTTTTTTCAGGTTCCTCCAGGAGTCCTGGCGAGCCTTCGGGGAAACCGGCAATAATTTCCACGCCATCCAGTATTAGGAGGGAGGGCTGTTCCTTAAGGTAATCAACAACCCAGTCACGCTGCCTGTCCGCGCTCATTTCGGCAAATTTCAAATCAAGCAGCGAGGTTCCAATCTCGTGGACAACCCTTTCCAGGCTGGCGGAATGGGCAATTTCAAAGGGCGTATAGAATACGCCGCCGGGCAACTCCTTCCGTCCAGTTTTCTGGTACCAACGAGCCAGACCCAAGGCCAATTCGGTCTTGCCAACCCCGGTATTGCCGTTTAAGAGGACCACAGCATGGTGCTCAAGCTGCCGTTCCAGTTGGGACATTTCGGAAAGGCGCCCAACCAATCCGTATTGCCCAGCGGCGGGAAACTGGCTTTCGGCGGGAGTTTCTTCTTGCGGTTGAATCACGGGAACTCCGAGCGGGTTAGGCGCTTCTGCCTCAATAACCGGTGGGGAGTAGTGGCGCGCCTGATAGACGACCGGGGTTATCCAATCCCAGGAAACCTGTGGGCCGGCCAGAGATGTCCGGCGGGGCTGCTCCATCAGGCCGGAGCGAGATCCACCCAGGGCCACGGCCACTTCTTCACCTCTGACGAGAGTCTGATAGAAACGCCTCAGGAAGCCTTCGCCTACCGCCGGGTCGTGAAACCGGTGGGGCAAAGCGACAGTGACCGGTATGCCGGCCGCCGAAAATCTTGACGTAAGTTCGTTCCAGCCTTTGGTTACCTCGGTTCGGCGGGGTCCCCGGTCCCCGGCGCTTACCATAACTATCGGAACATCGGCTGCCAGAAGAATTTCAGCAATCTGGCCGGCGCTTACAGATTCGCCCGACGCATTCTCTGTTTCCAGCAGTATGCTTCCCTCTTCATCCAGGAAAATGCCATCAATATGGACCGCGTGATACCTGGAACTATTTTCTGCCAACATACGCTTCAAACAGTCCAGCGTAGGAGGTCGGAGAAAATCCAGTTCCACTTGCACATCCAGCGAATCCAAAACCGGAACAAGGGTTGTCGCCAAGCCGCCGGCATAGGCGCCGTCCCTGCCTTCAGAATAGGGAGAAACCATTAAGACATTGATCTGTTCCGCAGTCAGGCTCGGCTCAAAGGGAACCAACGGCAACGGGCTGGACCGGCGCACCAGGGATGATAAAGTGGAAGTCAGGAATCCTGATTCCGGAGTGTTCATCAATTCCCAGGGAACGGCAAGAAAATCAGGTCTATTGGAGACTATAGCCAGTTGATAGTTGGATAAACCTTCCGTAGCAGCGGCTACGAACATCTCCCGGTTTTCGCCGCCCCCAAAGACGAACTCGAACAGCAGACGTCCCAAATTTCTGAAACCGTTTTCAACCGTCTGGGCGCGTTCTCGGGATGCGCCAAAGGGGCTATCCAAATACTCCTGAAAGTACCAGCAAATCTCTGATCGTCCAGAATCATCCAGTGGGTTTCCAAACTGGACTGGCGGAGCTGACTTGACGCCATCATCCTCTTGAAGCACGAGCTGAAGCTGGCCGGATTCAGGCAGGTCATGAATTTCCAAACGCTTGACCAATGGTTGACTCCACAAATACCAAGATTGGGGCTGCTGGCAGACAATTATTCCGTGCCCAAACAGCAGTTTGAAAGGTTCTCAGGAATGAAATCTCTCGTTGGCGCCACATAGGGGCGCTCGCCCGCATTATACTATATTTATTCTCTGCCAAAACTAAATCCTTCATTTGGGACGAGCACCGTTACTGAATGCCCCAAAGGAAGAGGAGTTACAACCATGATCTACCTGGATGATCAGATGCGGCAACTGTTAGACAGCGCTATGGACGACCGTTGCACCTGCCTTTTGGGCACCGCGACCAAGGAGGGAAAGCCGCAAATCAGCATGAAGGGCAGTGTGATGGTGTTTGACCGGGAAACTCTGGCTTATTGGGAGCGGGCCAAGCGATCGGCCCTGGAGAATGTGGCAGAGAATCCCCACGTCGTCATCTTTTACCGCAACTCACCGCTTCGGATAACCTGGCGCTTCCACGGACGGGCCACGGTTTACGAGTCGGGGGCCATCAGAAACAACGTGATGCATCGAACGGTGCAGGCCGAACTGGACCGGGACCCGGACCGATTGGGCGCGGCGGTGCTGGTCAAGATTGACAGCATTACCGACCTGGGAGGAAACGTGCTGCAAGAAAGAGAGTGAATCCGGGGAATGTGGGAAAAGAAAACGCCAGGAAGCATCGAGGTTAAACCCGCAACCGCATGCTCCCTGGCGCTGTTGTTAAGTGCCAGATGAAACTTAGGAACCTACTCCCTAAACACCGCCAGCGCGTCTACCGCGCGAACTCCCTGCCCTTCAGGCAATACCATCAGTGGGTTGATATCCAGTTCGGAAAGAGTGCCCTCAAGCTGCGACGCCATATGGGAAACCTGCACCAACACGTCGGCCAAGGCATCAACATCTGCCGAAGGCGAACCTCTGAACCCCTTGAGCAGCCTCGAACCTTTAACTTGGTCAATCATTTCAACGGCTTCGGCCCTGCTGATCGGGCAAAGGCGCAACGCAACATCGTTATAGACTTCCACAGTCACTCCACCGGTACCGAAGAGCAGGACCGGCCCCAATTGCTGGTCGTAGGAAACACCGACAATAACCTCGACGCCTCCCGAAACCATTTCCTGCACCAGGGCCCCATTAATTGTTCCTCCGGGAGCGGCCAGGGCAGCATTTGACATAACCTCTTCAACCGCGCTTCTCACCTGCTCGGCGCTATTCAGGCCCAACCTCACCACTCCAGCTTCGGTCTTGTGCAAGATGTCCGGAGAGTCAGCCTTGACAGCTACCGGGAAACGGATACTCTCCGCTGCTGTTACCGCCGTCGCTGGGTCGCTGGCGGTTATTTCCTGCGCCACAGGCACGCCCCAGGCAGAAATGAGCCGCTTGCTCTCGTGCTCGGAGAAGGCAGTGCGCCCAAGAGCCTTCAAGCCAGCTACGGTCTGTTCCTGATCCTGGGTGATGGCCGGGCATTGCCCAAACCCATCGGTCTGGCGACTGTCCCGCCATTGGTGATAATTGAGCAAAGTACGGAGTCCAAAAGCCAGCTTGTCCGGAACATAGAAGACGGGTACTCGTGCTTCCTTCAGCCTGGACAGACCGGCAGTGGCAGATCGGGTTCCGGTCCAAAGAAACGCGAGACCCCTTTCGCTGGCATCCCGCTGGGCAATTACCTGTTCGGCCTGGGCATCGGACCCGGCGCTGGCCACGACGAGGGTGCCAATTTCGGGCTGCTCACTCATATGGCGCATAATCTCTGGAAACGAGTCGCTGTTGGCGAATCCGGTAACGTCTGAAGGATTCGCCGCCCAGCCAAAACCCTTGAGTACTTCGTTGATGCCGTCCCGTGCCTCATCGGTCAGGGGAGGCAGGTCCAGTCCGACCTGACCGCACATGTCCGCGGTTAAAGAGCTGATCCCGCCGGAATGGGACACGACGGCCACGCCGGGCTTGCCAGGTTTGCGGGTATGGGCCAAAAGTTGGGACACCTCTAGCAGTTCGTCGTAATCCTGGACCCGGGTTATTCCGTATTGTGCGAAGACCTCATCATAGAGAGCGTCCACACCAGTCAGGGCAGCGGTATGAGAGCGAGCGGCGCGGGAACCCAAGTCGGATCGGCCAATCTTGATCATTACTATGGGCTTTCCACGTTCCGCCGCCAATTTGGCCACCTCCACGAGCTTGCGGGCATCCTTGAAGCCCTCAACGAAACCCGCGATAACGCTCACCGAGTCCTGATCCAGCAGGTAGCGGGCAAAATCGCAGAAATCCAGGTCGGCCTCGTTGCCGGTGGAGATAATGTGGCTCAAACCAATACCCTCTTCCACCGCCCTGGTGAGGAAAGGGCCGAAGGCCGAGGCGCCGCTCTGGCAGACCAGTCCAATGGGGCCACTCAGCCCATCCGAACCCCTCGATGAAGCGGAGGGCCAGATGTCCGCCTGCACGTTGGCAACGCCCAGGCAGTTGGGGCCACAGATTCGAAGGCCGGTTTCCCTTGCGAAGGCTCCCACCTCCCCTTGTAGGTCCCGACGATCGTCCAGGTCCCGTTCTGAAAAGCCGGCCGATATGACGATAGCCGACTTGGCGCCCTTGGCATGGCTCTCTTCAAGCACATTCAGCACCTGGTGATAGGGCACCACGATACCAACAAGGTCTGGCGCCTCGGGAAGATCGGAGACGCTGGGGTAGGACTGTACGCCCATGATTTCGTCGTAGCGGGGGTTGACCGGATAAATGTTCACTCGGTCTTTGGCTTTCAACATAGCGTCGAGGAAGCGGCCACCGTATTGCATACGGGGAGTAGCGCCAACCACCGCGACTGATTGGGGATTGAGCATCTTGTCGATAGATGCCAGTTGGGCTTCAGTCCAGATTGCCATCGAATGCCTCACTTAGTATTCAGTTTACATAATGCAGTCAGACCGCTCTGCCGTGGGGTTTGCCCAGTCTGCAAAGGGAATATACCTAAATTTGTTGGCCCCTACAATCGGCTAAGGGATTGGCCCTCTCCCGCGGACTGCTCCTCTACTACTTACCGGTGAGCACAGCTGGGAAAAATTAAAGGAGGGCAGGTGAGCAACCTGCCCTAAAATTAGTCAGACATATAAGTCTCGGGACGGACTGCAATGCCTCAGGCCTAAGTCTCTCCGGCAGTCCTGAGGTCGGCGCGCCAGTCGTCCGGCGACGGGCCACGGTCAATAACCACGTCAATTACTGAAGGTAACCCCGATGCTTGCGCGTCTCTCAGGGCGTCGGGCAAATTGCGGGAGTCATTTACCTGAACGCCAAAGCAACCAAATCCCCGCGCGACCGCGGAGTTGTCGGTGTCGATAAACTCGGAGGCAATGCGTCGGCCTTCTGGCTGGTGGTGGCGCACCATCCCCAGGGCGTTGTCGTTGAATACTATGCAAATCATGGGGAGTTCGTACTGCATGGCAGTGGACAGGGCATTGACCGTCATCATGTAGCCGCCGTCTCCCGTAACTCCCACCACCGGGCGGTCCGGGTAAGCCAGCTTGAGGGCCACAGCAGCGGGTAATCCCCAGCCCATTCCGGCGGTGCCGCCGGGAGCAAAAAACGTATGAGCCTGGGCAGACTGGTACAAGTGAGCCATCCATGTCCGGTTGTTGCCAGCATCCAGTGCGTATACCGTGTCGTCCGGCATAGTCTGCCGCAACAGGGCAACCAAACGTTGCGGCGTTACCGGGGAAGAATCCACATGCATCGCCGGGTCGTCAAAGAAACCGGCTGAAGACCTACGTCCGGGCACACTGGCGGTCCATTCTTCGCGATTGGAAGCTGTCGATGGGGCGACTTCCTGCGAAGCCTCCACCAACTGCGTAAGAATGCTCCCGGCGTCGCCGATAAGGCCCAATTCAATGGGGAAGGTCCAGCCGGCGTTCCGCTCATCTATATCTATTTGAACTATTCGCTGGGTAAGGGGGTCGAATACATTGGGCTGCTCCCGAACGGTGTCCTGGGGGCTAAGCTTGGCGCCCACTATTATCACTGCATCAGCATCACCCACGCCCAGGTTGGCCGCCTCCTGGCCGTACACACCCGCCATGCCCAGGGACAGCGGATGGGTCTCGGCGAGGGCGCTCTTGCCCTTGTAGCTGGTGGCCACCGGCACGCCCCACATTTCCGCAAGCTGTTGTAGCTGAGCGTGGGCCCTGGCCTGGTGGACACCGTTACCGGCCATGATTATTGGTCGCTTGGCAGAAGAAAGGATTTCGATTGCCTTCTCGATATCCTGGGGAGCACTCTGAGGTTTGGCGGTGTTGAGGTAACCTGCGGCGTTGTGAATAAAAGGAGGGGACTCCACATCAACCTCACCAGAAATGGAGGCGGACCGCATTACGACCGCCGCCGGACCAGGTCGCCCGCTGGTCGCATGCTTAATTGCCAGCTGGGTTCCCAGTACAGCCTCCTTAGGGCTGGTAGCCAGCGACGTGTACTTGGTCATTGACCTAATAATGGTGGGCAGGTCGATGCTTCCGTACTCTCCCGAACCTGACTGGTTGGCCGGATGCAGGGCATTGCCCCCGTCGGAGGTATCGGTAAGCACCACCATGGGAGAACTGCTGAGCATTGACTCCATTATCCCAAAGCTGGCGTTGGAACCGATAAACAGGCCCTGACCCATCACGACAGCCGGCTTCCCGCTGGCCCGGGCATAGGCATCCGCCATAATGGCTGCGGTCTGCTCGTGCCGACACAAAATGGCTTTTATTCGATCCTCCTTGCCCACAAGAAGGTTGAAAATCTGGCCGGTGCCGCCGCCTGGGATACCAAATACGTACTCAATCCCAGCTTCTTCAAGACTTTGGACAATCAACTCGTGTGCTTGGGGCATACTTCCTCCAAAACCGCCACCGGAGAACGAATTCCCCGTAGCGGTTGTGCATAGTAGGAATGGCGAAATGGGGCAGCTTTGGAACCTCTTGTGCACCGCCCTAGGATTGGGCGGATGATAACCCGCAGGGGTAGGCGGGTCAAGCTGAATTGCCTCGACACCCATAGCCCGCTGACACCCTGTAGAACCCTCAACTAGCCTGAGCAGGCGGGATCGCAAACAAGCTGCCCGCCTGCGACTGCAGCCCTGTCTTGACAAGGTCTGACTTGGAGAGAATGTCCCCCGTTGACCCGGAAATGCCGGCAACTTAGAATCCCCACAGCACTGAAAATTAACATAATGGCGGTGTTGCTGATGCAGAGCGTAGAAATCGACCGCAGTAAGCGTCTTAAGGATGAGCCGCAAAAAGGGCACAATCGATGGCACCCCGGCATACCACCAATCCTTGAAGTGGAGCAGGGAGAAGAGGTGGTTCTCGAAACCAGGGACGCCTCCGACTGCCAAATTCAGCCAGGCATGAGTCCGGCAGATCTGGAAGGACTGGACGCCAAAGTGGCGCACCCCTTGACTGGTCCCGTCTACATAAAGGGTGCTGAGCCGGGAGACCTCTTAGAAATCGAGTATCTCGATATTGTGGCCCAGCCTCGAGGATGGACCCGGAACCGCCCTGGCGCCGGTTTCTTGCGAGATATCTTTACTGAGCCTTACCTGGCTCATTGGGAAATCAAGGACGGATGGGCTACCTCACCCCAAATACCAGGTGTCCGAATAATCAACGGTTCCTTTATGGGTACCGCCGGGATTGCGCCCTCACATACTCAGTTGGAGGCCTGGGCCGCACGCGAAGCAGACCTGGTTCGCAGAGGAGGTACCGCAGCCCCGCCGGACCCGGAAGACGCCATACCGGCCGGGGGTACCATCGCAGAAACGGGATTGCGAACGCTGCCGCCAAGGGAAAACTGCGGCAACGTGGACGCCAAGCAGTTGACCAAGGGTTCCAGGTTGCTGATTCCGGTAAACGTTGAAGGAGCCCTCTATTCCGCTGGTGACGGCCACTTTGCTCAAGGCGATTCAGAGTGCTGCATTACCGCCATAGAAATGGGTGCAACGGCCGCCGTACGTTTCAGGCTCTTGAAGGGGGAGGCGGCGCGCCACAATATTCGATTCCCCCGATATGCCCACCCGGGTTACTTTCTGCCGCCCGAATGGGCAGCCCCCCGTAACTTTATTGCGACCATGGGAATGCCGATCAGAGACGATGGGACCCAGGAGGGCGAAGCGCACCTGACGCTGGCGGCCCGTAACGCTTTGATTAACATGATCTACCTGCTTCAGGAAAGGGGATGGACCAGGGAACAGGCGTACATTATCTGCAGCGTTGCCGTGGACTTGAAAATCAGTAACATCGTGGACCTGCCAAACGTGACCGTTTCTGCATTCTTGCCCGAGGACATTTTTCAGGGTTAGAGAGAGGCTACAAACGTCAATTAAACAGGCTTCTCCTACAAGTGAACATAAACGTGTACCGAGTGTACATAAGTCTCGGAGTTTGCTCTCAGGGGCTCACTCAGAGCAGTTTTTCGGCAGCGGGCCCCTGTATACCCTGAAACCCCGCAAATCGCCTTCTGGAGCCACGAGATTGGAGGCTGATTAGACTCAATGGATGGGACTTTTCTCAAAAAGGTCAAAATAGAAAACCGCCCGTCTGGTCCGACGGGCGGTTTTTCAGTTCCTGGTTGTTTCTCTAAACAACCCTTCTCATCACATCCACCACCAAGGCATATTTTAGGAAAACTTCCTCCGGTCATATGCCAGACCAGCAGCCCGTTTAACTAACCCTCTTTACCTCCAGCGTCTCTCCCGGTGCCAGCGCTACGCGGCGTACGCTGATGCCCAACTTCAACAGCCAGTACCCGAGTGTAGCCTTACTCACACCTAATTCGTCGGCGGTCGTCGACAGTCCCTTTTCGTTAACCATCTCGGGGAGTAACCGCTCCAGCGGCCGCTGGTGTTCCTTTTCTACACGCTGCATTAGTTTGGTCTTCCTGGCCATAGTACTCCTCCTTGTCCGTGGTGAAATAGTGCTGAGTAACAGGATGTAATGAATTGTAACGACTGTTCCGGCAATAGTCAATATATTCCTATATTAAATATTATACTTTTTTAAGAAATAATTGGAACATTAAATTAGATACAAAATAAGCCAAATAGAGGTGTTTAAGACCCTTCGGGCACCGGAAATAGCCCTAATTCGGGCTCTCAGAGCAATGGATTCTTGAGGAACATGCCGCCATGATGGGCCAGAGTGGAAGTCCAGGTGGATACACGAGTGGGTCGTGGCCCTCCGTCGACTGTACGCGGGAGGCCAAGTGGGTTACACAGCGTTACACGGCAATAAATCATCAGTGTAATTCTTCGATGGTTTACATCTTTCTCAATGTCATGTGTAGTCCAACTGCATTTCCGATTGACAGAAAAATGAGGCGGTACACTAAATCCGAAGGGGCCAGGTAATTCCGGTTACTATGGAAAGGGTATAAACGCAGTGGTTAAGCACACGGTCCTGAGAGTGCAGTTCTTTACTTCTGGGGACGATGGTTTGACCATGAACTAACGCTTTGCTAGGCTGGCACCGACTAGCGAAAGAACAAGCTAATCGGAACCATAGAGAGTAGCTGAGAGGCAATATGATTCAGCCACCAACTTTGAGGGACGTATACAAAGCCAGGAAAACTATCGCCCCGTACCTGGCTCGTACTCCGCTCCACTATTCGGCCGGGTTAAGCCAGTTGTTTGGGGCGGAAGTCTATTTGAAACACGAGGAGTACCACCCTCTGGGCGCATTCAAGGTAAGAGCAGGAATCAATGTTCTTGCCAGCCTCAGCGAGGACGAAAGAAGACGCGGAATAATAACCGCTTCCACCGGCAACCACGGCCAGGCAATTGCCCATGCGTGCCAGGTGTTTGGGGCTCGCGCCCTGATTGCCATGCCCGAGAAGGATCCGAATCCAATTAAGGTCGCAGCCATGGAAGCACTCGGAGCCGAGTTGATCTATTACGGAGAAACCTTTGACGACGCAAAAGCTCACGCGGAACGACTGGTAGGGGAGGAGGGCTACCGGTACGTTCACCCCACCGAGGAACCGCTGATCATAGCTGGGGCGGGAACACAGGCTTTGGAGATAATTGAGGACTTACCCGACGTAGAAGTAATGTATTTGCCCTTGGGCGGAGGAAGCGGGGTTGCGGGCGCCTGCACGGTAGCGAATGCCATAAGCCCGGATATAAAGGTACGTGCTGTCCAAGCTGAGGGAGCCCCTGCCGGTTTTCTCTCCTGGAAACAAGGTCAACTGGTACAGGCTCCAATGGATACCTTTGCCGAAGGAATAGCCACCATGAGCGGCTACGAGCTGCCGCAACGGATTATCCGGCACAAGTTGGACGACTTTGTCCTGGTCAGCGAGGACGAGATACGGTTTGCCATTGGTTTATTGGTAGAAAAGGCTCATACGATGGCCGAGGGAGCAGGCGCAGCAGCAACGGCAGGGGCACTAAAGCAAATGTCCGACCTCAAGGGGAAGAAGGTTTCAATCACCGTTAGCGGCGGAAATACCACTGCGGCCCACCTTTCTCATGCACTGGAAGTGTACCAAGGTAATTCCTTAAAGTAACTGAATGTATATTTGGAAATCACTATTAGTGTAATGAAGTGTACTGAGAATGTAACTTGACTAAACAGTAAATGTAATTATTCACCCTAGTCTTTCGACTCGGAAATGTATCGAGCCAGTTCATCCCTCGCAAACACGGGCATCGGTTTCTCGCCCTCGTAACCGATGGAGATCAGACCCTCTTCAGGAGCCAGCACTTGGCCTATTTCCCAACCGGTTATTCCTTCCTGCCCCAGGGCCGTTAGCAGGGCTGGGACTTCTCCTGCTGCCAGTGTGATGACGAGGCAACCTGAAGCCAGCAAACCAAACGGTTCCAGATCCAGGGCGCCACAAATGTCCCTACACTCCGGCAAGACGGGTATTGCAGTTTCTTCTATGGCCAAACCCATCCCCGAAGCCTGGGCCACTTCTTGGAGGCCAGTTATCAGGCCACCTTCCGTGGGGTCATGTAACGAATGTACACTAGCTACGGAGCAGGCGATTCTTGCGTCCCTTAGTACGCTAATACCCGGCATGTACAGATATTGCTTGGCTGTTTCAATGGTACTTTGTGGAACGCCTGCTCTCAGTAACTCTCTTTCCCTCTCACGAGCAAGAACCGCCGTACCCTCGATGGCAATCCCCTTTGTAATGACGATGCTATCCCCTTCCTGGGCTCCTCCCGTAGTTATGAGTTGGCCCCTCTCTACCTCACCAAGCATTGCTCCCATCACAATGGGCCGATCTATTCCATATGTAACTTCGCTGTGTCCTCCAATTAGTGCAACGCCTATTGCATTGCACGCTTGAAGTACTTGGTCATATATTGCTTCAGCTTCAGCTTCGGTGTAAGTTGTGGGTAACAGCAGGGTTGCCAGGAACCATTTGGGTACACCGCCAGTACACGCCAGATCATTGGCATTTACCTGAACCGAATACCAACCTATATCCTCGGTCGCAAAGGTAATTGGGTCGCTTTTTGCTACCAGCAGACTGTTTCCCATATCTACGACTGCAGCATCCTCGCCCACCTTTGGACCCAGTAATACTCGCGGATCGTTTATTCCCTCTTTAGCCAACAGCCTTCTGAGTAACTCTGGAGGGAACTTCCCAACATCCAATGCGATTCACCGCCTGTATGAGATCGGTCAACTGACGACAGTGTAGCAGAGGCAATAGCTTCATTGAGCAGCCTGGACTAAACATAAACTTGGTGAATCGCTTCTCTAGTTCGGCCCGATATTTGCGTTCCCTCAGGGGCGATTTAAGGCCATCTTAGAACCCAGAGGGTCTCGCACACCCTGAAAGCCCAGAAATCGGCTCTGAGAGCGTTCATGTCCTTATAAGGGTTTGGTAGAACTATCGGTCTACGCCATTCTCCGACGGACCTCAGTTCTCTCGACCCATAGAGACCGGACGTGCTAAACTTTGCAACATCAAGACAGCCAAAACAGGTAACGACTTTTGACACTCCCCAACCCGATAAATGTCGACTCTCCTGTATCTGTGCCACCTCAGGGACACGAATCCTCAGAGTTGGGCGCGGCTCTCACTTTCTTGCTGGAAGGTGGTGTAGTCGCGCTACCTACGGATACTCTGTTTGGCTTGGCTGCCGATGTTACCAATGAACGGGCGTTGGAGCGCATATTTGACATAAAGGGTCGCCCTCCTGAAATGGCACTCCCAGTACTGGTTGCCAATTGGCACCAAGTAAGAGACGTTGCCAGAGTCGAGTCCACGGCAGCCCGAAAGCTGGCTTCAAAGTTTTGGCCCGGCTCCCTTACCTTGGTTCTGCCAAGGCAGCCGAACCTCTCAACGCTGGTAACCGGAGGCCGCGAGAGCGTGGCAGTGCGAATGCCGGATCACTGGGTTCCCTTATGGCTTTCCTCCCAGTTGGGACGTCCCATAACCGGTACCAGCGCCAATCGAAGCGGCCAACCTGACTTGAAGACTTCAAAAGAGGTCAATGACCTCTTGGGCGATGCAGTGGATACAATCATTGCCGCAGGTCCGGCGCCGTTGGGGCTGCAATCTACTATCGTAGATTTGACCGGTCCTATTCCTGTCCTGCTGAGGGATGGCGCAATTCCCTTTGCCCAGGTATCCCAAGCTTGGGAGGAACTCGCTGGCCTACAGGCCGAGACAAAGGGAACAGGGGGATAGCATTTCTTCTCCTGACCGTTTAGAAACCTACCGCCTGGCAACGGAGCAAGAACTTCGCGAGTGCTTTGCAACACGCGAGGGCTTCCTGTATAACCTGCTTCGTTACCACCTCGGCTGGGTTGACCAGCATGGACAACCTGATAATCTTTCAACGCGGGAAAGTTTCCATTCCCTTATTGCGCCGACTATATGTGAAGCCCTCACCGGCCAGTTTGTACCGTCTCTGCCCGTGGCGGCCGCAGCGGACCTGTTGTTGAACTTCTCGGTGGTCCATGGCGACGTTCAGGCAGGCAGGTTAGATGCCGGTTCCAGGCCCAGCATTTGGTGGGTCTGGGGTCCAGCCCAGGCAATTAACGCCGGTGACGGGTTCCACGCTATGGCCCGTGTGGCGGTGATGCGTCTTCTCGAACAAGGAACACCCGCCGATAATGTCCTTAAAGCGGCGGAAATGTTGGACAAGAGTTGTCTTGCCATGTGCGAAGGTCAGTTCACTGACCTGAGTTTCCAGGACCGAATGCTAGTTACCATGGGCGAGTACGACGAAATGATTGCCCGGAAGACCGGAGCCCTGACCGGGTTCGCCGCAGCAGGAGGGGCGTTGGCTGCTGGGGTCGATGACGCCGTACAAACCAGGATGCGCGAGTTGGGCGTGAAACTGGGCATGGCCTGGCAAATATCCAGGGACATTGCAGACTTTTGGGGGAAAGGCGGCGACGGCGCCACCGCCAGCAACGCCCTCAACAAGAAAAAGAGCTTGCCCCTTATCTACACACTGGAGAACTGCAGCACTTCGGCCAAGCGCGAGATAGGAACAGCTTACATGAAACGGGTCCTGGAGGGCGGAGACCTCACCAGAGTCATCGAAATCATGGATGAAACCGGAGCAAGAGCCTACTCAGAGTCAAGAGCCAACCAGCTAGTTGACCAGGCTTTGGAGACCCTGAAGCCCGAGCGAATCTCTGATGAACGGCTATTGGGGATTCGCGCCCTGGCTCAGAAGGCGCTTTCTCACAATTCCGAATATTTCGGCACGTAACGACGGGCGAGCAGGAGCACAATCTTACTATGACGAAGCGTACCCTTTCTAACCTGGATGTCGCCAAAAAGCGAGTCCTGGTCAGGGTGGACTTCAATATTCCCATAGAGCAGGGAGTGGAAGTTATTGCCTCCTACGACCAACGCTTGCGGGCCACCTTGCCAACAATCCATTATTTGCTCGAACAGGACTGCCGGGTCATCCTGTGCTCTCATCTTGGGCGCCCCGGTGGGAAAGTTGTCGAAGAATTGCGGTTAGCGCCGGTTGGAGACCGTTTAGCGGAACTCCTCGGGCATCCTGTTAGGAACTTGCTTGACTGCGTGGGACCCGATGTAGCAGCACAAATTGAGGAGTTGGGGCCAGGTCAAATCGCGCTGCTTGAAAATCTGAGATTCCATGCTGGTGAAGAGGCCAACGACCCTGAATTTGCACAGAGTCTGGCCGCTCTGGCCGAATGTTTCGTCATGGATGCTTTCGCGGTAACCCATAGGGCGCATGCGTCGACGGCGGGCATCACAGACTATCTGCCTTCCGCTATGGGCCTCTTGGTTCAGCGCGAGGTGGAACAGATGGGGAAAGCTCTGGAATCTCCGGCCAGTCCCCTGGCGGCGCTGATGGGCGGCGCCAAGGTTAGCGACAAGATCCTCGTCCTGGAAAACCTGCTGGATAAGCTGGACCATCTTTTTATTGGCGGAGGCATGGCGGTTACCTTCCTCAGGGCCCGGGGCTACAAGACCGGGGCTTCTACTGTTGAAGAAGACCGCCTCGACTTTGCGAGGGACGTCATGGAACGCGCGGCAGTAAGAAACATTGGCTTTCACTTGCCCAACGACGTCGTAGTTGCCAGCGCTTTCGGGTCAGACCCCCCCGAAAGCCGCACCGTCCCGGTGGATCAGGTGCCGGATGACTGGTACATTATGGACGTGGGAGCGGCAACCGCAGCCCAATTTTCTGAAGCATTGCAGGCCTGTCGCACCATCATTTGGAATGGGCCAATGGGCGTCTTCGAAATGCCCCGTTTCAGTGAAGGTACTCGTACCGTAGCAAACGCCATTGCCGGTCTCCAGGGAGTCACCACTGTAGTTGGCGGCGGTTCTACAGCGGAGGCCGTTGAGGAGCTTGGCCTGATGGACGCCATGACCCACGTTTCCACCGGCGGAGGCGCTTCCCTTGAATTCCTTGAGGGTAGAGAGTTGCCTGGCATAGCCGCACTGCCGGACGACTAGGCTATGACGATTAGCGTGTTTTCTCCTTCCGTATTTCCACATTACATAGAGGGTAAAGGGCGAGGCCAACATGATTGATTTGGAGCAACTGCACGACTGCTACGTAACCACCTCTTCGAAAATTGTTCTTCTCGTTGTTGACGGGCTGGGTGGGCTGCCCCATCCGGACACAGGACGCTCTGAACTGGAAACGGCGAATCTGCCGAACCTGGATGCCATGGCAAGGGAAAGCGCCTGCGGAGTCACCACTCCTGTTCTCCCCGGAGTGGCGCCGGGCAGCGGCCCGGGTCACTTGGCTTTGTTTGGCTACGACCCTCTTAAGTACATAATCGGCAGAGGCGCCCTGGAGGCCTTGGGAATCGACGTGGAATTGCGTTCCGGTGACGTGGCGGCACGAGGCAACTTTTGTACCGTTGACGGCGACGGTAACCTGGTAGACCGCAGGGCCGGCCGCATTCCCACCGAGTTTAGCGCCCCTTTGTGCAAGCGGTTGGATACGATTGAATTGCCTGGTGTGCAGTTGGATGTCTTTCCCGTCCAGGACTACCGATTTGTACTTCGGCTGCGGGGTGAAGGGCTGTCGGAAGCAATTACTGAGACGGACCCGCAGATTACAGGCGTCCCTGCTCTGCCGGTAAAGTCGCTGGACGCCGCTGCCGAAAAGACGGCAGCCTTGATTAACGATTTTGTTGCTCAGGCAGGCAATCTATTGGCAGAAGAAGAAAGGGGCAACATGGTCTTGCTTCGAGGCTGGGCACAATTACCCTCTCTGCCGCCCATGGGACAGATTTACAGGATAAATCCCGCTGGCATTGCCGCCTATCCCATGTATCGTGGACTGGCCACGGTGGCCAATATGCGTATTATCCCCACGGGTCATACCTTCAGCGATGAAGTGGACACCTTACACGAGGAATTTGAAAACCACGACTTCTTTTTCATTCACTACAAGCCGGCCGACGCCGCGGGGGAAGATGGAGATTTCGAGGCCAAGGTCCAGGCACTGGAAGACCTGGACCCATTGATCCCTCGGATCCGGGAACTGAATCCGGACGTCTTCATGGTGGCCGGCGACCATTCCACGCCAGCAATAATGGCGGCCCACAGTTGGCATCCTGTGCCCTTTATGCTTCACTCCAAGCTTACCCGGGGCGAGGGTGTCCCGGGGTTCGACGAGAGAGCCTGTAACACAGGCTCCATCGGAAGCATACCGGCCACCTACGTGATGCTGCTTGCAATGTCCCACGCAGGCAAGCTAACCAAGTACGGACCGTAACTCGATACACAATACTCGACAGAGGAGAACATTCGAGGATGCCAGCTACCATCGTGGCCGGAAACTGGAAAATGAACACTACCCTTGAGGAAGCCAGAGAATTGGCTGAGGGAGTGCGCAGCCTGGCGGATAACACTGGAGGCGTAGAGACCATACTCTGCCCTCCCGCAATTTCGCTGTCCGCAGTCAAGGAGGCGGTTTCCGGTTCCACCGTCAAGGTAGGGGCCCAGAACATGCACTGGGAGGACTCCGGCGCATTTACAGGTGAAGTATCCCCAGCAATGCTGGTTGGACTCTGCGAATACGTAATCCTGGGCCATTCGGAGCGACGGCAGTTGTTTGGCGAGACTGATGCTCAGATTAATCAGAAGGTGAAGGCTGCCTTTCGGCACGGCCTGAAACCAATTCTTTGCGTCGGCGAGACCCTGGAGGAACGGGAGTCGGGACAAGCAAGGGAAATAATGGCCCGGCAGGTGATGTCTGGGCTGGACGGCACCGTAGGACTTGACATAAATGGCCTGGTAGTGGCCTACGAACCTGTTTGGGCCATCGGTACCGGTCAGGCAGCGACCCCGGACATAGCGGCGGAAATCATGGGAGGCTCCATCCTGGAGGCGCTTCATTCCTTGTTTGGACCCGATGCCGATGACATTCCCCTCCTGTACGGCGGCAGCGTCAACGTCGGCAACATTGCCGACTTCGCCTCCCAATCTTGTATCCATGGAGCTTTGGTTGGGGGAGCAAGCCTTCAAGCAGAATCCTTCATGGAAATTGCCCGACTGGCCGGGGTAGCCAAGTCCGGCAATTCCTAAAACGTGGCAAGTGGTCGCCGCGGCGGTATGCCCGCAAGCGAGCCATCGATAGTTTACGTAGTCGGACCAACGGCAGCGGGCAAGACCCGCCTGGGCATTGAGCTTGCCCAAAGACTGAACGGGAAAATAATCAACGCCGACAGCCGCCAGGTTTACCGGTACATGGATATTGGCACTGCCAAGCCAACCGCAGAAGAGCAACAACTGGCCTCTCACCATCTCCTTGACCTTCATTCTCCCGACCAGAATTTCAGCTTGGGTGTCTTCTTGTCTCTTGCCAAAAAGACTGTTGCCGAGATACAAGGGCAGGGAAAGCTGCCTATAGTAGTCGGTGGGACAGGCCAGTACATTTGGGCCCTGTTGGAAGGTTGGGACGTTCCAGAAGTCCCTCCCGACGAGGAATTCCGAAAGAAGCTTGAGACCGAGGCAGCAGAAATGGGCCACGAAGGGCTGCACCGCCTGCTTCAGTCTATCGACCCTGAAAGAGCTTCGGAACTGGATCCACGCAACATTCGGCGGGTAATACGTGCCCTTGAAATCCATCACTTAACCGGAACCATGCCTTCCTCGTTCGGCAAGGCAACAGGATTGGGACTCCCTGGTCCCATCCTCGGCTTGACTATGGAACGGGAAGACCTCTACGACCGCATTGACCGGCGCGTCGACCAGATGATGCAACAGGGCTTCCTCCAGGAGGCAACGCTCCTGACCGAAATGGGTTTCTGCCTCGGCAAGGGCCCTCTGGCATGCCCTGGGTACCGCGAATTAGGGCTGCACCTGGCCGGTGACATTACGCTTGAAGATGCCGTCCAACGCATCAAGTTCCAGACCCACCGCCTGGCACGGCGCCAATACTCCTGGTTCAAGCTGAGTGACCCGCGAATTTCCTGGCTAAATGGTGCTTCTGAGGACTTGTTCAGCGCGGCTGAACTTCAGACCTACAGCTAGTCGTCTTACAAGTTATCCAGATTCAGAACCTGGTTACTGTGGTAGAATAGCCCCAGCCTGCCAGAAGAGGGTCTGATGAAATTTACCAAGATGCACGGAGCCGGCAACGACTACGTTTACATCGATGCCCGCCAAATGGAAGAAGATTGGCCGGCACTTTCGCGGACCATGAGCGCCAGGCATTTTGGTATTGGTGGAGACGGCATTATTCTTGTACTGGATTCGGAACAGGCCGATCTGCGAATGAGGATGTTCAATGCCGACGGTTCCGAAGGTGAAATGTGCGGAAACGGAATTAGGTGCTTCGCCAAATACGCCATTGAACGCGAAATTGTGGCGCGTCCCGATGAAGGACTGACCGTCGAAACTCTGGCAGGTATTCGGACCGTCTATCCCATTTACGACGATGACGGTGTCGCAGGTGCCCGGGTTTCCATGGGATTCCCCCGCTTGAACCCACAGGACATTCCCGTTAGTCTCGATCCGGCGATGAGTTCCAACGCTGGCCCCGTGCTCAAGTACCCAGTTCAACCCGGTGACTTTCGACTTTTCCTGGCCTTTGTATCCATGGGCAACCCCCACGCCGTCACTTATATTGACCAGCCCATTGGAGAATTTCCGCTCCACAATATAGGCCCCCTGGTTGAGGGCCACCCCATGTTCCCCCGCCGTGTAAACTTCGAAATCGTGAACCAAGTGGATGCTTCACACTTGGATGCCAGAGTCTGGGAACGGGGTTCCGGAGAAACCATGGCCTGCGGCACTGGAGCTTGCGCCATCGCCGTGGCATCAAGGCTACAGGGACTGGTCGAGGACAGGGTTGACATAACCCTTCCGGGGGGAACTCTGACCATCGAGTGGGACGGAGAGGGTGAGGTTTTCTTGGAGGGTCCGGCTACAGAAGTATTTACTGGCGAGTGGTAACATGCAAATATTTTTTATTACCACAGTCCCTTGATTTCTCCCAGGAGTGGCAAAGTGCAATTTTCCAGCAGACTTGGCAAACTGGCTCCCTATCCCTTCGTTGAAATTTCTCGAATTATTGCGGAGAAGCGGGCTGCAGGAGCCGACGTAGTAACCTTTGGCATCGGCGACCCGGACATTCCGACCCCTGAACCCATTGTCGAACGGCTACTAACTGCATCCCAGCATCCACCCAATCACCGCTACCCTGAGACCGACGGCCTGCCGGCGATGCGCCAGGCAATTGCCCAATGGTACGTAAACCGGTTCGGCGTAAAGCTCGATTCGGATAGGGAAGTATTACCCTTGATTGGGGCCAAGGAGGGAATTGGGCACGTCGCCTTTTGCTTCCTCGACCCAGGCGACATTGCCCTGGTGCCCGACCCAGCATACCCGGTATACGGAGTAGGCACCATGTTTGCCGGCGCAGAGAGTTACATAATGCCTCTGCTCGAGGAAAATGCTTGGCTTCCCGACCTTTCCGCCATTCCTGAAGACGTAGCCCGAGCAGCCAAGGTAATGTGGCTTAACTACCCCAATAACCCAACCAGCGCAGTGGCAAGCGCCGAAGATCTGGCTACATACGTCGCTTATTGCCGCGACCACGATATTGCTTTGCTCCACGACGCGGCCTACAGCGAAGTTGGTTACGACGGATACAAGGCCGTCAGCATGCTGGAAATAGATGGTGCAATGGACGTGGGCATCGAGTTCCACTCATTGTCCAAGAGCTACAACATGACTGGCTGGCGGATGGGGATGGCTGTTGGCAATGCCGACATGATCAAAGCCCTGTTCCAAATTAAAGCCAACCTCGATTCTGGCGTTCCCCAGGCCATTCAGGAAATGTCCATGGAAGCCCTCACTGGGCCCCAGGATTGTATTAATGAGAATAGGGTAATATACCAGCGCAGGCGGGATCGGGTAGTAGAAGCTCTTCGGAAAATGGGACTGACCGTTGAGGTACCTCGGGCTAGCCTATATATTTGGGCTCGCGTACCGGAGGGATTCACTTCGGCCGAATTCGCGGCCCGCCTTCTTGAAGACATAGATATCGTGGTAACTCCGGGGTCCAGCTACGGCAAATACGGTGAAGGTTACATAAGACTGTCGTTGACAACACCCGATGAGCGGGTGGAAACGGGTTGCCAGCGCCTTGAATCCTGGGCCATACCGGCACCCAGGGAGGGATAAGCTCATTCCTAAGAAGACTGTCAGCACTGCACCTGGTCGGGAAAAGGCCATTCTGGTAGCGGTGGAACTGAAGAACCGTGATCAGCTATGGGAATTGGACGATACCCTGGATGAATTGGCCTACTTGGCCGACGCCGCCGGGGCGGACGTGGTTGGTCGAGTAACTCAAAAGTCCGACAGGCTCACGCCTACTTACGTAGGAAAGGGCAAGGTGCAGGAAGTTCAGGAGTTGGCAGCCGAAGAAGAGGCCGACACTGTGATTTTCGATGACGAATTGACACCTACCCAGCAGCGCAACCTTGAAGCCGCGTTACAGATAAAGGTCATCGACCGCACCGCCCTTATTCTGGATGTCTTTGGTCGCCACGCCAGAACCCACGAAGGCCAGCTACAGGTCGAACTGGCCCAGCACCAGTATCTTTTACCCAGGTTGGTAGGCCAGTGGTCCCATCTTGAAAGGTTGGGCGGCGGGATTGGCACCAGGGGCCCTGGGGAAACCCAGCTTGAAACAGACCGACGGATGATTCGGCGACACATCCAGAAGATCCAGCAAGAGCTGGACAAGGTAAGGGAGCGGCGTTCCATTTACATCGAACGCCGCAAGAAGGCCAGCATTCCAACTGCTTCCCTGGTCGGATATACCAACGCAGGCAAAAGCACTCTCTTTAATGCTCTGTGTGACGCTAACGTAGAGGCGGAAAACCAGCTGTTCTCCACACTGGATCCAGTCACTCGTCGTATTCGTCTACCCTCCGGGGACGAATTACTGCTGACGGACACGGTGGGATTCATCCAGAAACTTTCTCCCATGGTGGTGGCTGCTTTCCGTGCAACATTGGAAGAGTTGTCCGAGTCGGACATTCTCCTCCACGTCCTTGACATTACCCACCCTAAGGCTCCCGAACAGGCCGAAGTCGTCGAGGAGACGCTGGAGGATCTTGGCTTAAGCAACAAGCCCCGCATTCTCGTGATTAACAAGATGGACCTGCTGGGGGAGCAGGAATCGGCGCAGAAGGTTCTGCCGCCAACTGGCTTACAATCGTATCCCAACGTCCTGGTGTCCGCGGCCAAGGGCTGGAACCTCGACCTGCTGTTGGAAGAAGTGGAGACCCAATTGGTAGAGATGGATGGCCCTCTTACTGTCCTGCAATCGGCTGCGGGGGACTGACCGAGAAGTGCCCTAACGCTGCAGAACATTGCGCGCGAAACATCGACCAAGAATCGGGCGCCAAGGGACGTCTAAGGCGCCCGACAGGTTGGTTCGCACAATAGACGTTATGTAACTCTCCCCTTAGATTTTCCTCTCTTTCCTTAACATAACACTTTCTCACTCCGGTCACTATTGTCGGGCTTCGTTGTGAGACTCTCCCCAGTTCTATAACATCACTGGGAACCAACTCCGAGGAGGTTAATCATGCGCGTTGATGGCAAGGTGGCCTTGGTCAGTGGTGGTGCGCGGGGGATTGGAGCCGCCACCGCCAAACTACTGGCCAGGGAGGGGGCGGCAGTGGTATTGGCCGACGTCCTTGAGGAAGAAGGTAAAGCGACGGAAGCCGAAATCTCCGAGACTGGTGGCAGAGCAACCTTTCTGATATTGGACGTTACCGACGAAGAGAACTGGCAGCATGTAATTGATGCGACCGTCGCCACTTATGGAAAGCTTGACGTGGTTGTAAACAACGCCGGTATCAGCGGTCGGACCACTGTGGAGGAGACCGAGGCCGAAACCTGGGACCGCGTGATGGCAGTAAACGGCAAGGGCGTGTTCCTGGGAACCAAGCTGGCCATTCCTGAACTTCGCAAGTCTGGTGGCGGATCCATCATCAACATTTCATCTATATACGGAATTGTTGGCAGTGAAACTTCGGCTGCCTACCACGCTTCCAAGGGGGCGGTTCGTATTTTCACCAAAGCCGCCGCCATTCAATACGCTTCTGAAGGGATCCGGGTAAACTCAGTACATCCCGGGTTTGTGGACAGTCCAATGACCGCCGCATCCCATGCTTTGCCTGACGTCCATGATTTGAGGGTCGGAAGGACTCCGCTGGGAAGGATGGGGACTCCGGAGGATATTGCCGCCGGTATTCTCTATTTGGCCTCCGACGAGTCCTCCTTCGTAACCGGTAGCGAATTAGTGATAGACGGGGGAATGACGGCACAGTAGGCTTGCCAATGGTCCTTCAACCTTGTGTGGGGATTGCCAACCAACGCAAGAAACTCGCCAAGGCAATGGCCGTTAGGGTTGCGCTGTTGGCCCACTTTCCCTATAATTGCCTGCCTAGCGGAACCGGAAGGGCGGTTAGCTCAGTGGTTAGAGCGCCTCGTTCACACCGAGGAGGTCGGAGGTTCAAATCCTCCATCGCCCACCACCTGAGCCATCCTTGGTGACCTTGGACTGGTTCCACTATGCCGTGCCGAGGTGGCGAAACGGCAGACGCGCTGCGTTCAGGGCGCAGTGTCCTTATGGACGTGTGGGTTCAAATCCCTCCCTCGGCACCAACACTGGTCAATGGTGACCAAAGTACGTTTACGCGCTTGTAGCTCAGCGGATAGAGCGCTGCCCTGCGGAGGCAGAGGTCGTGGGTTCGAATCCCGCCAAGCGCACCACTTTACTCCAAAGCCTTATGTGAACTGGCACACTTAGATAATCCGGTTCCCGCTTTTCGGGCGGTTAGCTCAGTTGGTTAGAGCGCCTGCTTTACACGCAGGAGGTCACTGGTTCGAGTCCAGTACTGCCCACCACTGAACACTTCGTCCTTCGCAACTCTTCCACATCTGTTCCAGGCACGTCCTGACGCTTTCCTTCGCCAAGTGCACGTCACCCGTCAGTTTATGGCCCCTGTGATACAATATGCAGAAAGGGAAGCACTTCCCATCTCACCATTTATTCGTTTATTTGGAAGCAATTCTCATTACTTCGGCTGAATGTGGAATCCACTACTTGTTGCTCGGAAACGGAGCAACAGGCAAGCGAGATAATTCAAGCGAGAGGTGTGTGTTCTAGATGTTGAAATTCGTAGAGGAGATAATTCTGCTATTGCTCCGCGACGAGGACGGCAGGTTTATCCAGATTCCAACCTGGTCCATGGACTACGCCATTGCGGGGGCCGTCCTAATGGATTTGGCTATGGAAAATCGCATTGATACCGATTTGCATAACTTGATCCTGATTGACAACACGCCAGTCGGTGACTCTATCCTCGATCCAGTGTTGTCGGAAATATCCGCCGGTGACAACCACGACACTCGTCATTGGGTAGATTACGTGTCCCAGTCAGGTACCAGCATTCGAGAGCAGGTGTTGGCGAGGCTGGTAGTCAAGGGAATTCTTGAAAACCAGGACGATCGCTTCCTCTGGGTTTTCCGGGCCAGGCGCTATCCCTCCGTCGATGGGACCGTCGAGAGAGAGGTCAAGCTTCGTATTTTGAACGTCTTGTTCAGCGATGAAATTCCTGATCCACGGGACCAGATGATAATTTGCCTGGCAGATGCCTGTGGAATTTTTCCCCGCCTGCTATCCAGCCAGGAACATGCCAGGGCCGCGGACCGAATTGCGCAGGTGAGCAAGTTAGACCTCATTGGCCAGGCCATGTCCCAGGCTATACACGATATACAGGTGTCGGTCGCCGTATCGTGCCAAGGGCAAATGATTTAGCGACAAGTCAGTAGAATTCTCAGCCCGCGGATGAACCGCGGGCTTTTAACATTTAGGCCAAATTCGTAAACGTCAGTGAGTGGGTAGCAGTGGCCTTCCCCGTAAGAGGGAACATATCACAGTCGATGGATCCTTGATTGATGCCAGGATGCGCTTACGCGCCAAAGGCACAATCTCTTCAATTCTTGACAGTCCGAAGCCATTATCCTACGCTTTACACTGTTAGCCACTTTTTGTTCTAGAATGCCGCGTCCCTATCATAACGAAATGCTGTGTCACTAAATTAGGACGTGCCTTATGTCAACCCGAATATTGGAAAGAATCGACGATCCGTCGGATCTTGATGGGCTGAATCGCTCAGAACTCGACCAGTTGGCCCAGGAAATTCGGGACACAATAATTTCGGTAATTACCGAACGAGGAGGCCACCTGGCCTCCAATTTGGGCGTTGTAGAACTGACCCTGGCCCTTCACCGCGTCTTTGACAGCCCAAGGGACCGCATTGTCTGGGACACCACAAACCAGATGTATAGCCACAAGCTGGTAACGGGTCGTCGCGATGAATTCAAAGACATTCGGCTAGAAGGGGGCCTTTCCGGATTCGGAGAGCCGTCGGAAAGTCCACACGATACTCTTTGCGCCGGTCACGCTGGCACGGGCCTTTCCATTGCCCTGGGGATAGCGCAATCAGTCGTCACACGTGCTCAGGACTCATGGACTATAGCAGTTGTTGGCGACGGCGCTATGACCTCAGGCTCAAGCTTTGAGGCCCTGAATAACATAGTCCACCTCGACCCCAAGAAGCTGATTGTCGTCCTGAACGACAACGGCATGTCCATATCGGAAAATATAGGATTCCTGACTAACTGGCGAAAGCGGGTGATAACACACCCTGAATACCAGGCTATGATTGGGCGCATGAGGGCCCTCTCCAAACGGGTTCCCACGGGCGAAGGAATTTACCGCCTGGTCAAGCGTTTCAATGACAGTCTGGACAGCTTCATTCTGCCAACCGTCTTTTGGACGGAACTGGGGTTTCAATATCTTGGCCCAGTAGACGGGCATGACTTAAGGCAACTGGAACAGACCCTCGAGCAAGCCAAGCTAACCGGCGGACCGGTGCCCGTAATCCATGTAGTTACGCACAAAGGTCACGGTTATGAACCCGCTGAGGACGATCCGGTCAAGTTCCACCAGCCCAGTTCTCCTTTGGGAAGTAGCTCCGGAGCCCCGACCTATTCGAAGGTTTTCGCCGATACCATCAAGAAACTTATGGCCGAAGACGAGAACGTGGTAGGCATTTCAGCGGCCATGCTTGAGGGTACGGGACTGGAAGAGGTTAGGCAACAATTTCCCGACCGCGTCTTTGACGTGGGAATTGCAGAACAACATGCGGTAAGCATGGCAGCGGGCATGGCTTCGACAGGAGTCAAACCCTTCGTTTCCATTTATTCCACCTTCCTCCAGCGCGCCTTTGACCAAGTAGTCCACGACGTCTGCTTGCAGGACCTCCCGGTCACGATAATCGCTGACCGGGCTGGCATAGTAGGTGAAGACGGCAAGACTCACCACGGATTCCTGGACATTTCCTACTTGCGCTGCCTTCCGAACGCGGTAGTGGCGGCGCCTATGGACGAGAACGACCTTCAACATCTCATCTATACCGCATACAAACACCCGGGTCCCTTCGCCATACGTATCGCCCGCGGCACGGCCACAGGCTGTCCAATGGACAAGGATCTCAGAGAATTGCCACTGGGACGTGGGGCAGTAGTCCGAGAAGGCGGCGACGTTGTAATTTTTGGACTCGGAAAGACGGCAACGGCGGCGCTGGAAGCCTCCGACATGCTGGCAGAATACGGGATTGCTTGCGGAGTCGTTAATCCGCTATTTGTTAAGCCTCTGGACATTAATATGCTCCTGGACTCTGCCAGAAGCACGAAGCGAATCGTGACGGTGGAAGAGAATGTGCTGGCCGGAGGGTTTGGGTCCGCCGTTCTGGAAGCCTTGGCCGACGCGGGTGTGGACAACGCAGTGGTGCATAGAATTGGTATGCCAGATTCCTTCATTGAACACGGAACCGCTGTTGACCAGCGTCACCGTTTGCAGCTTGACGCGGAGGGCATTGCCCATCAGATTCTGCAGGCCTTCTTCCCGGAGAAGGTTGGTGCCGTACCGGTTGGCGACTAGGAGGCCTGGAGAAATAGCCTGTTTTTGTTGCCCTTGCAGTGTAGCGACGGGAGCCGTCAAGCAATTGTGGGGATGGTCCGATTGGACGCAGAACTATAAAGCATAGGCTTCCTAACCATCCCTACGGTCTTGATTATAAGGAGCTTGCCCAAATGAAAATAACGCGAATTTACAACGGCAATGACGGCCAGGCCCACATCGATCACATCGAATCAGATGACTTTCCTAATCCCGATTCTTTGACCGAGATAACTGAGTTGCGATTCAGGGTCCAACAACCCGGCCAATTCTCTGACTGGCACGTCGAGTCGCGCCGAAATTACATCATCACCCTGTCTGGAGAAGGTGAAATCGGCCTGGGTGATGGCTCCCTGCACAGGTTCGGCCCCGGCGCAGTTGTGCTGGTAGAGGACTTGACCGGACAGGGTCACACAACCCGCGTGACCAGTGATGTGCCGAGGGTTACTATTGCAGTGCCCCTGTCAAACCAGACTCCGGGCACCTGATTTCCGTCCACGCAATTCATGCCCTACATATCCAATAACGGCGTAAGGATTTTCTACAGCGTTCAGGAGCAAACCGGCCCGCGAGTAAACCACAGCGACGTCCCATTGCTCCTGCTCCACGGATTTATGCAGCGCTCCGAAGACTGGACCGACACCGGTTATGTTGACCAATTGGCCGAGCGCCGTCGACTTATCCTGGTTGACGCGAGAGGCCATGGCCTGAGCGATAAGCCACATGGTGTTTCGGACTATAGAATGGAGTTGTTGGTCTCCGACCTTGTGGAGGTTCTGGTTACCCTGAAAGAATCTAAAGTCGACTTCATGGGCTATTCCTTTGGCGCCTGGGTCGGCTTTGGTATGGCCGCTTTTGCTCCCGGGTTCCTGCGTTCCCTCGTACTTGGAGGAATGCATCCTTACGTACGTGATCCTGACCCGCTTAACAGGAGAATCGACCGGTTTACGAAGACCAGAGACGGTCTGGAGGCCGGAGGGCACCACGCCGACCTGATCCCCGCCCAAGTAAGAGCGCAGTTTCAAGAAAACGACATCGGGGCCCTTATCTCACTTAGTGCCGCCATTCGCGACTCAGCAGGGTTTGAGGAAGAGTTGGATTCCCTAGACATTCCGGGGCTCATTTATGCGGGCGAGGAAGATCCTGCGTATCCACTGGTCCAACGGTGCGTGGAAGGGCATATCAATCTGGAGTTCTTGTCCTTGGCTGGCCTCGGTCACATGGAGGCTTGGCACGCGCGTGATGTGGTGCTCCCCCACATCATTCACTTCCTTGACAAGCTGGACTAGCCTTTCAGTCTCGCTCCCGTTCCCCTGTCTTCCCTAGTTAACGGCAGGTTTGATTTAGACCTATGGGTGTCGTAGAATAGCGGGGCAAATCGGGTCACGGGACCTCGAGGAAGTGATTTCATGCCTCAGACCACTGAATTGAACCTTCTCTGCATGTCCGGCCAGGGTTCCGTGCAGGCCGGCGAAGCATTGGCCAAGCTTTATGCCAACCAGGGTTGGTTCGTGTCGGTCAATGTCTATCCTGGAACACGCGCCCGCAGCGGCCCAGTGATCAACTATGTCAAGATTTCCGACTCGGAAGCCATGGCCAGTTGCGCCAACTATCACCCTTCCGAGGTTATAGTCTTTCAGGAAGAATTGCTGCTGACTGCCAAAAACAACACCCACGAGTTGATTGCCGACGCCATTGGCCGGATGAATCGGGGTACGCTCCTGGTAAATTCTCCTAAATCACCTCAGGAAATCGACCTGCCCTTCAATCTGGAGGGCGTGGTTGCCACAGTGGATGCCACCGGCATTGCCGGGCGATTGCTCCAGCGCAATCCGCCTCCCGTTGGCTTAACCCTATTGGGAGCCTATGCGCGCATTACCGAAGCAATTGACATGGATGAACTGCTTTCCATCATCAGGGAGACTTTCCCAGGTACTGTTGGCGAACGCAACGCAGAGGCCACCCTCGAAGCATACGAGACGGTTCAGGCCATCGGAGGCGTGAAGTTCCAGGTGGACCGGCGGCCCGCTCGATTGGAGCATACCCCGGTGGCGGACCTGCCCCAGTATTATCAGTTTGACCGTTACGACAAACTGCCGGGGTTCAGCAACGGAAGCCCCTTTGTATGGCGGGACAAAGTGCCCGTCTGCGAGGACAACAAATGCATCTGCCCGGGCGTTTGCATCAGCGAAGTAATGTGCCCCGACGGCACCGGTTTCATCATTCGCCGAGACTTGCCCCATCAGGGCTATCGCATCGACGTTGACTTCTGCCGTGGCTGTGGCATTTGCGCCGAGGTCTGCGTTGGTAGCGCCCTCACGATGGTGGACGAGGACCAGGTCAAGAAGGACAATCCGGAATATACTGACATCACGGCCGAGCCCCACCGGCCGGAGATCGCCACCCACCAGCGAATTCACTTGGACATCTAGCAACTGACAGGAATCAGGAGACCGTTAATGACATCTCCAGCCCAAGCAAAACGCGAGGCTCTGACCGGCAACAAGGCGGCAGCCCTTGCCTTGAAGCTGGCGCGCACGCAGGTGCTGTGCTACTTTCCCATCGGTCCATCCGACGAAGTGGGCGAAGAGCTGTCCCGCATGATACAGCGGGGAGAGCTGCCTGCGGAAGTAATTGAACTGGAGCACGAGCGAAGCGTCATGAACGCGCAGATCACCGCGACCCAGTCGGGCGCCCGTTGCTCTTTTGCCACCAATTCGGAAGGTCTGCTCATTGCTGCCCAGCAATTGATTTTTGCCTCCTACGCCCGCATTCCCATCGTGGTTGTGGTGGCGCACCGCGCCCTGGAGCCACCGGCTATCGTCCGGTCCGACGACCAGGATACAATCATGTACCGGGACATCCACTGGATGCACTACCATTGTGAAAACGCCCAGGACGTGATGGACACGGTTATTCAGGCTTACAAGGTCAGCGAGGACCCTGATGTGTTGCTGCCCGCGTTTGTCACCTACGACGGTTGGGAGGTGTCCCACAACAGTTATCCGGTATTGGCGCCCAGCCAGGAAGCCGTTGACAGTTTTTTGCCGCCCTACGAGTTGCCAACCGAGGTCGACTTCATCAAGAACCTGGACTTCGCCGCCTACTATGGCGGGAACCGGATGAGCGGCTATGGCTATATTGACGTGGAACGAGAATACATGGAGCGCCGGTTCCAGTTGGACGAGGCTCTCAACGTCACAGCCAAGACCAGGTTAAAGCAGGCACATAAGGATTATGTAAATTTGGCAGGAAGAGGCTATGGAGGCCTCATCGAGACCTACCAGATGGAAGACGCCGAAGTTGCAATCATCGCAATGGGATCACTGTCTTCCACGTCCAGGCTGGCCGTGCATCTGTTAAGAGAGCAAGGCAAGAAGGTAGGACTGATTAAGATTCGCACCTACCGCCCATTCCCCAGCGAAGACTTGGTAGATGCGTTGCAGAACGTAAAGGGTGTGGTAGTTCTGGATCGGAACACGGTCGCCGCTGTCTATAACGACCTGCGCAGTTCGCTGTTTGGGCAGCCCAACCCTCCTGCGGTCCTGGGCCGAATCATTGGATTGGGCGGACGGGACGTTACTCATTACAACGTGGTCTACGCCGCAGAGGAAGCTTTGGCAGCTTGCCGCGGCGAGAGAACTCCCAAAGCTCTCGACTGGCATTTTGAGGTTATCGAAGACGAAGAGATGTTGGGGCAGGTGTTGAACAGGTAACTGGCCTAGGTCCCTTCAGGAGTGGTCGACTTAGATGCAGTGGCAGGTATTATATTACTGGCCACAGAACAACGAAGGCGTCATCTCGGCAGATGACGGAAACCGTTACACGTTTTTTGGAACCGATTGGAAGGACACAATGGTCGCCCCTGCCGCAGGAATGAGTGTTGACTTTGAACTTCTGGGGGAGACCGCCAACAACATTTTCAGGATACAGGGTATTCAGCACACAGCGTCAGTAACGAGCACCAAGAGTCCAATCGCTGCCGGGTTACTGGCCATATTCCTTGGAGGTCTGGGCATTCACAAGTTTTACCTCGGCTATGTGGGGCCGGGCGTGGCGTTACTGGTTGCCTCCACAGTTTCTTTTTTGCTTTCTTTCGTGTTGATCGGGATTTTCTTCTTGTTTGTTATTGGAATCTTCGTGCTGATTGAAGGAATCATTTACATCACGAAATCAGAAGCAGAGTTTCAGAGAATCTATGTAGACCAAAAAAGGGCCTGGTTCTGATTGATGGCGATGTCCCATTGATTAAGGACCTACGGTATGGGGGAGTAAAGCAATGCCGATAAAGATGATACAGGACACTGCCGACCAGCGGGTCTACATGAACGTCACCGCAAACCAGTGCCCAGGCTGCCCGGAAAACCTGGCTACTCGGCTGGTTATGCATATTGTGTTCGACCACCTTAAGGACGAAGACCCGATTATATTCGGTCAGGGCTGCGGCATTGGGCGCGACTTCTTGCAGCGCAGTGGACTGGGAACCCATGACAGCGGCATTGTCGGAATGCTCACTGCCATGAAGGTCCGAAACATAGATCGGCCCATCGTGGTAATTGACGGGGACGGGCAGATTGACCTGGGCTTGGAAGACCTGGCTACCAGCTTCCAGCAGGGCTACAAATACCTCCACGTCGTGTGCGACAACCAGGCCCATGCCGCCAGCGGCAGCCACGCCACCGGCAGTACGCCACCCATGGCCCGCACCAGTGTCCGGCCGACAGGAAAGCTCCGGCACCCCAAGCACTTCGCCTTGATGCTTATGTTCAGTGGCGCGGAATACGTAGCCACTGCATCCACTTCCCATCCCCAGGACCTGGAACGCAAAATAAAGGCTGCCAGCACCAGGCTGCCAGCATTCATCCAGATATTGACACCTTGCAACCCCTCGTGGGGGTACGACGACAACAAGGGGATTGAGGTATCAAGGTTTGCGGTGGAAAGCGGTATTTGGCCCCTCTACGAGTGGAAAGACGGCGTATTCCAGCGCCAGAACATCATGCGCAAGTCCAGTGTTCGAGACTACGTGGGTTCCCAGCGCCGATTCGCTCACCTGGGCGACGAAGGCATCGCCCAAATGGAAGAATACGTCAACGATCTCAACCGTATGATGATCAAGTTGGAAACGGGATTCTCCGCTTAGGGCTGCCAGTCATGGTTACCGATCCGAAAACCTGGCTAAAATCCTATTCGCCCGGGATGCCGTCCACCTTGGACTACCCCCGGGCTCCTCTTTACCATTTCCTGCAGGAGTCTACCGCCCGTTATCCGGAGCGGGCAGCCATCATTTACCAGGACTCCTCTGAAGGTAATGAACCCGTAACCAAGACATATCTCTCCCTGGACGAAGATTCCAGTAGATTCGCGGCGGCCCTGGTCTCCCTGGGCGTCAGGAAGGGCGACCGAGTTGCCTACTACATTCAGAACTCCCCTGAGTTGATCACTGGCTTCTACGGCATCCTGAAAGCCGGCGCAGTGCCCGTACCCTGCAACGTAATGTATCGCGCCGAGGAACTGGCTTACCACCTCAACGATTCGGGGGCCAAAGTCCTGTTTTGTGAAGCTGAACTGTACCCCACAGCGCAACAAGTGCTTGCAGAAACTCCCGTATCAAACGTCATAGTTGCCGGCGGCAACGTGGACGGCCAGGCCATCTCTTGGGACAGCTTGCTAACCTCCGTGTCCCCCCTTACTGACTTGCCGGCCCTTGACGTAGACGAGGACCTGGCGTTGCTCCCCTACACGGGCGGAACTACCGGTATTCCCAAGGGAGCCATGCTTACTCACGCCAATATGGTTGCCAACGCGGTGCAGTTTCGTGACTGGTTTGGCTATGAACCAGGCGGCGAGGTATTCGTAGCTACACTCCCCCTCTTTCACATAGGAGGCATTGCCGGCGTCATGAGCGTTCCGCTGTCCGCCGGCGGGACCATTGTTTTGTTCCGTCGATTCAGCGCTGAAAGAGTTCTCAAGGCTATTCAGGACTACCGGGCCACCAGATTTCTTGGGGTTCCCACCATGTATATCGCCCTGCTGAACCACGAGAACGCCAGTAAATATGACCTGTCTTCTCTTCGCGCCAGCCGTACCAGTGCCGCCCCACTGCCCAAAGCTGTTAAAGAATCATTTGACTCGCTCGTAGGTCACGAGGTACTGGTCGAGGGTTACGGGCTTACCGAAACGTCGCCGTTGACCCACGCCAATCCCGTTAACGACGCCCGGGCAGGATCCATTGGCGTCCCTTTGCCAGACACGGACGCACTGGTGTTTGACGCAGACGATGGTGTTGACGAGATGCCCTTGGGAGAGGTCGGTGAATTGGCACTGCGGGGCCCTCAAGTAATGAAGGGCTATTGGAAACGCCCTCTGGAGACTTCTGAGGCAATTCGAAATGGCTGGTTCTATACGGGAGATCTGGCTTACATGGACGAGCGGGGCTATTTCTTCATTGTTGACCGCAAGAAGGACGTAATTAACGCTGCCGGATTCAAGGTGTGGCCCAGAGAAGTTGAAGAGGTGCTATACCAGCATCCATCGGTCCGCCTGGCCGCAGTTCTGGGTGTCCCCGATGACTACCGGGGCGAGACGGTGAAGGCCGTCATAGCCCTCAGGGAAGCTCATGAATTCAAGACCGAGGAGTCGGCCAGGAAGCATATCCTGGCACATTGTCAGCACCACCTGGCTAGTTACAAGATTCCCCGAATAGTGGAGTTCAGGGACGAACTGCCCCTCAGTGCTGCTGGCAAGGTATTGCGCCGGGTTATGCGAGAAGAAGCAATTGAGGCAGAATAGGGACGTCTCGGTCTTTCTTTTAGTGTCAGAGGGAAAGAAATCAGGGTTGGGATAGGGCAATTTGTTTCAACTCATTCTCTCGTCAAATAGCTAACCCAAGATTCGAGGTTCCTGCCTTCGCAGGAACGACGGTTAAACTTTTTGCTTATTGCTACCGAACTTGGCAAATGTATGCTCTATCTTAATGCAGGTAACACCTGGTTAGTGAAGCGATTTAACTGCTCCATCTGGTTGGGCGATGCGAACCGCACTATGAAATAGGTGACCCCTGCCTCCCTGTAGTCGGCAATGGCTTGGACGCACTTTTCCGGCGGACCAAAGACGCAAAGGAGTTGCTTGCTGACCGCCTCGTAAGGACGGCTGTAATAAGCCTGCATGAATTGGTCCCCTTCAGCCAGAGCCTCGTCTTCTTCATTTAGGTTCACCGAAATATACAAGGCCCTTGTCATTTCCTTGGCGTCCCTGCCTGCCTCTACTGCGTTTTCCTGAACCCGGTCCCAGCATCTATTAAACAGCTCGACACTGGGCACGTTGGTGATCCAGGCGTCGCCCATTTCCGCCACCCGCTTCAGGCCGCGCCTGACCCAGTTGCTGGAAATCCAGACAGGCAGTGGTTGCTGGAGGGACTGGGGTTCCAGGGTAACGTTCTCCAAGGGATAATAGTCGCCTTCATTGGTTACGTCTTCCTGCGTCCACAGGGCGCGCAGGAGGTTTATTCCTTCCTCCATCCGGTCAGCACGTTCACCGACGGGCACCCCCACAGCCGAGTGTTCGTCGATGTACATCTGGTTGTCGCCGCGACCGGCGCCGGCCCCCAGGATTACCCGCCCGTTGGAAATGTTATCGATGGTAGCAAGGGCGTGGGCTAAGTGGACCGGGTGGCGCAAGGCCGTCAGCATTACCGCCGTTCCAATCCTTACTCGTTGAGTCCGGGCCGCCAGCGCTGCCATGATGGTCAGCGGCTCAAGCCTAGGCTTGGAAGTGATGCTGTCACCGACCCAAACGGAGTCGTAGCCATGCCGTTCCACTGTCTCGGCCATCTGCCAGTTAAGTTCTACTCGTGGCCTTCCGCCATCTGCGTATACAAGAACGCCCCTGGTGGGCAGCAGAACGCCAAAATTCTCATGCAGTTCCATATTACCTCTCGCTTGTCGCGCGCCGAATGAAGTCCCAGGCCATCCTTATGTCAACCAATCCCCTGAAGTAGCTGGTTCGCTGGTGATCACACTACCGGCCAGCGGGACGGATAGGAAACACCGGTGCGGGCCAGCAGATTCTCGCCCAGTTCCTGTACCTTTTGTACCAACTCCCATTCGTCAACGAACAAGGGTTGGTAATTTTCGATCCTAACCTGCCCGTCAACTATTACCGTGTGAACGCTGCGTCCGTCAGCATTGTATACAAGGTTGTTGACCGGATTGAACAGCGTGCGCCACTCGGCACGGCGGGTATCAAAGAGGACCAGGTCTGCCTTCTTGCCCTCTTCAATGGAGCCAATATCGGCATCAAGACCCAGTGCCTTCGCCCCTCCTATTGTAGCCAGTTCCAGAGCTGTCTCAGCCGGTATCATACCTACATCCCGGCGGGCGTCCTTGTAGAGCACCGCAGCCAGGTACATGGAACGCATAGTTTCCAACAGGTTTGAATTGTTGCCAGCGTCGGTACCAAGGCCCACGATAGCTCCGGCATCCAGCAATTCCGGCAGCATTCCCTCGTGGGCGACGCCATTGCCACCCTTGATGGCCGCGGTGGGACACATTACTACCGATGCTCCACTCTTGGCGATGCACTCAACTTCTGATTGGTCCAAACCCAGTCCGTGAGCCAGGGTCATACGCGACCCAAGTATGCCCAGGGATTCCAAATACTGCGTGGGCCGGCATCCGTTCCGTTGCAGGCATCCCTGCACGTAGCTGGAGCTATTGTTGAAGTGTAGGGTCATACGAGTGTCGAATTCTTCAGCCAGAGAGGCAGCAGATCGGAGCAATTCCTCCGAGGAAAAACCTGGAGAAAAAGGCATGGCCCAGGCACGAATGCGGTCATCCAGCCTGTGGTCATAGTCCCGAATGACCTGCTCCATCACCCTTGTTGCCTCGTTAGTTTCATAGACAGGCAGGTTAATGGGGTTGGGCTGGTCGGTAACCTGCCACCCAACGATGATGCGGCACCCGGATTCCTTATAGGCTTGCATGCAAGTGTCCAGGCCCTTGGTGCTTCCGGGGTCCATGAAGCAGGTGGTCCCGTACTTGAGAAGCTCGGTAATGGCGAGCAGGGATGTCAGATATTCCTCTTCGTCCGTCATCGCTCCCTGCAGCCTGAACACGTTTGACAGGTACGCGGGCCCCAGATCGTCGGGGAAAATGCCCCGAGTGGCGTGAGCGTAGCTGATATGCATGTGCCCGTTGACGAAGCCGGGAGTGACGACCATCTCGCTGGCATCGATGACCCGGTCTGCAGTCACCCCTTCCAGATCCGCAACTTTGCCTACCCTGGCGATACGCTGTCCCTCGATGAGGATCGACCCGTTCTGGATGATTCGTCGCTGGGGGTCAACGGTAACCAGGAATCGGGCGCCCTCAATCTTGATACTTTGGTCGGCCATAGGTTAATTCTCCTGTCGGACCCGGGCGGAAGGGGTTCGTGGGGCAGCCCTGAAGGCATATTAGTCAGGGCAAAGCCCGTTGGCAATGCTTTGGTGGGGCATTCCTGTTGATATAATTCAATAAGAGGCTGGACTAAGGAGGGCTTACCTTATGCCCTACAGTGGATTGAGTCTGGAAGGAATGACTGCATTGGTAACAGGATCGGGACGAGGAATAGGGCGCTGCCTTGCCATCGGACTGGCTCAGGCCGGAGCAAATGTCGCAGTGTCCGACATGGCCGAACAAATGGATGGCGCCGAGGAGACTGCGGAACAGGTCAGGAGTGAAGGGGTTGAAAGCCGCTCTTACCTGCTTGACGTGCTGGATTTGGACAGCATCCCTCCGACCATTGGCCGAGTAGTAAAGGACTTTGGCCGGCTGGACATCCTGGTCAACAACGCGGGAATCAGACGCCGTCAGCCTGCCCTGGAAGTTACGGAAGAGAACTGGGACGCGGTAGTCGACACCAACCTGAAGGGGCCTTTCTTTTGCGCCCAGGCCGCTGCCCGGCCGATGATTGACCAGGGTTTCGGCCGGATTATCAGCATTTCTTCCCAGTTGGCGGTGGTGGCCGGTGAAAATCGGGCAGCTTACTGCGCCAGCAAGGCGGGTCTGGCCAACCTTACCCGAGTGCTGGCACTGGAGTGGCTCAAGTACGGCATCACGGTTAATGCCATAGGACCCGGCCCAACCGAGACCCCCGGCTTACTGATTGCGGACACTCGCACCGCCGATGAATTGCAATACGATCTCAGGGCACATATGCCTTTGGGCCGCCGTATGCAGGCGGAGGAACTGGTGGGGGCGGCAATTTACCTGGCCAGTCCGTCCGCTGGCGCCACCACCGGCCAGCTATTAATCGTGGATGGCGGCTGGACCATCATTTGAGCCTTGGGATCAGCATCCGAGGGGGAGCCTTGCCAACGGAAATCACCATCAGGCGCGCCACCAATTCTGACTTGGACACCTTGGTCAGATTCAACTCTGCAATGGCCCAGGAGACTGAAGACAAGGGATTGGAACTGGCTACCCTCAAGGCAGGCATTGAATCCCTCCTGGAGGACGATTCCCTTGGCTTCTACCTGATAGCGGAAATAGAAGGCCGGCAAGTGGGTCAGTTGATGATCACCAAGGAGTGGAGTGACTGGCGAAATGCTCATTTCTGGTGGTTGCAGAGCCTTTATGTTGAGCCGGAGTTCAGACGACAGGGAGTGTTTCGACGTCTCTATGACTATGTCTGGCAACAATCTCAGAGCGCAGGGAACGTCTGCGGACTGCGCCTTTACGTGGAACGCACCAACCATCGGGCGCAGCAAGTTTATGTCAATCTAGGGATGGAGCTTTCTCATTACGATATGTATGAGGTGGAGTTCTAAATAACTCCAACCCAGCTTTCACTTCCACAATTGACTGCCCGCAGCTCAGGTCTTATCTTTAGTGAGCTACCAATAAGGTCAGATTTGGGGCCCATTGAACTATGGCACAAGCACCTTCCGAGTATGACTATTTAATCCGTGGGCAGTTCTATCTGCAGCAGGGCAATTTCCAAGACGCTATTACCGATTTCGACCAGGCATTGGCAATTAACCCTGACTTTGCGGCCGCCTACTATTATCGCGGAATAGCTCAGCGCAATTCGGGAAATTACGCCGGGGCCATCACCGAGTATACCAAGGCTGTTGCGGTTGAACCGGACTATCCCGTGGCATTCTACGCCCGCGGCGTTGTCTATAGACATTTGGAAGACTACGAAGCGGCGATTCGGGATTACAATCTCGCTATTGAGCTGGAACCGGAAGACGCAGACTTCTATTACGCTCGGGGCGTTGCTTTCGCTTCCCTGAAGAACTACGACGACGCCATTACGGATTTTCGTCAGGCCTTAGACCTCAATCCCGAAATGCCTAACGCCTGGTACAACCTGGGAATTGCCCATCGCGACTTGGGCAGGCTGGAAGAGGCCCTGGAGTTCTACTCGACAGCGTTAATGATACGGCCACAGGAGCCGGATTTTCGCTACGCCCGGGGCAACCTCTACAGCGACCTTCATCGGTATGAACAGGCCGTCGTAGACTATGACCAGGCCATAGCCAACGTTCCCACCTTCGCCAACGCCTTCTATAACCGGGGGATTGCCCTGCGCAACCTTGGCAAGCCTGCCGATGCCATCGCCAGTTTCAACGAGGCGCACCGCTTCGGACCTGACTTTCCCAACCTCTACATGAACCGGGGAATAGCCCACTCCGACTGTGGAGACTATCAAGCTGCCCTGGCAGACCTGGACCACGCCCTCAAAATAGAACCAAAATTGGCGGCCGCCTATCGAGCAAGAGCCGGGGTGAATCGAGAACTCGGAAATTCAGAGGCCGCCGAGTCCGACTGGGAACAATACCTGAGGCTGTGCGGCGAATGACCGGCCAGATCAGCAACTCCAGAGGGATACCCATAGGGCTACAACTGGGCAATCTGGAGTATCTGGTGACTCCGGAATCTCTGGGGTTATACCGTGATGCCGTCGGTTACCCTGTAGGTGAATTCCCTAATTTAGCCGCCCGAGAATGTCTGGAAGTCCTTGCGCAAAAAATATTTGTGGGCCAGGCCGACAGTGTTACCCATAGCGATCAATACTACCGCGCGCCGGTCGCTGGCAGACGGGTTCAGGTGACCGGTTGGGTAAGAGATCACTACTTACAGAGAGGCGCCGAACGGCTGGTAGTAGAGACTTTTGCCGTTGACGACATCGGGACCGAGATCCTGCGAAGCCAACACACTTTCCAGTTCGGCACCGCCAGGGCGGCCGGAAGGCTTGGTCGCCGACCTTCGCGTAAGCGGGGAGCGATCGATGTAGAGACGATTCCTGACGTGGAGAAACGAGTTACGGACGAAGTGATCGAGAAGTTCGAAACTGCGAACCGGACTCTGCTTGGCCGCACGGCGGGTGAGTCAGGCACACAGTCAGCAAACCTCCAGGCCAACGCAGGCCTGGCCAGTGGTATGGGCCTTGCCGCCGCGGTGGCCCCGGAAGAGTTAGGGACAGCCTATTTGCACGAACTGCTGGATCGTCGGTTTGGCATTGATTTCCGGCAAGGAGGGAGCCTCAGCGTCAATTTCCGCCGGCCCATTTACGCCGGAGACAACCTGGTAGCCCAAGGGCTGGCAACCATGAAGGAGTTACAAGGCAACCGGGCTGCCTGGCAGGCACAAATATGGCTTGAGAACGGCCGTGGGGAGCAAGTTATAACCGGCGAAGCCCAGGTGACCGTACCGAGCCCTCTAACGTGAGGCGGCCAAATGCCTGGAACAGGGTGCCGTAAGAGTCACCAAGCTGCCGTGATACGAAGAACGGCCTCCATGCGTATATTTGAAGGAAAGGGGATGAAGGCATGTCATCTTTCAGTGAGCGTCTAAAGCGGGAAGCTGCACCGATATGGGAGGCCATATTCGATCATCCGTTCCTGAGAGAAATTAAGGATGGTACCTTGCCGGTAGAGAAATTCCGGTATTACCTGACCCAGGATTATCAGTACCTGGAGGGATTTGGCAGGACTGTAGTAATGGCAATGGCCAAAGCCCCTAATTCCCAGACCCTCGAAGAGTTATCCCACCGCGTGATGACGCCTATCGAACGGCCACTGCACCATCAATTGTTACAAGCCGCTGATGTCTCAATGGACTATATCAATGAGGTGGGCCGATCGCCCACGAACACCGCTTATGTCAACCACATGCTGACCACGTCATCTCTTTATGGCCTCGGTCCCACAGCCGCTGCCTTGCTTCCCTGTCCGTGGACTTACCACGAACTCAAGGACGAAGTGGGGGCGTCGGAGCACCCCCTGTATAGCCAGTGGACGAGTTTTTACGTAGCGGGCTTCCTGGAGAACAGCGTCAATGCCTGGCGAGGCTTCGTCGACGCAGCAGCAGAACAGGCTGGGCAGGAAGAACTTGAGGCCATGCGACAGGCATTCCTGATTAGCAGCCGCTATGAGTACATGTTTTGGGACATGGCTTACCGTATGGAGGGGTGGCCGGTATAACTTCGCCTCGTTGCTCAGTCCCCGAATACCCGTTTAGGCACAATAAAGGAAGGGGCAGGTTTCGAACCTGCCCCTTCTTGGTTTCGCCATTCTCACGGAAGTCAGGGCGCCATTCGCGCCGGCCCCCAATTGTGGGGAATGTTAATAAGATTGGATTCCAGATTCTGAGCGGAGGTTTGACCGCAGACTGCCATCGCTCGGTCAAACTCGGAACGCAGAATTTCCAGGACGCCGTGAACACCCTCGGCGCCGTCTTCGGAGAGGCCCCAATACAGCGGTCGGCCTACACCCACTGCCTTGGCCCCCAGAGCCAGGGCCTTCAATACGTCGCTGCCACGGCGAACACCCGAGTCGAGATAGACCTCACAGTTGTCGTTTACAGCTTCAACGATCTCCGGCAGCATCTCCACCGAACTCAACGTGGAGTCAATTTGCCGGCCGCCGTGAGTGGATACCAGGATGCCGTTTACGCCGCTCTCAGCGGCAATATGAGCGTCCTCTGCAGTCCTGACCCCCTTGAGCACTAGTGGGAGGCCAGTTAGACCCCGCAGCCAGTCCAGCTGTTCCCAGCTCAGGGGTGGAACCTGCGAGGGCTGCCAGTTGGGAGCCTCGTCGGTGCCACTGACTTCAGCCAAACGATCCGGGGTCGCGCGGAAGTTCGCCAGTTCGGCGGGATTGACGTACTGGTTTCGCACGTCCCGCTCCTTGGAGGAAGGCACCGGCGTATCGACGGTGAGCACGATGGCCTTGTAGCCTGCCTCCTCCGCTCTGTGTACCAGCATTTCCGTCAGGTCGAGGCCCCGGTGATAAAGCTGGAACCATAGTGGGCCAGAGGCAACTCCGGAAACTTCCTCCATACTGTAGTGGGAAGAGGTGCTGAGCATCATCAGGGTATTCGACATCCCGGCGCCCCGGGCTGTAGCCAGCTCTCCATCTGGATGAGCCAGCTTGTGGCCGCCGGCGGGACAAACGAAAACGGGCATGCTGACTTCCGTTCCCAACATGGTAGTGGACAGGTCCCGATTGTCGATGTTGCGAAGGAAACGGGGTCGAATGGTCAAGTCTTCAAAGGCAGACCGATTGCGGGCCGTAGTAAATTCGTCCATGGCCCCGGCTTCGATAAATTCCCAGTTGTTGTGAGGAAGCCTAACTTTGGCCCGTGCTTCATAGTCGTAAAGATTAATCGGATCCATCGATGGTACGCTCCTTTTTCTGGACTGTTAGGGTAAGTTTCCCTACTTTAAGCCTTGAAGAATGTTTAGGCAAGTTGAGGTAGAAGCGAGGAAAACCCGTTCGTAACTTGCTCACTTCTTTCATGTGAGTAACAGACTTTATGATCTGTCTACCAAATTTCTCCTAAATAAGTAAAGAGCGCCGCACTTGTCGGCGCCCTTTGTATTACCTAAGTCTTTCCGTTTCAGCCTTACTCTTCGGGGGGGCTGAAGGGTACGATGCCAGGAATCCACCACTTTTCCCAGCTATCGTCAACGCGGGACTGGAAGAAGTCGAGGTCCTCTTCGATCAGGTGAGCGAAGCGACCCTGGCGCTGCAGGTAGTCCTTGACAGGCTTGCGCTGGCGAACGCCATTGCTGATGGCCCGTGAGGGGCCGCTAAGAATCAGTTCGCCGTCGGCAATCTCGTACTGAACCCACAAACCCGTCTCCACGGCCAGCATACCCAACTCGTGGGAATACTTGGGGTCATAGTCCCAGCCCTTGGGGCAGGGGTCGATGACGTGAATGAAAGTGGGTCCACCAATGGTCAGGGCCCGGCGAATCTTGTTGGTGAAGTCCAGCCCGTAGGAAGCACAGGCAGTAGCCACATACCGGCAACTGGGGTGGCCGGCGGCCAGCATGGGGGCGGTATTCTTCTTCCAGCGGCGGTTCATGATCCGGTGTACCTTGCCCGGAGGGCTGAAGGTGGAGTTGGCTCCCCAAGGGGAACTGCCGGACACCTGAATGTCGGTGTTTGCGTAGGACTCGTTGTCGTAGCAGAGGATAAGCAGGTTGTACTCCTCGTGCTGCAGGGCCGCCGAAATACCCGACAGACCCATATCCACACCGCCACCGTCGCCACAGAAGGCGATGACATTGATGGGTTCGTCCTTCATCTTACCCTTGCGCATCATGGAAGCCAGTCCGGCGGCGGTGCCGGTGGCAGCGGCGCCAGAGGAACCCAACTGAGTGTGCATCCAGGGCACTACCCAAGGCGTGCTGTAATAGGTAGTGTTAGCCACGTACATGCAGCCGGTGCTGCCCACCACAATGGTGCGAGGGCCGGCGGCCTTGATCATCAGCCGCATAGTCAGCGCCGACTCGCAGCCCTGACAGGTGCGGTGTCCAGAAGTAAATCCTTCCTGAACTGGTATATTCTTGACACCCCGAACCTGGGGGAGGTCTCGTACTAGTGTCATAATGTCTACTCCCTCACTCCGATCCAGTTACATTCGGCTTCTATTCTACCAGTATCTATCGCCTTTTGGGTAATATCGACCATGTCTTCCACGTCTCTTACGCGGACTTCACGTCCACCCAGTCCGGCAATGAAGTTTACCACATGGGGCCGCTTCTCCAACGGATACAAGGCGGAGCGGATTTCGTTGAAGAGTACGCCGCCGAAGGAAGGCGAACCAAAGGAGTAGTCGCGGTCAACCACGGCTACGGCCTTGGCCTTGCCCAGGACTTGCTGAACTTCATCAGTGGGGAAGGGCCGGAAGAACTTCATGCGAACGAAGCCCACCTTCTTACCTTGCTCGCGCATGCGCCGGATAGCGACGCGGACGGGGAGTGCAAGGGTTCCCATACCGACCAGAATGATGTCAGGATCGTCATCAGTCATGTATTCTTCGATGAAGGGGCTGGGGTCGCCGCGCCCGAAGACCTGCTTGAACTCTTCGTACACCTCTCTGATGACGCCAGGCGTCCGGTGCATGGCCTCGTCGGACTGTCGGCGGATCTCCATCAGCCAGTCTTCGTTAACCTGGGGAGCGACGGTGATGGGGTTGTCCGGGTGCAACTGCAAGCGGCCCCGATCATAGTTGGGGAGGAACCTCTGCACCTGTTCCTGGGTCGGCACGTTGACTATGGCCTGGGAGTGCGTAAGGAAGGAACCGTCGCAGCTGAGAGCAAAGGGCAGGAAAGTCCGGGAGTCCTCTGCGATCTTATAGGCCATCAGCGCAATATCAAGGGCTTCCTGCGCCGTAGCGACCCAATAGAGCATCCAGCCCAAGTCGCGGACGGCCATGGCGTCATTGTGCTCCACGCCGAAGGCGCCGGGGTCGTCCAGAGCGCGGTTGCCGACCATGGCTACCACGGGCAAACGAAGACCGGCGGTCACCGCGATGGCCTCGAAGGCGTAGAACCAGCCAACGCCACTAGAGCCGCAGAAAGTGCGGGCGCCCACGGAGGAAGCGTGCTTTACAATTTCAAACTGGGAATGTTCGCTTTCGGCCACAATGAAGTCGCAGTCGAAGGCGCCGTCAGCCTTGAGCTTGGACACGTATTGCATCACCGTGTCGTAAGGCCGTATGGGGTAGGCAGTGATCACGTCAACATCGGCCAGGGCACAGGCAATGGCCACGGCCTCGCTGCCGCTGATCAACTCCTCTTTTTCGGTCATAAACAGTTGTTCTTCAACAGTAGTCATTAATCCTCCGCTACCTCGGCAATTTGCTCGGCATAACCGCCAACGTGGTGGAAGCCGTGAGTGCGATCAACCTGCTTCTGCTTCTCTATCAATGAGGTCATCCACTGGGTGTAGCCCTCTTTGTCCTTCTGCCACATTTCGTACTGGCTGTCGTTGTCGTTGAACTCGGCCTCGGTAATCATGGTGACACAGTCGGCCACCGGGCAGACCGCTTCGCAGACGCCGCAACCGCAGCAGGAATCCAAGTTGGCATCGTACAGGCCGTCCGGAGTCACGTCGAAGCATGTGTCCGGGCACTGTAGCCAGCAGAGGGTGCACTTGATACAGGTATCGAAGTTTACAATGGGGCGCATGGAGCGAGTGCTGTATTTCTTGAAAACGGAGTTTCGGACGGGCTGATAACCCTCTTCGCCGCCCCGGAATCCGCCGCCCTGTTCGATGCCCCTGATGACCAGACCTTCTTCCATGGTGGTCCAACCGGGCAAGTCAAAACTGAATGGCTCTTCCTGGTTGCCTTCACCAGGCTCGACCGGGTGCATCCCAGTCCGTTCGTAGGTCCGCTCGGCCGATTGGACCTTCACTTCGTCCCATCCCTGGTCCTGAATGGCCTCAATCATGGATTCCAGGCTGACCAACTGGGGGCATACCTTGGCCAAAGCGCCAAGTATTCGGACGTCGGTGTGGTCGTCCTTGTAAACCCAGAGCCCGGAGAAGCTGGGAATGGATGTCACCACCGAGATATTGTAGGGCTGGTCCTTCTGGTGGATGTCTTCAATCAACTCATCGGTTTCCTGGCGAGAGGTGACAATCAAGGTCCCTCCGGCCTTGGTAAGGGCGTTGATGGGCTGCAAACCGTACCATGCCCAGGACTCAATGCCCTTGCACATGGTGTCGTCCACGTTGATGGTTACGTCAACTTCCTGCGCTTCGTAAACTGCCAGGTTCTCTTCCAGTTCCTCTGCGTTGTCGGCGACGATGGCAAACTGCTTGGCGGGTATGCCGTTACGTTCCGGCGAGTCGCCGTAGCGTCCAAAGGCAGTGCCGATCTTGCCTTCCTTCCTGGCAGCAAACACTATGGAGCGGACGATGTTCCGAGCCAGGGTTTTCTGGAAAATACCCCGGTACACCACCTCCACAGCTACTGTGCTCATATGGGTTCCTCCTGTAATTTTTGGTTTGGATGATGAGCCGCTCTTGGTTCCGTTGTGGGTAAGATTGGGTCTTTAAGATGCCCTTAATCGTCAGCCGGCAAGACAGCGGGTTCCCTTTCAACAGCCGGACGGACCGAAGGCTCCACAGATGTCAGGTGGTGGTCCATAGCCTGTTGCGCCCCGTTAACGTCACCCATTTCCACCATCTGCAGTATTTGGCAATGGGACGCCAGTGAGCGCTGCGGCCTTCCGGGTTCCTGGAGGGACCGGTCCCGTGACAACTGGAGAATATCCTCTACGGCGCTTACGACTTTGATGAGGGCTGAGTTGTGAGTTGCAGACGCCAAGGCAAAATGGAAAGCGGTATCCGATTCGACCCCGGTCTCACCGAAATCGATCTGGCGCTGCTGCTCCTCCAGAATTTCCCGCATGGCTTCCACCTCATCCGGGGTAGCGCGCTGGGCTGCCAGGGCCGCGATGTGGGGTTCCATGAGGTGGCGCATCTCAAATACGTCCTGCAGAGCCGCCTCTCCGACGTTGAGATTCGCCGCCACCAAGTCCAGCGTAGCCTCCAGGTCTTCGGTGTTTATGAAGGTACCGGACCCGCGCTTGCTGACCACTAATCCTTGCAGTTCCAGGGATCGGATGGCCTCCCGCACTGAACTGCGGCTGACTTTGAACTGTTCCGACAACTCTCGCTCCGAGGGGAGACGGTCGCCGTGTTTCAGCATTCCCTGGCGGATGAGGGCATGAAACTGCTGCACGATTTCTTCGTACAACCTGTGACGCTTAACGCTATGGATACGTTCCTGCATCTGTCCGTCTCAGCCAAGTGGTCAGACCAATTCTAGACTGTGGGCTATTATACTATTGGGAGTGAGGTTGTCAAGAAGCAGACCTCAAGAATGAGTTGGATTCTATTGGTGTAGATTGAATCATCGATTAGTGGCATTTTTGCCAGTTTAAAGAATCGCTGGTTTGGAGTCTTCTCATAATGCAGTGTGGGACGGCCAGCGAAATGTATGCCTTCCGTCATAATACTCAATCTTAAGCCAACGCAGGTCATCAAGGTTTTGCTTCGCAGCCTCGTGGTGGCCAAGCGCACTTTGGTTAGTGACATTTATTCTTAGGCGTTCGGCTATTTTTTGCAATCGAACACCGGAACCGGGAGTTCCCCAATCCGTCACGCCATAGGAGTCGGATTCAGCGGGCAATTGCTCCAAGAAAGCTCTCCTAAGGGCTTCCCTTCGCTTATTTTGGTTTCCTCCTTTTACTCCGGTGTTTTACCCCATGGATTTAGGGAGGCTCTTTTCATTCCATCCTTTTATCGACACACCACCCGATGACTGGAATGGAGGCACAATTCTTGAGTTGGGCCAATCGAATCCCCACTCTACAATGTGCTCCAATGCGGGGTGCCCTTCGCTGAAGCCAGTCGAGACTTCAGGATAGTCTAGTAGGTCTTTGCCAGAACCCAAGTAGGACAGCAACATCTCTTGCGAGTAAACCCTTAGCTCTCTGCCTCTCCTGCTCTCAATCACCTCATGCAAAGCTTTTTCCTCCCAATCCGATCTTCCGATGATCAATACATTTAACTTTTCTGAGGGTGCAAAAATCTCAAACCCGAATTCTTTCAGGAAATTGTCAAATTCAGTTTCCTCAAATGGACTGGAGCCTACAGTTCCAATCCTTCTTGGCAGGCTGTGGGTGGCCATTCTGTTAGCAAAGAACCCGTTTCGTATTGTTTCGTTTTGAAATGGATCACTCATTGCTTAGTCTCCATTAGCATCATTACCTTTGGCGCTTGACTTAAGGACATTTTAGCAAGACAACAGCCTTCAGCCTTTAGCCCCCAGCCGCGTCCCCATTTATGCTAAACTTGCTCCGCATTTGAATCCTCAGCAGAACAGCAATTATCAAAGTACGGAGGTATCCAGCGTGTCCCCACGTCAAAAGGCCGGCGAAGCCGTCATTGAGATGCTCCGACAGGAAGGCGTTTCCCACATTTTTGGCATCGTAGGGTCTTCCTTCCTGGACATTCTGGATCCTCTCTATGATGACGATTCCATGCAGTTCGTGGGAGTCCGCCACGAGCAGGGCGCGGCGCTGATGGCCGACGGGTTCAGCCGCATTTCCGGCGCTCCCTCCGTGTGCCTGGCCACCAACGGGCCGGGTGTCCTGAACCTGACCTACGGCATAGGCTCGGCCTACGTGGCTCACTCGCCGGTAGTGGTGCTGGCTCCTTCCGCATCCCGCGACCACCAGTACCGGGATTCTACCCAGGAATTCGACCAGGTAGCCCTGTTCAAGCCCATCACCAAGGCCAGCTTTCCGATCAACAAGATTGAGAGGCTGCCAGATGCTTTGAGGCAGGCCTTCCGAATTGCTACCTCCGGCAAGATGGGGCCCGTGATGGTGGACATTCCCAGGGACCTGCTGCCTGGCGCAGAAATCGACCTGGACTTGCTGCCGCCCCAGAGCTATCGCTCCGGCCAGACCCGCTCTCGCGGTGACCGAGACCTGATCGACCGGGCAGCCCGCACCCTCTTATCCGCCCAGAGGCCGGTTATCGTGGCCGGCGGCGGAGTCCAGTGGAGCAACGCCGGGGAAGAGGTTGCGCAACTGGCCAATTTGCTGGGCGCTGCCATCGTCACCTCTTACGGTCGCGCGGACGCCGTTTCCAACGACCATCCCCTTTTCCTGGGTCACCTGGGCAGGCTGGGTGCGGATGAAGGTATAGAGGCCGTACGGCAAGCGGACGTCATCCTGGCCGCCGGCACCAGGCTGAGCCAGTCAACGACTTTTTATGACAACCGTTATATCCCTGCCGACGCCCGCATTGTTCAGATAGAGATCGACCCCCAGGAAATCGGCCGGAATTATCCGGTTGAGGTCGGCATCGAAGGAGATGCCCAGGCGGTCCTGCGGGAGATGCTGGAGAGGGTACGCGAGCAGGAACAGCGCGCTAACCCCCAGTGGGTCTCGGATATCCATGATTGGGCAGTGCGCCGTCAGGGCAGGCTGGAGAGTGAGGCCAGGGACAGTTCCAATCCCATCAAACCCCAGCGAGTCTATGGCGAGCTACGAAAGGTGATGCCCCGGGATGCCATCGTTGCGCTGGATGCAGGGTTGGCGCCCAACTTTGGCCAGGACCGGTTGAATTTTTACCATCCTCGCAGCTTGATGACATCACTTGACCTTGGCGGCCTCGGCTTTAGCTTCCCTGCTTCTCTGGGCGCAAAGTTTGCGGCGCCCGACCGCCCGGTAGTCAATTTCAACGGTGATGGTGGCTTTCTTTTCAATGCCCAGGAATTTGCCACGGCCGTCCGTTACAACTTGCGGGTTGTTACGGTAATCATGAACAACAGTTGCTGGGGTTCTGAGAAGGCATACCAGCGGTACGCCTTTGACGAACGCTACGTTGGCGCCGACACCAACAATCCTCGCTACGACCGATATGCAGAACTTTTCGGTGGCCACGGGTTCTATGTTGAACGCCCGGAAGACATCGGAGATGCCTTGATAGCGGCCCTGAACGTTGACGGGCCCAGCATTATCGAGATACCCACGGACCCCGACGAAATGCCCCGTCCGGCCAGGTTGGCCGAGGTTCAAGCGCCGGAGTCCCGCCCTTAAGTGTCCACCGAGACGGAAAAGGTCTGTGAACAGGAGACAGGTCAGCTTAAATGGAAGAAGCGGTTTTTCCCAAGGAAGTAGATATCGAAGGAGCCTCCATCATCATCCTTTGGGATGACGGTCACCGCAGCGTTTATCCCCACAGGATGCTACGCCTGAGATGTCAGTGCGCCAGTTGTGTTGAAGAGATGACCGGGCGGCCCCGGCTGGACCCGGACAGTGTTCCTGAGGAAGTTCGGGCCATCGACCAGTTGCCCGTCGGAAACTATGCCTACCAGTTCCTGTGGAACGACGCCCACTATACGGGCATTTACACCTTCAGGTTCCTTCGGTCAATCTGTGCCTGCATTCCCTGCAACGAGGCTCGGGCTTTAGACGGACAGAACAGGAACTGACCGGCATTAAGGGTTCTCCTGGCTTTCAGTCGTGTACGAACGCTTGGGTTTGGTGGCGGGCTTCAGCTTGGGAGCAGAAAAGGTGTTCGACTTGAAGGAAAAGGTGGAGAGTTGCCTTTCCCCGGGTTGGTTGCAAGTCTTGCACGGGACCGGGCTGTCCGCCTGCGATGCGGGGCGAATCGCTTCGTACTCAACATTGCAGTTGGCGCAGTAGTATTCGTATATGGGCATATTCCCTCCCGTTCTACGGTGTAATTTCCTCCAATTTTATCGCACACCCCACTCAGACCCAACCCCATTCACTTACCAATTGGCTTGAGGAGCGCTACTCAAAATGTCAGAAACCAGCGATGTTGTGATCGTAGGAGGCGGTGTGGCCGGTTGCGCCACCGCATATTACCTTTCACTGGCAGGAGTAAAGGTAACTATCATCGAGAGAGAGGGAATCAGCTCTCAGGCTTCAGGATTTTCGGCAGGCGGTCTCAATCCGCTGGAGGGGTCCTGTATTCCCGGGCCTCTTTCGGCCCTGGCCATGACATCTTTCAAGCTGCACAAGGAACTGTGGGGCGCACTGAGACACGAAAGCAGCATTGACTTTCAAGGACGTATCGTATCCCTGACCAAGGTGGCCTTCTCGGAGGAAGAGTTTCCCACTTTCCAGGAGTCGGTAACCCTTTTTGACGATGCCAGGGACGAAGGCTTTTCCGGTGAGTGGCTTGACCGGCGTCAATTGTTGGAACTGGAGCCCCGGCTTTCGCCAGGACTGATAGGGGGCGTCAGGCTTTACGGGAACGCCACGCTGAACAGCCTCCATTACACCCAAGCCTTGGCAGATGTCGCGATGAAAAAGGGAGTGGAGGTACGTTCGGGAGCAGCACGGGGTGTTCGCGTCAGCAGCGGAAGAGTGCGGTCGGTTATCCTCGACGACGGAGAGCTTGAGTGCGATCAGGTTGTGTTGGCTGCTGGCCCGTGGTCTAGAGAGGCTGAACCCTGGTTGGACATTTCGTTGCCTGTGGATCCCCTTAAGGGAGAGATTCTGCGGCTACAGATGGACGGTCCTCATCTGCCATCAGACTTTCATGGCGCCGGAGCCTCTCTGTACCCACGACAGGACGGACTGATCTGGTGCGGGACCACCGAGGTCAATGAGGGATTCAATAGAGAACCAACAGAAGCAGCCAAGGAAACCATCTGGGGAGCAGCCTCGAACCTCCTCCCTGACTTGGCTGGTGCCACTCTGGCACAACATACCGCTTGCCTCCGCCCAATAACGCCCGACTACATGCCCATAGTGGGGCAGGCTCCGGGCTGGGACAACGTTTACCTGGCAACCGGAGCCGGCAAGAAGGGAATTCTCTTGAGTCCCGGAATGGGCAAGGCCACCGCAGACCTCATAACAACGGGAATGACGGACGTACCCCTGGAACACTGCGGGCCGGAAAGGTTTGCTCCCTCGGTTAGGTCGTGACCAGGAACAATCGAGTGTAATTGAGCCGGTTATGGGCATTCTCTTCAAATGTAAATTTGCCATATAAAGCACGTCGACGGAGAGCTATTGATGGGCCGGAAAATCCTTATAACAGCCGGGCCAGTGCAAGTCGAGGCAACCCTTAACGAAACCGAGACTGCTCTGGCAATTCTTGGGGCCCTGCCCATTTCGGCTTCGGCCAGCACATGGGGCGATGAGATCTATTTCGGGATTCCAGTGGATGTCGGACTGGAAGACGGGCAGGAAACCGTGGAAATGGGCGAGTTGGGCTATTGGCCTCCCGGTCGGGCGTTTTGCATCTTCTTTGGACGTACTCCGGCCAGTCGAGGCGACGAAATACGGCCCGCCAGCGCGGTTACGATTATTGGCAAGGCAAGCGGAGACGTAACGGTATTCAGGCAGGTCGGGTCCGGCACTCCCATGAGCATTGAATTGGCTGAGGACTAGAGATGACCAAGAATGAAAGTGCAACAGAGGCTGCTTCGGGAGCATTAAGGGGACTGAAGGTTATGGACTTTGGTCACTACATCGCGGGGCCCTTGTTGGGCATGCTCCTTTCCGACCAGGGCGCTGAGGTCACAAAAATTGAGCGTCCTCAGGGAGACCCAACCCGCGAAGAACTGGCTTTCGCCACCTGGAACCGGGGCAAACGAAGCGTAGTCCTGGACCTCAAGACCGAATACGGCAGGGAAACCGCCCGCAAATTAGCGTTAGACGCTGACCTGCTAATAGAGAATTTTCGGCCAGGCGTGGCCGAGCGTCTTGGAATAGGCTACGATGAATTGGCCTCCTCAAACCCCAGGCTGGTGTACTGCTCCCTTCCAGGTTTCGGCGAGAATCACCCTGATCGGCACCGGCAAGGATGGGAACCTGTAGTTGGCGCCGCGACGGGTCTTTTCCCCCAGGTTGATGAGTCCGACAAACCCCTGTACTCCCCTTTGCCCATAGCCAGCACTTTCGCCGCCATTGTTGGGGCTGTCGCAGTAACCATGGCACTTTGCGCGAGGGATCGCAGCGATTTGGGGCAGCTTTATTGAAGTCCCTCTTTACGACGCCATGTTCACTGCAATGGGCCGCCATCTGGTCAAATTTAACGACATCGAAGACCCTGACCCCCGCGTTCAGCCGCGCCTACCGATGCAACGCCAGTACCAGTGCGCCGACGGGCGCTGGGTACAGAATCACGGCAACTACCAAAGGTTTGTTTACCAGTTCCTGGAGGCCGCAGGGAATCCGGATTGGGGGCCGGAGGCCGTTAAGGATTTTGGGAAGCCCCTGGACGTCGAAACTGCCGATATGTGGACACAGCGATTTGAAGAGACCTTCAGGCAGCGTACTGCCCTGGAATGGCAGGAGTCCATCAGCGCCGCCGGCGGAGCTTGTACCGTATGCAAGACGGTGGAGGAATGGCTGGATCACCCGCATTCATTGGATGCCAAAATGGTGGAAGAAGTTGAAGACGCAGTCCTGGGTCGCATGAAGCAGCCCGGCGTTCAAGTCCGGCTGCGAGGCACACCCGGAGCTATCCAGCGCCGCGCTCCCCTGCTTGGCGAGCACACTTGAACAAGTGTTGAAGGAACTGGACACCAAATCCGCTGGCACTGTATCGGCTAGCCCAAAGTCCGTTAACGGCCAGGACGGAAAGATACTCAGCGCCTTGCAAGGCGTTAGGGTTCTGGACCTTTGCATTGTTCTGGCCGGTCCCACTTGCGGACGAACCCTGGCCGAGTACGGTGCCGACGTCATTAAGATTGACGACCCTTCCCGCCCTTACGATCCTTCCGGTTCCCTAGACGTGAACCGGGGCAAACGCAGCATATTGCTGGACCTCAAGAAAGAAGAGGGTCGCCGGGTTTTTTCGAACTCCTCGAAACCGCGGACGTGGTCGTGGAGAACTACCGCAAGGGCAGTCTGGCTAAGCTGGGCCTGGACTACGAAAGCCTCCGCCAACGAAAACCGAACCTGATATACGCGTCGCTGAACGCATACGGCTATGATGGGCCCTGGAGCGAACGACCGGGGTGGGAACAACTAGCCCAGGCCACCAGCGGCATGCAAGTGCGCCAAGGCGGTCGGGACGACGCTCCCATGCTCATGCCTTATCCTGTAAACGACTACGGGACAGGCATGATGGGCGCGTATGCTGTGGCTTTGGCTATCCACGAACGGAACCGGACCGGCAAAGGACAGCCAGTGGACAGCGGGTTGGCCCTGACCGCCGGATTACTCCAGTCTCCCTTCTTCCTAAACTTCGACGGTCACCAACGAAATGAGCCCGAGGGTCGGGGCCTTCGGGGCATTTCTGCTTTCTCCAGGCTATACCAAGCCAGCGATGGCTGGTTCTACCTGCATTGCCGGGACCCCTATGCAATTAAGAACCTCTTCGAGTTGGAGGAATTTGCTCATCTGGAGAATAAACCCGAGGTTGCTAAAACCGGTGAGGGGCAACCAGGCCAGAACAGCGAAATCGCCCAGGAATTGGCCAAGGTCTTTACCATGAAGTCCTGTTCCCACTGGGTGGCACGCCTGACGGGTGCGGGAATAGCAGCCACCGAGAATATGGGAATAGCAGACTTTCGGGACGCTAACCATGTCAGGGAATCGGGTCTAATAGTAACAAGGGATCACCCAGGGCAGGGAAGCGCGGACCATCTGGGCAGCACTGCACATCTGTTCGAAACTCCCATGCGAGTGGGGCGACCCACCCCGATACTAGGCACTGATGCGGAGGAAATCCTGGCGGAAGCGGGACTAACGAAGGAACGCATTGCCCGACTTGAGGCCAATGGTGTAGTGGTAGCCCGTTGACCTCCCGATCCGTCACGGACTAAAGCCATCGGAAGCCGTTGACTCCGAGATTTCGCCGAGGAGAAGAGTGAAGCTGCTTTCTTAATACCAGGATGAAATATTACTGAACTGGAGACCACATTGGGCCGCCGACCGATTTTAGTCGAAAGACCTCGAGGCACCTGCTCATGCTGACTCCAGCAGTTGACTTGTCTGAATTGCCTGTCCCTCTTGTGGCCCCCGTTTGAAGCGGATTTTCCCTCTGTTGCCATCTGTTTAAGGTGAAAATCCAGCCCACAAGTGTTAAACTTTGGCAGGTTTAAGGGCCTACTTCAGTGGGACACTTAGACATTTCCCCCAAATTTGGCTTTCACGCAGGTCCAGCCCCGCATAATTCGGTGCGCCGGTTGGGGCGCTCAGGGCTTGTGAAGGAGGAAGAAGAGCTTTGCTACGCCTTTACAACACCCTCACCAAACAGGTCGACGAAATCCACCCCATCGAACCTGGCAAGATAAGCATGTACACCTGTGGGCCAACAGTATACCGATATGCCCACATAGGCAATTTGCGCACCTACATGATGGCGGACTGGATCAGGCGAGCCCTTATGGTACAGGGCCTGGATGTCTATCACGTCAAGAACATTACCGACGTCGGCCATATGCGCCAGGAATTGGTTGAAGCCGGCGGGGACAAGATGATCATGGCGGCGCTCGCCGAAGGAAAGACGATTCAGGAAATTGCCCAGTTCTATGCTGACAGTTTCTACCAGGACGAAGAGCGAGTAAATATACTGCCAGCCCACGTTTTCCCTTGGGCCACCAACCACATACCGGAAATGGTGTCGATGGTAGAACAGTTGATGGCCAACGGCTACGCCTACGAGACCGGCGGAAATGTCTATTTCGATGTACCCCAGTTTTCCAAGTACGGCGGGCTGTCCCGCAACGTCGGGGGCAATTTGCTGGAAGGCGTACGGGCTGAAGCCGACCCTCTAAAGCGCGACCCGAGAGACTTTACTCTTTGGAAGGCAGCTGAACCGGGTCGGGACGTGAAGTGGGACAGTCCCTGGGGCGAAGGCTTCCCAGGCTGGCACATAGAGTGTTCCGCCATGGCGCACAAATACCTGGGGGAGCGTTTCGATATTCACACCGGCGGCGTGGACAACGTCTTCCCTCATCACGAGGACGAAATTGCCCAGAGCGAGGGCGCTTTCGGCGACGTTCATGTCAACTACTGGGTTCACGGCCAACACCTGTTGGCTGACGGGGCCAAGATGGCCAAGTCGTCGGGTAACGTGTTCATGCTGGACGATCTGGTGTCCCGGGGTATTGACCCCCTGTCATTCCGCTACCTCTGCATGACCGTGCGTTACCGGCACAGGATGAACTTCACCTTCAATTCCCTCAAGGCCAGCGAAAAGGCTCTTTCAAACCTAAGGAACCGCATTTGGGAGTGGGGGAATTTGCCCGATTTGTCCGAACTGCCACCCGAAACCGAAGAATGGCGGGAAAAGTTTTGGAATGCCGTGAACAACGACCTTGATCTGCCCACCGGTCTGGCATTGACCTGGGACATGGTAAGGTCGGACTTGCCGGGCCAAGCCAAATTGTCGTTGCTGCTTGACTTTGACCGGATGTTCGGGCTGGACCTGGATACGGTGCCCAGTTCCTATCAGCTTCCTGAGTCAATCGTGACGGCCGCGGCGCAGCGTAGCACATTGAGGGAGCAGGTCAACTTTGCCACTGCCGATACTCTTCGGGAGGAGCTTGCTACCAGTGGCTACGTGGTACAGGACACCCCCCAGGCAACGAGGATTCGCCCCAAGACTCCCCTGGAACAGCAGGAAGAGCGCTGGGACTGGGTTTCTTCTTCCCGGGAAGTTGAATCAGCTCTGGATTCTCCGGACCTGTACGATTTCACATTTGTCCTAAATGCCTACAATTACGCTGATGACGTGAGCAGATGTATTAGGGCGATGCGGAACCATTCGCATGGTTTCAGCGTCGAGATCATCGCGATAGACAACGGTTCCACCGACGAAACCGCCGAATGGTTAGAAGGGTACAAAGATCAAGACCCCCACATCCAGGTCGTTCACTGCGACCACGTTATTGGCGATGCCGCTGGCAAGAACATCGGGGTAAAGCTAAGCCGGGGCAAGCACGTGATCATCCTTGATGCGTCCACGGAAATAACGGGCGACGTTCTTGGTACGATAGCCGAGCAATTGGCTGATGAAACCGTGGGAATCTTTGGGCCCTACGGCCTTACTACCGATGATATGCAGCACTTCCACGAAGAAGTGGAGAAGGGCGAGGCCGACGCAATGCAGGCCTATTGCATGGCATTTCGCCGTGAGGCCGTGAGGAACGTAGGGTTGATGCACGAAGGCTTCCGCTTTTACCGGAACCTGGACATAGATTACTGCTTCCAGTTTAAGGAAAAAGGCTACCGGGTCGTGGCGGATAGCAGCCTGCCTATGGTGAGGCATGAGCATCGCCAGTGGACCGAACTGGATGACGCCCAACGAGACGAAATGAGCCGCAAGAATTTCGGGCGATTCCTACGCCGTTGGGGTAACCGTCCGGACCTCTTGATCTCAGGCAGCGCCCGGGGCTTCGAGACCGGATTCCACCACTAACCCACAGTTCAGGTTACCCTTTTTTGCTCCCCCAAATTTTTTGATCAGCGGTTGAAGAGCGATTCCCAAGCTGACCAAGAACACTTCGGGGGAGTTCTCATTTACAAAGTCGACTGTGATTTGTTGCAAGAGATGGCAGTGGGTTACCCTTAAGTGCCAATGCAATTCTTGGTAATATTTTAATTTTTGACCAGTTTTGACAATTGTTCAAGTTCCGATATTTGGTCCACTTCTTACGAATTACCAAAATACCTCGCTACAAATGGTATTGTTCTGGCGTATATTTCTAATAATACTTCGTATTATTACGAAATACTGTTATTAGCCCTAACCTAACGGCTACCTTGACTCAGTTTTTTTACCAGTGTTATGGTAAATATATCAAGGGCCACCGCCGGAGTCTCTGCCGGATGAACGATGATGTAGCGAGGGTGCTGGGCGGGGACCAGCGGGCCATCTCCCGTATGATGACTGCGCTGGAACGGCGAGATTCAGCAGTGGCCCCTGTAATTAAAGAACTGGACTGCAAAACCGGCAATGCCTACACCATCGGCATTACCGGCCCCCCGGGAGTCGGGAAGAGCACACTGGTTGACCGCTTTACCGGCCACCTCCGCGATCTGGGGCTTACCGTCGGCATAATTGCAGTAGACCCGGATAGTCCCTTCAGTGGCGGATCGATATTGGGCGACCGCATCAGGATGCAACGCCACTACCTGGACTCTGGAGTGTTTATCCGAAGCGTCTCCACCCGAGGTCAGGGGGGAGGTCTGCCCCGCATCGTCAAAGGTATGGTAAGGGTGCTGGATGCTGCGGGAAAAGACATCATACTGGTCGAAACTGTAGGCGTCGGGCAAACCGAGTTGGGAATAATGACCGTGGCCGACACCGTGGTAGTGGCGCTAATGCCCGAATCCGGGGACGCTATACAGACCCTTAAGGCAGGAATCCTGGAAATCGCTGACATTTACATCGTAAACAAATCGGACCGCGAGGGTGCGGACCGAATGGCGGCAGCAATGAGAGCAATGCTCCAGATCGCGTCGGAGCCCCAGGAATGGGAGCCGCCTGTCTTACTGACCCAGGCCGATAGAGGCCTTGGAATTGAAGAACTCTGGGAAAAAGTAAAGGAGCATCGTTCTTTCGCGTCAGCCCCCGCAGATGACCTGGGGCAACCGTCCCTCTTGGAAAAGCGCCGAAGTGACCGCCGACGCGCTGAGTTTCTTGAATCCATCCAAGAGGAATTGAATCACAGGCTGAAAGCCCGTATAGAGAACGACCCAACCCTCCGTTTGATGCTTGAAGATATTGCAATCGGGAAACGTGAGCCCTTTTCAACAGCAGCCGAACTGCTCGAGGAAAAACATATTGCTGGCTTCACTTTCCTAAGCGGCGAGGGCGAATCCCTACCCTAGATCTATTGGTGTCCGGTTTCCGGTGCCTTCCTCGCCGAATCTAAAGGTTTCACGAAAGGGTTGTGTATGCTTTATATGGGTGTGGACCTCAAAACCTCGACCAAACAGCAAAGTTCGCTAACGGTCGTAGACTCAGATTCCTACTTAACATTCATCGGTTCTTTCTCCGACGACCAGGGCCTCTTCGAAGTAGCCCAACGTTTCAATCCACAGTTTATTGCAATTGGCAGTCCTCTCAGTTTGCCAACCGGCCTCTGTTGCCTGGAACCAACCTGCGATTGCCGGATGGAGTCTCCAGACAGAAAAGGCAGGCAGGCCGAACTGGAACTGGCACGCATGGGAATAAGCTGTTTCTTTACTAACAAAGGATCCATCATTCGCAAGCTGGTGTACCGGGCCGTAGCTTTGAACCAGGAATTGTCGGAATTGGGACACCGGTTGATTGAAGTATATCCTCACGCCACCAAGGTAGTGCTTTTCGGTGACAAAGTGCCTTCCAAGAACCGGCCGGAGAGCCTGCTGTTCATGAAGGAAAGGCTCCCCAATTTGATTGACGGCCTTGACCCTTACATGGATGTTCTGGACCGTAGTTCCTGCGACGCGTTGATGAACGCTCACACGGCAATGCTCCACGCACGCGAAGAAACTGACCTGGTCGGGAGCGACAGTGAGGGCTTCATCGCTCTACCAAAGCTTGTAAGAATTTAGCGCCCCGTCCTTCTCTTCGTTTCTTCCACTAAACAACAAACGAAAGAAACCCCCTGGCGTTTCTGGAATCGCCAGGGGGTTATCCATTATTAAGTTCGCCCGTGTTCGGCTAACTCTGGTTAGCTTCGCTGTTGCCCCCATTGCTGGGTTGCTGGTTTGAGCCCATGCCAAGGAAAGGTGACAGCATTGAAGTAAACTCCATAGGGAATATGAACTTGGTTGAAGGGCTGGAACCCAAGGACTTCAGTGTGTCAAAGTACTGTAAGCTCATCGTCTTGGCATCCACCGTGTTTGCAACGCTGTAAATGCGGTCCAAAGCCGTGCTGAACCCCTGGGCCCGCAACACCGTGGCCTGTTGGTCCCCCTCAGCTTCCAGGATGGCGGCTTGACGGTTGCCCTCCGCCTGCAAAATGGCCGACTGCTTCTCGCCTTCCGCACGGTTTATCTGCGCCTGCCTTTGACCTTCGGATTCAGTGATTTCAGCCGTCTTGATGGCGGCGGCCGACTTTTCCCGCTCCATGGCCTGCTTCACTCCGGGAGGCGGATCAATCTCATTGATGGCTACGTTTCTAACCTTGACACCCCAGCGGCCGGTACTTTCGTCCAGTGCCAATTGTAGCTGCCCTTGAATCTTCTCCCTTTCGGCCAGGGCGTCTGCCAATGTTATGTTACCTATAATTGAACGAAGTTCAGCCACCGCCAGATTAAGCACGGCCGCTTCGTAGTTCTGGACATCAAGGACTGCCTTGCGCGGGTTCTCATCGTCTGGCAGCACCTGATAGTAGATTACGAAGTCCAGGTCAACCAATACGTTATCGGTTGTTATGTATTTTTGGGTAGGAACACGTTGGGTTTGTTCCCAAACTCCCACCTTGGTGCCGCTAAAGACAAATGGCACAAGGAAACGGAAACCCGGGCTGACCACTTTGTCGAAGCGCCCAAACCTTTGTACCACCATTCGTTCCTGTTGCTGGACAATTACGATTCCAGATGACATTTAACACCTCTCTATTCGCCGACTATAAGTGGCCTTTCAGATAGTAAGCACTTTCGCTCACTCGACCTCATCAAAGCGAATTACTGTAAGCACCAAGTCGTCCATTTCCACGACAATGACCTTCTCCCCCTCTGAGATAACCCTATCATCATCGGCGACCGCCGTCCAATTCCCCTCTTCCATCCTTACAATACCCCGCGGCGCCAGTTCGGTTATCACGGTTCCTGTCCTGCCCACCAGGTGAATTGTGTCTTCGCCTAGCTCCTCTCTTTGAGATTTGTGAATGGTCCAAACCAAGTACAAAAGGCCTGCTCCAAGGGTTCCGGCCGTGGCCACAATCAGCCAAGGGTTGACTGTGATGGGAGAGAGAGTGGGAGACGGATCGCCAAATTGGGCAAACAGCAAGAATCCACCCAAAATCAGGCAGATGGCGGCGCCTACCCCCAGCACCCCGAAGCCGGTAACCTGGGTCTCGAGGAAGCCCAGCACCATTGCAAGGACAATCAGGGCCACGCCAGCCCAGTTTACCGGAAGGCTTCCAAGAGCCAGAAAAGCCAGGATGAGCAATACCGCTCCCACGACTCCAGGACCTATCATTCCCGGATTGAAGAGTTCTATGACTACGGCTAACCCCCCAATGGTCAGCAGCAGGAAGGCCACATCTGGGTTGGCTAGAAATTCAAGAAAATGCTCCAACGCGTTCTTTTCAAGAGACTTCAGGACCAAACCGTCCGTCTCCAACGTCCATTCTTGGTTTCTTGTCTTGACTACGCGGCCGTCAAGCTGGCGCAACAGGTCTGCCTCGTCGGTTGCTATCAAGTCCACGACTCCCAGTTCCAAGGCCTCAGTCGCCGTGAAGGAAGCCCCGGTACGAACCGTGTCTTCAAGTTTAACTGCGTTTCGTCCCCGCTCTTCAGCGATGCTGCGAATCAGCGCCGCAGCGTCGTTAGTCAATTTGCTGGCCATTGTCTCGTCCAATTCAGCACCAGAGGCGGACACAGGAGTCGCCGCGCCAATGTTGGTACTGGGAGCCATCGCCGCAATGTTGGCGGCTGCAGTCAGGAAAGTCCCCGCAGAGCCTGCCTGTGCCCCTCTCGGCGCCACGTAAACCACAATGGGTATATCGGACTCCAACTGAATCTCCACCATTTCCCTTGTAGAGCCAAGTAGACCGCCGGGAGTGTCCAACCGAATTATCAGCAGGGGAGTTCCAGTCTCCAGAGCCTGGTCAAGTGCCCGTTCCAGGTACCGGACTTTGATTGGGTTAATAGTGCCACTGATATCCAGTAAGAGAGCCTCCTCCGTCGCAGTTTGGGCACGTGCCTGGCCCACTAAACTGCCCAGGTAGACCGCCACAAACAGCGACAGCAAGACTATCCGAATCTTCTCCCGCCAACGCTGGTGCAGCCAGTTTCTCTTGTAGGCCTGCATTTCTTGTTTACGAACAAACATAGCGTTTCAATCATCCTTTCGAGCTGGGGATATGTCAATTGAATCCCCTTGCCACCACAGAGCAATCGCATTCCATAGACCGGGCTTTGCCTGGCGGGATTGGCCGACGCAACTGTGGAACATACAAAACTTTTCTGCCTTTTCCGCTCACTTCCACCCATCGACCCTCTTCCAGTAAGCAGGCAGGACACGTGTGTGGGAATTCAATCTGCTTTACCCGCCATTCTTGCTCATCGACCCTCTCCCAACTGGTAGCGGGAGCATATGCGAGGGATTAGAAAAATCCTCTTTCTCGCCATTTCCGCCCCGACCGTGGGTATTCGGAATAGGGTGAGAGAGGCAGTAATACAGAGACTATGGTAGGAGGGAGTAACAATGGCTGTCCAGTGACAGATGTCATCGGCATCGACGTACGCTGAAACACGAAGGAACTGGAGAAGGGCTTGTTACAGGAGTATGCAAGAATATTCCCCAATGAGAACGCCACAGCGACAGCCCTGCTGGCACGGATTTCGCCTTTGCCACCCTGCAAACCTCTGAGAGTTCCGAAATTGGGCTGTGCCCACCAAAATGGAAAAGTCACTTAGCCACTTCGTTTGACTACCTTTATGGGCAGCCATACAATAGGCCACAGATTAGAGATTATGGCACCCAGGCTGACCATTTGGATCAGCGGTAGCGCCAGCAAACTGGAGGCAGCTATGGACTATGAATTTATCTTGGTTGAGAAGGAAGATGGTGTTGCTTTTTTGACCTTGAACCGGCCAGAGAAGCTGAACGCAATGAATCGGCAATTGAACCGTGAGTTGCAGGACGCGGTTAAAGCTATGAACGCCGACGATGATGTCGGTTGCATTGTACTCACTGGGTCAGGCGAACGGGCCTTTTCCGCCGGTGGAGATATTCACGAACAGAGAGAACGAGACCGGGAGGGCGACCAGGGTACGCGCGAGCAGCAGGACCAAAACCGTTCCAGGGGCACCTACGATATCAGCTCATCCCTTAAGCCGGTCATTGGCATGATTAACGGCCTGGCTTACGGCGGGGCAGCGGTCCTTTCCTCTTCCCTGGACATACGAATTGGCTGCGAGAGGTCCAGCTTCCGCTTTCTCGCTGCCGCCTACGGCCGAATAAATTCTACCTGGACGCTGCCCAACCAGGTGGGCTGGCCCATAGCCAAAGAGTTGCTGTTTACGGGGAGGGTCGTGGAAGCGGAGGAAGCCTATCGCATAGGCCTTCTGAACCACCTCGTGCCGGCAGACCAGATGAGGGCCAAGACCATGGAAATAGGGACGGCTATCGCCAACAACCGGCGCGAATCAGTGATGGGCATAAAGGAACTGTTGCTCCAGCACATGGGTTGCAACCTGGAACAGCAGTGGGCCAACGAGCGGGACTTCACCACCAACCGGGTGCGGGGCTACAACGCCGAGCAGGCATTCCCGGAGTTCATAGCGAGGAAAGGAATATAGCTTAAACAGCGATTCGGCAGATAATCACCGGGGACAAAACGAGAGCGGGACGCTGAACAGCGTCCCGTTTATCTTTAAATATAGGGCCGAATCCTGCTGCGAGGAGCGCAATTAACCCGTTTCCAGCGTTCCCTTGGTACTGGGAACCTGCCCGGTAGCCCTGGGGTCGTATTCCACCGCATCCCGCAGGGCGCGGGCCAGCGCTTTGCAGAGGGCTTCGGCCTTGTGATGAGGGCTCACACCAGTCAAAACCTTGGCATGAAGGTTAATTCTGCCTTCCAGGGCAAAAGACTCAAAGAAATGCCGCACCAAGTCTCCAGAGAGAGTTTCCACCATGGTGTCGTCAAGCGTCGTTTCCACGACCGCATAACTTCTGCCGCTCAGGTCCAGGGCCACCATTACCAGGGTCTCGTCCAGGGGAACTATGGCGTGACCCATGCGCCGGATGCCACGCACTTCTCCCAACGCCTCATGGAAGGCACGGCCCAGCAGAATGCCCACGTCTTCCACCAAATGGTGCCACCCCACGTGGACATCGCCGCGTGCCTGCAAGCTTATGTCAAACAATCCGTGCCGGGCAATTTGGCTCACCATGTGGTCCAGGAACCCGTTCCCCGTATCAACTTCATAATTTCCCTGGCCGTCCAAATTTACGGTCAGCGAGATCTTCGTCTCCGCGGTTTCCCGGTTAAGGGTGGCGGTGCGTGAACTGGCAGGCTGGACCAGGTCAGCGGGTCCACCGGATGCGCCCAACTTTTCCATTGTTAAGCCTCCACCAGTTCGGACAGGGCCCTGATAACCTGGTCGGTCTCTTCCGGCAAACCGACACTGGCCCGAATGTAGTCTCGCAACTGTGGGGTGTTGAAGTAACGGAGGAAGATTCCCCGGCGGCATAGGCCTTCGAAAATCTCCTGTCCTCGTCCTTCAGGCAGCCGACAGAGGACAAAGTTAGCTTGGGACGGCCAAACCTGGATACCGGGTATCTGCTCCAGAAGGCCGATCATCCGCTTTCTTTCTGCAACTATCGCCTGTACCCGGCCTAGCAGCGTATGCCGGTCGCCAAGGGAAGCCAACAGGGCAACCTCAGCAGCTAAATTGACGTTGTAGGGCGACTTCATGCTCATCATTGTCAGGGCAATATCAGGGTTCATTACCCCGAGCCCAATGCGCAGGCCGGCCAAGCCGGCCCACTTGCTAAAGGTTCGCAGAACTATGAGATTGTGAAATTCATCAACCAGGGACAGCATGGTCTGGCCGCAAAACTCGTAGTAGGTTTCGTCCACAACAACGATTGCGCCGGTAGCCAGGAGGGCACGAATCTGCCCCTCTGAAGCAGTGTTTCCAGTGGGATTGTTGGGAGAGGCCAGGAAAATAGCTTTGGTCTTCTCGTCCACGGCCGAAACTGTGGCTTCTACATCTATGTCGAAAATCTCGTTTCGGGGAACCGACTTTACCTTTCCACCGCAGACCTCGGCGGAGAAGGCGTACATGCCGAAAGTAGGCGTGGGAATGACAATGTTCTCGCCTGTCCCGAGGAACATTCGAAGAATCATGTCTATAAGCTCGTCACTGCCATTGCCGGCAACAATCTGGTCCGGCGAGGCGCCCAAGTAGCCGGACAAAGCCTCCCGCAATTGGCGCTGGTCGGGATCCGGGTAGTGGTTGTAATGCTGAAAGCTGCCGAGAGCCTTAACTACCTCGGGAGAAGGTCCGAAGGGATTCTCGTTGCCGTTCAAGCGTATGACTTCTTCTGGCGGTATTCCCGCCCTCTGCGCCAATACCTCCATGGGGTCAACGCCGTCGTAGGTCTTCAACTGACGAATGTGGGGCAGTAGCAGGTCTCTGACTTCAGTCATATCCAAGTCCAGAAAATAATAGTTGCCCGCCGGCCGACTGCAACGGCGGCGGGCCGAGTGAGTTCAATGAGTCGGCCTAGACTAGGCACGGGCTTTCAGACTCTCCAGCCGCACTTCAATGGCACCGGAATGGCCGGTGAGGCCTTCCACGTGGGCTATCTGCACTGCCGCTTCGCCCAAATTCCTAAAAGTCTGGGGAGTCAGGCCGACAACTGGCATGGTGCGCATGAAATGATGCACACTGAGGGCCGAGTTGAAACGTGCCGTGCCGCCCGTAGGCATCACATGGCTGGGGCCGGCTATGTAATCGCCCATGACTTCCGGAGAATACTCTCCCAGGAACAGCCCACCGGCATTCTTCACCTTCCCCGCCCAGGTCCAGGGGTCGGCAACCATCATGCACAGGTGCTCAGGAGCGATGCGATTGGCCAGTTCAACCGCTTCATCCAGGTCTTCCACAAGGACAATGCGACCCTGCCGCTCCAGAGCATCCCGGGCCATATCGCCTCGCTCAAGAGTTGACAGCCGAAGCTCCAACTCCAGCTCCACCTGATCAATCAAATCGCTGGAATCGGTTACCAGGATAGCTGTGGAAAGGGGATCGTGTTCGGCCTGGGCGATCATGTCGGCGGCACAAAAGCTGGCCTGCGCCGTGTCATCAGCAATGACAATGGTCTCGGTTGGGCCAAAGATACCGTCAATGTCCACCTGGCCCTGGACCAGTTTCTTGGCGTAAGCAACGAAGATATTGCCTGGACCGCAAATTTTGTCCACCTTTGCTATGGACTCGGTACCGTAGGCCATGGCTGCGATGGCGGGAACTCCACCAATCTGGTAGACGGCATCCACTCCTGCGATGTGAGCGGCCGCCATTACCGCGGGATTCAACGGTTCCGCGCCTCGCCTGGGCGTGGTCAGGATTACTTCCTTGACTCCGGCGACGCGCGCGGGAATGGCTGTCATCAGGACGGTTGATGGATAGGCGGCAGTTCCGCCAGGAGCATAAAGGCCCACCCGTTCCAAGGGGCGAACCATTTCCCCCAAGCCCTGCTCCAGGTCCACCCAGTTCCTGGGCAACGTCGCCTGATGAAAGTCGGTGATCCTTTTGGCAGCCAACAACAGGGCTGATTCCAGCTCTGTAGATATGCTGCTGCGGGCTTCGGCCAGCTCGGCCTCGCTAATCTTGAACTCTGGCAAATCGACGCCATCCAGCAGCTTGGTGTAGCGACGAATAGCGGCGTCGCCTTCACTCCGAACCTCGCGCAGCATCGTTATTATTGACTGTTCAGGCGTTACGTCATCGCCAAAGGCCTGCCTCGTCCTTTCCCGCACCGACTCGGGCAGGGAATCCAAATCCAGCGGGTCAAAACGAGCGAGCACCCCTTCGGCCTCAGCCAGTCCTCGCACCACCTTAAGCTTCACCAAGATACTCCTTTATTTGCAGCAAGGTCTGTTTCACAGCAGTCTGCCGGTAGTTTTCCACTCTTTCCCTGGGAACTTTTTCGTAAACCGTTTCCAGGCTTTGGGGCATATCGGAAAGGAACAAGTCCACCATGTCCTGGACATCGTCGTTGTCGCGATACATACGGCTCATGGCTCGTTTGAGCCGTTGCCAATCGAATTCCCAGCCCATGAAACGCGCTACCCATTGCCGCCATTCAGCCAGCACTTCCGCTCTGATGAATTCTATCTCGACAACTTGCTCTCCTTCGCAAATGGCGTCGCCGGCGACGGACAATCCGTCCATTTCCAAGTGGGCCCGCCGGTCCATGTCTAATTGGAGTGCTCTATCCCAGATCTGCGCTTCCATTTCACTGCCCGCGACTGTGTTATCCCGGGAGAAATGAGGCCTGAACATAGTGGTTATCCAAACCTCGTCGGCAGTCAGGTGGCTGACGTACCCTAGGACAAAGGCCAAGGTCGCCGGATTGAGATTTTGCCGGTCAGCCAGTTCCGGATACAATTCGAACATTCTTTGGGTGCCCGTGCCCACGGACTCCAGGGTAAGGGGAGCAAAATGGGTCAATTCCCGGTCCCATTTTGTCATTGCTCGTATATCCGGAGTGGTGGAGCCGAGAAAACAACTGCCCAAATTGTCGTGGACAAAGCCCCAATCCAATTCCTGGGCCACTTGCTGTGCAATGAAGATGTGCATCGGGAGGTTAGGCATTACAAGCCCCCGATTTCTTCAACAGATTCAGAGGCAGGGTCGAGCAACCGGCTGAACACGGACGATTCGCCTTTGAAGAGGTAACTCAACTGGGAGGCCGAAACTTCAATGCCTCCGCAATCCCTCAAATGATCCACTGCCTCCATCAAACGGTCTTTGCGTACCAGGAGGCTGACAGCGTACCAGTCTTGTTCCTCTACGTTGTAGACTCGGGCAATGGTCGGGCCACGAAGACCTGAGACTTCGGGGCGGCTAAGGACTGTCGCGCTGACTTCCTGGGGAGAGGCGCCCCTCACGTTGGCGGTAAGACGGTAATAAGGCTCGGCCCGCATGTGGGCCTCCAGCATTTCGATGAACTCCCGGGCCAATCTAAGGGCATCTTTCGATCTCAACAGAGTGGTTGCATTCCCGATGAGGCATGACTGGGAAGTAAGAATAGTGCCACCCTGCAAAGTCTTCAGACGGTTTTCGCGGAGAGTTGTGCCAGTAGCTGTCAGGTCAGCTATCAAATCTGCGTAGCCTGCTACGGGGGCTGCCTCAAGAGCGCCGCTTACCGCCACGAGGGTAAAGTAATTTATTCCACGGTGGAACAAATACTCCCGCAACAACTTGGGATACTTGGTGGCTATCCGCAATTGCTTGCCCTGCTGTTTGAACTCCAGAGCCAGATCCGCCAAGTCATCGATCGAGGAAACATCAAGCCAGGCGTCTGGAACGGCAAGGACAAAATCACACCTGCCGTAACCCAGATCGTCCAACAAGCTGACTACAGTGCGTTCGTCAGTGCGGTACTCCAGGTAACGGTCCAGTCCGGTGATTCCCAGTTCTGCGCTGCCTTCCTCTACCTTGGTGGTTACATCTGCGCTACGCTGGAAGAGTACTTCCACGCCGGGAAGAGACCTTATGGTGGCAGTGTATTGCCGCGAGTTAGGGCGCCGGACCGATAGGCCGCAAGAGCCCAGATAGTTCAGTGTAGGCTCGTAAAGTTCCCCATCGCTGGGAATGACCAGCCGAAGAGCAGCATCCCTCCCATTCGCGGACAGACCACTGTTGGAAAGTGTACCGTTACTCAACATCGTGTACGGCCTGTTCTCCCTTGGAATCTACGAAGACCACCTGCTTAATGCCTTTTGATGCGGCGTAGGTCATGGCTTCCTGCAAGTCATGGCGGATGACATCCAACTCTGCCGTCACCCCGGTTCCCCTGAGCTCTCGGGCCGCTTGCAGGGCGCCGTGGATCTCGCTATCTGACTCGGACACAATCAATACAGTCGCACTGTTTGGAGCCGGGCCGTTCTGGCTACTCTGCCGTTCGGCTAATGCTAACAGAGTTTCCAGGGTATAGGCAAAGCCCAGGGCTGGGATATTGGTTACACTACCCAAAGCAAGGGCCAGTCCATCGTAGCGCCCGCCGCCGCCAAGGGGGCCCTTCCATTCAGGGTGAGTAACTTGGAAAACAATCCCATTATAATAGGCCAGCCCTCTGGCCAGCCCAAAATCAACGGTCACATTTCCCCGAGTTTCGGGACAAGCCTCGAGGGTTTCTGCCAGTTCACTGAGCCTGTCAAGGGCCAACGTATCGGCACCCGCAGATTCCACCACTTTCCTTGCAGCGTCAATTGCGTCTACCGGCTTGCCACGGATTCCGGCAAGGTCGGCGGCCAGCCTAAGCCCCGTCTCCAAGTGTCCTGCCTCGTCGCTGCCCCGCAGCTTGCGGAGGAATCGGTTTACCACCTGCTCAGGATCACGCTGGCCAAACCGGCGCGAATCTGTACCGTTCCACTGCAAGAACCCTTGAATGACCTGCCGAGCTTGCTGGTCGTCCAGGCCGGTGATGGCAGCCCCCAGGTCCTGGTGTTCCGGCAACCGATCTCCCAAGTGCAACTGGTATGCCCTCTCCTGGACTTGGGAAAGGGCGTCCTGCCCCTCTCTCAATTGGGGGATAGAAGCCAGGATAAAGCTGCGGGCCCGGTCGGAAACTCTCGCCACGTTCAATACGCTGTGAAAAACGTCCAGGTCAGCCAATTCAATCGAGAAGTCTTGCAGCCCCGCCCGGCGGGGTAACTCAGCAGCCAATGTGAGCAGTTCCGCGTCCGCCACGACGCTTTCGGCGCCTATCAGCTCCGCACCAACCTGGGTAAACTGACCGCTACCCTCGGGGTGGGCGACGTCATATCGGAAAACCGGCCCGGCATACTGGAAACGGGCGGGGAGGACTATATTCCCGGAGTTTTCCAGGTAATGGCGCATGATAGGAGAAGTGAACTCGGGCCGCAGGCTGACCTGGTTGCTTCCAGCGTCAACGAAACTGTACATCCTTGACGCCAGGTCGCCGCCTGATTGCCTGAGGAATAGCTCAGTTCCTTCGAGGAGAGGAGTTTCCAGGTATTGGTAGCCATAGCCATCGATGAGCGAAGTCAGGGAATCCTGCAAGGTCCGCTTGCGCAGCCAGGATTCCCGGGATAGATCATACATTCCCCAGAGACGGGTGACAGGTTGCATCGACATCGTGGGGTATTGTAACCCACGCCCCATTTGGCATTCAACGGGGAATCTGCGAAATGACTAAGGACAGCCCCAGAAATTAGCGCCAGACAGGTAAAGAAAATTCCTAGGGGTGGGCGTTAAGGCCGCCATCAACGTACACGGGTTGCCCGGTGGTGTAGTCGCAGGCCTCGGAGCACAAATAAACCAGAAGGGGGCCAATGTCCCTGGGGTGCCCCTTATGCCGCACCGGTATATAGCGTACCAGTTGTTCCTGTTGCTGAACTTCAACCGGAATATCTTCTGCAACCGTCCACCCGGTACCGATTGCGTTCACCCTGATGTTGTGTGGGCCCCATTCCACGGCGAGGGAACGGGTCAGGGCCAATAGACCAGCCTGGCTAACGCTGAAAGCCGAACCATTGATCATTCCCCTTTCGGCCAGTCCCGATATTATGTTAACGACACGGCCGTATCCCTGGTCAATCATTCTGGCGCCGACACCCCGACTGAGCAAGAATGCCGCCCGGATATTTCGAGACTGAAGCTCGTCCCATTCGTCAGAATCTATCTCCAACACCGGCTTGGCGAACATACTTCGATTGTCGTTCACCAGGATATCTACGCGGCCATGCAGTCGGTCGACGGCGGCTAATACCTGGGTAACGGATTCTGCTGAGTCCAGTAAAGAAACCTGGCCACTGTGTGTTGCAGAACTTCTTTCATTGCTATCAGACAAGGCATTGAGTATGGCTTCCAGCGAATTCTGGCGGCGGGCAACGGCAAAAACGGTGGCCCCGGCTTCAGCAAGGGCCTGCCCCAGGAAAGGAGCTTCGTCTCCGCCGGTTGAGGACAAGACCGCAACCTTTCCGGTCAAGTCATACTGACGCAGCAGAGGCATTCAAACTCTCCGAAAGGAAACGATACGAATGTCCGTTATACGAGAGGAAATCTCTTATGGCTCTAGCGGAACCGTGGGAGCATATCCGGTCGGAGCCAAGCCGCCGGCAAGGCCGCCGCCGTCCAGGGTAAAGGTCTCTCCCGTCATGTAGTCGGAAGCAGGGGATGCCAGGAAGACCGCAACTGGGCCAATGTCCTCTGGCTGGCCCAGCTTGCCAGTGGGCAAGTATGCGCCGGACCGGGGGAGCGATTCCCTCATTTCGGTGTCGGTGCCAACAGTTGGTATGAATCCCGGCACGATACTGTTGGCAGTAACCCCGTAGCGGGCCAGACTGAAGGACAAGACCCTGGTTAACTGGATTACCCCGCCCTTGGTGCAACAATAGGTATAGATGTCTCGGCCACCCCGCATGCCAAAGCCGGAGGCGACGTTAATAATTTTGCCTTTGCCCTGGTCGGCCATGGGTTTGGAGGCGGCGCGAGAACAGAAGAATGCGCCGCTCAGATTTACGTCCAGGGCTGCCTGCCAGTCCTCGTCGGTGATATCCCAAATGGGGGTAGGAATGCTATCGGAAACCAGTGCCGCGTTGTTGATCAAAACATCAATCCGGCCGAAATGCTCGACGGTAGACTCGATCAAAGCATCGGCCTGAGCCGAGCTGCTCACGTCGGTAGGCACCGCGATGGCGGACTGCCCAATGTTTCTTACTTCCTCTGCCGCACTCTCGATAGGGCCCGTCCGACGACCGGCGATGGCAAGATTCGCGCCCGCTCGGGCGAGGTGGCGGACCATCTCCAGTCCGAGGCCCGTACCGCCTCCGGTAACCACGACAACTTGGTCATCCAGACTCAGTCGTTCAAGCATCAGTTCGTCTGCAAAATCCTTATGGGGCAGGACGGAGCGAGGTCGCGTCTCCGGCAGCAAGGGTCCGCATTGTCCCGCTATCTTCCCGAAGCAGCAGGCTACCCTGCGCATCTATGCCATCGGCGAAACCCACATACTCTTCACCCTGCCAGGTTACCTTGACACGTTGCCCCAGGGTATCCAGCAATTCTTCCCATTCCTCCACCGGCGTGTCTCCATGATTCAACTGAATATAGAGTGCATCCAACTGCTGAAGGATTTCGCGCAACAATTCATCGCGAGGAATGTCCCCGGCGGAGGCGTGGTTCAGACTGATGGCGCCACCTGCGATTTCATCAATCTCATCGGCTTCCAGGGCCACATTGATACCGATGCCGATTATGGAATGGTGGACCTGTTCACCAGCTATGGCGCTCTCGACCAGAACACCAGCAACCTTCTTGCCTTCGAGCAGGATATCGTTGGGCCACTTAATTCGTGGCTTCAGTCCACTGATATTTGCTATGGCCCGGACTACCGCCACTCCGCACAGACTGTTGAGGTATGGCAGGGTTTGCAGGGAAGGATAAAGCACTACTGACAGATAAAGGTTACCGGTTCGGGATACCCATGCCCTGCCCTGACGTCCCCTGCTGGCAGTCTGGGTCTCTGCCACAACGACCGTCCCTTCTTCGGTGCCCCTTTCGGCGCGCCGCAGTGCCTCATCCATGGTGGACCCTACTTCCTGGAAGAAAAGAAGCCTCTTGCCCACGATCCGGGTAAACAACCCGCCGCGCAGGGTTTCCGCTACCAAGTTTCCAGCCATTTCCTTTTCCCTGGCCTTGTACATTTCGCCGGAGTTGGGTCGCTGAGCAAGTTGACCTATGATCTCCGGCAAACGAAGCGCTGAATCAAAAATTGTCACTTCTGCTACCTCCCCTCCTCACATTCACTCACGGGCTGGTCCATGTGCAGTCGCGACGAATTAATTGCATGACTAACCCATGGAGCCAACCACGACTTCCGAGGATCAGGTCACCAACCGTGCTCCACCTTGTCCTGCAAGATATATACCAACTCTGCTATGGAGACACGCACCTGATTCATTGTGTCCCGATCTCGAATAGTTACCTGATGGTCATCCAGGGTATCAAAGTCTACCGTGACGCAGTACGGCGTCCCAATTTCGTCCTGGCGACGATAGCGGCGGCCCACACTCTGCGCATCGTCGAATTGAGTGCTGAAATGGCGACGCAGCAAATTGTGAACATTCCTGGCGGTGGGAGCCAGTCGAGCATTTCGGCTCAAAGGAAGCACAGCCACAGTAACCGGGGCCAGCTTACGATGGAGGTGAGATACGACTCTAACAGTTTCTCCATCGGGTTCTTCATCATAGGAATCAAGCCAAAAGGCCAGAGTGGCCCGGTCTACGCCACCAGAGGGTTCGATGACGTAAGGCAGGTAACGCTCCCTGTCTTCCTCGTCAAAGTAGGTCAGGTCCTCGCCGCTGGCCTCGGCGTGGCGTTGCAGGTCAAAGTCGGTGCGGTCGGCGATTCCCTCCAATTCACCCCAGCCCCAGGGGAATCGGTATTCGATGTCATAGGTATCCTTGGCGTAATGTGCCAATTCGTCGGGGTCGTGGCGCCGGAGCCGAAGATTGTCCCGACGGATGCCGTAACTCACGTACCAGTTAAACCGTTCCTCTACCCAGCTTTGCAACCATTCCTCATCGGTGCCCGGCTTTACGAAGAACTCCACCTCCATCTGCTCAAACTCGCGGGTGCGAAAGGTGAAATTGCCGGGGGTTATTTCGTTGCGAAAGGCTTTCCCGATCTGGCCAATGCCAAACGGCAGTTTCTTGCGGGAAGAGTTAAGGACGTTCTGGAAATTGACGAATATGCCCTGAGCGGTCTCCGGCCGAAGAAAGACTTCGTGGCCCGTGTCCTCAACTGGGCCCATGAAGGTCCGAAACATGAGGTTGAAGCGGCGGGGTTCAGTAAACTCACCGCCACACTCTGGGCACTTTTCAGTTTCCAGCTGGTCGGCCCGGAACCGTAAATGGCAGCTTCGGCATTCCACCAGCGGGTCCGAAAAGTTCTCGACGTGGCCGCTGGCCACCCAGACTTGGGGAGCCATCAGGATAGCTGCGTCAAGGCCCACCATGTCGTCACGGCCCACGATCACCGACTGCCACCACGCTTCCTTGACATGACGTTTGAGTTCAACACCCAAGGGGCCGTAATCCCATGTGGAAGCCAGGCCGCCATAAATCTCACTGCTTTGAAATACGAAACCACGCCGCTTGGAGAGGGACATAATCTTGTCCATATCGGCGTAGGGAAGGACTCTTGCCAAAGGGTTGCCTCAATAAAGAAAGGATTATCGGCCGACCTGACCGAACGATTATTACAAAGATAAGAAAAAGGTTACCAACTTAGTTATGTGATGTAAAGAATTATAAGTGAAGGAATGAAGAAGACTGGAACGGAGTAATGATTACTTGCAAGTCCTTAATAAGGCGCAATACAGCATGCCCTGCCAGGGTATCAACTTCAGCATCAACCCAGACTGTCATAAAGACGGCGCATCTCGTTTGCCGCTCCATCACTGGTATCTGGGCTTGTGTCCGCCCCTCCGGTGGCCGAAGGAAGCTCGTTTCTTACCGCGTCTGCAAGGCTATCGCCCCTCAGGTCTTCCAGCTTCAAGTAACGGGCTGCCATTGCTTCAGCCAGTGGCTTGGCCATCTGCAGCTTGATGAAGTCCAATTCAGTATCTATAACGACGCTGGTCATGCCCTTGTCATCAAAAATTGAGGCGAATCCCCTGGCTTCTTCTACTGCCTGGGTGTTTCCGCCGTCCATGGACACATTGGCACGGCCATCCGAAAGTACCACCACCAGAGGAAGGACGTTCCGGTCTTTTAATCGTTCCGTCTCCAGAGTTTCCAGGGCCAGATATAAGCCTTTCGACAATGGGGTTCGTCCGCCGGTGGGCATCTCTTGAAGGTAGAGTTGGGCCAAATCCACACTGTTGGTCGATGGCAGCAGCAGGTCTGCACCTGTGCCTCTGAAACTGATCAGCGCCACTCTGTCCCTGCGCTGGTAGGCATCCAGGAGCAGCGACAGCACTGCGCCCTTAACTGCGACCATGCGTCGCTGGGCGCCCATGGAGCCGCTGGCATCTACCACAAAGAGGATAAGGCTTCCGGTCTTGGTCTCTCTGACCTTTTCCCGCACGTCCCAAGGTTCAATGACGAGCCTCGACTCTGCATCCACACCCGTACTTTCACGTCGGCGCTCCTGATAGGGCGCGGCCGCACGGAGGGTCGCGTCAAGAGCCAGGTCGGAAACCGTCCCCTGAGGAATCCGGGCACGAACGTAGCGCCCGGCGCTGCTCCCGCTGACGGTGGTGGCACGGCGGCCAGAAGAAGGCCGTTCTCGCCGGTCGGGGGGAGGAAGAAGGATGGATTGAATATTGTAGGGGTCTCCGGTCTCGAACCACTGGTCCTGAGGGCCCGAACCCGAATCTGGATCGCTTTCCTGTTCGTCGTCCCCTAAATCGGAGGGGTCAGACTCATCCTCATTGTGGTCCCGGTTGGAGGAACTGTTGTCCTCTGCTTCACGGTTTCGGGATTGGTTCTGGTACTCTTCCAGCATGTTGTCCAGTTGTTCGGTCACCAGGTGAGGCTGCTGGAACGGTTGGCGGCGTTGGCGGTGGAGAAGGGCCATTAGGGCCGCCTCGCGCACATCCTCCACGTCAACCTCGGTGCGGCCGTCATAAGCGGCAATGGTGCTGGCCGTCTTGTACATTACGATGTCGCCACGCAGTCCATCCACCTGATACTCAGCGCATATGTCGGTGATTAAGCCCAGAATATCTTCGCTAACGGTTACCTGGCCCAACAATTGCCTGCTTTGGAGAAGACGCTCTCGTTCCCTGCCTTCTTCTTCCTGCCATTGGTCCATAAAGGAAAATGGGTCAGATTCGTAGGCCATGCGCCGGCGCACGACCTCGCGCCGTTCTTCGGAGGGCATTATGCCATCCACTTCAACCGCCAAGCCGAACCGGTCCAACAACTGGGGACGCAAGTCACCTTCTTCCGGGTTCATGGTGCCCACCAGAATAAACTCAGCGGCATGGCTAACGGAAATGCCCTCGCGCTCCACGTAGTTGCGCCCCATTGCGGAGGCGTCAAGCAGAACATCCACCAGGTGGTCGTTCAAGAGGTTTACTTCGTCGATATAGAGAATGCCTCTGTGGGCCGCGGCAATAAGACCGGGCTCGAAACTCTTGGTGCCGGACTTGATAGCCTGTTCAATGTCCAGTGAACCCACCAACCGGTCCTCACTGGCGCCCACCGGCAAATCGACAATGCGAACCTGGTGGCTGACTGGAGGGTTGTCGTTGTTACCCGATTCGCACCATTGGCACAATCCCTGTCGAGCCTCCGGCGGACAACTGTAGGGGCAGCCTTGCAACACCGATACCTCCGGAAGCAGGGCTGCCAGGGAGCGGACGGCGGTGGACTTGGCGGTGCCTTTCTTGCCGCGAATCAGCAAACCGCCAATCCGGGGATTGACAGTGTTCAAGAGCAACGCTTTTTTCATAGCCGTCTGGCCCACGATAGCGGTAAAGGGAAAGGAAGGTTCCCGATTCATTTGGGTCAAAGAAACTCCTCCGTGAGAAACTGTCCCTGGTTTAGGGATGGGACGAACCCGACAGGTTTCGCTCCATCATCGCATCACCGGTAACATTTATGCCTTTTTCCTGGTACCTGATATACCCGGCAACCCCCAGGGCCATAATCGTCCAGAGGAGCAGGTGGCCAATAATGGAAAAGGTGCGAAACATTATTACGAGGCTTTGAGGAAGCCCGTGGGGAATAGGATCAGAATCCCCAGGAATCGCAACGAAGATGATGAGAGCCGCGATGGCATACCCGAAGGCTATTCCCGCATATCCCAGGAAGCGTTGAGAGCCTTCCCAACCCAGCTGGTGAACATGCCGAACAGCCAGACCGGCAACTGCTGTAGCACCAAGGGACAACAATATAAACAGGAACTGGAATCCCTGCCGACCGAGGAGAGACGCTTCATCACCGACACCCGGCGGGTTGAGAGGGAATTTGATCTGGGTAAAGAGCGAAATGGACCAGAAGCCCAATGCACCACCTATGACGGCCCATGCCCATATGTTCCAGCCCGGGACTGCCTGCCTCACCAACCGGAACAAAGCCGTGAAAACGGCACCATAAATGACCCCCAATACAGCCAAACCGACTACCAATCCAATTCGTTGCGCTCCCAGAGATCCAAGGGAGGCATAAACCCCGGTCGTTCCCGATTCGCCGGATGGGGCTGGGGCGGCTTCCTCCAGGGAAATAGCCCATTCCATGACCGGAACATTGAAAACGTTCAGGAAACCACCAACAATCAGGCCGGCAATGGCTCCCATTACCATCGCCAAGGGAAGTATGTTACGCATGATTCTGCCTCACAAGCCGTTCAACAAAATTCTAATGACGTAACCACACTTAACCCCCTCCGGAAAGCGAAGTGCTTTCTGTCAGCGTGGCAGACGTTTAAGAAAGAGAACGTGCCCCCGTTGTGCGGGGGCACATTAGGTAGTCTGGCCTAGTGGCACATCAAGGCGACGTGGCGAGCGTGGTGGAAAAACTCGTGGACAGCGCCGAGGACGGCGGGAGAACCGAGAGCCGCACCGTGAATGCTGGAGTCAACGTAGCCTACCATGTAAAGCACCGCAGCGCCGAGCAGCAACCAGGGAGCCCAAACCGGGGCGGCGCTGTCACCAAACACGCTTCTCAAGATTGTCAACATTTCTGCCTCCTGTAATGTTAATTGCCCTGTTTCGCTATGTCGCCAGTTAGCCAACGCTTAATCTGGTTTCATAGTCTATTACCCTCAAAGGTTATGTTCAAGTGCCCCAAGCTTCATTACCTGGCACTGTGTCGCCGGTTTACGAAAAGTCGACTAACGCTGAACGTAAACCACCCCTTCTTCCCGGCCCACGTAGCGGTCTCTCATTTCGAGGAAAGCATCATACTTATCGGCCTGATATTCAACCCGGTTGAGGTCATCATCCAGGTAGGGATTGGGGAAGTAGCAACGTACCAGCGTTTCTTCCCAGTCCTTGGAAAAACGCACGTAAAAAGACTTCAATCCCCCGTGGCTATCGGCCTCCACAAACTGGATGCCGTTGACTGAGGCTTCAGCCAGATGAAAGTGCCAGTTATCGGCCTCTATTGTGTACCAACCATTGCTGAGATCGGGTTCCTTGATTCCCTTGGACGTGTTTTCACTGGCGACTTCGCCACCGCCAATGACCCACATCATCTTATCGTCAGAGGTTAACTCGTGGATCAATTCGCCCAGTATTTCCATATCCTGCCTCCCCGGCCTTTTCAAGATCCTCTTGAAATCGCCATTATGGGGATTGCCCAGCCTCTTGTCTAGCTTCCAAGTCGGTTTCCAGTTCCAGGTAAAGCTCTCGCAACTTGTCCAAGATCTCCGGCGGCGGGTTTTCCCACATCCCTCGCTCGATGGCTTCCAGCAGCCTCTCGATGATGCCTCGCATAGCCCAGGGATTGCTCTGCCGGAAGAACTGTTGCATATCCTCGTTGAGGATGTATTCCTCGGTAACGTCCTCGTACATCCAGTCTTCAATTACCTGCGCGGTGGCATCGTACCCAAACATGTAATCGACGGTAGCAGCCAGTTCGAAAGCCCCCTTGTAGCCGTGACGCTTCATGGACTCCATCCACTTAGGGTTGACCACCCGGCTGCGGAACACGCGCCTGGCCTCGTCCTGCAAGTCCCTGACCCGGGAGCGCGAAGGGTCGGAGCTGTCGCCGAAGAACTGGCGGGGATTACGGCCGGTCAGGGCCCGAACGGTGGCGATCATGCCGCCGTGGTACTGCATGTAATCGTCACTGTCGAAGAGGTCGTGCTCTCGATTGTCCTGGTTCTTGGCGGCTACCACTATCTGGCTGAAACGCTGCCGAAACTGGGGACGGGCGCTGACGCCGAAGTCCTGCTGGGTATATGCATACCCACCCCATGCGGTATAGACCTCTGCCAGATCCTGAACCGTTTCCCAATTGCGTTCGTCAATAACTCCCAGTATTCCCGCGCCGTAAGTACCCGGTTTGCTGCCGAAGATGCGGTAAAGCGAAGCAGACCGCTCGGTTGTACCCTCGGCGTCTTGACCCTCTCCAAGGTTCTCACTTCGTTGCGCCAGGTCTTCCTGAAGGTGCTTTACCACGTAGTTCTGGTCCGTAGGCTCATCCAGGGAGGCCACCAACTCCACCGATTGATCAAGAAGAAAGATCAAGTTGGGGAAGGCATCGCGGAAAAAGCCGCTGATACGGATCGTTACGTCTATTCGGGGGCGACCTAGTTCCTCCAGTGGAATAAGCTCGATACCGGAGACCCGGCGGCTCTCTGCCTGCCATACCGGGCGGACACCCAACAGATACATTATCTGGGCAATATCGTCACCGTGGGTGCGCATGGCCGATGTACCCCAAACCACCACGCCAACCATCTCGGGATAGCTGCCCTCTTCCGTGAGGTACTTCTCAAGCAACGCATCGCCCAAGTCCTTGCCCACTTCCCAAGCCACGGGTGAGGGCAACGTCTTGGGGTCAACGGAGTAAAAATTGCGCCCAGTGGGGAGGACATTTGCCATCCCGCGGGTCGGCGCACCGCTGGGCCCGGGTGGAACAAACCGCCCATCTAATCCACGGATCAGGTTCCCTATCTCATCAGAGGTACGCATCAGGGCCGGGTAAATGAAGTCGGTAACGTACCGAAGAACCATTTCGGTGGCGGTGTCAGGGCCACCCAACAGTCCAGTGATTATTCCCGGAACGTCTTTGCTCAGGAAGCCCCCATCCTGTAACTGTTCATAGGCGCTGCGGCACAGCATCTCGAGGCGCTCGATAACGTCGCCAGCGCTTCGAACCGGCGTTTCGGTGTCCAGTTCCACTAACTTTACAGGTGTATTTCCGTTAACCGCCCGGCCCGGATCATCCAGCAATCCAGCGTAGTCCAGCCCCAGGGCCTCGGCCAGGGCCCGCCGCAGGCTGGGAATGCCGCCTATATCAAGTCGCGTAAGGGCACAGAGCAAACCAACCAGTTGTTCTTCGGTAGGCGGCTGTCCCAAGGTATGCAAGCCATCCTTGATCTGGACATCCTTGATCTCGCAGAGGTAGCCGTCGATTTCGAGCATAAATTCGCCAAAATCGTCGGGCTGAGCTTCCACACCCAGGTCGCGGTGCAGTTCGGCCTGTTGGACCATTTCCCAGATTTGTCCTTCCAGCATGGGCAACTTGGCCGGGTCAAGGGTCTGGCACTGATAGTGTTCGTCCATCAACTGTTCCAGCTTGGCAATGTCGCCGTAGCTGTCAGCGGTGGTCATGGGAGGGATTAGGTGGTCAATTATGGTGGCGTGGGTGCGCCGCTTGGCTTGGGTACCTTCCCCGGGATTGTTGATAATAAAGGGATAGAAGAGGGGCAAGTCCTGAAGCGCCACCTCGGGATAGCAGGCCTCCGAGAGCCCGATACCCTTCCCGGGCAGCCATTCAAGGGTGCCGTGTTTGCCCACGTGGACCATGGCGTCAGCCTTGTAAACGTCCCGTATCCACCTGTAGTAGGCAATGTAATGATGCGTGGGTATCAGATCCGGGCTATGGTAGACGGAAATAGGATTTTCGCCGAAACCCCGCGGAGGCTGGAGTCCCACGAACACATTGCCCAAATTCAATCCAGCTATGGCCAGGGACTCACCGGTTCGATAAACATTGCCAGGCGGGTCGCCCCAGGCATCCTGCAATTGCTGCTGCACCTTGGCAGGAAAACCCTGGAACCACTGGGCATACTGCCGTCGGTCCACGTGACCTGCCGCAAGACGCATCTGTTCCTCGGTCAACGAATCGCGATCGTTGCTGCACCGCTCAATAAGCCGGTGCACGAGTTCGTCCCCGTCGGATGGTATGTCTTCTACCATGTACCCGGCAGCTTTGAAAGCGTTCAGCAGGTGGACTACCGAAGCGGGAGTGTCCAGCCCAACCGCGTTGCCAATCCTGGCATCCTTGGTGGGGTAGTTGCTCATGATGACAGCAATGCGCTTTTCGGCGTTGGGCTTGAGGCGCAGTGCAGCCCATTTAGCGGCCAACCCGGCCAGCGCTTCCATGCGATCGGGAACGGCTACATACCGTTGCAGCCTGGATCCGGTAAGCCCGCTGCCGTTGCTGCCGGCAGTCTCTTCCTTAAAGGATATGGGAACCGTGATGATTCGACCATCAAATTCCGGCAAAGCTATGTTCATCGCCGTGTCTATGGGCCCCAGGCCCAGAGAGCTTTCTTCCCATTCCTGGCGGGAGCCGGTGCTGACTATGCCCTGGATTATGGGAATGTCCAGCGCGTCCAGCAGGTCAACCGACCAACCTGTAGCAATGGTGGGGCCCTCCTGGCTGAGGTCACTCATGGCCAGGCCCATGGTGTTGATAATGCAGTCCACCCGGGCCCCTCCGCTGGAGTCGGCCATGAAGGTAGTCAAAGTACGGCTGCGCTGCCCATCCTCTTCGGGATTGTGTTTCAGGCTGTAGGAATAGACCGGCAGTACGTTTACCTGCCTGGATTCCAGGCACCGAATCAGATCGTCCACGAACTGGAGATTGCCACTCATCCAGTGGGCCCGATAGAAGAGAAGGCCAACGCTGGGCTGACCGGACTGGAAACGGGCAGCAACATAGCTATCCACGTCGATGGTTTCCGAAGGGTCTGCGTCGGGATGATATATTCCTTCCCAAGGCACGGGCTCCGGCGCTTCGTGGCCGAACTCGCTGCCAAAGTAAGTATCACTAAGAAAAAGGAACAGGTTGCGGAAGTTGTCGATTCCGCCCCTCATCAAGTAGGAGAAGACCGTTTCCAGTTCCGCCACCGGAACCGAACAAGCGGTAACCAGGTCTTCATCCCATTCCTGGTGACCAGGGCAGGCAATAAGAGGAATTGCCCGTTCGCGGCACAGGCTCACCAACGAATCGAATGTTTCGGGCATGGCCCGCTTCCCGCCCAATAGACGAAGAACGACCACGCCAGCCTCAGAGACTGACTCAAGTATTTCCCGACGGGCATCATCAGTTTCCAGCGCCACCGGATGGTAAGCGCGAACCTGAGGGATGCCTTCAGGCAGCCCCGACAGGGCACGATCGGCGGTAAGAATGTCGGTGTCGGCGGTGGTTACGAAGACCACCGAATTCCGGCTGGTTTCTGATGAGGAGGTCAAATTCTCGACACCTTCCGTTCAGTGTCCTTCGACAGGGGAGCGCAAGAAAACCATGATAGAAAGGTCACTGAATTCTTCCGTCAGGGCAGCGCATTCTTGCAGGCTGCCGGTCCAGGATTTTTCGCCTTCAAGGGTCAGCCGCTGATAAATGGTTACCGAGCGGTTCGACTCAATGCCGCCGGCAATGAGGTCAGAAGCGATACCTGGGGGCATCAGGTCAAATGGGCGGGGCAACAAGATTATGTTGCGCTGTCCTTCTTGCAGGTAGTGTTCCAGTTCAGCCAGGGCCGACTCACCGCCGTCGCGCCGGTGCAAGGTAATGAACAGGGACTCCTCCAGGGCAATGCCGGCTCGGGCACAGGCCATCTGGATCGAACTAACCCCGGGGATTAGCTCAACATGTTCAGCACGTCGATAAACTCTTGCCAGGAGCTCGTGCGCGGAGACGTTCAGATCCCCCCAACAGCACACCACGCAATTAATGCCATTTGCAACCTGCTCGGCGGCGTACTCAAGAACTTCTTCCTGGTCACGATAGCTCATTGGCCGGACTTCAGCATTTCCGCACCACTCGGAAACCACGTCCAAAACTGTCTTGAATCCTACGACTAAATCGGCAGATTCCAGGGCCTGACGACCGCGGAGGGTCAACATTCGCGGGTCGCCCGGACCCACAGCCACGACGGTCATCGAAATTCCAGCGTTTGCAGTGCTCATTCAGCGCCTATCCCAAGGTTGGTGAAGGGTGAATCAACCCTTCCAGAAAATAAGAAACCCGGGCTCAGCGGCCCGGGCGATCGGTCAATCTCTCCATTCAGCAGAAGCTAACAGCAAGCTTCTACCACGAACCGACTCCGTATAGCGCAGAGCGAGGGTCCCAGTTCCCGAGGCAGGTCTCCTGGCTTACGGATCTTTGCACTCTCAGCGCCTTCCCAACAAAATTCCCGACCGTTCCAACCAAACCAGTAGCCGGACAATTGAAAGTGGCGTTGTTGCCGAAGTGCTTCCCGTTTACAGTGGCGCAACCGCTGCGGAGTCTCACCGCCTTCCCAATTAAACCGTATCGGTGCCCCGGAAACATTCTTATCGATTTAAAAGTGCCGTGCAATCCTGCACAGAACACGCCCTAATTTAAGACTCCGGCCAACTAATGTCAAGGAAAAGAGTTTTCCCGTGTAACGAACTTATTATGTTAAATCGAACCTTCCTCTATTGGCAGGTTAGTTAGCCTTGGAGAGAGTACCGCGTTTCCCTTTCACAAGTTTGACACCTGGGTAAGCTTTCCCTATCGTTGGCACCAATTTTAGATTGGCTCTGCTTGGAGGTCTGCTTTGGCTTTTGGATGGGGAATTATCAGCACAGGACTACATCCTGAAAACAAGATAGCGCCGGCCATCAGCGCTGCCAGTGAAGCCGAATTGGTAGCCGTCTACAGTCGTGACCAGGGCAGGGCTGAGGCCTTTGCAGAACGACACGGCGCCATGGCTGCCTACAATTCTCTGGACGCAATCCTGGCAGATAGTCGCATTGACGGCGTCTTTATAGCCTCACCCAACTCGCTGCACGCCGAACAGGCGATTCAGGCAGCGGCAGTCGGCAAACACGTGCTGTGCGAAAAACCCATGACCACCACACTGGAAGATGCTTTGGAAATGGTGCGGGCCTGTCGCGATAGAGGTGTCAAATTAGGTGTAGGATTCGAACTGCGCCACAACCCCGGACATATCCTGGCTCGCAACCTGGTAGCCGAGGGAACCCTCGGAAGGGTAACCCTGGCGCAGGGCCAGTGGGGCTTCGGAACAAGGGGGCAGGAAGTGTTTCCGCCCAGGGAAGGACTGCGCCTGTGGTGGGACGACCCGGATGCTATCGGCGGGGCCTCGACCATAATGGGAACCGGCGTCCACGTCATGGACCTGTTGCGCTTCGTTCTGGGGCAGGAGATTGTGGAGGTGGCGGCCATTACCGACGGGCAGACCGCCGTCCGACCCTTGGAGCAAATTGCCACTCTGGCTTTGCGGTTCAGTAACGGCACCCTGGGCACCGTGGTATGCGGCCGCCTCTTGCCCGACACCCGGAATGACCTGGCTCTTTACGGAATTAATGGCCGGTTCTCCAGCAAGGAAACCGTGTGGGAGGCCCAGAAAGGGGAAATCGAAGTGGTTTCGGACACAGTACAACGGTCCGAGGCCTATCCCGACAACTATCTGGGGAACTTCATCGCCCAAACTGAGGACTTCCAGCAGGCCGTTGCAGAAGACCGTGAACCTGCAGCCACCGGTGTGGATGGCCTCAGGGTGGTGGAAACTACTCTGGCCGCCATTGAATCGGCGCGAACCGGCAAGATTGTGAAAACAGAATCTGTGGCAATTTAGGGGCCAATTGCGACATTTTCAACATTAACGATAACAGCGTCGCCCTCTTGCTGCGGCTTTCAGTTTGCTGCCCGCAGTCTTGCCCGTGGCCGTCCCACCGCTATGAGGAACATTACGCTCTTGCCCGAGGCGTGGGGAGAGAAGAATTCGGTGACGTCATCATCGAAGAAGGTCAGACCGGACGCTCCCAGCCGCAAGGCATAGGCCGCCAAATATATTTTACCGGCGCGGATTGCAGCCTCGGTCTGCGCCATCCGATATCCCCTGTTGCCGTACCTTTCCATGATTGCTTTCAGATCGGCGAGGAAATAAATGCTAACGCTGGCGTCGGCAGGCAATTCCTGTTGCAGGCCCAGATAACCCGCTTCCTGCCTTGATGCGCTCTTCGGGAGTCGTTCCAAAGCCTTCAATTCAGCGTGGAAAGCGTAAGTTCCCGGTTCCAGGCCTTCCACATCATTTGCTACCAGGTAGCTTTGAGTGAGGCTGCTGTTTGGGATACCCAAGAAATCGGTGGAAATATTTTGTCCGGCGCATTCCAGCATTGTGCATAGCTGCGGGAAGGTTATTGGGGCTCTGCGAAAACGGCGACTGGACCCACGCCTGACTATTACCGGTTCAATGGTTTCCTTGGGTACCCCCTCTTCCGGTATGGGTGTCAAGGGGATCAATTCCCCGTAAATTTCAGGATCCACCGCCTGCGGGACGTTCGCTCGCAGTTCCACAGGCTCGCCTGGAGCAACCAATGACGTTGCCGTGTGTATATCATTAATCTGGGGATAGTCAACTTCCCTGGCCGAATATGGTGCGACTCCCAGTTCTAATACTGGCATATCAGGGTAATCCGCGGGCCCAGGTGTCGGTGTATTGCCCACCGGGATCATATGTAGCGCCGCCTCTTTGAGTGTGTCCAAACCCAGCAGCTGATTTACGGGTTCATCTACGAAAGCCGTTACTACCCCGAGTGGCAAATCGTAGGCACAGCCCATTGCCAGCAGGTTAGCCAGGATTGTGCCACTGTCCCAGTAGGAGTGCCGGTACGCCCTACTTTGGTACTTCCAGGAATTGCGCCAGTATACGGAACTTGTAACCAGAATTGCCGGCGCGCTTGCTACGGAAGGCTCCTGGCCGGAAGCCTCAACCAGCACTCGCCGGTAATCACCCTTTCGCAACTGGCGCAAGGAGAAGTCGTGGGGGCCGAAATGGTACACACCGTCTTCCAGGCCGTCGAGGCCACCACAGACCAGGTATAGCTCGATGTGGTAGAGGGCGCCGGTACAGGCCGCGGCACGGAAGAATAGCTGACCGCCCTGCACTATGCCTCGCTTGGTAATTCCGGCGGCGTAGTAAAGGAGCCCTGCGATATTCCTAAGATCTACTGGCTTTCCCTGGTGGCCGTCAGGGGCGGTTAGCGCTGCCAACGCCGGAAGATCACTGGAAACCAGATCAGTTGGAAGTTTTTGGCCTTCCAATTGAGGATAAATCTTGAAGGGCGAGGGCTGATTGCTCCAGTCCAGGCGATGGTTGGAAGTATGGACGCTGTGCCAGGAGTGCTTGGTGGAGTTGTGGTAATCCCAGACAGCGTCGGTATTGCGGTTATTTGAAGCTTCAACCATGTTTGCACCCTCACCATTAGCCAGGGTAGTTTTGGACCGGAATTCTGGGTGCAACCATTCTAGCATCCGAGGCTACCAGCACTTTTTCTAGCCCTGACGGCGGTTACCAGCCAAAAGAAGAGGCCGGGCAAATTGCCCGGCCCTATTGTTTGCCAAGACTATGTCTGGCCCTTCGTCACCCGCCGCCTATCGCGGGCAGGAAATGGACCTCGCTGGTTTCCTGGACTCTCTCCAGCAAGCCAATCTGGCTGGCTTCACCATCCACAATAACGGCGATGCCCGCTTGCAGGTCGTCCTCCTCTTCGTCATAGAGGATGGCCTTTACCCCGGGAAACTCTTGGTCCAGGTTGTTAATGACCTGTCGAACCGTACGGCCTTCTATCTGTACCTTATGAAGGCCGCCGGTAAGGCTCTGCATGGTGGTGGGTATCCAGACTTCAGGCATGGCTATTACTCGCTGATCTTCCCTAGTATTCAGTCAAAGTAGCAGTGTCAGGATATAGCCTGCGGAGTTTGGTTCTGGCCTTTCTGGTGGTAAATCGCCAATTGATCGGGGATGCCACCGCGTTGCGCTCTGACACGTTGGCATTCACCGCCCTCTCCAGGCTGTCCTGGTCGGGGTTGCGTCCCCGCAGGCAGGCCCGGGCCAGGACGCTGAACTCCATCTCCGCCATATTCAGCCAGCTCCCGTGCTTGGGCGTGTAGTGGAACTCCAGTCGCTGGGCGATGCGCCGAGCCTCCGCCGGCGGGAAAGCCTCATAGAGCGACGCCGTCCGATGCGTGTTCAAATTGTCCAGCACCACTCGGACCACCGGTACGTCTGGGTAGGCTTGGTCCACCAGCCAGCGCATCTGAAGGGCGAAGTCCTGCATGGTACGCTGCCTGGTGATAGCCACGTGGCGCCAGCCAGCCCTGGGCTCGCAGGTGAGGAACAGGTTGCGGGTTCCGCCCCTCACGTACTCGTAGTCCTCTCGCCTGGGGCGTCCCGGGGCCGCTGGCAGGGACGGACGGGAATCGGCCAGCAACTGGGTGGAACTCTCGTCGAAGCAGACCACCGGCCGCTGGGGATCGTAGGGCTCGGCGTACAAGTCCAGGACATCCTCCATGTGGGCCACGAAGTCGGAACTCACCTTGGGGATGCACCACTGCTGCTTCTGCCACGGCTTGAGCGCGTTTTTTTCAAGTGTAGCCGCACCGTCTCGTGGGACAAAGACTCCACCAGACCCAGTTCCACCGTCTTCCCCGCCAGAAGTCGCAGGGTCCAGTGGTCGTGGCCCTGGGGCGCTGGGCTGCAGGCCAGGGCAATCAGATGAGCTTCCCCACGTTCGTCCAGCTTCCGGTACCGGTTGACCTGGTTGCGCCGGTGCAGCGTTTCCTCCAACCCCTCTTGCGCATACCGCTTCCTGGCTCGTATTACCGTCCGCTCCGAGATGTCCAGGGCCGTTGCTACTTGGGCAGCCGTCCAGCCCTCATCCACCTTCAGCAGAATGCGTGCCCGGGTGATCGCCTGGGCCGAACTCCGGCCCGACCGGACCACTTTCCGCAGATGACCCTTTTCCTCTGATGAGAGCCTGACCTCATACTTCTTCTGCACCATGGACCCCTCACCTCCCACTACACTTACACCGCGTACCTTATAACGCTACCACTGCTCTCCTGCTATTGCTATGCCTGACAGTTCTCCCTTGACTAACTACTAGTTGCCGTTTTCCTTACCCCAGAGCGCCTCAAGGACTGCACCAGGGTTCATCGGCAGGCTGTTCATCCGCACACCGATAGCATTGTAAAGCGCGTTGGATATGGCGGCCATCGGGGGCACTATACAAACTTCACCTACGCCACGAACACCGAAGGGATGGCTTGGGTTGGCGACTTCCACCACCACGGTATCGATCATTGGCAGGTCCAGGCTGGTGGGCATCCGGTAGTCCAGGTAGCTGGAGTTGACCATGTGGCCCTGGTCGTTGATGAAGTACTCTTCGTTAAGGGCCCAGCCAATTCCCTGGGCCACGCCGCCCTGGATTTGACCTTCTACATAGCTGGGGTGAATGGCCTTTCCAGCATCCTGCAGGGCGGTGTACCGTAGAATTGTGACCTTACCGGTGTCCGGGTCTACTTCCAGGTCAACAATGTGGGTTGCCAAAGCAGGACCGGCGCCGCCGGGGTTTACACCTGCCCGACCCACTATTGGTCCGCCCGTGGGATTCTGTCGAGCCGCCAACTGCTGGAAGGTGAGTCGCAGTTCAGGGTCCGACTTATGCTGCAAAACGCCGTTCTCGTACTCAACGTCCTCGACATCTACATCCCACAACTTGGCCGCGCGCTCGATCATCTGCTGCTTGATATCCTGGGCTGCCACGTAGGCGGCGTATCCGGTCTTGAAGGTGACACCACTGCCGCCGGTATTGGACGTAAAGCCGATGGAATCGGTATCACCGATCTGGGAGGCTATGTCCTCCATGGGAATGCCCAGGACTTCGGCCATCTGCTGGGAAACGGAAGCTCGGGTACCACCAATGTCAGGAGACCCTTCGGTCAGGCTGATCTTGCCATCCGGCTGCACGAGGGCTACGGCACTGGAAGGGCCGGTATTGTTGCCCCAGAAGCCGCTTGCGATGCCTCGGCCGCGATAGGGGCCCTCAAGGGGCTGCGAATAGTGAGGATGGGCCTTCGCCGCCTCCAGGGTCTCGATGAAGCCTACTTTGGGCATGAGGGGACCAGTGACTCGACGCACACCTTCCTTGGAACTGTTCATTAGGCGGAAGTCTACGGGATCCATCCCAATTTTTTCGCATAGTTCGTCAATGGCCGTTTCTATGCAGAAGGCGGCTGCCGGAGAACCCGGGGCGCGGTAGGCCGACGTCTTGGGCCGGTTTACCACTATGTCGTAGCCCTCTATGTAGGCGTTGGGGATGTCGTAGGCAGACATCATGCACTGGGCGCCACCAGCAACGGGGGAGCCCGGGAAGGCCCCTGCTTCAAAGATCAAAGTGGCAGTGGCAGCAGTGATCTTACCTTCCTTGGTCGCACCCAACTTTATCGAGATGTAGGTGCCGGAGGTCGGGCCTGAACCCTCGAAGACCTCGGTACGGCTCATCGCCATTTTGACGGGAGCGCCAGCCTTGCGAGCCAGCAGCGCGGCCACGGGCTCCATATACATGGTCAACTTGGCGCCAAAACCGCCGCCGATCTCCATGGGAATTGCCTTGACCTTGGAAACGGGAATGCCAACCAAGCGAGCAGTGTATTCACGAACCGTAAACTGGCCCTGGCTGCTGGACCAGACGGTCAGGCTGCCGTCTTCGTGCCACTGGGCGGTCCCACAGTGAGGCTCGATGTAGCCCTGGTGGACGGCGACCGTGGAAACTTCCTTTTCCACTATGACGTCGGCTTCCTTGAAACCCTCGTCTGGGTCGCCAAGTTTGAACTCAAAGTGATTGGCTATATTGGTGCCGTTAGCCGGATCGTCGTCGTCTAGCACGCCACCCGCCCGTATGGAAACAGTTGTCATGCCGGCCAGACGCTCGTGGACCAGAGGGGCGTCCGGCTTCATGGCTTCCTTGGCGTCCATAACTGGCGGCAAAACCTCGTATTCAACTTCAATCAGCTTAAGGGCCTCTTCGGCGGCGTGAGCGCTGGCGGCGGCTACCGCGGCGATAGCGTGTCCCTTGTACAGAGCCTTGCCATCGGCCAGCACGTTATTGCTGAGGAATCTGTAGTTGACCATAGCGCCTTCGGCCAATTCCGAAGCACGGCCCGAGGGCTTCTGGATGTCGGCGGAAGTGACCACGGCCCGAACGCCGGGGTGTGCTTCGGCCTTGCTGGTGTCTAAAGACTTGATAACAGCATGGGCGTGGGGACTGCGCAACATCTTGCCGTAGAGCATGCCGGGCAAGTTTATGTCAGCACTGTAGTTGGCCTTGCCGGTCACTTTGTCGGCACCGTCCGGCCGAACCGGCCGAGTCCCTACCACGTTGTATTCCTGGTTAGACAAGACAATATTTGGCTTGTAGTCGAGCATCTCTTCCTCCACCAAAGAGTGGTAAATAATAGGGTATTTGCGTGGCTGTTATAGTATCACATTCAATAAACAAAAATAATGTACCGACGGGATTTGTCCAGGGTAGTCGCATTTCAGGGGTCGAAGTTTGCAGGGTGAAAATGGCCGAAACCGGTGTCGGGCCAAGAACATTCCCCGCCATTTCCGCTCATTTCCGTCCATTGACTATCTGCCACAGGCTTACAGAACAGGGACTGAGGCAGAAAAATTATCACCGCCATTTCCGCCCATTTCCGTCTACTTACGTCTGCCAACAGATACTTGGGACAGGGACGAGGGTCGAAAACCATTTTTCCGCCGTTTTCGCTCATATCCGACCATCAATCTTGTGCCAGCCTGTAGCCTAAACAGGGGCGGGCAGGCTGTATTACAAAGACCATGGCAGGAAGGGGCCACTGGGGCTGTCCAGTACCGGCTCTGTCATCGACCTTGGCGCACGTTGGTTCGAGAAGGAGGAAAAGGGGTTGGCATTATATTCATCCAGGAATACTCAACGATTTTTACCAATGGGAATCCACATTCAATAGCTCTGAGGATTCTTCAGCGGGTTTTCAAGCGGGCCGTTTATTGGAGCTTGTACCCTATCCAATGCAACCTGAAGGAGAAGTTATGAGACCTGAAACTATAGCGGCCCAGGCCGCACACAAAATTGATTCGGCTACCGGCGCCGTGGCTCCTCCCATTTACTTGTCCACCACTTACGAGCGGGATGAGGACGGCGAATATTCGCGTGGGTACGTTTATTCGCGCGGCAATAACCCAAATAGGGAAGCCCTGGAAGAGTGCATGACCCTTCTCGAAGGAGGGTACGCCGCCGCCGCGTTTTCTTCAGGCATGGCTGCCATAGCGTCCATCTTCCAAGCCCTGAGGCCTGGCGACCACGTAATTTTGCCCAGCGATTGCTACCACGGTACATCACGCCTTATGCGGGGCGTTTTTGCTGACTGGGGACTGGCGGCGAACTGGGTCGATATGACTAACCTTGGCGAAGTCAGCCATGCCGTGCAGCCCAATACCAAAATGATCTGGACTGAAACTCCCTCCAATCCTCTCTTGAAAATCACGAACCTGGCAGAAGTTTCCCGGATTGCCCACATGGCCGGGGCGATCAGCGTATGTGACAACACCTGGGCAAGTCCGATGTTGCAGCGGCCCCTGAGCCTGGGAGCGGACATGGTAATGCACTCGACAACCAAGTACCTGGGGGGCCACGAAGACGTAATGGGAGGAGTCGTAGTCAGTAAAGAAGATTCGGAACTGTACAGCCGGATAAAGTCGATTCAGGCTAACTTCGGAGCAGTGCCTTCTCCCTTTGATTGCTGGCTGGTACTTAGAGGCATTAGGACCCTGCACCTGAGAATGCCTGCGCACAGCGAACGCGCATCGTCAATTGCTCACTTCTTGCTTGACCATCCGAGGGTAGAAGCCGTTCATTACCCTGGCTTGGCCGACCACCCCGGCCATGACGTAGCGGCCCGGCAAATGTCGCAATATGGCGGAATGCTTTCCTTTCAGGTTAAAGGAGGTGAGGAGGCCGCGATGAGGACAGCCGCGAAAGTCAAAGTTTTCATTAGAGCGACCAGTCTGGGAGGGACCCAGAGCCTAATAGAGCATCGCGCTTCTATAGAAGGACCTGATACGGAGACTCCCCGAAATCTGCTTCGCGTATCCGTGGGACTAGAGAATGTCGCTGACCTTATAGAAGACCTTGCACAGGCGGTGTAGACCGTCGGCCAACGGCAACCACAGGCTAGTCCAACGGCCTGCCGCGCCAGTATTTCGTACTTACGTGTGGCGCTCCAGTCGAGGGGTGGGACGGTCGCAGTGGTTGCCCCGTCGCCATTTTATAAAGGACGACGAGAACCATGCCCACAACGAAGCCTCCAACATGGGCCCAGAAAGCCACGCTCACCTGGGCAGATACACCTATGGATACAACAGCCTGAATCAACTGCCAAAGGAACCAGAACCCCAGCAGCCAGGTTGCGGAGAGCCGGACTACGGTGATGAAGAAGAAAATTATGATGGAGTTAATGCGATTTCTGGGATATAGCATCAGATAGGCGCCCATGACGCCTGCTATGGCTCCGCTGGCCCCTACCAGGGGAACCGCTGATGAAGAGTCAAACAACCAATGGGTCAGCGTGGCGCCAACGCCAGCGACCAGATAAAAAGCCAAGTACTTCACGTGGCCCAGCCGCGCCTCGATGTTGCGGCCGAAGACCCAGAGAAACATGAGGTTGCCGGCCAGGTGGAGCAACCCGCCGTGAATAAACATGGAGGTGAAGATTGTTGCCCAGGTGGGAATCGGTGTATCTATGTCTCCGAGGATGATAAAGGACGTGTAAGGAGCGCCATCCGTAAGTTCCCTGGGGATGAAACCCCAGGTCAGGAAGAAGGTTGTCAGCCTGAGGCTGTCCCCGCCGAATAGGAGGCCCAGCCCCCCCAATGCCAGCTCGTAAAGAAATACCAGCAGATTCAGTCCGATAATGACTTTATTGATGGGTGACGAAGTTCCACGAGGGGCATCAGCGTCGGATAGGGGAATCAAATAGGGCTACACCTTCATCAAGAGTTCTTTGGCTCGTTGGGGGGACAAAGGAGGTATGGTGAGAGAGGAGCCAACCCCTGGCAGGACCAAGGATAGATAACTTTAGGATGGGCAAGGGCCGAGGTGGCCCCTGCAACACATTTGGAGAAGCAAACAGTTGGCCCCAGCTAGGCAGGCACACTTTCTGTGGAAAGCCTCAGGTTCTCCGCAGCATGGACAACCATTTCAGCAGCTGTTTCGGGCCGAATTCTGGCACCGTTGAAAATGATGTGGAAGAGTTCCGGGTCGTTAGCGTTGACGCGGAAGAACTTCCGGAAGAAGGCTATCCTGGCTTCCTCCAATTCCGCAACGAACTTGGCTGCCTCTTGCCTCGTGTAATGCTCACGGGCCATGATATTTTCTATTCTTGATTCCAGGGGTGCGAGCATGCCCACATGCAGTGCACCGGGAAAATCGGACAAGATCATGTTGCCACCGCGCCCGATTATGACCACATCTCCGCTGCCAGCAATCTCCTGAATCACCGCGCTGGTTGTGTCAATGAAGGCCTTATCGTTCACGGTTTGTGTGGCACTGGGCGACTCGCCCAATAGTTCAGTGTAAGTCTCTGCGGGCAACATTTCGGTGCCGTGTCCAAAATAGGGTTCACCACCAACGCCGGAAATTGCAGATCGTTCCAGCATGGTTTGCAGGAAGCGTCCCATCCGCTCACGGAACCGGATGACCCGCTGTTCCTTCTCCACCAGATTACCCACCGGTGAACCAATGCGCCGCGCGGCCTCTGCCAGAACCATCCGGTCCACGTAGTTAATACCTAACCGCTCAGCTACCATCTGACCAACTTCAAAGCTGCCGCTGCCAATCGGGCCGTTAATCGTAATTACTGGCATAGCTATTACCTCGGTTAAGAACTTCAGGTTTTCCGGTCCAGTCTCTGGAAATCAGTCCCGGGCAAATGAGACCTTTGGTTAACATCCCACAGGCAAATTCAAGACTCTCTCTCGGCGCCGAGCGTACTCGTCGGCGAGTAACCCCATAGCAAAGGAGTCGTACCAGGAATCGTCTTTGCGATGGGTTTTCCGGAAATGGCCTTCCAGGACGAATCCCACGTGCCGGCAAAGTCGCAGAGCGTTTTCATTGTATTCGGGAACATCTACCCAGACTCGGTGCAGTTCGTAAGTCTCGTAGGCTTCGTCCAACATGGCGATGAGGGATGCAGTACCATAATGATGGTGCCACAGGTCCTTGCGGCCGATCATCAGAAAAAGCTGGGCTTCCAGCAGGGGCCACTCGAAGACCAATTGGCCTTCGCCAATATGCTCTCCTTCGCTGGTATAAACGGAAAAAACCTTACGGAACTCCTCATCTTCAAGGGACTGGTCCCATTCTCCTTCGGGGGCCTCTAGAACATCCTTGGGCGAATAACCCATATGCAGCGGTTGACCCTCTCCATCAACGCCGTACCAAAGGGAATTTACAGCCGCATCATCGAGCCACTCTGCCACTCGCTGAACATCGTCGCGGGTCAGGGAGTTTAATGTGATTTGAGGAAACATTGCCGCACCCCGTTGCCAGGTTGAGTAACACCGAGTAGCCAAATAATGCCCGCAATTCTACCTACGAACTAGCCATAAAGCTAGTATCCACCATATTTCCAATAAAATCAATCATCGTAATAGGTAGAATTATAAATTGCACGGTTGCCCTAGCTGGCCCCTCCGTCGGATGCCATACCGTCTAGCATAGCAAGAGCGAGGGCTTAGTCTCTTTGATGACTCCATCCCTCGCTCTTCAAGTACAGGTATTATCAATTTGCCGGTAAACGGAAGGGTTCCTAACAGTTGCGCTATTTATGCTCCGACCGGCTCCCCCGCCAGGGCACCTTTGACGGCGCGCACCTGGTTCATCAGGTTGGAGAAGTTTTCGAAAGTAAGCGACTGGGGACCGTCACACTTGGCGAGATCCGGGTTGGGGTGCACCTCGATCAGCAAACCATGAGCGCCCGCGGCTATTACTGACAGCGCAACGGGAGTCACAAGATACCAGTGGCCGGTGCTGTGGCTCGGGTCGCCAATGATGGGCAAGTGGCTCAGCCGCTTGATTACAGGTATGGCCGCTACGTCCATCGTGAAACGGGTCATACTTTCGAAGGAACGAATTCCCCGCTCGCAAAGCATTACGTTATTGTTGCCACCGGCCAGAACATACTCGGCGGCCAGTAACCATTCCTCGTAGGAAGCAGCCAGCCCGCGCTTCACCATGACCGGCATCCTGGTTTCACCGACGGCATCCAGCAGGTTGTAGTTCTGCATGTTACGGGCGCCAACCTGCAACACGTCTGAATACTGGGCGACTGTGTCCACATCTCCGGGTGTCATCACCTCGGTGATTATGGGTAGGCCCGTCTCCTGTTTGGCAGTGTTCAAGAGCTTGAGGCCGTCCAGACCCATGCCACGGAAACTATAGGGTGAAGTCCGTGGCTTGAAGGCGCCACCCCGCAGGACGCGAGCGCCAGCGGCCTTGACTGCCTTGGCGGTGCTTACCATCTGCTCTTCGTCCTCTACCGAACAGGGACCCGCCATGACCACCGGTTCGGGGCCGCCAACGGGGACGTCCCCTACCATTACTATGGAATTTTCGGGGTGGAATTCACGACTGGCCACTTTATACGGCTTGGTGATAGGTATTACTTCCGCAACTCCTGGCAAGAGCGCCATTTCGTCCCGCAAATCCGGCGTAACACTGCCGATCACTCCTACTACTATACGTTCGGCGCCTTCCGAGACCTGGGGCATCAGGCCAGGACGACGCTCGATCCGGGCCTTTACCTCCTCTAGCTGTTCAGGGGAACAATCCTTGGACATTACCACTATCATTTGTTTGCACCTTCTTGAATTGAGATTTCCCCCAATTTATCCATATCGGGGGAAATTTGTCTAGGTTTTCCGAATACCCGTATAACGAGAAAAGAAGCTGGTTTATGAAAAAATACAAACGGCCCGGAGGCCGTAGGAGTAGCGGCTAACCAGGGAAGTTGCCTCGGTTTTCATGGACACAACAACCAACGTCGCCATTACGTAGTTTCGACACCTTGCAAACGAAGTACATCCGTCCCTTTCAGGTAAACGTTATGTAATTCGTCGGCCTCTTTTTCAGTGTTGATAAGTATAAGCACGCGGACGCAACTCGGCAAGGAGTCAGGCACTGCTATTTCGGTGGCGCACATCAGGGCAGTATTGGTCCAACCCAACTGACGAGCGGCCGCGGCGGGAAAGGCCGCATTCAAATCGGGGGTGACAGTGAAGTAGGCCATGGCTACGTCACGCTCTTCTATGCCGTTCGTCTTTATCAGGTGCTGCAACATCTCTCGGGTGGCGCCGTAAATGTCCTCGGCTGTATTGCTGTCGGACCTGGTGGCTCCTCTCAATCCGCGGCAAACTGTCATAATTCCCTTCCTTCGGACGGCGGCCAACTTCTGCCCGCCAGATCAGCTACCAGCTTACTTGACCGCTCAACCACTTCATTTCGTGGTGATTCGAGCATTGTCCTTATAAGGGCGCTACCCACCGCTGCCGCTTCGGCTTCCTGGCAAACGGTTTCAACATGTTCCCGTCGAGAAATCCCGAATCCCACTGCCAGGGGCAGCGAAGTAAATTGTCTCACCCGCTGCAACAGGCCAAGGCCTCGCTGAGATACCTGATCACGGGTGCCGGTGATTCCGGTCACACTTACGCAGTAGATGAACCCGGAACTCATGCTGACCGCAGTCTTGATACTCTTATCAGTACTGGTGGGCGCCAACAAAGGGACGATATGTATGCCCCTGGGAGCGCATTGTTCGTATAGCGGGCCAGCCTCTTCGGCGGGAACGTCCACTGGAATGACCCCGTCAATACCGCACTCCATCAACCGTTGAGCAAATTGCTCCAGCCCATAGGAGTGCACCGGGTTGTAATATGTCATCAAAATAAGAGGAGTGTCCGGCACTTTTCCCCGAACCTTTGACACTAACTCAAGGCAGTCGTCAGGAGTTACCCCGCGTTGCAGAGCGTGGTAGCTGGACTCCTGGATGACCGGACCGTCCGCCAAGGGGTCGCTGAAGGGTATTGATAGTTCGATCCCGTCTGCACCGGCCTCAGCCAAAGCAGGTACCAATTCCAGGGTTGCTTCGAGGTCCGGAAATCCTGTAGTCAGATAGACGATCAGACCCGGCCGTCCTTCTCGCTTTATGGATTCAAACTTTTCTTTGATACGGTCCAAACTCATTTTTAAGGGGCCACCAACGGAGGAAGATTCTGGTAAATTCTGCCCAGAAAACCTGGCACATGTGAAGGTATTATTGCGGGAAACTCTAGCCCAACGCCTACCTGTTGTCTAGCCCCCGTAAATTATGGCAACAAGGGCAATAGTGTTCTGGCCGGCATGGGCAATAATTGGCGGCCAAATGGAACCGGTAACTCGGTACAAGGTGGCCAAAAGAAGTCCCGTGAAAAAAATGGGAATCAACACTCCGGGATACAAATGGAACAGCGAGAATATGAGGGAACTTCCCACAGACGCCCCGACTATTCCCCAGCGAGACACCAGCCCACTCATGACGAAACCTCTGAAGAATATCTCCTCAGTAAATGGTGTCCAGCCGGCCAAAGCTTCGAAGGTCAAGACCGCAGCAAAACCCCCGAAAACCACATCCCTTGGAACGTCGGGAGGAAGCAGCAAATCAATGCCCAGGGGACCAACTGCCCACGCATAGAGCGCAGTTCCACCAATGCTTAACCCTAATACCAGAGCCACCAGCAGCAATGAGTGGGCCCACGAAACTCGTGGCCGGCAAAGCCCCAACACCGGAAAATGAATACGGCCATCGTGCTGTGCCAGCAGCCAGACGGCAGCGAGAATAACCAATCCGATGGCGTGACTGCCCAACCAGGCACCCCAAGCCATGCCTCCTTCAAACCGCTCCAGCAAGAGCAATGATGCGCTGATAATCAGGAAAGCCAGTCCCACGATCAAGATGCCCAAGGCAACTTGCCCGCCGCGCCATGAAACGACCAAGTCCGAATTTGTGGTGGATGTGTCTCGGGCCTCATCCATTAAAGGCCGGACATCCCTACCGCAAAGAGGGCAAAAGGCGGCGGTTTCCTGAAGTTGCGTGCCACAGCTTGGACAGAACAATTGCAACTCTCCTATCTTTCATGACCCAACCCAACGACGCCTGTCGAAAACGGCGTGTGGAAGCCTGGAGTCTTGGCTATCGTGCGGTATTTGCCAGTCCACCCTAGCACACACAGCACGGAAGGATAAAGGTGCGAGTAAGAATGCAAAGGGCTACGTTCGCCCGGAATTCGATCGCAAATGAAAACCGCCTTTCAGAACGGCGAGGGAATTACTCAAGCCGGTAGCCTCTGAACGACATTTGCAAGAGTTATCTGCACAGTTGATAATAGCGTTGAATGCAGACTTGGGGCGAAATGGCACCAAGAGAGAAATCACCTCTGCTAATCGAAGTTACTGGAAAGAGGTAAACAAGATGCCACCGGAAAATCCGCTGGATAGAGAGAGCTTCGATTATCTGGCCCGAGCTGCTGGCCTGGATTCGGGTGATCCACACTTGGATGAGCTATTCCCTTACGTGCAGAACGCCCTGGCAGCCAACGAACGCCTGGCCGATATCGACACCACGGAATATGAACCCGATACCGCCTTTGATCCAGCCCAATTCTATCAAGAATAGGGAGTTTTTCGTGGACGCTTTGGAACTATGCTACATGAGCGCCGGAGAGCTTTCCCGGCTTATTCGCGACAAACAGGTATCGCCAGTAGAGGTGATTGACGCTCACTTGGAGAGAATTGAGGCCACGGAGCCAATTCTGAACTCCTTTATTACGCTGTTGGCAGATAACGCCCGAGAAGTGGCCCACCGGGCTGAAACCCAGATTCAAGCGGGAAACTATCGCGGCCCGCTGCACGGCATACCAGTGGGTCTAAAGGACCTGTTCAATACGGCAGGGGTCAGGACCACTTCCGGTTCCAGGATATTTGATAACTTTATTCCCTCCGAAGACTGCACCGTCGCCACCAGGTTCCAGCAGGCCGGGGCCATTCTGCTGGGCAAACTCAATATGCACCAGTTTGCCTACGGCCCTACGGGTGAAAATTTCGACTACGGACACATGCATAATCCGTGGGACCCGGAAATGGTTACGGGCGGTTCCAGCGGCGGATCGGGTTCAGCGGCGGCTTCGGGGCAGTGCACCATTACTATGGGTAGTGATACCGGTGGTTCGGTTCGTATCCCTTCAGCCCTGTGCGGCATTGTAGGCCTGAAGCCCACTTACGGGCTGGTCAGCCGAGCCGGTCTGACTCCTCTTTCCTGGTGCCTGGATCACCCGGGCCCAATGGTTAGGACAGTTGAAGACGCTGCCATCACCATGAATGCGATAGCTGGGCACGACCCAAAGGATCAGGCCACTACCACGCGGGAGATTCCCGACTATACTGCCGCCTTAACCGGATCCGTACAGGGCCTTAGGATCGGGGTAGTAAAAGAGTATTTCAGCGCTCCCCTTGACCCTGAAGTGGAAACTGCAGTTCGCGCGGCTATTTCCCAGTTGGCGGAGATGGGTGCCACCATCACCGAGGTTTCGCTGCCTCTGTTCAGCGAATCCCAGGCAATTTCAGGGACCATACTAATGTCGGAAGCTGCCGCATACCATCGTGACCTGCTCGCCAGGGATGGGGACAAACTAACTCCTTCAGTGCGATTACGGTTAGAGGCAGGACTCTTCGTGACGGCCGCTGATTACCTGAAAGCACAGCAGGGTAGGGCCAGATTCAATTTCGAGATGGCTCAAGTATTTCGGGAAGTAGACCTTTTGGCCGGGCCCACCGAACCAGTAACAGCGCCTCCGATCCTGGCTACAGAGATTGGAATCGGAGATCAGACAGTGGGTGTAACCGGAGCCCTAACCCAATACACCAGGCCATACAACATTAGCGGTACGCCTGCTATCACTGTCCCTTGCGGTTTCTCTGAATCGGGAATGCCCATAGCATTGCAGCTGGCCGGACGGCCTTACGATGAAGCCACAGTGCTTCGGGCCGCCCACGCTTATGAACAAGCATGCGACTGGCGTCAGAGGCGCCCACCAATTTAGGCCTGCGAAGTCAATGCGCCAAACCGAAGTATTCGTTTTTCCATACCTTCTTCAACAATTTCAACAATCGAGAACTATTGGAGCTTAGCGCTTGGCCGCGATCACCGCTGTAACCTTCGATCTCTGGCAAACCCTGTTGCTGGATCGGCCTGAAGTAGGACGTATCAGGACGCAAGCAAGGCTCGAAGGCGCTCGGCAGGCATTGCTCGAAGGTGGCCACCCTTTTGATCTTGAGCGAATTGAAGAAGCCTACCGAGCAGGTGTTCGGCAATGCCAGGAAATTCGCGAAAGTGGTTTGGACATTGCCTTCAATGAGCAAGTGAAAATCTTCGTCAACTCGCTGAGCCCCGACCTGTCCACTGAAATACCGAAGGCCATCTTCCAGAAGATAGCATCCACTTATTCCGATTCCTTCCTAAAGCATCCGGCCGAGCCTCACCCTGCCGGGGTGGATGTGCTACGTGCCGTGCGTGAAATGGGCTTGCGAGTTGGACTAATTTCCAACACCGGAATGACTCCTGGGGTCCTGTTTCGGCAGTTTCTCGAGGAGCATGGGATGCTGGGCTACTTCGATGTTTTGACCTTTTCAGATGAGGTCGGTTATTCCAAGCCTTCACCTGAGATCTTTGCCCTAACCCTGGAGAAACTGGGCGCTACTCCCTCCCAAACAGTTCATGTTGGTGACCACATCTTCAACGACGTGGCCGCTGCCAAGGCTTGCGGTTTCAAAACGGTGTGGATTGAGGGTTTCTATAAGAGGCCCAACGACACCGACCAAGCCACTGAAGCCGACATTTCAGTGTCAAGACTCGAGGATGTAGTGTCTGCCATCCGCCAAATAACCATGATTGCACGGGAGTAGTAGAGCGGGTTTCGGGGAGCAATTAACCTTGCTTTATAATTGGTAGTACCTTCACCTCCAGGCAACGTTGCCAGGGTATACGATATCTTCCACAAGCCTCGGCTCGTAGTACCAGATAGACTTGTGCTTCCTCACATATGGTTTCCCTTGACAAGGCCATTACCATATCCTAATCTGAAACAAGCTTCTGATTCTTTGCTCTGCACGTCCCGCAACGCATTGGCGCGTTGCGTAACGTGGTTGCCCTTCAAAGGAGAAGACGAATGGCGACTTTGGGGGTGGGGTAAAGGAATGCAGCATCTCAACGGAAGCGGCGGAGCCCGCTATGGCTGACCTGGACCGTATCTGCGATACCTTGTTGAGCCAGCGGTCTCTCATATTAGCCAGCAACCGGGGACCGGTAGAGCATTACGTTGCCCCGGACGGCAGGGCCGAAGCGCGGAGAGGCAGCGGAGGCATTGTAACCGCGTTAAACTCCATGGCGCAGACCGCCCAATTCACCTGGATCGCCAGCGCCATGGGTGAGGGCGACCGGTTGATTGCCGGGTCCTCTCAAGGCTACAGCTACAGATCCCCTCTTCCGGGCCACAAGATTGACTTAAGGTACGTTGTCACTCCCCGACGCGTGTATCACAAGTATTACAACGTACTGTGCAATCCTCTCCTCTGGTTCCTGCAGCACTACATGTGGAACCCTCCCTACAACCCAAATGTGGATGCCAGTGTACATGATGCCTGGCAAGGCGGTTACGTGCCGGTGAACCAGGCCTTCGCCCGTGCCGTGGTTGACCAGGCACAGAGTAACGAAATGCCTCCGGTGGTTATCGGGCACGATTACCATCTTTACCTGTTGCCTGAAATGGTGCGCCAGGAAATCCCTGATGCCCTGATCCAGCACTTCATTCACATTCCGTGGCCGACACCCCGTTACTGGCAGATGATTCCGTCTTACATCACCCGCCAGATCTGCTCGTCGCTGGTGTGCGCAGATATAGTAGGTTTTCAGACGACCCAGGACCGGCAGAGTTTCCTCGACACAGTCGAGGAGTTCGTTCCCGGAGCAAAGGTAGACCGCAATCAGCATTCAATACAGCGTGAAGACCTGACGACCTATGTCAAGCTGTATCCCCTTTCAATCAACGTGGGGGAAGTCCAGCGCATTTCCAACTCGCCCAGGGCGTTGGAACACGAGGAAAAGTTGATGTCGGTGCGGGGCGGGAACACTACCATCGTCCGCATAGACCGGGCAGAGCCTAACAAGAACGTGGTGCGTGGGTTCCGTGCTTTTGAGCTTCTGCTGTCACGCCATCCCGAATTAAAGGGCAAGATCAACTTCCTGGCCTTCCTGGTGCCGTCCCGCACCCATATCCGGCAGTACCAGCGCTACATGGAAGAAATCAACCAGTTGGTCGCGAAGATAAATGAGACCTTCGGGACCGAAGACTGGCAGCCTATCACCACATTTATGGAGAACAACTACACCCAGGCTATAGCCGGTATGAAGTTGTATGATGTGTTGCTGGTGAACACTCTGATGGAAGGGATGAACCTGGTCGCCAAGGAAGGACCAGTAGTAAACACCAGAGACGGGGTATTGGTGCTTTCCGAAACCAGCGGCGCCTTTGAGCAACTTGCGGAAGGAGCCCTACCTGTTTCTCCCACCGACGTGGAGGGAACCATGGAAGCCCTTTACCAGGCGATTAATATGGACCCCGAAGAACGGAAACGGAGGGCATCCCTCCTGGCAGAATCGGTCAACCGCGAAGACATTAACGACTGGATTTGCCGGCAGTTGAAAGACATTTCCAGCTTGCCGCAACTCCATCCCCAGGAGAACGTCATTGATTGATGACCCCTTTCACGGCCAATTGCCGGACGGTGAACGTCCCGACATCATTCTCTACATCTTCCCCCATCTCAAGGAATTCCTGGCCGTAGACCTGCGGGACGACTGCTCGGAAGTGATTTTGATGAACGCCGGCGATGTCTTCGACGGCGACTTCCTCAGTAGCCTGGAGGTTGAGTTTTCCAACACACTTCGCGAAGGAAACATTTATCCCTTTGCGCATATGATCAACCTCCCCCTGAGGATGGAAGAAATCGTCCGCAATGTGGCCATGTCCTCTATTTTGGAGAAGTTGGGGTTCGACTCTCACGACGAAGAGGAACTACCTTCGGTCGTTGTGTTTATCATTAGCGGCGGCGCCCTGACCATGCACTCGGACAAACTGGTCAACAGCTTGCGGGAATTGCTGCAGACCTACCCTGGTGGAGCCGAGATAGACCAGTGGGAGGGAGTCATTTCCCGCCTGGTTTCCGAGGAGAACCAGGTCCTTAAGGAACTCAGCTACCAGGAATTAACCGAGGCACTGCGCGACGACTCGCCCGATTACTTTACCCTCTGGGAAAACCGCAATTAGCCCTGGCCGCTGACCATATTTCTCCAGCCAGAAAGGTAGAACCTATTGAAACAGGTGGGCCTGATATCCGACACCCACTCCGCAGGCAGTGGCCGGGACCTTCCAAAAGAGGTCCTGAAAGCGCTGGAAGGGACGGACTTGATCCTGCACTGCGGCGACTTGGAGTGTCTGGGAGTACTGGATTATCTGGAGACGATTGCACCCGTGCTGGCGGTACGGGGTTACGAAGACCCCACGGAACCGGGAGACCGGGTGGCCCAAACGACTCGCGTCGTGCGGGTTGAAGGCGTTAGCATTGGAATGGTGCACGACATCCAGTGGCCAACCCCCAGGATTCCCACTACTCCCGACGGCTCGGGGCTGGTGTTTCCCCAAGGGAGGGCTGATGACATATTGGCAAAGAAATTTGGGGAGCCAGTTGACGTCGTGATATTCGGGGACACCCACGAGGAATTGGTTTGCTGGTACGACGGCGCCCTATTCATTAACCCGGGCAGCCCTACTTACCCGGGCCGAAAGCACAGACCTGGCTCGCTGGGCACATTGGCAAGGTTGAGGGTTGAGGGGAAGTCAGTTGAGGTAGAAGTGGTGCAGTTAGAAGCCATTTCCTGAGGGAACCACCGACTACAGGTTCTCTTCCAATGGGAAGAAATCGAAGGGACGTGGCACAGTCGCCACGTCCTTTCTTGTTTCCGTGCGAGGGCAGCGATGCTGCAAGCCGGTTATCCCAGGGTTATCAGCCCGTTGCCGAATACCGGGGCGAACACCAGGGAAACTATGGCCATCAGCTTGAGCAGAATATTCAGGGACGGGCCGGAAGTGTCCTTGAATGGGTCACCGACTACGTCGCCCTCTACAGCGGCCTTGTGGGCGTCTGAACCCTTTCCGCCAAAGTTGCCAAGCTCAACGTATTTCTTGGCGTTGTCCCAGCTACCGCCGGCGCTGGCCATCATAATCGCCAGCATGAAGCCGGACGAGATCGCGCCGATGAGAAGGCCACCCAATGCCGCCTGACCCAGAATGAAACCGGTGGCCAAGGGAGCGACTACCGCCATCACGCCGGGAAGAATCATCTCACGCAGCGCTGCCCTGGTACTGATATCCACGCACCTTGCTGAATCGGGACTAGCTGTGCCCTCCATCAGACCTGGTATTTCGCGGAACTGCCGGCGTACCTCGTCCACAATTCCCTGAGCGGCCCGGCCCACGGCCTGCATAGTCAATGCGGAAAAGATAAAGGGCAGCATGGCACCAGTTATCACGCCCACGAGAATCCGCGGGTCCAGCAGATTGATTCCAGATCCGCCTGCGCTCAACCGTCCGTCCTCGCCCAGGGTTATCAGTCCGGCGCTGACGGCATAAGCGGCCAGCAAAGCCAGGGCGGTCAAAGCAGCCGACCCAATCGCAAAGCCCTTGCCAGTGGCGGCGGTGGTGTTGCCCAGGGCGTCCAGCGCGTCGGTGCGTTCCCTGACCTGCGGGTCCAACTGGGCCTGTTCGGCGATACCGCCGGCGTTGTCCGCCACCGGGCCATAAGCGTCGGTAGCCAAGGTAATGCCCAGGGTGGAAAGCAGACCCACACCGGCCAGGGCCACGCCGTAGAATCCCGCAAACCAGTAGGCCAGCAAGATCGCGACTGAAATGCATATGACCGGGATAAGAGTGCTGAGCATGCCGCTGGCAATGCCGCTGATTATTACCGTTGCGGCTCCGGTCTGGGAGGCCTCAGAAACCCGCTGAGTTGGTTTGTAACTGTAGGAAGTGAAGTACTCGGTCGCCAGGCCGATTATGGTTCCAGCCACCAGGCCAGCGACCACGCAGCCGAACCACGACCATTCCTGGGTTATGGTTACCGTGAGTACGGCGGCGAAGATGATTAGCAACCCGCCAGCGGCGAAAATGCCATATCGCAGAGCCCAGAGAAGCTTGTCGAAGTCAGCCTGTTCGCCGCTACGCACGACGAAAGTGCCGAGGATGGCGGCGATAATGCCCGCTCCCGCCAGAAGCATTGGGAAGAGAGCTTGAACCTTGTCTGCATCCTGCATGGCAAACAAGGTACCCGCACCCACTAGAGCAACGGCTGAGATAATGCTGCCTACGTAGGACTCAAACAGGTCCGCGCCCATTCCGGCTACATCACCGACGTTGTCGCCCACGTTATCTGCAATGACACCGGGATTGCGAGGGTCATCCTCAGGTATGCCTGCTTCAATCTTACCGACCAAGTCGGAACCAACGTCGGCGGCCTTGGTGAAGATTCCACCACCGACACGGGCGAAGAGGGCGATGGAACTGGCGCCAAATCCAAATCCGGCTACGGCGCTTATGTCCTGGAAAACCAGGTAAAGAATGGTCACACCCAGAAGGCCAATGCCGACTACGGTTACACCCATCACTGTTCCACTGGAAAAAGCCACCCGCAGGGCAGGGTTCAGGCCACGCATGGCGGCGGCGGCGGTCCGCACGTTGGCACGTACCGCAATATTCATTCCAATGAATCCAGCCAATCCGGAGCAAATAGTGCCAACCAAATAGGAAATTGCTGTGGCGGGTACGCCGATATCATGGGCGAACAGAGTATAGTCCAATACGGCCAGGACAACTGTCACTACCACTACTAAAGGCAACAAAGCCAGATATTCACGGCGCAAAAAAGCCGACGCCCCCACTCGGATAGCGTCGCCTATTTCGGTCATTCGTTCATTGCCAGCATCGGCCCCTACCACTCGGAAAGCCATAATGGCGGCAAACACCAACGCAATGACTCCGGCCACCAGCGGCAGGACAATTAGCAATACGGTTGAATCCATTTAACCCACCTCGAAATTACGGAAATCCGCTATTGGAAGCGTTGGAAACGTACCATATACCCCCCGGAGTGTCAACTTACGGCCTATCTGCCGCTGTTCCAAGCTCCCTCGGAGAACCGGTGTGTTAGAACTCTTCAGCCAGAGGCCTCGCCATCGCAAGAACAACCGATGGCCCTTTGCCCCAACGACGACATCCCACAGGAACATACCTCGCAGGCAATCGACTGGTATTTTAGGAGAGAAAGGAGACTGTGACGTCCAGACGGGCTGAGTTTCGAACCTCTCTGCAAGGACGCCGCAGGCAAGTATGGAATGCCATGAAGCCAGACAGGAGGAGGCCGTGTTTGGGAACGAGCACCAGGCATTACTTCCTTAATGACCGCCTCAACACATTGTCCATCACAGTATCCCTTCTAAACGCCAAAATGAGCAGTTTTTGACGGTTATTCGCTGAGGATGGGAGGTTTCGAGCAATTTCACTGTTTGTTTCCTATCGGTATGGGACCCCCAGTTTAAAGCTTCCTTCAAGGGAGGAAAATCTCTGGAAGCGGGCCCTTTGGACCGAGAAAAATAATTCCCGCCATTTCCGCTCATTTTCGCCCATTTCAGGTCTACTCCGAACTTTGCTCCGGCTTCGGACGGTAAATGGTGGCGATCATGGATTTATGGTAGAAGAGGGTTACACGAGGTGTCGAGGGGAGATTGTCAGGGCGAACCTCAGGCAATTCTTCTCCGATGTAAAGAGTGAAAGAGCGAATATTCGCCGATAAGATCCGAAATGCCTTAGCCCGTCTGTTTGACATTCATTGAAGGCATGGCTCATGTTAAGCATTGTGTAAACGAAGCCTGAGCCGTATGAAATACCCTGAATTATGATAAAGTAGCTTGAAATCTTGCAGAGGGGCTTCGTGAAGATGGACTTCGGGCAGCTTTTTGATTTGACAGGAAAAGTAGCGATTGTAACCGGCGGCAACGGTGGGTTGGGTCTGGGCATGGCTCGGGGCTTGGCGGCTGCCGGCGCCAATATCGCTGTGGCGGCTCGAAATGCCGAAAAGACCGCTGAGGCTACTCGGGAATTGGAAGACATGGGAGTCCAGGCCGTCGGCATGACCGTTGACGTTACCCAGGAGACTCAAATTAAGCAGATGGTGGCAGAAACCGTCAGGGCCTTAGGCAGGGTAGACATCCTGATCAATAACGCCGGTACTGTAGTACGGAAAACGCCAGACCAGACTTCCACGGAAGAATGGGACCTGGTACTGGACGTTAACCTGCGAGCCTCATTCCTGGCCGCTCGCGAGGTTTTCCCGCACATGAAGGAGCAGGGCGGCGGGAAGATTATAGGGATCGGGTCCATGTACTCGATTTTTGGTGGCGGCGGCAGTGGCGCGCCCTACTCAGCCAGCAAGGGGGGCGCGGTACAACTGGCGAAGAGCCTGGCTGTGGCTTGGGCCAAGGACAATATTCAGTCCAACGCCATTTTGCCCGGATGGTTTATGACGGAACTCACATCGGATATTCCGGTAAACCAACCCGAACGATTCCAGATGATAAGCAACCGCATTCCCACGGGGCGTTGGGGAGAAGTGGACGAACTACAGGGGACTGTTGTCTTCCTGTCCAGCAGGGCGTCGGACTATGTTACGGGCGCGGTGATCACTGTGGACGGCGGCTTTTCGGTGATGTAGGCAATGCCCCGCTATGTCTCGGGACTTCTGTTGCCAATATCCTAATTGACTCGGTTTGGCGAATAAAAATGGGGCAACCACAAGGGTTGCCCCTAACATATCTCGGGGACATGGGAAACTCCGGCGGAACCCTATCCCAGCTGCCCCAATGCTTCCCGCGAAAGCATCATCTTAACCGGACTGATGGGACGAAAAGTTCGTGAAACTCTGACGTCGCCAGCAAGGCTGCAAAGGGTGTAAGCATCGTAGGGAGCGAGGCCTTTCTCACGGACCAGAAAGTCCACCATGTCCCGTACCGCCTGCTTCATCGCCGGGGAGAGATCTTCACCGTAGGATAGGACTACAAAGTGGTCCGGCGTGAGGGCACGGGGACTGGCAATATTCATCCCCTTTTCTACCGTGACCCTGATATGGGTATCCGAAGAACACTCGGCACCGGTACCGGCCACCGCCCCATCGCCTACCAGGGCGTGGCAATCACCCAGGGCAAGCAAGCCGCCGTCGACAAACACCGGCATGTAAATGGTGCTGCCTTCCACCAGTTCCTTCATGTCTATATCCCCACCATAGGGGCCACTGTCGCTGGCGGTGTTCTGGACGTAGGTGGGCGTGGTTGCGACCAGGCCCATGGAGGGCTTCATGGTCAGCTTTATGCCACTGGGGAGCACGAGTCTGCCGTCTTCAATTGTCATGACCGTGGGATAGCCTTCGGTGAATTCTTCCTCCAGGAAGCCACGCCCGGGCATCACCATGTGGGCGGGGCCCTCCTTGGGAGTTATTTTCAAGAATTCAACCTTGAGGGCGTCGCCGGGTTCAGCACCGTTAACGTAGATTGGCCCGGTAGCGGGGCCCTTCAATGCCTTGGCATTCAATGCCGCCGGGTCCCTTAGTCCCTCAAAAGCGTCCCAAGTCTCCACCATCAATTCTTCTCCAGAGTCGATGGTTATGGCGGGTTCGCCCTCAGGATCCAGGAAATATATTCGTTTTTCCCTGCTAAGGTGCTTCATCTGACGCCTCCCGCAGCTATTTCGCTCGCATTGATAGGATGTACGCCCGGGTCGTCATCCAGGGACAGGAACACTTGCCTGACGTTAACCCCGGTCTCCGGGTCCAATTCGGCCAGGTTGACCGAAATATGTTCATCGTCCGGCGACGCTCCCAAAGGTGAGCCCGAGTAGAATGCTACCGTATCTCTTTGAGACACCTCAACGTGCCGTTCCCAGTGGCCCAATGCCAAATAGTCGCAAGGGGCGTCGGCAACTTCCTCAGGCCAAATGGGAGACGACCTCTGGTCCCTGTCTTCGGGGAAGTGAAAATGGCCGTGAGCCAAGGCAACCTGCCAATGACCCTGGGCTGCTTTGGGCATGCCGGCAAGCGGGCTGAATTCGGGAGTATGCTGGGACATAGCCCGACCCCACAAGTCCAGGCCTAATTCGGGGAGGGATATCGTTTGGCCCGCCCAGTCCTCAAACAAGCAAAAATTGGGGGGCGCATCCAGAAAGGGTTCGCGTAGATACAGGGAATCCTCGTGGTATAGGTCGTGATTTCCCGGCAGCGTAACCACCGGACACTGCAATCGACCAATTTGTTCCAAGTAGAACTCAAGCACCCGGTCTGGCACGCGGGCATGGTCGAAAACGTCTCCGACCACCAAGAGGGCATCGGCTTCAAGCAGGCCAACACTTTCTATTACTCTGCTGAAGGCTCTTTCTGACAGGTCGGCCCGCCAGTCCACACCAAGGTGGACATCGGACGTATGGACAAGGCGAATTTTCTTCTTTCCCATGAATGAAAAGTCCTCTAATTATGAAGGTGGGACAGGACGTACTAAGGACCCTTACCGATAACACCCTTCTCCTTGAGAAGAGCGATGGCGTCCTTGTCGTAACCTAGCTCATTCAGAATTTCGTCGTTGTGTTGGCCCAGCAAAGGCGGTGGCCGCCTAATTTCTGCTGGAGTCTCCGCCAGCTTCAGGGGGGAGTTTGGAATGCGCAGGTCGGGCACGTTGGGATGAGTCAGTTCTGCAATCATGTTACGGGCATTGACCTGGGGGTCGTTTACGACGTCGTCAACACGATTTATGGGGCCGCAAGGCACCCCACACTGCTCGATTATCTCAACCCATTCTGCCACGGTTTTGGCTTTAAAGATTTCGTTCAGAGCATCTATGCACTCCGAACGGTGAACGACACGGTCGTCGTTGGTCTTGAACCGCGGGTCGCCCAGCAATTCGGGGCGTCCAATTCCGGCACAAAACCGTTCCCACAAACCCTGATTGGCCACGCCAACGATGAAGTTGCCGTCGGAGGCACGGAAACTTTGGTAGGGCACCAGGCTGGGGTGTCCGGACCCCATGCGCTGGGGCACATTGCCAGTGGCCATATAAGCGGTGGCGTGGTAACTGAGGGCGGCTACCTGACCGTCCAACAATGCGGCCTCCAGGCGTTGGCCCCGTCCCGTTTCCCGCTTGTGGTAAAGGGCAGTTACTATTGACCCGAATGCCATCATGCCGGTGAACAGGTCTACCAGGGAAAATCCGACCCGCATGGGCATCCCATCCGGTTCCCCCGTTAAGTCCATCAACCCACTGTAGGCCTGGATAATCAGGTCGTAGCCCGGTTTTTCCGCCATCGGGCCAGTGCGACCGTACCCGGAAATGGAGCAGTAGACGATACCGGGGTTTATGCCGCGAATTTCTTCATACCCCAGACCCATGCGGTCCAGAGCGCCCGCCCGAAAGCTTTCAATCATGACATCGGCGTCCGCCGCCAGGGTACGAACGATTTCCAGCCCTTCCTTTTCCCGCAAGTTCAGGCTGAGACTCCGCTTGTTGCGATTAAAAGATACGAACTGGGTGCTTTCACCGTTCCAAAAAGGCGTCCAGGAACGGGTCTCATCGCCGTTTTGCGGTTCTTCAATCTTTACTATGTCGGCGCCCATATCCCCCAGCATCATGGTGCAGAAGGGACCGGCCAGGGTCCGAGTCAGGTCAACTACCTTGATTTTTTCCAGCGCCGCGACCATGTAAGACTATTCCCCTGTAGAAAAGTTTGGAGGGAAGAGCGTTAAGATGTTGCCTCAACCAGCTTTCCCGTACTGGGCGGAATTATAGCACGGAGACCGTTAGCGCTGGCTGGCCGCCCGTTGACCCACCGATATTCTGGTGATAGGTTTAGTCCCATCCGCAACAAGAGCTAAAACTGAGCCAAAGCCAAAGCTGCCGAACGAGAATCATGCTCTCAAGCCAAGAGCCTCCCCTGATAGTTGTGTTGGGTGGGATTAACATGGACCTGGTCACTATGACGGACCGGTTTCCTGGAGCCGGCGAAACCGTGGTGGGGAACCGCTTCCTTACCTACGGCGGTGGCAAAGGAGCGAACCAGGCCGTCGCAGCCGGACGCATGGGGGCAAGAGCGGCCATGGTAGGACGCGTGGGTGACGATGTCTTCGCCTCCCCGGCGCTACAAACCCTTGTTGACTCAGGGGTGAACATTTCGCCCGTGGGAATTACTCCGGACACCAGCACCGGAATCGCTGTCATTAGCATTAACGTAGACGCCCAAAACCAGATAATCCAGGTTTTGGGGGCCAATAATACGTGTGGGGACGAAGAGGAGGCCAAGGTAATGGGTCTCCTGGACGGGGCAGCGGCACTATTGCTGCAACTGGAGGTTTCGGTTGAACTGTCTCTCCGGTGCGCGCAGGCCGCGAGAGCGAAGGGAGTCAGGGTGGTTCTTGACCCGAGTCCGGTACGGCCGTTGCCAGACGCTTTCTACGGATGCTGCGACATCATTACACCCAACGAGACCGACGCCCAGGCTTTGGTGGGTATGCCGGTCACCGACCGGGAAACGGCAGCACAGGCCGCAGGGACGTTGTTGAGCAGAGGGGTTGGCACTGCCATTGTCACGCTGGGGCCGCAGGGCGCTTACTATGCCACGGCGGAAGGCGGAGAGTTTGTGCCAGCTTTTGCAGTTGAGGCCGTTGACTCGGTAGGGGCTGGAGATGCTTTCAATGGTGCTCTGGCCGTTGCCCTGGCCGAAGGTCGAGACTTGGGGGAGTCGGTCAGGATGGCCGCGGCAACCGGGGCAATGTCAGTAACCAGAAGTGGGGCCCAGGACTCAATGCCGACGCGCGAGGAAGTTGAAGCCTTATTGCGTCAATCCCCCTGCTGAGAAGTCCCTGTGGTTTCATTGGACCAAGGAGACAAGTACTGTTCCGGCTGCGCTTCCATTCTGGAAGTGAAAGAAGCCAACGGTACTATGCGACCGGTCTGTCCCTCCTGCGGCAAAATTGTCTACTACGACCCCAAGGTGGCCGCCGTTACCATTATTGCCCGGGATGGGAAGGTCCTGCTGGTGCGCCGGGCCAACGAGCCGGGTTACGGCCTCTGGAGCGTACCTGGAGGTTATGTTGACCGGGGCGAGGTAGTAGAAAAGGCAGCAGCCAGAGAGGTGTTCGAAGAAACGGGCCTAAGAGTCGTGATCGACCATCTGATTGGCCTCTTCTCGGAAGAGGGCCGCACGGTTATAGTGGCAGCCTTCAGCGGACTGGAACAAGGGGGACAGCTTAAGGCTGGCTCCGAAGCACTGGATGTAGGGTTTTTCGGGTTGGATTCTCTGCCACCGTTGGCTTTTCCCGGCGACGCCAGAATGCTGGAAAGTTGGGTCAATGCCCGAGACAAGTCCCCCTAGTGGAGTATCGTACCGCCCGGGAACTCAGTCGCCTCTATCCTGCCATTAATAGTTCTTGCCTCCCTCACTTGATGAAATGTCGATAGGACTGGGAAACTACGCTGCCAAGATTGCTCGCTCGGCAATCGACCTGATTTTGCCAATTCACTGCCTCGGCTGTGGCTTAGAAGGCAAGTTCCTTTGTTCTTCTTGCACTACTACTTTGCCTCGCCTGGAAATGCCTTACTGCAACGTTTGTTCAGACCCGGGAACACTCAGGGTCTGCGACGCTTGCAGACAGCAAAGCAGGTTCTCAACCGACTGTCTTTCGGGCATTCGGTCCCCCTACTTGATGGAAGGACTGGTCAGGGACGCCGTCCACGCGTTCAAATACCGGAACTACAAGGTGGCCGCTCCGCAGCTTTCGGAGTTGTTGGCGGAGTACCTTGGGCAGCATCCCCTGCCAGGCAATGCGCTGTTTCCAGTGCCTTTACACCGCAAGAAGTTGCGGGAACGCGGCTACAACCAGGCCGGCCTTCTTGCCAGGGAACTGTGCAAGCGTATTGACCTGCCCGTGACAGAAAGACTGCTGGTTCGGACCCGAAACTCGCCCTCATAAGCTCACAGCATCAATAGTGCCGAGAGAAGGGAAAACACGGAAGGGGCGTTTGCCTGCCGGGGCCGCGTCGACGGCTTGGCCTGTATTCTGATTGATGATGTTTGCACTACGGGAAGCACACTGGGGGCTTGTGCTGTAGCACTTATGGAGGCAGGAGCCCAGTCTGTGTGGGCCCTAACCCTGGCCAGGGAGAGATTGCACAGTCCAGAAATCGGGCCATAAATCCGGGCCCTATGTAAATATCCCAGGGGCACCAAAAAGGGCAGGCCTGAAGGGGACGAATCCTCTTCAACCTGCCCTTTGGAACAGGTTCGAATGAAAAAGCTACACCTAGGGTTCGCTACGGTCCCAGTCGGGCAGGGCATGATAGCCTACGAAGGGGATATCCACCTGGACCTCCAGGCCCTGGGCTTTTTTTAGCCTTTGTATATTGAATAGATGGGTCAAGTATTCAAAGTAACGGTGCCGGAAGGTAGCTTCCAGCGTTACGTAACCCTGCGGGGGATTATTCGGATCTTCGCGCACACCATTGGGATGAGCCTCCAGCCAATGGAGTTGACCGCCAACCGTCGCAGAAATTTCCTTGCTTCGCATTGAGTCGACTGTTTCAGAGGCCAGAATCGAACAGCAGAAGTCCATGCTCTTGCGCAACACTTCCATGATCGAGTCCAGTTCCCAATACTTGGTTTCGTCGAGCCTTCGGTCGTAGGGAGAGTCGATTATACCTTCCCAATCGTCAATCTCCGGCAGACCGTCGGTAAACAGATTCTCTCCCCACCTTTGGAGAAACCACCTGAAGTCACCGGAGGCCACATGGCTGACATTTCGCCGGATACTCCACTCGCTCCAGCCCCAGCGGTCAGACTGGAAATCAAGCTGTTCATCGGTTAGACCCGCAAGTTCCAACCGGTACATGTCGTAAATTTCCTGCCGGAACTGGGGAAACAAATCGGTGCCGGGGGAATTGCCCGCTATATCTTGCTGCGCCATTGGCAGTTACCTCTCTTTCGACTCTATCGCCTAAGTGCCGGTTGCTGTTACCAAACATCGAAAGTCCTACACCAAGCTATAGGCGGACTAAGGGCGAACCCAAGTCTCCGACCAAGCCAGGCAGGCGCTGCTACTCTGCTTGTCACCCCGCATTTCCAGCCAGGTATCTCCCTCAATCACGTTGCCGTTTATGGTTAGCTGGGCCCGCCTCGAGGGAATGAAACAGCTGTATACACCGTGGGGTCGGCCCGGAACCGTGCCAGCTTCCACCCGGAGCATGTAAGGCTCAAGAAAATCATACCAGGTCAGGTGGATTTCCTCATCGTCGCTGAGGATCTTCTCGGTCCAGAACGAGCGCACGTCGCCCGACTTGGAAAATTCCGCATCCATTACCGGAAGGTCCTGATCGGCGAATTCGGGGAAGAGCAGGCATTCGATTTCGTCCTGCAGCCAGCGCGCCAGGGCTATGTTATCCGCATATATGCGGACTTCGTTATCCGTCTCGTCGCTCTTCATAAAGAGCACGTGACCCGCCCCGGCAGGAGATAGCAAAACGCGCCAGTGGCTGGTACGGGTAGACTGGTTTGCACCCCCGTCATGAGAGAGGCGGACGAAGGAATTTTCGCCGGTGAGTCTGATTTGATTCGGGTCAGTTGGATTGGTCGTCATTATTTTTTCCCCTATTTCTGGTAGTGGCGGAGCCTGAAACGAATGATACTTGTCCGGGAAGCCATTTTTACTGAGGCAAATCACTCACCACAAACAAGGGCGGGGCCACCCTGATGCCGAGCGGCCCCGCCAAACTGTGCCTACCTTGTGGTATCTCCTAGTCCTTCGCCGGGAACCAGTCCTGCTTCCAGGGAAAGTCGCCGCCAGCCGGGTCAAAGGCAGGTTGGCCATTTTCCACCCGCTCACGGTAGGGACTGGCGATGGGTTCGGAGTAGGGGTATATCCCGCCTTCGTAAACGCTGGGACCCTGCTTGAAGTGGCGGGCCTGTTCAAAGGTCTCGACGAAGGGCATGTTCATGTCATAAAGCTGGTCGACACGCTTGGGCCGAGGACCGGCTTTGGAAACGTGCCCGAACAGTTCCCGTCCCATGATGCGCTCGGCCATCCAAACGCAGTCAATGACCTTGTCAATGTCAACGCCGGTTTCGACGCCCATGTCTTCCATCATGTGGACCAGGTCCTCGGTGGGAGCCATGCCGGTGGCGCGACCGTTGCCGCAGTAGGGGCAACCGCCGTAACCGCCAATGGTGCCGTCCAGTTCCACCGTGTCTTCGGGACCCAAGGTCCGCATAGCGGCATAGGCGGAGGCTATAGCCATATTGCGGCCGTTGTGGAGGTGCAAGCGGAAGTGGTTAATCTCGGGCCAGCGCTCTTTAACCCGGGTGATGCTCTCTTCAACCTTGGCAGGGGTGCAGTGGCTCATAGGGTCGCCCATGGAGCAACTGACTACCTTGATTCCCACATCGTCCCACATGCTGTGCTGGCGTTCCAAGAGGGTCATGAGGTTGTCCACAGGGAACTCACCGAGGAAATTGGACCCCCAACTGGCGTTGCAGCCAATGCCCGCTTCGAGAACGTTCAGTTCCTGGGCCTGAGCTACAATCTGAGGCCAGCGCTCCATTTCCTGCATCTGGGTGCGGTTGGTGTTGCGGCGGACGAATACGTCGCACATGTGGCAGGAAAGGCGCGGATAGGGATCGCGCTCAATGGAAAGCGGTGGCGAGTAAGCCCGCGCGCGCTCAACACCGCGGGAATTCAGCGCCAAAGCAGTATAGGTAACGTCGGGGTTGGGATTGAAGCGACTTACGATCTCGTCAATTCGCTCCATCTGGGGCGTCCACTTGGGGCTAACAAAGGAGCCAACGACAATCTGCTTCAGGCCGGTCTCGGAAAGAGCGTCCAGCAGTTCAATCTTGTCGTCAACGGAAATGCTGGAGTCCTCAATCTGCATGCCTTCCCGCATGCCTTCTTCTTTGTAAATTACCTTAGGCCACTGATACATCAGAGTCCTCCTTCTCTATCGGGCTGGGTCAGCTAATGGCTGGGATATATTCCCTTTGCACTTCCCGAAACAGGGTGTGCGAATTGGCCGGATTGTAGGGTTTTGGTACCTAATTTGTCAAGGAAACCCCTGCCAAAACAAAGGTTACTGTACTCGGACACTGCGGCCATAATCACCTCCGAAGAAAGAGAAATCTTCTTTCCCAATACTTTAGTTCAAAGTTTCTCGACCAAGGAACCACGATGGCACTGTAATTGACCCACATACCACAACCAGCTCCAAAGGAAGGTACTACTATTGACCCTCAAATCTCTGCGTGATAGCTTGAAGACCTGCTGTCCCACCAAGCGTAGCCTTGCCGACTAAGGCTGGGCGGAGTCTTCATTAAAGGGAATGGGCGACATGGGAACGGACAAAATAAGCCCCGCCACCGAACAGAAACCGACGTGGGAAATGTCTCTGGGCCAGTTTCTGGACCAAGCAGTCAAGCGAAGTCCAGATAAGGCGTACCTGCAAATTGCAGGGCGAAGCATTACCTACCGGCAGCTTTATTCTAGGGTGAAGCAAACGGCCTCGTTGTTCCAGGGGCTCGGGATTCGACGGGGAGACAGGGTATGTTTGTTCTTGCCGAATGTACCCGAGTTTCATTACTGCTGGTTTGGGCTTTCACTTATTGGCGCCATCAGCATTCCGGTGAACACTGCATACAAGCGGGACGAAGCCGCGTATATTTTCGATAACGCCGGAGCGACCGCAGTGGTTGCTCACACAACACTACAAAGCGTGGCTGATGCGGCGTCTAACCTCACCGCCAGCGTAAAGCATCGACTGCTGGTGACTACTCCGCTTGAATCTGAGGACGCCAGCTCCGCCGACCTTGTCACAGGTCAGGAAGGCATCAATCAAGATTTGTGGGCAAAGTTTGACGACGCGCTGTCCGGTGCCCCTGAATTGGCCGATGTGCCTGATATCTCTGCCAATGAGATATCAATGCTGGTTTACACTTCCGGCACTACCGGAAACCCCAAGGGCGTCCAGGTAACGCACCTCATGTACGTTACCGCGGGTCAAGGGTTTGCCCATTGGACGGAAGCTACCGAAGAAGACAGATTCTTCACCTGTTTGCCCTTCTTCCACGCCAACGCCCAGTACTACTCCACCATGGGGTCCCTGGCCGCCGGAGCCACGTTAGTTGTCGAAGAACGGTTCAGCGCCTCTCGATTCTGGGACCAGGTCAGGAAGGCAGACGCGACCGTAGTCAACTTTATTGGAATGATGATGCCGGTACTGGCGAAACAGCCGGAATCGGCCCAGGACCGTACCAACAATGTCAGGCTGTTCTACGGTTCCCCCGCATTTTCACCCGAGTTTCTTCAGGCATTCAAGGACAGATTCGACACGGAAATCATCGTGGGTTTCGGAATGACTGAAACCTGTTATGGAGCGATAGAGAAAATCGGGCATCCTCGGCGCCCCAATTCATCGGGTCAGCCCAGGCTCCATCCGGATCCAGGATTTGTGAACCAGATCAGAATTGTGGACGACGAAGGCAATCCTCTGGACACGGGCCACCCTGGCGAAATTACTATCAAGAATCCGGCAGTGATGCACGGATACTGGCGCAATGAGGAACAAACTAGCCAGGCCCTCAGAGACGGGTGGCTCCACACCGGCGACCTGGGATGGCAGGACGAGGACGGATTCCTTTACTTCGTAGACAGGAAGAAGGACGTGATTCGCCGGAGAGGGGAGAACATCTCCTCCCAGGAAGTTGAGGACGTGATCAAGCGGCACCCTACGGTCTTGGACTGTGCTGTCATCGCCGTGCCGTCGGAGTTGGGAGAGGACGAAGTCAAAGCTTACGTGACGCCAAGACTCCCGGCCCAAGTTGACCCGAGAGAGATAGTTTACTGGTGCGCAGAAAATCTGGCGTATTTCAAGGTCCCCAGATACCTGGAAGTTCGTGAGGAACTGCCACGCACCCCCAGCCTTCGGGTTCGCAAGGACTTGCTGAGGCAGGAACTGGACAACCTGGTTGAAGGTTGTTTCGACCGGGAGGCTGAGGGCATCCGCATCAGGTGATACCTGAGACGTACGGGTCGAAGGAAAAAGCAGGGACCGTACTGAAATGCATCGGCATAGTCTATAATTATCAGCAAGAGCGGCGCCGGTCGCTTTCGACTTTGATGTGAACAAAAATTGATAGCCGGCGAGGTTGGAATGAACAAGATTGAAGCGATTATCAGGCCAGAAAAATTGAACGACGTTAAGGACGCGCTGGCTGACGCGGGAGTGCTGGGCATTAACGTGGCCCACGTAACCGGTCGAGGGGCACAGAAGGGCATAGAAGTTGGTGGGCCACGGGGAGTCGCCGGCAGCTATGTTGTAGATATGCTTCCCAAGGTCAAACTGGAAACCGTGGTAAAGGACGAAGACACGCAAATGGCGATCGATATCATCATCGAGAAATCGCGCACCGGCAACATTGGGGATGGGAAGATATTTATTTCTCCCGTTGCCAACGCTATCCGCATACGGACCAGCGAAGAAGGGGAAATCGCCCTTTAGGCCTCAATGTCCTTTGTGCGGTACCCGCCAGGTTCAGGGACGGGATATACCGGCGCGGAAGCTTCCGCTCGCCTTCACGAGGTATTAGTAGCCCCGTGACGGGGCTCTGTGGAAACCAGAAGTTAACACATCACCACTGGCGAGAACATTAGCTTACAGGTAAGGGAAAATATGGCTGAAAGACGGTATTGGCTGTTCAAGTCGGAACCGACCAACTACTCCTTTCAAGACTTGCTTGGCGAAGAAGACAGGACCGCCGAGTGGGACGGGGTCAGGAATTACCAGGTCCGCAATTTTATGCGGGACGAAATGAAGGTTGGTGATGGCGTACTCTTCTACCACAGCAGCGCCAAGCCTACCGCCGTCATGGGCACGGCCACCGTGGTCAAGGAAGCTTATCCAGACTCTACTGCATGGGAGCCTGGGGCCAAGTACTATGACCCCAAGAGCAACCCCGACGACCCAACCTGGTTGATGGTAGATATTCTGGCGGACCAGGAATTCAACCGCCCGGTTACCCTGCAGGAAATCAAGAAGAACCCCAAATTGCAGGGCATGATGGTAGTCAAGCGAGGTGTGCGGATATCCATCCAGCCGGTCAGCAAAGAGGACTGGGACGAGATTATTGCCCTGGGAATGGAGGGGCAACCTAACTCGTAGAGAATCAATGAGACTGTGATCTGAACTTTCAGATCAACGCAGGGCCCCGCATACATTTAATGAGCCCCGAGGCTTTTGTTCAGGCCTCGGGGCTCTCGTTGTCCACCGGGGAAATTATAGGCCGTCGTTATAGGGAACCGTCGATACTCACATTGACCACTGACGGTTTACCACTGCCAATGGCTTTTTCCAGTGCCGGCCGCAACTCGCGAGGGTCTTCCACATTCTGCCCGGCTACGCCCATGGCTTCCGCCAGTTCCGCCAGAGGCAATGGGGTGGCAAAGTCCATGCCGACGTATTCGCTGTCGCGCTCATTGTCTTCCAGCATGCCCCGCAGGTAAACGTCCATGTTCACCTTGAGGATGCGGTAGGAACGGTTGTTGCAGATAGCGTAAGTGACAGGAATGTTGTAGCGGGCCGCCGTCCAGAGAGCCTGCACCGTATACATGGAGGCTCCGTCGCCTACAACAGCCACTACCGGTCGGTCAGGGTTTGCCAGCTTGATGCCCAGGGCCCCAGGCATGGCCCAGCCCAGAGCACCGCCACGAATAGCGTAGTAACTTCCTGGCTCCGACGGCTCAACGGCCTGCAACAGTGAGTTTCTTGAAGTAATCGCTTCATCTGCGAGTATGGCGTTCTCCGGCAATGCCTGGGCAAGCTCGTACATCATGCGGTCAACGGGCATGGGACGGCTATCACCCATGTTCTGCATCCGCTGGAGGTAAGCCTCCCTGGCCTGCCGCGTGGCGTCGGAAAGGGACGCTGCCCGAGTTGCAGCAGCTTCCCGGGCGGAAGCTGACATTTCCTGATCAAGGGCCTCGGCCAAGTCGGCCAACCCTGCCTTGGGGTCGCAGGGTATTCCCAGGTCAGTGGGATAGATTTTCTCTATTTCCTTGAGGCTGCTGTCCATGTGCACCAATTTGGTGCCGTGAGAAATGAAGGGTTCAGACACATAAAGGAATGAGGAGAATACGTTGGTGCCAATGGCCAGAACCACATCGGCGTCCGCCAACTGCCGCCGGGTGGCTGAGCTGTTCAGGTTAAGGATTCCGGCGTACTGTCCGTGGTTCAGGGGGAAGCTGACCTCGGAATAAGTGTAGGAACTGGCAAATACCTTGGCACCCAGTTGCTCGGCAACCCGAACAAGCTCGGCGGCACCTCCGGCCTGCCCAACCCGGTCGCCAATAACGATGACGGGATTGTCGGCCTGCGACAGCAGTTCTGCGGCCTTGGCTACGGCGTCGGTGTCGGGCCGCATCCGGTAATAACCGGTTGAAGAAGCAATTATGTCAACGTCCACTTCGTCATCCATGGTATCCCACGGGAAGGACAGAAACACCGGGCCGGTGGGAGGAGTCTTGGCTTCCTTGAAGGCTCGGCGTACCGCCATGGGTATATTGGCGGCGTTGGGCACCTCGGCGCTCCACTTGGTGAACTGTTGGGTCATTTCCACCAGGTCACCGGACAACACCGGTTCACTCAGGAGCATCCGTGTGTCGGAGTTGCCGGCCGTTAGAACCAACGGGGTGCCCCCCCGGTATGCGTTATAGAGGGCACTGACGCCGTTGGCCAGGCCACCGGCGATGTGAATGTTGGCGAAAGCCGGTTGCCCCGTCGCTCTGGCATAGCCGTCGGCCATTCCGACTGCGGTTCCTTCCTGGAGAGCCTGTATGTACTGCAAGGTGGGGTAGTCCTGCAGGACGTCAAGGAAAGGGGTCTCGCTGGTGCCCGGGTTGCCGAATATATACTCCAAGCCTTCAGCTACCAGCATTTGGGCCAAGGCTTCTTTGCCAGTCATTCTTGCCATCTGTTTACATCCTTATGTGGTTGAATAGAACAGGGCCACAGCACGAGGACTGGCCCTGTTAACCGTCTGGTATCCGAGTTCTCTCTTTACCGTTTTCGAGGAATGGGCGCTAAAGGTAAATCATCCACTCCAGAAGGTTGTCGTCAGGGTCGCGGGCGTACAAACTGACAGCGGGCAGGCCTCCGCCGGCTCTCGCGCCCTTTCTAGGGCCGGGGCCCCGAATGACCTCTACACCGGCCTCGGCCAACATTTCCTGGCATTCTTCAGCCGTTCCTTCCCAAACAAAACAGATGTCGGTACAGCCCGGTACGGCCGTGTTGCCCCGCAGCGTCGCGGTGTAGCCCTCGGGGTGGACGTTAATCTTGGAATCGCCGACCTGGATGGAAAAAATCCCAACCTCGCCTTTGCGCCAGGCTTCCTCGTCATTGATGGTGAACCCCAGCCGCTTGTAGAACTCCATAAGTAGTTCCGCGTTGGCAGTTGGCATGGCGATGTGGTCTATAGAAGTGGTGCCCATTCTGATCCCTCGTTGGTGAAAAATGAACCCAATAAGAGCCCCAGGATCTTGAAAACTAAATCCTGAGCTGCGCCGCGGTTTCCGCCAGGAATTCTTCGATTAAACCCCTGGTCCGGCGTGCCTCGTTAGTAAGCAAGCCGTGTTCGGCGCCGGGTATTACGTGAAACTCCGAGCCCGCCATGCCCTGGTGCAGTTGCAAGCCGCAAGCAATGTTAATCCGACTGTCCGCATCGCCGTGCACGATCATCGAAGGCATAACGAGTTCGTGCAGCCGGGTTTCAATTGAGTCCTGGATATCAAGGTAGCTCTGAATGGTTTTCACAATTCCGTCAAACTGCTCCAGGTTGATTGCCTTCAGCTTGGCGAACTGTTCAGGCTGAGACTCGCGTAATCCAGGCCACCTGGAATTAAGTCCGGCCTCCACGGCAGCCTCTTTACCCTTTTCAATCAATACCTGCTTAATCTCGTGCAGTTCCCTGATGCGGACGGCCCTCTCGGACTCCTGAACATAGGTCATGGTGTTAATTAGCAGCAGGGACAGGGTCATGTCCGGATGGTCCAAGGCAAACTGCAGGGCGATAGGGCCCCCGGCGGATGAACCCAGAATATGGGCCCGACTCACACCCAGATGTCCCAGGAGGACATGAAGATCATTGGCATAGTTAGGGATGGAATAACCATCGGCAGGGGTCTCCGAACGCCCGGCCGCGCGCCGGTCGTAGGATATGACCTGGAACCGATCAGACAGGGTGGCGGCGTGGTGTTCCATCATCTGGGCACAGCCCTCGCCACCGCCGAGGCCGCCATGGATCATTGCCAAGGCGGTTCCTGAGCCGTGAGTTTCATAGTACATACGGAAACCGTTGACTGTAGCTTCGGACACGATTCCCTCCATTTCCCTGAATTGGGATTTCCTGGTCCAGTCGGGGCCCAAATCTGCGGCCATTTTATGTCAATCATCTACCTGGATATGCCGCCAACTGCCCAATATTAGCCCTTGCCCTCGGCTGTGGCAAGCTAACGAGGGCCGGAGACCAGGGCAGTGGGATATGATGATGGGGGACAGAATCCCCTTGAATTGATAGCTTGTTATTAGTGGCGATCTATGAAGTTATAAGTTGGTGTTGTATTTATTCGCACTTGACGCAGCAAATCTGGAGCATTGACTGCCGTACAGAATGCCATTGTTGACAAATCAGATAGAGAGTGCTATTTACCGGACTATTTCCAAGTATTTTCTCAGACGCAATATGGTACTCCTGTAGCCAACTCAAGGTTTGTTGACAGTGAATTGTAGCTGATTTAAGCTGAACTTCGTTTCCTCCTCAGCCAGATTCACTTGGATTTATGACCTTCATGACCACTTCACCAGAGCCCAAATCGGTATCGGTTGATCCAGGCCGACTCCGGCTTAATGATGCCGCAGGCACGACTGGAACGCTGTTGGGTATGCGATGCCAGGAGTGTTCAATCTATGTCTTCGGACACGCAACATTTTGCCAGGCCTGCACATCGGACAAGCTGGAATCTGTTGACCTGAGCCTTACAGGAACCCTGTACAGCTACACTATAGTCCGTGTACCTCCAAGCGGCTGGCCGGGGCCGGTTCCCTACGTCCTGGGAGAGGTGGAACTACCGGAGGGCCCTCACGTGCTGGCTGAAGTTGTGGGCATTTTGGAAGCCCAGTTGAAAATAGGCATGGACGTAGAGCTGGCCCTCCAGGAAGTGCGTAGTGGAGAGCCCGAGCACGCAAGAATCGTCTACAAGTGGGCCCCTCTTGACCGGTCAGAAGAAGCAGGGGCGGAGGCATTGCCGTGACCCAATTCAAACCGGGACGAGAAGTTGTCGTCGTAGGGGTTGGACTTCACCCCTTCGGCAGATTTCGAGGCAAAGACCTGGCAACCCTGGCCAGGGAAGCAGTTGTCGAAGCCTTAAAGGACGGCGGAGTTCGCTGGCAGGACATTCCGGTGGCCTACTTCGGCCACGTCTACTATCACGGCATGTCGGTAGGAGAAACGGCCCTGGCCAGCCTGGGCCTGACTGGCGTCCCGATAATTAACGTGGAAAACGCCTGTTCCAGTGGTTCCACAGCCTTTTGGCAAGCATATTGGGGCATCACTTCCGGAATTTACGACATGGCTTTGGCTTTCGGCGCCGAAAAGGTGCCGGGCGGTCCCGTGACGGTGACCGCAGCCGACAGCCCGGAGCGGTTCATTGGCAGCGACCATATGATGGCCGGCTACGCTCTGCGCATGAGGCGCTACATGGAAGAAACCGGCGCACCGGCAACCGCCCTGGCACAAGTCTCGGTGAAGGCTCGCCAGAACGCTGCCTTGAATCCCTACGCACACCGGAAAGAGACTTACACCATAGAGGACGTGCTTTCATCGCGGCCAATCGCCGACCCTTTGACCCTCTTCCAGTGCTGTCCTACCAGCGAGGGCTCAGCCGCGGCAATACTGTGCGCCAGGGACGCACTGGGCCGTTATGGCCTGGACGGATCCCGAGAAATCCGGGTAGTTGCGGCCACTCTGACTTCCGGGAACTACAACGGGAGGGGCAGCGACCACTCGGCCTTCAGTCCTTACCGGACCGAACCGGCCGGCATCGCGGCCTACGAGATGAGCGGGGTGGGCCCGGAGGATGTGGACCTGGTTCAGGTACACGACGCGGCCACCATTGGTGAACTGCAACAAATCGAAGCTCTGCAATTGATCCCCAAGGGCGAAGCCTGGAAAGCAACCGTTGAGGGCCGGACTGCGCTGACCGGCGATATACCGGTGAACACGGACGGCGGACTGCTGGCCATGGGCCATCCCTTCGGCGCCACGGGTATTCGAATGGTACATGAAACGGTAACCCAGTTGCGGGGAGAGGCGGGACCGCGTCAGGTCGCTAACGCCAGAGTGGGCATGGCCCAATGCTCGGGAGCGGGCGACGTAACTACGGTCCAGATCTTTGCCAGATAGACACATCGCTGATCAATTTAGTTTGGTCCGCATTCATGGGTATCCACAATTGCGGGTTACCCATTATTGGTCAGAGGACAAGCATGCCAGCCTTTCTTATTCTGGCCGCAATGAAGGGCCGCTTCATTTCCGAACAGGGAAACTACTACGATAACTTCCAGATGATGGGCTATACGCAGGCCCCGACCCCCAGGGAAGCGGTTACCACCTTCTTCGACCAGCCCCCCTACCCCATCCGCTGGGAAGACGTGGAATATTTGTGGGCCGAGCAGTTGGCCGACGCCTTTCACACCGGCCACCATGGCGAATACGACCGGGTTTATGTCGATGCCCTTCGAAGACGCTGGGAAACGCCGGGTGGTCCGTAGTCGGTAATCCCGAAGCTTCTCATTTTAGCCCTGGCCTGCCACATCCCGCAGCGCGGCGAAGTCCCGACGATAAGCCTCGGCCAGCGTCCGACGGTCAGTGGTGTGAAGGACGAACCGGGCTCCCTGCTGCACCCAATGGGCCGAAAGGTCTGACGTCTGGTGATGGACGAGAGTGGGTATGCCGTGGGCTTCAGAGGTGTCAATCACCTTCTTTACTATTTCCTGGTATTCCGGACGGTCGTACTGGTCGGGGAATCCGATGGAAATGCTCATGTCATTGGGCCCCACAAAGATGCCGTCGATGCCCGGTACCTTGAGAATCTCTTCCAGGTTGTTGACCGCCTGAACACTCTCAATACCAATGATAGCCACGTTGTTGCGGTTACGGTTCTCCAGATAAGTCCGTGACGCATCGCTGATGTGTTCACCCGTATCCATCAAACGTTGGACCGCTTCACCTTTCAGGGGGCGCCATTTCGCCGCGCCAATGACCTCTCTTACTTCCTCCACAGATTCGCAATAGGGGGCAAGAATGCCCTGGGCGCCGGCGTCCAGGGCCATGGTTACGTAGTGGGACGTGGGTATGGGAATGCGAACAATGGGTACCACAGGAGAATTGCTGAATGCAGCAAGATAATCGGCCATTTCCGCCCGGCTCCGGGGGCCGTGCTCCGTGTCGATCACCACATAGTCCAGGCCAATGCCACCCAGGGCTTCAACCCAGCGGGGGTTACGTCCGTGAGTGATCATCGTGCCGTAGACACGGCCGCCTTCCTGCAGGGTGGCCTTCAATTCTGCTCCGTTCATGGATTCCTCCGATTTTCATGTTTTAGATAGAGAGGATATGGCATACTCAAGCCTACCTCCAGAGGCAGGCTGCTGGTCAGGGGCCAAGTATAGCATTGGCAATATGGGGCAGGAAGGCAATAGTGCTCTGCTATAATCGGTCTGCCGAAAGAATCTGTCTTGGCGGGACGACTGTGCAGCAAGCCCAGCAAATAGCAACGCAGGAACGGTGGGACAAGGTAGCGGACAGCTTGGCCAGCTTCCCTGAATTGGCCATCGACACCGAATCCAACAGCATGCACGCCTACCGAAGCAGGATCTGCTTAATCCAGATAGCTTGCTCCGACGCTTCCTACCTGGTTGACCCCCTGGCCGTTCGAGACCTTTCAGCCCTGGGCCACATCCTGCAAGATTCATCTATAACCAAGGTGATGCACGGCGCGGACTACGATATGCGCTGTTTCTACCGTGAGTACGGCTTTGAGGTTTCCGGCCTGTTTGACACAGAAACCTGCGCCCGATTCCAGGGAATGCTCAGCCCAAACCTGGCAGCGGTAATAAAGGCCTACCTGGACGTAGAAATTCCCAAAAGCCGGCGGCTGCAAAGATCCGATTGGGCGCTGAGGCCTTTGAGCGTAGAAGCCACAGCCTATGCGGCGGCCGATGTTCAACACCTCATCGCGTTGGCAGCTAAGTTGCGGCGCCTTTTGAGAGAAGCAGGTCGGCTGGAATGGGTTGCTGAGGAATTTGGCAGGCTGGAAGCAGCGGGACAAGTCACTCAGGAACACACGGAGCCTGCCTATTTTCGGGTCAAAGGATGCGATCGGCTTGACCCTCAACAAATGGCGGTTCTTAAAGAGTTGTTTGAGCTTCGAGAGGCGGAAGCGGAAAGGGCCGACGTGCCGCCTTATCGAATTATGGGAAACGACGTGTTGTTGTTTCTGGCCCGAGAGCCACATACTGCGCTGGAGAATGCGCCAGGTCTTTCGCCGTCGCTGGCCCGAAGGTCGGGTAGCAACATTAGGTCAGCGATACAAAAGGGACTGCGCGGGCCTGGTCTAAAAAGGGAGCCACGTCCAAGGAGGCACCAACCTCCCAGCAAGGACGTTCAAGTCAGGTTGCAGGGCCTCAAGGAGTGGCGAACGGGAAAAGGCGCCGCTTTGGCACTGGACCCGGCTCTGATCTGGCCGGCCATCAGTCTTGAGCGGCTGGCTCAAGACCCGAAATCCTGGAACGAGGAACTGGGAGCCGCCGAGGTCAGGTCGTGGCAACGCCGGGAATTTGCCGTGGAACTGGAAGAGGCGTTCCACGGAATTAGCGTATAGCCTTGTTATACCTGCCCATAACTCTTGGCTCGAAGTGTACAGACTTGCTAGTACGGTTAAGCACCGGTGGTATCTGACCTGACGGTATAGGTCAGGAGCCGTTTGTGATCAGCCTGCGGCAAAAGGTTGCCGTGTTCACAAGATCCGGGATTACCACGTATTCGTCCACCGTGTGCATTTCGTTGGTGGCCATCCCAACCACCACGCTCTGGATTCCCTGGAGCCGCATTACGTTGCCGTCGGTGCCGCCGCCAGATGGGCGGATATCGGGAGTGAGCGCCATTCCCTCCATGACCCGGCGGGTCATACGGACCACACCTTCTTCGGGATCCAGGTTATACATCTGGAAAAGCACTTCCAGTTCTTCCTGAATAGTTGCGTCTAGATACTTGTCTCGCGCCTGATTCAAGGTGGTCAGCAGTTGCATCCTCATCAGATCGAAGGTCTCGGTATTGCGGCTGCGAAATTCGCCACCAAAGAATGCCTCGACCGGCACCGCGTTTCTCACGGTCCCGCCGGAAATGAGTCCCACGTTAAAGGTCGTTTCCTCGTCGAGTCGGCCCTGGGGAAGGTCCTGGATGATTTCTGAAGCTATGCGTATCGCGGAAAGGCCTTTCTCCGGTTCCACTCCGGCATGGGCGCCCCGACCTTTGACCGTAACGTCAAAGCTCATGTAGCTGGGGCTGGAACCGGTTATGGTACTTACCGGGCCGTTGCCGTCGAAAACAACCGCTTCGAGGGCACGGATCATCGAATAGTCCAAATTGGTGGCGCCCACCAGACCAATTTCCTCTCCCCGAGTAAAGACAACCTGCACCGGTCGGTGGGGCAGGCCCTCTTCCATTACAGACTGCAAACCTTCCATAATCGCCGCTACACCGGCTTTGCAGTCACCACCCAGGATGGTCTCACCCTGAGAAACGATTCTTTCACCTTCAATAACCGGGATTATCCCTCGTCCCGGCTCCACTGTATCCATGTGGGCGGACAGCAACAGAGGCAACTCCCCGGGCTCCGAGGCAATGACGTTACCGTGGGCATCCCGCTCAACACTTAGTCCCAGGTCGCTCAACCGGGCTATCAGATGCTGAGCAACCTCTTCTTCCTCGTCAGAAGGACTGTCAATCCGTACCAGATCGCAGAAGGAATTTACCAATCGTTCCTGGCTGATCATTGTATGTCACCTCGTATCAAATGCCCACGAAAACTGGAAAATTATACCACCCATCAGTTTGCGACTATCCCATATTCTCGGCTTGCCCAAATCTGTCACCTCGTCGACGCGCCAGCCTTGTAAGGTTTCGATGCCTTAGGGCGACAGGGCTATGAGCGCCAATCCCAGAACTATCATCAAGGAGCCCATTAGCCTGCCGCGACCAAAGGGTTCCTTGAGTACCACGAAGCCGACAAGGACACCAATTACAATGGAGACCTCCCTGGCTGGAACTATATAGCTAACTCTTGACAAGGAAAACGCTGTGAGGATAGAGGCATAAGCAACGTACGACAGAAGACCGGCCACTGGGATTGCCCACCATGTGCCAAGCCAGGCTCCTTTAATCTGAGAGAGGCTATAGTTGCGAAAAATATATGGCAAGAGTCCTACGGAAACCCCAGCGGTAAGCAGATACATGTAGAGAAATGGATGGACATATTCAACGCCACGTTTATCAAGAAGGGAATAGACGGTGACGGTAAAGCCGGTGAGAAGGGCATAGAAAACGCCGCTATCCCTGGCGAAGCCCACAGGATTGGCAATTATCTGCCGGAAATGGCCCCACCAGGATACGGTGTATATGCCCACAACCACGAAAGCAATACCCAGGATAGCCGGCCATTCGATTCGTTCACCCAGGGTCAAGACTGCCAGCATCGGGACCAGCATGGGACCAGTACCGCGAGCTATGGGATAGACCAGAGACAAGTCTCCCCGAGTGTAGGCGCGGCCCAAGAGAATCAAATAGAAAATTTGCATCACAATGGATGCAAGAACCAGCCAGTGTCCCGGTCGGGCGATAGGATTGAGCAGGAGAAGAGTGATTCCCAGGGGGGCCAACAACACTGCCCCGCTAACGGAAAACCACCAGACAAAAAGCTCCTTGTTTTCCGATTTCTTGAGCAGCAGGTTCCAACCGGCGTGAGAGACGGCCGCTACCATAATCAGAACCAAAGAAAGCGTAGTCATGGCGCGAGTATAGCTTAAACTGGAGAGAGCAAAGCCCCGAATCTTACCTCATAGGGCAATTTCGACAGGGCAATAAAAAAAACCGCCAGGAGCCACTTCCGGCGGGGAATTGGATATGCATACATTTAGAGGTTGGTAGCGCATAGGGGATTCGAACCCCTGATCTCCGCCTTGAGAGGGCGGTGTCCTGGGCCGCTAGACGAATGCGCCACACAAAAGGCTGGAAAACGGCCCTTCTTTCTCCAGCGAAAGTAATATATCAGAACTGGTATTCTTTGTAAACCACCCTATGGCGAAGGCAATCGCCCTTTGTGTAAACCAAGTGTGGGAGATGCACGACAACCGAAACTTTTGCCATTTCAGGTCAGGACTCGGGATTCAACCCCGGTCTAGTTAGTGTTCAGATGTGCAGGGAAACTTAGCCGGTCTGGCGACTTGCGGGTCTCTTTGCAGGCCCACGGTCACCCGAACCAAGCCGTAAACCACATTGGCCAGGGTTGCCAACGGGCCGCTGAAACTGGCACCGGCAAGGGTGCTGTGGTATATTATCGAAGCTAATATATACTGAATTCGTAAGCTCTTTAGTCGCCTAAGGTCAGGAAATTGCATTATGGTCGCCAATCCCGAAACTGGCTCCATGGATACCCAACAGACGGGCACTAGCATCGGCGAAGGCGTCGTCATCATAGACTTTGGTTCCCAGTACAGCCACCTTATTTCGAGGCGCGCCAGGGAATTGAAGGTCTATTCGGAAGTTGTCACTGCCTCTTCGACCTGGGAACGGGTTACGGAACGCATTTTGCCCAAGGGAGTTATCCTTTCGGGGGGACCAGCCAGTGTTTACGAGCAGGGTGCGCCACTAATTCCGGGTTGGGTTTTCGAGCAACAGTTGCCGGTATTGGGGATATGCTACGGCATGCAGGCCCTCGTTCACCAGATGGGCGGGATTGTTGCGCCTGGTGACAAGCGGGAGTACGGGTCTGCCATTCTCCGCCAAAACGCGATCGAAGGAGCCGAAGGTGACCTGTTCGCCGGTTTGCCCAGCGATATTCAGGTCTGGATGAGCCACGGAGACCGAGTTGACTCGCTTCCGCCAGGATTTGCCTCGGTGGCCTGCTCTGACAATTCTCCCTACGCGGCCATAAGCAATGGCGAAGCTCTTTTTGGCCTCCAGTTCCACCCTGAAGTTGAGCACACTCCCCTGGGACAAGAAATCCTGGAAAACTTCCTCTACCGGGTGTGCTATTGCCGTGGCACGTGGACTCCGAAGAGTTTCGTTTCCGATTCTATCCACAGAATCAGAAACCAGATTGGAGACGGCAGGGCGATTTGCGCCCTCTCCGGAGGAGTGGATTCTTCCGTGGCCGCCGTGCTCCTCCACCAAGCTATCGGTGACAAGCTTACCTGCATTTTCGTCAACAACGGATTGTTGAGAAAGGGCGAAGCAGAGCAGGTACAGGACACCTTCCGGCAAAACCTGGGATTGAATCTGCTGTACGTTGACGCTTCGGAGCGGTTTATAACCAGGCTGGCTGGCGTGACAGACCCGGAAGTCAAGCGAAAGGCCATTGGGGAAGAATTCATTCGGGTCTTTGAAGAATCGGCTATCGAGCTGAGCGACACTCAGTTCCTGGTGCAGGGAACTCTTTACCCGGATGTGATTGAGAGCGAGACACCGGACAACAGGGCTTCCGCTCGAATTAAGACTCACCACAATGTCGGCGGCTTACCCGAGCACATGGATTTGGACCTGGTCGAACCCCTGCGTTACCTGTATAAGGATGAAGTTCGAGAAGTTGGGATGGAATTGGGATTGCCCCGTGAGATAGTGATGCGGCAACCCTTCCCTGGGCCGGGCCTGGCCATCCGCATAATCGGCGAGGTTACCGAAGAACGACTGGAAATATTGCGGGAATGTGACTGGATTGTCCTCGACGAGATTACCAGGGCGGGACTTTACGAGGAAATATGGCAAAGCTTCGCGGTTTTAAGTGACAGTCGCACCGTGGGAGTCATGGGTGACTTCCGCACCTATGGATATGTTTGCGCCATCCGGGCCGTCTCCAGCAGCGACGCCATGACAGCGGACTGGGTGCGGTTGCCCTACGACGTGTTGGGCCGTATCTCCACAAGAATAGTCAACGAGGTCCCGGGGGTTAACCGGGTAGTGTATGACATTACCAGCAAACCTCCCGGTACCATCGAATGGGAATAGCCTGAATTGGCTGTCAGGTTAGCGAAACATCGTTTTAGTGAAGGACGGGTTCTGAATTTATTACCCGCAGGTTACTTGGATTTTTTGGCCTCAACATAGCTAATACTGGAGTCTGTATCCATTGAAAGTCCTGGTTGTCGGTTCCGGTGGCAGAGAACACGCCCTTGCGTGGCGCTTGAAGCTTAGCCCCCAGGTTTCGGACCTGTGGGTGGTCGGCGGTAATTCAGGCACCGCCCAAATTGCCACCAACATACACGTTTCTCCCGAAGACGTCGAAGCGGTCTGCACAGTTGCCAAAGAACTGGCGGTTGATCTGGTTGTGGTCGGTCCTGAGCAACCACTGGCAAATGGATTGGCAGACCGGCTGACGGCCATTGGCAAACCTACTTTTGGCCCCACGAAAGTCGCAGCCCAACTGGAGGCCAGCAAGAGTTTTGCCCGGCGGATTTTGCAGGAGGCCGATGTCCCTGGGCCTGATTACCGTGTCTTCCAAAACCAGACTGCTGCCTTAGACTTTCTCTATTCCCACGAAGGCAGAGTGGTGGTCAAGGCCGACGGACTGGCTGCGGGCAAGGGAGTCGCGCTTTGTGCAAACACCGAAGAGGCCGCCATTGCCGTAAAGGGCTGTATGGACGCCCGGATATTCGGCAGTGCCGGGGATACCGTTGTTGTTGAGGAGTGGCTGGAGGGCACCGAAGTAAGCGTCTTTGCCTTCAGCGACGGACAACACTTGTCCACGCCAGTGGCAGCCTGCGACTACAAGCAGGTAGGGGATGGCGACCAGGGGCCAAACACCGGGGGCATGGGGAGTTTCGCGCCGCCGGCCTTTTGGAATAGCGACCTCGCGGAACAGGTATCGCAAGAAATCCTCATGCCAACTGTTGCAGCAATGGCTGACAAGGGTTGTCCTTACAAAGGTATGCTCTATGCCGGACTTATGTTTACGAGAGAGGGCCCCAAGGTACTGGAGTTCAATTGCCGGTTTGGAGACCCGGAGACCCAGGTTATATTGCCACAGCTGGAAAGCGACCCGGTAAACGCAATGACCGCCTGCATAGAAGGTACACTGGACAGGTCACAAGTTTCCTGGGCTTCCCTGGCGCACGTTGGCGTCGTAATGGTCTCCGGTGGCTACCCGGCTGCCTACGAGACGGGTAAAGAGATAACCGGATTGTGCATCAGTACAGACACGTGTGGGCTAATGGGTTTTAATTCGGGTACTCTGGTTTTCCATGCGGGTGCCCAGCAGGCCAGGGACGATGCAGGGGTTGCATGTGTCGTGACCAGCGGCGGCAGGGTTTTGACGGTAGTGGGCCGAGGTGAGTCGATCGAACAAGCCCGCAATCTGGCCTACCGCCGAGTAGAACAGATTCATTTCGAGGGCGCAAATTACCGGCGTGACATCGGCGAACTTTCCGAGGGGAACCGGAGAGAACTGTGACCGTAGCCAATCTTCCTGCAGACCGGTTTCAATTGGCGCAGGCTTACCGGGAAACCGCGCAAACGGGTGCTTTGGCCAGCTTCTGGAAACGGCGTTGGTCCCAAGCGGCTGTTATGGCGGAGTGGCTGGACCAGAACCAGTTGCCTTCGCTGACCGAGAAGCAGGCGTTGGCACTATATCGAGCCTCCGGCGGCAGCAAGCCCAAGGAATTCTCCGGCAACCCTTTGGCTGAGATTTTTGATACCCTGGATTTTCTGCTCTATGATACTATCACCCTTGAAGCTCGTTTCAACGAATGCGTAGCTGAGGACGGTGCGTATAAACTGGCAGGGGCCGGCAAAGAATTCGCCTCATACATTCTTTGCCTGAGGCAACCGGGTCTGTTGGGAGTGTGGAACCCCTCTGCCGAGCGGGCACTTAGACGTCTGGGCCGCTATCCCAAAGGCTTGAACAAAGGCCACTTAGGGTTGCGATACATGGACCTGTTGGACGCCGTTCAACGGCTGCGCCCCGAATTCGGCTTGGCGGATTTCCGCGAGGTCGATGAGTTCTGCTATTTTGTTAGCCGAAGAATCCCTGCCGTCGCATTAACCGGGGGCGAATCTGTAACGGTGGCGGCCGAGGAAAAAGGCAAGCCGGAAAGGTGAGGAACTGATGGCCTGGCGGGACAATCTCTTGGAATTGAAGAAAGATCTCGATACGGCGTTGGCGCGTACTATGGGTGAGCCGGTGGAAGAGGACCCGGAGACCGAACGGGAACGTGAGGAGCTCTACCAGCTGGCTGCGTCCCTTCACATCGCTCAGATGCTGGTGGACCTCAATGAGGTGGTCCTCGGGGGGGCTGGCAAAGTGGAATCGACGTCGCTTATGGACTACTATGATGACGACGATGAAGTCTTAGAGATAGCCGACGAAGACGCGGATGACATTGATGAGGACGAAGGCACCCTCGAGGAGGGTGTGGAGATTAGATTCTCCCTCGTCTGGGATGATGTGACCGAGTGTGCCGTAGATGTGGAGTTAGGCAAGACCAACGGCCGCATCTGCATGCTGGTGAACGGCGAAGAAGTCCGCCAGCAGCGCGAAGTCCTGGAGACGGCAGTACTGGATGCCTTTCGGGACGAAATGGACCTGGAGTAAGAAAACATATTTGAATTTGGAAGGAATGACAACGTGCCACTAGTAGGAGTAATAATGGGCAGCGCCTCCGACGAGCCCGTGGTGAAGGAGACGCTAGAAGTCCTGGAGCAAATGCAAGTAGATTATGAAGTCCGGGTTATGTCGGCCCACCGGACGCCTGAACGGGTGCAGGAATACGCCACCACAGCCCGCGACCGGGGGATAGAGGTATTGATTTCCGCTGCCGGCGGTTCCGCCGCCTTGGGTGGAGTCCTGGCCTCCTGGTGTACTTTGCCGGTCATTGGCATACCCCTGGCATCCAGCGAACTTAACGGCTGGGACTCACTATTGGCAACGTCGCAGATGCCCCCGGGAATACCGGTCGCCTGCATGGCCGTTGGAGCTTGGGGAGCAAGAAACGCAGCCTTCTTTGCCGCCGAAATCTTGGGCCTCCGACACGAACACATCCGGGAAGCCTACGAGAACTACCGGAAGCAGCTGCGGGAGCGCTAGCGTGAATCCGGCAATTCTTACCGACTTCGACGACACTGCCGCCGTTCAAAACGTAGCGGAAATGCTTCTCCACCAGTTCGGTGATAATTCCTGGCAGGATGTACGCGCACGCTTTCGTGCCGGCGAACTTTCTCTCAAGGACTACCAGGAAATTACCTTTAACGACATTCAGGCCGACCGGGAAACCATGCGGGCTTACGTTAAGGAAAACGCCGACCTGCGCCCCCACTTTCGAGAACTGTGGGAGTATTGTCGGGAAATTAACAGCCCACTGGCGGTGGTAAGCCTTGGCCTGGATTTCTACATACGGGCCCTGCTGGAAAAAGAAGGAGCCGCGGACGTTCCTGTTTATTGCGTTAATACGCGTTTCACGCCCGAAGGGATCAGCTACTACTATCACCACGCATACCCTGGCGAGGAAGAGCGGGGCAATTCCAAGGGGCTGATAGTGGACCGGTATCAGCAGCTTGGCTATCACGTTATTTACGTAGGTGACGGCCGCTCCGACTTTGAAGGAGCCGAAAGGGCGGATACCGTCTTTGCCCACAGTTTTCTGGCAGAAGAGTGTGACAGGCAAAGTATCCCCTATCGCCCCTTTAACGATTTTGGCGACGTGATGGCCACAACAAAAGAATTGCTGGGCTTGACTGGCACCTGACCCTGCTCCCCAATGGTTTTGCGCGCTGATTGCCGAAAATCAAAAGACAATTACTCTGAGATACTACAAGCCCAGGGAGGGTAAGGATTGATTGACCGATACTCCCGACCGGCGATGAAAAAGGTCTGGTCGGATGAGAACAAATACCAGAAATGGCTCGACGTAGAGCTGGCAGTGGCCGAGGCGTGGACGGAGGAGGGTGTTATTCCCCTGGAAGACATGGAACGGCTGCGTCCGGTCCAGTACAACCATCAGCGAATGATGGAACTGTTCGAGACAACGCGGCACGATGTCACTGCTTTTCTCAGCTCTATAACGGAAGGCATAGGCCCAGAGGGACGCTGGCTGCACTTGGGAATGACTTCGTCCGACATGCTGGATACTGCCCAGAGCCTGCAGATGGTGGAGGCCGGAGAACTGCTCCAACAGGAGTTGTCTCAAGCTATCGAAACGCTGGAAAAACAGGCGGTGGCATACAAGGACACCATAATGATGGGCCGAACCCACGGTGTCCACGCCGAACCAATGACTTTCGGTTTGAAGCTGGCCTTATGGAGAGAGGAACTTAAGAGGCAGTTGGACCGCCTTCGGGAAGCTTGCGAAAGCATTCGAGTTGGCAAGATCTCCGGCGCCGTGGGCACTCATGCCACCATTCCTCCTGCCGTAGAAGACAAGGTGTGCCAACGGCTGGGTTTGGAAGTTGCGCCGGTATCCAACCAGGTTATCCAGCGTGACCGGTACGCACACTTCGTAACTACCCTGGCTCTTGTGGCGGCGTCATTGGAGAAGTTCGCCACCGAGATACGGTCCTTGCAGCGTACCGAATTGCACGAGTTGGAAGAGCCCTTCGGCCAGGGACAGACCGGGTCATCTTCCATGCCCCACAAGCGCAATCCGGAATTGGCCGAGCGTATTTGCGGACTGGCAAGACTTATACGTGGGCACAGCGTAACCGCTCTGGAAAACGTAGCCCTGTGGGGAGAACGGGATATCAGCCACTCTTCTGCCGAACGCATCATTCTGCCTGACTCGTGCCTGGCATTGGACTACATACTTTCCATTTTTACCCGAATCGTGAAGGACCTAAGGGTGAATTCCGACCGGATGTGGGTCAACGTGGAGAGCAGCCGGGGCCTTGTCTTCAGCCAGAGAGTACTCCTGGCGTTGGTGGACAAGGGAATGGCCAGGGAGGCTGCATACAAGGTAGTCCAGCGAAATGCCATGCGCAGTTGGGACTTTGGAGAGGATTTTCGCGAATTGCTGCGCTCCGACCGTGAAGCTCAGGAATGGCTCCCTGGCAGCAATATGGAAGAGTTGTTCGATTACGGCTATTACACCAGGTACGTGGATGACACTTTCAAGCGAATTGGCCTGCTCCCACTAGAGATTGCTGCTCAAGTCTGAGTATAGTTCCATATCCCCCAGGGGAATCGCCGGGGCAACTGGTCCGGCAGGTTAACTCGAAGACCATTCCGTTCGACCTATATAGGCCTTAATAGCTTAACCAACTGTTCCAACCTAATGAACAACAATACTTATAACAGGGTTTTTGTATGCTGATTGAATCCGGATTGCCAAACCTACTTCACCGGGGCAAGGTGCGCGACACCTATGCCATAGATGACTCACTGTTGTTGATGGTGGCTACTGACCGCATTTCCGCCTTCGACGTGGTCTTGCCTACAGGAATTACCGAAAAGGGCAAGGTGTTGAATCGCATATCAAGTTTTTGGTTCGCTCAGACGGCCCACCTGATTCCCAACCACCTCGTAGCTCTTGCCGACTCCGGTGAAGCGGCTTCTTACCTGGTCAAGAATCCCGACCTAGAAGGCATATCAGCTGAGCTGGCAAGCCAGGCTATGGTCGTAAAGAAAGCGGAACGCATCGACATCGAGTGCATCGTCCGGGGTTACATCACCGGGTCTGCCTGGTCGGAATACCGTCGACAGGGCACGGTTTCGGGGAAGCCCATGCCCGAGGGTTTAGTGGAAGGAATGGAGTTTCCTGAGCCCCTCTTTACTCCTACCACCAAGGCCGAGGAAGGCCACGACCAGAACATGTCCGACCAGGAGGTCGAGGACATGGTGGGCGCCGACATGGCCCTGAAACTGGGCGAAGCCAGCAGGACGGTCTACAAATTCGCCCACGACTACGCGCGGGAGCGTGGAATTATCCTGGCCGACACGAAAATGGAATTTGGTACTTTGAATGGCCAGTTGATATTGATTGACGAACTTCTGACGCCGGACTCGAGCAGATTTTGGGATATGGAGGGCTATGCGCCTGGAAAGTCCCAGCCCAACTTCGACAAGCAATTCGTCCGTGACTGGCTGGTAGAGCAGGGCTGGAACCAGGAACCGCCCGCCCCTGAACTTCCCAGCGAAGTTGTGACCCTTACTACCGAACGCTATAAAGAGGCCTATCGCCGGCTTACCGGCACGGACCTTTAGGCTCTAACGGCCAGACAGCACTCAATCTGGAGGTTATTAAATTGCCTGAATCACGGCGCCGCCGGCGCAGGTCCTCACAAAGGGGACGCGCCGCGGAGATGGTCATCACCCAGCCCCGTCGCAAGACCAACTACTGGTATGTCGCTGCTTCCGGAATCATTGCCTTCCTGGTAATCGCCGGTTTTGTGGTGGGTGGCATCAGCTTCCAGGGGAACGACAGTGTCGGCAACAGCGACGAATACGTAGAGGGCGTTGGCGAACTGCAGGAAGTTATGCCCACGCGAATCCACGTTTCTGAAGACGAGAACGTCGCTTACAGCACTTCTCCTCCGACCTCCGGAGACCACTGGGACTGGTGGGCGCGCTGCGGTTTCTACGACGACGGTCTGCCAGACGAACGCATTGTCCATAACTTGGAACATGGAAACATTGTGGTCAGCTACAACCTTCCCGACGGTGAAGAGTTGGATAGGTTGAAGGAGTTCAACAACAACTTTGAACTGGCGCCGGCTTGGGGAGTGTTCCGCTATTACGACAGGATTGCCGTAGGAGCCGTTGCCCTGTCCGCATGGGGTGTCCTGGACACCATGCAGGGCGTGGACGAAGACCGCATCGAAGAGTTCTTCAAAACTTACGCCGGTACTTTGGGGCCGGAATTCCCCAACGGCGCTCCCTGCACTACCAGCGGCGTAATGGAATAAGTTTTTCGGTCGGCGATGGTGCAGACGTCAGCCTGTGTCGCCTCCTTTGCACCTGAACCGTACAGACAAGGTTAATTGATTTGTTCCTGGCAAAAGTATACGTAACTCTCAAACCAACCGTGAACGATCCCCAGGGCATTACCGTGCTGGGAGGCTTGCGTAACCTGGGATTTGAGTCGGTGGAAGAGGTGCGAGTAGGAAAATTTCTCGAGGTTAGAGTTGGCGAGGCTGACCGCAGCCAGGCTGAGGCTATAGTGACCGAAATGTGCGACAAGCTGCTGGCGAACCCGGTGATTGAGCAATACACAGTGGACCTGGAAGAGATAAGCAGCTAGGTTGATTGCTGCATACAGGGTTCATGAATCCGAAGTCCGCTGGTACGCCGGGGCTCCAATGAGGGTCCCGGCGTTTTTCGTGGAGGCAAGTTGACAAGGCTATGTCATTTTGGTGCAATAGCTCCAATTCCTGCTCCCCAACACTTTATGAGAAGGAGAATTCGCCGTGACTTCCAACAGTAACAATACCTACGCCTACGTTGGTGCCGAAAACAATGGCCTCTACCGGCTATCACCCGGCGCGGAAAGCTGGGAGGAGTTGACCAACGGCCTGCCCGAGAATCCAATTGTGCCCGGGGTAGCCGTCCACCCCAGCAACCCGGCGATAATCTTTGCCGGCACCCAGAACGGACCCTACCGCAGCACCGACCGGGGCGATCACTGGGAACGCCTCGACTACCCTTCCCTGGCGCCACCGGTCTGGACCTTCCTGTTCCGCCCCCGGGACCCCCAGGTAATTTACGCCGGCACCGCCCCGGGTGAACTTTATCGCAGCATCAATGGGGGTGACTCCTGGACCAAACTCAACCTGCCCATGGGTTCTAACGAAGTCAGCATGGCCTTCCCCACCCGCGTCATAGGGCTAACCGCCGATCCCAGCTTCCCGGACGAAATGTATGCCGCACTGGAAGTGGCCGGCGTCATGCGTTCTACCGACGGCGGAGATTCCTGGGATGATATTACCGGCAGCCTGGCCCCCAGCGAGGACACACTGGACCTCCATGGAGTGCAGTGCACCGCCGCATCGCCCCGAACCGTATTCATAACCACGCGGGTAGGGCCCTTCATCGGCCCGGATCGGGGCAGCGAGTGGATTCCAATCGACTTTGGCAAATTCTCGGAGATAACCTACACCCGAGACCTGTACGCAGCGCCCCACGACCCCAACATGCTCTTTGTGTCCATCGGAGCCGCGGCCCGCAGCAGTCAGGGCGCCCTGTTCCGCAGCCGAGATCTGTTCAAGACCTTTGAGCCCGTAGGCGCGGGTATATCCGCCAACAGCACTATGATGGCGGTTAGAATAGATCCGAGGGAACCGTCCCACGTATTCTGCGCCGCTCGAGACGGGCAGGTCTTTGGTTCGATGGATGACGGTGCAACCTGGACCAGCCACCCCTTGCCGGAGAAGGCGAAGGAAGTACGGGGGCTAGCAGTAGGCTAAGTGTGCGCTGCAACCGGTTAGGTCCATGCGGTGTCCGGCGCTGCTTTTGAACTGGCCTAGAGGCACGGTTTGGTTCGCTGCATGCGAAAGTCCACTGAAAACTGTCAAACAATATGAGGAGCCGTTGCCCAAATGGGCAACGGCTCCTCATATTTTCTCGTCTACCGGAGGCTACGTCGAAAGGTTGGCCTGAAGCCGGTCAATAATCTCCTCAACGGTGGCCTGCTGCCAGGCTTCCGCCCGAGCCGCCGTCCGTGCCCGTCGCTCCCGGCCGTAGTCCTGGTCATTGATGTCGGGATTCTCGGCACGGATGGCTTCCTCAATATCCATGATTTCTCTTTCGGCCACTTCAGGACGCTCGATCCAGTGCAAGATGTACCGGTGGTCCGAAGTGTAAAAGACGGCGGTGGGAATAGACATCCATTCCCCATTTTTGAGGAATTCGTTCATTATGTCGTGGTGCTGGTCCCTGGGGAAAACTCGCATTCCCCACCCGGCGGCCTCGGCCATGCGGGCTAGTACGGGCAAACCCCGCACTACATCGCCACACCAGTCTTCGCACAACACCAACATCTTGGTGGGGCCGTTGGGGTTGCTGGCCAATTCTTTCAGCGAAGCCTCGTTTTCCGACGTTACCTTGAAGTTTTCGTAGAAGCCATCCATCCGTTCCTTGTTCACATTGATCTGGGCCATGTAGTCTGAGTAGGCGAACCCCTCGCTGAATCGCTGGGGGGTTACTGCGCTGGTATTGCTGGCCATAAACTGCTCCTCCTGTCTTCCTGATTCCTGTGGCTTTATGTCCAATTGTTTTCGTTGCTCGCCGTTACGGCCAACTGGCCGTCAGCCGATTTCTCAACCTCGGTGCCCTTCGAATCCTATCTCCACGCTGCCGTCGGGATATACGATGATGGGCACACTGTCTCCGAACAGAAGGGCCTCGTCCAAAGTGTCCTGGCTTTGGTCGACCCTTTTTTCCTCATACTTGATTCCCTGGCGACGCCACGCGTCGCGCAACCGGTCGGAGGCCGGTCAAACAGTCAGGGTATAGACCACCGGAATATCCGCCATATCAAGCCTCCTGTCCCGCCTTGCAATCGAGCCCAATCGGGTGGGTTTGGTGCCATTCTACAACGGCCAACGCTTAGTGTCATTATGGCACGGCGGGTGGTTCCGTTCGCAAGTCGGGTCTGCTCCAATTCAGAAGACCCGGCGAAGATCCTGAGATCTAACGGAACCACACGAGGCGGTGATCAAAGCTCGCCAGAGTTCAGTTGTCTTGCCCAATGGCCCCGGATATAATGGCCCTGTTTTGAACAGGCTACGGTGATACTCTGTTGGCTTTTGATTCGCCAGTCCCCATTTGGAGATAACTCAAGACCCGAGGAGGAAGAATGATCGCACTAGTGGTGACCATCAACATTAAACCAGGTTTTAAGGAACAGTTCATGGCGTCAATGATGGGCGATGCCATTGGCTCCAACAACGACGAGCCAGGCTGCCTGCGCTTCGATGTGCTACAGGACAACGAGCACGAGAACCGCATTCACTTGTACGAAGTTTACGACGACGATGCCGCAGTAGAGGCCCACCGGGCGGCGCCACACTATACAAAGTGGCGGGCTGAAGTAGCAGACTGGTTTGACGGAGAGATCATCCGCAACATCGCTACGCCGGTTTACCCGGCACCCGAAAAGTGGGTAAAGCGGCCCCCCGTTGACTGAACTGTAGGCATGCTTTGTCACTACGAAGGGCATCCCCAGTTTGCGGGATGCCCTTTATTGTTCGGCTTTCAATAACCCTTTAACAGGAGACCCAATCTTCTAGACGTTTCTTTCCAGTGCAGTCCGAAAGGCTTTCAGGAAGGCTTCAATGTCGTCCTCGGTAGTTGCGGTTGAAGTCGCACCCACCAGATTGGACGCCATCAGGATCCCCTCGTTCAACAAGCCAAGGAACATGCGATCCCTCAACTCATGATTACCACTGGCAATATCCCGGTAGTTGTTCACGGGATGGTCGCAGAAATGGATCCCAAAGAGGGAGCCCAAGCCTGTCACCTGCACCGGGACTTCCAGTGTTGAGCAAATTTCCCGGAGACCTTGCTTTAGTTCCTCGGTTAGCGCTGCCAGATTTCGGTACACGTCGGACGTCAACTGCTCCATCGCAACCGAGCCGGCCAACATTGTTAGTGGGTTGGCGTTGAATGTGCCGGCATGGGACACGACGGGCCCACCGGATGGGGATGGGTCGTAAAGCTCCATTATGTCTCTTCGTCCGCCGAATGCGCCTACCGGCAGTCCACCACCGATAATCTTGCCCAGGGCGGTCATATCCGGCGTCACACCGTAGAATTCCTGTGAGCCACCGGGGGCAACCCGGAAACTGATTACCTCATCGAAGATCAATACGGTGTTGTTGGCAGTAGCAAAGTCCCGAAGCATGGTGAGGTACTCAGGCTGAGCAGGAACCATGCCCACAGAACCCATTACCGGTTCAACAATGATCGCGGCCAAGTCGCAGGCATTGTCTTCCAGAATCCTCAAGGCCGTTGCCGAGTCGTTGAACGGAATGACGGTTACCTGATCGGTCACGCCCGGAACCAGGCCGGCGCTGGCCGGAACTGGCACTGGATTATCCGGGTCTCCGGCCAGCGACGGATCAACCCGCACACTCACCGTAACTCCATCGTGGGTACCGTGATATCCTCCCTCAACCTTGGCGAAGCGGGTTTTTCCGGTAAAAGCTCGAGCCGCCCGGAGAGTGTTCAATGTGGCCTCGGTACCGGAGTTAGTAAACCTAACCAGATCGAAACTTGGCACACGATCGCAGAGGATACGGGCCAAGTCCACTTGTCGTTCGTTGGGGGCGTTGTAGCCCAGCCCTTTGTCCAACTGCCGACGCACCGCGTTTATTACCGGGGCCGGGCCATGTCCCAGGATCATGGTAGTCATGGTGTTAATGAAGTCAATGCGCTGTACTCCGTCAGCGTCCATCACCCGACTTCCGGAGGCATCAGTGATAAAGACAGGATACGGTTTCCAGAATATGGAGTTCCGACTGTCCCCGCCTGGCAAATACTCACATGCTTCTTCCCACTTAGCGCGGGACATGGGAGTCAGTTCCAGGTATCGTTCCAGTTCCGAAGTGTGTTGAACCGCCAAATGGCCTCCTAACGGGCCGAACAAATAACTAATTGCCCTCTCTATCCGGCCGTAAGGACAAGGTTACAACCATCACCGACGAAATCCAAGTGCCAACCCTATGTACATCGACTGGCAGTGAAAGGCTTATTTGACTGTACCTTCCCCTGTGCTCCCGAGTAAGGGAGCCAAATTAGGATTTGAGGGAACTACGGCTGCGATTGTCCCGCGCCTCCTACTTGGATGGGATCTATGGGAACAGTCAAAAAGACCTAGAGGGGAGGGATTCACCGGAGTCGCCACGGCAGGAACCAGCTAAACCAATTGGCAATTGGAAGTAACGAAGAAATTTGTAGCAGAGATCACCGGCGGCGTTTCTATAGGTTGATTAGCCCCTGTGGAACACTTATAACACCAATTGTGGCTGGTTCAACAGCAATAATCGCAACTGTGGAGGGGAATCAGGCCGGTCAGGAAGGACGATCCTTCCTCTTTGCTGACTTTGATGGTGCGCAGGATAGCTTCCATGCTGTTCGGCAAGGCTGGGATCATACCCTTATTTGCACACTGGAATACTACCACTTGCTGGATTGTTCTGCGTAAACGTTGTCCGGCAATCTGTAGCTGATACCTTCTTCATCAAATAATGACGTCTCAAGCAGGCCGGAGAATTTGTTGAGGTTGGATGTTTGATTGTAGTTGGGCCTCAACTTTCGCCTGGTTTGGTCCAGCCATTCGTCTAAACGAAACTTGGCGACCACCCCGAAGGAAGAACCTCGTGGAAATTCCAATTCGTCTGCAAGGGTCTTGCCAATGAGACCACGAGTTAAGCGATACACATACTGGGCCAAATGATGCCTTTCGGCTGAATCTGATATTCCGGCCACTATCGGCGCCGAGTTAATCAAAGCGTGGGCCATGACTATAGATTCCAACTCGGAGGAAGGCTCACATATGAGTCCAATGTCGTACAATCTCAAGGCTTCCCGGGCATCTTTGAACAGGATGCTCTCAGGGATGCCCATCAGCCAACCGCTGTAGCGCCAGACAGCCATGAATCCGTCGTATTCCTCCTGGGTGTAAACGGCCCCCAGGGTCTTCATGTGCTTCAGCAGCCTCGCCGAAAAAGAGGAAATAGCATAGCCAAGATGCGCCGAACTGACGGGCAATCCCCACGCTTCATGATCCCATTCGGGCGAAGCGCTCGACAGAAGCCTCACTCGTGCGTGAATTGCGCGAATGCGGACGGACAACTTCCAGCCGTCCCCCTGCCGGTCCAAGCGACCCGGCAAGAAAATGTCCATCATGTGGCGGTTATTTTGGGTCAAACGCCTGGTGCCTTGATCTCGCACACGACCGGTAACGAAGAAAGACTTGGCAATGTTGGTCGTGAAGCCTTCAATGAGAACCCCGGCAACAAATGCCACCAGGATGGTCCTCGAATTCCGGTGAAACATACGGATTCCCGGGATAAAGGCGGAGGGGTCAACCCAACCGGGTGTAGTTGACGCATCATCGAAGAATCTTCGCAGCGAATCCGGAGCGTCCGGAAAAGCATCCCAGCCTTCGTTATCCATGCCAGCTTTGATTAGCCGGTTTTGGTCTTGGGGACTGAACTCCTCCAGGTCTGCTGCCATCTCCTCACCCAGCGGATCTCCGATTAGGGTATGCGCAACGTAATTGTCCGCTATTTCGGGTGCAACGGCGCGAGCCTTTTCATAACCTTGAATGTAATCTGTAGGGATATTCACGAGCGTTTGCACTTCATCTTTCCATCTGAGCCACTATTCGGGTGGTTTTAACCCTATCTCTCCCACCGATTCTCACTTCAATCCTGGCAGTCGCTCAGAACGCCGATACAGATACCTCTACCCTTTTATTTGCCCTCGGGCGACCATGATACGCGCCTGTATCAACTTTCAGTTTAGCACACCCGGCATACATAGCTACCTACTTCGCACTACCGCCTACCTGGTCTTCTTCTCCCTCTACTCTGAGATCCGGTAGCCAACGAAGGAAGGGTGGAAGGTACCAATTGCCCTTGCCCAGCACTTCCATGCTTGCCGGCACCAGCACCGACCGGACCAGGGTAGCGTCCAGAAATACTGCTATTGCCAGCCCGAATCCCACCAATTGATTAACCACGGTTACACCTGAAGCGAATGCCCCGAACACCACAACCATAATCAGGGCCGCCCCGGTTATCAGCCCAGCGGTGGACCGAAGGCCGTAGGCGACGGCCTCGGTGTTGTTGCCGCTCTCGTCGTAGCGTTCCCGTATCCGGCTGAGGAGGAATACGTGGTAGTCCATTGAGAGCCCAAATAAAATCGTGAACAGGAACAGGGGAATCCAGGCGTCTATGACGTCTGCCTGCTGAAAACCAAACAGTTCCGCCCCAAATCCCTTCTGAAAGACCAGCACAAGCAGCCCATAGGTTGCTCCCACGGACAGCAGGTTCATGATGATGGCCTTGAGAGGGATGACGATGGACCGGAAAACCATCATCAAGATCAGGAAGCTCAGGCCCAGAACGAAGGCGAAGACGATGGGGGTGTAAACATCGACTATGCCGTAGAAGTCTGTGGATTCCGCTGTCGGGCCGCCGACGTATACCTCGGCTGGAACTCCCTCAAACGCAGCCGGGATATGCTGTTCCCGGAGGTCGGTCATATCGTCGGCCGCCTCGGGGCTATTGGTCTTACCGGGGAAAGGTAAACTCAGCAGGGCCAGGTCCCGATCGTCGTTCACCACCATTGGTCGGGGAGGCAGAGGGAAGGCCGGGTCGGCCACCAGCGACTGGTGCAGTTTTTCAATTGCCTCAAGCACCTTCGGGTCATCTATGTCGCCGGACACCACAATTTCTGCCGGGCTCAAAAAGCCAGCAGGCGTGACTTCTCCAAAGGAAAATTCCTTCTCCATCAACAGGAAGGCTTTCTTGGTCTCGGCTTCGTCCGGGAAGGTGTTCACATCATTGAGGCCGGTGCGGATGTCCAGGTAGAAGTAGGAAAGGACCAACATCGGAACACCGACAATGAGAAGGCTAACTATGGGCTGCCAGGTAACGGTTTTAGTGATGAAGTCCCAAAATCCCCCTTCCGAGGTGTCTGCGCCCTTTAGGGCAAACCTCGAAAGGAAGGGTATGGTAAGGAAGTTCACCCGCCGACCCAACAAGGCCAGGACCGCAGGCAGAAGGGTCAGGGTAGCTGCCAACGTGGCCAGCACCACCAGGATCGCGCCCAAGGCGAGGGACTGGTAGAAAGATGCGGGCACGATGAAAAGGCCAACAAGCGCCAGCACGACAGTGACTCCACTGAACAGCACCGTTCGTCCTGCCGTATTTCCCGTTCGCACCACAGCTTCCCGCGGCGACAGACCATGTCCCAATTCTTCCTTGAAGCGCAGTACTATCAGCAGTGAGTAATCTATGCCCACTGCCAAGCCGATCATAACCACCATCATGTTGACAAAGAAGACTAGCTGAAACTGCTGGCCGATGATTGCGACCGCAGCCAGGGCGATAATAATGGAAACAATTGACAGCCCCAGGGGGAGCAAGGTGGCGACCACTGCGCCAAAGAGGATCAGCAAAACTATGAGGGCCACTGGGACGCCGAACCGCTCTCCATTTGCCAGGTCACTTTCTGCCAGTTCGAAGTTTTCATGGTTAACACTGGCGTTTCCGCCGATGAGCACAGTGAAGTCATTCCCTTGGTTCGCCTCTTCTACGACGTGGATGACGTCAGCGACGTTGGCCGTGGCTTCCTGGGACGAACCGGCCAGCGTGTAATGCAACATGACGGTGTTTTGGCCTGCGGAAACTAGCAGGGGAAGCAACTGCTGTTGCTGTTCCGGAGGTATGGCTGGCCCGGCATCAACCACCTGATAGTAGTGAGACACCGGCGAGTTACCTATGCCGCCGGATATGATATCCGGTCCCAGGGCAGAGATTTCCTCATGCACCGCTTCCACCTTGGCGCGAAAGCCCTCGTCGGCAACCGTCACGGTGGGAGACTGGATGATGACAATCTCCGCCAGCTTTTCCGGGCCCCGCAGACGCTCTACCAGCAAGGCGGAGGCCTTTTCAGATTCGTAGCGACCAGCCAGTCTGAAGTCCGTGGTTGTGGCGCTATCCAACAATGCGCCTGAGATTCCTACACTTACCACGACCAAGAAAACCCAAATGCCGATTACGATTAACGGTCTCTGTGCGCTAATTCGAGCCAGGTATCCGGTCACTACACACCTTCCCTTGCAATAAGGTCCCACCATGAACCTTGCAGCGCGATAGTCTAAATATTAGCATGGGGCGCTTTGGAGATGTATCTGTCACACCATTCTTCACAAAAAGGTCACAGGTAAGACCCGCCTGGTATAGACCTGGGACAAACAAGAAGAGAACCCGGTTGAGGCTGTTAGAGGCTAATTGAACTGCGTCTCACCAACCACCCCACCGTAGAAGATCTAAGCTGGGGAAGGGGCGGCAACCCGGGGAAAGTAGATAGTTCTAAGCGACCGACTGGTCAGGCTGAAGAGGATAGCAGCGAGAAAGAGGCCGCCGCCACCGGCCAGGATTACAGGTGCCGAAAGGAATGAAAAGTAGGTAAACACATTGCCTACATCGACCAAGCCGGCGTTGGATAAGTTGGCGAAAGCCATGCTTCCACCAACATGGAAGGAATAGACGCCAGCGACCCGCCCGCGCACTGAATCGTCCACGATGGACTGGATTACCGTGTGAGTGATGGTCATAAAGCCACCCTGGCTCATGCCAATGGCAATAGTAGCCAGCAGCGCAAGGAATGGGTCCGAGGAAATTGCCAGCATTAATGGTCCAATGCCGCTAGAGATACCAAATATCAAAAATAGTTTGCCTCTTACCTTAGCACTATGTATTCCTGCCAGCCACACCGCAGTCACCAGCGCGCCGATACCCACACCCATCAACAGGTATTGACTCCCGCGCTCACCGGGTATGCCCAGCTTACTCTCGGAGAGGATGGGCAGCATGGACTCGTAGGACATGGTAAATGCGCAGTGGGCCAGAACGATCAGGATCATTGCCAGGACCGTAGGGTGGGAATAAACGTAACCGAAACCAGCCGCCAAGTTGCCGAAGAACCCCCGGCTGGCATCCATACGGCCCGTTGAACGAGTCGCTATTCGGGCAACCTGTACCAGCCCTATCGCATACAGGACGGCGCAGGCCCAAAACACCGGTTCCTGTCCAACAGACTGGGCAACCAGGAACCCTACCAGACCGCCCAGGAAACGAGACCCCTGTTGGGTAGCCTCGTTGAGGGCAATAGCATTAGGCAACAATTCCCGGGGCACCAGGTTGGGGACCAGAGACTGGGTAGTAGTCATCTGCGCCGAGCGCAAAGTACCGTTGAGGAGGGAAAGACCCACCAGCCACCAGACGTTGACCAAACCCACCAACACCAGGAGAGCCAGCAGGATATTGTGAGCCAGGTTAAGTGTGTAAGTCCATTGGAGCACTGTTTGGCGGTCGAAACGGTCTGCCAGAAAACCGGTGATTACGGTGGAGAAAACACGGGGAATCATCGCGGCAAAGGTGACGAGTCCCACCCACCAGTAACCGCCGGACAAGTCATCGGCAAGGGCGGCCCTGGCCGCAATCAGTGCCCAAGCCGCAGAGCCCGCGCACAGGTTCGCCGTCCAAAGGGTCAGGAAGTCCCTGTGTTCTAACGCCCGTAGAAAGCGATTAAACGGCGTGGCCAATGCCTCGCCAAGTCCACCTGCCAAAATCGCGCTCCGGAAACTGCTGAAGTTCAGGCTGCGCACCCGGCCCAGCGCTGATGGGAGAAGAAACCGGGATCTGAAGACCAGAGCATGTCAAAGAGTTACAGGACGGGATTACGGCTTCCCTTTCCAGACACTACCGATCTTCGCCGTTTCGATTTCGGGCATTATATACCTGTAACCAGTTCAAGAAAAGCCGACCTCCGAAGAGAGGGGAGGGCGCATTTCGCCGAAAGATGCTCCTGTTTATCTGGAAAGAACCTAGCTAACTGCGGCCCAACGAGGTATGCCCTGTATGCGCACACTGGCTACCAGATAGAAGGACTGGTTCAGACGGCGAATCTCGAGTTCATGGAATTCGTCGCTTACTTCCAGGTGACGGGAGATTGCAGCCAGCAAATCCCGCCGCAAATTGTCCTTGACGTCGGGCTCCAACATGTCGTACCGGTCTCGATTGATTGCATTTTGGAGTCGCTCTCTTGCAATACCCTTGGTGCCGTCCGGCATTTCCTTCGTATCGGTTCGGCCCATGGTCCGACGCAATCGACTAAGCATGGGTGTACTCGCTTCGGTTGATCCCCATGAGATACCTGACTCGGTCCATCAACCCGGATTTGGGTTCAAGGTCCATAAGCGGAACATCGTCACCGTCAATGCGAGCGGCAATTCGGGAAAACGCCATGCCTGAAGGGGACCTCTTGTCGTGAATGACAGGCACTCCCTGGTTGGTGGCAGTAATGAGCCGATCGTCGGCAGGCACCATCCCGAGGATATCCACGGCCAGTAACTCCACGATGTCGTCTTTGTCCAACATGTCGCCGCTCTTCACCATGCCGGGCCTTACCCGGTTAATGATTAGCCTGGGCCCATGAAGTTCGGCCGCCTCCAGCAGTCCGATTACCCGGTCAGCGTCGCGTATGGCGGAGACCTCGGGAGTGGTTACGACAATCGCTTCCTGGGCGGGGCCGATGGCATTGCGGAATCCCTGCTCTATACCAGCAGGACAATCAATAATTATGTAGTCATACTCCATCTCCAATTTACCGCACAGGTCGGTCAACTGTTCGGCGCTGATGCAGTTCTTATCACGGGTTTGGGCAGCGGGGATAAGATACAGTTCCTTCAGTTGCTTGTCACGGATCATTGCCTGGTGCAGTTTGCACCTGCCTTCAATGGCGTCCACTAAGTCGTAAACGATGCGGTTCTCCAGTCCCATCACCACATCGAGATTACGGAGGCCGATATCGGTGTCTATAACCACCACCTTGTGTCCCCGCAAAGCCAGGCCGGTACCGATATTCGCGGTCGTGGTGGTTTTGCCTACTCCTCCTTTGCCCGACGTGACGACTAAGGTCTTACCCTTCATAAAGTATTCCTCCCTGGTAATCTTCCCGCCGCCGGGTAAATGGGACTACGAAAACTGAGCCGCGGCGCAAATATGCAATCTTGGGTGCCACGGCACGGCTGTCAGACCTGGCTTGCTTCACGTCGTCGGGCGCCTTGCCTACGTGTGGACCAATCTGCATGCGGTGGGATTCCAGATTAAGAGCGAAAATAGTTGCCTTGGTATTATGGTCGGCGCCTGCCCGGGCCAAACCCCTGAGGGCGCCAAGCACTACTATGTCTCCCCCAGCAACGATTTCGGCTCCGGGATTGACGTCGCCATAAACCACCACGTCACCCGGATATTGAATTATTTCACCGGAACGGCAAGTGGCCTTAATGATCAGGACTTCACTTCCACGCCGCAGCCAGGAAGTAGTTTCCTTCTCGGGCGAGGCAGGCCGAAGGTCAGAGTGGTTATCGTTTCCTCCTCCTGACTCCTCAATCCCGACCGACGTCGACTCAGACATATCCTCGATTTCTGATTCTTGCCCTGGTTCCGACTCGGACATAGAGGGGGACTCGGTACTGGGAGCGGCTAATTCTTCACCGCCTTGCTCGGAGTCGGACGAATCTTTCTCTACACCAACATGGGTTTCCTGGCCCTCAGCCGGGTTAACTCGAGGCATCACCGCAACTATACCCGCACTTTCGTTGCTCTCTAGCGGTGATGCTTTGTCCTCGAACAGGTCCAGTATCATTTGACGGTCATCGACTTCCCGGTCTTGACAGTCCTCAGGCAACGGCATCTCCTGACTACTTGAAGGGTCTTCATTATCTTCAACAACAGCGTCATCCTGCCCACCAATTTCAGACTCGCCAAGGTGGGAGACATTCGTGGAGGCAGGACCAGTGGACGCTAGCTCAGGCCTCGCACTTGGCAGTGCAGCCAGAGCTTTTTGCAAAATCTCGGGAGCGCACCAATAGCGGGTCACCGTAAGTCCCGTTTCCCGGTCCAATATTTCCTTGATAGCAGTTAACTGGTCGGGAGCCAGGATGCGACGACCTACATTTACCGATACCGTGCCACTGGAATAGAGTCCACGGCATACCTCCAGGTACTCCCGCAGGCTCCTTTCTGCAATTTCAAAGGGCACACTGTCATCAATAGTGAAATCGACGTTGGTACCACGGCCCAACACCTGAATAGTTTCCGATTCCTGCATAAGGACTTCTTCTGCCTAGTATTGCGAATGCCTAGTATTGCGGAAATTCCAGCTCGTAAGAGCTGCCGAACCTGTCCAAAACATTCGACAATTCTGGGGCCGTGCTGGCCCAAAAGCTGTGGAATGCCTTAAACGGAATGCTTCCGAACAAATAGAGAACTACAGAGAAAAAGGCTAGAAAATAAGCCGGGTTATACCCGTAACACAAGGGACACCGCCTCACAACACTCTTACCCAGATTCCAGATTTTTTATATCAAGTTGCCATTCGCCCAGTCAAGGCTTATGTTTGGCGTTTTTTCAATAAATCTCACTTTAGTAAACTTCAAGTCGAGCATGCGACGTATTAAAAATCGGCTGACCAGCTTGGTCCGCCGAAACATGTTTACCCATCGAGGTGTCAACGCACTCCACTAATCAGGTTGATCTGTGATAGTCACGTAACACAGTTCTCCCTATCCCTCCTACGGAGCGGCGCCGAAAACTGCTACGGAACAGGTAAAGGAGCCAGGGCGACCCCCCAGGTTGTGGGTCAATCCCAAATCCGCCTTTTGCAATTGGCGGGCGTCCGCTTTTCCCTGGAGCTGTTTATAGACCTCGTAAATCATCCGGATCCCACTGGCCCCTATCGGATGGCCAAAACATTTGAGGCCGCCATCGGTGTTGACCGGCAGTTCGCCCTCCAGGGTGAAAGTGCCATCAGCCACGTCTTCACTTCCGCGGCCACGCGGACTGAATCCCAGATCCTCATAAATTATAAGCTCGGTTATGGTGAAACAGTCGTGTACCATGGCCATGTCGAGTTCTGCCCTGGGGTTCGAAATGCCCGCTTCCTGGTACGCCGACTGGCTGGCCCGAACGCTTTCCGGGAAATGAGTGAAGTCCCAGTCACTTCGAATGGCACCGAAGGCTCCCACAGATAAGGCCAGGGCTTTTACCAGCACATAGTCCTGCCGGAAACTGCGGGCAATCTCTGGGGTGGTGATAATTGCGGCCGCTGCCCCGTCGCTCACGCCACAGCAGTCAAAGAGACCGAGAGGCCAGGCAATCATCGGAGCGTTCACCACTTGTTCCGGGCTAATTTCCTGCTGGAAGTGGGCCCGTGAGTTTAGGGTCCCGTTGTGATGGTTCTTGGCTGCTATTTGTGCCAGGGTATGTTTTCCTTCATCGTACGATATGCCGTACTGGTGGAAGTAGCGGGTAGCCGCCATAGCGAACTGGGAAGGAGGGGGAGTCGGCGGCGAAACGTCCGAACCCGGAGCCTCCGGGACGGCCAGCCCAGAGAACCCCGAGTCCTTGAGCTTTTCGACACCCACCGCCAAAACAATGTCGTAAATCCCGGCGGCCACGGCGTAAGCTGCGTTGCGGAAGGCATCAGTCGCGGTGGCGCAGGCATTTTCCACCCGGGTTATGGGTATATAGTCGAGCTTCAATGCCTCCGCCAGGGGTTGGCCCGTCCGAAAACTGCTGACCGTACCCAACCACGCAGCCTGCACATCCTTTGGCTCTATTCCAGCGTCTCCATAGGCTTCGTAGGCAGCCTCAACCATTAGATCTGCGGCGCTGGCATCCCAACGTTCCCCGAACTTGGTGCACCCCATTCCAATAATCGCCACCCGGTCTTTGATCCCGCTCATGCTAGTCCTCCGATTCTGCAGCCCTGGATTCGGCGTCAAAGCGTCTTGGGACAGCTTTCCAATAATAGTTATGTATTCCGTTAACAACCCTCAGTTTTCGGAAGCTCATCGTAACCGGCATCCCCACCCGTACTTCCTCCAATTCCCGGTCGGTCACCATGCAAAGGAGGCGTCCGCCACCCTTGAAATCGACCACGCTGACTACTAGGGGGGTGTCTACAGCCCCGGCAATGTAGTCCATAGAGTAGGTAAAGACCTCACCCGGTCGGTCACTGAGGCGGACGGTGTCGAAGTCGTCGACAACCTGGCAATCCACACAGACCCGTTGGGGCGGATATTGAATGTAGCCGCAGGCATTACATTTCCCAGCGTAGAGTCGCAGATTCTTGTCGCTCTCCCTCCACATCGCCGACACTGACGGCGATGCCGGAGTGGGACGCCTTGCAGCGTCGTCGGTAGTCCACACGTCGCGCCAACGGGCGTAGGTCTCATAGCTTTTGAGCACTGCCCGGGACTCCAGGTGGCCAGCCATTCCGCCAGATTTTTGCATCATTGCTTCAGCCCTTTCGGTCGAGCGAAATGCCAGAACATCGCTGCCGTCACCATAGGAAACAGCTAATAATAGGTCACCAGCTTGCGCCGACTCCAATGCCCCTACCAGAAGCATCAAGGGAAATGCGGCGCCCGTATTTCCCAGGCGGCCAAAGAGGGGGTCCTGTACCTGATCCTGCTGCAACCCCAATCCTCGGATCAGGCGGGCATGGCGGCGGGCATCGGGGCCGTAAAGGGCAACCTTGGCGAAGTCCTGGATGCTCATGCCGTGCTTATCAAGAAAACCGGCCACAGCGTCGGAAATTATTCGCTCCAGGCCCTCTTCGGTGGCAAACCGGTCTTCCCAGGAACGGACGAATGCATCTCCTGATGACCGCCAATTGTCCAGCATGTTCTCAGTGAGGGAGTAGGACCCTGCCAGTTCCGCCGTTACACCCTCGCCACCAACCAGGAAAGCCGCGGCGCCGTCACCGGAACTACGCTCCATCTCACTGCGGGGCGCTCCCTGCCGGCTATCGGAAACCACTACCATCACCTGTTTGGCCGAACCGGCAGCCACGGCGTCCAGGGCCGACCGGAGGGCAGTGGTGCCGGCCCGAAGCACATCGGTTACGTCCGCCGTGAAAATGTCTCGCCGCAGATCAAGGGCAGTGGCAACTATGGCTGCAGCCAGTTTCTCGGCATAGGGGACGGTAGAACTGGCGAAAAAGAGGCCGTCTATCTGGGCTCTATCCCGATGCTGCAAGCAATCCAGGCCAGCCGCCACCGCCATGGTAACGCTGTCCTCGTCAAAGTTGGCTATTGACCGTTCTTGAGGCCCAGACCAGCCCTCGGTATCACGACCCAACCGGAATCGAGGAATGTATGCTCCATGAGCCAGTATGCCTGCCAAGGGTGCTCCTTGCTTGATTGTAGTGAGGGTATGCTAACAGCGGGGTTTTTCCAGTGTCAATTTGGATAGCCTCTTCATATAGCCAAATGTCATACAGAAATGTGAAAGATGGACGGGGGCGGTTGTATCGACAGAGCTGAGAGCGATGAAGGACACCAGTCAACGGAATCGTTGCATCAAGTTATGTAACCTGCTTTCAGGGTGCCCTCATGCTGTATATTTATCATCAAATAAAATTTTAGATATTGCCATTTATGGTAAGAAGATCGCCGTATGCTACAATTGAGTATTAGCGAATGTCTGATAACGACAGAAAATCGGCTTCCCTATCTTCATTAGAGCAGCTTATGACGTGAACAAGCTTCGACTCTTTGGCACGTACCTCCTGGTAATGGCCGTCGGCGCCGCTTTGGCGCTAGCCGTAAACTATGCGCTTGAAATCCCGTTCGAGGCGCAGACACAGGCTTCAGCGTCTTCTTCGAGCTTGCCCCCGGAATTTGAACGCCTTGAAGAAGTTTGGGACCTGCTCCAACGCGAGCATATTGACCGGCAAACTTTGGACGCATCTGAACTGAGCGACGGCGCCATTAAGGGGATGCTGGACGCTTTGAACGACCCCTATGCCTCTTATCTGAATCCTCAACGGTTTGGAGAAGAGGAATCAAAAATCCAGGGGGTCTTTGAAGGAATCGGCGCCCAGGTAGGAATCAGGGACGAACTATTAACGGTAATCGCACCCTTGCCTGACACCCCCGCACAGAGAGCAGGAATCCGGGCCGGCGACGTGATCCTGGCAGTAGATGGCGAGAGCACCGAGAATCTGAGCCTGCAGGAAGCCGTTTCTCGTATCCGAGGACAAAGAGGAACGACGGTCGAATTGCTGGTTCGACACGCTAACCAGACGGAGGCCGTCACGATTCCCATTACCAGAGGAGTGATACCCCTGGAAACGGTACGCTTCACCATGCTCCAGGACGATATTGGGCATTTGCAAATCACCAGCTTCGCTTCCAATACCAACCAGCATGTAGAAGAAGCTCTACAGGAATTCAAGGACGTCGGTGGCCGGGGTTTGGTAGTCGATCTGCGCTTCAATCCCGGTGGTTTACTTGGCGTAGTAGTCGACGTGACCAGCCAATTCCTCGAAGATGGTCTGGTTACCTACGAGCTGAACGGCCAGGGAGAGCGTCGGGAGTGGAAGGTAGCTTCAGGAGGCACAGGCAAGGATATTCCCATGGTGGTGCTGGTAAACCAGTACAGCGCGAGCGCCAGCGAAGTTTTTGCCGGGGCTATTCTGGACCACGAGCGTGCGCCAGTGATCGGAGAAACGACTTTCGGCAAAGGGAGTGTCAATACCAGGCACCGCCTTTCCGACCGGTCCGGCATTTACTATACTATTGCCAGATGGTATACGCCGAATGGCACGCTAATTGAGGGTTTCGGCATAGACCCTACCGTCGAGATAGTAGCGCAGCCAGACGCGCAAACAGATGACCAATTGCAACGGGCCATGCAATTGCTGGCAGACCAAGTAGGCTCCTCGCGCAACCAACAGTTCTAACCGCACACCGCAACACGTAAAGGTAATCAATATGCCCAGCAGAAAGAAGAAAACAGCGGTTAAAGAACAACCTAACAACCGCTTGATAGCTACCAACCGCCAGGCGTTCTTCAACTACGAGGTTCTCGACCGGTACGAGGCCGGCCTGTCCCTGACCGGCACGGAAATTAAGTCGATTCGAGCCGGAAAGGTGGACCTGCGAGAAGCTTACGCAAGGTACCAGAATGGCGAAATGTGGCTATTCAACTCACATATAGCCCAGTATGATCCGGCCAGCATTTATAACCACGACCCTCGCCGCGTCCGGAAACTGTTGCTGCACCGGGAACAAATCACCAAGCTGGCCGATGAGGTGGCCCAAAAAGGTTTGACCATCGTGGCTTTGAGGCTTTACGTCAAAAACCACGTTGCAAAAGTTGAACTGGGTTTGGCAAGAGGCAAGCGTCAATTCGATAAGCGAAGGGCCATCAGGGACCGGGATATGGACATGGAGGCGCGACAGGCAGTGCGGGCTGCCAGGTAGCGCAAATTGGAAGAAGCGATTTAGTCTCTTTGGGACAAGACCCATTTGCAGAAGGGGAAGGCATAATGCCCTTCCCATTTTCATTTCCGGATTAGGGTATAATCCTCCATTGCAATAGATTTGCCGCACTGCTCTGCCTGCATTGGCAGGCTAAGTGAAGTAACCCGTCAGGAGGAAAACTTTGATACGCAGCCTTGGTGAAAAGGAACCCAAAATCGCAGATTCGGCCTGGATTAGCGAATTTGCCTACGTCGTAGGAGACGTCGAGATCGGTGAAAACAGCAGCATCTGGCCTGGCGTAACCATTCGGGCTGATGGCGAGGAAAAAGTCGTTATAGGAAATAACGTCAACGTCCAGGAAGGAGCGGTAATTCACGGCAATGGCCTTGTAATTGAGGACAATGTCACGGTTGGCCACAGCGTTGTGGTTCACGGCATGCGGATCGGGACCGGTTCGCTGCTGGGCAACAACTGCACCTTCCTGCACCGCTCAACCATCGGCAAGGAGTGCCTTATCGCAGCCAACTCGGTGGTGCTTTCCGGAACCGACGTGCCGGACCGGTCATTCGTAACCGGCATACCTGGAGAGGTCAAGCGGCAGGTAAGTGAGACCCAGATCGCGAACATGCAGCACACGGCGGAGTCACTGGTGGAGAGAGCCAAGGTTTTCAAGGAAAACGGCCTCTAACCCATCCCGACAATAGCGAGGAAACCTGCCGTGGGCCCAGTGATCAGTTTGAGGTGCCTTATCCCAACCGGTGAGCCACCGGCAGGACTTCAGAAGACAGGTGCTCCATTACACCGATACAGGCATCAATTCCGTCCACTCGGAAATCGTAGGTTAGCTGGTCGATGCCCAATTCCCGGCAATAGTAAACGTCGTCTATCACCTCTTGAGTGGTCGCGATTATTACGCCACCGGTACGGACTGTTTTTTCCTCGGCAGCATCCAGATCAGTAAAGTGCAGGCTCCGTTTCAAAGAAATGGAAATAGCCCCGGGGTCGCGCCCTTCTCGTTCGATTTGCTCCCTCAGGTAAGGCAGGTTTTGGGCTACGAAGTCTGGCGTTTGTCTGGTGGTGTGCCAGCAGTCGCCGTACTTGGCCACCCGGCGAAGTGCCGCCCGACTATGCCCGCCAATCCAGATGGGCACTTGCGGCTGCTGCACGGGCTTGGGGTAAAACTGGATTCCGTCGATGTCAAAATATTTGCCGTGGTATTCCGGGTGGGCTTCGGTCCACAGGCACCGGAAAATTTCCAGATACTCGTCGCTCATGGCGCCCCGTTCGGCGTATGGAACCCCAAGAGTATCAAACTCCTTCTCCAGCCAGCCCACACCCACGCCGCAAATCATCCTTCCGCCGCTTAGAACGTCCAGAGACGCGAACATCTTTGCCTGCACAATCGGGTTTCGGTAGGGAAGGATAATCACCGTACTGCCCAGCCTGATGGTCTCAGAGCAAGCGGCCATATACCCCAGCATGGTCATAGTTTCGAGAAATGGCTCGTCCGCCGGTCTCGAAAAGGACCCGTCAGACGTGTAGGGGTATTGGTTAGTACCGCCCGTGGGGAGAAGAATGTGATCTCCAGCCATGACAGCTTCAAACCCCTGCTCCTCCGCACACTGCACAAACCGGCGGATGCCTTCCGCATCGGGCAAGCGAGGAATGCTCAAACCTATGTTCATGCGAATCTACATTCTCCAGGATAATTGATAGCCCAAACCTCGTTCAGCGCCCGATGCAAGTGTTTAGGCAACTTGGGGCCACGGTTTTGTATTGTAACAGGGAAAAACCATGGTAGAGAGAGGAAGAGCAGAAGAACTTGGTGCCGAAGGTCGGATTCGAACCGACACGGGGTTGCCCCCACCGGTTTTTGAGACCGGCGCGTCTACCATTCCGCCACTTCGGCCTGCCTGACGCCCCTGTAGTGCTGCCGCTGATTGCAGGGGCATGCGAGGAATATTGGGTGATTATTATACCACCAACAGGGTAATCATACACTGGAATCCATCGCTCCACACAACGGCAGCGCTCAGCAGGGGAGCATCGCTGCCTTGACGCAAATGGGCAAGCAACCCTATAATCTCCGGACTGGAGTGTGCACAATCAATGCCTAAAAGAACCTACCAACCGAAAAAACGCCGCCGCGCCAGAGTGCACGGTTTCAGGGCTCGTTCCCGCACTTCAGACGGGCGGGCAGTCCTACGACGCAGAAGGTTTAAGGGGCGGCACCGCCTTACGGTCTAGCGGGTTTCCTAAAGAATGGAGCGCCGTTCCCGGCTAACCGAAAGCAAACGCTTTGCCCAAATACACCGTGAAGGCACCAGTTCTGCGAACCGCTTACTGGTAATAAGGATTTTGCCAAACGGTTTGGAACACAGCCGATTCGGGTTTGTGGTAAGTAAACGTATCGGAAACGCCGTCACGAGAAACCTGATAAAGCGAAGACTACGAGAATCTGTCAGACAGACCAACACTAAGGGAGGATGGGACGCAGTCATAATAGCTCGTCGCGGGGCCAGCAGCGTGGAATTTAGTCAACTTAAGCACGCAGTATACGGCCTATTGCAACGCGCCAAACTGGCCAAGTCCAGTCCATCCTCGGAATAGCAGTCAAATATGAGATATGCCGCCGTGGGTTTGATACGCTTTTACCAGGCGGCAATCTCACCCTACCTCCCATCGGCTTGTCGCTTTACTCCAAGCTGTTCCCAATACACCGCCATGGCGATTTCAGAATACGGATTGAGGCGGGGAAGTCTGCTTGGCATCCGGCGCATTTTGAATTGCAGGCCATGGGGAGGGAAAGGGTACGATCCGGTACCATAAGAGATGTCCTTTATTTCATACTTCCCTTCTTTTTTTAAACAACTACGCCATTCTTTGAAATCGTCTGTTGCCCACGCCAATGGCAGGCCGGGTTTGAGGCTACCTCTCGCCAACAGGTTCCGAATGTTGTCGGCTGTGGTGTTGGTTTCTCTTGCAATCTCCTGCACCCCCAATCTAGGCGGTGACAACATAGGTTGGACGCCGGTTGCCGTAACCTTTTCGGAAGTGCCGGGGGACCCGACTCGGGTTTATGTTGCCACACAGATGGGATCGGATCTCGGCGACCTGGGTTCACAGCTAGGCCTCGATTTGGGCGATGATGAGCGCAAAGTAAAACTGATTGCCCTCGAGGATTTTGGTTCCGGTACCCCCAGAGTGGCGTGGACTTTTCCCCCTCTGAGTAGCGGAGAAGGACTGGCAGGCGTATTTGGCCAGCCCGCGGTCAGCCGGGAATTGGAGTTGGTTTACCTTGGAGCAGTTGATGGGCACATTTATGCCATCTCCAGCGAAACAGGGGAAGCCCTGGGCGGTTGGGAGAGGGCCGTCAGAAACGATCCTTCGCAGGAACCTCATCCCATAATTGCCAGCCCCGTGCTTGCGGAGGTCATCCGCAGCGATACCGGCCCTGCTACCATTTTGTTGGTCGCATCCGAGGACGGCAATCTTTACGCCTTCGATGCGGCCAGGGGCGAAGAGTTGCCCTGGTCGCCCTTCCGTACCGAGGGAAGGATATGGTCTACTCCTTCGGTCCAAAACAACATCGCCTACTTTGGTTCCCAGGATCACACCGTATATGCAGTGGATCTAAGGGACGGCGACGAACTCTGGCGCTACCAGACCGGCGGGGCCGTAGTCGGCAACCCTCTCCTTTTTCAGGGGAAAGTAATAGTGGGGTCCTTCGACAAGAAATTATATGCGTTGGACGCGGACGACGGAGAACTGGAATGGGCCTTCGAGAGTGGCAACTGGTTCTGGGCAGGTCCAGTTACCGACGGAGAAACAATTTTTGCCCCTTCGATGGACGGATATGTATATGCGCTGGACGGATCTGTTCCGCCTTCCGGTGAACCCAAGGTGGCCCTATGGCGACACAACATGGAAGGGCCCCTTGCTTCCAAGGCCGCCCTGGTCCCCTTGGGCCTAGTTACGGCCTCAGTGGATGGCAGAATGCGCCTCCTGAGTACCAGCCCATCAAACCTGATTGACGGGGAAGTGATCAGTAACCTGCCCAGCCTCGAAAAGGGTGAGATTAAGTCACCCTTAGTTGTTGGATCGCCTCCGGCGGTATCTGTCGGTGAGGAAACACCAGGCCTGTCGGTTATACAGCGGCATTCAGTCTTTGTAGGCGGCGATGAAGGTACAGTACGCAGGATATCGGTTACGGAGGGCCAGGACAAAGAGTCAATTTGGTGTTTCGATAGCTCGATTCAGAGGCAATGCAACTAGCGCTTAGGACAGGCAACCGCCGGACTACGGCGTTGCGTTTTTAGGAGTCCCCTTGGAGTTTTTCTTCCTCCTTTGGAATGAAATTATAATCCGCCCCATGCTCAACACCCTTATGGTGTTGTATGTAGTCTGCTTTAACAACATGGGGATCGCAATTATAGTTTTCACCATTCTGGTACGCTTGATTACTCTGCCCCTGACCCTTAAGCAAATTCGCCAGATGCGGCGAATGAGCCAGCTGCAACCCCGCATGAAGGAAATTCAGGACCGTTACAGCGGCGACCGGGCTCGGGTTTCTCAAGAGACCATGAAATTGTATCGCGAGTCCGGGGTAAGCCCGGTGGGGTGCCTGGGCCCGCTAATCGTTCAACTACCCATCCTCATAGGCCTTTTTCGAGTCCTCATTCAGACTTTGTTTACCAAACCCGAAGACTTGGTAGGATTGTCTCAGAAGCTATATTCCTGGATCACTTTCGTACCAATCCACTCTGCCGCCCCTTTGAACGACACTTTTCTGTGGTTAAGCCTGGGAGAACCGGACCCTTCTCCCATAGTATTGCCCATCCTGGTGGCTGCTTCCACCTGGGTGCAGCAAAAGATGACGATGACCCCCTCTCCGGATCCCCGCCAGCAGTCCAGTCAAACCATGATGCTTTGGATGATTCCCATTTTCCTGGGATTCTTTTCGCTCCAATGGCCTAGCGGACTGCCCCTGTACTGGATTGTTTCCAATATAATCGGTGTAGGAATCCAATACTTCATTACCGGCTGGGGGCCGTTGTTCCCATTGATTCCCAGGTCGGCACAAGCGTCAAGCCAACCGGCCAAGTCCGCCGAGAAAGATCCGGCGTCCGAGGAGATAGAAGACGATGGAGCCAGTAGAACGAACCGCCAGAACCGTAGAAGAGGCCGAAGAGCTGGCGCTGAAGGAACTAGGCGTCGACCGCAGCGAGGTCGAGGTAGAAATACTAAGTAGGGGCAAAGCCGGTTTCCTGGGCATTGGCGCAGAGGTAGCCAGAGTCCGTGTCACCAGACTGGGATCTGCCCCGGGCGGGAGCAGCGCCCCCGCTGTTGAGTCCGTAGAGACTCCACCAGAGGCGGACCAGGCAGCACCTCCCGAGGAAGAATCCGGCGAATCAATGCCCGCCGTTGGCGCGGAGGAAGGTACGGTCACGGGCCTGGCTATGGTAGCTCTGAACAACATCCTTGCCACCTCCGGGGTAAACGTAACTTGTTCGGTGCGTACTACAGAAGACCCCGACGTGGGAGGTCCGATCATTGACGTTACCGGGGACGACTCTGGCTTGTTGATCGGCCGCAGGGGACAGACCCTTCAATCTCTCCAGTTTCTAGTGAACTTGATTGTCCGCAAGGAATTTGGAGAAGGTGTTAGGGTTGTTCTCGACGTTGAAAGGTACCGGCAACGACGCGAAGCTTCTCTCAAAGATATGGCCAATAAAGTGGCAGAAAGGGTGAGCCAAACCGGGCGAAGCATCACCCTGGAACCTATGTCGGCTGCTGACCGACGAATAATCCACATTTCACTAGCCGAACGCGAGGGTATAAGCACTGAAAGTGCGGGCTTAGGGGATGACCGCAAGGTTACGATAATACCGAATCAGTGAATCCTCCGGGCTTCACCTGAGTAAGGCACCATGCCATTTGCCGTGCCGCCACATTCCTGGTCAAGGAGAGTACGAATATTGTGCTAGAGCGAGGAATTCAGCCTAGATTCGTTGACCGAAACTGTTAAGGGAACGTAGAATACTTACGTGGGTATTGAGGACGTGAATCACGAACTCCGCTTCCCCTTTGACCATCCTCGTGAAGAGTGTGGTGTTGTAGGTGTATACAGTCCGGGAACAGAGGCCAGCCGGGTAGCCTTCTTTGGCCTGTTCGCTCTGCAGCACCGTGGCCAGGAGAGCGCCGGTATAGCCGCCGCAGACGGGCATCAGCTAAATGTCCACACGGACATGGGCCTGGTCACCCAAATTTTTCGCGAACGCGACTTCCTTCCTCTTTCCGGTGAATTTGCAATTGGCCACACCAGGTATTCCACTACAGGCACCAGCCAGCTCTGTAACGCCCAACCTTTAGTTGTAGAAGGCTTGGCCGGCAAGTTGGCTTTGGCTCATAACGGCAATATCATTAACGCCTCCCAGTTGAAAGTCCAACTTAAGGAGCAGTGGGGTTGCCGCTTCAACTCCACCACCGACTCGGAAGTCATCGCCCATCAGCTAGTCAATGCCCCAGGAAATAGCTGGGAAGAGCGCATGTTCCATTGCATGCGTACACTGGAAGGCGCTTTTTCGCTGGTGGCCATGACCGAGGATACCGTTTTGGCAGCTCGAGACCCCCTTGGTATCCGTCCGCTTTGCATCGGCAAAATGGGTGAAGGCTGGATAATTGCGTCGGAGAGTTGCGCCCTGGACCACCTGGGGGCCAAGTACTTGCGAGACGTCAGCCCTGGTGAAGTCATCGTGCTGGACCGGGACGGTATGCGCTCGGCCGTAAGGAAGGAATCGACTAAGTCGCGGGCCATGTGCATCTTTGAGCACATTTACTTTGCAAGGCCTGACAGTGTGCTTGATGGCACTCTGGTTTACTCGGCCCGCCAGGAAATGGGAGCTCAACTGGCCAGGGAACATCCGGTGGACGCCGACCTTGTCATTGGAATCCCAGATTCCTCCACCGCAGCGGCGGTAGGGTACGCCCGAGAATCCGGAATACCTTACAGTGACGGCCTGATCAAAAACCGCTATGTGGGCCGTACTTTCATAGAACCGGAGCAACGCCTTCGGGATCTTGGAGTGCGTCAGAAGTTCAATCCGCTTACGGAAGTAATCAAGGGCCAACGACTGGTGGTAGTGGACGACAGCATTGTGCGGGGCACAACCACACCTCACGTGATAAGGGTCCTGCGCCGCGCGGGCGCGAAAGAGATCCACATTCGGGTATGCGCTCCGCCCATCAAGTTTCCCTGTTACATGGGCGTCGACATGGCCGACCAATCGGAGTTGATTGCGGCCAATAAAACCGTCGAAGAGATTCGGGCTATGGCCAACGCCGACTCCCTCGGCTTTCTGAGCATCGAAGGACTGCTCAGGGTGTCCAAAGGCGAACAGGGAGGTTTCTGCGACGCCTGCTTTACCGGCAACTATCCTGTGCCTGTTCAATTGCAATTGGGAAAGCTGGTTCTGGAATCTGAAACCTGACCACTATGTCGGTTATGCATATTGCCCCTTTAGAACATTCTTATTTGCAGGTCGGTGCCAGTACCGTACGCCGACACAATAACGGAGAGACCAAACATTGACTGGCGAAACCTATCAGGCATCCGGGGTTCAGCTGGATGCCATGGAAGACCTCAAAGACCGAATTAAGGCCTTTGCCTCAATGACGCATGGGCCGGAAGTAATGGGTTCCGGGGGCGGTTTTGCCGGGATGTTCGAACTCTCCGGATACAGGGCCCCGGTATTGGTAGCCAGCGCCGACGGCGTGGGTACCAAGCTGAAAATTGCCGCTCAACTGGGACACTTCGAGTCCATCGGCCAGGACTTGGTCACCCTAAATGTTAACGACATTTTGACTAAAGGCGCCAAGCCAATCTTCTTTCTTGACTACGTCTCTTTCAGCACACTTGACCAGCATCGCATGGAAACCTTGCTTCGAGGCATTACCTGGGGCTGCCGAGAGGTCGGCTGTGCCCTGATCGGCGGGGAAACGGCCCAGATGCCCGGACTCTACTCTGATGAAGACTTTGACCTGGCTGGATTCCTGGTAGGCGTGGCGGAAAAGGACGGAATATTGGATAGCAGCACCATAGTTCCGGGCGACTGCCTGGTGGGAATACCTTCCAGCGGGCTTCATACCAATGGCTTTTCACTGGTACGGCATGTCTTCAACAGTGACGAAGACCCCTCGGTGCTATTCCGGCAATTCGGAGACCTTAACCGTCGCCTGGGCGAAGAATTGCTCACGAGGCATCGTTGCTACTATCCGGAGCTTCAACCGGCCCTGGGGTCAATGAAAGGACTGGCACACATCACTGGGGGAGGGTTACCCGGCAAGGTGCCCTCGATTCTGCCAAACAATGTAGCCGCCAAGTTCCAAAGAGGGTCCTGGACAGTCCCTCCCATATTTTCCTTGATCCAGTCGGAGGGCCAGATCTCAGAGGATGAAATGCTTCGAGTCTTCAATATGGGCCTCGGAATGGTGGCAGTTTGCCGGGAAGACGAGGTGGACAAGATAAGGGAAACGTCCCCGGACGCAGTTGTGGTGGGCCAAGTAGTGGCGCGCAACGGCCACGAACAGGTTTCGTTCAGCAATTAAAAGTCCCCTTAAGTTTCATTCGTACCACAGAATAGTCATGCCACAGCAGGCTACCAAAGGAATGGCTCGGTGAAAGCATTAGTTAGCGTTTTTGACAAGACCGGAATAGTTGAATTTGGTCAGAAATTGGTTGAGTCAGGGTTCGAACTTATCAGTACCGGAGGTACCCACCGCACTTTATCTGAAGAGGGCGGATTGCCGGTGCAGCAGGTGTCAGACGTCACCGGATCGCCAGAGATCCTGGACGGGCGGGTAAAGACCTTGCACCCGGTCATTCACGGTGGCATTCTGGCGCGCCGCGACTTGCCAGCCCATATCAGTGAATTAGAGACGTACGGCATTGGCACTATTGACCTGGTGGTTGGAAATCTTTATCCCTTTGCCGAAACCATAAGCAATCCCGCCGTTACGATGGACGATGCCCTGGAGAACATCGACATCGGCGGGCCCACCATGCTAAGGGCCGCAGCCAAGAACTTCCCATCGGTAGCTGTGGTGGTTGATCCGGATGATTATGGGTGGGTGGCCGACCGGCTAGCCGGTGAGGGTCTTACCGAAGGTGAACGAAGAGGGCTGGCGGCGAAAGCCTTCCAACACGTGGCCCGGTACGACGCTACGGTAGCCGGTTACCTGACGGAGGAATCGTCGGCAACAGAGTCCTTGCCCGAGAATCTCGACCTGACGTTCAGACAGGTGGCAACTCTCCGCTATGGAGAGAATCCCCATCAACAGGGCGCCCTGTATGTACCGACAGCCGGCCAAAGTGGTGGCATTGCCGGAGCACAACAGTTGCACGGACGGGAACTGTCCTACAACAACCTGATGGATGCAGACGCCGCGTGGAGAACGGTTAACGACTTCGCTGAGCCGGCCGCCGCAGTCATCAAACATGCCAACGCCTGCGGGCTTTCCAGTCACGAAGACCTGGCCCAGGCATACCTTCAGGCCTACGATGGAGACACTGTTTCGGCCTTTGGCGGCATCGTGGGTTTCAACCGTACGGTCACCGCCGCCGCCGCCGAAGCAATGCATCCCGTGTTCTATGAAGTAGTGGTGGCCCCGGGCTACGAGCCTGCAGCATTAGAAATCCTGCAAAGAAAACGAAACCTGCGCGTACTGGCAGTTAATTCTGGCGGGGCGGAACTGGGGGGCATTTCGCTGGACATTCGCCCCATCACTGGTGGAGTCTTGATACAAACTCCAGACTCAATCGCAGAAAGTCCGGCCAATTGGAAGACAGCCACCGAGAAGGTTCCTACCGAGACAGAGATGGATGACCTGGCCTTTGCGTGGATTGCCTGCAAACACATTAAGTCCAACGCCATCGTCTTCGCCAGGAACCGTACATTGATGGGTATGGGAGCCGGGCAGCCCAATCGGGTAGTCAGCGTCCACTTGTCCCAGCGCATAGCCGGCGAAAAGGCCCAGGGCTGCGTCCTTGCTTCTGACGCCTTTTTCCCATTTCCGGACAACATTGAACTTGCAGCAGAAGCGGGGGTAACCGCTATCATCCAGCCGGGCGGCTCAATTAGGGATGACGAAGTCATTGAAGCTGCCAACAACCACGGCATTGCCATGGTCTTTACCGGTGTCCGCCACTTCCGCCACTGATGCTTAGTCGTTCTCTTCCCTCGACAGTTCGGCTCGACGCTCTAAGACTCTTGGTAGATTATGTCATATCCCCGGTACGGAAAGGCTATATGCTTCCCGTACCGATTGCAGCTTGCCTCAAGAGCTTTCCCTGATGGCTGCCTCCGTTGACTTAGTAATACCGGTTTACAATGAGGAAGCGGCCCTGCCCGACAGCATCGCGCGCCTAACTCAATTCCTCCGGGAAAACCTGGTAAACCCCTGGCAAGTTACTATTGCGGACAACGCCTCCATTGATGGAACCCGGCCTGTATCAGAGGAACTGGCGGAGCAATACCCGAATGTCTCCTATTTCTACTTGCCCCAAAAAGGACGGGGAAGGGCCCTGAGAGCCACTTGGCTGGCCAGCGACGCCGATATAGTCAGCTACATGGATGTGGACCTGTCTACTGACTTAACCCACTTTCCCCAGTTGGTCGAAGCCCTTGAATCCGGCTACCACTTGGCCACAGGCAGCAGATTGAGCCGGGAATCCACGGTCACCAGGGGCTTCAAACGGGAGTTTATATCCCGCAGCTACAATCTTCTAATCAAGTCCTTGTTTTTCACACCTTTTCCCGACGCCCAGTGCGGCTTTAAAGCCTCGACCCGCCAGGCCGCCCAGTCGATCATTCCTGCTATCGAAAACAACAACTGGTTCTTTGACACCGAGTTGCTGATAATCGCAGCCAAGCGGGGCTACCGCATAAAGTCCATACCGGTGAAATGGGACGACGACCCAACCAGTACAGTTAATATCACGAACACGGCCCTTGAGGACATTAACGGGTTGCTCAGGCTGCGCTTCGGCGGCATTCCTCGGGTATCGGGTCCCTAGAGCCATCTAAAGGCAGGAAATCTTTGCTTGGAGTGCTATCAAAATGGCCTTAGAAGCGGCTTGGCTCTTTGGACTCCAAAACTGTAAAGGAGTTAGACCATGGAATTGGGACTCAAAGCTAAAAACGTAATTGTGACTGGCGGCGGCTCTAATATCGGCCGCGCCATTGTCCACGCATTTGCCGCCGAGGGCGCCAATATTACCATTGCCGAGCTGGCGCCGGACCAGGGTGAACTGGTGGCCTCGGAAGTGGCGAAGATGAATATGGGAAGCCGGGTCAAGGTAATACAAACGGATGTAACCGACCGGGCCCAAGTCGAGGAAATGGTGGATCAATCCATAGCAGAGTTCGGCAGAGTGGACATTCTCGTGAATAACGTAGGCTGGACCATAGACCGCCTCTTCATGGAGAAACCTCGCGAGGAACATGAGAAGGAAGTGGCGGTTAATCTGTGGAGCCCCATAAACTGCATCCATGCGGTGTTGCCTCACATGATAGAGCAGCAGGCAGGTTCTATCGTAAGCATCAGCTCAGATGCGGGGCGAATGGGCGAGTACCGGGAAGCCGTATATTCCGCCTGCAAGGGCGGGGTTATCGCACTGAGCAAGGCCATTGCCCGCGAGGCAGGTCGCTACGGATTGCGGCTGAATGTGGTTTGCCCCGGCTTGATAGTTCCCCCGGACGAAGAGCAGATCAGTCCTGAAAGCATGTGGAATCAGATGCGGGACATCTTTACCGATGATGTGCTCGAAAGAGTGGAGCGCGCTTATGTCCTGCGGCGTATGGGTAAAGCCAGCGAGATCGCCAACGCGGTGGTGTTCCTGGCTTCCGACGCTGCGAGTTTTATCACCGGCCAGACTCTCAGCGTCAGCGGGGGCTATACGATGATGTAGGGCCGCGTAAGAATTGGAGTGAGGCGCCCAGTCTCCTTCTGTTTTCCCGTCGACAAATGACAAACTAGACGGCCCGGCTTTGAAGCCGGGCCGTCTTTGGTTACCTGATTAGCCAGAAAGGGGCTCAAGGCTACAGGGCAGCGACGCGCTCCCGCAGGGTCTCGATTTCCTTCAACAGGGCGGCCTTGGGATCATTGCCACCACGGTTTTCCTCGACCAACTCGAGGGCACGCTTTTCGATGGCAGGCATGGTGGCCTGGAGCAGGTTCTCGTCAACATCATTGGCGATGGTGGGGTAACCTGCGCGCTCGATCATACCCCTCAGGTTGCCGGCATAGAACTGGTCCAGCGTCCAGCGCAAGGTCTCGCCGGAGGTGGTGGTGTCCCAGTAAATGCGAATGTCCTGGTTCCGGGGACCGTAGTGATAGTGGGGGCCGTTAAGGAAGCAGTCGAAGGCCAACAGCTCCACGGTCTGGTCGGCCACGTCGGAAAGGACGTGAATCGCGAGACCTTCGGAATTGCCAGCAAACCGGTATTCCAGTCCGATGCGCAGGTTGCCGACGGTGTAAACATCGTCTTCCAGCATTCGCTCGAACTTATGCGCTACCGTGCGGCGCTGGTTTACGGCCATCTGGCGGCCCTGGGCCTCGATCTCGTCCAGGGTAGATTCCGAGACAGGATTGGCTGCCACGGCGTCGGCCAAGGCCTCGTAACCGGAGCGGCGAATCATCTCGGGGAGCTTGGTCCGAAGGTGGCCCATGGTCCAGCCGAAGGGGGTGCCAACGGTGGTCTTGTCCATGTTCAACCGAATGTTGTTGTTAGCGGGGCCATAGTGGTAATGAGGCAACTGATCGAAGCAGTCAAAGCGCAGGATCTCTACGTCATTATCGTCAACCTTGCCAAATACCTGTACGCACAGGCCCTGATCGGGCATAAGCGCTCGGTATTCCAAGGTAATGTCCACGGGGCCGGCATTGAAGATTACACTTCCTTTGTCCACGATATTCCTCCTAGAATTAGTTCTTGAAGTGCCCTGATGTCTGGGTATGCCTCAAATCTATCAACCCGCCTAAACGGGTCGAATGCTGCGGGCCGGAACCCCATCCTCACTTCATCCCCTGCCGACATTACAGTTACGTTGACTGACTCTTCTCACTGTTCAGGTCATCAACGCTGCCTGAATGCCGATTTCCTAGGCTCGCGTATTTGATATTCCCGATTATAACACGACCTAGACATTTGGCAAATTGAAATGGTTGCGGCTAACAGGGAAAATCCGTTGTTATTGGCCTGAGATAGTGAATTCAGTCCTGCTAAACCAAGGGGGAAACTTCTGCGCCCTTAGGGGATTGGATATGTTGGCAGGCTCAGAACAGAGTTAAAAGGGGGCACCAACCCTCCGAAGGCTAGGCATTACCTCAATTGGAAACGCACGTTAAATTGCAGAACCATGTCGATAACTCTTTTTGGCAAACTCTGCACCTGCGGCCTCTTGTTGCTACTAATCTCGACTGTGGCGGTCTCGACGGGATGCGGTTTCTTCAATGGAAGGTCGGGCGAATCCTCGAAGGGCGAGCTAGAAAATGCCGATACTTTCATTGAGCCACCGGCGGCAATCTTTGACCACGTTCCCACCATTTCCGTAAATCCTTCACCAATCCCCACGCCCTATGCATTGCCGTTGTCCGATGCAAGAGTCCAAAATCAGGGGCCCCTGGTCATACGGCCCAACCGGTCGGGCTTTGGCCTTAGTGCCGCACCCGAGTCTCCTGAACCTTCACAGAGGATTGGCGAAGTACCCACTGTTCAGTCCCCCACAAACGACCAGGCCTTACATGCGGGCGACCCTGCTGCCGCGAGCCTCCTGCCATCCCAAGGAAGAACCAACGCTACCGAACCGACTCCTTCGAACTTACAGGAGGCGACTACCAGTCCCGCACCCCTTGAGCAGAAGGACGAATTGAGCGTACAAGGGGCTCAAGCTTCAAACTTTCAAGCTATAACCGCATTTCCCCAGCCAGTGCCACTGCCGAACACAACCTCTACGCCGACTGCCATTCCCACATTGGCGTCGCCGCCGACTTCAACCGCCGAACCGACGGTGACTCCCACACAAAATCCCTCTCCCACTCTCACCCATACCGCGGCACCTTCGCCAACCCCCACGCCATCTCCCAGACCGACCCAAACGCCCGAGCCGACCCCTACTCCCTTGCCTACGCCGACAATTGCGCCAACTCCCGCGCCAACTGCTACACCTAGTCCTACTCCCACATCTACCGCGACCGCTACTCCCGTTCCCTCGCCAACACCTTCACCTACTGCCACGCCAATACCGACAGCTACATCTACGCCGCGACCACCGGAACCAATCACTGGCGTCGAAATAGAGTGCATTTTCTTTGACGGAGAAGTGCCTCGGTCTGAAGCGGACGAGTACGTGCAAATAGTCAACAAGAGCCGTCAGTCGGTAAACCTGGAGGGGTGGAGGCTGGCAGACCTGGGCGACAGGCGGCAGGAATTCACGTTTGAAGAGCCCTACACCCTTGTGGAAGGGGGACGAATCCGGGTCTACACCAATCAAGTGCACCCACAGTGGGGAGGTTTTTCTTTCGGCTACGGCAGGTCAATCTGGCATAACACAGATCCCGATACCGCGGGCCTGTTTGATAGTTGGGGAAGGCGGGTTTCGCAGAAGAGTTATCCTCCAGGGTGCGAGTAAATCAGAAGGACTTGGAAACGCTGAAAGTTAAGTAAGATTATCGGCTTGATTTGCCAAAGAGCCTTGGAACGCGTGGCCTGCAGCCATGGATACAAAAGTGAGCCACATGCAGTGACAAGAAAATACGGTGGCGACTTAGGCAGAACCGGTCTAAAGCTCGTACTCTTTCATATCGGGTGAGATGATCAACTGAGCATCCGTTAGGCCCTGAACTTCTTCAGCGGTCCACCCGGGCGCGACCTCAATCAGTACCAAGCCCTCGGGTGTCGGCTTCATAACTGCCAGGTCAGTTACTATCAAAGAGACGCAATCCTTTCCGGTGATAGGATAGGTGCATTCCTGCACCACCTTCGCGTTATCCTGCCGGTCGGTATGCTCCATCGCTACTATGACCTGCTTGGCTCCAGCGGCCAGGTCCATCGCCCCGCCAATGTTGCCTACACCCCGTTCGGGCAGCATCCAGTTGGCCAGGTCTCCGGTGGCAGAAACCTGGTGTGCCCCCAGCACGGTGACGTCCACGTGGCCGCCGCGAATCATAGCGAATCCGTCAACGGTGCTGAAAAAGGCCATGCCGGGCACCTTTTGCAAGAATTGCCCCCCCGCGTTTATGAGGTCTATATCCTGCTCTTCTTCATCTTCAGCCAGGGGCCCGCAGTTTAGTACACCGCTCTCACTGTGATAGAAAACCACGCTGCCATCGGGAATGAAGTTGGAAACCAGGGTGGGAATGCCGATGCCCAGGTTAACGAAGCCACCATCGGGCAACTCCTTGGCCACCCGCATGGCAACCACCTCGCGGGGCAGTCTCTCTTTTTCTTCAACCATAGAATAACCTCTATTGGCGACCTTCCGGTCAGCCTATTCGTAAGGAGAAAAGCCCTCGGGCCGTTTCACAATCCGGTCTACGTAAATGCCCGGCGTAACTATCAACTCCGGATCCAGTTCCCCGGGCTCCACAATTTCGTCAACCTCAATCACAGTTATATCGGCCGCCGGCGCCATAACCGCGTTGAAGTTTCGTGAAGTGCCCTTGTAAACCACGTTTCCCAGGGTGTCGGCCTTGTGGCCCCGAATAAGGCAGTAGTCGGCCCTTAACGCCAATTCCAGGACGTACTCTTTACCGTCAATAGTCCTGGTTTCCTTCCCTTCCGCGATGAGTGTACCCACGCCGGTAGGGGTGTAGAAAGCATGAATTCCGGCTCCACCGGCCCGTAACCTTTCTGCCAGGGTTCCCTGGGGAACAAGCTCCAACTCCACTTCACCCCGGCGGTAGGCTAGCTCGAAGGTGCTGGGGCGGGAGGCTGAAGGAGATACCGGGTAGGTAGCAATGGCCTTTGCAACCTGGCCGCTTTCAACGATGACGGAGTGGTCTATTGCCAGCTTTCCGGGGGGAGTGCCAAAATTGACCGACCGGGCCAGACCGATGGTATTACTGATGACGGTGAGGCCCTTAGTTCCCTGTTCACGCAGCGTTACAAGCAGGTAGTGGGCCATGCCACCGGGACCACCAAACCCGTCAATCATGACGACGGCGCCGTCAGGCATATCCCCGATGGCTGAGGGCCCGTTAGGACATACCTTATTGACTCTGCTGGCGTTCAAGGAGTCAAGATTTGAGGAAAACTGTTTTACATCAGGCGCCACTGAAATGGGTGAGCCGGTTAATGAAGCCACGTCGTCGGCTGTCCAGCCTGGCGCCACCTCAGTAAGCACCAACCCTGATTCCTCTACCCGAAGGACAGCCAGATCAGTGACTATAAGGTTAACGCAACCCCGACAGTCGGCTACTGGAGAAGTCCCGCCCACAATGTTGGGGCTTCCGTCCGCTCCAGCATGGGGAAGCATGGCAATTAGCCGACACCCCCCGGAGGCAAGGTCAATCGATGACCCGGGGGCGAAGAGACCCGGGGTCGCCGCCGTGGTCCAACCAATGAAGTCCCCGGCAGCGTTGACGCGCGTGGGCTGGACCACCGCCACGTCCACGTGACCACCACGCAGCATGGCGGCCCAGTCAACCATTCCAAACACACTTCCGCCTGCACTTAGCCCAATCGATTCCCCATTGGCTCCCAGAAATGCTCCCTTTCCAGGCTCGCCATCATTGCCAGCGGCCCGATAACCCAACACACCACCGTCGGAAAGCAACTGTACGGATGCCTCCGCAGGTAACACATCCGCCACTCTTGCTGGCAAACCCGCTCCCAAGGCAACCACCTGGTCCGCCTTAAACTCGCCGGCAACACGCCGCGCCATGGTAAGTGCATCCAGTCTGTCCGGCATGGTAGTCCTATTTGTCTCGTAGATAGAGCTAGTCGTTGGCAGCTACAATACGGTTGACGAAAATACCCGGAGATATGATACCCTCCGGGTTCAGCTCTCCGGGTCCCACAATATGTTCAGCCTCGGCTATGGTTATCCTGGCAGCCATAGCCATGACCGGAGCCCAGTTACGTCCTGATCCCTCGTAAATTGCGCTTCCCAGCGTGTCGGCAGTCGTTACCTTAATCAGGGCATAATCAGCCTTCATGGGCAGTTCCAGTACTGCCTCTCCGTTGGCAAAAGACCGCTTTTCCTTCCCTGTTTCGAACCTGGTACCCACCGCGGTGGCAAGAAATACACCCCCAATTCCGGCACCGCCAGCGCGCAACCTTTCTACGAGGGTTCCCTGGGGGACAACCTCAATTTCCAACTGACCGGACTGCCATTGTTCCTGGATTACGCCTCCATTCCCCGGGGCAAATGGCAAGGGAGAGATCAGTTTCTTGACCTGTCCATTGGTCACCAGTTGGGAAATTGCAGAGGCTGGGAATTGCTGATCAGACCCGGACTCGCTAATTGGCCCGCTGCAATAGACGACAGTCAGGCCTCCGACGCCGCCTGCCTCCAGCGCAGCCACCAGGCCGTTGGCGACGCCGTGGCCGGCGAACCCGGATACGAGCACGGTCGAGCCTTCCTGAATATCGGCTAAAGCGGCCTGTGCTGAGGAATATACCTTACCCTGGGCCAAGATGTTGCCTCGCAATTTTTGAGGCCAATTCTAACAGCAATGCCCGAGTCGGTGAAGGTCAGGGCAATCGCACTTCGAGGAGTAGACACTGCCAGCCGGGATTTACCATGGGAGGAGATGCGGACAAAGAGTCCCCTGTTTTCGCTCATTTCGGCCCACTGCCTCCCCAACAACGGATGTTCTAAACATGGTTAGGGCCAATATTTCTATTTCTCCCACCATTTCCGCTCATTTCCAACCATTGATCCCCTGCCAGCAGGTAGCCTGAACCGGGTTGGTGGAAGTCGGCCTTACTAATACCATGGTAGAAGGGGGTAACAGGGGCTGTCCAGTGACGGTTGTCATCTGACTCGGCGTACGCCGGTCAAAGAAAGTCCCTGAAGAGGGGTTGATGCACGGATTCTCAAGAACATTTTCCATTGTGAAGCCGAATGAGAATGCCATGAGGTGAAGGCGCGGGAACCCTACAATGAAGAGACCGCCCCGAATAATCGGGGCGGTCTACCATGCAGAGTTAATAACCGGCCGTATTCCGGCCTGCCGTTAAATGGTGCCTAGTAGTCCATCGGCGGCATTGCGGAGGCAGCGGAAGCCGGCTCAGGGATCTCGGTAATCATGGACTCGGTGGTCAGCACCATAGCGGCAACGCTGGCAGCGTTCTGAAGTGCGTACCGGGTGACCTTCACCGGGTCAACGATACCGCGCTCCATCATGGGCCCGAACACGCCGATGTCAGCATCGTAACCGTAGTCGTCAGCCTGCTGCTTGACCTGGTTCAATACGACGGCGCCTTCGGAACCGGCGTTTTCGACAATGAGCTTCAAGGGCTGTTCCAAGGACCGGCGGATGATATTCACGCCGACCTCTTCGTCGCTGTTAAGGACGGTGATGTTGTCCAGGGCCCGCTGGGCGCGAACCAGGGCAACTCCGCCACCAGGTACGATGCCTTCTTCGACGGCGGAACGGGTAGCGGACAGTGCGTCCTCAACCCGGGCCTTGCGCTCCTTCAACTCTATCTCGGTGGCAGCGCCGACCTTGATGACCGCCACGCCACCGGACAGCTTTGCCATCCGCTCTTGCAGCTTTTCGCGGTCGAATTCAGAGGTGGTCTCTTCAATCTGGGTCTTAATCTGGTTGATGCGGGCCTGGATCGCTTCCTCAGAACCGCGACCCTCAACGATGGTGGTCTCGTCCTTGGTGGAGCTAACCCGGCGGGCCTGACCGAAGTCTTCGACAACGGCGGAATCCAGCTTGCGGCCGGTCTCTTCGCTGACGACCGTGCCACCGGTCAAAATGGCAATGTCTTCCATCATGGCCTTCCGGCGGTCGCCGAACCCGGGAGCCTTCACTGCCAGGATGTTCAGGGTTCCGCGCAGCTTGTTTACCACCAGGGTGGCCAGAGCTTCGCCGTCTACGTCTTCGCTGATGACAACGACGTTTTTCCGGCCGACCTGGAGAAGCTTCTCCAGAGCGGGCAGAAGGTCGGCAACGGCGGAGACCTTCTTGTCAGTGATGATGATGGCGGCGTCTTCAATCACGGCTTCCATGCGGTCGGCATTGGTGATGAAGTAAGGGGAAATGTAGCCGCGGTCGACCTGCATACCTTCGACGTACTCAATCTCGTCGGAAAGACCCTTGGACTCTTCAACGGTGATTACGCCGTCCTTACCGACTTTTTCCATGGCTTCGGCAATGGTCTCGCCGATGGCCTCTTCGTGGGCTGACAAGCTGGCAACCTGTCCGATGCGGTCGCGGGTCTCGACGGGCTGGGCCATGCCGCGGAGTTCTTCCACGACGGCAGCAACGGCCCGTTCAATACCCCGCTTGATAGCCATGGGGTTGGCACCGGCGGTTACGTTCTTGAAACCTTCATTGATCAGGCACTGGGCCAGCACGATGGAAGTGGTGGTGCCGTCGCCGGCAGCATCGTTGGTCTTGGTGGCTGCTTCCTTAATTAGCTGGGCACCCATGTTCTCAAAGGCGTCGGGAAGCTCAATTTCCTTGGCGATGGTTACGCCGTCGCTGCAGACCAGGGGCGGACCAAACTTCTTGTCCAGTACCACGTTGCGACCCTTGGGGCCCAGGGTAACCTTGACGGATTCGGCCAGGGTATCAATGCCTATTCGAAGAGTCTTGCGAGCCTCTTCCGAGTAGGCCATTTTTTTTGCGGGCATCCTATTCCTCCTGAATTGAATCTAGCTTGCTATGGTATTTCTCGCGCCCGCCCACTCGGTTCGGCGGGCGAAGCATCCCAGGTCTTGCCTAGGAAACCTTGGCGAGAACGTCGCTTTCGCGCATTATTAGGTACTCGTCGTCGCCGTCTTTGTATTCGGTCCCGGCAAACTTGGAGTAAATGACCCGATCACCAACGTTCAATTCCATGGGAATTCGGCTTCCCTCGTCAGTGGCCCGGCCCGGGCCCACAGCGATGACTTCACCTTCCTGAGGCTTTTCCTTAGCGGTGTCCGGCAGGAAGATTCCACCGCGGGTGGTCTGTTCTTGTTCTATGGGTTTTATAAATATCCGCTCTCCTAGCGGAGCAAAATTTGACATGGTATTTACTCTTTCCTCCTTATATATTCGGTCTGGACTTTCACATTTTTAGCAGTCTCGCCCTGAGACTGCTAATTCATCCTAATAAAGGCGCAACCACTTGTCAATATATTGTCTGCCACTTAGTATTTATCCGTTCCATTAATCGGAGTCTGAGCAGGCCTTCGTCATTCCATACAGGTATATCTCTCTTCAAACTGAAATCATAGGGGCATGGGACGCCGCTAAAATTGTTTTGCATCGTCCCGATGCCAAGAACTGCATCGACGAGTTACTCGCTGAGGAACTCCGCGACGCCTGCCAGAGAATCGGCGTGAACGCCGCTTTACGCCTGGTTACCGTCACGGGAGCCGGCGACAGTTTTTCGGTCGGCCGCGCAAAAACTGGCGGCAACGCCCGTTGCATATCAGACCAACTGTCACGGTTGAAGGTAGCCGACTCCCTGGAGGCTCTGACGATTCCGGTCATTGTCTCCATCAACGGCGATGCCATGGGACACGGGCTGGAACTGGCACTGGCAGGGGACTTGCGAATTGCGGTGGACGAAGCCCAGTTCGCGCTTTCAGCGTCCGGTCATCCAGAGTTTCCCTGGGACGGAGGGACCCAGCGGCTACCCCGCCTGGTTGGCACAGCCTGGGCTCTGGACATAGCGATGACCGGCCGCTCCCTCAACGCTGCGGAAGCTCTAAAAATCGGCTTGGTCAATCGAGTTGTTCCACGAGAACGCCTCGAAGAAGCTACCCGAGAATTGGCAGAACAAGTTTTGGCCTCCGCCCCCATCGCGGCGCGATACGCCAAGGAAGCGATTGGCAAGGGAATGGACATGACCCTGGAGCAGGGACTGAGACTCGAGGCGGACCTGAGTGTAATTCTGCAAAGCACAGCGGACCGGGCCGAAGGCATCGCTTCCTTCAAGGAGCGACGCGCACCTGAATTCGGCGGTACCTGAACCAAAACCAACAGGAGAGCGGCCCACAACGCCCCCGGCGAAACGGCACCAGAGGAATAGCACACTTGAAAGTTAAACTGGACCTGCACACGCACATTTGGGAAGCCTTTAATTTCCAACCGCCTTCCCTGTCCATCGCCGAAAAAGTGATTTCCCAGATAAAGGAACAGGGCATTGACGGCATTGCCATTACCGATCACCACAACTGGCAGTGGGGCGCGGAATTCCGCGAGCTGGTTGAGGAGCACTTCCCGGGCGAAGCAATCATCATTCCCGGCTGGGAGATTGAAATTCGCCCGCCCCACAGTCCCTTTGACGAGTACCAGGTCAGTGAACTATTCCTTCCCGAGGGAGGAGTTTTCAGGATCTACTGCCATCCAGGCTACTACTCTCCAAACATCATCATTGAGGACGATGTTCACGCCATCGAGATAGACAACTACATCCACAACTGGCACATCAGAAAACCCCAAGTCCAAGAGGTGGCAGACAAGCATTCGCTGATGACTGTGGAGGTCAGCGACGCTCATGTACTGGAAAATGTAGGGCTCCGCTACACCGAGGTGGACCTGGATGAACTGTACGACCGCGCCATGCCATTGGACCGATGGCAAGGGTAGGCCCAGTGTCAGCTTACAGCACAATAATGCTGGAAAAACGGGGCCAGGCCGCCCACATTTCCCTGAATCGACCATCTGCCCTGAATGCCTATAACATCCAGATGAGGGATGATTTTTTTGAAGCTTTGGCTGCCGTAGATTTCGACGACGAGGTCCGGGCCCTTATAATATCGGGCCAGGGAAGGGCATTTTGTGCCGGCGCTGACCTGACCGAATTCGGCACCGCACCTTCACAGGTGGTTGCGCGACGGGTGCGCTGGGAGCGGGATGTATGGGGGCAACTGAACAGCCTGACTATCCCCACAGTTGCAGCGGTGCATGGCTATTGCATCGGCTCCGGGATAGAAATCATGCTACTTTGCGACCTGCGCATCGCCGCTGATGATACCGTCTTTGCCATGCCCGAACTGCATCTCGGCATGATTCCGGCAGCCGGAGGAAGTCAGACCCTGCCTCGAAATTGCGGCCCCTCCGCTACCCTGGAGTTGTTACTGACCGGACGTCGCATCGATGCAACGGAAGCCCAGGAGTTGGGCCTGATAACGCAGGTTGTGACAGGCCACCAACTTATGCAGACAGCGTGGGCAATTGCTTCGAAGTTCGGCAGTGATGCGTCAGGTACTGCCAGCAATGTCAGAAAGGCTATACGTGAAGGAATGGACTTAAGCCTCCGAAAAGGACTGGAACTGGAAGCAAGAGTTGCCAGCACAGCATATGGCGAGAAAACCCCGCCAAATTCGTAGGTGGAAGTGCTCTCAAGGTACGCGGTCACTTCTGCAGGATGGCAGCAATTCGTAACTCTTCGAGTCCATTAGTGAATAGGCTAAGGAAACAGACCAAATGAACACTAGCGAGTTCCTGATTATTGCCGGCGCAATCGTGCCCGACCGACCGGCACTGCTGTTTGAAGGGGAGCAATTCTCCTTTTCCCAACTGCAAGAACGTGTCAATCGAGTGGCCAACGCACTCGCAGACTTGGGCATTGGGCCGGGCGATCGAGTGGCTACCATGCAGGTCAACTGCAACCAGAGCATAGAGATCTACTTCGCCGCCGCCCTGCTGGATGCCATTTACGTTCCCCTCAATTTCCGTGCCAAGGCCGAAGAATTGGCCCAAATGCTGGAAATCGCGGGGCCAAGAGTCCTTTTCATCGGCGAACGTTACCTTCCCTTAATCGAGAATCTGGACTGGTTGTCTCCAGATCAAGTCATTACCCTAGGTTGCCCGGCGGGGCCAGGCCAGAACTCTTATGATGACCTTTTGCAGAGCCCGCCCGACGAGCTTCACTTCCCTGAAGGGGACGAAGACGACACTACCGTCATTATGTTTACCTCTGGCACCACCAGCGTTCCCAAGGGAGTACAACTGACCCACGACAGCTTCGCCTCTTATTTGCTTTCTACTGTGGAGCCTGCCGACCCTGATGTGGAAGAGACCAACCTGCTGACGGTGCCCCTCTACCATATTGCCGGCTTGCAGGCGGCATTAGCGGCCATTTACGGCGGTCGTACCCTGGCAGTAATGCGCCAGTTCGACCCCCTGGAATGGCTGACCCTGGCCCAAGACAGCCGGGCCAATCGGGCCATGCTAGTCCCGACCATGCTGAAACGCCTGATGGACTACCCGGACTTCCGCATTTATGATCTGTCCGCCCTGCGGGTTATTACCTACGGCGCAGCACCAATGCCCCTCCCGGTGATCCGCCAGGCAATTGGAGAGTTTCCCGGTGTACGCTTCATTAATGCGTTCGGCCAAACCGAAACCGCCTCCACCATAACCATGCTTCCCCCGGAAGACCACGTTCTTGACGGCTCTCCAAAAGAGGTAGAAGTCAAGCTGCGCCGACTCTCTTCTATCGGCAAGCCCCTGAACGACGTTGAAGTTATGATCGTGGACGAAGAGGGAAACCCGGTGTCCACCGGAGACGTGGGAGAAATAGTAGCTCGTGGTTCGCGGATGATGAAAGGCTACTGGCAACAGCAGGACGCGACCGTCGATACCATCAAGGGCGGGTGGGTCTATACCGGCGACCTGGCCTACCAGGACGAGGACGAGTACATATACCTGGCCGGGCGGGCCCGGGACTTCATCAAGCGGGGTGGCGAGATGATTTCCCCGGAAGAGGTGGAGCAGGTGCTAATGTCCCACCCCCAGGTTGATGAGGCTGCCATCATCGGTGTTCCTGACCTGGAATGGGGCGAAGAAGTGAGGGCGCTGGTGGTGCGAAACTCCGATTCGGTTAATGAATCAGAGTTGATGGAGCACTGTTCCCAACATCTCTCCAGCTACAAGCGACCCCGTTCGGTGGTCTTCATAGACCAGTTGCCGCGGAACGTCATGGGCAAAGTGATGAAGCGAGACCTTCGGGAAGAGTTTGGCTACCCAATTGAATAGCAGATACCTGTAAGTGGAGCCGGGCTCTCGCGGCTTTGCGGCAAGTGCGCAATATACGGCCAAGAATCAGTGAGGCAATTTAAGGAATATGACCATGAACATCGCAGTAATGGGAACCGGCGGGGTCGGCGGCTATTTTGGCGGCTTGTTGGCCCGAGCCGGCAACGACGTAACTTTTGTAGCCCGTGGACCTCACCTTCAAGCCATAAAAAAGAACGGACTCCGGGTCGAGAGCGCCAACGATGGTGACTTCACCGCTCACGGCAACGCCCTCGAAGATACATCCGAAGTTGGGCCCCAGGATCTGGTCATCTTCACCGTCAAGATGTATGACAACGAAGACGCCATCGACGCAATAAGACCCTTTATGGGCCCCGATTCCCTGGTTTTGACCCTGCAGAACGGCATAGATAATGGCAAGCAACTGGTGGATGTTTTCGGGAAGGAGCGGGTGCTTATTGGGTCCTGCTACATGGAAGGCCGCATAAAAGAACCCGGCGTGGTCACCCAAGGCGGGCCGGGCATGGCTTCCTTCGGCGAACTGGAGCCGGGTATTACCGAGCGTTGCGAAAAGCTCCTGGCGGTTTTTCAGGAAGCAAACTGGCGCGTAGAACTCCAGGAAAACATGCCCGGTATGCTCTGGAAGAAGTTCTCCTACCTCGCAGGATCGGCTGCCGTTGGCGCCGCCACCCGAACACTTTTCGGAGAAATGCGTTCAATCCCAGAGACAAGAGAAATCATCCGGGGCGCCATCGCGGAAATCCTGGAAGTGGGAAGGGCTTCCGGAGCCCCGATAATGGAAGATTCCCTCGAATGGTGCTTGACCTCCCTGGATAATTTTCCTGCCACCGGTATGTCATCCTTGGGCAAGGATTTTCTGGAGGGACGCCCGGTGGAACTGGACGGCCTTACCGGGACAGCGATCAGGATGGCTCGGGAAATTGGAGTTCCCACACCCATCAACGATACCCTTTACGGCATCCTGAAACCGTGGGCGCTCCGAATCGAGCAGGAACTTAGCAAACCCAGTCCCCAGATCGCGGTTCTTGGCCCCCAGGAAAACTATATCGACTAAGAAACTATCTCGCGAATCCCTTTCCCCTTACTGGGGTAAGGTCAGCATGGGGGCAACAACTGGCGATACGGCCCCACTGGGCACAACAGCCAATTTCACCGCCGATATTGAGTAATCTCCAAGTCCCGGCTCCCCAAAAATATTTGCAACCAATGTTTTAATGGTTTTCGGAGGCTATCCATAAATGAAAGCAGCCCGACTGGTTGGTCCACGGCAGTTTGAAATAATCGACGCGGAAGTCCCGTCGCCTGGAGAGGGCCAGTGCTTGATTAAATTGGAGAACATATCCGTCTGTGGCAGCGACATCCGCCACGAGTACAGCCACCTGTTCCCTGAAGATCACTACCCGGGCCGTCTGGGGGTACCGGGCCACGAGTGCGCCGGCGTAGTGGTGGAAAGCCGTACCCAGGAGTACCGAGAAGGCCAGAGGGTGATCATCTATCCGGGTCGGGGCGTAAACTCCGGCGGCCTGGTGGAGTATATTGCTTCGGGCCCCGAATGGATGTGCGCTCTTCCGGACGAGGGCGATCTGGCTGAGTGGGTGCTTTGCCAGCCATCGGGCACGGTCCTCTACTCGGTCCAGCAAATGGGCAGCCTGTTGGGCAAGGATGTCGTAGTGGTAGGTCAGGGTGTCATCGGCCTTTCCTTCACCATGCTTTGCGCCAAGCTGGGAGCCCAGAGGCTAATAGGGATTGACCCCATTGACTATCGCCTGGACTGGTCAAGAAAGATGGGCGCGACTCACGCCTTCAGTCCTGACCAGGTTGACGTTATCGAGGCGGTAGAAGAACTTACCGGGGGCCGAGGCGCCGACGTTGTAGTGGAGGCGGCCGGTTATCCGGACAGCTTCAATACCGCCTTGCGCCTAGTGTCCCAGTTCGGCAAGATAATGGTGTTTGGAATCCAGGGTGATGAATTTATACCGGTGGAGCACAACCTGCTAATGGAACGACAGCCCACCTTAATACCAACCACCGGCGGTCGCCTGCGTGAGCCCATGGCCCCGATACGGACCATGGTGGACCTGAAACATCGGGGCTGGTGCGACCCGGGGCAGATGCTTACCCACCGCCTGCCCTTTCACGAAGTCCAGCGGGCCTTCGAAATGTACGAGAATCAGGAAGATGGCATAATCAAGGTCGTAATGACCCTGTAGACGCGTAAACCTATAAACACACGAGGAGGAAACTATGGGAACCTATCGCATGTACACCGGCGACGACGGACAGACCCACATCGAAACGATTGACCTGGCCAACACCCCGGATTGGACCGCCGCCCAGGAAGCCGCCACCATCACTTTCAGGGAGGCCCCCGCAGGCCGTTTCCAGGACTGGCACCCGGCGCCCCGGGCCCAGTACGTCATAATACTGTCTGGACAGTTGGAAATCGGTCTGGGCGACGGGTCAAAGCACATTTTTGGCCCCGGCGACGCCCGCCTGGTTGCCGATACCACCGGACAGGGACACACCACGGCATCCTACGGTGACGCTCCCTGCGTTACGGCCACTATCCCCCTGGCAAACCAATAAGCAGGCCCATAGCGACCGGTACAGCACGGAGGCGGGGTTAGAATCCCGCCTCTAATTTTCCGGGTAGGTCAGTTTCAATAGAGTGTGTCGGCGGTTCAAGGTATAAGGCCGCACATCGTTGGGCCAACTGCCAGCGTCCACCGCTTCGCTCCAGCCGGGTCCGGTCAGCACTTCGGGCGATTCCAGTTCGTACAGGGCGTGGTGCTTGGGTTCGCCTTCGATTACGATCCTGCGGGTCTCGCCTCCCATAACCATCACCAACTCCTGGGTCTCAAACCGGGCAACGGAAATTACGCCGGGTACTTGAGAAAGCAGCGGGCAATGTTCGGTGTTGTAGACTTCGTTGAACCGAGCCTCCCGGTCAGGTTCAACATCCATGCTGGCGATGAACAGGTACTTGGAATGTGAAGGCATCCTCTCAACTCCTAAAATCAATTGGCCCTAACTTTTGTGCGGCCGTCCCGATTATAGGAGAAGAGGATAGGGGAAACAAAAGGGCCCGGCTAACGTGTGTTAGCCGGGCCCGGTCTCTTTCCGGTTACGAGTCGGACTAGAAAGCCCGTTTGTGGGAGGTCTCAACTTCCGCGCTGGTGATGAACTCGAGCAGCACTGCCCGACCCTCTTCCGTTTGCTGGCGGGCGCGAGTAAAGGCCGCCGAGATGTCTGACGGGTCTTCAATGCGCTCGGCATAGCCGCCCATGGCGCGTCCCATATCGGCGTAATTGCCCCCCAGATCGCGGGTGCCATACAGTTCGTGAGAGGTGGCCATAGCCCCCGTTTCCACTGCCATAGTGGAGTTGTTCAGCACCACGGTAATTATGGGTATGCCGCAACGGGCCGCAGTTTCGAAGTCAAGACCGGTCATTCCAAAGGCGGCGTCGCCCATGAAATTAACACACACCTTTTCAGGTTTGGCGAGTTTGGCGCCCATTACCAGGCCCAGGCCCGTGCCCAGACCGTGGGACTTGCCCCAGCCCAGGTAGCTGCGCGGCCCTTGGGACCGATAGAAAGGCATGATCTGGTCCCTTGGGCTCCCCGAATCGTGAGTAATAATGGCCTCGCCGGGGGGTACGGTCTGCATGAATTCCTTGATTACCCGATAGGGATTTATCGGTGTACCGGAATCGTTCAGCTTGTGGGCCCAATCGTTAAGCCAGGCATCCCTCTCCGAAAGAATTTCATGAGTGGTACTTTCATCGTTCTTACGGCTGTCGCCGACCAGATCCCGGCAGGCATCGATCATTTGCCGCAGCACTAGCTTGGCGTCTCCCACTATGGGATAGTCGACGTCATAGTCCTTGTTTATGTCCCTTGGGTCGTTGGTGGCGTGAATCAGGGTCTTGCCCGGGGGAATGTTCATGGACATGCCGTGCCTGGTGAAGCTGCAACCGATTCCAAACATGACATCGGCCCGGCGCACGAAGTGGTACACCGGCCCCGACATTACCCCCGTACCGCTGCCCAACGCCAGGGGATGGGTTTCAGGGAAGGAACTCTTGCCGAGCAGTGTGGTCATAACCGGAACCTGGAGCAATTCCGCCAACTCGATTAGCTCGTCATAAGCCCGAGCATACAAGACTCCCTGGCCGGCGTGGATAACAGGATATCGGGACCCGCATAGCGCTCGGGCCGCTGCCTCCACGTCAGTGGGGTCTCCCTGGGAGGCCACACGGCGCACCTTTTGGCTCCAGAAGAACGCAGTCTCGTCCACCTCCTCCAAAGCCACGTCAGCCGGTATCTCCACCATCACGGGTCCGACCCGACCCTGGTGCATTCCCGCGAAAGCCCGGCGCATGACCTGGGAAGTTCGGGACGCCATGTTTATCTGCTCGATGTGCTTCGTAACACCGGCGTAGTTGGCGACCGAATTGAAGTGGGGGATTATTCCCTGCCGCTCCCGTGGATGCCCCAGAGGAAGCAGCAGCATGGGAGTCGAATCGGAAAAAGCAGTCGCAACGCCCGGATACGCATTCTCGGCGCCCGGACCGTACTGCATGGCGAAAACCCCGGGGACTTCACCGTCCGTTACCCTGCTGTAGCCGTCGGCAATGCCCACGCCCACCCGTTCCTGACGGCAGACGATGGGCCGGATACCGGCAGCGGCAGCCGCTTCAATTACCGGGGTGGTGGGAAAGCAACTCAGGTATTCAACGCCTTCCCGCTTTAGAATCTCGGAGATGGCCTCAATTGTATTCAAAACCTCACCCCTTTTTCTTCAAATTCGGCTTGCATCCTGGTCCCTATCAGCTTTAACCCCGCGCCGCCTCAAAAGCGGCTATCTTATCCTCCTGCTGCAACGTAAGGCCAATATCGTCCAGGCCGTTCAGCAGGCAATAACGCCGGAATTGGTTTACGTCGAAATCGACAACGATCTCTTCGTTTTCGTCCCAAACTCTTTGAGCCTCCAGGTCCACGTGCAGGCGAACTCCGGGGTTCTCCAACGCCAAATCCATAATCTGCCGTACCTTTTCCTCGGGCAGCACGATGGGCAAAAGCCCGTTCTGGAAGCAATTGTTGAAGAAAATGTCCGCAAAGCTGGGGGCTATTACACAGCGTATGCCGTATTCGTTCAAGGCCCAGGGAGCGTGCTCCCGGGATGAGCCACAGCCAAAGTTGCGCCCGGCCACCAGAATACTGGCGTTGGCGTAACTTGGCTGGTTCAGCACAAACTCGGGACGGGTGCTGCCATCTTCGTTAAAACGCCAGCGTTCGAACAGAAACTGGCCGTAACCCGTGCGGCGGATGCTCTTGAGGTGGATCGCCGGAATAATTGCGTCGGTGTCAACGTTGACTCGATCCAGGGGGGCTGCAACGCCGTCGATTTTCACAAATGGTTCCATTTCTGCTAACTCCTACCATTCCCTGATATCTACAAAGTGGCCGGTAATTGCTGCCGCTGCCGCCATAGGAGGACTTACCAGGTGGGTGCGACCACCCTGGCCCTGCCTGCCTTCGAAGTTGCGGTTGGACGTGGAGGCGCAACGCTCACCAGGCGAAAGGACGTCCGGGTTCATTCCCAGGCACATGGAGCATCCTGCCACCCGCCAGTCCAGCCCCGCGTCCGTGAAGATGCGGTCCAGACCTTCGGCCTCGGCCTGGGCTTTGATCAGGGCAGAGCCAGGCACCACCATGGCGTAAACGTCAGGATGGACCTTGCGACCCTTGACCACATCGGCGGCGGCTCGAAGGTCTTCCAATCGGGAGTTTGTACAGGCTCCGATGAATACCCGGTCCAGCTTTATATCGGAAATCGGCATGTTGGGTTCCAAATCCATATACGTTAGGGCCCGCTCGGCAGCTTCGCGCTGCGCAGCCTCATCGAAGGAGGCGGGGTCAGGAACCCGGTCGGTTACTTTGGCCACCATGCCCGGGTTAGTACCCCACGTGACGAAGGGTTCCAGGGACGCGGCGTCTATTTCCACCAACCGATCAAAGGTTGCTCCTTCGTCGGAGGGCAACTTGCGCCACTCTTCAATGGCCTTTTCCAGTTCTTCACCCTTCGGCGCAAATTGACGGCCAGTGACGTAGTCAAATGTTGTCTGATCTGGCGCGATCATTCCGGCCCGGGCACCACCCTCGATGCTCATGTTGCAGACCGTCATGCGGCCGTCCATAGAAAGGGAACGGATGGCTTCACCCGTGTACTCGATGACATGACCTACACCGCCGTTCACGCCGATCTGCCCTATGATGCCCAGGATCACATCCTTGGCCACCACGCCCTTGGGCAATTGACCGTCGACCCTAACCTCCATGGTCCTGGGCTTGAACTGGCGGAGGGTCTGCGTCGCCAGCACGTGCTCCACTTCAGACGTTCCAATGCCCACCGCGAGGCAACCAAGGGCGCCATGCGTAGAGGTGTGGCTGTCACCGCATACCACGGTCTTGCCAGGCAGGGTGTAACCCAGGTCGGGGCCAATGACGTGGACGATCCCCTGGTAGGGGCTGAACCGGTCAAACAGGGTAAGGCCAAAGTCGCGGGTATTTTCCACCATGGCATCCAATTGGCCCTTGGAAATCTCATCGGTAATGGGAAGGGACAGGTCCCAGGTGGGGGTGTTATGGTCCACCGTTGCTACGGTCAGATCGGGACGGCGAACGCTGCGGCCGGCCATTCGCAGGCCTTCGAAAGCCTGAGGGGTAGTAACCTCATGTATCAAATGCAGGTCTACGTAAAGTACAGTGGGCTGCCCTGGTTCCTCATGAACCACGTGGGCGTCCCAAATCTTCTCGAACATCGTCCGCGGCGGCATAAAAAATACTCTCCCGTAAGTTGGAATCTGTGGGATTCTTCAATCAGATCCCATGCTCTTTTGAATCTGGGCCATTATAACATTACACCTAGACGTTGACAGCCAAATACTTTTGCCAGATATTCCTGTTGTAGCCGTTCTGATTTAGGGTATCGGGAAGGAAGATGGAGGCGGGTCTGAGAATTGGAGGATGCTATATCGAGGTTGGCCTGAATTCGTACGACTACCTTTCCATTACCCTGGTTTCCATTCCATTACCCTGATTTCCATGCTGTGGTTCCTGGCAGTCTTTGCCTTCCGTTTGGCCGTTGCTTTTCTGGAACTCTTTCCCCGATTGAGTTCAATTGAAACCAATTTCCAGCTCTCCCCTCGCCTGGAACTCCTGACTTGGCACACCTTCCTGGCGAGCCTCATCATAGCCCTGGCCCTGGGCCCAATCACTCATTACGCCATAACCAGGGCCGCCGTGTTCAAGATTTACCATGACGCTATGATGGGCGAACTGAGCAATGAAGATGTACGTCCGGAGAAACCGGAGAACGACCATATTTCTTGAAGCTGACAACGCTTGGCCTTATGATGTTTACGCTTCTTAGAAAGACTTTTCGCAAGCACCAGTTCATCCCTTTACACAAGAAATAGCGATCCAATTGACAGGAGTTTAATTATGCCCAACGCCGACGCCGTTGTATTGCCGGATAACGTCCGACCGGTTCACTACCAGATAACCCTGCAGCCCGATATGGAGAAATTCACCTTTGACGGGCTGGAGGTGATAGACATTGATGTCAAAGAGGCCACTTCGGAAATAGTCCTGAACGCCGCTGACTTGAAGATACCGGCGGCCACCCTGATGCAGGGTGGGCGCTCGGCCAGGGCCACATCGATTACCCTGGACAGCGACACTCAAACCGTTACGCTGGCCTTCGCCGAACCGGTTCAACCCGGGCTCGCCCAGTTGGACCTGCGCTTTACTGGGGAACTGAATGACCGGTTGCACGGCTTCTACCGGAGTCAGTATGTCAACCCGGAGGGCGAAGTAAGCTACCTGGCTACCACCCAATTTGAAGCCACCGACGCACGGCGCGCCTTCCCCTGCTGGGACGAGCCCGCCTGCAAAGCCACCTTTCAGTTGACTCTCAACATCCCGGCAAACATGGTGACAGTGTCCAACACGCCCATCATCCAACAAGCGGGCCTTGACGCAGGCTACAAGTCCGTGATGTTCGGACGCACTCCAATTATGTCCACCTACCTGATGGCGTTCATCGTAGGGGATCTGACCTATATCGAGCAGGAAGCGGTTAACAATACTACCGTTAGTGTTTGGACCACCCGCGGCAAGGAGGAACAGGGACGGTTCGCCCTAGAGACCTCGGCACGTATGCTTTCCTTCTTCAATGACTATTTCGGCATCCCCTACCCGCTGGAAAAGCTGGACCACATCGCAATCCCCGACTTCGCCGCGGGCGCCATGGAAAACTGGGGGTGCATAACCTACCGCGAAACCGCCCTGCTGGTGGACCCCGAGAATTCGTCGGCGGGAACCCGGCAGCGGGTAGCCGAGGTAGTGGCCCACGAAATGGCCCACATGTGGTTCGGTGACCTGGTGACCATGGAGTGGTGGGACGACCTCTGGCTGAACGAAAGCTTCGCCTCGTGGATGGGGACCAAGGCCACGGACTGGGCCTTCCCGGAATGGGAAATGTGGACCCAGTTCGTCAACATGGACACCAACCGAGCCCTGAGCCTGGACGGCTTGAAGAACTCTCATCCCATCGAGCAGGAAGTGAAGGACCCGGCTGAGATTAGCCAACTGTTTGATGCCATCAGCTACAGTAAGGGCGCGTCGGTTATTCGCATGCTGGAGCAGTTCCTGACTCCTGAGGTATTCCGCCAGGGCCTGCACCACTATTTGGACGCTAACCAGTATTCCAACGCCCGCACCGAGCACCTCTGGGCAGCGTTGGAGGATGCCTCCAAGCTGCCCGTGACTGCCATAATGAACACCTGGACCGGCCAGATGGGTTATCCCGTCCTGCGGGTGGAGACCCACGAATCCGGCGACAACCTGGAACTGTCCCTGTCCCAGGAGCGCTTTGTTTATGACAACCTGCTGGGCGAGTCTGAGCCTGAGGGGCTGGTTTGGCAGGTCCCGGTGGGTGTAGCACAAAGCGGTAGCGGCGAGGGGGCATCCCTGGTCATGGATTCCCCACAGGCCCGGATTCAGATGCCCCGACCCTCGGGCGGTGATTCCTGGTTCAAGGTCAATCCTTCCCAGACGGGTTTCTTTCGCGTCAACTACTCTGAAGAGGACTGGCAACGCCTGATACCAGCCATCAGCGCCCTCACCCTGCCGGCCACGGACCGCCTGGGCATCCAGAACGACGCCTACGCCCTGTCCAAGGCAGGCCTGCTGCCAGTAACCCAGTTTCTGGACATTGCAGCCGCCTATAAGAACGAGACTGACGCATCGGTCTGGAGTGACCTGGCCAGCAACCTTCGGGACATTGACTTCCTGCTGGCCGATGAACCCTACAACGAGAACTTCCGCACTTTCGCCCGAGAACTGTTTGGCCCGGCCGCCCGACGGATTGGCTGGGACGCCCGAGAAGGAGAAGGCCACCTGGATGCCCTGCTACGGTCCACCGTCCTCGGCCAGGCCGGTGGCTACGGCGACCAGGAATTTCTAGCCCAGGCACAGGAGCGTTTCGCGGGCTACCTGAAGGATTCAAGCTCTCTGCATCCCGACGTCCGGGGCCTGGTCTTTAGTCTCGCTGCCCAAGGTGGCGACCAGCAGACTTATGACCAACTATGGGAACTGGAACGGCAAACCGATTTGCAAGAAGAGAAGATCCGGCTGCTGCTCTCCCTGGCCCGCTTCACGCAACCGGAACTGCTGCAGGAAACCCTGCGTCGCGCCTTGACCGACGACGTCCGTTCGCAGGACACGATAACCGTGATTACAGCGGTCGCAGGCAACCTGAAGGGGCGCCATCTCGCCTGGCAGTTCGTGCAGGACGAATGGGCTGAATTCGACCGCCGCTACGGCGCGGGCGGATTCGGGCTGATGCGGCTGGTCTCAGTCTGCGGAAACTTCGTGGAAGCTGAAAAGATCCCTGAGGTGGAAGCCTTCTTCGAGGAACACCCGGCACCTGCCGGCGAGCGCACCATCCGACAAGCTCTGGAGCGCGTCCGGCTAAACTCTCGCTGGCTGGAACTGAACCGATCAGTGTTGTCGGCACGATTTGGGTAGGACAGTTGGGCTCCAGCATTAGGAAGGACATTTTGGTCGCCGCCTCTATGGGGCGGCGACCAGTAGTTTAACCGCCAGATTGTCCAACCTCTCTCTCTGCGGAACACACGCTGCCCACCGCCGCGGAATCGCGTCGATCCCGTACCGCGCCCCTAGAAATCTGGCCGGAAAGTGGCGGTGGCCGGGTGGTCAGCTATACTTGGGGTCAACAAGGATAGCGAGGGCGGAGAATGCTGGGAGAGCGATCCGATCAGAGGGGTCTCTGGGAAGCGGACCGGTTGTACCTGGACCACGTGGGGCGGGACACCTTCTACGGTCTGCTGGCATCACTGCGGGGCCGGTTGTTCCGAGACGCCGATTTCGCCGAGTTCTACTGCCCGGACAACGGCCGGGACAGCGTGCCGCCCAGCCTGCTGGCGACGGCGCTGCTGCTCCAGTCCCACGACAAGGTGAGCGACGCCGAGGCCAAGGCCAGAGCTGACTTTGACCTCCGCTGGAAAGTGGCCCTGGGGATTGAGGTGGAGGACCGGCCCTTTGCCAAGAGCACATTGCAGGTGTTCCGCGCCCAGCTGATCCTGCACGACAAAGTGCGGGAGGTGTTCGAGTCCAGCCTGCGGCTGGCCCGGGAGTCGGGCTACCTGAAAAAGCGGAGCATGCGGGTTGCGCTGGACACGACCAACATCCTGGGGCGGGGCGCGGTCAAGGACACCTGCAACCTGTTGGCCGACGGGATCGTCCAACTGCTGCGGGCGCTGGCAGCAGTGGAGAAGATCACCGTCAAAGAATGGGGCAAGGCCCAGGGATACGGGCGGTACCTTGCCTCCAGTATCAAGGGCGAGGCCGCCATCGACTGGAGCGACAAACGGGCGCGGCAGGCGCTGCTGGCCGAGATTGTGAGAGACGCGGACCGGTTGTTGGAGCTGTCGCGGCAGGCGCAGGGGGAGTTGTCGCGGCAGGCGCAGGGGGAGTTGCCCGAGAATGGTGAGGAGCGGCAGCACATCGTGACGGCGGCGGAACTGCTGGGGCAGTTGCTGCTCCAGGACGTGGAACGAGTTGAGGGCGGCGTGAGCCTCAAGGATGGAGTGAGCCGGGACCGGATGATGTCGGTGCATGATCCGGAGATGCGCCACGGCCACAAGAGCAGCAGCCGGCGCTTTGACGGGCACAAGGCGGCGATTGTGGTGGATACCGATTCCCAGCTGATCACCGCCGTGGCGGTACTGCCCGGCAACGCTCCGGACAACCTGGGGGCGCTGGAACTGGTGGAACAGAGCGAGGCCAACACCGGTGTACCGGTGCAGGAGGCCATGGGCGACGCCGCCTATGGGGACGGAGCTACCAGGCAGACCTTCGCCGACGTGGGCCGCAAGCTGGTAGCCCGGGTGCCAGGCCGGCCCGACCGGAAGCACTTTCCCAAGGATGACTTTGTCATCGACCTGGCCGCGGGCAGTTGCACCTGTCCGGCGGGACAGGTCACCCACACCATCGTGCCAGCGGGAAAGCGGACGGATGCCGCGGGGCGGGTATACCGCTTGCAGGCCTTCCAGTTCGACGGGGCCGAATGCCGGACATGTCCACTGCGGTCCCAGTGCATCGCAGCCAAGGGCAGGAAGGGACGGCGGGTGCTGATCCATCCCCAGGAAGGCCTCCTGCAGGAGGCACGGGCGTTGCAGCAGAGCGCCGCCTACGACGAATATCGAGCGCGACGCGTGGCGGTGGAACACCGGTTGGCCCGACTGGTCCAGTTGGGCATCCGCCAGTCCCGCTATTTCGGCAGGGTCAAGACGCGATTCCAACTGTACCTGGCGGCTACAGTGGCCAACCTGACCCTGGTGGCGGGCAAAATCGACCTGTCGGACAGTGTCGGCGGCGGAGCGGAAGCCCACCGCGCCGTCCTCAGTGCCGTCCCCAGTGATGTCCAGGCTGTTTCCCACGGTGTTGTCGCCAATGCTACGGCCATTTTCGGCGCGGTCCGGCTCGGAATACTGTGGACCGTGATTCTGCTCAAGCCGGCTTTACTGCCGAAATCCCTCTCCCCAACCAGGGCTTTTCGGCCCGGTTTCTAGGACGGCCCCAACCACCGCCCCATTAGTATCTGTGTCGCCACCAGCGCTTACCACTTGTACAAGGGCGGTTTCCAGGTCCAAAGATGTCTTCATAGCCCATAAGCCTGTCTGCAAACAGAGCAGGGTGTGCCCGATTTGTCCTTGATCCAATGCCAGGTCTCCAATGTCCTTACTGACGCGCATGGCCCAGTCCTGGATTTCAACAGGGCCCCCGTCGGCCACTCCTGCTTCAATGATATCTGGGATTGGCGGGTCAATTCCCTTCAACAGCAAGGCGATGGCCGCATTCAGAATGATGCAGGACCACTGGCACGTCGGCGCAAAATGTGTCACAGCGCAGGTGGTGGCGCTGTCCCTGACCAAATTTGCTGGATTGGAATGCCTGGCCAGGGCCACGGGAGCACACCTCATAAGGCCACCGTTGGGAGCGATGTGGCCTCGTTCCTCGTAGATAATCCGACCTGCTTCCGGTGGCGAGTGACCCTCCTCCAATAACCCAATTACGGCGGACGTGGTTATGCCGATTCCCCTGCCGTTATTCCGGCGCCACCGCACCAACCGCCGGGCGAAATCGTCTATGTAATCTACTCCGGCCACCAAAGCTTCTCCCAGGTCCGCCGCCTGGGCCAGGTCGTCGTCCATGGGTTGCAGCCGCTCAAAGGAGTTGATTTCCATTACCCCGTCCGAATATTCCCTGGCAATCGAGGCCGCGGACATGCCCTCCACCGGCAGACCCAGCAGGTTCCCCACAGCCAAGCCCGTCAAGACTCCGCGCGCCCGGTCAGGCAAGACCGAATTGTCACCAGCAAGTTTATTCAACAGAGCTACCAGGTTTGGAGCTTCGCGTACAATGGGAGAAGTTGTCATTTGGAGACACCTCGGTCAGACTTGGGAAGATAGCTTAAGAATATACATTATTCCAATTTCAGGCCTTCCATGAAACAGGTATATGAAAGCCTGTTCGAAGTCGTTAATTTGACAGCCTACGCCCCGGCCTATAGGCTTGGCTTCTAATCCCCAACAATTTACCAGTGTGAAACTATGCATAACTCAGACCGTATAAATAAACTGAAATCGCTACTCCTTCGACGAATTCTTGTCGTAGATGGCGCCATGGGCACTTCGATTCAGGGCAAGGAGTTGGGACCGGAGGATTTCGGTGGGGCGGACTACGAAGGCTGCAATGAGTACCTGACCCTAACCAGACCGGATGTGATTTCCGACATTCACCAGGGATTCCTGGATGCCGGAGCGGACATCCTGGAAACCAACACCTTCGGCTCTACTTCGGTAGTTCTGGCGGAATACGACCTGGCACATGAGGCACTCCGGCTGAACCTGTCCGCCGCCAAACTGGCCCGCGAAGCGGCGGATGCCGCGTCCACTACCGACCGGCCCCGATTTGTGGCCGGATCTATGGGGCCCACTACCAAGACCATATCTGTGACCGGCGGAATTACCTTTGACGAATTAGCGGAATCATACCGTGAGCAGGCAATGGGCCTGGTTGAGGGCGGCGTTGACCTGCTGCTGTTAGAAACCACGCAGGACACCATCAACGCGAAGGCCGGCCTCATCGGAATTGACATGGCCTTTGCTGAACTCGGTTACGAAATTCCAGTGGCCATACAAGGCACCATTGAACCCATGGGCACATTGCTGGCGGGTCAGGACGCTGAGGCATTTTACACTTCCCTGGCTCATCGCGACCTGCTTTGGATTGGCTTCAACTGCGCTACCGGACCCGATTTCATGACGGACCATGTCCGCACTCTGGCTGGCCTGTCCCGTTTTCCGGTCGCCTGCGTGCCCAACGCCGGCCTGCCCGACGAAGACGGCAAGTACAACGAAACACCTGAAATGCTGGCCGCCGCCATCGGCCGCTTTGTCAACAATGGCTGGCTCAACGTTATTGGTGGTTGCTGCGGTACCGGACCGGAACATATCCGGTTGCTGGCCCAGCGGGCTGCCACTTCCAACCCCAGGACACCCGTAAAACTTCAGGAAACCCGAGTTTCCGGCATTGAAGCCCTGGTAGTAGACGAGGACACCCGACCCGCAATCGTGGGCGAGCGCACTAACGTCCTGGGCAGCCGGAGATTCCGCCGCCTCATCGGCCAGGGCAAGTTCGAGGAGGCCGCCGAGGTTGGCCGACGCCAGGTTCGAAACGGCGCCCACATCCTGGACGTGTGTCTACAGGATCCGGACCGGGACGAAATGGCCGACGTTATCGAGTTTCTTGACCTGGTTACCAAGAAGGTTAAGAGCCCCATAATGATCGACTCCACTGACGCCGCCGTAATCGAGGAATCCCTGAAACGACTGCAGGGCAAGTCCATCATCAACTCCGTTAACCTGGAGGACGGCGAAGTCCGTTTTGAGGCAGTGGCGCCCCTGGCCAGGGCTTACGGTTCCGCTTTGGTTGTCGGCTGCATAGACGACGACAAGCAGCAAGCCCAGGCAATCACCAAGGAACGCAAGCTGGAGATAGCCCTGCGTTCCCGGCAGTTGCTTACCGAAAAGTATGGCATCCCCGAAGAGGATCTGATATTCGACCCGCTGGTCTTCCCTGCCGGCACCGGTGATCAGAACTACGTGGGCTCCGCCGCAGAAACCATAGAAGGAGTTCGACTGATCAAGGAAACCTTGCCCAATACAAAGACGGTTTTGGGCATTTCCAACGTTTCCTTTGGCTTGCCCGCAGCTGGGCGCGAAGTGTTCAACTCCGTATTTCTCTACCACTGCGTCCAGGCCGGCCTGGACATGGCCATCGTCAACTCGGAAATGATGCAGCGTTATACCTCAATCCCCGAGGAAGAACGCCAGCTTTGCGAGGACTTGATATGGAACCGAGGTGAAGACCCAGTGGCGGCCTTTGCCGCCCACTTCCGGGACAAGGCGCCCAGGTCCACCACCGAGGAGCGCCGCAACCTGCCTCTGGACGAGCGATTGTCCCTGGCCATTATTGAAGGCTCAAAGGAGGGACTGGCCGGGGACCTGGACGAAGCGTTGCAGGGACGCGCGCCATTGGAGGTTATTAACGGCCCGCTCATGGCTGGCATGGACGAGGTGGGGCGCCAGTTTAACGCAAACCAACTAATTGTGGCTGAGGTGCTTCAATCTGCAGAGGCGATGAAGTTCGCCGTTGCCCATTTGGAGCCGCACATGGAAAGAGCGGATTCGGCCAGTAAGGGCAAGGTAATCCTCGCCACCGTCAAGGGTGACGTTCACGACATTGGCAAGAACCTGGTGGACATTATCCTGTCCAACAACGGCTACCAGGTCATCAACCTGGGCATCAAGGTTCCGCCGCAGGACCTGATCGCCGCCTGTAACGAGCATCACCCGGACATAGTTGGTCTCTCCGGACTGCTGGTCAAGTCGGCCCAAATGATGGTGGAGACGGTCCGCGATTTCCGCCAGGCGGGGGTTGGCCCCCCCATACTGGTGGGAGGCGCTGCTTTGTCTAATCGGTTCACGCGCTTGCGGATTGCCCCGGAGTACGGCGGACTGGTGGCCTACGCTCAGGACGCCATGAGTGGACTGGCTCTGGCAAACACGTTGCAGGACGCCGACGAACGGCAAAAGCTGGCAGCGGATATCGAAACCGAGACCGACGAGCTCATCCGGTCCGCCCAGGCCAGGGAAAGCGCCGAGGCTTCCAACCCTGTTTCGGACGTGGCGCCGGCCCAGATCAGTCACAACTTGGAAGTGCCCAATCCCCCGGACCTGCGGCTGCATGTCTTACATGACTACGACCTGAACGAAATATTCCCGTACATCAATCCCCAGATGCTCTATGTCAGGCATCTGGGCTACAAGGGACGGTTCGAAGAGGCCCTGCAGCGCGAAGAAAGCGACGCCTTGGAACTGCGCGATTCAGTGAGGAAGGTCGAAGACATCATGCTGGCCCACCCGGGGATTCGGGCTAATGCAGTCTTCAAGTTCTTCCCATGCCGCTCCGACGGACAATCCCTTCTGGTTTTTGCTCCCGACGGTGAGACTATATTGGAGCGTTTCTACTTTGGTCGGCAGTCTCAGCGAGAGGGACTGTGCCTTGCCGACTACGCCCGCCCGGTGGGAGCAGGCCAACCCGACTACGTGGCGATGTTCACCACCACTGTCGGTCCGGCAGTGCGCACTCTGGCCGACGAAATGCGGGACCGAGGCGAGTTCCTCAACTCTCATATCCTGCAAGTCCTGGCCCTGGAATCGGCTGAGGCTTTTGCGGAGTTGCTGCACAAGCAGATCCGGCAGATGTGGGGCATTGGCGACCCGGCCAGCCTGACTTTCCAGGACCTGTTCCGCACCCAGTACCTGGGCCGCCGCTATTCCTTCGGATATCCGGCCTGTCCCCGCCTGGAAGACCAGGAACAGCTCTTCCGGTTGCTGGACGTTACCGGCAACATTGGAGTGGAACTAACCGAGGGTTACATGATGGACCCGGAAGGTTCTGTCTCCGCCATAGTCTTCCACCACCCTGAAGCCAAATACTTCAATCTAAGCGAGCAGGATATTGAAAGATTAGAGAGAGATAACCTCTAAAGGCTTATAATAAAAAGAGAGACCCGATTGGAAACCTATTCATTCAGGGCCCCGGGTTACTCGGGGCCCTTTGCTTTGACCTAACTATTTCTCAATAGTCAAACAAGGAGAAATCATGCTGCCCGTCAATCAAGTAGCCGGACAACTGGGAATACCGCAGGAACACCTCGTACCTTATGGACACTACAAGGCCAAGATTTCGCTGGACGCCCTGCAGGGCAGGGAAAACCAGCGGGGTAAGCTCATAGTGGTTACAGGCATCACTCCCACGCCGGCCGGCGAGGGCAAGACCACCACCTCGGTGGGCCTGACCCAGGGGTTGGGCAAACTGGGACACAAGGCCGTAGTTACCCTTAGGGAGCCCACCCTTGGCCCAATTTTCGGCATCAAAGGCGGCGGCACCGGCGGAGGCATGGCTCGTGTGGTGCCCGAGGATGACATTAACATCCATTTCACTGGCGATGCCCATGCTGTGGCCTCGGCCCACAACCTGCTGGCCGCCCTCGTAGATAACGCCGTTTTTCGCGGCCAGATTCCCGGTTTCCAGCCCACCGGCATTCAATGGTCGCGGGTAACGGACGCCTCTGATCGTTCCCTGCGCAGCCTCATCGCCGGCGTGGGAGGCAGTAACAACAGTCCCTTGCGCGAGACCCGTTTTGACATAGTTTCAGCGTCAGAAATCATGGCTATCCTTGCACTGGCTGCCGACCCGGAAGACCTGCGACAAAGGTTGTCCCGTATGGTGGTTGGCTTCTCAGACTCCGGCGAACCGGTTAACGTCGAACAGTTGGGGGTAGTTGGTTCCCTCATGACCTTGCTGCGCCACACAACTATGCCAAACATGGTCCAGACCCTGGAGGGCCAGCCGTCTATTATCCACGCGGGGCCCTTTGGCAACATTGCCCACGGATGCAGTTCCATCATCGGTGACAAGGTCGCTCTTGCGTATTCCGATTACGTAATTACGGAGGCGGGGTTTGGCTCGGACCTGGGCTTCGAGAAGTTCATGCACATCAAGACGCGCCAAAGTGGACTGCAACCTTGTGAGGCCGTTCTTGTGGCCTCCGTTCGGGCGCTCAAGTGGCATGGCGGGGCCAACCGGCGTGATCTGGCCACACCCAACCCGGAGGCGGTAACCGCCGGCGGTTCCAATCTCGCCCACCACATTGACATCGTGCGTGGGTTTGGACTCCCTTGCGTGGTGGCTATTAACCGGTTTGGGACTGACAGCCCTGAGGAACTGGATGCCGTCCGCACCATTGCCATGGAGGCCGGCGCAGATGCGGCGGTGGAAGCCGACGGATTCGCCCGTGGTGGCGAAGGAATGACAGACCTGGCGGAAGCCGTAGTCAAGGCTGCCGAGAGCACGCCCGATGTCACCTACGCCTATCCGCTGGAAGCCCCGGTGGAAGACAAGGTGCTGTCGCTGGCCCAGCGGGTTTACCATGCGGACAGCGTCAGTTGGTCGGCGGAAGCCCGGCGCCGCCTGCGCCAGTTCGAAGCCCAGGGCTGGGGCAATCTGCCCATCTGCATGGCCAAGACCCACCTTTCCACGTCCCACGACCCCACATTGCGGGGCAGCCCATCCGGTTATACCTTCCCCATAGCCGACATCCGCGCTTCGGTGGGCGCGGGCTTCCTCTACGCCCTGGCCGGCCGTATTGAAACCCTGCCCGGCCTGCCCACTCGTCCAAGAGCCATGGACATGGACGTATCGCCGGACGGCGAGGTTGTCGGCCTGTAATTGACCCTGTACGCTTCGGCAAACTTTGTTTTCAACAGACCCAGTCCCGAAATGGACTGGGTCTTTTTCTTATGTACCCCAATCCACTTCTCAAAAGTGTAATACAAGGTGTTGACGTCAGGTAATGCACAAGTTTATACTTACGTGTAAGTTGTAAGTCAACAGAGTAAAAGGAGTGATCAAATGCAGGACAACGAAGCCCCGAAGAGGGAAAGATTGATACGTGGAGTAGGGCAGACGGTTACCGACGCCGTGGTACGTGGGACCGACGAGGCCGTGACAGCAGCCGAGAACCTTAAAGAGACCATCAAGAGCAAGACCTCGGGAGACCGCCAGGCCCGCGACAACGTCGTAATGGTCCGCGTGGACAAAGACAGCCTCGGCAAGATGGATGAACTGGTCGAGGCAGAAGTGGCCGGCAGCCGATCCGAAGCCGCCGCTTACCTGATAACCGAGGGCATCAAGGTCAGGGAACCCCTGTTTAAGGCCATCTCGGCCAAGGTTGAAGAAATACGTAAGGCCAAGGAAGAGTTGCGAAACCTGTTGAAACAGGAGCAAGGGGGAGAATAGTTATTTCCTCCGTACACCGATTGCACACCGGTTAATTTCTTGTGGTTGGGATTCTCCGAAATTGGCTGCCCATAATAAGCCAACCCAACTGAAGATATCGAGGTTAAACATGGCTAGAGGATTTGGTACAGGCAGTTCTGGTTCGAGAAGCGGAGGTGGGTCTCGAGGAAGTTACGGCGCGCAAGGCGGAAGCAGGTCTCGCAGCAGTTCCTCCACTGGACGTAGCGCTCGAAACGGTTCAGGCAACAACAATCTTGCCAAACCAAAGGGGCAAATCAGGGACGGGAAAGTTGTTCAATACTCGATAAAGGATCGAAAGGGAAGTACGAAATACATTGGTTCTACCAACAACCCTACCCGAAGAGCAACCGAGCACCGCGAAAGTGGCAAGTTTGGCCGCAATGACAAACTAGTGGTTGAAACAAGGTCGGTGTCCCGAACTTCTGGAGAGAAGATAGAGAAGGCTAAGCTCCGCTCCCATCGGCAGCAACACGGTAAGAACCCCAAGCACAATACGACCAATGACGGGCAGTTTCACCAACCCAGGTTGTTCTGATTGACTTGTAGGATATGGGAGTCGCTTCCAATCCCATCGTGCCACGATACCATTTTAACGAAATCAGCCAAAAATATGCAAGAAAACGCCTCACAGGCCATTCTAACAATGACAATTCGGTGTTAAAATTGGAACATTCTATGTGCGACTAAATGTACGCCCCGCTCAAAGCGGGGAAGGAAGACCCATGCGAATAGTCATGATCCATGCCTTGGCGGAGTCGGTTTCGCCCGTTAAGGTTGCTTTTGGCGAAGTGTTTCCCGAGGCGGAAATTATAAACCTTCTCGACGAGGCTCTTTTCATTGATTTCAAGGGCCAGATTACGCCGAGACTGCGGCGCCGGATGAGTCAGCTCATCTGTTACTCTGAGGAATATGGGGCAGATGCCATTGGGCTGGCTTGCTCCGTTTATGCGCCGGTGGTCGAAACCGCCCAGGACCTGGTGGATGTGCCCCTGGTATCGTCATACAGCCCGGTTATGGAAGAGGCAGTGCGCTCGGGCAAGCGGATAGGAATTATCGCCTCGGTGGGCGCAACCCTGAGGGATTCCGAGTACTACCTCCACCGAACAGCAGAGGAACAAGGACTGTCAATTGAGACCGAATTGTGCTTCGCCGAGGAGTTGATTCCCCTATTCCGGAAACAAGGGGAAGAAGCTTTCAACCAACGCCTGGAAGAACTGGTTAACGGTCTGGCGGACAAGGTGGACGCCATTCTGCTGGGACAGTTTTCCATGGCCACTGCTCTGGCCAGGCTGCAGGCCAGTTGTCCGGTACCGGTCCTTTCCGGACCTCACAGCAGCGCAAAGAAGCTGAAAGACCTGCTGTCGGTGCCGGTCTGGCCGGGCCTCAACGACTGAGCATCAGAAAAGGGGTCAGGTTTCTTTCCAAAACCTGACCCCTTTTGCATTCTCGATGCTCCGCGCGCCTTTGGGTTCCTCAGTTATGGCAACCCCGGGCCTGAATGTCCCAAACCGCCTCCACTACTCCCTTCCTCACGCCAATAAACCGGTCCCACCGGCTTACCATGGCGTCCTGCTGGCCGGGGATCAATGTAAGCTGATCTCCAACCTCCAACGCCACGCCCTCGGCCACCTGGAATACGGTTCGGTCGGTGTCCATATCCAGCGCCTCAACTCCCGGCCTGCCTTCGACTCGCGGCAATCCCTTCAGGCCACCAACGGCTCGCGCCCCGGCATCACCAATCGCCACACCAGACTTGGGCGAACTAATAACTGTGCTCAGCACCTTCCCGGCAAAATGGAAGTCCGGCATGTATTCGTATCCCGTCTCCATGACCAGGTAGCTGCCACCCTGGATTTCGGTGACCTCCGGCATATCCCCTGCCACGTCGTAGCTCCAGGTTTCACCTGTCGAAATGATTTCTACGGGCAGTCCGGCGGCTAACACGGCTTCCCTGAGGTCAAGGACGGGCTGAATCAGGCGGTGGGCCTCGGTGACCCGGTCTTCCCGGTCTGACGAGGGTTCGGCCATCATTTGATGGCTCATTATTCCCTTGAAGGATAGGCCCGGCAAAGAATCGATCAGCCTGGCGAGGGCCACCCCTGCCTCTGCTTCCTGGACTCCGCACCTGACCAACCCTGTTTCCTGCTCGATGATCACCCCAATTTCAACACCGTGAGTGGCCGCTGCACCGGACAGCGCTCGAGCATTTTCCTCGCTGTCGCAGGCCACCAGAATTTCTGCTTGCCTGGCGAGAGTACAAAGACGCTCAATTTTTGGTGCTGGCACTACTTCACTGGTTATAAACACACTGGGCACGCCACCGTGCACCATAACTTCAGCTTCGGCTACCTTGGCGGCGCATACCCCGCCAACTGTGCCTCCGAGCCGTATCTGCCTGAGGGCTATGGCCGGTGTTTTGTGGTTCTTGCTGTGCCCCCTTAGCTTGCTGTGCCGACCCTCGTAGTAGTTGGACATCACGGACATGTTGTGATCCAGGGCATCCATGTCCAGAATCAGGCATGGGGTGTCAAGCTCCTCAACCGGAGTGCCGGGCTGAGGACGATATAGTTGCTGCATTTCAGGACCTCCAACGAATAACTACATGCCTTCGGACTGAGTCGGGAAGCAACCGGTTTTTAACCCAACTGCCCCCGCGCCGATATGGGCCAGTACCCAACAAGCTTCCCATCCCGTACCGCGCGGACGTAATCGAACTGATTAAAGCAAAGAGACAAGTTATGGGGTATGAGACGCACCTTGTCGTTGGGCATCAAGCGCTCCGTGGCATCTCCATCCAGTTCCAGAATGCCGTGCTCCGCGCTGAATCTCGTCGCCACAGCCCCGGGGATGCCCTCCAGCGTCGGCACACCAAAATCGGGGCCCATGGTCTTGTGTCCGGCGTCCACCACCGCCCTGCCGCCCACCGGATGGCTGATTACCGTCGCCAGAACCTTGGCAGCGGGTTGCAGTTCGGTGCGCACACCCAAGGTTTCCATATCCATCAAGGCATACGTGCCAGCCTGCACTTCGTTTATGCCGGGAATGGTTGCAACCACATCGTAATCAAAGGTGTTGCCAACACTTACTAGTGGAACCTCAAAGCCCTCTCTTTCCATTAGTTCTCGGGTGTCTACCACAGCCTGCAAGCGTCGGCGGGTTTCCGCCTCTAATTCGGTACGGTCGGAGAAGGGCAGCGGTCCCTCGTTAGCCGTGATTCCCATGATCGCCAGGCCAGGCGCCGCATCAACAGATCGAGCCAAGGCCACCGCATCAGGGCCGGGCGCCACCCCCCCATATCCGTATCCAGCATCCAGGTCAATTAAGATACCCAGGATGGCATCTTCGGCTACAGCCGCGTCCGACAGTTCCTGTACATTGCGCAAGCTATCAACTGCCAAAAAAATCCAGTTGTCCCGCGCCAAGGCCAGCAGGCGACGAATCTTGGGCACGGTTACCACCCGCCCGGCGATTAGAATGTCGTTGAATCCCGTTCCCGCGAATACCTCTGCCTCTCCCAATGAACTGACTGCTATTCCACCGGTGCAACTGGACGGCTCATCCAACAAGCCTTCATCTGCCGACACCTGGCGCTGGGCTACCTCCGGGCAACCATGGCAGGATACATGCGGCCTGACTAGAGCTTCCGTCTCCAGTGTCGCCCCATCAGGCCCTACTCTTCGGAAAAACCCGTGCACCGTATCGATATTTTGCTCCATTACATCCAGGTCCACTACGAGGGCAGGGGTGTCCAGTTCTTCTTCGCGAGTGCCAACGGGTTGAAAGATTGGCCTTTCCATTGCTCATGTCCTTGGTAATTCTTGCTGCTTGCAGGGAGAATAGCACAAATCGGCAACCCAGCAGTAGTCGGCGCATTAGCAGCATGCCAGCGGTCGCCGTTCGCAACCGGCCTTGCATTTCCGGCAAGCCAATGCAACAATGCACTCTGATTTTCGCAGTTTTGCAGGCTCTTAACAGGCCTAATTGGCCTACCCTTTGACGGAACCCGCCAAGCCCGCAGAGCAAACTCAGGAGACTCTAAATGCCCGGACTGCTGGAAGGCGTAAAGGTAGTTGACTTCAGCCACTACTTTGCCGGACCATACTGCACCAAGCTGCTGGCCACCCTGGGCGCCGACGTTATCAAGATTGAGCGGCCCGGCACGGGTGACCCGGTCCGGAGCATACCTCCCTTCGCCAGTCAACGCCTGCCTGGCGAAAGCGGCGCCTGGTTCCTCTACCTGAACACCTCCAAGAAGAGCATCACTTTGGACCTGAAATCAGACAAGGGCCGAGAGATTGCCGAGGAACTGGTTCGAACCGCGGACATTGTTGTCGAGAACTTTGCCCCAGGTGTCATGGAAAAGCTGGGCCTGGACTACGAGTCACTCAGCGCAATAAATCCTGCCCTGGTTATGACGTCCATTTCCAATTATGGCCAGACGGGCCCCTACCGGGACTGGAAAGCTTCTGAAATAAACCTGTACGCAACCGGCGGACTGATGAACATCACCGGCGAGCCGGAAGAGCCACCGCTCAAGGAGGGTGCGCCCCTGGCCCAGTTGGGCGCAGGCCAAAACGCCTTCGTCGCCTCCATGACCGGCCTTTTTTACGCCGAAGATACCGGCGAGGGCCAACACATTGACCTGGCCATAGCCGAGTACGGCACCAATGTGCTGGAAAACGCCCTGATGCAGTACAGTTATTCCGGTGTCGAATTCACGCGTGTCGGAAACCGGGGCTACGGGCGAGCTGCCTGGGGCATCTACCCTTGTCAGGACGGATTCGTGGGCATCATCGCCGGTCCGGACCAGAATTGGCCGGAAGTTGCAAACATCATGGAAAGTGAAGAATTGGCAGATTCCCGCTTCGCTTCTCGCCAGGGACGGTTGCTTAACGCCGATGAGGTGGATGCCCTGATGCTGCCCTGGCTGCTGGAGCACGACAAGGTAGACATCTTCAAGGCCGGCCAAGACCACGGATTGGGATTCGCCTTCGTAGCCGGCATGGAAGATATCCTTGAAATGGAACAGCTGGTGGCCCGCGACTACTTTGTGGAGTTGGAACACCCCATTGCCGGAACTCATCGGTACCCGGGCCCGCCTATCAGCCCCGACCCAAAGGTGGCCGAAGCCTGGGTCTATCGCCGGGCGCCCCTGCTGGCCGAACACAACCTTGCGGTTCTGGGCGACCTGGGTTATTCCAGCCAGGCAGTTGAGCGTCTCTTCGCCGAGGGAGTCATCTAGATGAGCGCGGCACAACCTCTCAAGAACTACCGCATTCTGGACCTTTCCCGTATTTGGGCCGGCCCCTATTGCACGAAGCTGCTGGCCGACATGGGTGCTGAAGTCATCAAGATGGAGTCCATGCGCGTCTATGACTCCCACCGGGGACCGGTGAACCCGGCGCCCGGTATCGCCGCCTACCCGGATTCGGAACCTGGAGAAGAGGCCTGGAATCGCAACGGCTGGTTCAACTGCCTGCACATGAGTAAGTACGGCATCACCCTGGAATTGACCGAGGAAAAAGGTCGGCAGGTATTCGAAGAACTGGTATCCGTCAGCGACGTACTGGTAGAGAACTTCCGCCAGGGCAGCCTTTCCCGGTTGGGTTATGACTACGAGACTCTACGCCAGATTCGCCCAGACCTGATTTACGCCTCCATGCCCGCCTTTGGCAACACCGGACCCTGGCAACAGTATGTGGCCTATGGAATTGGCCAGGAGCAGCTTTCAGGCATGGCCCACATGACCGGTTATGCCAATGACGGCCCCATGAAGTCCGGAATTAACCATGGCGACCCGATTACCGGTTCCCACGCCGCAGGCGTCTTGCTGGCGGCCCTAAGGTATCGCCGGCGCACCGGCAAGGGCGTATTCGTGGACGTATCCCAGCAGGAATCGGCTGTGGCCCTTATAGGCGGCGAGGTCTTGGCCTACCAGATCAGTGAGCAGGAACCGGAACGCCTGGGAAACCATTCGCCCTGGTTCGCCCCGCAAAACGCCTACTCCTGCGCGGGAGACGACCGCTGGGTCACCATCGCAGCTACCAACGATGAGCAATGGCGGCAGTTGGCCGACGCAATTGGGCGACCTGACTTGGCCGGAGACGCCCGATTTGCCACTAACGAAGATCGGCTGCATCACCGCCGCGAGTTGGATGAGATCATTGGTGCCTGGGCCAAAGATCGCGACATGTGGGAGATGACCCGCTTGCTGCAAGAGCATGGCGTACCCTCCGGCCCCGTACTGCGCGGCCCCGACCTCCTGGAAAACCCGCACTACCTTGACCGAGGTACGTTCAACTACGTGGACCACCCCCGAGTCGGGCCCAAGTGGTACCAGGGCTTTGCCTGGCGCATGTCCAAGACCCCTGGCCAGGTCCACTGGCCCTCTCCCACCCTGGGCCAGCATAATCGCCAGGTCTACCGGGAGTTGTTGGGCCTGAATGAAACGGATATAGACGATCTTGAGCAGGCGGGCGTAATAGGGACCAAGCCCACAGGCTCGCGGATAATTTAACGTGCACCACTAAATTGGCAAGAAAAAGAATGGAATCGATCTGGCGAGTCGCCAATCGCCCCTGCCCACATCAATGAAGGAGGAAACTACCTTGACCACGCAGACCGAACCGGAAGCAATATACGAAATCAAGGACGGCATTGCCTATATAACCATGAACCGTCCCGAGAAGTTGAACGCCATCGACCCGAACATGCGGCAGCTACTGTGGGAGGCATTCCAGGACGTCAAGACTAACCACGAGGTGCGGTGCGCTATCGTAACGGGAAGAGGCCGTGCTTTCTCCACCGGCCACGACCTCGTCGCCATGGCAAACGACCAGGCCAACGAGGGAGTTACCACCGGCGACCTTTACGTTGAGCAGTCGAGGATTTTCAAGCCCATTATTTCCGCCATTAACGGAATTTGCCTGGCCCAGGGCTGCGGCATTGCCCTTGGCAGCGACATTCGGATTGCCTCCTCGGAGGCTCGATTCGGCTGGCCCCAGGCCAAACGGGGCATTTCTTCGGTCAGTGGCCCCGCCCTGCTGTCCCAGGTCGTGCCGAGAAACATTGCTTTTGAGTTCCTGTTTACCGGGGAATTTGTGGACTCCCAGAGGGCCCTGGACCTGATGCTGGTCAACTACGTGGTGCCCCCGGAAGATGTGATGCCCCGGGCCGAGGAAATGGCCCGCATGATCACGGCCAACGCGCCGCTGTCCCTGGCCGCAATCAAGGAGGCCTCCATCAAGGGTTCCGAAATGAACATGGAAGACCGGGTGGCCTTCGCCCAGAAAAAGCGCGACGAAGTGCTACTCTCCGAAGACGCCCAGGAAGGCGTCCGCGCCTTTGCTGAAAAACGGGCGCCGGTCTGGAAGGGACGCTAACAACTCCCTGGAACCTTAGGAAAATGAAGATGCCCGCCTGGAGCCCGAGGGCTACATGGCGGGCATTTTGTTTCTTGCTCCTACCACATCCCCGCTTACTGTGACCGCAGAGCCTTGCCGGGCAGCGCTCCGGTATGCTCCCCTTGATCTATCACGACCCGGCCGTTGACCAGAACGTACTCGATTCCGACAGGATATTGCTTGGGGTCCTCAAAGGTGGCCATCGCTTCCACCTTATCCGGGTCAAACACCACGATGTCCGCCTTCATGCCGTCGCGAATAATGCCGCGGTCTTTCAGCCCAAGTCTTTGCGCCGGGTAGGAGGTCATTTTTCGGACCCCTTCCTCCAAAGGAAAGAGACCTTCCTCCCGGACGAATTGCCCCAGCACATAGGGAAATGTCCCATAACTGCGTGGGTTAGGGTGGCCGCCGGTCAAAAGCCCATCGGAACCTACCATTTGGGCAGGATGCCTGGCGATATTCCGGATGTTTTCCGGGTTGCCGGTACGAGCCACGAAAGCCACTTCCAGGTTTTCTTCAATGAGCAGGTCGCAAATAGCGTCGACCATTCGCTTTCCCCGGTGCTCGGCCAGGTCAACCAGCGACCGACCCTCCCATTCTTTGTTCTTGTCCGAACCGATATGGCTGAAGATGTAGTGGTCAAGGCTAAGGCCCCATTGAGGCTCCACCGTGTCCCCGATTTCATCCCGGATACTCTGCTCGTGTATCCGTCGGAAGAGCAGGTTGGGGCCACCAGCGTGGACCCAATAGGGCAAAAGGGAGTGCAGCACGGTGCTGGCCGCTGGGTAGGGATACTGATCGAAAGTCACGTCGATACCGGCGCTTCTGCCTTCGTCCACCAGCGAGACCATTCTCGTACCCAACCCTTCCACTGGACTGTGGTAATGGGAAATGTGGACTGGCACTCCGCTGCTGTGGCCAATATTGATCGCCTCCCGGAAGGGGTCCAGAAGCCGGTCACCCAAGCTGTACCGGGCGTGGGTCATGTAGATGCCACCGTTGTCGCGAATGGCCTCGCAAATCCCCACCAGTTCATCGGTATCGCTGTATGCTCCCGGCGGGTAGGTGAGCCCCGTGGAAAAACCGAAAGCGCCGTCTCGCATTCCCTGCCGGGCCAATTCCTGCATTCGGGTCAGCTCAGCCTCCGTCGGCAGACGGTCTTCCCAGCCCATTGCTTCCACTCTGATTGCCGCATGGGGTACGAAATACACTACGTTACAGGCAGCCTTACCGTCCAGCAGGTCCAGGAATTCACTGACCCGGCCCCAGCGCACATCCCTGGGCGGTGTGCCGTTGATTGCGGCCAGATAGGTCAGCAGCTCTTCCAACCGGGCCGGAGACGTTGGAGCATAGGACAGGCCGTCCATACCCAGGGCATCGGTGGTTACACCCTGCCTCAACTTTGCATCGTTGGTTGGGCTTGTCAACAGCATCAGGTCCGAATGGGAGTGCATGTCTATGAAGCCTGGACAGATTACTTTGTCGCCTGCATCTATGACCCGGTCGGCGGCAACGGAGGAAGTATCGCCGCGCAGCACGGAAATAACATCGCCGTTTATCCCAACACTTCCACGGAACCAAGTCTGCCCGGTACCATCAACAATGCGGCCCCGGTCTATCAGCAGATCAAACACGTGAGTACCCCCTCATTCATTACCTGTCCAAATTTCACAATTTCCAAAGCAAATATCCCTAAATTCTACGGATCAACGTTGAACGCTGCCGGGAAGTGAGGCCTTTCCGGGTATGCCAGATTATGTACGAGGGATAATATTCGCATTAATATTTGACATCACGGAGGGGTGCCTATAATATGCACTGACAACGCACCCTACACATCAAAGGGGGGGTAGCCAAGGATGCGTGTAAGTTTATCACGAAAGCGTCAGGCCAAACCTGAGAGTACCCAGCCCAACGGGCAGGTCGGTACAATGGTTTATACGTGGCGCGAGACCGTAACTGGGCGTTCTTTTACCTACTTCGGAAACACCGCTTCTCTCCCAAGCCGCCAACTCCCCTGTGAGCCCTAGCTTCATTAGCTTCCTACACAAGAGTCTTTGTTGGGTAGGCGTGGCTGATACTTATTCGCCAGTTTAACGGCGCAATGTATCAAACTGATGTGGAACGACTCTTTCCCGGTAGCTCTTTGAGCCCAGGACATAGAAACTTGTGTGCTCAGTTACCCCCCAAACGACGAAATGGAGACCATTAGCAACTAGGAGGAGGATTACATGCGACAACTCATGAGGTCGAAGATTCACCGGGCAACGGTGACCAATTGTGACGAGGATTATGTTGGCAGCATTGTTATCGACCAGAATTTGATGGATAAGTCCGATATCTGGGAGTACGAAAAGGTACTGGTGTGCGATATCAACAACGGCTCCCGGTTTGAGACCTACGCCATTCCCGGCGAACGGGGCAGCGGAATTATTTCCGTTCAGGGCGCCGCCGCCAAGCTGACCAACCCCGGTCACAAAGTCATCATCATGGCGTTCGAAGTAACTGAGGAACCGGTGAAGCCCAAGGCCGTAATGGTAACTGAAACCAACGAATTCGCTTACTACTTGACGGAGATTGAAAATGCCATCGCCGTATAGTGAGGCCGAAACCGAACAATACTACGACCATGAGGATGCCGTTTACCGCGCCCTTTGGGACAAGGACGGCAGCGTTCACTGGGGACTCTTTGAGGAAGGCGCCAAAATGACCTTCCTGGAGGCGGGGGCCAACCTCAACAAGGTTATGGCCCAACGCGGCCAGATCAACTCTGACTCTGTGGTGATTGACGTGGGTTGCGGCAGTGGCACCACTGCTGTTGCATTGTGCAAGTCCTCCGGCTGCCAGATTGCCGGGGTAGACCTGAGCGGCGTTCGGATTGCCAACGCTATTGATTCCCTGGATGACGAAAGCCGTGAAGTGCAAGACAAGGTGTCTTTCAAGAAAGGCTCTGCAACTGACTTGCCTATCGAGGACAATTCCTTTACCCACGCCTGGAGCCAGGCTACCATTTACCACGTTCCCGATAAGGTGAAAGTGCTAGAAGAGGTTTACCGGGTCCTCAAACCCGGGGGCATCTTCGTCTTTGACGACCTTATTAAGCCTCAGCCCAACATCAGTGAAAAGGCCAAGACATTCGTCTATGACCGCTTGCTCTATGACACCGACTTCAGCTTCGCCTCCTACCAGGAAGACCTGAAAGCTTTGGGTTTTGAAATCTTGATAGCCGACGACATTTCGGCCCATCTGAAGACCAGCTATCTCATGTTGAGCAACGCCGCGTCCCAGGGGAACGAAGAGCACCGTGAGCGGTTCGCCTTCCTAGCTGAAGCCTACCGGGAAACTGCCGCTGCCGTGGAGAACCAGGAAGTTGGCTGGGCGATGTTTGTTTGCCGCAAGTAGGATATCTTACGTGTCTGCCCGCTAATCCCGGCGCCAGAGAGATTCGAGGATAAGAATGACACAGAACAATCGTGTTCAATGGGTGTACTCCTCCCAGAACGAACAGGAACTGGAGGAGCGTTACGACCAGTGGGCTCAGGAATATGATGCGGACCTGGAGACCGATTTTGGCTGGATATCTCCGCAGCGCACGTCAGACTCACTGGCCAAGCACGTTGACAAGGAAGCGTCAATACTTGATGCAGGTGCTGGAACGGGCCTGGTAGGTGAATGCCTGCACCAGCACGGGTATCGTAAACTGACGGCCATGGATCTTTCCACCGGAATGCTGGATGTGGCCCGGAAGAAGAATATCTATCAGGCCTTAGACCAGATGACCATGGGGGAAAGGCTGGATTACAAGACCGACCAATTTGACGCTTCAATTATTGTCGGTGTGTTTACCCAAGGCCACGCCCCGGCTGGTTCGTTGGACGAATTGGTGCGTGTGACCAAGAGCGGCGGGCATGTTGTATTCAGCTTGAGAACAGATATTTACGTGGAAAACGGCTTTAAGGAAAAGATGGATGCCCTGGAATCAGCCGGGTTGTGGAAGCTATTAGAGGTGGGCGACACCTTCCAGCCATTGCCCAAGGGTGAGCCTGAGGTTTTGCACCAGGTCTGGGTTTACCAAATCAGCTAAGTTTCCTTTCTCCTCCCACTAAGGCCACCAATAATTGGGGCCATTGCCTTCGACAACTCTTAGTCGTTATAGGCAGTGGCCCCAAATTTCGCCGCTGATGACTTGCGAAGGGTCGTTATTCCCGGGTTTCCATTGGCAACCCGCGGTGCTTTACCTCGTCCACGCAGATGGGACACCGTTGCTCTACAGCATGACCGACCGCCGGCCAGAAGTCCTCAGAAGACATGCCGCACAAATATACCGGAGCCACTTCTTCTATGCCCAGGCCTTCCACGTAATGGACTTCGCCCCGCCGGTGGGGGTTTGGCCACCACCACGGCGTCAACTGTTGGGCCAACTGGTTAATGTGGTCCTTGTGTTCATCCTGCCAGCCTTCCTCGGGTAGTTCCACTACCCACGCACGGCCTTCTTCGCCGCTTTGCCGCCTGGCATTCAGTTGGCCTTCACGAATGTACCGGCGTATAACATCCTGGGAGACGTTCAACCGCCGCGATGCTTCTTGAATGGTAACTTCTTCCAAAACTGCACCCTGCTAAACGGGATTCTGGCAGACTCTCTGCCGACTCTAATACCCTAGCTGGTTGTCGCCCCGACGGTCAAGGGGTCTTCCATTGTTTCGCCCAGTGATCCGCCCGGCGGCACCATTGGGTAAAGGTTGACCGACGGGTCCACAACAAATTCGATCAAGTATGGGCCATCGTGGGCCTGGGCCTTGCGCAAGGCCGGCATTACGTCTTCCTGGTGGGTTACCTTCATCGCCGGTATCCCATAAGCCTGGGAAAGTTTAACGAAGTCCGGCCCGGGTATCGGCACCTCTTTCAGGTGATTCTCAAAGAACATCTCCTGCCATTGCCGTACCATTCCCAGATAACCGTTGTTTATCAAGGCTATCTTAACCGGCAGGTTCTCCTGGGCCACGGTGGCCAATTCCTGCGAGGTCATCTGAATTCCGCCGTCACCAGCAATGCTCCACACTGGGACGTTGGGCTGCCCTACCTGCGCGCCCATGGCGGCCGGAAGCTCAAAACCCATGGCCCCCAGGCCACCCGACGAGACAAAGGTGTTGTGCCCATTAAAGAAAAGGAATTGGGCCGCCCACATCTGGTGCTGGCCTACTCCTGTAACTATCACGGATTCCGGATTCTCCTGGATCAGCTCGTTCATTTCCGACAATACGTGCTGCACCAGCAATTTGTCCGTCTTGGGAATCGCCAAAGATGGATGGTCTTTCTTCAGACCCTCGATATAGCTCATCCATTCGGGCCGGTCGACGTTCTTCACCAGCGGGACCAGCGCCCGCATGATTACCTTGGCGTCACCCACCAGCGGAACTTCCACCGGCACATTTCGTCCGACCTGACTGGACTCTATGTCCAGGTGAATGATTCTGGCGTGGGGAGCGAAGGTGGATGCCTTCCCGGTTACCCGGTCGTCGAAGCGCATCCCCAAACCAACAACCAGGTCTGCCTGGTCCACCACAATGTTCGACCAGTACATGCCGTGCATGCCCAGCATACCCAGGCTGAGGGGATGATTGCGCGGGAAGCTGCTGAGTCCAAGAAGAGTATTGATCACAGGAATTCCGGTGGCCTCGGCCAATTCCATCAGCTCGTCCCATGCATGGGAGGCCAGCACACCGTGGCCGGAGATTAGCACAGGACGCTCGGCTTCATTGATCAGCTTGGCTGCCTTCACAACCGCAGCTTCGGTTTCTTCGGACATGGCAGCCCGTGCCGGCACCGGAATTTCGGGATACTCAAACTCGGCCAACTCAAGCTGCACATCCCGTGGCACGTCAATCAATACCGGTCCCGGCCTTCCTTCCTGAGCTATCTGGAAGGCCTCCCGGATTGTGTGAGGTAGATCCGCCGCAGACATTACGAGGTAGGTCCGCTTGGTACAGACAGAAGCTATAGAGCAGATATCACATTCCTGGAACGCTTCCGAGCCCAGCGCGGTCCTTGCAACCTGACCGGTAATCGCAACAATAGGCACTGAATCAGCCTTGGCCCCCATCAAGCCGGTTACGAGGTTGGTTGCCCCGGGGCCCGAAGTCGCCACGCACACTCCTACCTTCCCGGTGACGCGTGAGTAACCATCGGCGGCATGGGAAGCCGATTGTTCGTGCCGAACCAGGATATGCCGCAGTTGAGGATAGCTCCACAGGGCATCGTAGAAGGGCAAGATCGCCCCGCCGGGATGCCCGAAAATTACGTCCACTCCTTCCTGGAGCAGGCTTTCACAGATGATTTCCGATCCTTTAAGTTGCACAGCAGCCTCCAATACTCTTGCCTTCTCCCGCCGAGAAAGGTATCGGGAAGGCCGCCCGTGGGCAAATAAAAAAACCCGTCCCCACATAGGGACGGGATACATTTATTCCCGCGGTACCACCCTATTTATCCGGCTTACCGGACCTCTCTTAGCGGCACTAACATGCCCCGTCACTGATAACGAGCGACGAACCTCGGCCTGGCTTACTAGGCAACCTTGTTACACCTGCTAATTGCCGTTGGGCTGGCAGCTCCGGAGGGATTTTCAACAAAGTTGGCGTACCTGCTCACACCAAACCAGGCTCGCTGAGCGCCGCGCCTTGCCTACTCGTCTCCATCATAGCCTTTACCTTGTGCAAATTATCACAGTTTCGAATGTAATGTCAACACTCTCATCGAAATTTAACGAATAATCTGAGTTGCAGTCCCACCATTGGCCGATTGTCTTTGCGTATCAACCGATCCCATCCCAACCTAACACTGAACTGTTTAAAATAGGGCAGCCCTTTCTCTATCTTCCACATAGCAAAGGCGCCACAGATCTGTTAAATCAGTGGCGCCACAGTCAACTATTAAGAGTTCCGCCTATCGGCAAGGACATCTCTGAGAAGGCTTAGTCGTTGTCGGCTACTCCGGCCATCTCCCGGCTTCCGGTAGCCAGGTGGGCGCCATAGAAGCGAAGGACCTGCTTCCAGCCGTCCACAGCGGCTTCCTGCCGGTAGCTTGGGCGGTCAACGGCGAAGAAGCCGTGGCCCGCGTTGTCATAGCGGAAGAACTCATAGTCCTTCCCGGCTGCCTTCAACGCCTCTTCCAGGTCGTTTACGTCCTGCGGAGAGGGTCGGGCATCATCATTGCCAAACAGACCCAGCAGCGGACTGCTGAGGCCAGACGTGTAGTCCACCGGCGCCACGGGTTGGCGGGAGAGCTCCAGGTCACCTTCCGGTACGGTGGTTACACCACCGCCCCAGCAGTTAACCGCAGCGTCGATGCCGTCCAGGCGACAGGCAACCAGGTAAGTCTGGCGGCCACCGGAGCAGAATCCTATAACTCCGACTTTGTCATTGTGATACGGCAAAGATCGCAGGAAGTCGCGGGCAGAAGCCACGTCGCCAAGAGTCCGGTCATCTGGCATGCCGCCGGCTTCGCGAACGCTGGTGCTGTTGGCCGTAGGATCTCCCTGACCTTCTCGGAAGTGCAGGTTGGGTGAGATACATACGTAGCCATTGTACGCCAGCTTGCGGGCCATTTCCTTGGAGGCCTCGTCCCAGCCTGGCATGTGGTGGATCAATACAACTCCGGGGAAAGGACCGGCGCCCAACGGCCGGGCCAGGTAGGCATCGATCTGGTCGCCATTATGACCATTGATATTGACAGTTTCCGCTATTAAACCTTCATAAGGCATACAGTTACCTCCAATTTATTGCTAACGTTTCCAGCTTGCGATGAGCGAAAAAGCCTCATGGCTTCTCCGCTCTTGTGGGCAGATTACTACGCAAGGGTAGTAGTGTCAATTGCGTTTATGTAAGGGATCAGGGCAATCGCATTTCAAGTGTCGAACACCGTCACCAGGGATTGGCCGGCACCAAGGTTGAGCAGAAAAAATATATTCCCCACCATTTCCGCTCGTTTCCGCCCACTTACTCCCTGCCATCGGGCCGCCTGAATGAGGTGGGGAAAATCTGCATCACAAAGACTATGTTATGAGAGGGTAACAGGGCTGTCCAGTGGTGGCTGTCATTGGACTCGGAGCATGTAGTCCCTCGAAAGAGTTGAATGAAAGGTTGCTACACGAATGTTCAACAGTGAGGTCCCAAACGCGATACCCCAGTATAAAGGGATGGCCTGAGATTTCTGAAACGTGCCGACCGCCGCTCTAACTCCATTATTCGAAGGACTCTGTGGAATCAGGCAATCCCTTTACCGCCTTACGACTATCTTTCCGCCAAACTCCCCATGGGGTCCCACGGAGGCAGCACCACCGGTTCCACGTCCAGGGCAGCCTGTAAGTCCTCGGGCAGGTAGCTCTTGGGAGCGGCGATTTCAAACATGTACTCGGCGAACCAGGAATCGTTCATCAGGAAAAAGCCCTTGTCTCCCACCTTATCGTCCCAGCTGTTTTCCACCCGCCACCGACGCGGTTTGCCTTCAACAACGTCCACTCCGGTAAACAGCATCGCGTGCGTCATGGCCGTTTGGTGATATTCCAGACGTTCCGCCTTGTCCATGGAAAACTCGGCATTGTAGACACTGCCATAATCGAATAAATCGGCATCCCACAAACCCTTGTCCCGGTGCATCTGCTTACCGGTATCGCATCCCATCCAAACCGGCATGCCGTCCTGCAGCATACGCATGGCGATGTCCTTCATAAGTTCGACATCTACGTTCAGATATTTGATCCGGGTTCCATCTACCACGTTGCCCAGATACTGGACAGTGTAAGTACGGCCCGGAGGATTGCCCTCCCGCGGATCGTGAACCAGGCAGACGTACTCGTCCATGGGGGTGGTAATGTACTTCTCAGCGAACTCCAGGGGCGTCATAGCTCCATCGCGGTGGAATTCCCCATCCTTGTCCTTCCACTGCCAGTTAAAATTGGCCGGTGGATTTCCAAGGTGTATGCAGAGAATCTGGTAGATGGATTGCAGAGTTTCCTGCTTGGCCTGGCGCATGGCGTCCAAGCCGCCCTCTTCGCCGTAAATTTGCCGGATGTCTCGTGCCCCCTGGCGCACCTGGTAATTGAGCCCCGCGTTCATTCGCATGGAGTTTCCTGAGCTTTCTGTCTCAGGCATGACGGTCTTGGGGACTACCCCATGCTTCTTGACCAGGCTGACAAACATGTCCCACTGACCGCCGTCGCCCAGTGGCTGGTGCAACAACCAGGCCACCACCCGGTCGTCTATGGGCCGGTCTGCGGTTTCGATTACGGCTTCCAAGATGTAGTTGGCCCTCTCCATCTTGTCCCAAAACATCACGTAGCTTTGGCTAAACTCGAACTCTTTCACTTTCAGCAGATTCCTGGTTTCGGAGCGGAAGAGGTTGAGGCCGGCAAACATCCAACAGCGACCGGACCTGGCCTGGTTGGTCACTCCCCATTCATCCAGGGTCGTGGAAAAGGTATGAGTTGCCTCCGCAACAATGTTGCGGTTTAGCGCAACATCGTTGACGTCATGCTGGGTAACCACGTTCTGCATCAACTGGTGAGCAGGCTGGGCCTCAAACGCCTCCTGATAGCCGGCCAATGTAGTTGCATCCAGTGCTCCAGTATTGGATTGCGTAGTCATGCTCTTCTTCTCCTAAACTTCTCTTCCAAATGGGTGACAAGACATAAAGGCCAGGCGAGTCTGGGAACACTCATGCTCCTTGTTGGTGATTTTCAGTCGGCGGTTGCCTGGACGCTGGTCAACTCGCCAACCACGTCTCCAACCTCGGCCACCGCCCGGTCGATTTCTTCCAAGGTGGTATAGCGTCCCACGGAAAAGCGCAAAGTTCCCATGGCATATTCCAATGGAACGTTCATAGCGGCCAATACGTGGGACACTTCAACCTGGTCACTGTGGCAGGCGGCCCCGGCGGAGGCGGCCACCGTCAGCAGGTTGGCCAATAACCGGTCCGCCTCGAGGCCCCTGAAGCTGACGCTGGTAGTGTTGGGCAATCGCTTATCCGGATGGCCGTTTATTCTCACGTCGCAGTTCAGTCCCTGCAAACCCTGTTCAAGCCGGTCCCTCATCTGACGCATGTGACCGGCATACGCCGGGAGTTTCAGTTCAATTAACTCACATGCCATACCCAAGCCCGCCATCTCTATGACGTTCTCTGTGCCAGCCCGTCGGTTTTGCTCGTGATTGGCGCCGTGCATCAGCTTTTCCAGCTTAACTCCTGGCCTTATGTAGAGGGCGCCGATACCCTTGGGCGCATAGAGCTTGTGTCCAGCGATGGACAGCAAGTCCACTCCCAGGTCATCCACCTTCACTGGTATCTTACCGACTGATTGGGCGCAGTCCGCATGAACCAGGGCGCCACACCGATGGGCTGCCTGGGCTATTTCAGCGATCGGCTCTATGGTGCCAACTTCGTTGTTGGCGTGCATTATGGTAACCAGCAGAGTCTCTTCAGTGAGCGCTTCCTCTACTTGGCTCACTTCCACTATTCCGTACTCGTCCACTGGAAGATAGGTTACTCGGAAGCCCTGACCCTCCAGGTAGTGGCAAACCTCGGTAACGGCCGGATGCTCAACTGCCGAAGTGATGATGTGGTTGCCGCGCGCTCGGTAGGCAATGGCAACCCCTTTGATGGCATGGTTATTAGCTTCCGTTCCGCCACTGGTGAATATTAGGTCGTCGTTGTCACACCCCAACAGACTGGCTACTTGGCCGCGGGCCCGATCAACCCCTTCCCGGGCCGCCAAACCAAAGGAATGGCCACTGGAGGGATTACCGAACAGCCCATGAATATAGGGCAGCATGGCCTCCGCAACTTGCGGGTCTATGGGGGTAGTGGCGTTATAGTCCAGATAAATATCACTCATTCTCGGCTCCCCAATTACATGCCATACCAGCAGTCGGCCCATTATAGCCCAGGTAATCGATGGCGGACAAAAGACGTAGGGGACTAATCACTTCGCCGGAGGCCTCGTCAACCATACCAAGAGCGGAAATTCAGCGGTCGCCAGCAGTTTAATGACTAGAATCGAACCAAGGAACCGTAAGGAAGAAAGGTTCGGCCAAGATTGACGGTGGTCCAAAAGGTATTGTTGGCATTCGCTATTAGACCCTTCACAATTTGCCGTCAATAACCACGTCCAGGACCGCCGGCTTTCCAGACTCCAGGGCTCTCTTGATTTCCGGCCCAATTTGCCCGGGGTCACTGATAGTTCTACCATAGACGCCGATGGCCTCAGCTATGCCAGCAATGTTCAGTGGCAGAGCAAAGTCCATCCCCACATATCCCTCAAAATCTTCTCCCACTTCCTGCCCCAGAATTTCCCGACGGTGAATGTTCATATTCAATTTCAGAATACGATAGGACCGGTTATTGCAGACCAGATAGATGACGGGAATGTTATAGTTCGCCGCCGTCCACAGCGCCTGCACCGTCATCATTGCGCTTCCGTCTCCCACAACGGCTACTACCGGTCGTTCTCTTTCAGCCAGCTTTACTCCCAAACCAGCGCCCATTCCCCAGCCTATGGCCCCAATCCTTTCCCCGTAGATGCTGCCCGGTTCATTAAACTGGAGGGCCCCGTGCAGGGCGTCCTTGGAACTAATCGAGTCATCAACCACTATTGTTTCCGGTGGCAGGGCTACGGCGATCTCGTGCATCATCCGCTCCGGAGCCATCGGGCGCCTCTCCCAAAGCTCACCCAGTTTTTGTTCCCGCCGCTTCTGGGTATCTTCTTTTAGTGCAGCATAGGCCGCATTTCGAGCCTGAATTCGGTCGGCCTGAATGTTATCGATCAGGCCCTGGACCGCCACCTCTAACATTTCCATTCCTGCCTTGGGATCCCCGAATATGGAGACGGCGGCAGGCTCAATCTTGCCGATTTCCCTCAGGTGAGAATCCAAATGAATCAGTTTCGTTGATGTGCCCAGGCTGTTTCCGGAAAGATAAAAGAATCCCGAAAAGACATTGGCTCCGACTGCCAGTATCACGTCTGCATCCGCCAGCAGTTGGCGGCCCGCCGAGAGGGTGGGATTGATCCGTCCCAGGAACTGCGGGTGCCCGGACGGGAAATTGGCCCGCGCCATTGAAGTCGCGTACACTCCGGCGCCCAGGCGCTCGGCCAAGACGACCGCCGCCTTCATTCCTCCGGCCTGGGCAACCCGGTCACCGACAATCATTACCGGTCTCGCAGCCCTCGCCAGAAGCCTTGCCGCCTCCTCCACTGCCATGGGATTGGGCATCGGCAGCAGCGGGGCAGGCTCCGAAGGAGTGATTGCCATTTCGGCGGCGCCATCCAGCGCATTGGCGGCAAGACCTACAAACACCGGGCCTGTCGGTGCGTTCCTGGCTTCCTGAAACGCCCGGCGCATGACTCCCGGCACCTGCTCCGGGTGCGTAACCTCAACACTCCACTTGGTAAACTGTCGGACCATTTCAGCAAGGTCTGATCGTCCTTCAGCCAGTTTCCTTATATCCTTGTTGCCGGCGGTCAGGACCAGGGGAACCCCACCGTCCATGGCATGATGCAGCAAACTAATGCCATTGGCCAAGCCAGTTTCGATGTGCAGATTGACAACAGCAGGCCTTCCGGAAGCCAGAGCATATCCGTCGGCCATGCCCATGGCAACGCCTTCCTGAGTGGCCAGCATATATTGGATGTCCGGATATTCTGGAAGCAGCGCCATGATGGCGCTTTCACTCGTGCCCGGATTGCCAAAAATGTGGCAGACTCCCTCGGCACGGAGCATTTCCAGGAATGCGCGAGCGCCGGTCATGACAGTCATAGAGAGCCCTCCCCGAAATCGGTGTCCGAAACCGCACCTGGTTGCGTTAGTCCGGCCTTGGCGAGGAAAGCTTTCAGCATTTCCCGCATCTGGGCCTCGTGAGTTGGGGCGAACTTCGCAAACTCTCTAAGGTTACGCGCAGCTTCTTCCCTGGGGTCAAAACGGTCACCCATCAGCAGGTAATCGTCATACAGTTCCTGGTTCCAAATAGCCAATTCATCGTAGGTAAGTTGGGGCTCAAACTGAAAGCCGTAACTGTTGCCCAGCCGATAAGCCATGTTGATTTTTCGATAGCCCCCGTCTCGCTGCAGCATATGTCCCTCGGCGAGTACCGTTCCTTCTTCCGGCACTGAAAAGCACTCGCCATGCAGCGTCGGCACCAAGGGGGTCCGAATTTTGCCGAATACCGGATCCGAATCGCCGTCATCGGTAACTGAGATTTTTCGCAGGCCGAACTGGTAACCACCGGTAGGCTCAACCCGACCACCCAGGGCCCTGCTAAATAATTGCGCTCCCAGGCAAACCGCGAGAATGGGAATGCCAGAATCATGTGCTGCTTTCAGGTAATCCATTTCCATTTTGAGAGCGGGGAAATCGTCGTTTGCCGAAAGGGGGCCACCCAGGGCGATAATAAGGCTTATCCCTTTTAATCGAGGTGCGAGGAAAGTACCGTATACGGGAGCCGATTCAAACAGGTTCAACGGAATTAGTTCAAAACAGGCTTCTTCCAACACCCAGGTAAAGTTGGCGCCTAACGTTTCCGGCGCCGCGTGGCGTATGATGAGGGCGTGTTTCAATTCACCACCATGGCCAGGATCTTGTCGGTAGGTTGTGTCCAAATCCTACACCACGCCCGGCAGGATGTCAGCCAATCATCGACCGCCGCATAATGGCTAACAGGTTAGGAACGCCGGCCCCGACTGTGAGATAAATTTTGGTCAAGACAAATGATTGTCCGCGACCCGCAAAGCGTGAGGCGTCTGGCCCCGCAATATCGACTCGAAGATGGGTTCGGGTGTATTGAACATTGGTCGGGCGTTCGCCAACTGAGAGGGAATTGCAATGGAAACTATCATTGGCAACGCGACGATAGTAACTGGGGACCCGGCACGAACTGTCCTCTACGATTCGGCGCTAGCGGTGCGAGGCTCAGAAATCGTTGCACTGGGTCCGACTGAACCGGTGGTGTCCCAATTCAGAGACGCCGAGGTTATCAACGGCCGGGGCAAGGCGATATTCCCCGGCCTGGTTAACTGCCACACCCACCTGCTGGCTACCGCCGACCGCGGAATCCTGGAAGACTTCGGCTTCCCTACAACACTGCGCTTTCCAACAACTACCCGGTCTCTGCTTACTACCGAGGAACGTCAGGTAATTGCCACCCTGGGCGCGCTGGAGGCCATTCGAAGCGGCACCACGGCACTGCTTGAAATTGCGGATAACGTGGGCGAGTTTGCGCAGACTCTTGCCGATACCGGCTTGCGGCTGGTCATTGCCGACAACATCAACGACATCAACCCCGTAAGACTGCGAGAGGGATTCTACGAGTTTGAAGACGACCGACGGGCAGGTGGAATCCAACGTAGCGCCGACCTGGTAAGCAGGTGGCACAATTACGATAACGGCCGGGTTACCTGCTTTTTGGCCCCGCACGCACCTGAAACCTGTTCCCCTGAAATGCTGCGGGATGTACGGTCCCTGGCTGAATCGAAGGAAGTCGGATACACCATCCACCTTTCCCAGAGCCGCATCGAAATAGAAGCCGTAATGCGGACCAGGGGTGTAGACCCAACCCACTACCTGTTCGCCAACGATTTCCTGGGGCCCCGGTTAGTGGCCGCCCATTGTCGCTACGTTACACCCTCGGAAATTGCCCTGTTGGGTCACTCCGGAGTGGGAATATCCAATAATGCCGCTATTGCCGCCCGACGAGGCGCTGCCGCCCCAGTCCGGGAATTGCAGGCGGCCGGTTGCCCCATCGGAATGGGCTCCGACAACATGGCCGAGGACATGGTTGAAGTTATGCGGGCGGGCCTCTTTCAAGAACGGGTTCGCCGTAATGACGAAATGTCCCCTCAACCCGAGGAGGTATTGGAGTGGGCCACTAGCGGAGGAGCAGCTATTCTCGGGCTGTCGGACAAAACAGGTACACTTAGTGTTGGCAATAAAGCGGACCTTTTCGTCGTCGATACTTTCAAGCCTCACCTTGTGCCAACCTTGCGAATTGTTTCCGGCTTCGTTCACAACGGCCAACCGGCAGACATTTCATCGGTGATGGTCAACGGCAATTGGCTACTGCGCGACGGGAAAGCGCTTACCATTGACGAAGAGGACATTCTGCGCCGGGCCGAACGTATTGGCCACGACGTCTGGAAGAGATTGGTCGACAATTACCCGGACGTGCCTTTCCCGATACGACTCCCGCCTGGACCGGCGCACTGACCGGGAAGAAGCATGTCCAATGTTCAGCAGGCATTCCCTGCCGGCATTCCACTGTCGTCCTGAAGCTTTCTGACGTAGCAGATAATCTTTTCAACATCCTCGTGGGACAGACCTGGAATGGGCGGCATATCGCCGTAAAACCAATGATGAGCAGGAACCCCCTTGTTGACAGCGGTGTGAAAGGAAAAATCGGGGTGATGGTAGGGCTGGTATACCTCGTGAATCAACGGGGGCCCTGCATCGCTGCCAGTAGCCTTCTCTCCGTGACACTGGGCACAATTCCTGCTAAATAGTTCCATTCCGGCCAGGTATGTGGGTGAGCCCGTTTCAGCATTGACCGTATTGGTGGGGTCCGGGGTGGGAGTTTTCATTACCATGGGAGTTGGTTTCTCCATACCGACACAAGCCGTTGCTGCCATGACTCCCATTGCTGCTGCCGCCAGAAGAAAAAACGAGCGCAGCAGCCACGGACCCCTCACCGCATTCAGCCAACTACAACAGTATGTATCCACTAGTCACGCCTCCCTCTGCGAAGTGCTCGGCCAGGCAGAGCACCTGTATTTTGACCCTCTTCGATCACTACTTTGCCGTTAACTATGACGTACTCGATCCCTACCGGGTAATGCTTGGGGTCCTCGCGGGTGGCATGAGTCTTGACCGTATTCGGGTTGAAGACCACGATGTCGGCCTTGAACCCGTCCCTCAGTAGTCCTCGGTTGGGCAGCCCCAGCCGCTGTGCCGGGAAAGAGGTCATTTTCCGAATTGCCTCGGGCAATCGCAGATGTTGCTCAGCGCGAACGAATTCAGCCAAGACGATAGGGAAACACCCATAGGTCCTCGGATTTGGGTACTCGCCAAATAGAATTGCGTCGCTGGCAATCATGCCATAGGGGTGGGACACGAAAGCGGGCAGAGTTTGAGGATTGGTGCCCAGGCCCACTGTAGATATTCCGAGGTTTTCTTCCACCAGCAAATCGAAAAGCGCGTCAGCGGGGTCCTGTCCCCGCATTTCGCCAATGTCGGTGATCAACCGGCCGTCGTACTTCCTGTTCTGAGGCTGGGTGAAATTGGTCAACCAGTTCATTTCCAGTCGCTCTGGCAGCAATTCCCGTTTCATCCGCGCCCGGTCGTCCGCATCCTGCAGGGCGGCCATCAGTCGCTCCGGTCCTCCATCCTTGGCCCAGTGAGGCAGTCCTATAGTTACGGTGGTACCAGAATATGGGTAGGTGTAACAATCAAAGGTAACATCCAGCCCTTCCTCTCTCCCCCTCTCCACCAGCCCCAGGTAGTCCAGGTGACTGCCTGAGCCCTGGGCGCTCTGGCGATAGTGGGTCAAGTGGATGGGGCAACCACTCCGACGCCCAATCTCCAGGGCCTCTTCCCAGGGCGCCAGCAGACCTTGAGAACGTAAGCTCGCCCTGGTATGGGTATGGTAGAAGCCGCCCAGGGAGGCGGTCACGGCCGAAAGTTCGGCTAGCTCGGCCGTGTCGGCATAGGAACCCGGAGGATAATCCAGGCCGGTGGAAAGTCCCCAGGCGCCTTCCTCCATAGCCTCCCTGATTACAGCCTTCATGTCCTCCATTTCTGCCGCCGTTGCCGGACGGTCATTCCAGCCAACACCCCATATCCTGACCGGCGCGTTGCCCAGGATATAGGCAATGTTGATTGCTACTGAATTGTCGTATTTTGAAAGCAACTCGGCCACGGTCAACCAGTCTGCCGGCATGGGAGGGTAGCCGTTTAGTCCAGAATCCAGCCAGATGTAACGGTGCAACTCATCCTGGGTCTTGAAGGGAGCGTGGGATATTCCGTCAATGCCCACCAGTTCGGTGGTTACGCCCTGGCGCACCTTGGGATCGTGGTGTGGCTCACCTAGAATTGTCAGCCCAGCATGGGAGTGAAGGTCCACGAAACCCGGGCACACCACATGTCCTGTAGCATCGATTGCCCTGGTTGCCTCAATATGGCTGGAATCTCCTCGGAAGACACTAACTGCTTCTCCTTCCACGAGCAAAGTGCCAAAAAAACCGGGACTTCCACTTCCATCGATGATTTGGCCGTTTTCTACCTTTAGATCGATCATGGCCTCACCTTCTGTCCGGCAATTAGGATACCGGAGAAACCCAATCCCTCTTTCTGATTCATGCTGGTGCGCTGGGCCACAATCACGAATCCTACCGGCCCTTGTCAATTGCGGATATAATACCATTCAATTGGGACTGCTCAAGATCCGAAAATCCCGCAGGCCCAATCATTCACTATTTCTTCACAAGGACTTCAAGGTTTAAATGACAATAGGCCACCTGCCTACCCCTTCCAGCCAACTGACCCTAGTTTGTGCATGTGTTGTCCTGATGGTGACGACTATCTTGCTATGGAGCGCGGAAGAAACTCGGGCCAGCGTTTCACCACCGACCAAAGAGATCATCTCCCCGGAAATAGTATTAGGCAGCTACTGGCATGATGACGACGTCGGACCTGAAGCCGCCGCTCCCCAGGACGATGTCGACGAGCAGGAGCACGTCTATTGTCTTGGCGTACTGGCAACCCATGTGGGGACCCCCGGAGATGACATCCTGATAGGCACCGACGGCCCTGACGTAATCCTGGGCCGTGCCGGCAACGACAGAATATACGGCAAGGGAGGCCACGACATCTTGTGTGCCGGGTCAGGCGATAACTTGATCATAGGGGGGCCCGGCGACGACTACCTGTTGGGTGGTGATGGAGTTGATCAGCTTATCGGCGGGTCCGGAAACGACTTTCTCCGGGGCGATAAGTCGGACGACCTGTTGATAGGGCAGGCCGGCGGCGATTTCCTGTCCGGCAACCAGGGAAATAACATTCTTCTGGGCGCCGACGTGGTGGCAGAGGAAGATGACATACTGGCTATCCTGTTTGGATTCTACCGGCGCGACATCCTTCTTGGCAGCACAGGAAACGATGTTCTGATCGGGGGAAAGGGCAACGACGCCATTCTGGCATTCGGCGGACATGACATCGTTCAAGGGCTGGGAGGAAACGACACGCTTATCGGACATTATGGCGACGACTTCCTGGACGGAGGGGCTGGAGACGAAGACGAATGTAATGGCAGTGAAGGAAGCGATGCCTCTGCGAACTGCGAAATTGTTATAAGCATAGAGCGGGGCGAACAACGGGGTCTGCCGGACTAGTAGTTAGTCAAGGGAGAACTGTCAGGCATAGCAATAGCAGGAGAGCAGTGGTAGCGTTATAAGGTACGCGGTGTAAGTGTAGTGGGAGGTGAGGGGTCCATGGTGCAGAAGAAGTATGAGGTCAGGCTCTCATCAGAGGAAAAGGGTCATCTGCGGAAAGTGGTCCGGTCGGGCCGGAGTTCGGCCCAGGCGATCACCCGGGCACGCATTCTGCTGAAGGTGGATGAGGGCTGGACGGCTGCCCAAGTAGCAACGGCCCTGGACATCTCGGAGCGGACGGTAATACGAGCCAGGAAGCGGTATGCGCAAGAGGGGTTGGAGGAAACGCTGCACCGGCGCAACCAGGTCAACCGGTACCGGAAGCTGGACGAACGTGGGGAAGCTCATCTGATTGCCCTGGCCTGCAGCCCAGCGCCCCAGGGCCACGACCACTGGACCCTGCGACTTCTGGCGGGGAAGACGGTGGAACTGGGTCTGGTGGAGTCTTTGTCCCACGAGACGGTGCGGCTACACTTGAAAAAAACGCGCTCAAGCCGTGGCAGAAGCAGCAGTGGTGCATCCCCAAGGTGAGTTCCGACTTCGTGGCCCACATGGAGGATGTCCTGGACTTGTACGCCGAGCCCTACGATCCCCAGCGGCCGGTGGTCTGCTTCGACGAGAGTTCCACCCAGTTGCTGGCCGATTCCCGTCCGTCCCTGCCAGCGGCCCCGGGACGCCCCAGGCGAGAGGACTACGAGTACGTGAGGGGCGGAACCCGCAACCTGTTCCTCACCTGCGAGCCCAGGGCTGGCTGGCGCCACGTGGCTATCACCAGGCAGCGTACCATGCAGGACTTCGCCCTTCAGATGCGCTGGCTGGTGGACCAAGCCTACCCAGACGTACCGGTGGTCCGAGTGGTGCTGGACAATTTGAACACGCATCGGACGGCGTCGCTCTATGAGGCTTTCCCGCCGGCGGAGGCTCGGCGCATCGCCCAGCGACTGGAGTTCCACTACACGCCCAAGCACGGGAGCTGGCTGAATATGGCGGAGATGGAGTTCAGCGTCCTGGCCCGGGCCTGCCTGCGGGGACGCAACCCCGACCAGGACAGCCTGGAGAGGGCGGTGAATGCCAACGTGTCAGAGCGCAACGCGGTGGCATCCCCGATCAATTGGCGATTTACCACCAGAAAGGCCAGAACCAAACTCCGCAGGCTATATCCTGACACTGCTACTTTGACTGAATACTAGTTCTCACCGGCAGAATAGGCGGACCTACAATAATCAGACCAGGGAAATACCATGAAATATGACATTATCATTGTCGGCGCGGGCTCGGCTGGATGTGTTCTGGCGAACCGTCTCAGCGAAGACCCCAACCGGTCGGTCCTGCTCCTGGAAGCAGGGCCCGATTATCCGAACCCTGAGACTCTTCCAGAGGAACTGAAATTTGACCTGAACCAGGCAGCTTCTGAGAAAGACGCTCCTCACAACTGGTCATTCATGGGCCGGTCGACGCCCGAGCGGCCACAACCTGTGCTGGTGGCCCGGGGTAAGGTGACCGGAGGCACCAGCGCAATCAACCACCAGATCTTCCTCCGGGGCTTGACTGAGGACTTTGACGCCTGGGCCGAGGCGGGCAACGACGAGTGGTCCTACATCAAGACCCTGCCTTATTTCCGTCGTCTGGAAACCGACGCAAATATACATGACGACTTTCACGGTTCCAATGGCCCTATACCCGTTTGGCGTCACCCCCGTGAAGATTGGCTGCCTATTCAGGCCGCCTTTCACGAAGCTTGTGTCGGCTCAGGTTTCGCAGAAGACCCCGACATGAACCACCCGGAAGCAACCGGCGTGGGAGCTTTTCCCCTGAACAACCCCGGCGGCATTAGAATGAGCACGGCCATTACCTACCTCAACGCCTGCCGCCACCGATTGAACCTCACAATCCGCTCCAACGTGCTTGCTCATCGCATTCTCTTTAGCGGCAAGCGGGCCACGGGCGTGGAAGTAGAGAGCGACGGCGAGATATTTGTTGCGGAAGGAGACGAGATAATCCTTAGCGGCGGCGCCATCGCGTCTCCCCAGTTGCTCATGCTGTCCGGCGTGGGCCCGGCCCAGCACCTTCAAGACATGGGCATAGAACCCTTGCACGATCTGGCCGGCGTGGGAAGGAACATGAAGAACCATCCCTCAGCATCCCTGCGCTTCCGCTTGATTGAAGGCAACCGGCCAGCTTCCGACGCGCCTCGTAACCAGGTGGGTCTTCGATTTACCTCTGAGCCTTCCAGCCCTCGCAACGACATTCAGGTCCAGCCGACGACCTCTTATCCGGAAAGTACGGTTACGCCGGATATTCGCATTGGTTGCAGGCTGGAGTTGCCCTTCAGCCAGGGTGAGCTTACGCTGACTTCCAATGACGTCAGGGTACAGCCTGACCTCGACTACAGATTCCTGACCGACCCTCTTGACCGCTCCCGGCTGAGGGCCGCCGTGCGACGCTGCGTGGAATTGTTTCAGCATTCCGCTTTTGAGGGACTGCTGGGCGAACGCCTCGCCCCGACTGACGCCGACCTGGCGGACGACGCTGCGCTGGACGCCTGGCTGGTACGAAATTCGGGAATCGCCGGGCACACCACCGTAACCTGCAAGATGGGGCCATCCTCGGACCCTATGGCAGTGGTGGACCAGTATTGCCGCGTACACGGGCTTGAGAGCTTGCGGGTCATAGACGCCTCGGTAATGCCTGAAATTACCCGGGCCAACACCAACGCCACCACCATTATGATTGGTGAACGTGCTGCCGACCTCATAAAAGAGGGGAAATAGGGTCCGCCACGATTGTCTTACCACACTGCCAGGGATTTACGTCGACGTTGTTATACCGCAATACCGGTAGTAAAATAGGCACAATGTGAAAATTTTGCTGAAGACTTTTCGTCAAAGGAGCGCTCAATGGCATTAGAGTTTGGGGTATTCGACCATATAGAACCCTGTCACGGCATGACTCTGCAAGAAATTTATGACCTGCGGCTTATCCAATTGGAACGGCTCGAGTCAGCGGGTTTCTATTCCTACCACCTGGCCGAGCATCACACCCCTGCGGTGCATAGCCTGGCACCCTCCCAGAATGTGTTCCTGGCAGCACTGTCCCAGCGCACAACCACTCTGAGGTTCGGCCCTTGCGTATACGTATTGCCCCTGCACCACCCGGTCCGGCTGATTGAAGAGATCAGCATGCTGGACCACCTCAGCAACGGCCGGCTTGAGTTGGGCGTGGGCCGCGGCGGCATTTTTGAAGCCTTCTTCTGGGGGCAGGACACCGACGTAGAACTAAACGCGACCCGCTACGAAGAGACCCTGCGCTGCATACAGCAAGGACTCAGTCACGATGAGTTGAACTTCCACGGAGACTTCTACAACTTCGACGAACTGCCCATGCGGCTGCGCCCCCAGCAGACGCCATTCCCGCCCTTCTGGTACATGCGGAACGTTGAAACTGCAGCCATGGACGGCATGAACACCATCATCGTAGGCTCGCTGGACGGGTTCGAGGCCAACGTAAGGCGCTATAAGGAAGAATGGGAGAAGCACCAGGGCAAGGGAGCCCTGACAATTCAAGGCACTGAACCCAAGATCGGTTTGGTCAACCACATGCTGCTGGCCGAGACCGACGAACAGGCCCAGCGCGAGGCCCAACCGGCTTGGGAGTCCTACCGCTGGAACCTGGGTACTCCACGCCGGCTTGAAGCAGAGAGGCGTGGTCTAACTCAGTTCTACGGGTCCGGCATGAACCCCCGGCCAGCCTCGGCTCCGCCGAGGGACTTGCCCCGGGAAGAGCGCAGAGACTTGGACGCTTCCCTGGAAGAAGTGGAACGCCAGCAGCGCCGGACCGGCCTGCGAGGCGGTCTTGGTGACGGCCATTCCGGGTCGGGCGCGGGATTCGGCGCCATTGCCGGCTCACCGGAAACCATAAGCGAGTACATGGACGAATACGTTGCAACCGGGGCCAACTACTTTGTCTGCTCTTTCCAGTGGGGTGACCTGAGCCACGAGCAGGCAATGCGCTCAATCGAACTCTTTTCCACCGAGATAATGCCCCATTACGCGAAGAAGATTGAAGTGGCAACCGCCTAAAGCAAGGATCCCTGCGCCGAATTGGCTTGGCAAAACAGAGGGGCGGGTTTGAAACCCGCCCCTCAAACTTTTCCCCTTCCTGGCAATCATCTGCCGAAGATCTGTTTTATGCTCCGCGCGGCCTCAGGGCCAGGCTGGCAGGCTTCGGCGGTTCCCATCCCCCGGTCAGGTAGTCGTACAGGTTGGCCGCGCTGATCCGCATCACCATCGGAGCCATGGCCGCCTGCCCCACATCCATGGGATAGCGATCTACCAACTTGTTCAGGTTCAGGGCCGCCTCGTCCCGGGTCATGCCTATGTCAATGGCTTCCTTGACGTAATCCCGCCATTCCATGATGAAGGAACCCTGCTCATCCAAGTAGCCCTTGTCGCAGAGATCGCCATGCCCAGGCACGAAAATGTCCTCGTCCAGCTTGCGCAGCGACTCCAGGGCCGTCAGCCACAGGTCCGGGTTTGCCTCGTGGAGCCACGTTTGCACCTTGTGGAAGATGTTGTCGCTGGTGAATACTACGCCCTCTTCCTCAATAACTATAGCCGCCTGGTACAGAGTATGGCCTGGCATATGGATCATTCGGAAGGTGTGGTCACCTACCCGCAAGGTCATGCCGTTTTTGAAGGTGATGATCGGTACGTTGGGCTTGTAGCCTTGCATCAGCGGGCCCTCTTCCGGCCCGAAGTTTGCCACCCGTTCGATGTGCTCCTCCAGGTCCGTCTCAAGAATGCGGGTCCGGACACCGTCGTGGGCTATCACCGGCGCATCGAAGAAAGCATTCCCAGTCCAGTGGTCGCCGTGCGGTTCGGTGTTGATGATGTACCTTAGCTGACCGTGCCTGGCAATCTCCGCCTTCAGCTTCATAGCATCGGAAGGCTTGTGGGGACTGTCAATCATCACCACGCCGTCGGAAGTTGTAACAAAGCCATGGTTGCAACCACGCAACTCCGTTTCCACATAGACATTACTAGTCAATTGGCGCATTCTTATGTCTCCTTTCAGGAATCAGGAAGCCCGTTTCATACGCGACGAAATACTGTAGCCCCTTCCTACCTCTATCTCTGGTGAGAAGGGAAGTTCCAGCAGGCTCCCGGCTACCCCAACGGCCCCTGGAATACCTGGTCTACGTAGGTGTCGGAAAGTGCTTCCAGGGTGTCCGGCCACTCGTCGGTATTTCCAACGTTGCGCCGCAGTGCCTTGGGACGCGGTTGGCCTTCCCAGCCCAACTGTTCCATGTAGTAGTAAAGCATTATGAGGTGCCCGTCCGCGTCCTGCGCAAAGGCTGCATAGTCAACGCCAGGGTGCAGTTCCGCGGGAATCTCTTTGAAGGTGACACCATTGTCCTTGAAGAACGTAACGGCGTTTTTCAACTGCCGGTAGGAGCCCACTTCTACCCCGAAAGACATGCACGAAGTGTGGGGGCTGCAACCCAGTTCCGCCCGCAGTGCCTTGGGGAACAGCCCAAGACTATGGTGTTCGTTGCCGTTTCGCATGAAAACTGCACGGTGCCCGTTGAAGTTGACCTCCTCGGAGAAAACGAAGCCCAGCCGCTCTGCATAGAACTCCGCAGCAGCATCCAGGTCTCGCACGAAGAGGTTCACAGGCCCAATCTTGGTAATCTTGAAGGGCCTGGGTAGCAGGATGCCGTCAACGTCATAGACCGCCGGCATTGCTTCGCTATCCCGGGTGCCGGAGAAGATTTCAATGCCTTTTTCCACGGCCTCATCTACTTCGGCTTCTTCGGACATCTGCGGCAAGGTAGGAGCTTCACCGAATCCCCGGTAGTGCATGGGCCTGGGCTTGCTGCGGCCCAGCCAACCTATTTGTTCGATTCCATAGTACAGCTCGTTGATGTTATCGTCCGGGTCCCATACGTAGGTGTGCCAGTTGCTGCCCGGCATGTCCCGGCCAGTACGTCGGATGGGAATGCCCATGTCATCAAAATAGTGGTGCCCGTTTACCACCTCGGCCAGCGAACCGGTCTGCCAGGTAATCTGGTTGATGGTAACGTCACCGTCGCCTTCGTGGCCGCTGCCCCGGCCCAGCACATCCAGTGCCTTTTTCGGGAACAGAACGAAGGAATGATGGTCGCCGCCGTGGTGCATAAACGCGCCCTGGCAGTCTTTGTCGGGAACATCCTTGAGGATTTCAGCCCTCTGCGGGTTCCCCTTGAAATTCAAGTGGTCCGAAACCTTGAATCCCAGCAGGTCTTTGTAGAACCGTAGTCCTGCCTCCATATCGTTGACATTAAAGCCAAAGTGGCCTAAACGGCGAATCTTGAAGGGACGCGGCATGGTCACTCCGCCAACGTCGTAGAGCTGTTCCTGAGTAGTGGCCATATACAAACTCCTAGATAACTGCGATTTGGTTGTGCCGACGCCTGTCGCGCTAATGGTAATTCAGGCCTACCGGGCGGTCAAACGTTCTTCCGGTAATTATGGGGTACCTAGATACTCTTACCACCCCAACGACTCCTTAATTAACACCATCTTGATACGATTCACATTCTGTTCATTCTCGAAAATCATCAACTTTCCCATGGGAGCTGCAGCGCGGCCCTGGGCAACCGCCCACTCGTGGTGCCGTTCCACCGAAAAACCCCTTATCCTGGCCATTGCATCATCAAGAGTGGGACAGATTTTCTGTACTCCCGCCACCCAAATCACATTCTTGGCGTCAAAGACGTAGGCCCCCAACTGGCTTCCTGAGCCACTGGCGACCAGCACTTCCCCAGTCTCGGCAATTGCGTGGACGCTGCCCACGAAATATTCGGCCACCCCGGCCAGGCGACGCAATTCCCGTTGCCGCTCACGGTCCGGCTCCTCCGAGATTTCCAATGAAAGGTTCTTGTAGCGGTCAGTTTCCCGAATGTAGTCTGAGTAACCTATGGTATCCAGGGTTTCGGAAGTGCTCTTGAACACCTCTGCCCCATCAGGAATCATATCTATCAGGATTTGCCTGGCTTCGACCCCATTTTCCGCCACCACGGCGTCGACATTCCTTCCCTTGAGACCTTCCACGGTGCGCTGGATTGCCGCTTCATCTACCTCAAACTTGCCTTGTTGTTCCGTAGCCATTAAGCGCCCCCTCTCCCCTTTGGTGTCCGTATTTTACTCTGAATCTCTATAGCAGGAAACGCCTGCCGGAATTGACGCAACCGATCTCCAAGCGTAGGCTTCCCCAATCAATTACCCGAAATACCTGATCCGCCCGGCCAATTGCGACGTAGTAATAGGTAGATATGATCCAAGAACTCACCACGTTTACTCGAAAGACGGAGTTTCCTTAATGCAAAGACCCAGACTTCGGTTTCTTCTCTTCTTTACCCCGCTGCTCCTGACGGTTCTCGTCTCAGTAACTGCCTGTGGCCCCAGCGCCAGTCAAAACCCGCCAGCGACACCTCTCAGCATTGCGGAAGAAGCCACCCAGGTGACGCAGCCTGCGCAAGTAGAACTACCGACCAATGTTCCAACATTGCAACCGTTCCCAACGGCTTCCCAAGCAACGCAAGACCGGCCCACGTCCTCCCCTTCAGTCGCCTCGCCAACGGTAACCATACCCGGCGCCACTGAACTTTCTGCCACTCCGGTACCAACTCCCAGCCCCACCGAACCTACCGTTGGAGCAGAACCTGAATGGGCAAAGGAGTTGCGCCAGGCAGGAATTTACACGGGAAATTGGGAAACGGACTTCAGCAAGCGCAGCGTCCCGTACAGCGAAATCTTTTCCGGCGGAGTACCCAGGGACGGCATACCACCGATTGACGACCCGAAGTTTGTGTCAGTTGTTGAAGCGGACGGCTGGCTGGAAGAAAAGGAACCCGTGATTGCCCTGGAACTGAACGGGGACGCCAGGGCATACCCTCTGCAAATCCTGACCTGGCACGAAATTGTAAATGACACTGTGGGCGGGATACCGGTGGCCGCCACCTTCTGCCCCTTGTGCAACTCGGCCATTGTCTTCGACCGTAGGCTGGACGGGGTACTTTACGACTTCGGAGTGTCAGGCAACCTCCGCAACAGCGACCTGATAATGTGGGACCGGCAGACCCAGTCCTGGTGGCAGCAACTTACCGGAGAGGCCATCGTGGGCCAGCTTACGGGGCAACGGCTGGCAATCCTTCCCGCCACTATTGTCGCCTGGCAGGACTTCAAGGACACCTACCCGGAAGCTCAGGTGCTTTCGCGGGACACAGGTCATTCACGGAACTATGGTTCCAATCCCTATGTTGGCTACGATGAGGTGGGGCAGTCCCCCTTCCTTTTCTTCGGCAAGACCGACGAACGCCTGTTGCCCACGGAGAGGGTTGCTGCCCTCACCGTAGAGGACGAGGCTATAGCCTTTCCCTTTTCTTTCCTTGAGGCTGAGAGGGTGGTAAATTACTCAGCCAGCGGCCAAGACCTAGTGGTGTTTTTCAGGCCCGGCGTCCGCTCCGCCCTGGACGGCTTCCGTATTGCAGATTCCAGGGAGGTGGGCTCAACGGGTATTTTTCTGCAGGATCTTGAGGGCCAGACCCTTACCTTCAGCAAAGACAGTGACGGATTCCTGGACCAGGAAACCGGCAGCCGGTGGAATATTTTCGGTCAGGCCCTGTCGGGGCCCCTTGCCGGAAGCCAACTGACTCCCGTTGTTCATGCCAACCACTTCTGGTTCGCCTGGGCCGCCTTCCGACCTGACACCAAGGTGGTGCAATAGTCGCCTCAATATGCTGAAACCCGTGCGTAGCGCGCCGAACGAGTGAGTTCATTTAATTTCAGAAAGAGCCAACAAGAGACAGCTATCAGGATGATTCCTCCCCGCTTTTACTCGACCTCGTTCCCCTCTCGCTGGGAAAGGGGACAAGGTTGAGTAGTCTACCGTCCGCACCCAATTGCCACTAACAACCCCAGCCCCTAAAATACTCACGGATATGAACCGACTACTTTAATTTTCCGCCTGGACCTGCGTCCAAGGAGTGACAATGACTACGCCGCAAATCACCTTCGGCTGCAATTTCACCGTGGAAGAATACTGGGACGTGGTGGAGTTCGCCCAAAAAGCAGAGGAGCTAGGTTACGACCGGATAACAACGGGCGAGCACATAATGGACGGCAACCCTCCCCGGCCAACTTTGCTAAACATCCCCATGATGGCGGCGGCGGCCGGAGCCACCAAAACGTTGCAGGTAATGACAGGCATCGTCATTGCTCCCCTCTATCATCCGATCATGCTGGCCAAGCTGGTTACGTCTTTGGACATTGTATCCAAGGGGCGTCTGGACTTTGGAATAGGTATCAGCGGGCAGCGCGGCACACGCATTGAGTTTGACGCACTAGGCATTCCGGTCCAAACCCGCGGCCGCCGAACCGACGAGATGCTGCAGATTATGAAGAGACTCTGGACCGAAGAGCATGTGACCCATCACGGGCGCTTCTTCGACTTTGAGGATGTGACCCTGTTGCCTCGCCCCCACCAACAGCCTTACCCGCCAACCTGGATAGCCGGACGCAGCGAGCCGGCCATGCGACGGGCCGCCCTGCACGCCGAAGGCTGGTATCCTTACCTGTTTACCCTGCGCCGTCTCAAAGCCACCAACGACGAGGTGAGGCAGATTGCGGAGGAAGCGGGAAGGGACCTGACCGGTTTCCACTGGGGGTTAAACCAGCCCACAGCGATTAGCACCGACCGGGGAGAGGCCCAAGCCACTGCCGTTGCCCAGGTGGGGCAGCGGTACGTTACTCCGGAACGCAGCGCCGAGGATATAGCCCGGGCTCTTTGCCTTACGGGAACTCCCCAGGACTGCATCAAGGGAATTGAGGAACGCATCGACGCGGGAGTTCGAGATTTTATATTCGGTTTTCTGTCTCCCGACCCAGCAAGCCTCTACCGCCAGATGGAGATCATGGCCAAAGAGGTAATTCCTTACTTCCGAAGTTAGCCTGACCTGTCATTCAGCCGAAACAAGCAGAGCGAGACCTATGGGGGTCCGCCCTTGAGGAACCAATGCCCAATATCAGCATATCAACCCACTTGCCTGTTGGCCCGGCGCAGGCATTTACGCACGTCACAGCGTTTCCGGCCCACGGAGACCCGGACCCTCGCCTGTTGGAGGACAAGTACGGCAGCCTGGAAAGCCATGAGGGCACAACTTACACTTTTCGGGACAAATCCCAGGGCGCCCATCGCTGGTCTTATGCGTTTGACCCTCCCCACAGAAGAGAAATCAAAGCTCTGGACTCAGACTGGTCGGACCGGATTGACACCTTTGAACCATTTGGCGATGGCACGCAATGGTCCATAACGTGGCAGCCAAAGTCCCAGGGTGCCCCTGTATTGCTTCGGTGGCTGTTCTTTCAATTGAAAGACAAGAAGGTGCTGTACGAGCAAATAATGCAGCCAGTGGAGGAACAGCTCAAGAAGCAGGAGTTCTACTGAGAATTATCCTGACAGCCAACTGTTGTTTGAGGGGTGAAGCGGGCAGACATCCTAAACCCATCAAAGACGGGCAAACGAAGACATTACAAGGACGCCCTTTCAATCCGGCTCATTACGATCCGGCGACAGAGCGTCCTATTGACGGCAAACCTGAAGCTTAATATATCGCGGGTAAGCTACGTCCCGGCAGCTTTAAGGGCCGCTTCCAGCTTGGGAGGGCTGTAGCCGACTATGTTCTGGTCGCCGATAACAGTGACCGGGGTACTTCGCAACCCCATGGCCAGGAGAGATTCCAAGGCAGCTTCATCTTCCGAGACGTTTCGTTCCGTGAATTCCAGGCCCTTGCGTGAAAGATACACCTTCACCATGTGGCAAGGACCTCAACCAGCGGAAGTGTAAACTGTAATGTCCATAATAACTGTCTCCTGTGCTGGATTTGGCAAAGTGCCGAAGCTGGGAAATTCTGGCTGTCAACCGTTTTTGAAATCGGCCTTTGACTTGTAATCCTGATCGAACAAGCCCTCTCCGGGTTTCACAGCTTCGTCAATGGTCTGGACAAAATCCTCACCCTGTTCATACTTGCGAAGAAACTCTTCGCTCACGAAGAACATTCAAATGCAAAAGCCGTCGCGCTGTATGTCTTCGTGATGTCGGTCGCAGGGGCAAATCTTCTTGCGGTCCTCAACGGGATCGCCGCTCAGTGGCATTCAAGGGCAGTAGCGGAATCCATGATTGACCTGATTCTCGGCCAGCCCTTGCTGGACCACCTCCACCACTTCCTGCTCCGGAAAAAACTCGTAGGGGCCACGTTCCACGTACTTTTCGGAAAAGTTCTTGGTTCCCTGGAACGCCTGGTCAAAGGTCAACTTGCGTTGCAATCCCTTCCTCTCCTTGGTTTCCCTGTGGTCTGCCTGTATCGCTGAACCCCGAAGCTACCTGGATTCAACTAGTGTATTAACATTATAACGCACCTTGTCTCATTCGGGCGTGCATTTCGCAGGACATGCTGTTGAACATCCTTACCTTTGTTTGCAGGTTCTCCAGCAAGCTTGGCATGGCTTCCCTTACTTCAGGCAGGGTTTTCTCCATTGCTACTTCCACGCTAAGCAGACCCGCGGTCCCACACTGGCACCGGACGGCCAGATATACCTTGTGAAAATCCTGGTTGCCGGAGAAATCAACCTTGAAGCCTTTGAGAAGGGAGAGAGAGGGGTCATCGGCAACTGCTGCCTGAAACAGGCCGTGGATTTCATCCAGTGTTGCGGCGCCCGCGCCGTGGGATTGTTCGCTATTGATACTTGCCCCCATTCAACAAACCTGGTTAGCCGGAACAAATCGGCCGCAGACTACGGCAATGCTGCCACGGCCTTGATTTCGACCAGGAATTCCTCACGAACCAAACCTTCAATTACCAAGAGGGTATTGGGAGGATAGTCGCCCTTGGGGTAGAGGCTTGGAAATATTCCGGCGCGAGCTTCCATGAAGGGGACTACCGACTTTCGTCCTACCACGTAGGTGGTAAACTCGACCACATCGCTGAAAGAAGCCCCGACGGAACTGAGGATGTTGCCGAGGTTCTCATAGACCTGGCGAGTCTGAGACGCCAGGCTGCCGTCACCGGCCAGGTTGCCGTCGTTATCGACTCCTACCTGGCCCGCAATATACAAGAACTCGCCGACCTTGACCCTTATAGCTTGAGAATAAGCGCCCAAGGGCTGGGGAGCGCTCGCTGTATTGACTACTTGCCGTTCGGTTCCTGCCAAGGTTTACCTCCCAACCCCAATTGTTGGTTTTATATGTCAAGTAACACCAAATCCGGCTAATCCGTAGCCGCCGCCACCAGATAACGGCCACCAACGACATTTAGCTGGTCGCCAGTTATGTACGACGATTCCTCGGAGGCCAGGAAGAGACAAGCATTGGCAATATCATAAATCGTTCCCTGCCTGCCCAGAGGAATGTGCCGCAACTGTTCATCGGAGCCCGTGGGACGCCGCGACTCTCTGGCGAACCACTCCGGGTTGCGCCGGGTGGTATCTATCGTCCCCGGATTTACCATGTTAGCCCGGATATTGTAGGGAGCGAATTCGGCGGCAACCGCCCGTATAAAACCCCACAACCCGGTCTTCGCAGCAGTGACCGCCGAGGTGTCGGGTCGCCCCGTGATGGACGCCATACCTCCAATACCTATAATGCTTCCCGTCTCCCTTTCCATCATACCAGGCAACACCGCCTTGGACAGGTAGAAGGTGGAATGCAGGTTTATGCCGAAGACTCGGTGCCAATCTTCATCCGTTACCGAGAGCAATGGATGGTGGGGACGGACGGCAGCATTGCTAACTAGGACATCGATTTTTCCCAGCGACTCCAACGATTCCGCCACCAGGCGCCTACACTGGTCCGAGTCTGACACATCGGCTGTGGTGGTAAACGTACTTACTCCTAACTCCCGGCACTCAGCTGCCACCTCGTCCAATTCCTGCTGGCTTTGTAACGAGCAAAGGGCCAGGTCGGCCCCCTCCCTGGCAAATGTTAGTGCGATCTCCTTGCCTATATTTCGACTTGCGCCGGTAATCAGCGCAGTTTTTCCCTTAAGGCGCACCTTGTGTTCCCCCCTGGTAATTTGAACCCAAGTGGTCAGTAATCTGGCCGGTAAGTGTTTTCAATGGCTCGTGTCAATCAATTCGTCTGGGTCGTGATTTATCTACTCCGGGTCGTCCGATCCATCCGGGGCACTATGCAGTATGTCGTCCAATGCCCGATCCAGTCCTGAATTTAGATCCACCGGATTCTGGAAAGGTGTGAAGCTGTAATCCGCACGGACACGCTCAATTATCTGTTTGGCATTGGAATTGGCATTTCCAATTCGCTCCAGGGTTTCTTTGAGCCTCTGAGATTCCACGTTTCCGCGGGTTTCCAGGTCAGTGAGGTCTATATCCAGGCCAAACATCGCCTTCAACCGCCGCATAATATCGAAGAAAGACCGGTAGTCGGTTATTATTCCCACCTGCTGGTTGCTTTGGGTAGTAAAGGGATACATCGGGGCCATTGCCCCCAACCGGAACACTTTCAGGTCCTCGTGAAGGTAATGAGCCATCGTCACCACGGCCATTCCTATGGTTGGGCCCTGCCGCCCGCCGCTACCATAGCTGGAAAACTGGATGCCATACTTCTCCAGTTCCTCTTTCATATCGGCACGGCTGTAGACGCAGCCTACTCGCCGCTCCACGTCAGGCGGAGCAGGGCCGTTATACCCTTCCACCGTAACCGTCTGCTCCACTCCCAGTTCCCTTACGGCCCTGAAAAAAGCTTCGCCGTAGAGGTCCAACTCGAACCACGGTTCCTCGCCCATGAAGACTATCAACCCTCCGCCAGCGTCGTAGAAGTCGTTGTCCCAGTGCATCGCCACGCTGGGAAGGCCTTCGTCAAACGCACAGGCCGGTCGGTATGAATCATGGGTTCCAGTTACCTGGAAGGGATAGCAGAGCTTCTCGATATCCCTGCCCATTCGGCCGATCTTCCTTGCGCCGAACTGGTCTATCAGATATTTGGGGAGTCCGCTGGATATACTGCCCCCATCCGACCAATTCCGGTGCCAACCGGCAATCAGGTACTTCGCTTGAGGCTTTTCATCAAGAATCAAGAGATCACTGGCCATGGCTGGTGTCTCCCTACCTTCGTTGGTAGTTTACGCGGACTGAAGTTGCAACTTGCAAGCTTAAACGCTTGTCCGCACCCGTTTCTCGGCCAATTATACAACAAGCCGCCCAACCCACAATTGCTCTTCCTGGAGCGGGGTTGCTTTGAAGGTCTGACGGAGTCTGCCACAAACATTGCTTCCCCGGTTGTGTGCTGGATTCAGCACTGGATTCAGCAACAGTAGGGGGCGGCTAGCCTTTGAATGCATTTATTGAACTCATTTCAAGAGGCGCCCTTTTCGCAAACGACTGTACCAGGGATAAGGGGCCCCATCCAAGACTGCCTTGATATGGCAACGGGTTTCCGCTATTCTGCAATTACCAAACTACGACGGCTGTCCAGGTATCCAGACACCTTTTTGCAGACCGATAGGGACAACATTCCGGGGCCGTCTAAAACTGGAGAAGCGCCATGACCAGCGTACACGTTTACACCAACCCTGGTTGATTCAGTTGCCGGACGTTGGAAGAGTTTCTCACGTCCAACGGTGTTCAGTATGAGCACCACGACATCGCCAGCGAACCTGCTGCCCAGCAGTTTCTTGAAAGCAAGGGCGTTAAGTCCGCCCCGGTAACTGTGATCGACGACGAAATAATCATTGGTTATTTCCCGAGAAAGCTCATCGCCACCCTGAAGCTTGACACCCAGGTTGACCTGTCCGGCAGGACCGGATGGCTGGCAGACAAATACGACAAGATTCTGCACGCCACAATACGCGCCACCATGCAACTCAGTCCAGATCAGCTCGAGAGCGACGTTGCCTGGCGACCGGAAACCCTTCGGGACACCATCGTCCACATCATGTCCTTCCCAGAGTTGGCCTATTTGAGCCACAAGACTGGCAGCATGACCACTGACGATATGCAGGCTTGCCGCCAGCGCCTGGCCAGCGTCAACTCTTCTGAGGAAATCGCCGAGTATGCCGAAGGAGTTATTGCAAACATCGTTGAGTTTCTGAACAGTGGTGACAACGAGTCTTTCGACCGTGTGGTTCCTGCTCACTATGGCGGGGAAGTATCCGTGGTTGAACTGCTGAACATTATCCTGAGCCACAGCACCCATCACTTGAAGCAGGTTTATTGGTTCATGGAAACCTCACTCGGCATTACACCCCAAGACCGTGCCACAGCGGAAGACATGGAAGGAATCTTCACGCCGGAAGCCTTGATTTAGGAAATACCTGAGAACAGCCTGGCCCATGAAAGCAATGGGCCCAGGGTTGGAGAATGACATGGCAACGTACAATCCCTCACGACAGGTAGAAATAGATATTATTGACCAGGAATACCGCCACGACGGTCAGCAGCCCTGGCCCGTACGCGTTTACCAACCCCAGGGAGACGGTCCCTTCCCGGCGTTGCTTGATGTCCACGGTGGGGCCTGGAACCGGGGTGACCTTACCAGCGATGAGGTGATGAACCGGGCACTGGCAGCCAGCGGCATAGTGGTTGCCGCCGTCGATTTCCGCCTGGCTCCGCAACACCCCTATCCCGCCCAGGTACAAGACGTCAACTACGCGATCCGATGGCTGAAGGCCCACGCGACCGAATTCAACGCCGACCCACTAACTGTTGGAGGCATGGGCTCATCCAGTGGCGGACACACTCTGATGCTCAGCGCAATGCGGCCCAAGGACTCCCGCTACGCATCCCTGGAACTGGCGGGGGCCCCAGAAATTGATGCCACCGTAGCCTATACGGTCTGTTGCTGGCCGGTTCTCGACCCCTACGCCCGCTACCTGTATGCCCAGGAATCTAACAACGAGCGGCTGGCGGCTTCCAGCGAAGCCTATTTCCTGGACCAGGACACCATGAAGGAAGGAAACCCTCAACAAATTCTGGAGCGGGGCGAAAAGGTACGGCTGCCTACCACCCTGATAGTCCAGGGCACCCGGGATGACAATGTACCATTGTCCATCCCGCAGCGGTTTGAAACCGCATTCAGAACCGCGGGGGGCGACATCCAGGTAGAGTACTTCATGGACATGGTCCATGGCTTCGGCAACATGCCTGGCCCAGAATCGGACCGGGCCATCGGGATGATAAAGGCGTTCATTTCCCGTTGCCTTGCCCTTACCGGAGCGCCAGCATAGGACCCGAGATCCGGAAGTTGACCGTTGGGCGAAATTACAAGGAAAAGCGGAGGGCGGGCTTGAAGCCCGCCCAAATGTTATTCCCACCTCAGTCAAGGGCACAAATATTGCTGCGGAAGTTCCCGCCTGTCATTCCTACCAACCGGAGAAAAGAACCATGCGAATCGAAAAAGTAGAAACTGCCCTCTACCGCATTCAACGCCAGGCGGGGCTGTCCAACTCCACTCAGCAAATTGATTCGACCAGCCTTCTCATGGCCCATGTATACACTGACGATGGGCTGGACGGCGTGGGCTGGACCTATAGCCACGGAACCAGCGGCCGGGGAATGAAGGAAGCCATTGACACACTATTGGCTCACAGGATTATTGGCGAAGACCCCTCATACATAGAACGCCTCTATGACCGCTTGTGGCATAGTGTGTTCCCCAATATCACCATGTCCGGCCTCACTGCCGTGGCCCTGGCTCCCCTGGACATTGCCCTGTGGGACCTGGCCGCCAAGGATGCCGGCAAACCTCTTTTCCAATTGCTGGGCAATTACCGGGACAGCGTGACCGCCTATGGCAGCGGCCTCGACCTGGCATATTCCACTGAGGACTTGCTGGATGAGGTCACTAACTTCGTGAACCAGGACTATTGGGGAGTCAAAATGAAAGTGGGACGTGAGCGGCTGGACGAGGATGTCGACCGACTGCGGGCGGTACGGCAGGCCATCGGTCCCTACACTCCGCTGATGGTGGATGCCAACCAGCGCTGGACGGTGGGCGAGGCCATAACCCGCGCCCGGGCCATGGAGGAGTTCAACCTGTTCTGGATTGAAGAGCCAATCCTGGCGGAAGACCACGCCGGGTACGAGCGCCTGGGACGCACTGTCAACGTGGCTCTGGCCGCCGGCGAAGGAGAATGCCAGCCCGATCAGTTCCTTGACCTATTCCAGCGGGGAGCTATCCAGTTCGTACAGGCCGACGTTTGCCGGGTCGGGGGCATTACCCCCTGGCTCCGTATCGCGCGCCTTGCCGGCGCCTACCACTTGCCCATGGCCCCTCACCTGGTGGAGGAAATATCCATGCACCTGTGTTGCGGGGTATCCAACGGCTACCTGGTAGAGCACCTGCCTACGCTCAACCTGAACAACACGGGATACATCCTCAACCCGGTCCTGCCCAAAGACGGGAAGTTCACACCGACCGGAGACCCGGGTCACGGGGTCAGGTTCGACTTTCCGGCACTGGACAAGGTAAGAATGTCATAGCGGACTCTAACCGCTGCCCAGAGAGGGGCAGTAGGTTTTAAGGCCTACCCGAGTCTCCACGCATACAATACTACTGCGACCGCCGTTGCCAGGTTCAGGCTGGAGACGCCTGGCTGCATTGGTATCGAAACGCAACCATCGGCGGCGGCCCGCAACTCCCGACTCAATCCTTCTCTTTCCGTGCCGAAAGCCAGCACGGCGCCCTCGGGAATGCTATCCCGCACCAGCAGTTCTCCATCGGGGTCTACCGCCAGTAAGTGACGACCCGCCAGCCAGTCTGGTCGCTTTATGAGGCCCCCTGTCGACAGGCAGCGGTCGAGACCCACCGGCAATGCAAAATGCAGGCCGGCCGAACCTACCAGCGCAGAAGGATGCCACGGATCATGCTGCCCGGTGGTAACCACACCTGCTGCCCCGACTGCCGCGGCAACTCGAACGACAGCGCCGACATTTCCATGGCTGCGCGGGTTCTCCAGCAAGACCAGGGGAGCGGAGTTGTTGCGATCAAAGGAATGTGGGTCAAATAGGGGACGCTGAGCAAGGGCTATCACGCCCGTAGCCGGCGGCACCGGGGAAAGTTGCCGAAAGACTTTGTCAGGAACCTCGACAATGTCTTTCCCGAGGATACCTGCCAGATCCGGAGACAAGGACTCGGTAAGGCTTTGCAGTTGCTTCCGGTCCCGGGTAACAACTTCACCCACCTTGGCCCCAAAGCGAAGCGCGTGTTTCAGCGGATGGAAGCCCTCCAGAACTGCCAGCCCCCCGTCGCTGCGGGCACTCCGGAAACGATCTATCAGCAGTTGGTTTACTGCATCCTGGCTAATCCGCAGCCTCCCACAATTGGACAACCTCTACATCAGGCAGCAGGAAATGAAACCCGTTCCGCTCGGCGTACTGGCGGTCCAGGTCAGTGTCGCCGATGTGATAATAATCTTCCGCCTTGAACTGTTCCTTCACCGAGTCCAGTTGATGCTTCAGCACCGTGAACTCCATTTCTATTTCGGCGACCTGCCAGATTCTCTGCTGGTTGCTCACGGTTCTGTCGGAGCAGCTACCTATGATGCAGCCTCTGGCTTTAGCGGCTCGAACCATCTCCAGGGTTATACAACCGGGAGGGTCGCCCACCTCCAGCGTACCGTCTATGTCGAAACTAATCAGTTTGGTCAATTGGCTTTCCTTTCTCGTTTACTTGCCGCCCAAATCCCGGGACAAGCTCACAGAATGAGCGGCCACAAAGTCATAGTTCATTGGTGACATTCTTTAGTCATGCTAACTCGGGTGCTTCCCCAGCATCAGCCATCCCCCGCTGCTGGGTGTGGTGAACGCGCAAAGAGCAGTCTCCGCCCGCACAGTTACCTGCCGGTCGCCGGCCGTGCCCCGCAGTTGCTCAATGCTGTCGGTGTACATGGCCGTGCGGGTTCGGCCGTTGCCCAGGTTGCCGCCACTGGAGCTAAAGGGGTGGGGTCCCTTTACGCTGATGTCCCCGGCATAGAACGCAAAGGCATCGCCCCGCTTCACTCCGTGCCACTGGAATCCTTCCAGAAAAAACTGGGTCATGATGGAGTACCCGTCATAAGGATTGAAAATGTCAACGTCCGCAGGGCCCAATCCCGCACCTTCGTACATCCGAGCCGCCTGCCGGTCAGTCCACATCTCAACCTCGTCCAGGTCAGGCTGCGTGGTCCGGAACCTGAAATTGTGCTGGGAGTGATTCAACACGTATACGGGCTGCGACTTCATGTCCCGCGCCCGCTCCGCCGTCGTGAACAGGTAGGCAGCAGCGGCGTTGACCGGACGGTCACAGTCCCAGATTCGCAGAGGATTCAGGATGTAACGCGAGCTCTTGTAGTCTTCCACGGAAATAGGCTCGATATCGTGGTTGTAGTTGAATCCCCAGGGCGTCAGCATACCGTTCTTGTGCTGGTTGATGACAAAGGGCGCCAGGTCGTCGTGCTCTCCCCCGTACTTCAGGCAGTACTGGTTGTGAGGAAAAATGTTGATGAAATCATTCCCCCCGTGGTTACCCCAGGGGACAGTCCACTGACGAGCCCCTCGAGCGTAGTCGTCCGCGTTCTCGCCGCCCCGGCGGTAGCGCCCCTCGAGGTTGCCTGTGGGATAAATAACCAGGCAGGTGTTACAAACACCATCCCCCACCGCCTGGGACGCCATTCCCATCATCTCGCCGATGGTGGGCACACCGGTCGGCGCGAACTTAACATTTTCCATACCCATAGTCTTGGCCAGCCACTGGCCATTTATCAATGTCAACCCAAACTCCGAATCGTAAGGCGGGTCGAAATAGGGACGCGGCGCCCACTGCGACGCCGACCCTCCGCTGCCGCCGGCTATGTGGCTGTCGCAGCAGACTATCCCGTCTACCTGGTCCTTGGTAACCCCGGCCTGCTCCATTGCCTTTTCGCACGCCAGTATTGCATAGGCGCCCAAACTTTCGTCCAGGGACACACCGTCCCAACGCCGGTCGACCGGGGAATGCCCGTAACCAGCTATTGCCACCTGTCCCCGATGTTCCCAAACTCCCAGGCCGTCTCTGTCCCTGCGCCACTGAAAATCGTTGCTGCTCGTCATTGGCTATCCTTTCGCAATTTCAAAGATACGAATTTAGTTCTGGGCAACACAGGCATTGCCCTTTACACTTAAAGGTATTCGCTAACTGGAACTGATTGAGTCGGGGCCCAGCCACTTACTCCACCACTCGCCACTCGTGTATCAACTGCCCTGGGGCCACTTCTTCAAACATTACTTCAACGGCGGCGCCCACCGGAGCCTCGTAGGCCGCCACCCCAGGCAGGTTCGAGTAGAAGTTAACAGACGGGTCAGCATCCAACGTAACCAGGGCGAGGTTGTAAGGCTGGTCGGGCATTCGGCGATTCAGGCGGCCATCCTCAATAACAATGTAGGTTGCAACGCGCCCCTTCCCATCCACTTCCTTCCACTCCAATACCTCGGCGGAACCGCAAACCTGGCAGGACGCCAAGGGAGGGTACTGGAGCTTGTCGCAAGACGTACAGTTCTGAAGCACCAGCCTCTTATCATTTATTGCGTCCCAGAAGGGCTGGCTCAGGTCGTCGGATACCGGGATTACTTTAGGCATTCTTTGTCTCCATAAAGTTATAGATTAAAGTACGACACTATTCAAAAGCTTCGGGTGACCGCATTGAGGAATCCACTACTCGACGCATAGCGGGCAGAGCCCACGGGTCGGGGCCATGCCGGTTGGGTCCAGCCTGGCCACGTCTGATCAGCCAAAACATTGCCCAGGCAGCTATAGCCAAGTCGATCAACAGCGTAATCACTACTCCGGTTATCAGTGGAGAGACCAGCTTCCATGGGAACTTGTCCTCCACCTTCTCGCCGGTGGCCAGGTATTCGAAGAATCCGTCTATAAGCAACTGGGACGCACCTGCCATAAATGAGGCGATGGTAGCAAACAAACCAATAAACGTTGGTATCACGGCCAGTCCTGCCAAGACAAGCCAGATCAACTGCCACCAGCCGCCCTTGTCTATGTCATGGAGCCGGCGGGTGGTAACTGCCAAGGTGGGCAAGAATACCGCCAGTCCAAAAACCGGCAATAGTAATGCCAGATACCCAGTAGAAGACAACGCAAGAAGAATGAACCATCCAATGGAAAGCGCCAGGATCCACCACCAGTATTCCCGCCGACTGGCTCGTCCCCTAAAATTTGCATACTCGCTAAAGCACTGTTTGATGGCTCCAAAGAATGACATGGAGGGTTGTGACTGCTGGACATTGGGCATCGTCATTGGGTTACCTCCTTTGCTAGGCCGGGTAACTTACAGCGATGTTAGCTCATGCAGATTCTTAACCCACCATGGGCACCGCGCTTAGTCTATGACAATTGGGCCCCCACCGCTATAGCCCCCTGAAGAGGCCCATACCAGTTGGGGCCCGCCACATCCCGGCGGACCAGCCAAAGAACCACCCAATTAGCAATTACCGCAATCTTCGACAGGGTGATGAGGCCGCCAATTATCAAAAGAATGGAAAACGTCAAAGGTAGTGAATCATTACCCGTCGTTGCCGATTCTGCGACAACCATTACCCGACCCTCAGGAATAGCAAAACCCCGAGCACCGCTATTACTATTCAATGGCTCGCGGGTCCGGGCCATATCGGTTGGCTCCATAGTCTCCCTGACGGACCAGCCAGATCAGGTACCACACGAACACGGCCAAGCTCACCAGCATCGCAATCAGGAATGTTACTAACGCCGGCACAAAATCTGCAAAATCTGTGTTAGCGAAGAAATCTCCATTTTCTACTCCGGAAAAAGAGTCTCCGGAAACCAACCTGACTATCGTGATAATAATACCGATGACAAACAGTATCCAGCCGGCTCCCGCTATCACAAACCAAACCAGTTGCCACCAGCCGCTCTTCCCGATGTCGTGCAGCCGCCGAGCGGTAACAGCCAGGTTGGGCAGAAGGATCGCGAGGCCGAATATGGTCGAAAAGGGACTGAATGCAAACTCGGAAAGGGTACGCAGCAAAGTGGAGATCGCCGTATCTATGGCGCTAATCGCGAAGCTCACTAAAGTAGTAGCCAACAACCACCACCAGAACTCGGCCCGGGTGGCTCGCCCACTGAAGTCGGCATACTTCCGCAGACACACCTGGACCGATTCCTGAATTGTCATCATTGGCTTTGACAGTGGAAGCAACTTGTCTTGCACTCCAGTCTCCGGGTGGAATTTCTTCCTTGCCCCTATTCTACCCTCTAGCAGAAACCCCTTCCACAGAACAGACAATCACAAGACTTTATGGGGAAGGTTTTCAGAACGGTGTTTCAGCAGTGCCTACTTACTCGTCATCCCACGCCCTGGGATCCGAGCCGAAACGGTTGGGGCCCGCCTCCCTCTGTCTGACCAGCCACAACAGGGCCCAGACATAAACGGCAATGATTGCTCCTGCCGAAACTAACGCGGTTGCCAACAACGGAATCCAAACCAGGAGCGAAGTCCCTCCGTTAGACCCCTCTACCTCATTGCTTCCATTTGTCGCTCCACCCAACAGGAGAATAAACACGAAAACCCAGGCAACCAGGAAAACCAGGAAAACCAGGGAAGCTACAATATCTATGGCATACCAGGCAACCTGCCACCAGCCACTTCTGCCGATGTCATGCAACCGACGAGAGGTTACGGTGAGAAAGGGAAGAACGATAGCAACGCCGACAAGAAGTGAAAGGGGGATGATTATTCCAATACTCAGGGCCAGGAAGGCCATGTTGATTATACCGTCAATGATAGCCAACCCCATGAGCACAAGACTCATGGCCAGGTACCACCACCAAAATTCGGCCCGGGTGGCTCGGCCGGAGAAGTTGGCGTACTTCCGCAAGCACTGGCGGGCCGTCTGCGGCAGAGTCATCATTGGCCTGGCTGGCGGAGTGTGGTAATTCAAGGCCGTCTCATCTAGAGCAGCTTCCCGTTGAACCCTAACTCTCCAACAACACTTTCATCCACTGGGAAGAAACCCAGTTGGCCGCGATAAGGAACAGGCTGCGAATAGGCCAAGGCGTCTTCCAATGTGAACCCGTAGGGGCCGCAAAACCAGGGGCTATCTGACCAGCCAATGCAGTCGGTGATAGTTATCTCCCCCACGATCGCTCCCTTGGACAAGTCAGTTGGTATCACTATGCCGGCCCGACTGATATGTTCCCTTTGCTCGGGGTAATCGTCCACCACCATACGTTGCCCGGCGTGCACGTAGATCCTGCCCCGATAGGAAGTGCTCCAAGACCGGTTCTCGATATCCTTGAAACCGTTAACCACCAGCCACGCCCAAGGCTGCCGGATGCTCAAAGCCCTCATTCAGCCACCTACGATTACACTCAAGCTTGTCCAGTGAGCTCCAGGGCGGCAACATTGTAACCTAACCTTCATGGTGCTAACATCCCACCAGATGACGAACAGTGGGCCGACAGAGAGAGCGGCCAAAGGAGTTGAAAAATGGCAGATTTGGTACTGGGCCTGGCGTCCTCCCACAGCCCGCAATTGAGCACCCCGGCCGAGGGATGGGCCGGACGAGGCGAACGAGACAAGGGACATCTGGAACTGATCGGCACTGACGGCATAACGTCAAACTTTGAGGATTTGCTTGCCCGTTGCGACGCCTCCCGCATCGCCAAAGAGATCACCCAGGAGAAGTTTGAGCAGCGCCACCAGCAGAACCAGAAAGCCATCAGCCACCTGTCGAAAAAGTTGCACGACGCCAAGCTGGACGTTCTAGTCATGGTAGGCGACGACCAGCAGGAGTACCTTCTGGACGACAATATGCCGGCCTTCTGTGTTTACTGGGGCGACCAGGTAAAGGTGGCCGGCCACGAAGCCGGGCCATCCACGGGTGGACAACACCTGATTGGCTACCACACCGAGGACCAGTACGCCCCCACCGATTCTTCGTTTGGCCGCCATATCATAGAGCAGCTAATGGAATCAGAATTTGACGTGGGACGGTCCAGCCACCTGGACCCACGAAAAGGCGGGCGGGCCAAGGGAGGCATAGGACATGCCTTCGGCTACGTCTATAACCGTCTTATGACCGGCGATACTATCCCCACCATCCCGATAATGCTCAATACCTACTACCCCCCAAATCAACCCACGCCCAAGAGATGCCATAACCTGGGGCAGGCGCTGCAAGAAGCCATCGCATCGTGGCCGAAGGATATCCGCGTTGGCATCCTGGCTTCGGGGGGCCTAAGCCATTTCGTGGTAGACGAAGAACTCGACCAGGCCGCGTTGGCAGGTATGCAGGCCAAGAGCGTAGAACAGTTGATAGCTCTTCCCAGGGAAAAGATTAACTCCGGCAGTTCGGAGATTCGCAACTGGATTGTCGTGGCAGGGGCCACTGAACAGCTGGACATGACGGTGGTGGACTACGTTCCCTGCTACCGCTCCCCGGCGGGCACCGGCTGTGCCATGGGCTTCGCAACGTGGGAGTAAGAGTCGGACCCAGATCGCTACCTTTGAAAGCGCGATTGGATGCGTGAAAACGAGAAATGGGGCGGTTCTCATGCCGCCCCATTTCATTTGAGTTAGCTTTCTTCGTGACCCGCATCACGTCCGGCTGTTGTAAACGTAGTGGGGTGCGCCCGCGGGAGGCGCCCCACCCTCGGCTTCCCAGCTTCGGTAGAATTCCTCCGCATAGGGCCTTAGCCTTGCTGCCATCCTCCGCGTCTCCAGCGTTTGTGGTTCCAACGGACGAGCTAACTGATCCCGCAGCTCCCTCTTTATGTCGTCCTTGTTTACTCGCTGATGGTTTCCGTTCTTCAGCAGCGCTTCGCCATTTACTATTACCGTGTCAATGTCCTGGGCTCGGGCTCGTCCCAGCACTGCCTCCAAAGGTGGCAAATCCTGGTCCAGGTAAGGGGCTTCCATATCCGACAACCGAATCAGCAACATGTCCGCTTTACGTCCTGGCTCCAGCACCCCTATCTCACCGGCAAACCCAGTGGGCGCCGCCGCGTTTGCCGTAGCCATGGCCAGCACCTGCTCTGCTGCGATTGCCGGAGCTCCGATGCCCGGCTGCCGGTGCAGCTTGCTAACCAACCGCATTTCCTGCAACAGATCGTCGTCGTCGTTTATTGCTGTACTGTCGGTGCCCATAGCCACGTTAAGTCCGCGGGCCAGCATGGGATTTACCGGCGCTATCCCGTTTTTCAGTCGCAGGTTTGAGCTGGCGTTATGACACACCGTTGCTCCGGCGCCTGCCAACAGGTCTATGTCTCGTTCGCTCAGCCATACTGCATGGGCGCACGATAGCTCCGGCCCCAGGAACTCCAGGTCCTGCAGGTGTTCTACCGGCGTTTTGCCCCAGGTACGGATGCCGTACGCCTTCTGGTAGCTGCTCTCCACCAGGTGCATATGAATTGGCGTACCATACTGGACCGCTGTCTCCCTGGTACGCTGCAGAAACTCGTCCGTGTTCCACTGCACGTTGCTGGGGCTCAGCAAGACCTTCACTTTTCCGGTAGAGTCCTCATTGTAACGATCATACATTTCCCTGAAAAAAGCGAAATATTCATCGTCTGTCATGTCGGTGGCGGCCAGGTGCCGATATACTCTGTCTGCCAGGTCTGACGGCAAGCCTGACAGGAAATCGCCGTCCGCGGCATAAACTACCCGGTTCTGGTTCCGGAAATAGCTGGAAAAGGCCACCCGCATACCGGCATCAAGAAACCCCCGCAAGACTGCGTCCGCGTCCTCGCGGAGGGTTGCAGTGGCAGTCTGCGGATGGTTGTACATTACCGTGGTGGTGCCGGACTCCAGCATGTTCAGCGCGGTGTAGAGGGTCATAAGGTAGTGGTCGTAGGGTCGCCTGCCCCATCCGTCCAGAATCCAGAGTTCTAAGGCGTCGTCGCAGGTGCCCATCTGGAGGGTAGTCACCCCGCGTCCGTGATGGTGGGAATTGACGAGACCGGGAATTATTGCGCATTCCAGCCCGCCCAGCTCTTCATCTGCCTGATACCTGGCACGCAAGGACTGGTAGGAGCCAACCGCTACAATGATCCCATCCTCCTGGTAAACCGCCCCGTCAGAGAGGACAGTCGTCCCGCCACCAGAGGCAGGACTCAACAGATGTTTTCCTCGTATAAGTGAAGATGTCATCCGCCCCCTCCTTTAGCCGGACTGATTGCGGTACCAGTCGATGACTTCCGACCCGGTGGCGGCCCAGACCCCGCCCTGGCCCATGATGTAACCTAACGCCCGGTCAATGCAGCCAATCCGGAAGGGCTGTCCCACCAGCCAGGGATGCCAGTTCAGGACCATCAGTCGCCCGTTGGCGACCCCGTCTTGTTTCAGTACGTCAAAGCTCTCGCCCAGCATCCGCTCGTATTCAAACACGGGCATCAGTTTCTGAGAAAGGGCCACCACGTCGTCCAACTCGTACAGGAGGGGCAAAGCAAAGAAGGGATTGGCTCCGGTCGTCATCGGGTAAGGCTGTTCGTCGTTGGCCCAGTCACAAACATAAGCAATCCCCTCCTCGGCCAGCAATTGCGGGGTGCGGTCCGACTCCCCGTATTCCGGGCCGAACCAACCCCGGGGCGCCTTCCCCGTGGCCTTTGTCAGCCCATCGACAGAGGCGACGATATAATCTCGCTCCTCGGCCTCGGTCATATTGCTGGTGATCATCCTGCTAACCGATATGCCGTGGCCGATAATCTCGGATCCACGGTCGAGGCAGTGTCGCACGAGGAACGGGTAATGCTCGGCAGTCAACGCATCCATCGCTATCGTCGCCCTTATCCCATGCTTTTCCAGCACGTCCAGCAGACGAAAAATGCCGATTCTATGCCCGTATTCACGGTGGGAAAGGCGCGCAAAGTCGGGAAACTCCCTGGGGGTAGACCCACCAGACAGGCGCGCCACCTGGTAACTGCCCGGGGGCGCCTGCCATTCCATATGTTCCAGAGGAATCACCACACTTAGCGCAACCGGTGCATCGCCCGGCCACTTAAGGGCCGGCCGGCCGACAATAGGTGACCAGGCGTGGTGCGGGTGGTCCATTCCAAAGGTGCGTTGGGCGGGCATAACGTCTATCCTCCGGTGAGCTTAGGGGGTTGCAATAGTCGGAGCCGAAAAAGGGCGTTATTGGGCTGATGCCTCGGCAAGGCGCTTGGCATGCGCCACGGCCTCGTCGTAATAGTTGGCGATGTAGTAATCGGCAATCTCGTCCGCAGTGGTCTGCCATACTCCATCGTGAGACATTATGTAACCTAGCATGTCGTCCAGGTGCTTCACCCGGTGGGCCTGCCCGATAAGGAAGGGATGGAGCGCGATGCACATGACCCGACCGCTCTCAGCCCCTTCCTCGTATAGTTGGTCAAACTGCGCTTTGCAAATATCGGCAAAATACTGGGCGCTGTAATGGTTGTCCCTCAGCACCGACGAGTCGTTGAGCTCAATCGAGTAAGGTACCGAAATCAACTTGCCTGACTTCACCCTGATAGGAGTAGGCTGATCGTCGTGGAACCAGTCTGTATGGTAAATGAGGCCCGCTTCGGCCATCAGGTCCGGTGTGCTGACGCTACCCGAAATGGCCGGCCCGAGCATGCCCTTCAGAGGCTTCCCCGTATGCCGCTTCAACGTGTCAATGCAATCCCGGTAGAATTCCCGCTCTTCGTCCTCGGAGCAGGTGTAAAGGTAACGGGTGTTGTAGATGCCGTGGCTCATGTAGTCGTAGTCCCGTTCCATCATGGCTTCGGCAATTTCAGGGAAGTGCTCCAGCACCGCCAGATTGAGGGACACGCAGCACCTTATCCCGTGCTTGTCCAACGGTTCCAGCATACGCCAAAAACCAACCCTGTTGCCATAGTCTCGGTAGGAGTACTGCTGTACGTCCGGATAGGGAGTGCGTGGCCACGGATTGCGGACACCCTCATTAACAGGTTGATACTCGTAATGTTCCACGTTGGGGGAAATCCAGAGCGCTACCCGGGCATCGTTGGGCCACTTGATAGTCGGGCGGTCGATGATGGGCAGGTAATCAATTCGATCAGGGGGCAGGGCCATGATGTCTTACTCCTGGGGGCATTTTCAGATTGCGAGGGCGTACATTCAACGAATCCACGATCACCGTCTGATTTGTGGACTAGCTAATTCAGGTTAATCAAGAAACCCCGTTTCCCGACGCCATTCGACGTAATGGGTCAGGCCTGCCGCCAGGTCAAACTGGGGCGTCCAACCAAAATCGTGCCACAGGCGATAGCCCGATAAGGGCCCTCGGGTAGGAGTGGCCGCCGCGGCTGATCCAGAATCGTGCCCTTCATCCACCAACCGCACTTCGGGAAAAAGTTCGGACAGGGTTCGCTGGATTTGGTCGCAAGTGACCCATACACCGTTGGTGATGTTGTAGCGGTCATGAGGGAGATCATTCGAGTCCACAACGGTCACAATGGCTGAGGCAATGTCCAGGACATAGGTGTAGTCCCGCCCAAAGCCCGAGTTGTCGATGGCAATGGGGTCCCCGCGCAAGAGCTTGCCAGTCCACTGGTGGGGCACGGACATATTGTCCCGGTGGCCGGTAACCCGCTCCATGGGGCCGTAAGGTGTGCTTAGCCTCAGGCTGACTGTGGGGAAACCATGTAACTCACCGTATCGCTGGGTGATGGCCTCACTGGCGGCTTTGGTAATTCCGTAAAGGGTATCGGCCCGGGAAGGGTCGTCTTCGTTGAAGTACTGGTCCGGCGACCGGGTCATGCCGTACATCGAACCGGAACTGATGTATACGAACCGCTCCGGGCTAATTAGCCGGGCCATTTCCAGCATATTGGCGGTGCCTGTAATGTTTATGTCAACAATGTCTTTGCTGCGAGCCGTTTCCAGGTCGGTACGGTTCACAGTGAAAACGGCAGCATGCACAATCTTTTCAATTTGGTAAGACTGACGCAGCGATTCCAGGTCCGCCGGCTCCAGGATATTGCCGGTTACGAAAGCAACCTGCGATGCAAGGTCACCCAGATACTGGTAATTCAGGGAGTCAGCCGGCCCTATGTCCAGGCTGACAACTTCATGGCCTCGTAAGGCCAGTTCCCTCACGATGTTGGAACCGACAAATCCAGTACCGCCAGTTACCAGGGTTACCATCTGTTGCTCCTTTTTGCCAGGTGTCAGTAAGGGAATTGGCGACTAGCCAAAGGCCGCACCCCAGGAAACTGGGCCACATCTGTCTACCAACCCAGCATGACCGACTCCTTACGGGGGTCGGCGCCACCGTAGTAAACACCGTCGCTTGGATTAACCAGGATGGGAGTAAAACCGTTGCTGATCCCCCACGGGCCGATGACCTTTACCTGGTGTCCCTTGTCAATCAGGGCATCGACAAGGTCCTGCGGCACTCGCCCCTCGATTTCCAGGAAATTGGCATATTCCTCGTGGGGCCACGGCGACTGGGGGAAGCTGTACCCGCAGAAGCGGGGCGCCTCCACAGCCTCCTGGATATTCATTCCAAAGTCAATGACATTGCACAGGGTCTGGAGATTGCTCTGCGGCTGGCTGTCACCACCAGGCGTTCCAAGTGTCATAAAGGGTTCGCCATCTTTCAAGATTATGAAGGTGCATGGCGTGGTCCTGGGACGCTTCCGGGGTTGCAATGAATTGGGATTCTCCTCGTCCAGCCAGAAATAGCAGCCCCGGCAGTTCATCAGGATGCCGGTATCCCCCAGCACCATACCCTGGGCCAAAGCGCCAAAGCTGCTCGGAGTCGCCGATACCATGTTGCCCGCCGAGTCCACCGTGGCCAGGTAAGTGGTGCCGTCGCCATCACCTCCAACGGCCATCGCTTCTTCCGCCCTGGTCGGAGCAACATAGCTCGGGTCCACCGCCAGCATTTTTCGCGGGTCTCCCGGCGGGTAACTGGCCCGGGCCTTGTCAGAATCTAACAAAGTTCTGCGAAGTGCTGCGTATTCTTTGGAAAGCAACCCGTCAAAGGGCACGTCCACAAAGTTCGGATCACCCACGTACCGCTCCCGGTCGGCAAAGGCAAGTTTCAGAGCCTCGATCTGAAGGTGCATAGCATTGGGACTATTGTGCCCTAGGGCTCCCAGGTCAAATCCCTCCAGAATGTTCAGTGTCTGCAGCAGGCTGATTCCTTGCGTCCACGAACGGTTGGTAAAGACCTGGTAACCCCGGTAAGTTACTGAGATCGGTCCCTCCATCGGAGATTCATACTCGGCGAAGTCTTCGTAGTCGTAAAGGCCTCCCAAGTCCTGCAATGCTTTGACCATCCGCCTCGCCACATCACCCATGTAGTAAACATCCCTGGCTGCCTGTATGCCAGCCTCCCGGGAAGCTCCCTGGCCCAGCGCCTGCTCTTCCGCCTGCACCATCAGCGACAAGGTACGGGCCAAGTCTTTCTGCACGAACATAGAGCCCAGTTCTGGAGCCCGGTCGTTGGGCAGGAAAATCCTGGCCGATTCAGGGTGCTTGCGCAGGTTGGCCATGCGGTCGGCAGTACCTATTGCCCGCACGAAAAGCTGATAGGAAGGGAATCCCTTACCGGCAAAATTCAGCGCGCTTTCCGCCGCCTGGCTGAAGGACATGGTGCCGTACTCGGAAAGCATCGCCAGCAAAGCCGATATAACGCCGGGCACGGTCGTGCTCAAGACTCCAGAAGGAATCTCCCCCCACTTTTCCATATAATGGTCAATGGTCGCTCTTTGCGGCGCCCAACCCTGACCCACCACCGAACGCACGACTTTGCTGGACCGGTCATAAAACAGGAAAGCCACCTCACCGCCCAGGGTGTAATGAGCCGTGGGCTCCATAACGCCAGCCGCCAGGGCCGAAGCCACCGCCGCGTCCACGGCGTTGCCACCCTGCCACAATATGCGCATGCCCGTCTGTGCCGTTAGCTGGGTTCCCCCGCCGACCATGCCTCTGGTGCCCCACACTATTGGTCGGTGGGAATAAGTGCCCTGGCTTCCCTGGGTGTGGACGTAATTGGCTGCTGCCATCAGACTTGCTCTCCTTCTCCCCCGAAAGCGGGTGAGCCCAATTGGCGGGCTTTTGCGACACAGTTTAGTCTTGCGTCACCTACAGGCGCAACCAACGGGCTGGGACTGTCCCGTCGGGATTTGTGAAGGAAAGGCGAGGAAGAAGGGGAAAAGACCCTCTTTATGATATCCTGTCTTATATAGAAGCCGTCATCATATCAACTGACCATGATGAAAGAGGGATCCTCAAAGCTTACGCAAATAGGAAGAGCGAGGGAGGTTATATGGCTGCAGTAAAGAAGCTGGTCGGGGCTTACCTGATAATCGTGGCCGTTTTAGTTGCGATGTTCTTCATCATCAACACGTTCCTGTTGGACTCTTTGGACGTCCCAAGCGTCTGGTCCGTACTGAATGTGTTCATGTTAATCGGGTTGGCGCTGTCCCTAATCCACAATTACTTTCGGAAGAGGGCGATGGACGCAGCAGAGGACGGCGGCGCCCTAAATCGAGCCTACTTTGAGGCCAACGCCGCATTCTACGTTACCGCCGGCGTGACCATTCTGTTTCTCCACAATTGGTTTTCCCTTCTGGCCCAAGGCTCCAACTATCTGGACGGAAACCACCAGGCGTGGATCATCTGGGCCACGGTAGACACCTTGCTTCCCATCATGTTGGGCATCACCGGCTGCCACGTGTGGCGAAGTGCCCAGGAATAGCCTCGGCTTTTTGCCAGGGAGGTCCATGCCGAACAAAAACTAGAGGCCACAGAAATCTGTGGCCTCTAAACCTTCCAAAGAAAAGCTCCCCAGGCAGGATTCGAACCTGCGACCTAGCGGTTAACAGCCGCCCGCTCTACCGCTGAGCTACTGGGGAATAAGCTAGCTGTCAAGGCGGACTAACGCTTCGAACAGCTAAGAGATTGTAGCATCTTCCCGCTCCCCTCACAAGAACACCGGATATGCTATCAATGCTCCAGGTCGGCACTGCGAATTACTGACAAAGCAAGAGAGGGGCCGTGTGGCCCCCCTCGATTAAACAGGTTGCCGGTCAATTTTATGACTTATCGCCCTCAACCACCTGGTTACCTTCGCCAACCGTGATGTGCAACTGGCGGGCCTGCTTGGCTTCCAGCTTCGGGAAGGAAATGGTCAGGACACCGTGGTCATACCGGGTGTCGGCCTTGTCGACGTCCAAGGTGTCGGGAAGGCGCAGGGAACGGTGGAAGGAACCAGTGTGCCGTTCCCGCATCAGATAACTGCCCTCCTGTCGTTCGCTATCCACGGAAGTCTGGCCGCGGATAGTCAGCACGTCATTCTCGATAGTCACACTAAGGTCCGAGGGATTGACCCCAGGCATCGAAGCCTGTACCAAAATGTTGTCGCCTCCCTTGACCACATCCAGGGGAATGGCCCAGCCTTCCATTTCGCCACTGCCGCTGGTGGGCTGGGAGAAACCGCGCCGCGCATGATCCATATTTTCCTGCATCCGGCGCAATTCCGTAAAAGGATCCCATCGTCGTACTACCATAGTTGTACCTCCTTGAGTTTTTACTTGCATTTTATTATCATCCAATATGATATAACTCATATCAGCCCTGCAGAATTCATGGTAGTTACTTGAGTGCAGTTTGTCAACTCTCTTGGCTGTTTTCTATAAATATTCTTGACACTTTTGGCGTTCAAAAATAGAATAGTATCATCAATGTAACCAGGTTGCCCTTGAATTGCTAGAGGGTAGCGACCCTTTAGAACGCGACACGGCCAGGGCTATTCATGAGGCGGTGAAGCTGGAGAAGATAGCGAGGGTACGAAGACAAGGTTGGGTGGTGTAGCACGCCTACCGCCCCTCACCCCCATAGAGGGAAGGACTACGGATGAAGCGAAACTGGGACTTGCTCATTGAGATTTTACAATCTGTTGAAGGTTGCGATTACTCGTTCCCGATGTTGTACCCAACGAGAGAAACGGATTATTGGAAGGGAGGCGAGCCAGATCATGACAACTATACTCCGATGGACGCTGCTCCGGATGAATTCTTGTACCATAGCAAACTACTGGAGCAGGCGGGATTTGTCACGTTAGGAAACCCCGTGGGTGGGCCGGGCGTCAATAACTTTCCGCGCGCCTTTGTAAATGTATCCTTAACGTGGGAGGGACATGAATTCCTGGACAAATATAGGACCTCGAATATATACGAAACCCTGGACAATGAAGACTGGAAATCGTGGCCGCTGGAGATACTAAACAAAGTAATGGTCAGAATAGCGGACAGATCGACTGCGCAAATGGTGGATGCTGTCATTTCCTCGGTCAGTTAGTGTGGCAAGTACAGAGTTTGGCGTCAGTTTATTCCAATCATTAGGGGAGTGGGCAGCGCGGAATGGTCTAACGTGCCTATCATTCCCATGTAACCACCCTTAGAGGTGACCACAATGGCAGCAAATTACTACGACTTGCTGGGAGTGGCCCGAGACGCCAGCGATAAGGATATTCGGCAGGCCTACCGCAAACTGGCCCGCCAGTATCATCCGGACGTCAACCCCGGCGACCCCAGCGCCGAAGAAAAATTCAAACAAATTAACGAGGCCCACGGAGTTATATCTGACGCGGACAAGCGAAGCAAGTACGACAAGTACGGCGACCGCTGGATGCACGCCGACGAACTGGAACAGTCCGAAGCACGGGCCCGCAGCAGAGGCCGGGGCGGTTTCAACTTCTATACCGGCGGAGACTTCGACGCCCACCGCGGCTCCACATTCGATTACGGTAGCTATGGTTCCGGAGACCTGTTTGACAACTTGTTCACTAACTTCGGTTCGGAGCGTTCTTCCTACCGCCAGCCGGCCGCCGAATATCCGGCGGAGGTCACCCTGTCCGAGGCAGCTGAAGGGGCTACCCGCATGGTGAACCTGCCCGATGGACGCCGCCTGGAAGTCAAAATTCCGGCTGGCGTGGACACAGGTTCCCGGGTCCATATTCCGGCGGGCTCGGGTGGGGACGGGGATTTCTACTTGGCCGTAACCGTAATGCCCCACCCCCGTTTCGAGCGCAAAGGCAAAGACCTTTACTCAGAGTTGGAAGTTCCAGTGGAAGACCTAGTTCTGGGGTCCGAAGTAACTGTTCCAACCCTGAAAGGCAAGCTGGCTTTAACCATACCCCCTGGCACCCAGAACGGGCGCCGCTTCCGCATGGCCGGTCAGGGACTGCCGGAACTCCACAAGTCTGGCAGCATGGGCAGCCTCTATGCCACCGTCAAGGCGCTGCTGCCTAGCAACCCGGGGCTGGAAGAGGAGGAACTCTACCGCAAGCTCAAGGAATTGCGGAACAACTAGAGGATATGAACATGGTTTACCAAAGAAATCATTCGGAAGAACCCTGTTTTGTGATCAGCATTGCGGCGCGGATGGTGGGACTACATGCCCAGACCCTGCGTTACTACGAAAGAGTCGGCCTGATCTGGCCCTCCCGCACCAACGGCAGGCAGCGCCTGTATTCACAGGCCGACATTGATCGACTGCGACGCATCAAGACCTTTACTGAGGACATGGGAGTAAACCTGGCCGGGGCTGAAGTGGCCTTGAAACTAATGGCAAGGATCGATGAACTGGAACGTGAGGTGAAGAGCCTCAGCGCCACAATCGAAGAATTGCACCTTCAGTCTGACTCAGTACCGCCGACTGCCAGGCGGCGCCCTGAATAAACCCATTTGATCGCAAACAATTTTAACTAGCCCAGATATTGCGATCTTTAGTTTCCCAGCGGTCAAGTAACCCAACTTTCTGACCAGGGGATGGAACCAGGAGATGAGACAGTGACCATTAGATCCGAAGATTTTACCGAACAAGCGCAACTGATACTGCAAGATTCCCAGGAGCTGGTCCGAAATTACCGGCATAGCCAGTGGGATGTCGAGCATGTGCTCTTGTCCATGCTTAACCAGGAGGAGGGAATCCCGGCAAGAATTCTGGCCGACCTGGGCATTTCGGTCCCTGCGGTCAAATCCCGCCTGGAGCACTTGCTGGAAGCTTCTCCCAAACTGGCCAATCAGGGCGGCCAAATTTATACCACGCCTCGCGTCCAGCGCCTGCTGGACACGGCACAGGAGGAATCCCGCCGACTAAAGGACGAATTCATCAGCGTTGAGCACCTTTTCATAGCCGCCATACGGGAGCCTCAGGGGGACTCCGCCCGCCTGGTTCGGGAATTCGGGATTGACCAGGAAAAGGTCTACCAGGCCCTGACCACAATTCGCGGAGCCCACCGGGTTGATGACCGGCGTGCGGAAAGTCGCTACAGGTCACTGGAAAAATACAGTATCGATCTGACGAAGCTGGCCATCGAAGGGAAACTGGACCCCGTCATTGGTCGCGACACGGAAATCCGGAGGGTGGCTCAGACCTTGACCCGCCGCAAGAAAAATAACCCGGTCATCATTGGCGAGGCAGGAGTTGGCAAGACCGCCGTCGCCGAGGGGCTGGCATCGCGGATTGCCAGTAACGACGTGCCCTACTCCCTAAAGGGCAAGCGGGTTCTGGCCCTGGATATGGGGTCTATGGTTGCCGGCTCCAAGTTCCGTGGCGAGTTCGAAGAGCGGCTCAAGGCCGTAATGGATGAAGTAAAACAGGGCCAAGGGGAGATCATCCTGTTCCTCGATGAGATTCACACGATGGTTGGCGCCGGAGCGGCCGAAGGGGGCTGGATGCAAGCAATCTGCTAAAACCCGCCCTTTCTCGCGGCGAACTCCAGTGTATTGGGGCGACAACCGCGGACGAGTACCGTAAGCACATCGAAAAAGACGCTGCGTTGGAGCGGCGGTTTCAGCCCGTATACCTGGAGGAACCCAGTATTGCGGATACAGTGGAAATCCTGAAGGCCCTGCGACCCCGCTACGAGGCCCATCACAAAGTCAAGATCGACGATGCGGCACTGGAAGCGGCCGCCCGCCTCAGCGACCGGTACATTACCGGACGGCAACTGCCCGACAAAGCCATCGACTTTATTGACGAGGCAGCCAGCAAGGTGCGCATCGATGCCGAGGGCATGCCGCCGAGCTTTCATGAATTGGAGGAACGCATCCAGCACCTTAATGACCAAGAGGAGGCCGCCGCCCAGCGCAACGAGTTCGAGCATGCCGCCCAGCTGAGGATCGAGCGACTGCGGTTGGAGGCAGAGTTTCAGGCAGAACGGGAGGATATGAAACAAGACCGAAAGGTCGACATGGTTGTGAACGACCGGGACATCGCAGACTTGGTGTCAAGCTGGACCGGCATTCCTGCGGGAAGGCTTCTGGGAAATGAAGCAGAGCGCCTGGTCCAAATGGAAGAGATTCTTCACCAGCGCCTCATCGGACAAGAGGAAGCGGTCAACGCCGTATCCGAAGCCATCCGAAGGGCCAGGTCAGGTTTGAGCAATCCGCGGCGGCCCATCGGCAGTTTCATATTCCTGGGCCCCACAGGTGTAGGCAAGACTGAGTTATCCAAGGCTCTGGCCGAGTTCCTGTTCGACGACGAAAGCAACATGGTTCGCCTGGATATGTCAGAGTACATGGAGAAGCATACGGTGTCCCGCCTGGTTGGGGCTCCTCCTGGGTACGTAGGGTACGACGAAGGCGGTCAATTGACCGAAGCGGTACGCCGCCGTCCCTACCGGGTGGTTCTTTTTGACGAAATAGAGAAGGCGCACCCAGACGTCTTTAACATCTTGCTACAGATCCTGGAGGACGGGCGCCTGACCGACGGTCACGGCCGAACCGTCGATTTCAGAAACACGGTCATCATCATGACCAGCAATCTGGGCACAGGTTACCTGGTCCGGCAGGGATTTGGTTTCAACAATTCCAGTTAGACGGCTGAGAACGAGAAGGAGCGACTGGAAAAGTCGGTGCAGGATGCCTTGAAACAAGCTTTCCGGCCCGAATTCTTGAACCGGATAGACGAGACCATAATATTCCAGCCTCTAACGAAGCCGCAAATTGTTGAGGTTGTGGAACTAATGGTGAAGGACGTTGCCGAGAGGCTGGAAGAACAAGGGATTACGTTCGAACTCTCAGAGTCCGCAGCGAACTGGCTGGCTGAAGAAGGTTTCGACCCGGTATACGGGGCACGGCCCCTGCGCCGGGCCATCCAACGGCACCTGGAGAACGCCTTGTCCAAGGGCATACTGACAGGTGAATTCGGCAACGGCGACCACATAGTTGTAGACAACGGAGGCTCGGGACTATCGGTAGCCAAGAAGGAGTCAGCCGTGGTGGCAGCCTGAGCAGCCATGGCAGTCGGCTCGTATCATTAGCCAGTGGCAAGCGAAAGGGGCGGGCCAAAAACCCGGCCCTTTTCGTGCTAACATGTTTTTTCTCCGGCTATGCTTCTACGGCCCCTACCAGGTCCTTAATGTCAGTGATGCCCCTTTCACCTAAATAGGACTGCATCCCTTCCAATATCTTGAACGGGGCCCATAAGTCGGCCAGATTCGCGCTCCCCACCTGCACTGCGGTCGCTCCTGCCAGAATGAACTCCAAAGCGTCTTCGGCAGTGAATATGCCTCCTACTCCGATAATGGGTACATTAATCACTTGAGCGGCCCGGTAAACCAAGGCTACTGCCACCGGATGCAAGCCTGGTCCAGAGAGCCCCCCGGTAATGTTGCCCAGCGCAGGCCGACGAGACTCCAGATCAATGGTCATGGCCGGTATCGTATTGGAGATAGTCAGTGCATCAGCCCCCGCTTCAACCGCCGCCTTGGCTATAGGTACTATATCGGGGACGTTGGGAGCCAACTTCGCCAGCACCGGAACCTCGGCGTAATTCTTTACCGCTCCCACTGCCTCAAACGTTCCTTTGGAGCTATAGCTGAACAGGTCTCCCTGCTCCACGTTGGGGCAGCTGAGGTTGAGTTCTATTGCCTCAAAGCCGGGAACGCCCTGGGTCATCGCGGCCATATCCCCAAACTGCTCAACACTCTCACCTGACAGACTCAAGACTACTGTAGCATCCCATCGGTCCCATTCGGGGGCAAGGTCCTTCAGGCCCGCCTCTATACCAGGATTGGTTAGTCCTATAGCATTAAGCATCACTGGTTCTCGGTTTTCACGAGCAACACGAAAAGATTCCGGATACCAGCGAGGTTCCTGATTGCCTTCACGACTGTACCGGGTGAGAGTCTTGGGGATTACTGCGCCCAGAAGAGAGAGATCCATTTCCGGAGTAAGACCGCGGCCGTAGCCGTCGTATCCAAAAGTCCCTGAAGCGATCATTACCGGGTTGGCAAGCTTCAGGCCGCGGGAATGGGAAGGCGCCAGCTCAACCGAGAGATCAGAATAAGTCCCTTCTCGTATTGAACCGGCGCCTTCTGTGGCTCTAGAGTTCGGCATCGCCTTCCGCGCCAAAGGTTTCTTCAGCGGCCTCATCACCGCCTAGAGCGAGACCGTCCTCGGCAGTCCCCTCATCCTCTTCGGCTCCGATTAGCTCTGATTCACCTTCGACGAAGAACCCCGAAGAGGCAAGGCTCTCGGAATTTCCGCCGAAGGCCGTCTGCATACTCGGGGCACCTTCCGGGGCTTCCAACCAACCGGCAGCCACCAATTCTTCAACGGCGCCAATCTCTTGGAAGGCGGCCAAGGCAGGAAGCTCGGGCTCTTCGACCAACACTGTGGACTCGACCCTGGCAGGAATGAGACGTCCAATGATCACATTTTCCTTAAGCCCCCGGAGGTAGTCGTGCTGGCCGCTCACTGCCGCCTGGGTCAGGACACGGGTAGTTTCCTGGAAGGAAGCTGCTGCGAGGAAGCTGTCGGTACGCAAGGAGGCCCGAGTTATGCCCAGCAGGACCGGTTCCGCCGTGGCTGGCTCGCCACCTTCCGCCAGTACCTTGCCACAGTTATCCTGGAACACGCCCTTATCCACAACCTGGTCAGGAATAAAGTCCGAATCACCGATGGACTTGACCTCAACCCGACGCAGCATCTGCCTCAAAATGATTTCGATGTGCTTGTCGTGGATTCCCACACCCTGGGAACGGTAAACCTGTTGCACCTCGTTTACCATGTACTGTTGAAGTTCACCAGTCCCTTGAATGCTGAGGATATCGTGGGGATTCTTGGGACCCGAGGTCAGCCGATCCCCGGCCTTGACCTGGTCACCGTCTTTTACCAGCAATTCCAAGGAGGCCGGAAGCAGGTACTCTCGCTCTTCAAGATCCTCCCAGACAATTGATAGGAGGCCCTCTTCCAGTTCAACCCGGCCGTTTACGCTGGCTACGACTTCCTGAATAGGCTGAGGCTGGTATTCTTCACCTGAATCCGTTTCATAACCCAACGACGGCAGAGTGGCAGCCATGAGCATGCCTGCTTCCACTTCGTCTCCGTCATCCACCAGCAACTGGACGCCATCGGGGAGAACATACTCTTCCCGGTACTCCTGCCGATCAACTATCCGAACGGCTTCGTCTACAAGGCGCCGCCCTTCTCCATCCAGTGGGAGCCGCACTTCACCGTCTATTTCGGACAGGCGGGCCACGCCCTTGGGAACGCGTGCCTCAAATATTTCCTCAACCCTCGGGAGACCGCTGGTGATGTCTGAGCCAGCTACACCGCCAGTGTGGAAAGTACGCATGGTAAGCTGGGTGCCAGGCTCACCGATGCTCTGCGCGGCGATGATACCCACGGCCTGCCCGAATTCCACTACATTTCCCGTGGCAGGCAGACGGCCGTAGCACATTTGGCAGACCCCGCGTGGAGCCTCGCAAACCAATGGGGACCGCACAGCCACCTCGCTTACTCCTGCCGCCACAATCCTTTCGGCTATGGCTTCATCGATCATTTCATTGCGGTCGACAAGCATTTCGCCGGTGGTCTCGTCCACTATAGGAGCGGAGGCCATCCGACCGGCTATGCGCTCTGGCAATGTAGCCTCAACCGTCCCATCAGGCCTAGTCCCGATGTAGTAGGCATCAAAGGTACCGCAGTCTTCTTCCAGGATGATTACTTCCTGAGCAATGTCCACCAGGCGGCGGGTCAGGTATCCGCTATCGGCAGTACGGAGCGCCGTATCGGCCAATCCCTTGCGGGCGCCGTGAGTGGAGATGAAGTACTCCAGCGCAGACAGACCCTCGCGGAAACTGGACTTCACCGGCAGGTCAATAATGCGACCTCCAGGGTTGCTCATCAGCCCCCGCATGCCAGCCATCTGCTTGATCTGCATGATGTTACCTTTAGCGCCAGACAGAGCCATCACGCCAATTCCACCGTAATTGCCTATTTCAATCTCGTCCTTAACCACTTGCTCGGTCTGGTCCGAAGCCCTGGTCCAGGCGTCGATGGCGGAGTTATAACGCTCGTCTTCGGACATCAGACCGGAAAGGTACTGGTCCTCGTAGCTATCCACCAAGCCTTCAGCTTCCCTGAGAATTGCTGATTTCTTGCCGGAAATCTGAATATCGTTAATGGCAATGGTAATACCCGACGTAGTGGCATACTTGAAGCCCAAGTCCTTGATCTTATCCAGAGCTTCCGCCGTCTCATTGTTGCTTAGCTTTTGATATAGCTCGGCGGTCAGGTTCTTGATGGCACGACTGTTGAAGACATAGTTCTTGAAGTCTATGCTGTCCGGCAGGTTTTCATTGAATATCAGCCGACCGACAGAAGTTTCCACCCACTGTTCGTCAGTCTCATAGCTGGGAATGCTGCGGACAAAAATCTGCGCACGCAAGGCGATGTGATCGGCTGCCAGAGCTATCCGAGCTTCGTCAAAGTCGTAAAAGCGGCTGCCCTCGCCCTTGGCTCCAGCCTGAATTTCTGTAAGGTAGTAACAACCCAGAACCATGTCCAGAGTCGGCGCCACTAGCGGCTCACCCGAAGCCGGCGACAACATGTTATGGGTACTCAACATTGCCACCTGGGACTCGTGCACTGCCATGCGAGAAAGGGGAACGTGCACTGCCATCTGGTCGCCGTCAAAGTCCGCGTTGAAAGCAGAACAGACCAGCGGATGAATCTGAATCGCATTACCCTCAATCAGCACCGGCATAAACGCCTGGATACCCAAGCGGTGCAAGGTAGGCGCCCGGTTCAGCATTACGGGGCGATCTTTGATTACCTCTTCCAGAATGTCCCACACTTCGGGGCGGGCCCGCTCTACCATCCGCTTGGCACTCTTGATGTTCGGGGAAACACCAAGCATTACCAGACGGTGCATCACAAAGGGCTTGAACAACTCAAGGGCCATGCGCTTGGGCAGTCCGCATTGGTGCATCTTAAGCTCGGGGCCCACTACAATCACGGAACGGCCGCTGTAGTCAACCCGCTTTCCCAGCAAGTTCTGCCGGAAGCGACCCTGCTTCCCCCGCAAGAGATCGGACAGGGACTTGAGCTTGTGATTGTGGCTACCCTGAATCGGACGACCACGCCGACCGTTATCAATCAGAGCGTCCACTGACTCCTGCAGCATCCGCTTCTCGTTGCGAATGATAATCTCGGGAGCGCCAAGGTCCATGAGTCGCTTGAGTCGGTTATTGCGGTTTATGACTCGGCGATACAGGTCGTTCAGGTCGCTGGTGGCAAACCTGCCCCCGTCCAATTGGACCATAGGGCGCAACTCAGGAGGAAGAACCGGGAGTACGGTCAGGATGATGTCCTCTACACGATTCCCGCTGTTACGGAAAGCTTCAACAACCTGCAAGCGCTTGATGGCCTTCTTCCGCCGCTGCCCTGAAGTTGAACGCATCTCCTTGACCAACCCTTCACGGATTGCTTCGAGGTCACGGGTGCGCAGAATATCAAGAATAGCCTCGGCGCCCATTCCTGCTTCGAACAGGTCGTCGTAGCGCTCTTTCAATTCCCGATACTTGGACTCGGCCAGAATTCGCAAAGGTCTCAAATCTTCAAGCTCGTTTATGGTTTCCTGGAGCTTGAAGTCAAGGTCTCCCTCTTCCCTGGATACCTGGTCGCGCAAAGCCTCCAATTCCGCTTGAACGGCGGCGGCTTCCGGTATGGCCTCCGGATCTTCCGAGGCCTCCAGAGCTTCCAGCTTCTCTCGCAGTTCAGTGAGCTTTTCGTCATTGGCAGTTTGAAGACGTTCTTTCTCCAGTTCTACCCTGAGCCTTTCTTCCTCGATAATCTCGATACGTTTCTCTTCATCCACGGAAGTAATGATGTGCTGGGCAAAATAGAGAACACGCTCAAGGTTGCGAGGCGAAAGGTCCAGGAGCAAGCCCAACCTGCTGGGTGTGGTCTTGCTGAACCAAATGTGGGCCACCGGCGCAGCCAGCCTGATGTGCCCCATTCGCTCACGACGCACCTTGGAACGAGTTACTTCAACGCCACAGCGGTCACACACGACACCCCTGTAACGAATGCGCTTATACTTACCGCAGAAACACTCCCAGTCCTTGGTAGGACCAAACAATCGCTCACAAAATAGACCATCTTTTTCAGGTCGGAGGGTCCGGTAGTTAATTGTTTCCGGCTTGGTTACCTCGCCATGAGACCAGTTTAGAATTTGTTCGGGAGAGGCGACGGAAATGCGAATCGCGTTAAAGTTGGTAGCCTGACTTTCCGTTCTGTCTTGCATCCTGACCATTAAATCGCCTCCAATGGCTCATATAGCTCAGTGTCATCTCCCAGCCCATCCAGCAGGGAAGGCCGGTCCTCTTCGTTCAGCAACTCTACAGACAGGCCTAGGCTCTGCAATTCCTTGAGCAAGACGTTGAAAGACTCAGGAACGCCGGGCTGGCCTATGGGTTCACCTTTGACTATGGCTTCGTAGGTCTTTACCCGACCGGCCACGTCGTCCGACTTTACCGTCAACACCTCCTGCAAGTTGTATGCGGCGCTGTAAGCTTCCAGGGCCCACACTTCCATTTCACCGAACCGCTGTCCGCCGAATTGAGCCTTGCCGCCCAGAGGTTGCTGGGTAATCATCGAATATGGCCCAGTGGAGCGAGCGTGAATCTTGTCTTCCACCAGGTGTATGAGCTTAAGCATATAAATGCTACCCACCGTAACAAGTTGGTCGAAGGCATCGCCGGTACGGCCATCATACAGTTGGAACTTGCCGAATATGGGAGGGGCTATCTTAAAGTCTCGGTGTGCCTTCAACGCCTCTTCATGCATTTCCTCGGACGACAGCCCGTCGGAATCCACACCCGCTGAATCTTTGAGCCACATGCGCAAACAAGCGTCCCGAGCTTCCCCACGATAGGCGTCGCTAAACATTCTGTCGGGGTCATACCCGCGGTCCCGTAGCCACTGCTCCACTACAGGGAAATCTATCTTGGGAGACCAGTCGGTTGGGCCATTGTCTATGGCTCCGGACTGCTCGGCGAACCAAAGTCGCGAAAGCGAGTCCTCGATGGAATCATCTGTAGCGCCATCAAACACCGGAGTCTGAGCGCGGAAGTTAAGCCCGCGAGCCGCCCAGCCCAAGTGAGTTTCCAGAACCTGCCCAAGGTTCATACGAGAAGGTACGCCAATGGGGTTCAATATCATATCTACTGGCGTGCCGTCAGGAAGGAAGGGCATGTCTTCAACTGGAAGAACCCGGGAAACAACTCCTTTATTACCGTGCCGTCCCGCCATCTTGTCGCCCACTGATATCTTTCTGGTTTGGGCAATCCACACGCGAACCGCCTCATTAACCCCAGGTGGCAGATCATCCCGATTGGCGCGGTTCAGAATCTTGACGTCGATGACCTTGCCACGCTCCCCGTGGGGAACGCGAAGAGAAGTATCTTTCACATCACGGGATTTTTCCCCAAATATTGCCCGCAGCAATTTCTCTTCTGCGGTCAATTCGGTCTCACCCTTGGGAGTTACCTTTCCAACCAGGATGTCGCCAGGACCCACGTCGGCGCCCACTCGAATTATCCCTCGCTCGTCCAGATCCCTGAGGCTGGCTTCGCCCACATTTGGGATATCCCTGGTTATTTCTTCCGGGCCGAGCTTGGTCTCCCGGGCTTCCATCTCATGCTTTTCGATGTGGATAGACGTGAACTGGTCATCCTTGACCAGCCGTTCGCTGATGATGATGGCGTCCTCGTAGTTATAACCTTCCCAGGACATAAAGGCCACCAACACATTCTGCCCCAGCGCCAACTTGCCCTGGTCGGTAGAAGAACTGTCTGCCAAGGTGTCTCCCTTAAGTACCCGGTCACCTTTCTGAACAATAGTACGCTGATCAAAACAGGTGCCCTGGTTTGTCCTGGAAAACTTGATCAGATTTTGTTGGTGGGCCTCCCCTTCCGAGTCGGTAATAATAATCTCCTTGCCGGACACCGAGGTTACTACACCCGCGGAGCGGGCCAGCACCACCTGTCCGCTGTCGCGAGCCACCCGTTCTTCAATCCCGGTCCCCACCACCGGAACCTGTGGCCGCAGCAAAGGTACGGCCTGACGCTGCATGTTGGAACCCATCAGGGCGCGGTTTGCATCATCATGTTCCAGGAAGGGTATCAAGGCTGCGGAAATGCTCATGATTTGCATGGGCGAAACGTCCATCAAATCAACATTGTCTGGCGAATCCTGGATATAGTTTTCACCTAACCGGATTTCGACGCGATCATGGACGAACTGGCCCAAGTCATCCAACTCAGAATTGGCCTGGGCAATGCGGAAGTTCTCTTCCCGATCTGCAGACATGTACTCTACATATTCGGGCCCACCAGCCACGTAAGGACGAACCCTCAAAATGGTACCGGCTGGCAGTTCCTGGACAGCCTTAACCTTTGTGCGGGGAATCCGCCTGCCACTGGCCACCAGGATATTGCCTTCAGAATCCACGACACTCTCTGTCACGAACCGCCCTTCCAGGCCCTGGGCAGTGCTACTTATGGTCTTAAGTACCCGACGGTATGGAGATTCGATAAAGCCGTAAGGGTTGGTTCGAGCATAGGATGCAAGCGAACTCAGTAACCCGATATTGGGGCCCTCCGGCGTCTCGATCGGGCAGATCCTGCCATAGTGCGAAAAGTGAACATCCCGCACATCGAAACCGGCCCGTTCTCTGGACAAACCACCAGGACCCAATGCCGAAAGGCGCCGCTTATGAGTAAGCTCCGCCAGCGGGTTGGTCTGGTCCATAAACTGAGACAACTGGGAACCACCAAAGAATTCCCTGACGGCGGCAACCACCGGCCTGACGTTAACCAGGCCACGGGGGGCTACTTCTTCAATGTCAACCAGGGTCATCTTTTCCTTGACCATACGCTCCATACGAGAGAGACCAATCCGGACCTGGTTCTGAACCAGTTCGCCCACAGCGCGAACCCGGCGGTTACCGAGGTGGTCAATATCATCGGCCCTTTCTTCGCCGCGGTTAACAAGTACCAAGGTTCGTACAACCTGCAGCATGTCTTCAAGGGTGAGTATGCGCAGGTCGGTCCGGTCTTCAATGCCCAGGCGTCGGTTAAACTTGTAGCGACCTACCCGACCCAAGTCATAGCGGCGAGGATCAAAAAATGACGACTTGATCAGGTTGCTGGCGTTCTCGACACTTGGAGGCTCGCCGGGCCTCAGGCGACGATAAAGCTCGATTTGAGCCCAGGCAATCTGGCGGGCGGTATCAATGTCAAAAGCCTGATCGGGCCTGAGCCACTCCCAAACGTTCCGCAGATCGTCTTCACGGAAATGGAGATCTCGGTCCGTGGGGACCTGGTCCCTATCCAGGGTCGTCTGGATGTATAGATGCCGCTCGTCGGTATCAACGTCGGCAAATCGCTCCAGAATTTCGTCCCTGGTGACACCCAGTGCACGGAAAAAGGTAGTTATGGAAACTCTTCGCTTGCGGTCGACCTTTACAGACAGAATATCCTTGGTGCTGGTTTCAAACTCCAACCAGGCCCCGCGGGAGGGAATAATCTGCGCAACGCAGAGGTTACGGTCGGTGGTGGTGTTCTTCTCATATTTGAAATAGACGCCTGGAGACCGAACCAACTGGCTGACCACTACCCGTTCAGCGCCGTTGATGATGAAAGTGCCGTTTTCCGTCATCAACGGAATCTCGCCCATGAATATGTCCTGTTCCAGCCTTTCGTTGTTCTCCAACTTCATGAGCAAGGCCTTCAAGCTCAAAGGCTGAGAATAGGTTTTCTCCAGTTCCTTACATTCTGTGGGCGAGAGTTTCGGTTCTTCAAAACTATGCTCAAGGAAATGAAGCTCATATTTCTTGCCGGTATAGTCAGTGATCGGGGAAAATTCCCTGAAAACTTCGGCTAAACCGTCTGACTTGAACCAGTCATACGACTGAATTTGACTTAGAATGAGATGCGGAACGTCCAGCACTTCTGCAATACGGGCATAAGATTTTACGTTGGCAGCACTGGAACCGGCGCCATTGGACTGTTCTCTGTGATGCCCGTTTATAACGGGAGAAATAGCCATATTCCATTCTCCTTATAGCGAAAGCGGGATGGGGGTTAGTAACCGGAAAAAATGGACACACTGATACCAAGGAACACATTTTGCTTCGGAAAATAAGCAAGAAAAGGTGTCTGAGGCATAGTCGGTAACTTCCTATTATAGGATGGTCATCTTGGTTGTCAACCCCAAATGCACAAATTTCTTGGACAATTGCCGAAGAAAACCCCTGGAAGCCGTATAATCCTTTATAATCAATAGGGGTACCTAAACTGATCCAGTGCTCAGGCCATTGTGGTTTATTCGCATCTCTGGTGGTTTCCTATAAATCAATCTTCACAAACAGTCTTTATATGCCCTTTGAAAAGGGGATATCAGATTGGGTACCCCTTGACTTTCCATAACCACAATGCAAAAATCTTTGCGTCGAATTCCGGCATTTCCCGCCGGTTTTCACCCTGTCCGCATATACGCCGACGCAGTAAGCAGTCTCCCACAGCTACCACAAACCTTAGAGAGGAAGGTACCAATGAGCCTAACTACCTTTAAGAGTATCCCTTGGATTGTCGGCATTGTTGCCGTTCTAGCCTTAGCCGGCGTGATTGCTGGCACAATGTTATCCAACCAGTCATCTTCGACAGTTGCTCCCGTAATTGCGACACACGTGGGTCCGATGCAGAGCAACGAGATCGAAGCACCCTCTCCGGCCACAACCTCGGTTGCCACCTACACTAGACACCCACAGGTTAGGCTAGACCAGGAAATCCGGGCCGATATTGCCGCGAGCGAAACAGTTGCGGCAATCTCAAAGACCACGATTGCCCAGCAGGACGCCGCTGGACCTGTTCCGACGCAAGTGACAATTTCACCAACTGAAGACTGGAATTCCATCTTCAGCCAGCACACGTTCACCGTAAGCGTAAACGGTGAAGACGGTGCGCCGGCCAACGGCGTTGAGGTTGAAGTTTTCCTCAACCGGTTTGGCGATGCTGTGGGCGACATTGTTAACCTGGGCGGGGAGAATCCTCGCAAAGTAGATAATTTCTTTGGCAGGGTGATTACCAATGAAGAAGGCGAAGCCACATTGACAATCACCGCCACCCGAACCGGCGACACCGATGTAACGGCATTTGTTCCCCAGATTGCGGACGACAACTCCCACAAGGTGTTTGCAGTCAAACACTGGGTAGACATGAATGTTGAGTTCCCGCCCGATGCCGTCAATTTGGTGGGCACCGACCACCCCTTGCTGGTCCGGATAACCAAGGTTTCCGATGGTTCTCCGATCCCCGGCGTAGAGGTCAGCTGGGCAATAATAGACGGTGACCCTACCGCCACCATTGACGACGCACAGGACTCAGTTACGACCAACACAAATGAGAACGGGGAAACCACCACTATTCTGCGCCAGGTGGCCCCTGCAATTGGCGACAACCAGGTCCTCATTCAGGTCTTGGAAGCGGGTACCGGCAAAACTATGTTCCGGCACACCCATACCAAGCAGTGGCAGTCGCCCACTCTCGTAGTGGACAAGCAAGGTCCTGACAACCTCGGCTTGAGAAAGACTGCGGAATACTCCGTCACAATCACCAATTCTGGCGACAGCACGGCCACCGACGTTATCCTGACCGACGAGCTTCCGGCTGGCCTGACGTTCGTCAGTTCCGACCCCGCTGCCAGCGAGTCTGACGGTTCCACTGTTACCTGGAGCTTGGGCGACATTCCACCGTCCGAATCCATGACAGTGACCATGATGCTGTCTGCGGCATCCGTCGGAGAGCAGATAAACACTGCAACGGCAGTGTCCACCGAGGGAATTACGGGCCAGGACACTCAGTTGACCAGCATCATTCCTGGATCCCTGCAATTGGCCAAGGTGGCTCCCGCAGAAACGATTTCGGGAGACGACTTGACCTATGAAATCACGGTAACCAACGACGGCGCGGGAGCCCTCACTAGCGTTGTCCTTACTGACATCCTGCCTGCAGGTTTGACCTACGTCTCCAGCAGTCCGGAAGCTAGTGTTGGTGCGGACGGCACAGTTAGCTGGCTGATTGATGCACTGGACTCGGAAGGCTCTCAGACCGTCTCTGTGGTAGCCACGACCGGCGAACCGGGTGAAGTGGTTAATACTACGACGGCCGAGTCCTTCGAAGGAGCTTCAGCGACCGCCCAGGCCACAACGCTGGTAACGCAGTCTGACCTGGTGATAACGAAGACACCTGACAACGACTCCCCGATTCTGGGCCAGGCGATCGTATTCACCATCGCTGTAACCAACAACGGCAATGCCATTGCTTCCAATGTTGTGGTGGCGGATGCCTTGCCGGCGGCGTTCCAGCAGGTCACATCCACACCCGAAGGCAGCTTTGGAGAGGATGGCAGTCTCCAGTGGACTATCGCATCCATTGAGCCGGGGGCTACCGAGACTATAACCGTAACTACTACCGCCACAGAGGGTGGTACCCACGTCAACACGGTGACCGCCACCGATCGGGACGTGACAGTGTCCGCTGAAGCCACGGTCAACGTGTTGCAGCCCTCGGTTAGCTTGACCAAGACTGGCGGGGCAGCGTTATACGTGGAAGGCGAACGCAGCTACACCATCACGGCGACCAATACCGGCACCGCCAACCTTACCGGCGTAACTATCACCGACAACATACCGGCTGAGATGTCCTACGTCTCCAGCGACAGCGACGGTCAGGAGGTCGACGGTGTAGTAACCTGGTCCATCGGCGACCTTGAAACGGGTCAGTCGGTAGCCGTCACTGTAACCCTGAGAGGTGATTCAGTAGGCGAGGTAATCAATACGGCCAACGTAACGTCCGCAGAAGGGGCGACCGCCGATGCTGTAGCGAATGTCTCAATCCTGGCGGCATCCGCGGCCCACGTTAGCATCATCGACAGTGTTGATCCGATGGGTGTTGGCGAAGAAGGCAGCTACACGGTTAATATCCGTAACCAGGGTGAGAACTCCGCTTTGACCAACGTGAGGCTGACGGTAACGATACCGTCCCAGTTCACGATAGTTTCCGCCCCAAGCGGCAGCATATCTGGTGGGACTGTAACCTACGCCGCCATCCCATCCCTGGCCGCAGGTGAGGAACAGGCGTTCACCATCACGGTACAAGCAGATGCGGAAGGAGACGTGGTAGCATCCGCGACCCTGCGGTACGATGAGTTCAGCCAACCCATCACTGCACAGGAAGGTACTACCATCGTAAATAGGTAATCCGGCAATTCCTTAAGCATGGACGGTGGGCTTGCTCACGGTCCATGCTAAACCCAGGCAAGTAGGGGGCCCTCGCATGAGGGCCCTCATTCTTTTCAGCCTTCAACTGGGTTTGGTAGTTCTGGCCGGAAGTCTCTCAAGCTCATTGTTGAACAGGCAATGAATGATCCGTTTGACAGCCCTTTGCGGCAAACCTAAAATTTTCAGACTGTGTATGAACCGAATTGACCAAAATGACGAAACTCCGGTTGGATTAATTTTGGAACCGCGGAGTGCAACCCCATTTTCTCAAAGAATGCCGAAGATCCAATTCAGCATTTTGGCAAGAAGAGACCCACGTGCCATCGCCATCGCCTTGCCCCTAGGAATTGTGATTGCGATGTTGCTGGCGTGCCAGGCCCCAGCATTCAGCAGCGGTACCCAAAGCGACGGAAAAGCAAGCGATAGAACGAATCTGGAAATAACGGTTTTTGCGGCTGCTTCGCTTACCGAAGCTTTCAACGACCTCACTGAGTCATACGAGCGAGAGTACCCAGAACATTCAGTCAGACTAAACTTTGACGGCAGCCAAAGGCTTAGGACTCAATTGGAGCATGGCGCCCAGGCTGATGTATTCGCGTCTGCGGACTGGGTCCAAATGAATGAGTTGGCCAAGGGAGGTATGCTAACAGGGAAAGCGGTTAACTTTTCCAGCAATCAACCGGCCATTCTGGTTAGTAATAACTTTGTGAAGAGCATTGAAGTAGACCAGGCCATTCAGGGGTCATCGACATACCTGTATTTTCACAGTATCGTGGAGTTGCTGGGCAGATCCGGAGTCAGGATAGTCGCAGCTTCACATGAGGTTCCAGCCGGGCGTTACTCGCAAGCAATATTGGATAACTTGGAAGCCAGCGCAGATTACGGCCCTCGACTAGCCCATGATTTCGCCGCAAACATAGTGTCTCGAGAGACCAATGTGCGCAGCGTGGCGCAAAAGGTGGCACTCGGTGAGGCCGACGCGGGCCTCACTTACAGAACGGACTCCAGACCTCTCTATGTCTCCCAAAGAGTAAAGGTTGTGACCATTCCCGACTCCATTAACGTTTCTGTCGACTATCCTGTTGCAGCACTTACCGACACGGAACCAGCTACCATTTTTATCGAGTACTTGCTTTCAGCCAAGGGACAAGAGACACTTCGAGAGCACGGCTTTGGACCGCCTGACGCAGCGCAAGTCAATGATCGTTAGCGAGGAGATTGGGTGGCTTCAGGTCTGCAGGAAATCCATGGAACTGCCCAACGCATAAGCTTCAATTCATGCATAACTTACATGCAAGGCTGTATTCATGGAATCCTCTAGGCTCAGTCGCCACGGCCGTTTATGTACTCTTCATATGCCTGCCAGTAATAGCTCTTCTGATCAAGGCAGGCCAACAAAGCGATTTCCTGAGCAGCCTGGTTAGCGAGCAAGCCCTCCTGGCGCTCCGCCTATCCCTGGTGACCAGCACTATTAGCATCGGTATTGTGATCCTGGTGGGAACGCCCTTCGCGCGTCTACTGGCGAGGAGTAACTCCCTACCCTTGAAGATCATCGACCAGTTGGTTGAGTTGCCGATCATTCTGCCACCCGTCGTGGCCGGCGTGGCGATGCTGCTGGCCTTTGGCAGACAGGGCTTACTCGGTCCTATCCTCTCGCAGTTGGGGGTGTCTTTACCGTTCACTGCAGCGGCGGTTGTATTCGCCCAGATATTTGTGGCGGCTCCCTTCTATGTTCGCTCAGCAAAACTCGGTTTCATGTCGGTGCCCAAGGAGTACGAGGATATTTCCCAAACGCTTGGGATATCCCCCTGGAGAACCTTTCTACGTATCACTTTGCCCCTTGCTGCGCCTTCTTTGCTGACAGGAATTGCTCTCGCCTGGGCGAGGGCTCTTTCAGAGTTTGGAGCAACCATCATGTTTGCGGGCAATTTAACCGGCAAGACCCAAACCATGCCTCTGGCGATAATGACCGCACTGGAGACGAGTCTGGGCACAGCAATCGCTCTTTCGGTCATGCTGCTGGCGGGAACATTGCTGGTGCTGATTACTTTGACCCTGATCACGCGGGCCAGATGGCAGTCAGTCCAGTGAAGACGCAAGACAACCAAAACCGGTCGGCCAAACCAACCAGGGGCTGGATCAAATACCAAGTTGGGGACTTCCTTCTTGCTATGGATTGGGAAGCCCAGCCAGGGGAGATTCTTACCCTGTTCGGTCCGTCTGGCTCGGGTAAGACGACTCTGCTCCGGGCAATCGCAGGCCTGATTAGGCCACAAGAAGGAAATATAGAAATTGACGGTCAGGTGGTCTTCGACAGCGCGAATAAAGTTTGGGTCCCGCCGCATCACCGGGGAATAGGCTTTCTCACCCAGAACTACCACTTGTTCCCTCACCTGACTGTAGCCGGCAATATAGGGTATGGACTGTCCAGGGGAGCCCTGGCAGAGCTCCAGGCGCGGGTCAAAGAGCTTGTCGATGGGTTTGAACTAACTGGTCTGGAAGATAGAAGACCCCACGAGATTTCCGGCGGACAACAACAGCGGGCAGCCTTGGCCCGAGCCCTGGCGCCCTATCCTGCGCTAATGCTGCTGGACGAGCCCTTCAGCTCTTTGGACCAAGAGCTAAGGCGGAACCTGCGGAGGGAACTGAGAGCCAGTCTTCAAGAGGCGAAAGTCCCGGCAATCCTGGTAACCCATGACATTGAAGAGGCCATCAGTATTGGTGACTCGATCCAGGTAATCAATAACGGCAAGGTAGAAGCCTCCGGCAGCCCGCTAGAGATCCTGGGCCAGCCCGGCCAGGGACGAGTGGCGCGGCTGGTTGGCGTGGAAAACCTTTTGCAGTTGAATATAGCCGCCCTTCATCCTCAGGACGGTACCATGGTTTGCGTTGGCAATTCCGAAGAAGGGCTTAAGCTGGAAGTGCCCATTTCTGACGTTGGCAAGGGCGAGCGGGTAACTGTGGGCATCCGCGCATCTGACATTATCCTGGCAGACGCTGAACCCCGTGGTTCGTCGGCCCGTAACCGCTTGCCGGGCACTGTCTCCGACATACAGCTTCGGCCTCCCGGGTACGAGGTAACACTGACTTGCCACGACACCGACCTGAAATGCCACATCACCGGCACCTCTCTGAATGAGATGGGAATAGCAAGGGGAGACAATCTTTGGGCAGTCTTCAAAGCCTCTTCCTGTTTCCTCGTCAGAGATGAAAGCAGACAATGCTCTTAGGGAACTGCGGGAAAGACCCTGAAGCGCAGAATGGTCTGTTTCACCAACTTCACAATGCTTCAAACTTAGGCGCCAATTATTCCCCTATAATGAAGGCGGAGAGCCAATACCCTCAGAACAATATTCCAGGAATGGTTATTTAGCCGGACAACAGGAGAGTTACATCAACATGAAAGGATACCGGGCTATTCTCTTTGACATGGACGGAGTACTGGTGGACAGTGAACCTCTCTTCCTCAGCGCAATAAACAAGCTGTTGGAACAGGAAGCAGTTGATCCCGTTTCCGTCAAGGAAAACGAAGAATTTCTGATCGGGACAACCATTAACGAAACCTGGCGGCAACTAAAACTTTGTCGCCCACTGCCACTTCCTGCCTCAGAATACATACAGCGATACGATGACATCGTCCGGCAGGTAATGATGGAGGAACTGGCCCCACAGCCGGGCGTGAGGGAGTTAATCGAGGTCTGCAACAAGCGCGGCCTTCCGAAGGCGGTAGCCTCCTCTTCACTGCACATGTGGGTTGACCTGAAATTGAACGCCATTGGCCTGACTGGGGCGTTCGATGCCGTGCTGGGAGGAGACGACGTCAGCAGGGGAAAGCCAGAGCCGGATATTTACATCAAGGCCGCGGGGAGGCTTGGTGTTCCCCCGAGCGAGTGTATTGCCATAGAGGACTCCCCCATCGGAATAGCCGCCGCAGTAGCCTCAGGGGCTCACACAATCGCAGTCAGAACTGAATACACGCGCAACCTGGATGTCAGCCAGGCCCACTCGTTGTTGGAAAGTCTGGTGGACTTTGATCTTTCACTGTTGGCAGCTGGGCCCATAGACTAAGAAGTACGTGAAAATCGGCCGGCAAGACTGCCGCGAACGGGGCAAATGTTACTTCAGTGGCGGCGGCGACGGCCTGGCAGTCCTGGAAAAGCTCTCTCGGATAGGACCCACTGGACTCTCTTCTGCAAAGCTGTCACTTCTTCAGGAAGGAGCAATTCCAGGAGTTCCCTGAAAGTGCCCACGGGGTTTAGAAACTGCCCGGTCAGTCCATCTAACGAATCCAGGTAACTTTCGGGAATGGGTTCACCGCCGAAGTCCCAGATTACGGTGCGGATCTTGGTGTCTGAATGGAAAGTCAGGCCCTGGTCAATGCCCCAAAGTTTTCCTTTCTCGTCCACCAATACATGGTTGGCTTTCCGGTCGGTATTATTGGACACGAGATCAAAGCAACAGATCATCCTCAGATCTTCAGCATCCCCTTCGCCGAGAGTGTAATAGTTAAGCCGTGGGTCATGGTCCACATATTCTTGCACTGACCCAATGCCGTAGGGGCCATCTCGTACAATCGTGCGGGGTATGAAGTCCCAGCCCAGAACCTGGCTCAAGAGGTAGGCCCCGTATTCCCGTTTGTAGAGCGTCCCTCTGGGGAAGTCCCAAAGCGGCACTTCACCATCTCGGGGCTTATAAATAGCCCTGCACTCGCGTTCGCCGAGCTGCAGCGATGCTATGAAGGTGTAGTTGGAGCCCAGGGGGGTAAGTTCGCAGGTTTGGAATTCCCCGTGCCTGAGGAGATCTCCATTGCTTTGGTCAGATGCCACCAGGAATTTCCTTAAACGCCAGGATTAGGACGGAGCCGAAGCCGGAGGGCATTAACCGGTTTCAAATACGGCGTGACCGTTGGCCCGAGGACAAACGTGACCCGCGGGATCTATAGGCAACCCGCAGAGGAAACAAGGCGGCCTTCCAGCAGCACAGATCCTCAGGCTTTCATCTGCGAGAACCAACGCCTGGTTAACGGTAATCCAGAAGCTCACCGAGGGAGGCTCATCATCCGACTCTTCCTCAGCGTCACCTTGGGCCTGCATGTAAAAGGAATTGGTATCCTGATCGTGCCTGCCGGAAAGCGCCCTCGCCTTGAATTCGATGAGCGTTTCGTCTCCCGACCAACTGGCTGCAGAAGGAGAACTGCCTTGCTCACGCTCTGACTCCGATTGCCGGTCTACGGCTTCCTTGAGTCCGGCGCCAAGCTGAAACAACTGTTCCTTCTCCAGCCAAACGTAAGAGCGGGCCCGTCCGGATTCCAGTACCAGTCTGAAGGTCCGCTTGCCAGGTTCGCCAAAAGTCTCCACCTCAATCTTGGAAAGGGCGCCCAATGGGTACCTGATTTTGCTGGATTCCATACTCATTGCTAAATCCGGTCTTTACACTAAATTGCGGAATGGGGTCAATTTTACCTTAAGATCAAACAGAGTCGCTCAGTTTTATAGCGACGTGGGTCGCACTTTTCAGGAGACATTCAGACCCAACCGGGGCAGGGCCACTTTGCCGGCCTCGCTTAGCTGCAATCCCTGGCCAACGCCTGTTTCGTACTTGTCCTGAAGTTCATAGAGCAAATGGGTCAGGGGTCTCTGCCCTTCGCCTATGTGTTCCATCAACTCCCTCAGACCATTGTAAGCCTGATCTACGTGCCAGAAGAAGGACAAAAGCCAAGTGAGTTCGCGCTCGTCGGCTGGGGCAGGTATGTCTGACAAGTCTATAAGCGCGCTATTTACCTTGGTATAACGGAGGATGCCTGCCTTGTCCTGGGCATCTCGCCCATAATAACGCCGGCGGCGCAATTCAAGCACCCGGGAAGTGTATTCTTTTTCACCGTAAATTTCTCGCGGAAGCCACTCCTTCCGAAGATCAACCATTTCCTTACCCTGGGCATTGACAATGGCGACACCCACCTCGGACCGCAGGATGGGGTCATACTCAAACTTCACCGCATCCCTCAGCAAAGCCTCCTGGAGCATAAGAGTCAACTCCCGGGGAATCTTCTTGTAGTTGGCCCCGCTGGCCTCTTCGTTGCTGTCCGCTCCAATCCCACCGGTATTAAAGACGTAATACTCCTGTGGCATTCCTCCCCAGGCCAACTGCTGCAGGATATGGTACATCAAGTTGGCATTCTCATCTTCAAGCCCGATGATAAAGGGGTCTGAGAAATATTCCACGTAGGGACGACCAATGGCTCCGATGGCCGCGCCCATCTGGACCGCCTCGCCATACATCAAGACCCGAATATACTGCTCCAAGCTTAGCCGGCGAAGGGGAGGAATAACCGTATTCTGACGCATCACTTCCTGCCAGAACACCCGATCCGTGTGCTCCATTGGCACGTGGACCGATTCCGTCAACTCTCCACCTGTAATGGCTTCAATCAGGCCACCTACGCCCTTCCTTGCCAGCAGACGGCGTCGCGACAGGGTAACCCGCATGTTGCGGACCGGGTTTTCAAGGAAATTTGGAGCTGCGGCGCCAGTATCGCCAGGTAGAATTACCGGCACATTCTCCAGTGTCTCCTGGGGATTAGGTTCCGCAGCGGATCCTCTAACTGCATCAAAGGTTATCGGGTCCTCGGCCTCGTTGAGTCCGAAGGGCATGGCGTAAAAATTATTCTCCGTACCGTCGATACTGTGGGATATGGTGTAGCGATTACCACCCCGGTTGGAAACAATCGGCTCCCGGAGAGGTTGAAGAAGGACTATGTCGTCGTTCATCGGGTAGACCCCTTCTTCGGGGTCTGTTGGCATGCTAAGCAGGTTGGCGAGCTGGCTGTTGGCCAGTTCAATCATTATGGTAAGTGTGCTTTTGCCGTGCAAGGAAGGACCAACGGTTATCAGGGCCGTGTTGGAAATGGTGCCACCAAGGTTTCGTATTCGGGCCAGGCTGAGGGCGGCCTGTATCGCGATACCGTTGTTTTGCTTCACTTGATGCATGGCAATTGAGAGGGGGCCCATCTTGTGCTCACCCACATAGTCGAAGCCCAAATGGAGGGACAGCCCCTTTGTGGGAGCTTTAAAAACCAGTTGGTTGATCCCCAATTCTTTCAGTCGACTCTTCAGCTCTTCCGACATACCCAAGTCATCGAACCAGTGAGGTATGGACACCTCCATGATGTCAGGAGTCTCGACACGTTCGGCCTCGGGCAAGTCAAATGTCAACTGCCGCCACATGTAGGGAAGCTGGAGATAGTCGGCCCCAAACAACAGTTGGCGGGCATGGAAAGAGCGGCCAGGGGCGTCGCAGATCTGGCGATCGGTTTGAATCACCGTTTGGCCGGAAGAAAGGCATTCACTAAGTTTGCCGGCGATGCAATCGAAAACCTCGATGAACAGGGCCTGGTTTTCTTCGCTGAAGGAGAGGGCATCCCTATTCGGCGTAAAGCCGTCTACGTAATACTGGGTAAGGTCAGGCCGCCTTACCACGCCAAGTTGACTGAAGAATCCCATTCCGCCACTATCCAGGCGAACCGCTACTCCTGGCCAGGCCTTTGTGGCGGCTCGACCGGCGGAATTAGTCTCTTCATTCTCCCTGACTATGGCGCTAGCCACATCAAGGACCTTTTCCCGTTCCTCGGTAGCCATATCCTGGAAAACTGGCATATTGGCTACCAGCCATTGGTCGGAAGGATTGAAATTCTGGCAATCGGGTCGGTGACCCTGTCGGGCCAGAGTAACCAATTCTTCCAAGGCCCTGGCAAATTCGGTATTCGTTACCGGCGGAATCAGGGGGGAACTTATTCCGGTTCCCCCTAGCTTACCCGTTTGTTCGTCAGACACTTATTATTCCTCTTGTAATTGTCGCTCATTTCGCCGGATCTGGCGCAGAAAAAGCTCATCAACGGCGACTGATATGCTACATTGTTACCAGTGCTATGTCAAAATGCGTCATAGGGAATCGTACCGCCCAAAGAAGGTTTTTTCTTGCTATTTCGTGGACCATTCAGAGAAAACGAGCCCCCGGCTTAGCGTGAAGCGGCGACATTCGAGACTCGCTAGCCAAGGTATGATCGGCATTGAATAATTCGGGTCAAGAGAGCCGCCTCATTGCGATAGAACTCGGATCTCTTACTTTGTTGCACTGAACTTGATCATCCCCGTGAGGAACGTATGCAGTCACTTACATTGAATCCAACTCCGCGAGTAGAAGGGGTTGTGCAGCTCCCCGGTTCCAAAAGCCTGTCCAACCGATTGCTTCTGCTTTCATCCCTGGCCCAAGGCCGAACTGAAGTGAATAACCTTCTTGAAAGCGACGACACCGGATACATGACTGCGGCCCTTGAGTCCCTGGGAGTTAGCCTGACTTTCGCTAACAACGGAAAGAGGTGCCTTGTGGAGAGCAATGGCGGGCCATTTGCGGTCCAGCAAGCCGACCTTTTCCTGGGGAATGCTGGTACAGCTATTCGACCTTTGTGTGCAGCCCTTTGCGTCGGGGAGGGAGAGTACACACTTACCGGGGAACCCCGAATGTTGGAGCGTCCCATTGCCCACCTCGTGGACGCCTTGAGCCAGTTGGGGGCGGTCATAGAGTACGAAGGTGTGGAAGGATATCCCCCTTTGAGAATAAAGGCCGCCGGGCTTCGTGGGAGGAGGGTTTCCATCCGGGGGAATGTTTCCAGCCAGTACCTTACGGCATTGCTGCTGGCATCCCCCTTGGCAGAGGACGAACTCGAGATTCAGATAATTGGTAACTTGGTTTCCAAGCCCTACATCGACATGACCATAGACGTGATGCGCCGCTTCGGAGTAACGGTGGAAAACGAGGATTACCAGGCCTTTCGGGTGGCTGGCGGACAGGTCTACCAATCACCGGGCACGGCACTGGTAGAAGGCGACGCATCCTCAGCCAGCTACTTTCTTTCCGCTGCCGCAATCCGTGGCGGGACGGTACGGGTCAACGGCGTCGGGGCTGATAGCGTCCAGGGAGACGTCAAGCACGCCGACGTCCTGGAGCAGATGGGAGCGGTGGTCCGTCGCGGGACAGACTTCATCGAAATTTCCAGGGGAGATTTGCGCGGTCTTGAACTTGACCTGAACCACATTCCGGACGCAGCCATGACGGTAGCCGTCACGGCACTCTTCGCCAAGGGAAAGACTACAATCCGCAACATAGGCAATTGGCGGGTGAAGGAGACCGACCGCCTGGCGGCAATGGCCGTAGAGTTGCGCAAGGTGGGCGCCGACGTGGTCGAGGGCCCCGACTACCTGGTGATTGACCCTCCAACTGAAATACAGCCGGCCATCATCGAAACCTATAACGACCACCGCATGGCCATGAGTTTCTCGCTGGCTTCCCTGGGTGACGCTGCAATCACTATTCTGGATCCCGGCTGTGTTTCAAAGACCTTTCCCGATTATTTTGACATTTTCAGTGCCATCATTCCGCAGTAAGACTGTAGAGTTCAGGGCCATTAATACTCCGCTAAAGAGCAATCTACAGCGTAAAGCCCGGAACGGAAGCGCTACACCTGTTTAACAACGAGCCCGGACCAAGCTTCTGAAAGAACGCCGAAATGCGAGTGTTCCTGTCTTTAGAAGTCCCCTGGCTGCCAAGATCCGGTTTGACTTCAGTTCAGGCCTCGCGAACGATATTGAAGCGCCTCCGCCAGGTGGCTTACGCTGATTGTATCTGAATCAGCCAGGTCCGCGATTGTGCGGGAAACCTTGACGATGCGATGGAAAGCCCGGGCCGACAGATTTAGCTGGTTGGTGGCGGTTTGCAGCAAGCTCTTTGCACTATCTTCCAGCCGGCAGATTTTCCAGACTTCGGCGGCTCCCATCTGAGAATTGAAGTGATCCGAACCCTCGTCAAATCGCTGCCTTTGAGTCTGCCTGGCCTTTTCAACCCGCTTTCTCACCACGGTCGAGTCCTCGGCCAATTCCTCATCTACCAGCTTGTCGTATTCAACAGGCGGAACTTCAACGAAAATGTCGATTCGGTCCATTAGTGGCCCGCTGATGCGCTTCTGGTAGCGAGCAACGGTGGAGGCGCTGCAGGTGCATTCCTTGCGAGGGTGGGAGTAATAACCGCATGGACAAGGGTTTTGGGCAGCTACAAGCATAAAGCTGGCTGGGTAGGTTACCGAACCTGATACCCGGCTGATGGTCACCACCTTGTCCTCCAAAGGCTGCCGCAATGACTCCAGAGCAGTGCGGTCGAACTCGGGCAATTCATCCAGGAACAGGACGCCCCTATGGCTCATAGTAATCTCGCCGGGACGCAGGTTCCGGCCTCCGCCAACCAGACCGGCGTTAGAGATGCTGTAATGGGGAGCGCGGAAGGGCCGCTCTGCTACCAGTGGACAGCCGGAGGGCAGAGCACCGCTAATGCTGTAAATCTTGGTAGCATCCAAGGCCTCTTCAGAAGACATTCTGGGCAGGATTGTTGGCAACGACCTCGCCAGCATAGTCTTGCCGCTGCCGGGCGGGCCATTGAACAATATATTGTGGAAACCTGCGGCGGCCACTTCCAGGGCGCGCTTGGCGTGGTCCTGCCCTTTTATATGTGCCAGGTTGTAGCCGCCTGCAACTGGCCCCTCGCTCTCGGGCAGGCCAGCATATTCCAAGGGCTCAATTCGGGACTCCCCCAACAGGTGGCTCACTAGCGCGGCTAGCGTCGGAACGGGATAAACCTGAATTCCTTCGACAAGGGACGCTTCCGCAGCATCAGGAGTCGGCACATACACTGCGGCAAAACCCTGCTCTCTGGCCACCGATACCATCGGCAAAACTCCGTTGGTGTGGCGGAGACCGCCGTCCAGGGAAAGTTCACCAAGGAATAGGGAGGGTTCGTAAGGAAGATCTATTTGCCCCGAACTGAGGAGGATGCCTACGGCAATGGGCAGATCATAGGCGGGCCCTGCCTTCTTGAGGTCGGCTGGAGCAAGGTTAACGGTGATACGGCGCATGGGAAACTGGCAGCCGCTGTTTCGCAGTGCAGCCCGCACTCGTTCCCGTGCTTCCTGTACCGCTGTGTCAGGAAGTCCAACTACGTTAAATACCGGCAGTCCGTTGGAAATGTCCACTTCCACCTGGACAATGAAACCGTCCAGTCCCACCACGGCACACGTTTGGCTCTTGGCAAGCATTGCAACTCCTTGGCGCCGACGCTTGGGCCGGCATCTGTTGGGTTGCAAGAAACTATAGAGCAGGAATTCCCGGCGGCGCTACGGCCTGCTGACAGTAGTTATGCAAAGGTCATCGGCTACCGATGTAGGGCCGTCGTAGTGGGCGCGAGCCTCGTCGAGCAGAGGCCGGGTGTTGACATGGAAAGGGGTATCGATGTGGGTAATCACCAGTTCACCAGCGCCAGCCCGGGTTGCGGCCTGGGCAGCTTCAGCGGCAGTGCAGTGTCCCCGGCGGGAAGCACCTTCCTTCTCATCCTCAGTGCTGAGTGCTTCGTGAATCAGCAGATCAACCCCTTGTGAAGCCTCTACCAGGTTGTCGCTATAGCGGGTGTCTCCGGAAAACACCACGTTCACCCCGCCGCTTTCAACCCGCCAGCCCACCGCCCCGCCGATATGGTTGACCAGGAAACAGCGGGCGCGCGTGTCCTCCCCCAACTGGATCCATTGCTCTGTTTCCACCGGGTCCCAGGAAACCATACGATCGCCTTCGGTAGTGGTGACGCTGTCCTGATCAACCTGATGGGTGATACTGACCGCCCGGAACAGGTTCTGCAGGCCTCTCAGAGACTCTTCCAGGCTGTGAACTACCAATGGAGCGGCATCAGGAGCCATCTGAGTCCTGCGACCCTGGATGTGGGGCAGTCCTCCCATGTGGTCTCCGTGGCGGTGCGAAAGTAACACATGCTCGAAACTCTCGGCATAGATCCCAAGTTCAGCGCCATGACGCAGGGCGGAATTGCCCGAACCGGCATCCAACAGCAATCGTGTACCGTCGGGACAGTCAAGGACTATCGCGGTATGTGCCCGGTGAATACAGTTGCCGGCGCCGGTGCCCAAAAACGAGACACGAATTTCAGCCAAGATTTAACGCTCCTCGAACGGACCAAGTTATTTGGGGAAAATGAGAAGGGTCTGCCGGGGATTGCGGTCAAGAGTTACGAACCGTCTTCCAGGTCTGCCAGGCGCCTTTCGAGCCGCCGCTGTTGCAGGGAGATGGTCAAGTCCCCGCGCGTTCGTTCCAGCACCCCGCGCATGGCATCGGTGCTGCGGCGAAGACCTCCCGTAACCGCTTCCGGAAAATCGATGGTTACCAGGATGCCATAAATCTCATCCATAACGTCCATAAACGCCTCGCAATGCTCAAAGGAGTCTCGGCGCAGGGCGTCAAGGATATAGCGGCGTAACTCGCCGATCACTTCGGCCATGCCGTTCAAATAGGCCGGTGGGTCAACGTCAATCGCGGCCGGGTGGGGTATATCTGACTGGGAAATCACAGCCAGGGTTATGTTGGCTTCGGCAAATTCCTTGCGGGCATCGGAAAGGAAGCCAGCATAGTATATTTCGGGGTTCTCGTCCCGTATCGGCCTGGTTTCCTTAAGTCGTTGGCCGCCCCGGTCAATAAGCTGACGGGCTTCATCGAAGTCGCCCCGGTGCACAGCCCTGATGGCATTGGCGGAAAAGCGGATCACTTCCCGCGACACGGCCAAAGCCTGTTCCCGGGCCTGGTGGCGAACGGTTAGCGCTTCGATGGCTTCGGAGGCAATACGGGAAAGATCGTCGCTGTAATCGGAAGGCACTATACTTTTCCTCCGGCCCGGGCAATTGCCTCCACCAATCGAGCGGCGGCGCCTTCCGGGTCATCGGCCAGCCCGATTGCGGCGGTTACACATACCGCGTCGGCCCCATACTCAATCACTGGAGTAACATTTCCGGCGGTAATGCCACCAATGGCTACCAGAGGTACCCTGGTAGCTGCCCTCGCTGCCTTTAACCGCTCCGGACCCTGGGGTCCGCGACCTCCGGGCTTGGTGGTTGTCTGGTAAATTGCGCCGAACGCCACATGGTCGGCGCCCATTTCCTGGGACTCAATCAACAGGTCGACCTCCCGATTTGAGCGCCCCAAAACCTGTCCCGGAGCTAGTACCTGCCGCGCCTGGGACACGGGAAGGTCGGTCTGACCCACGTGAACACCGCCGGAGCCAACAGCCGCCGCCAGGTCAACGTGATCATTCACTATAAGCAGGACGTCGTTGGCCTCGCAAAGAGACTGTAGTTCCTGGGCGAGGGGAAGAATCTCACCTTTGTCACGCAACTTGTCGCGAAGCTGCAACATCCTTGCACCGCCGCGGACGGCCGCACGAGCTATTTCCATCGGTTCCCGCCCGCCAGTTACCTCCGGGTCAATTATCACGTACAGTCCTCTAATCTTGTCGGCCTTTTCCCGCCGTATGGCGGCGCCAAGTTGGCCCCCAAATTCGGCGAGTGCCTGGGTGAGGGCGATCGAGGACTCAGCACCCAACTCGTCGCTACCGCCAAGGGCCGATATCGAGGCCAAAGTACTTGTAGCAGCTTGAACAAGCGAAAGAGCTTCGGTCAGGGATAACGCGGCCCGTACCGTTTCGGGTTCCCCCGTCAACGACGCCGAAAACTGCTTTAGGCGGCCCAGGGCTGGCCTCTCGCCCGGCAGGTTCGGGCAGGCAGCTATCAACGCCTGAACGCTGCCCCGAACCGTGTCTTCCAAAAACTTGAGCTGATCATGTTGTTGTGTCATATATCCAGGTCCTTCGGCAGGGATCCTTCCCGGGCCGCGGCGATGTTGTCTCGCACTGAGTCAGGCATATCCAGGCCGTGTCGCTGAAAGCTTTCTTCAACGTTGCGCCCAATGTTGCGCGGGTCACTGTAGTAATCCAGGGCTGAACCGCCGCCCAACGCCGGATATTGCTCGTGGACTGACTGAACGGTTTTACCCATTGCGAAAGAAGACATTCGCCGCTGCATGTCTCGGCTCTGGCAGTGAGAACAAACCGGGTCTGGCTGAGAACTTATGGAACGGGTAAAGAAGGAAGAAACCTGATTGCAACTGCCGCAGCGGAATTCATAAATGGGCATAGGCTAGATCTCCGGGGCTGTATCCAAAAGCGCTTTAGCTATCTTCGCCTGGGCCATGCTCGTTACCGGGGGAGTCAGGCGTATCAAAACTGCGGGGTCCATGGGTAATTTCCCGCCGCATTTCTTCGAAGTCAGAAGTAACCTGGCCGCCCATTTCATTTTTTATGCGTCCCATGAACCGGTCCAGGCTTCGTGGGTCATCTTCGTTTACATCTCTGAGGGTTTCGCCGCTGGGCGCCCAATTTAGGCTCTCCCCCCAGGAACGCCTCATGGTAAATTTGGAGACTACCCGGTTAAGGTTGGTCCCGCTGCAATGTTTGCACGGCCGGTCCACATCTTTAGACCAGCTATAGACCAGCACTGAGTTCAGTTGCTGGCAGTCTTCGCATCGATATTCGTATATTGGCATACCAATAATTCACCTGGCCGATTTCGCCTTTCATTGTAGCACGTCGGCAACTTCGCCTCATTGCATTGCCCACTCCGGAACGTTCCAGTTCCCATTCATTCTGGCTTTCACCGGATAACCCAGGCTACCCCGCACGAAATTTACGACCGCTTATTGTCCCTGCAAATTGTCGACCTTAACGCTGTTGTATAATGCAGGAAATGCAGCCCGTGGCCACGCCGTTGCCTCGGGCGCCCGGTAAGACGAGCCTCAAAGCCAAATGCAGAGGTGCCAGTTATGGCCCAGGAATCCGCCGCTATGCCCCTCTTTGATACTGTTCCAGAGAAGCCCTTGTTGATGATCATGGACGGCCACGCGATGGTGCACCGGTCCTTCCGCGCCATAGCCACGCAGCGCCACCTGACCGTTTCCACAACAGGGGAAGACGTTACCGGGGTCTACGGGTTTACCAACGTTTTCCTTCGGGCCCTGCAAGACTGGAAGCCTTCCCACTACGCCATTGCCTTTGACACGCCTGCCCCCACATTCCGCCACGAACGGTTTGAGGAATACAAGGCGCAAAGGGAGCCTTCGCCGCCCGAGTTGCGGCCCCAGTTCGGCCGGGTAAAGGAATTGATGCAGGCCTTCGGGGTACCCATTTTCGAGGTGGAGGGTTTTGAGGCCGACGATGTGATCGGCACCTTGTGCCGGTTAGCCGAGGAGCAGGGACTCGATTCAGTGATTTTGACGGGTGACCGGGACACTTTCCAGCTTATTTCTCCCCACGTGCGAGTTGATCTGTCCTACAGCATCCAGGACCGTAAGGTATACGACGAAGTGGAACTGAGGGAAAGGTATGGGGGATTAACAGCTGCCCAGCAACCAGATTTCAAATCCCTGTTGGGGGATTCGTCAGACAATATTCCTGGCGTCCCCAAGGTGGGTGAGAAGCGGGCTATAGCACTGCTAAACGATTTCTATGACCTTGAGGGCATATACCAGCACCTGGACGAGGTGAAGCCTCCCAGCGTCAAGCAATCACTGGCTGAAAGCAGAGATCGAGCCTTTGAAAACCGCATTCTTATGACAATTTCCCGAGAGGCGCCGGTGGAACTGTCGCTGGATGCCGCACGGACCGGGTCATATGACCGCCAGAGGGTTGTTTCCCTGCTGACTGAACTGGAGTTCCACACGGTAATCCCCCGGCTGCCAGTTCCAATCTGGGACCCCGGGGCCGGGACAGCGAAAGTAGAGCCGCAAGTTAGCGCCGCGGAAACGGATTATGTGACGGTACAGACCGGCGAAGCACTGGAAGCCATGCTCGCCGGACTTCGGTCCGCTGGCAGTTTTTCCTTTGACACCGAGACCACCAGCCTGGACCCAATGCAGGCCGATCTGGTAGGCCTGAGCTTTGCAGTTGAGCCAGGCAAGGCATGGTATGTGCCGGTAGGTCACCGCGAAGGTGATCAATTGCCGCTGGAAGAGGTACTGGCAAGGGTCAAACCCTTGATGGAAGACCCGAATCTTGTCAAGTGCGCCCACAACGCCAACTTCGATCTGATGGTGCTGGCCAGCCACGGTATCAACACCAGAAACGTGGACTTTGACACAATGGTCGCGGCCCACCTCCTCAGCAGGAACCAGATCGGGCTGAAGAATCTTTCCCTGGACCTGTTGGGCGTGGAAATGCAGCAGATCACTGAGTTGATTGGCAAAGGGGCCCGTCAAAAAACCTTTGACCATGTTGCCATAGAGGACGCCACACCTTATGCCGCTGCAGATGCGGATATGACGGCCCGCCTCCGTCTCAAGCTGGAACCGCAAATCCAACAAAATAAATTGTCCAATTTGATGAATGAAATTGAAGTGCCTTTGACGCCCGTATTGGTGCAGATGCAGCGGCAGGGCATCAAGGTTGATGTGGGCATGCTCCACGAGATGGCGCGGGACTTGAACCAGCAGATGCACCAGACTGAAATGGAACTGTATGAGTCCATAGGGCACACGGTGAACATCAACTCTCCCCAACAGCTTAGCGATCTGCTATTCAACGAATTGGGGCTGCCCAAGACCAAGCGGACGAAGACAGGCTATTCCACCGACGCCAATTCCCTGGAGAATCTGAAGGGGTTACACCCGGTGGTAGACAATATCCTTGATTACCGGCAGACTTCCAAGCTGAAGTCGACCTACGTTGACACGTTGCCGGAGCTTATCAATCCGGCCACCGGGCGGATCCACACCAGCTATAATCAGGTGGGCTCTGCTACCGGTCGGATGTCCAGCAGCGACCCCAACTTGCAGAATATTCCCATCAGAACCGAATTGGGCCGGCAGGTGCGGCGGGCGTTCATCGCAGAGGAGGCCCCGGACTGGACCCTTTTCTCAGCCGACTACTCCCAGATCGAGCTGCGGGTGCTGGCCCATTTGTCCCAGGATCCAGAATTATTGGAAGCTTTCCGCCGGGGTGAGGATATTCACGCCGCTACCGCTTCCCTGATGAACGATGTACCTATTAACGAGGTCACATCCGACCAGCGTCGCATCGCCAAAGTGCTGAATTTCGGGGTGATTTACGGCCTGTCAGCGCATGGCATTTCTCAGCAAACCGGGTTCTCCCGCGAAGAAGGAGCACATTTCATTGATACGTACTTCAATAAGTACCCTTCTATCGCCGGCTACTTGGAAGAGGTAAAGGCTAAGACCAGGGAAACCCAATACGTGGAGACCCTCCGCGGTCGAAGACGCTACATGCCTGACGTTAACGCCTCCAATTTCAACGTTCGTCATGCGGCAGAGCGCATGGCCATTAACATGCCAATCCAGGGAACCGCCGCCGACATCATGAAGTTGGCGATGATCAGAGTGCAAGACCGTTTAAACCACGAGAACCTGAGGGCCCGGATGCTCCTTCAGGTACACGACGAGTTGGTATTTGAAGTGCCTAGAGAGGAAATGAACGACCTTCAAGCCCTGGTCTTCGACGAAATGCCTGCTGCGATGGACCTCGACGTTACTCTAAAGGTTGAAGCCAAGTGGGGCGACACCTGGGGAGATATGGAGTAATCGACAAATGGAACTATTACGCAGTCTAATCTTTGTACCCGGTAACCGGGCCAACATGCTGGAAAGGGCGTTGGACTTTGACGCTGACATCATCATGGTTGACCTTGAGGACTCGGTGCCGGCGGCGGAAAAGGTCAACGCTCGCGAAGTTGCCCGCGAATGGGTACCAAAGCTGCAAGAAGCCGGTCAGCGGGTTATGGTCCGGCTAAATGCGCTGGACACCGGATTAACCAGGGACGAATTGGCTGCGGTCATTTCTCCGCACCTTTATGGTGTAAGTGTCGGCAAGACCGAATCGGCTTGGGACTTGCAGGAAATTGAACGAATAATAGCGCCACTGGAGGCAAGGGCAGGGCTAGCCCCCGGCCAAGTCAAGATCATCCCGTGGATTGAGAGCGCCAAGGCTATGGTAAACGTCCATGCCATGGCATCGGCATCACCCCGCATAATTGCCATTGCTTTTGGAGCCGAAGACTTTACCAACGATATGGGCATCCAGCGCACCGACGACGGAGACGAGGTATACCACGCGCGGGCTACGGTGGCAATTGCCGCCCGCGCCGTTGGCGTCGCCTCCCTGGATAGCCCATACGTCGCATTTCGAAACCCTGAAGGGCTGCGCAAGGATGCAGGAGTCGCCCGTCAATTAGGCTACACTGGCAAGTTTGCCATCCATCCTGCCCAGGTCGAGACCATCAACGAACTGTTCAGTCCGCTGACCGACGACGTGGCCTATGCCCGCCGTGTTATGGATGCCTGGTACGAGGCCGAGGCCAACGGGCGAGGTTCCCTTGCCCTGGACGGCAAGATGGTGGATGTCCCGGTGGTCAAGCGGGCCCAGAACTTGCTAGCCCTGGTGGATGAGATAGAACATCAACTGGCCAGCCGTGAGCGGAGGTAGCGAGTGGACCGAACATGCACCTTCAACGGCGCTTCCGTGCTTCCGGAATGAGCGTAGGCTGATGTCCTCCGACAGAATTATGTTGAATGGAATGCGATTCTACGGCTACCACGGGGTCAACCCGGAGGAGAAGGCCTTGGGCCAAACCTACCTGGTAGACTTGGTGGCCGTGCTAGACTTGAGCCGTGCCGCGCATTCGGACCACTTGGAAGATACTGTAAGCTACAGTCACATGTACCGAGCCGCCAAAGCTGTCGTTGAAGGAGAGTCCCTCAACCTGCTGGAGGCCCTTGCGCAGAACGTCGCCAAGAGGCTCCTCTCAGATTTCCCGCTGGAGTCCGTCACCGTTACTGTCAAGAAACCCAACCCACCCATTAAAGGCTCTTACATCGACCACGCCGCCGTACAAATATATCGAGAGCAAACTGCGCTGCAATAACCCGGTAACCTATATTCTCGCCTTCCTGAGGGCCAGCATTGATGCAGAACCGCAACTCAACCACAGCGCTTAACTACCACGAATCCACCAAGCTGGCCTACATTAACCTTGCTAACAAGCCCCCTTTGTACAAGAGCTACTCCGGGTTGCCAACGCTCCCTCTGCCTACCGACTTTCCATCCCCTGAGACGCCTACCCTGGATGCCGTCAGCACTTACGGGGCCCTTGAAACAGGCCCGCCGACCATTGGTACCCTGGCACAACTGCTTTACTATTGCGCCGGGGTAATCAGAACCGGGCACTTCAGGACCGCCGGAGAGGTGCACTTTCGAGCCGCAGCCTCGGCGGGAGGACTGTATCCGGTGGAGACATACTTGGTCTGCCGCGACATTGAGGGACTGGAGGCCGGTCTTTATCACTTCAGTCCGGACGGTTTCAAACTAACCGAACTGCGACGCGGGGACTATCGCAGCAACCTGGCAAGGGCAGCGGGCGAAGATGACCGCATTGCGTCTGCTCCGTTGACGATCGTTTTCACCACAGTTTTCTGGCGCAGCTCGTGGAAGTACAGGACTCGAGGCTATCGCTATTGCTTCTGGGACAACGGGACCGTGGCAGCAAATCTCCTGGCTGGAGCCTCAGCAGTTGGCCTGCCCGCGCGGGTGACTAACGCCTTTGTCGACCAGGAGGTAGACCGGTTGCTGGGTATCGACGGTGTGGGAGAGGCTACCACCTGCCTTGTTCCCGTAGGAATAGGTTCTGCGACTCCGTCAGCTGTCCCCACTAGCGATTTGCCGCCGGTGCGGGGCACGTCAGTAATAACCGCCCCCGGGGAAATAGATTACCCAGATATACGCGAAACTCACGGGGCCACATTGCTGGCCGACCTATCTGAGGTAAATGGATGTCGGGGCAGCATGAATACTCAGGGTCCCAAATCTGAAGGCGTCTTTATCCCCTTCCCTGACCGTGCTGCCACTGGACTTGTCTCCATTCCTCTGGGAGAAACAATTCGTGAGCGCGGTTCGACACGCCGGTTTGACCACATACCTATCACATTGGATGCGCTTGCATCCATGCTCGAGGGCGCAACTCGAGGAGTGCCAGCGGACTTCCTGCGGGGGGAGCTTGACAGCCTGCTGGACCTATATCTGATAGTCAACGAAGTTGAAGGGCTGGAGGGCGGGGCGTATTACTATTCTCCTGCCGATGGGGGCGTTTACCAGCTAAAAACAGGTGGGTTTCGCCAGATGGCCGGTCACCTGGGTTTTGAGCAAGCGCTACCGCACGACGCCTCAGCCGTGGTCTTTTTCATGGCAGATCTGGAACGAATTGTCGAGCGGTTCGGTAACCGGGGATATCGGGCAGCCCAACTGGAAGCGGGAATTTTGGGCGGGAAGCTGTACTTGACCGCCCACTCGCTGGGGCTGGGAGCCACCGGGTTGACCTTCTACGATGATGAAGTTACAGATTTCTTCTCACCTCATTCTGCAGGCAAGAGCGCCATGTTTGTGGTGCCGCTGGGGGTGACTGCGTCGGTTAATAGAGTCAGGCCCTTCCGTTCACGTATAGCAATGACCCTTGATGCCCAGTCGCGGGGCGAACAGCGAGGCCAGGTGTGAAGCTTTCCAGAATTGGGAGTTTCATTTTCAGACCCGGGCCCTTAAGTTGACAGTGAAAAGTACCCTAGTATATATTCCTGACACTCTTAATAGGAGAGTCTGGACTGGAAGCAGTATCTGTTTCTCAGCAAACCACGAACAGGAAGTAAAGGGCCTCGTCCGAGCTTCTGTTCCTGCTTCGAGAGTCAAGGCTGCAGACTTAATTCCCTGACTATCAGGTTTTCTCCGGGTGGGCCGGCCTTCCATGGTGGAACGGCTCCATAATTGTTTGGGACCGAACGTGCGCTAATACGAGGGGTTATTCAATATGAGTGTAGATACCGGCAACGTCATCCTGGAAGTTGAAGACCTCCATACATATTTCTTTAACCGGGGGTCAACGGTAAAGGCAGTTGACGGGGTTAGTTTCTTCCTTCGGGAGGGAGAAACCCTGGGAATTGTGGGAGAGTCTGGATGCGGCAAAACCATGACCGCTTTGTCTCTGCTCAGGTTGGTGCCTCAACCGGCTGGCAAAATAGTAAGCGGTGAAATCAGGTTGAACGGAGAAGACATACTGCAGAAGAGCGATGATGAGATGCGCCAGATCAGGGGTCGGCAAATCTCGATGATACTGCAAGATCCGCAGACTTCTCTCAACCCGGTATTTACCATCGGCAACCAGTTGATGGAAGCCTTGGGAATGGCTCGCCGGGAAGGACGGAAGAATATGATCACCAGGGCAGTGGATGCCCTGCGGAATGTAAACGTGGCGGCCCCCGAGCGGCGTTTGGAAGATTTTCCTCACCAGATGAGCGGCGGCATGAAGCAGAGGGTCGTTGGCGCTATCGCTCTTTCCTGTGAGCCTGGCGTGATCATAGCCGACGAGCCCACAACTGCTCTAGACGTTACCATTCAGCTTCAATATTTGAGGCTCTTGAAAGACATTCAGGCAGAAACAGGTTTGGCAATCATCTTTATTACCCATGACTTCGGCGTTGTCGCCCGCATGTGCGACCGGGTTGCGGTGATGTACGCTGGCAGAGTTGTGGAGAATGGGCCGGTGCGCGAGATCTTTAACGAGCCTTCCCATCCCTATACCAGGGCTCTAATAGATTCGGTGCCTAAACTGGAAGAACGCACCGCACGCCTTTATTCCATCGAAGGTCAACCGCCGCTACTCTCCAACCTACCTGAAGGTTGCCGGTTTGCCGACCGTTGCGAGTTTGCCCGGGACAAGTGCTACTCCGAATATCCACCTTCCTATACGGTCAGGGAAGGACATACCGCCGACTGCTGGAGGATGGACGAATCATGGTAACGACGAGCAACGGGAACCCCCTGATTCAGGTCAATGGTCTTAAGAAGTATTTTCCGGTTACCAAAGGCTTGATCCTGATGAAGACCATCGGCTACGTTCAGGCGGTGGACAGCATAAGTTTCTCCATAAATCAAGGGGAAACGCTGGGCTTGGTAGGGGAATCGGGCTGCGGCAAGACCACTACCAGCAAGTTGTTGTTGCGACTAGAAACACCGACGGACGGGGAAATCCTGCTGGACGGCAAGAATATCCAAAATTTCCGCGGTTCAGAGTTGCAGGACTACCGGACAACAGTACAAGCAGTATTTCAGGATCCCTGGTCTTCGCTGAGTCCCCGAATGCGCGTGCGGGACATTGTAGCTGAGCCCTTGGTAGTAAACCGACAGGTGAGCCACCAGGAACGGGACGATCGCGTGGCTGAGGTCATGTCCCAGGTTGGACTGCACGCAGAGCAGGCCAACAACTATCCCCACGAATTCAGCGGCGGTCAACGTCAGAGAATCGCGGTAGCCAGCGCTTTGGCTTCATATCCAAAGATGATAGTGCTGGATGAGCCCGTTTCGGCGCTGGACGTGTCCATTCGCGCCCAGATAATGAACCTGCTGGTCGACCTCCAGGCAGAGTACAACGTCAGCTACTTGTTGATTGCCCATAATCTGGCGACAGTGCGTTACATGGCCCACCAGACGGCGGTGATGTATCTGGGACAGATCGTTGAGTATGCGGAGACCGAGGAACTCTACCAGAATCCCCTGCATCCCTATACCAAGGCACTGTTCTCGGCGGCGTTGCCCTCACACCCCGATTTGGTTCGGGAGGAGATCGTGTTGACTGGTGAAGTGCCTTCGCCGATCAACCCGCCTTCCGGTTGCAGGTTCCACCCAAGATGCCCCTTCGCCATGGACCAGTGTTCCGTGGACATTCCCGTGGACAAGGAAGTGGCGCCGGGACACCGAGTGTCGTGCCACCTCTACTGAGGCTTGGCTATATAACGCCTATTGGTTGCAGTCAGAAAACAACCGGGCCGGGGACATTCCCCGGCCCGGTCGTTTGTAGGGTTTTCTAACTGCCGTAATCTACTCGTCCCACTCGCCCGCGAAGTCGGCAACACCTGCATAGTCAAGGTTGTTTTCCTCGCCGTCCTCGTCCAGGTCCGCGTTCTCCAGATACTTCAAAATGTCCTGGTTCAGTTGAGTCCTTTTTTCACCCCTGGCGTTGGTGGGGAATGAGCCTATATTGTGCAGGCTGGGGTGACGATAAGTCTCCCGAATAATGATGGTGATGCCCCAATCGTTAATCCCGATGACCGCTGCCTCGTATCGATTGCCTCCGCTTATGAGACGAGATAGTCGCCGGGCAAGCTTGGTTTCGACTTGCCCGAGATACTCCTCCTCCCGAGCATACGCCAAAATCGCATTGTTCTTGACCACTAAATTGACCGGATCACCGGGGGCAATGCTGGCCACCAAAGTCGCGGATGCTTGCCTCTGAAGCACAGTGGTGCCAGACTTACCAGTTTCGGCAATGAATAGCCTGGGTGCGCTCCCCTGTTTGTTTGTCTGTCGGCCGCCTGACGGCGCGTTTTCCAACTGTTCCAGTCGGGCCAGATTCTTCTTGGCTATGGCGTTGTAAGGAGCCTTCTCCACCAAATCAGCCAGAACTTTCCTGGCCTTGTTAAATTCGCTAAGTTCCATATACGCCTTGCCCAACCGGTTCATGGCCTCCACATCGTCAGGGTATAGCGCCAAAATAGCCTGGTTTACTTCCGTTGCACGCTGCCACTCGCCCTTCAGCGCAAGGTCTATGGCCTCCTTGCTCCAATCGCGGCGCAATTTGGTCTTGTCTGCCGTCCTGGTCATTTCCATTTTCTTGATCTCCTTAATTAAGAACACCCGATAATATTGCTGTTTCCCGGCCCAATGATGCCGGACTATGGTATTACGTAACTATTTGTTGCACAGTTGAACTCTTGAGGTCAAGGTATTTTGGTTGAAAGTTTAAACTTTTTCAATAAAGTTGTCTGACTTGCCTTTTCGGCTCATTGACCACCTGTCCATTAAGATTAGAATATAGAATATCCGACGAATATTACCGAAACATTACCAAATATACTGTTTTCGTAAATTCAATGGCTATTCCTTTGCCCTAACCGCCACCGTATCTTCAGAACATCCCAAGCCATGGCTGTCGCATCGCGGATTGGTCTTACCTTGCTGCCTTCCCGATAGTACCAGTCAATGGGAACTTCCCGAACTTCCAGCCCCGCCTGCCGCGCCATGTACAAGATCTCCACGTCAAATGCAAACCCGGCCAAGGTCTGCCGTTCGAACAGGACAGTGGTGGTTTCAGCCTTGAAGCACTTGAAACCGCACTGAGAGTCTCGCACTCCGGGCAGCGCCAAGACCTGAATGATCAAATTGAAAACCCTGCCCATGAACTGGCGATGCTCCGGTTCACCGTATCTACGTGAGGAAGGCATTTCCCTGGACCCTATACTTATGTCTGCCTCAAGCATTTCCGACGCCAGGAACCGGGCGACCTGTTCAAAGGGCATGGAGAGGTCTGCATCACAGATGAACCTGTGCTTCCCCTCTGCAGCCAACATTCCCTGTTGAACAGCCCATCCTTTTCCACCATGTTCAAGGTAAATCAACCGTACACCCGGGTGTACATCATTGAAATTAGCTACCAGTTGGGCAGTCGAGTCGAAGCTACCGTCGTCGGCTACCAGGACTTCCCAAGTATAGTCTTGGAGGGAAAGATAGGCATGCACCTGTTCCAGCGTATGTTCGATCCTTGCTTCTTCGTTATACGCCGGGATAACAACGGACAGAAAGGGCTGGGTCACAGAGGCTTCCTACAAATGGACGACGACTTTCAGCCTTCTTCGCCAAGCTGGAAGCCCTCGTGTAGCAGGCGTACCGCTTCGGAAACCTGGTCTTCGTTGATGATGCAGGAAATCCGAATCTCTGATGTGGTAATCATGTCAATGTTTATGTTGCCGTCAGCGAGTATTCGAAACATTCGCGAGGCGTATCCAGGAGTGTTCTGCATACCAGACCCCACCACATGTACCGAGGCCAGAGTGTTGTCGCTGACTACCTCGGTGCCTCCCAGGTCCGCAAGTAGGACTCGAACTTGTTCAAAAGCTTCCGGCAGCTCTGCCCTGGTAACCGTAAAGCTGATGTCCGTAGTTCGTTCCGCGCTGGTATTCTGGACAATCGTGTCCACATTTATACCCATCGCCGCGAGCGGTTCAAACAAGGCTGCCGCAATGCCTGGCCTGTCGGGCAAGGAACGGACCGTAATTTTTGCCACGTTAGCCTGGTAAGCTACTCCCGTTGCCTTAACCCGATTTTCTAGCTCCTTCACTTTCTCAACCCGATGTATGAGAGTTCCCGGCTGATCTCCAAAACTTGAAGCGACGTAGATTGGCACATCGTTTACAGCACCCAATTCGATGGACCGAGGATGCATTTTTGCGCCGTAGCTGGCCAATTCCAGCATCTCTTCGTAATCGATTTCGGACAACTTCCGAGCATTTGGGACTATGCGGGGATCAGCAGTGTATATGCCATCCACGTCGGTGTAAATGTCGCAGCGATCCGCCCTCAGGGCCGCCGCCAATGCTACGGCGGTTGTATCCGAACCGCCGCGGCCCAGAGTAGTTATGTCCATATCATCTGTTATACCCTGAAATCCGGCAACTATAACCACTTTGCCTTCAGAGAGTTCGCTCTCCACCCTGGCGGGGTCGATGCTGAATATTCGGGCCTGCCCGTACATATCGTCGGTATGTATGCCGGCCTGGAAGCCGCTAAGGGTAATTGCATCGTACCCGAGACTTCTGAGTGCCATGGTCAGCAGTGTGCAGGAAACCAGCTCTCCCGTCGATAGTAGCAGGTCCAGCTCCCTGGGGTCGGGTTCCGAGGAAACCGTATGGGCCAGTTCAATCAGTTCGTCGGTGGTATCCCCCATCGCCGAGGCCACCGCAACTACCTCCTGCCCGGAATCCTTAGCCTTGCCAATGCGACGGGCAACACCTGTAATCTTATCCGCGTCCGCAACCGAGCTGCCACCATATTTATGCACTATCAGGCTCAACCGGAAATCGTCCCTCGAACACCGGTCAGTTATTTGACTACCTTCAACCCCAACCGGCAATCTACGCTTTTCAAAACTAACTCAGGCCTTGGTGTGAGCCCCTGCAGGCGTCGGCCTTGTAATTTCCAATCTTCCAGGAACGGCGGTTAAGCGGGCCGCCTCAAACATTTCGTACGCCACGGTCATTTCCCTGCCTTTGGTAAGCGCCAGGACCGTAGAACCGCTGCCGGACAGGAACACACCCAATGCTCCTGCGGCTCTGGCCGCCGAAAAGATAACCTTGATGGCGGGAAACAATGGCTGCCGATAGGGCTGGTGCAGTTTGTCCTGGGTAGCAACGTCCATATATTCCGTGCGGTCAAGGGCCATGCCCGCCACCAGCAGAGCCACACGCCCCATGTTAAACACCGCATCGGCGACAGTAACCTTGCTGGGCAAGACCGCCCTGGCATCAGCCGTGGCTATACGGGTATCAGGAATAAAAAGGACCGCTTGTACGTCATCTGGAACCGGAATAGGGGCCGTGTAGAGCTGAGGGCCATCGGACACCACCAATTGCAGGCCACCCATCACTGCTGCGGCCACGTTGTCGGGATGGCCTTCAATCGTAGCCGCCATCTCCAATATCTCGCTGGAAGAGTAGGGTCCCCCGCAAAGAGCATTAGCGGCCACCAATCCTCCAGATATGGCTGCGGCGCTGCTGCCCATCCCACGGCTCAAGGGAATTGCGTTGTGACAGCGCAAGCGTAGAGGGGGCATTTCCAACCCAGCCTCGTCATAGAGAAACTGCATCGCACGGTAGGTAAGATTAGTGGAATCCGAAGCCAATTCCTCTATCCCTTCACCAAGCACCTCCACGGCAGAAGCTGGTTCAGCCCCTTGCTCAACAGGAAGCACTTCCAGGCGGTTCCATAGATCCAGCGCCATTCCAAGACAATCAAATCCGGGCCCGAGGTTGGCCGTAGTGGCCGGAGCGAACACTTCTAAAGGCTGAAAATCAGTCATGGTGGCTTTTAGGAACTCCCGGGACGCGTCGGCTTATGTCAGAAGTGTGGAAGCCTACGGTATGCTTCGCATAGCTCACCATTGAACCAGCTAAACAGTGCCACCACTCATTTCTGGCAACAGAAAAGAATTATAGGAGCAGAAATTGAATAAGGCAATCGCCCACCAGTTTCCTGCCGGGGTAATCGCACTTCCAGGGACTGGCATTGCTGGGCCGGAGTGACCGACGCCAAGGGAGGGACGAAAAACAATTTTCCCGCCATTTCCGCTCAAACCCGTCCATTGACCAACTGCCAGCCGGTAGCCGACACAGGAGAGAGGAAGGCTGTATTACAAATACCATGGCAGGAGGGAGCAACAGGGTCTGTCCAGTGGCGGTTGTCATCGAACTGGAAACACATTGGTCAATGCAGGAATCGTAAGAACGGTTGACACAAGAATGCTCAACAATGAAAACCCAAATGCGATAGCCTTAGGTCTTATGTCAAGGCGTGCTGGGCCTAGTTAAGTACCCTCTCAAACACGTACCGGCCGAGGTCTTTGTTCTCCAGGAATTCGAACCCATCAAAATCACCACCGTACCCGATTACAGGAACTCTCTGTTCGTGCAGTGACCCATGGGAGCGAAGATTACACGGAAGGGTGACCTCCTCAGGATTTCCAAAGACGACGTCCTTGGCTCCCAACGCTACTATGTCGCCTATGCGGTCTGGCATTAGGTTGAACCTTATGCAAGCTTCTTCCTTAGAAAGGACCTCGTCCACACCATCTACTTGCCGAAGCAGGTCCACGGCGGCAGCCAGCGTATGGCGGTCCCGGTCGTGTAGATAAAGGTATATGCAACCGCCCAGATTGGAGTGATGTACGGTGTAGCGGTCCTTGATTATCGGCACGGCGCGGGCGAGTATGCCGTACCTCATCAGGAATTCTGGCAAACTCAGCATCCGCTCCTTGGCTGACGTCCCGTGGTCTGCGGTTATGAGAATTTCGCAATCCACACTGTCCACCAGTCTCCCGACGGCCACATCCAGTAGTCCCAAATGAATTGCCGACTCGGGTTCGTGGGGCGCGTAAGTATGCATGGGATAGTCCGTGGTTCCCACATAAGCAAGATCAAAGGCCATTTCGGACAGGATGCAGCGGGCGGCGTCCACTATCCACCCGTTGACTTCCAATGAATAAATGGGCGGGGGAGGGCCTATTTCGTCCATTAGCCAATCGGGTGGGCACTCCGCCGAAACATTGACGAAGGTTTCGTGTCCCAGCAGTTTACGCAATTTATCCTTGGCAGTTACCAACAGGGAACGGGCTCCCAGAAGGGCCGCCCTTTCGAAGAATGTATCGGCCTCAAGGAACTGACCTGATTCCATGTAAGTTTCGGTTCGGCGTTCGCGGTCCAACCAGTAATTGGAGGTGATACCATGGGCGCTGGGGTAGGTGGCGGTCAGCAGGGAGGCATTGTTGACATTGGTAACCGTAGGCATCATTGCGTTTGCCTCGGTTCTGAACCCCAAATGCGCCAGGTCAATGAAATTGGGCGTCGGGCAAGCATCCAAATACTCTGGATCCAGGCCGTCAATCATCAATAAGATCGTAGTCTTGGACATGGGCGTACCCCTCTTCGAGTTGCCAGAGATTCACCTATTCTCACTGGCAAACTGTTCCTGGAATTACTGGATGTCGATATGCTGCGAAAAGTAAGGCGAACCCTAAACTGACTTCGTAGGATTGCTGCCGAAGTTCATCTGTTCCAATGCTTCAAAAGCGCCGAGGCGCTGTCCGTTTAGTCTATGCATCTGGCCGTTGGCTTGGCCGGCAATAAGAGACTGGGCAGCCCTGAGGTAATCAACGGCAAGGCGAGGCAATAAGAACCTCTGGCGGACACTCTCGCGGGCAGCATCCCCCATCTGTAGCCGGAGCGACTCATCCCGGATTAAGTGGACTATTCTTTCTCCGCACTCTTCCGGCGTGCTGACCAAAAAGCCGTTTACCCCATCTTCGATTTGAGTCTTAATGCCACCCACGTTGCCGCCTATTACAGGCTGACCCTTCCACATCGCCTCAGATACCGTCAAGCCAAAACCCTCCCGGGTCGACTTTTGTAGAACTGCCACCGAGGCAGTCTGAAAGGCATTGACTATGCGGTCTATGGAATCAGGAAGATCGTCCGGGTAGAAGAATGCGTGAATGTCCGGGTCTCCTGATGCATAATCCTTGACGCTGTGCAACACACCTAGCGCCTCCGGATCATCGGCAGCCTGGCTTAAACCCAGTAAAGCCAACTGAATTCCCGGCACAGACTTACGTGCCCAGCGGTAGGCGTCCATTACCCCCCAGGGGTCTTTCCAGTAGTCAAACCTTGAGACCTGGGTAACCAATGGCCGGTTGGGGTCCAGACCCATGGCTGCAACGATGCCTAGTGCCTCCTCCTTTTCCATGGGACGATTCTTGTCAGTCAGAGGGTCAATGGAAGGGGGCGTGATGTAGTGGGGAGGGTGACCATTTATGGCGGAAGGTACAAATTCGGGAAGAGAAAACGCCAGTCCGTCAAAGTGTTGTGTCAAAGGCGTCAATTCCTGTAGTACGCCGGCATTTGGTGCGGTCAGGTCTATGTGACAAACCCAGAAACGAACCTCACCGTTTCTCTTAGGCATTAGGGACGCCATCGGCAAAAGCTGGGGGTCATGAAAAAACCAGACGTCCGCTTCCAGACCACGGGAATCAATCTCTTTCGCAACCTCTCCCACGCACCGGTAGTAGACTTCCGATTCCTGCTCGGAAAGAGAACCCTGAGCACCCTGCAACAAGTTGTGAATTCTCTTGGTTACTTGAAAAAATTCGGGGTCATCGGGGCTGACTACAAGACGTTCGGTTTGCACTCCGAGAGAGTTCATCAGCGGGACAAGGGACTGAAGAATTTCCGCGACACCACCGCCGCTAACTGTGCTGTTGGCATGAACAAACCGCATACCTTTAAAGCTGTCAGCCAGGAGAGTCAGTTCATCGAGTAAATCCTTGGGGAGCAGATGCAAGTAGTCGTCAAAAGAGAGTCCGGAATGGTTGATGCGCAGCAGCATAGAGGAAATATACCTGCGAAAGGGTTATTGAAGAAAGTTGCTGATCTATTATTACCTGTGATTTATTATTTCATTGTTCTTGAATCAAATTCAACAAATTAACTGAAATTCTTGCCAATTGGAGCATAAGGTCAATTTTCAGAGGCTATTTTCTCCGAAACGCACCATTACTAGGCCAACTGCGAACGAAATAGGCAGCACAACGAGGGTTACCGTACACCCGTAGTTGACCAACTGGGCCAAAAGCACCGGCGTACTCTACAACTGCCGGCCACTCAGGTCGACGCAAAGATGTTAACAATAAGTTAATTCCGGCAAGTGAAAGGCGGAAGGGGCTATTCCACTGTAACCGATTTGGCCAGGTTGCGAGGCTGATCGACGTCGCAACCCCGGTCCAGAGCTATGTAATAGGCCAACAATTGCAAAGGAACAGTGGCCAGAAGGGGGTAAAGATGCTCGGGGGCCGTGGGAAGAAATAATGTGTCATCGACTTCGGCTGCCAACTCAGTATCGCCTTCCGTCAAGACACCCAGGACAATTCCCCGCCGGGCCTTCACTTCCTTTATGTTGCCGGCCATCTTGTCGTACAGGCGGTCCCGCGGGGCCAGGGCCAAAGTAGCCATATTCCGGTCTATCAAAGCAATGGGGCCGTGCTTCATTTCGCCGGCAGGGTAGCCCTCGGCGTGAATGTAGCTGACCTCCTTGAGTTTCAGGGCTCCCTCAAGAGCTATAGCGGAGTTTATGCCTCTTCCCAAATACAGAAAACTGTTGTAGCCGCTGAATTTCTGCGCCAGCACCTTGTATTGCGATACGTCAGCCAGCATTTCTCCTATCAGGCGGGGGGTGCTTGCCAAATCGGCAATCAAGTCCCTACGCACTTCAGGCGAGAGACGCGCCCGGGCTTGTCCCAGGTAAATGCCTAGCAGGAAGAGAATGGTAACTGAGGCTATGAAGGTCTTGGTGCTGGCAACGCCGATCTCCATACCACATCCCATGTAGAGGGAACCGTCTGCCAGACGTGCCGCCTGGCTTTCTTCGGAATTGCAGATGGACAATAATCTAGCGCCCCTCTCTTTAGCATCCTGCATGGCGGCAATAGTATCTGCCGTTTCGCCGGACTGGCTGATAGCGACCACCAAAGTGTCCGAGTCGAGAAATGGCTCCCGGTAACGGTACTCCGACGCGCTTTCTACCTCGGCTGGCAAGCCGGCAAAGCGTTCTATGAGGTAGCGACCTACATGGGCCGCGTGCAAGCTGGTACCACATCCGGTCAACACAACCCGGCGGAAGTCCCTTATCTCGTCCTCAAGAAATGGGAAGTCCGGCAGTTCCACCCGGCCTGCATCGAAGTTGACCCGACCGCGAAGGGCGCCGGCCACCACCTGGGGTTGCTCCATGATCTCTTTAAGCATGAAGTGCCGGTAACCACCCCGGTCCACCAACGCATCTTGCGGGAAAACGGTGCGCATTTCCTTGAAGATGCTGTTCCCTTCGAGGTCAAATACTCGGACTCCCAGGCGAGTTACCTCAGCCATTTCTCCAGCTTCCAGGTAAGCCACAGGACCCGGACGCTGACGAAGAATTGGCAAAACCGCCGGCAGGTCACTGCCTACTATCCCCTGACCGTCGCGGTGAGCTACAACAATCCCGCCGGCATGGCCTACTCGCAATGCACAGACCTTGTCGGGGTCTCTCTGGCAAACCGCTGCTATGGCTTGAGAACCTTCGAGACGCCGACCCATCTGTCTGAAGGCTTCGGGGAACCGTAACCCTTCTCTCATGCCCTCCTCGATGAGGTGGGCAATAACCTCAGTGTCGGTTTCCGATGAAAAGGTGTGGCCCTGCTGCTGAAGGCCTTGCTTGAGTTCGAGGTAGTTTTCGACAATACCATTATGCACTACGGCTATTTGCCGATGGCACTCGGTAAGTGGATGAGCGTTGGCGTCTGTGGGCGGTCCATGGGTGGCCCAGCGGGTATGACCCAATCCAACAGTTCCGTCGGGGTAGTCTGTCTCGTCTCCCTGGGTCAGTCCATCAACCTTGCCTACCGTTTTGCGAAGGCGCAACTGGCCAAATCTGTCCAACACGGCGATGCCGGCGCTGTCATAGCCGCGATACTCAAGGCGCTGCAAGCCTTCCAGTACAATGGGCCAGGCAGACTGACTTCCAACATATCCAACTATGCCGCACATGTTGACTCGCAGTATTGGACCCTAATTCCAAGTCTGGGATACATGGAGTCTCCTCGCCAAAGTGGTGCGGAATAAACTACGGATCCCCGGCACAGCCGCCGGTAAACAGAGGACATCAACAGGAAGAACTAGCCAGCATGAACTGGTCTATTGACTATCTCCATGATGGTTTGAGCCAATGCAACGGGGTCATGCCGCAAATAGACGCCGGAAGCTAGCAAGGGAGCGGTCACTATTTCTTTCACTACCGAGGCACATTCTTTCCTATCCAGTTCCACGGGAAATTGCCGATCAGCAGCATACCTTGCAACCATTCTGGCTGGGAAAGGACTGTCGTTGTAGATGAGGTAGTCCAGAGGTGCCCCAGTGCCCAGGTAGTCCATCAGCAGCTTTACGAATGAGGACGCTCTAAACCCGTCAGACTCCCCGGGTTTGGTCATGAGATTGCAAATGTGAACCTTCACCGCGCTGGAAGCGTTTATCGCCTCTGCAACATCCTCTACCAGCAGGTTGGGCAAGACACTGGTGTAAATGTCACCGGGCCCCAGGATTATCGCGTCGGCCCTTTCTATTGCATCCAGAACGGGAGGATAGACATAGGCTTTGGGGTCCAGCCAAATATAGTCAATGCCCACGTCCAGGTTGTCCCGCCGCAGGTCTATGACCGATTCTCCAGACAATTCCTCACCGTTATCCAGGCGGGCCATCAGGGTGGAGTGGGTCAAGGTTACAGGCAAGACCCTACCCTTAATGCCCAAGAGTTGTGACGCTTCTTCAATGGCAGATATGGTGTTGCCCGTGACTTCGGTAAGGACGGTGAGGAGCAGATTGCCGAAGTTGTGGCCGGAAAGCCCATTGCCTGAATTGAAGCGGTAATCAAACAGGCGACGCATCAGGTTGCCTTGCGGGGTCTCTGCAGCCAGGGCCATCAGGCACCGCCGTATATCCCCCGGAGGCAAGTGCCCCATCTCGTCTCTAAGCCGTCCGGAACTGCCTCCGCTATCGGTCATGGCGACCACGGCGGACAGGTTGCAATCCTCGTTTCTAAGCCCAGTGAGAGTAGTATGGTTGCCGGTGCCGCCACCGACTACCAACACTTCCTTCTTTCTCATCGGTGCCTGACAACATTAATCCGCCGACCAGAGGCCGACGGCTACCACGATCAAAATAGAGGAATTTTCGCTAGTATATGGACTCGGATTTCCAAGTGTCAAGGGCGCGAACGCTTAAGGCAACATCCCCGCCTGAGAATTGTTGCCCTGGTAGCGCCAAATACATGGACAAGCGTTGAGATAGATTCTGAAGATTCGGCCTCGTTTCGTAGTGTCAGGTTATTCATTTCCCTGAATTCCAGCCCCTTTTGTCCGCTTGAGCGGTCATACCTTTAACGATACAATGGCCTTAAAGTACCAGCAGGTGAGCATTGCAAATGGCGGGTAACCCTTCGGATAACCAGGAGCGCTGGCGTAGAGATACGCTGGAACCGGCAGTTCAACGTTTTCCGGAACGCCGGGAGAGTTTCCAGACTGATAGCGGCATATCCATTGAGCCTATTTACACTCCGTCCAATGGAGATGCCACCTACGATAACATCGGATTTCCCGGCGAATATCCCTACACCCGTGGCGTCCAGCCCAATATGTACCGTGGCAGGGTCTGGACCATGCGGCAATATTCAGGATACGCCACGGCCGCAGACACCAACCGCCGGTATCGCTACCTGCTGGAACAGGGGCAGACCGGCCTCTCCGTAGCCTTCGACCTGCCCACCCAGATTGGCTACGATTCCGATTCCCCTCACTCCCAGGGTGAAGTGGGCAAGGTTGGTGTGCCAATCTGCAGCCTGGAAGATATGGAAACCCTGTTTGATGGTATACCGCTGGACCAAGTCAGCACGTCTATGACCATCAACGCAACCGCATCGGTGCTGCTGTGTCTTTACATTGCCGCTGCCAAAAGACAAGGGGTGCCCCAGGCGAAATTAAGCGGCACGCTGCAGAACGATATCCTGAAAGAATATATTGCCCGGGGCACTTACGCCTACCCTCCCCGTCCCTCGATGCGGCTGGTTGTGGACGTGTTCAAGTACTGTGCCGAGAACATTCCCCGGTGGAACACTATCAGCATCAGCGGCTACCACATGCGCGAGGCGGGCGCCACCGCGGTGCAGGAGTTGGCTTTTACCTTTTCCAACGCCATTGGCTACGTGCAGGCCGCCGTGGACGCGGGCCTTGCCGTGGATGACTTTGCGCCCCGCCTCTCCTTCTTCTTCGTGGCCCAGAACAACCTGCTTGAAGAGGTAGCCAAGTACCGGGCAGCGCGCCGGATGTGGGCAGCTATCATGAAGGACCGCTTTGGGGCAAAGGATCCCCGGTCCATGATGCTTCGCTTTCACACCCAGACTGCAGGAGTTACGCTTACCGCCCAGCAGCCCGACAACAATGTCATACGCAGCACAGTACAAGCGTTGGCGGCCATCCTGGGCGGAACCCAGTCATTGCACGTAAATTCCCGTGACGAAGCGCTTGGGCTGCCTACCGAAGAATCGGCCCAGCTCTCTCTGCGCACCCAGCAGATAATCTCCCACGAGAGCGGAGTGGCCGATGTAGTGGACCCACTGGGCGGTTCCTGGTACGTGGAGAACCTGACCGACCAGTTGGAACAGAAAGCGTTAGAGTACATCCACGAAATTGACCGACAAGGTGGTGCGGTGGCCGCCATTGAGCAGGGCTACCAGGTCAGGGAAATTGGTGAATCGGCTTATAGACACCAGCGGGAAGTGGATGCTGGAGAGCGCACAGTCGTAGGCGTGAACCGTTATGTCAGCGACACGCCGCCCATCGGCAATCTGCTCAGAGTAGACCCCGAAGTTGCCCGCCAGCAGTCCGACCGCCTGGCCCGTTTGAAGCATGACCGCGACAATGCCCAGGTTAAGGCTTCCCTGGCAAGGCTGGAAGAAGCGGCCCGCACCAACGATAATACCGTCCCGACAACGCTGGAATGCGTGGAGAACTACTGCACCCTGGGTGAGATCTGCCAGGTTTTCCGTGACGTGTTCGGTGAACAGCGGGGGGAGTTGGCCTTTTAGCCAACGGTCAGAAAATTCGCCAATCACACGTAGGTCCACGAAGCGCTTGAAGTTGCCCGCGTCCTGTTCCATCTCGTGCTTTGTCGAACCAAAGGAGTAACACCATGCCAGACCCGACGTTGAACGAAGAGGAACGAATGCTGCAAACCCTGGTGCGGAACTTTGCCGACCGCGAGTTGGCGCCCCGGGCCAGGGAAGTGGACGAAAGGGAAGAGTTTGATTGGCAGAATTGGGAGGGCATGACTCGCCTGGGGCTTACTGGCATGGCCATTGACCCCCAATACGGAGGAAGCGGCGGCGGCTACCGCCAAGTGGCAATTGCAGTGGAAGAGGTAGCACGAGGCGATGCGGCGGCCAGCACCGGTCTTATTGCTCATCTGTCTCTGGGCACCAGCACTATTTATCGCTTTGGCAACGAGGAACAAAAGCACCGGTTTATTCCCAGCTTGGCGTCAGGGAAAGGTGTGGCGGCCTGGGCGCTGACGGAGCCCGGCGGCGGTTCCGACGCTGCCGCCCTGCAAACGTCTGCGGAAAGCCGGGACGGGACATGGTTCCTCAACGGTAGCAAGATGTTTATAACCAACGCCGACGTAGCCGAGTCGATGGTTGTATTCGCCTCCCAGGACCGCTCCCAGGGTTACCGGGGCATTAGCGCCTTTGTGGTGCCCCAGGGGGCGCCGGGGCTGTCCGTCACGCCCATGCACGGGAAAATGGGCATGCGGGGTTCCAGCACCAACGAGATCGTATTCCAGAACACGCCAGTACCTTCGGGGAATCTCCTGGGCGAAGAGGGGCGAGGTTTTCGGTACGCCATGGAGATCCTCGATTCCAGCCGGATAATGATCGCCGCTCAATGTGTCGGGATAGGGCAGGCAGCTATGGAAGAAGCGGTTCGCTACGCCCAGCAGCGGGAGTCCTTCGGACGGCCTATCGCCCAGCACCAGGCTGTCCAGTTTATGCTGGCAGACATGGCTACCTCAGTTCATGCCGCCCGCACGTGCACGATGCTGGCAGCTTCACTCAAAGACGATGGGCAGCCCTACATCAATGAGGCCTCCATAGCCAAACTGATGGCTTCGGAAATGTGCGTCGAAGTATCCTCGAAGGCCGTTCAGGTACACGGAGGGTACGGATACTTCAAGGATACGGCGGTCGAGAGACTGTTCCGCGACGCGAGGGTCACGACAATCTACGAAGGCACTTCAGAGGTCCAGCGGCTTCTCATTGCCCGCCAGACCCTTGCCCAATATCCAATTTAGCGGAATGCACTGCCGATTGCCGAATACCGGGACAAATAGCTCGGGGAACCTGGCGGAAGCATAAGTTTTGGATAACCATCCATTTGACGAGGACAACACTTTGAACGATTCCCCAGTTTGCACCGTTGACTATATTGACCACGTGGGCATCGCAGTCAAGGACATTGATGCCGCCCTGGAACTGTTTCACCAGGTTTTTGGGGCGCCGATGGCAGAGGTTAAGCGGTTGGGCGACCAGGGCATCAGGGGTGCGTTAGTGCAGGTGGGGCAGACTCGACTCGAGTTGATGGAACCGACTGCGGCTGACACAACCATCGGACGGTTTATAGAAAGGCGGGGTGAGGGCCTACACCATCTGGCATTCTACGTTTCAGACCTGCCGGGAAAGATTCAGATCGTGGATGAACTGGGGCTGCAACTGATTGACCATGAACCTCGGGAGGGTCTGTCGGGCGACATAGCTTTCATCCATCCCAGGTCGGTTTTTGGCATATTGACCGAGTTGGTGGAACGGCCCAACGAATCAGTATCCTAAGTCGCTGCTCGCCTCGCCCAGATATTTTAGAGACATAGAATCCTTCCCACTTTACATTCCGGTTCATTCCCGAGTCCTCGTCTGTTCAGGACCATTTTCACCAATGGGTTAATGGCATTTCAATCGGAGGCAACTTGCCGGCTCATCTTCTCTACGGTGACAGTTTCCTCGTATCGGAACAGCTGAAGAGACTCTACTCGGAAACTGGCGCCGACGACCTGCTGGAAGCCAACCGCCACCAGATGATGGGCGGCCAGTTCAACTTGCCGGAACTGCTTTCAGTTTGCAACGCCTTGCCCTTTATGGACACCTGCCGCCTGGTCACAGTGAATGGGTTGCTGGGCACTCTGGAAGGCCGCGGCGGCAGAGGCCGCGGAAATAGCAGCCGTGCCCTTGGGGAATGGGAAGGATTGTCTACCGCTATCCCGCTAATGCCTGATACAACCCGCCTGTTCCTGGTGGATCACGGAGTCTCTGACAGTAATCCGCTCCTGCGCAGTCTCAGAAACATAGCCCAAACCCAACATCTGCCTGCTCCTTCGGGTGAGGCCCTGGCTCGCTTCGTCAAAGACGCGGCGCAGGGAAAAGGAAGCGGGATCAACCCCGCCGCCATCAGGACACTAACCGACCTGGTAGGAAACGACCTGTGGACTTTGGACCGGGAGTTGGAGAAGCTCTCACTTTACGCTTTCGGGCGGAACATTGAAGAAGAGGATGTTCAGGAGTTGGTGGCGCTGGTTAGGGAAGCCAGTATATTCAATGCAGTGGATGCCATGATCGACGGCCGTCCCGAGATAGCCCTGCGCCTGTTGCAAAAACTGCGACAGGACGGGGCAGGCCTTCCCTACATCGTAAGCATGGTGGAACGACAACTGAGATTGGTCGCCCTCGCCCGCTATTGGACGGAGCAGCGGGTGCCGCCAGCGGAGTTGCCAGGGAAGCTGGGAGTCCCGCCCTTCGTGGCAAGGAAGACCGCTGACCAGGCGCGCCGCAACTCATGGGAGAATCTTGACAATTGTTTCCAAAGCATATTGGAAACCGACTTGGCCTTGAAAACGGGCAAGATCGAATCTGAAGACCTGGCCATGGAGTTGCTGGTTGCTGACCTGGCTGTAGCTTCCCCGCGCCCGGCAGGCCGCAGCCCGCGGCGAACCTAGCCCAACAGGAAACAACGGAAAACATCAGGAGCCAGCCGGGGAGTCAGGGTAGCATGGGATTATAACAGGCCACATGGTGCCTTTCGTCGACCTCGCTGAGAGGTGGGCTAGGATCGACTCGGCACTGACTCAAGGCCTTGTGACACCGGGGCAGGAAGGCGCATTCTTCTGGAAGTTGGAGCATGTCTGGGGGGCTGCCACTCAAGGGTTGCAACCTGCGACCGACGTCGTCCAAGCGAGGCAGCGACTGAATAAGGGACCAGGTATAAGGGTGTCGGGGTTCCTTAAAGAGAGGAATGACATCGGCGGTTTCCGCCATCTTCCCGGCGTACATTACCCCCACCCGGTTGCCCATGTGGGCGACTATGCCAAGGTCATGGGTAATCAGCAATATGGCCGAGTTCAGGTCGCGGCACAGGCGCTTCAGGCGTTCAAGTATCTCTGCCTGCAACGTGACATCCAGACCAGATGTGGCCTCATCGGCGATGAGCAACTTGGGCTGCAATACCAGGGCTATGGCGATCATAACTCGCTGGCACATGCCGCCGCTGAGGTTAAAGGGGTACTCTCCCAGTATCCGGCGCGGGTCGGGCAGGCCCAATTCCCGCAGCACTTCCTGACCCAATCGGCTCGCCTCTCGGGCAGACATGTTGGTGTGGTTCAGGATCACCTCTTCCAATTGGCTCCCCACAGTCTGCACCGGATTCAGCGCCGTCTGTGCGTCCTGAAACACCATGGTTATTTCTTTCCCACGGATACTTCGCATGTATTCGGGACTTGCCCGCATCAAGTCAATGCCGTTGAAAAAAACACTGCCCTCCACCAAAGTGGCTGAGCTTGGCAGCAGCCCCATGATTGCCAGGGCCAGGGTGCTCTTCCCCGCCCCGCTTTCACCCACAACGCAATAGACCTGACCTTCTTCTTGCGAAAAAGTCACCCCGTTAAGTGCCTTCACTTGCCCATTGGTGGTTTCAAATTCTACCCGCAGATCTTCTACTTTGAGAACTTCGGTCATTTGTTCAGCCCTCAACGTTTTGTTCGCGGCAGCCAGAAGCCTTACCTGTCAACCAAACCTTCTTCAAAACGTAGGTCGAAACTTCAGCGAAGAGACTCTACGCTAAACCTGCCAGCCTTGATTTCGGCTATGAAGCCATCGAGGTCTTTTATCCGGCGGTCAAACCTGGTCGCCACTGTTCCTAACTGCTCCAGGCGGTGGGAGTCGCTGCCTCCAGTAGCCTTCAGCATAAAGGCATTGCCAACGTCCTGAGAAAAAGAGTTTTCGTCAGTTTTTCCACGACCGTTAAACCCTTCAATGGCGTCACACATCCGGAAAACATCGTCTGCCAGGGCACGTTCCAGCATCTCCGCCCTGGCATCTGGGTCCTTGCCCGGGTCAGCCAAAAAGCGGCGGCGATAGGGGTGGGCCGCAATCATTACACCATGATGCTTGTTGACCATCTGGCGCAAAAACGCGGGCTTGTGCAATCCGAAAACGTACTCACTGAGGCCAAATACGAGAATATGACCCGCATCAGTATTGATTTCGCTTCCTGACAACACCAGGAAGTTATGCTTTACAGACAGGATCTTAACGTCTTCAGCAGACCAGAATTCGTCATGGTCAGTTAAACAGATACCATCCAGACCGAGAGTTTTAGTCCGGTCTATCAAATCATCTACGCTGACGAAGCTGTCGTCGGATTTAGGGTAGCTATGGGTGTGCAGGTCTATAAGCAACGGAAGTCAATTGCCCCGGGTATGAAGTGGGTCTGCCGACCCAGTCTGGTCGGCAGTCCCATAATACCACAATTGTTATTGATCCTTTCTCGGCGTACTTCAGCCTGGTTGAGCTAACGAGGGATCAACAAGCCTTCATCTTCTAGAACTTCCACTATTTGCTCAGCTCGGCTTCCGCCAATTTTCAGGCGGCGTTCCAGCAGGGACGGTGTCAAATGTGGGTTCCTTAGCGCCAGTTCCCGAGCTTTGTCTACAAGACTCTCGTCTACGCTATCCCCAAATTCGGCATCTTCTTCGTCATCTTCGAGGTTGATCGGGGGCAGCGGCGGACCCTTCTGATCCAGCCAGAAACTCACCAGTTTTTCAATCTCATCATCCAAGACCAGCGTCCCCTGAACCCGGCGCGCCTTGGGTGAATCGTTGCAGACCAGCAGCATGTCGCCCTTTCCCAGCAATTTTTCGGCGCCGACGGAATCAAGAATGACTCGCGCATCAACCTGGGAAGCAACCGCGAAGGCCACCCGAGCAGGTATGTTCGCCTTCAACAGACCGGTAACTACCTTTACGGAAGGGCGTTGGGTCGCCAACACCAAATGTATCCCGGCCGCCCGCCCCAGTTGAGCCAGGCGAACCAGGGACTGCTCGATTTCGAACCCGCCAACCAGCATCAGGTCGGCAAGTTCGTCGACAATCAAGACCAGGAATGGCATAGAGTCTTTGGACTTGGCGTTGTATCCGCTGATGTTACGAGTCCCCAGGTCAGCCATTGCCTTATAACGCCGCGTCATCTCACGGATAAGACCCCGGAGCATCGGACTGACATCATCGACGTCAGTTATGACGGGAACTACCAGGTGGGGTATTCCGTTGAAGGGAGTAAGCTCCACCTGTTTGGGGTCAACCATCAACATTCGTAATTGGTCCGGTGGTTTGGTTAGCAGCATAGAAGCAACTATGGAGTTGATGCAGACGCTTTTGCCGCTCCCCGTAGCGCCAGCAATCATCATATGAGGCAGGCCAGACAGGTCCATAGCCACCGAATCACCGCCCGCATCTGCGCCCAGCGCAATGGGCAGGCCGCCCTTAGTAGCAATCTTTCTGAAGTCCTGAGAGTCCATTACCTCCCGCATAGTAACTTTGCTGGGGGTAGGAGTAGGAACTTCCAGTCCCAGGAGAGCTTCTCCAGGCACAGGCTCGAACCGCAAGCTGGGTGTACTGATAGCCAGAGCCAGATCTTTTTCCCTGGCGAGAATGCTGTGAACCCTGACCCGGCTGCGTTCGGGGGTGTCGGAACCGTCCTTTCCTGCACCTCTCTTCTCCACCCAGCCTGGCAGCAGACCGAATCGAACAATGCGAGGACCTGACTTGATATCAGCGACTTCCACGCTTACGCCATGATCACCCAAGGCACCTTGAATTTCTTCGGCCATCTTCCTTAGTGGCTTATCGTCTGTCGTACGGACTTCGGCAGGCGCCAGCAACTCCAGTGAGGGCAACTTCCACTTGGAACCAGGAGCCGTCAAGGGCTGAGCCGCAGGGGCAACAATTGCTTCAGGTGGTTCACTGTTGCTGGCCGGTTCTCCCTCCGATTCCTCTAGTTGAAGAGCGGGTACCTCTCTTTGCCCATTTCGAGACTTGCCATGGGAAGAAGATGCAAAGACACGTCCCGGGCTTTTCGTCAGGGACGTCATCCAGGCAGGGCGGGTCTCCGCACTAAAGATAGACGCCACGCCGCGTCCAACAGCGCTGCCCACGCTGGCTATTCCCTGAACAACATAAACCGCGCCGTACCACAGGCCCTTGCCCGCATTAAATATAACGAACCAGTAACCTTTGCTGGCTTCGTTAGGGCGGACCAAGAGGGGAATTACCAGGGCCAGCGGCAACAGGCGGGCGACGCCCAGGAGGTGCGATTCGCCAACAGCGATTCTGCCCCAGCGTCCTCCAAGACCGACAAAGGCTAACGGGCCATAACCACCATCGAAAAAGGAGAGAATTCCGATAGTCAGAAAAACGGCACAAGCCCCACCGAGCCAAAGGTTCCAGAAGCGGAACAACCAGCCGGTACGATAGCGGAGGGCCAAGAGAACAGCGGCAGACCAGAGCAATGTAGGAAACCAGCCATAGCCGAGACCGGTCAGAGCCGTCTCCAAAGATTCCGGATATAGCCAGAACGCAGCCGATCCCGCTGCCACGACTAACAGCAGGACGAATATATCCAGGAACAGAAAGAATCTAAATTTTATTTTCGTGCTGCCCGAAGGCGCAGGGGACCGGCGCATTGGACGCGCTGTATCCACCATAGAGTCCCCCCAAATCGATAAAAGAATGGAGAAAAGAATACCTCTATGGTAACTGTAAGTTCTTGGAAGTCCGAAGTTGTGCCGAAGTAAGTTTTGGGGAGTTTGGAACTTTCCGGTTCGAGGGCCACACAACTAATGCCTATGAGGGGAAAATCACGATTCCAGGAGCACGGTAACTATCGTCGGGCGGCGGCGCGCTTCCGTTTGCAGGAAACGGCCGGCAGCCTCTCTAACCAGGTTCTTTACCCGTTCGGGTTCTTCGGCAAACTCCTGACGGTCCTTTACGAGGTCGTCAATAAGCACGGATAGCCTGGGGAACAAGTCATCGGTCTCGGAGTCATCCATAAACCCGCTGGCCAAGACCTTCGTAGGGCTGGCCGGCTGGCCAGTTTGACCATCCACCGACACCACCAAGACTACGACGCCATCCCTGGCCAGGGCCTTTCGTTCGCGCAGCACTTCACTTCGCACGTCCCTGGTAACGGGCCCGTCAATGAAGATTGGGCCAGCGGAGACGGACTCCACAACACGACCACCATCCTCACTCAGTTCCAGTACGTCTCCATCTTCAAGAACAAAAATACCTGACTCAGCCAATCCCATATCCCATGCCAGCTTGGCGTGAGCCATTAGGTGCCGGTACTCGCCATGTACCGGAACAAAGTAGCGAGGGCGGGTGAGACTGAGCATCATCTTAAGCTCTTCCTGGCTCGCATGGCCGTGAACGTGTACCAGGGCTATCCTGTCGTACAAGACTCTCGCGCCCTGCCGCAGCAGGTTATCAATGGTCCGGCTTACCAGAAGCTCATTGCCTGGGATAGGCGTAGCAGAGATGACCACCGTATCCCCCTCCATGACAGAAACATCACGGTGGTCCTTATTGGCTATTCGAACCAGGGCCGAAGTCGGCTCCCCCTGGCTGCCGGTAGTAATTAAGACTGTTCGCTCAGGGGAATAGCCACGGATTTCGTTCAGACTAACCAGGGTGTCCGGAGGCAAGTCAAGGTACCCCATTTCCGCGGCCATGCTGACGTTGTCGGCCATGCTGCGGCCCACGATGGCAACCTTTCGGTTGTGACTGGCAGCAGCATCAATCACCTGCTGCACCCGAGAGATCAGTGATGCGAAGGTAGCCACCATTACCCTTCCCGGAGCGTCGCCGATAGCCCGGTCCAGGGCACCACCAAGAATCTGCTCGGAAGCAGTGTACCCGGGTATTTCAGCGTAAGTGGAGTCGGAACAAAGCAACAATACGCCTTCATTTCCGTAGTGGGCCAGTGTGTTCAGGTCAATGGTATGGCCGTCCACCGGCGTATGGTCGATTTTGAAGTCTCCAGTATGTATCACTGTACCCAGGGGCGTTGAAATGGCAATACCCATGGCGTCCGGAATGCTGTGGCAGACTCGAAACCAGCGGGCAGTAAAGTTCGCACCGAGTTGGTAATCAACGCCCGGCTCAATCGGTTGGGCAGAGATCCCCCGTGTGGCCCGATTTTCGTGCAGCTTTACAGCAATCAAGCCGTGGGCCAACTTGGGCGCAAAGACGGGCACGTTAAGCTGAGGCAGAATGTGAGGGAGAGCGCCGATATGGTCTTCGTGACCGTGGGTTATCAAAATGCCCCGCACTCGATCGGACCGCTCCACGAGATAGGAAACATCGGGAATAATCAGGTCGACTCCCAACATATCCTCGGAGGGAAATTGCACCCCGCAGTCAACGACTACAATGTCGTCGCCGCACTCCAGGGCCATCATGTTCTTGCCAATTTCACCAAGACCACCTAGGGGAATTACGCGCAAATTATGGTTCAATTTGGTTACATATCCTGTGGTTCAAACTAAAACAACGACAATTGTTCTGGCGGTGGGGTCTGGACTTCACCCGACTCCTCGAGCGGCGCAGGCCGCTCCCCGGCTTGTGCCAGGATGTCAGGTATTCGACTAAAGTCCTCAATGATAGAACTACGCATCTCCCGCCGATATAACGCTGCGGCGGGGTGCATTATCGGGTAAATACGTCTGCCGTCCCTTTCTCGAACCCTGCCTCTAGCTCTGCTGATACTTTCACCCGGGAAAAAGCGGGCCAATGAAAAACGGCCGAGCGTTACGATCAACTTGGGGTCGATTAGCTCTATTTGCCGGTTAAGATACTTGCTGCAAGTCGAAATTTCGGCTGGAAGCGGGTCCCTGTTCTGGGGCGGCCGGCACTTTACCATATTTGCGATGTACACCTGCTGCCGGCGAAGACCGATGGAGGCGAGAAGCTCTTCAAGAAACTGCCCGGCAGGTCCCACGAAAGGTCGACCTTGTCGATCTTCCTGAGCACCGGGCCCTTCACCGATGAACATTAACTCGGCGTTGGCTGCACCCTCACCTGGCACAGCGTTAGTCCGACCTTGGTGAAGGTCGCATTCGGTACAACGGGAAACAAGAAGTGAGATTTCTTCCAGGCTGTTCATACATTGATTCGGAGACTGGGGTTCCCCCAAAGGTCGGGTAAAACACCAAATGAACGACTTCCCAGAGACTCTTGATTATCGTCGGCAGGGAAGTCGCCATGTCCTACGCCGGGGAGGAGTCACGGAATTCGCAGCTAGCTTTCGGAGACGCCGTGATCAACCAGATAAGTGACTGCATCTCCTACTGTTCGAATGTTGGCGGCATCATCATCGGAAATCTCAACCTGACTATCATCGGTCGAAAACTCCTCCTCAAATGCCATAATAAGTTCTACGAGGTCCAGGGAATCGGCGTTCAGATCATCCACAAATGAAGACGTTTCTTCGACATCTCCTTCTTCGACTCCCAGTTTGTCTACTACTATTGTTCGTACTCGCTCAATAACGGTGGCCAAAAAGTCATCTCCCTTCGGAAGCAAGTTCTTCTTAATTCAATTCGCCCCGCGACAAGGCCGTCATAACCGTACCGAGAACACCGTTAACAAAACGCGCCGAGCTTTCGCTACCGAAAACCTTGGCCAGTTCAACGGCTTCGTTGATTGCTGTCTTGGCGGGAGTATCTGTGTGGTAGAGCAATTCGTAAAGGGCAATCCGCAGTATATTGCGGTCAATTGGCGCCAACAAATGGACAGGCCATGCGGGCGCGTAAGTCTGAATCAGTTTGTCCAATTCCTGGCGATTCTCAAGGAGTCCCCGCAACAGGGGTTGAGAAGCTGCCAGCACGTTTTTGGCATCTCTGGCGCGAACCAGATTTTCTTCAATCAGCCATTCTAGTCTGGGCTGTTCGAGACCCCCTCGCAGGTCACTGGCAAATCCGGCCTGCAACACTACCACTCGCGCCAAACTTCTAGGGTCTCTGGGTAATACCTTCGGCATAGTCACCAAAAATGGGCTTCTACCTCACGGTATGAAACCCAGCGCTAAATTTCCTGAGTTGCCTTCTCGATAGAAGCAGGATCCGATAAGGTAAAGGCGTCGACATCCTTGTCGATTCTCTTAATCAAGCTGGAAAGGACGCGGGTCGGACCAAATTCCACAAAGTGTGAGGCGCCGGAATCCACCATGTAACGCACCGACTGCTTCCATTTCACACAGTGGCACAAGCCCTCAACCAATTCGGTTCGAACTTCCTCCGCCGTCGTTACCGAGACAGCCACCGAATTTGCTACGACGGGCACCTGCGGGTCCCGCACTTCCAAGTCGGCAATAGCTTCAATCAATCCTTCCTGGGCATAGCCCATCAGCGAAGAATGGAAAGCGCCGCTTACCTTCAACGGTACGGTTTTCTTGGCTCCCCGGGCTGTTGCCAGGTCCATGGCCCTTGCCACGGCAATCTTGTCGCCACTGATGACCACCTGGTCGTCGCTATTGACATTGGCCAACTCTACGCCAGTCTCTGCACAGATGTGCTCAAAAGCCAATTCGTCCAAGCCTATTATGGCGGCCATGCCACCTGGCCGGACTTCCGATGCCTCGTGCATCAGCCTGCCGCGCTCCCTTACGAGCCTTACACAGTCACCGAAATCGATCGCACCGGCGACTACCAGGGAACTGTATTCGCCCAAGCTGTGGCCGGCCAAGGACACCGGTGTTGGAGATTGGGACCCCAAAAATTCTTCCCAAGCCTTCCAACAGGCAATGCTGACAATCATTATTGCCGGTTGGGAGTTCATTGTATCCTGGAGTTCCCGGGAAGGTCCCTCAAAAATAAGCTTGGACAGTGAAAAGCCCAAGCTGTCATCAGCTTCTTCAAAAACTTCCCTGGCCGCAGGAGAAGACTGATAAAGCTCCTGCCCCATTCCCACACTTTGGGAACCCTGGCCAGGAAATACGTAGGAAAAGCCCTTACTTTCTCTTGTAATCGTCATAGCCACTACCCTCAACCCTATTCACCCTACTTGGACAGAAACGCCCAGAAGGAAAAGTTGCAAGCCCTTCAGACACTTGTCTTTCCCGATTAGGCTCGCAACAAAAGGATTAGGGGCCTACATTCCGACTCCTACTACCTGGCGTCCCCGATAATAGCCACATTGAGGACAGGCGGCGTGAGCTAATTTGGCGGTATTGCAACGCTGACAACGAGCAGGGTAAAGTGGCTTTAACTTATAGGAAGTAAGCCTTCTACCTCTCCTGGCCCGCGTAACCTTCTTTTTTGGTAAAGCACCCATAATTCAAGAACCTCTTAAGTTTCCGACTGATCCAGCAAGGCTGCCAAGTCTTTCCACCTCGGGTCTATGGCATCCTCACTGCACTTACAACTTTCCTGATTCAGGTCGACCCCACATTCTTGGCAAAGGCCCCCACAGTCCGTCCTGCACAGTGGCTTGATTGGCTGGGCGGCTATGGTGTACTGCCGCAGCACCTCAGACATATCCAGTACATGATCGAAGTCTATAACTGTCCCTTCGAAGTCCCAGACACTATCCATCCTTTCGCCTGTATTGACGTCAACCAGGGAGTAGAACTCTTCTTCAACTTCCAACTGGTTGGGACTCGAAAACTCGTTTAGGCACCTGCCACAGGTCAACACCACACTGGCTTGTACATTTCCTCGGACCAGCAAACCCTGATGAGTTCTCAGGAATTCCAGACTGCCACCGTAAGCAACTGCCAAGTCGCCGGAGTACCCAGGCCCAGTCTCCAATTGTACTCTGCGAGTGGATCCGGTGGGTTCATTCAACAATTGCGCTACGTTATATTGCATCTACTTTTAAGGAACCCGTACGGGGCACCGCCCCATCAAAGCAACGGCTAACTGAGACCACCATACTCGCTGGCCCAGCAAATTGGACATGATTATACGTGGGAGGAGTATGCAGATGTCAAGTGTGAATAGCGAAAAAGCATGAAAGTCCGGTCGCATCCCGTTTCAGGGTTGCTTGCAGCGAACTTAGCTCACCTTTAATTACCGGTCTACAGGTAACCTTTCCCCTTAGGTACCTGAAACCCCTACCCGCCAACCGCCGCTCTATCGGTGCTACTGCGGATATAGTCAATGATTTGCTGCGTTGAGGCGCCTGGCCCAAACACTGCGTCAATACCGATGTCGGCCAGCGGTTGGCGATCTTCTTCCGGAATAATCCCGCCCAACACAACGAGAACGTCCTCCATTTCCTGTTCTCTGAGAAGACGCATTACTTCCGGCATTAATTCCATGTGTGCGCCGGAAAGAATACTCAATCCCAGAACCTCAACATCTTCCTGGGCAGCAGCCTGAACTATCATTTCCGGGGTTTGACGAATCCCCGTATAAATAACTTCCATGCCGGCGTCCCGCAATGCGCGGGCAATCACCTTTGCGCCCCTGTCGTGGCCGTCCAATCCTGGCTTCGCAACCAATACCCGGACAGGCCGGTTGTCCTGTGCCATGTCATTATTCCCCATTCAGAGAGAGCAGGACCAAGCTACGCGGTTTCCCGCTGGATTACACATCTTGCCCCTGCCTTGACACCAACTTCCGCTCTTCTTAAGATTAAAGTATCCTTTGCCCTTCAGGATATTGGGGTACAACTCAGTAAGTCCCAGTAGCTCAGAGGATAGAGCGGCTGCCTTCTAAGCAGCGGGTCGCGGGTTCGAATCCTGCCTGGGACGCCACACTTCCCGCAAGCCACTGAACCCAACCCATCTGCCTCTTTTCGAACCCTTTACAAGATGTGGTCCGAACTACTCCGGCTTTTTCAGGCTAAGCCCGTTATCCTCGGCAGACCCTTTCCAATTATAACAAATTACCCCGCATTGCCTAAGTGGAAAGGCCTCCAGACGATTGCCGGAGGCCTCCCGTTAAACGCGAAGACTTAGAGTGGTTGCCCACCACACTTGCTAAGAATATTTACCTGTCAATTGAGGCGTAGTGGTGTCAAAACCTTGACTCTGGCGGTCAAGACGAGTCTCCCTTTCCCAGGTTCGCTGCAGGGGGTCCTTAAAGTTAAGATTCAGGTTGCCAAGACCCTCGACCTCAAGATCCAACACATCACCATCCATCAACGCGCTCAGGCCACGGTGGTTGGTTCCAGTGGCTACAATATCACCTGGCTCCAGCGGGTGGATGGACGTTACCCACTCCATGATCCTGGGAATCTTGTGAGCCATGTCACTGGTGTTGTAGTTCTGCATGACCTCTCCATTGACTTTGAGAACAACCTGCCGGTTCAGCGGGTCGGTAAACTCGTCTGCAGTCACTACATAGGGCCCGATGGGGGCAAACGTGGCGCGAGACTTCATCTGGTAGAAGGTGTTACCCGGTGGCAAGACGCCACGGGCCGAACCGTCGATGAAGTTCAAGTAGCCAAAGATGTAATCGTATGCCTCTTCCGGCTTTACGAACTCGGCCCGCTTTCCGATGACGAAGGCCATTTCCGCCTCAAATTCGAAAATTGTAGCCGGAATGTCTGGCAGGTTTACCGTGTCTCCGGGGCCGACAATGCAGTGGGGAGACTTGAGAAAGGCGTTGATAGGCGCCGGCTCGTCCCTGGTGCCATCCTCCATGTAGTTTACTGCCATGCAAACGATGGAATAAGGCTTGGGCAGAGGAGGGCGGATCCTGACGGAACTGACAGGCACACCGCTTTCCGCCGCAACCAGTGCTTCAATATTGGCCCGGTGGTCGTCAAACCCGGTTATCACCCGGTTGATCAGGTCATGGGGAGAAGTGTGAGGGACACCGCTGACGACGGAAGAAACGTCTACCACGTTGTCACCCTTAACTACTCCCAACTTGAAATCGTCGAAGAATGCCAGCTTCATACTTTATCCTCCTGAAAGAGTTGGTAGCGACCCAGCCTAAAACAGTTCTTAGACCAATACACCAAAACCCGAAACAGTGCAGAGCTCAATCCGGTTGCCGTCGGGGTCATTGATGTAGAAAGCTCGCTGCCCGTCGTTGCGTGTCTGAATGTCGGTAGTTTCTACGCCCTTGTCCAGGAAGTACTTTTGCGACGCCTCAATATCGTCCACCTCAAAAGCAGTGTGATGGGACGGGGCAGAGGGAGCGTCGGGGTTCTCAATGATGTGGACCATGGCGCCGCTGGGAAGCTGCAACCAGTACAGGTGGTCGCTATTCACCATTTTGGGAATCTGCTTCACTCCCAGAACATCCTGGTACCACTGAAGAGCAGCATCCTTGTCCTTTACGTTGTAAGTAATGTGGTTGATATTCTTTAGCTTGATGTTATCTGCTAGCATTGGTTCCTCCTCATATTTCGGATTTTTCATCTGGTACAAGCAGGCCTATAATACCAGCAATTGAAGGGTACACCAAATTCACCGAAGCAGAGTTAGAGCCACCGGCTCACCCTGAGCAGCAGTTATTTATCCTACGGTACACATAGAACCAACCTTCCAATTGAAGGTCAAATTCCCAGCACGCGCTCCAGATTCTTCCAGAGAATTGCCTCTTTCTCGTCCTGGGTCAGACTCTCCAGGCTGTTGACCCATTCCACCGGAGAGTCTATACCCATGTCATAGGGGTAGTCGCTACCGAGGAAGATGCGTTCTATGCCGGCTGAGTCAATCATGTAGCGCAGCACGGCCTCACTGTGGGTCAGGCAATCGTAATAGACCTTGTCAAGGTAGGTACTGGGAATGCCGGCTCCCAGCTCTCGAGCTTCGGACCGAACTTGCCAACCTCGATCCATGCGACCGGCCCCGAAACAGGCAAAACCGCCACCGTGGGCCAGACAGACCTTTAGATCTGGGAACCGGTCCAGAACACCGCCGAATACTAGGGTGGCAAACGTGACGGCCCGGTCGGCCAGGTTGCCAATAGAATTGTCTATGGCATAACCCTTGGTGTCACGTGGCTTTACGATGGTGTCGTCGCCTTCCTGGTGGAAGAAAATCAGGGCCCCCAATTGTTCTGCGGCAGCCCAAAATGGAACAAAGTCCTCGTGGTCAAGCGTCTTGTTGTTGACGTGGTCGGCGATCTGCGCCCCCTTGAGGCCCAGTTCATTCACGGAGCGTTCCAATTCTGCAATGGCGGTATTCACGTCCTGCATCGGCAAAGTCGCCATTCCAGAAAAGCGGTCAGGGTGAGAACGGGTCAATTCGGCAATATAGTCATTGCAGTCTCGGGCGGCGGCGGCGCCGATATCCACTGGCAGGTCGTAGTTATAAAGGCCAACCCAAGTAGTCAGAACGTGAACATCTACGTTCACCGAGTCCATATATGCTATACGTTCGTCAGCCGTAAGAGAGTAAGCAGGGTGTAGCCACTGTCGTTTTGAACCCTGCACCAAGAACTGCCTGCCGTTCATCTCCTGGCGGGTAAAGCCGTGCCAGGTTTGCCCCTCCGGCAAATGGGAGGCCACGGCAGGAGCTATATGGGCGTGTATGTCGATGCTGCGCATTGCAAGTCTCCTGTTTAGGTTGGGCGCCAAATAAAGGGGCCCTTAAATAGCTAGCAGTTCTTCCAGGTTCTTGTAGAGGACTGCCTCCTTTTCTTCCTGGGTCAGGCTATCCAAGCCCAGCACCCAGGACACCGGCCAATCGGTGCACATATCAAAGGGCCAGTCGGTTCCGAACACCACTTTGTCTATACCGACAGAGTCGATCAACATACGCAGGGCAGGTTCGCTGTGGGTCAGGCAGTCGTAGTAGAAACGGTTCAAATAGGTGCTGGGCGGCGAGTTTATGTTAACTCGGGCTTCGGAGCGCACCTGCCAGCCCCGATCCATGCGCCCGGCTCCAAAGCAAGTGTATCCGCCGCCATGGGACAAGCAGATTCGCAGGTCGGGGAACTTGTCCATCACCCCGCCAAATACGAAGGAGGCAAAGGTAACGGCGCGGTCCACCAGATTGCCAATGGTGTTGGGCAGGTGGTAGCGGTTGAGCCGGGGCGTGACGAGGGTCTCAAGAGCTTGGTGAATCAAAATTACGGCGCCCGTCTGCTCGGCAACCTCCCACAGAGGGAAAAATTGCGGGTCGTCGTAGGTAATGCCATTGACGTGATCGTCAATCATTGCCCCCTTCAGCCCCAATTGGGTCATGGCCCGTTCAAGTTCAGTGGCCGCCGCGGCAACATCCTGCATAGGCAGATTGGCCAAGCCAGCAAACCGGTCGGGATGGTCCTTTGTCAGCTGGGAAACGTAGTCGTTGCACTCCCAGTCCATGGCAGCGACCTTGGCGGCATCCGCATCATAGCAGTAGAAAACTGCGTTGGTAGAAAGGACGTGCACATCTACACCCAGGGAGTCCATGTCCGTCAACCGCTGTTCAGGCGTCCACATAGTACGGGGAACAGCCCGGTGAAACCGGTGGGAAAGGCCGCCCACTCCGTACCAGTCCTCCTCTTTCTCCACAGCCCTGATGTACCCCTCAGGACTGATATGGGCATGTATATCGATAGATCGCATAAGTATCCGATGCTCCTGCTTTGCTGCTTCGAATTTAATTGTGGCTAGAGACCCAGCATGCTCTCCAGGTTCTTCCACAGAATGGCTTCCTTTTCTTCCAAATTCAGGCTCCCCAGGCCCATCACCCACGAAACGGGCCAGTCAATTCGCATATCTGCAGGCCAGTCCGTACCGAGCACCACCCGATCTATACCCACATAGTCAATCAACATCCGAAGGGCCGGCTCACTATGAGTGAGGCAATCATAGTAGAACTTGTCAAGATAATTGCTGGGCGGCTGTTCAATGTTAACCCGCGCTTCCGAGCGAACCTGCCAGCCGCGGTCCATCCGGCCTATGCCGAAACAGGCGTAACCGCCTCCGTGGGCCAGGATGACCTTTAAGTCAGGGCACTTGTCCATTACGCCGCCGAAGGTAAACGCAGCGAAGGTTACCGCTCGTTCAGACGGGTTGCCAATTGTATTGCGAACATGGTACCGAGGCTGACGCTCCGAGCCGATCGTCTGTCCGCCCTGGTGGATAAAGATTACCGCCCCCATCTGCTCCGCAGCCTTCCAAATTGGCAGGAACTCAGGCTCATCAAAGGTCTTCCCATTAACATGGTCGCCAATCATCGTTCCCTTCATGCCTAGCTGATTGACCACACGATCCAATTCGGCAATTGCCGCAGTGGCATCCTGCATGGGAATAGTGGCCAGTCCAGCCAGTCGGTCTGGGTAATCCATTGTCATCTGGTAGATTTCGTCGTTGCAATCCTTAGCTATGGCAGTAGTTACTGCCGCATCCTTGTCATATTGGTAAAACCCCGCATTGGTTGACACAACCTGTATGTCAACGCCCAGGGAATCCATGTCGGCGAGGCGCTGTTCGGGAGTCCAGGCGTTTCGGGGATTAAACAACTCACCGTCAGCGGAGGTCATGCCGTGCCAATCGTTACCGGCCAGAACTGCCCGCTGGAAACACTGGGGCGTCGAATGAGCGTGAATGTCTATGCTTCGCATTATTGTTCCTTTCGTAATTCAGGAAGAGAAAACAACCGCAATTAAAATTAGACCAGTTAAATGCCGAGCAATCGTTCCATGTTCTTGTAGAGGATGGCTTCCTTTTCCTCCATGGTCAGGCTTTCAAGCCCCAAAACCCAGGAAACGGGCCAGTCAATGGCCATGTCAGCAGGCCAATCGGTGCCGAATAAGACCTTGTCGATGCCCACCGCGTCGATAAGCATTCGCAGGGCCGGCTCGCTGTGAGTCAAACAATCGTAGTAGAACCTGTCGAGGTACGAGCTGGGCGGCTGGTTAATATTCACACGTGCCTCGGAACGTACCTGCCAACCCCGATCCATTCGGCCTGCGCCGAAGCAAGTGTAGCCACCCCCGTGGCAGAGGCATACCCTTAGGTCAGGACAGGCATCCATGACGCCGCCAAATACGAAAGACGCGAATGTAACAGCCCGGTCCACCAGGTTACCGATGGTGTTGTGCAGGTGATAGTTAGGGTTGCGGTCCCGCACCAGGGTCTGTCCTCCCTGCTGGTGCACCAGCATCACGGCGCCCATTTCTTCCGCGGCCTTCCAGAGGGGCAGGAATTCGGGATCGTCGTAGGTCTTGCCGTTTACGTGGTCGTCAATCATGGCCCCGACGAAACCCATCCCGTTAACGCATCGGTCTAATTCCTGCACAGCCAATTTGACGTCTTGCATAGGGATGATCGCCATGCCCTTGAAGCGGTCCGGATGGTCCACCGTCATTTGGTAGACCTCGTCGTTGCACTCCCTATGCATGGGCAGGATGACCTGAGGGTCGCGTTCGTAATAATAGTAAAAGCTGAAGGTGGAAACCACGTGCACGTCGACTCCCAACGAGTCCATGTCGGCTATCCGCTGCTCCGGCGTCCAGGAGTTGCGGGGGCCCACTCGCATCTCCCCGGGTTTTATTCCGTGCCATTCCCTGCCTTCCCGGTCAGCGCGGATAAAGCACTGGGGAGTAAGATGAGCGTGAATATCGATACTGCGCACTGTTGCCTCCGAATAAGTTCTTCTCGGCACCTCGACAGGGCCGAAGGTAGTCCAGGCAGGGAAACGGTTGCGTCTGACACCCGTCAGGCGCTGCTGATGCCCAGAAGCTTCTCCATGTTCTTCCACAGAATAGCTTCCTTCTCTTCCTGGGTCAGGCTTTCCAGGCTTAGCACCCAGGAAACAGGCCAGTCTATCTGCATGTCGAAGGGCCAGTCTGTGCCAAAAACTATCTTGTCGATGCCTGCCATGTCGATGAGCATACGAAGGGCCGTCTCGCTATGGGTCAGGCAATCGTAGTAGAACCGACTGAGGTAAGCGCTGGGCGGCTGGGGAATCTGGGGCAGTCGACCCACATCCCAACTGCGATCCATCCGGCCAACTCCATAGCAGGCGTAACCGCCCCCATGAGCCAGGCAGATCTTCAGGTCAGGGCACGCGTCCATGACCCCGCCCATAACAAAGGAGGCAAAGGTCACTGCTCGATCAACCAGGTTTCCCACGGTGTTGGGCAAGTGATATTTGCTGGTACGCGGGCGAACCAGAGTGCTGCCGCCCTGGTGTATAAGAAAGACGGCGCCCATCTGCTCGGCTGCCTTCCACAGGGGCAGAAACTCCGGCTCATCAAATGTCTTTCCATTGACCTTGTCATCGATCATGGCGCCGACCATGCCTAGTTGGTTAACGCACCTGTCCAGTTCGGCGATGGCCAGATCAACGTCTTGCATGGGAATCTGAGCCAGGCCTTTAAAGCGATCGGGGAAATCAATGGTCATCTGGTGCACTTCATCGTTGCACTCCCGGTGCATCGCTGCAACGGCCTGGGCATCACGACCATAGTAATAGAACTGGGCGCCTGTCGAGGCCACCTGGACATCCACTCCGAGGGAGTTCATGTCCTGAATGCGCTGTTCCGGCGTCCACTCAAGCTGAGGTTCAGTGTCCAGGGGTTCCGGATTCAGGCCATGCCAGACACGGCCTTCCCTCATAGCGCTCATGTAGGACTGGGGTGTCACGTGGGCGTGAATGTCTATGCTACGCACCTTAACCTCCGAAAAAGGTCCACTAGAATTGCGGGCTTATTATATGGGATACAACTTGCAATTGATACCAAAGCTAAACCTGGTTGCTTATCAACCGACCTGCTCAACAAAGCAATCTCCCCCGTTCTGGGGGAGATTGCGAAGCCTACCAAGCTCGGATGAACTGTGCAACGGATATTAACGGCCCCGCTGCCTCGGGTCAAACAAGTCCCTCAAGGCATCCCCAAAGAAGGCAAAGCCCATCACGGTGACAGTGATAAAAATGCCGGGGAACGCGATGATCCAGGGGGCCCTGGGCGCATATTGCGCTGCCTGGCCGGTCAGCATCCGTCCCCAAGAGGGGGTGGGTTCGGAAATGCCCAGACCGAGGTAACTGAGACCGGCCTCGGTCAGAATGGCGGTGCCGAACATGGACGACATGATAATCAGGAAAGGCGCCACGGTGTTGGGCATAATATGGCGAAGCATGGTCCGCAAATCGGAAGCGCCAATGGACCGGGCTGCCATTGTATAGTCCATTTCCCGGATCGATATGGTGGCCGACCTAATGATCCTCACCCCTCGGGGCAAGATGGTCGCCGCGATGGCAAGAATCACGTTAGGCAAAGTATTCCCGAAAACAGCCACGATGGTTAGCGCCAAAATAAGGTCAGGGAAAGACATCCACATATCCACCACGCGCTGCACCAGGGCATCGACCTTACCCATGAAGAATCCGGATATCAGGCCAACGACGGCCCCTATGCCGGTCCCTACCAACACCGACAGGAACCCGACCAGCATGGAAATTCTGGCCCCATGAACTATTCGGGAGAATATATCCCTGCCAAAATTGTCGGTACCAAAGAAGAATGTAAAATTGGGAGCTACCAGCACGTCCTCATAATTCTGCTGCTGATATGCAAAGGGGGCTAACACATCCGCAAAGACAGCAGTTAAAATCATCACTATTACGATGAACAGTCCCACTGTGCCCAGAAACTTGTGCTTGAAGTAATAGACCGAGTATTTGAGCATCCCTGGCCGGCGGGGTGGTTCCGCAGCCATCAAGCTTTCGCGTACTCTCTCCGCGCCGGACGTATCGTTCTGAGTAGTCATATCTATTCCTCTAGCGAAACTGGTTAAAACCCTTGGTCCACTCGTATTTCACTCAATCAAGTTTCTTAGTTGTAGCGGATTCTCGGGTCCAGCCACGCATACATCACGTCAACCACCAGGTTGGCCAAGAGCACCACCAAGGCAACGAACATTACAATGGCTTGAACTACAGGGTAATCCCTGGCAGCCACTCCCTGGATGAACAATTTTCCAATTCCGTGCAGATTAAAGACCTGCTCGATAATGACCTGGCCGCTCATCAGGAACACCACTTCGAACCCGGCCAAAGTGCTCACGGGAAGCAGTGCATTCCTTAGCACGTGTTGGCCCAATATCTTGGAGCGGTAAAGGCCCTTGGCCTCGGCGGTCCTGACATAGTCTTCACGCAGGACTTCCAGAACCGACGACCGGGTCATCCTTAAAATCTCCGCCGAACTGCGCAGTCCCACCAGGAAAGCCGGCAGGAGCAACACCGATATGTTGCGAACCGGATCATCCCACAGGTGACGATATTCAATCGGAGGTTTCCAACCCCAGATGGCTACCAGCGCCGCGATGACCATCAACGCGACCCAGAAGCCAGGCATTGCCTGCATTGTCATGCTGGTGCCCCGCAATAAGTAATCGACCCATGTATCCTGGCGCACGGCGGAGATCACCCCGCCCACTGTGCCCAGAACCATCGCTAAACTTACCGCAAGAACCCCCAACTCAAAGCTCAGGAATATTCTGGGGGCCATCCTGTCCCATACCGGCTTTCTGTTGGTCCAGGAAGTCCCGAAGTCACCCTGGAAAAAGTTGCCGAGCCACCGGGCATATTGTTGAGGCAAAGAGCCCTGTAACCCCAACTGCTCCCTGATCTTCTCAAACTGCTCGGCGCTGGCGTCATAGGCCTCACCCGGCTCTCCGCCAAGCAACAGGGCAGTGGCGTAATCTCCGGGTATGGTGTGCAGCATCACGAATATAAAAATCGATACTCCAAACGCCGTCGGTACAAACAGCAACAATCGCTTGATCAGGTATGTTCTCATACCGTAAACACCTCACCGGAGATTCTGAAGGTCTTGTGCCAGTCTACCAAATGAAATTGGCAGTTATCATTTCCTAGTTGTACGAGCTTTAGGAACTATAGGTTTCACGAAATTATATTAGAAATAGTGCTACTTTCAAGGGTTTTTGATGAAATAACCAAAACTCTCCCGATTTTCAATACTTTTGCTACCGCAATATTACGATAAGCGATAACACCCTTTCATAAAAACCCCTTTAGCCCGGAATACCTTGTGCGACGAGGGCCACCCACCGGAACAGTGGGCGGCCCGCTTTAAAACTTTGATCCGTATCCAGTTTTGACAGAGTCCTAACCGAACTAGGCTCCGCCAGGAACTCCGGAGATCTGACCGGCGTTGTCCGAATTGTCCATGTCCCCTCCGTCTATCCAGAGATGCATAAACTTGAGGAAGGAACCGTTCGGGGCCGGGAAGTGGGAGAAACCGTTAACTTCCGGCCAGAAGGACACAGCTTCCTGCTCCCAGTACACTGGGAAGGAACTGTACTGCTTCATGGCCGCCAGCTCGATCTGGTGAGCCAGGTCTAGACGCTTGCCCGGGTCCAGCTCAGTCTGGGCCTGGTCCAGCAAGTCAACGATGCTCTGTTCGCAAGGACCGTTGGGGGTCCAATGGTTGCCTGAAGAGTCGCAGCGCAGGAAGCCTGCAACGCCGGCGTTCGGGTCGTCAGCGGTTACCGTGCTGTTACCAGGCTTGAAGTCGCCCCAGGTACCCTGGGATTCCAGGGTGCGATAGGCAATGGTCTCCACCAGGTCAAAATCGGTCTTTACGTCGATCAACCGCAGTTGCTCCTGCAGGAACGTGGCACGCGCCTGCACCTGAGCGTCCGACTCTACGGTGAACAGGTAAGTCTTTTCAAAGTCGAAGCCTTCCCCGGCCAGAATAGCCTTGGCCTCGGCGCGAACGGCTTCCATGTCATCAGCTACGCACCAGCCGGGTACGGAGCAGACCTGGTCCTGCGGCAGTTCCCAGGGGCTGCCCGGGGCATAGCCGAAACCGCCGGCAGCGCCATGACCGTCCTGCAGTACCAGGATGGCGGCCTTGCGGTCAATCCCCATCATGATGGCCTGGCGAACCTTGGCATTGTCAAAGGGCGCATTACGGGCATTAACCCACAGGCGGAAGTTGCCGCGGGTCGCACGAATCACGGTGGTAATCTGAGGGTGATCAACGTAGGCTTGGTACTGGCCCCAGTTGCGGACCCAGTGCCAATCGGTCTGGTGAGCCAGCTGGGTAGCCTGCTGGGCGGACTCGTCCAGAATTCCGAAGATGACCAAATTGTCCACGTAAGGCAAGCCCGGGAAGTAGTAGTTGGGATTCTTTTCGAAGCGCTGTTCATCAACGCCTACGCTCTGGCCTTCTTCCCACATGAAGGGACCCAAGCCTACGGAAACGTCCTGGAACATGGCCTCTTCGCCACCGGCCTCAAACCAGGCCTTGTTGAAAATTTGAGCACGGCGGTTGGCAAGGGGAAGCAACAGAACTGACTCGCCGCTGGGGCCGGTAAAGTTTATATGGAAAGTGTTGTCGTCAACGCAGGAAAACCCCGCGGCTCCTTCCTGGACGTTGGCAAGACGGCTCTGCATGTAGCTGGCGGTGATGCCAGTGCCGGTCTTCATGGTATCAAAAGAGAACCGTGCATCTTCACAGGTAAAGGGTTCCCCGTTATGCCAGGTAACCCCTTTACGGAAATTGAATGTAATTCCGTCCAGCCCATCAGCCAGTTCCCAGCTTTCAGCCAGGTCGGGAATGATCGGGGCGCCGGAGTCATAGGGGTTTTCCATTACCAGCAACGCGCCGGTAGGCATCCGATAACGGTCGGTTACGCCTGAACCCGCGCCCCACGCGTTGGCATGTTCAAGGGGGTCTTCGTAGTTTACGCGAAGAGTTCCGCCGTAAGTGACGTCACCGTAAAAGTCGGCAACATGGGCGGGAATGGGCACAACGTCAGACATCTCCATCATGTCCATGGTTTCGGGCTTGTCCATCATTTCTTTTGCGGGCTCAGCCATAGCTTCAGGAACTGCAGTAGGTTCTGCCATAACTTCCGGCGCAGCGGTTGGGGCAGCAGTAGGCACCGGAGTGGCAGTAGCTGCAGCGCCGCATGCTACGGCAGCTAACGCCATTACCGCAACGATGGGCGCAAATAAAAGCGCCTTAGGATTTCTTAACCAGTGGTTGGGCATCTTGAAATTCCTCCAAATTTTTCAGGGTACATTAAGTCCGAGTTCCAGTTATAAAACCAGCAGGGACTAGTCCATTGACCTATTTGATAGGCAACCCACCTCCTCAATCAAAGATAGGGACATTGTCACAGGCTAAATGAACTCAGCCAAAACCATAGCCGCCGCCTCATATGTGGGCTGGAAGCACAAACCTCAGCAATATATACACTAAGGCGAAGCATGTCAATGGTTGATTAAATGTTCACATCTTCAATTGAAACTACTTCAAGGCAAGAACGTAGCATCAAAGCCTACAATAATTGACCTCAAGTATTATTAGTAATATGATGCATTGGCAAATATATGCTTTGTTAACTTTTGGGCCCAAATTTAGCCAGTCCCGTCGCAATTTCGCAGTGGAACGAGGAATGAAGTTGAGCAGTAACCGACTTTTAGCGGGCGCCTTTGTTCTGGCTGTAATGGCCATTTGCATAGCTACAGTACCGATTTCAGCCAATCTGGGGCTGTTGTTCCTGTACATTGAGCCCAACCCGCGGCACATGCCGCCGGACCTTCTGGGAGAGGCCATAGGGTGGTCCATAATTGGTCTGCTCGCCGGAATGGCTATTGTAGTAGTTACGGAATCATTGGTCTGGCACAACCGGCAGAGTTTGTGGACCATGTATCGAGGCATAATCGTAGGCGGTGCAATCGCCATGGTCGCAGGCATCGCGTTAGGGGTAGTCTTTGCCATAATTCAGATGGATAGCGTGGACGGTCAGGCCATGACTTCAAGGCCACTGGCCGCCCTGGCGGGCGCAACGTCAGCAGGCATTTCCGTCATTGCCGGTATCATCGGGGGAACGGTCTTGAGACGTTATGTACTCAGTTTTTACAAAATTCCAGGTTCCGATCAGCCCAGCAGAATAACTTTCAATGATGAAGACGCCACCGGCGCCGCTCGGGCGGCGCGCGAAAGGAGCGGCCATGCAGGAGAACTCCCTTAAGCAAAAACTCGAAGCGGGAAAGGCCGTTTTCGGGGTGATGATTACTTTCCCATCAGCGCCTGTAGTAGAAATGTTGGGGTGTCTGGGGTTTGACTGGGTACTGATCGACAACGAGCACGGCTCCATAACCGTTGACAATTCCGAGGACCTGGTGCGGGCCGCCGAGCTAAGCGGCATAGCCCCCATAGTTCGCCCGGTCGGCAACAAGCCCGAAATCATAGCACCCTTCCTGGACCGGGGAGCCTGGGGCGTGCAGGTGCCCCATGTAAATACTGCCGATGAGGCGCGGGCCGCCGTTGACGCGGTCAAGTACTACCCCGAAGGTCACCGGGGCATCTTCAGTCGGAGCAGGCCAGCCGGGTATGGGTTCTCGGGCTCTACGTCTGGCTATGTCAAGGATGCCAACCGTAATACCCTGGTGTGCCTGATGCTTGAGGAAGTGGAGGCCATCAATAACCTGGAAGAACTTGTCACCGTTGATGGTGTTGATGTCTACTTCATTGGCTCAGGTGATTTGTCCCAATCCATGGGGTACCCTGGCCAGCAGACTCATCCCGAAGTGCAGGCCCAGATGGAGAAGGGCGTGAAGATAATCCGGGACGCCGGGAGGATTGCCGGTGTAAGTTGCCCAGACAACCTGGTTCCCAAGTTCCTGGGGATGGGTGTCCAGTATTTCCATGGCAATGTGGGTACACTTCTGCAGACGGCCAGCGTTGATTACCTGAAAGCAATGCGTGCCTCGGCTACGGATATTGGAATGTAGCTACTGTCCATTGTTGAGCAACCCCCGTTGGCGCTTGCCCTGGTGGCAAGCGCTTTTTCATGAGAACGATCCAATCGTTGACCGGCGCCAGGAACAGTCCAATATATAAAGAAGCTTCAATACAAGCGCAGGAGGGAAAGTGAAGTACAGAACCCTGGGCCGCACCGGCCTGCAAGTTTCTGAAGTGGGCTTTGGCGGGGCTGGCATCGGTCACGTCTGGGGGCCCACCACCGATACTGAATGCATCCGCGCGGTGCAGAGAGCCCTGGACTTGGGCATTAACTTTTTTGACACCTCCCCCATGTACGGCGGCGGGAGGTCCGAGGAAAACCTGGGCAAAGGGCTGGCGGGCAAACGGCAAGAAGTCTACGTTGCCACCAAGGTGAGGCTCCAGAATGAAGAGGAGCGGGTCAACATTGATAATATGGTAGCCGCATTAAAGAACTCCGTACGCCAGAGCCTGTCGCGCCTGGGAACGGACTACGTTGACGTACTCCAGGTGCATCACCAGGTAGGGGCTGCGCGGGGCCAGTACGTGGCCGCGGTAGGACCACCACCTCGCTTCGCCCTGCTACTTGACGAAGAAGACTGTCTGGCTCTTGGCGAGGCCATGAAACAACTAATTCAAGAAGGGACGGTCCGCTTCATTGGGATTACAGCATGGGATGGGAACAGGGAAGCCGTGCAAGCTGTCCTCAAAGGCGGCTTATTCGACACAGCCCAGATCCTTTATAACCTGTTGAACCGCACCGCCGTTTTGGAACCGCCAATTGGCTTTGATGACGTGAACCAGGGACAGTCTCTGCCTGTAGCTCAAGGCCAGAATGTGGGAGTAATCGGAATTCGCTCACACGCCGCCGGAGCATTGGCTGACAATCTCGACCGGGAGGCTGCCCCTGATACGGAAGTAGCGCGGGACCACCTCCGAGCCAAGAGCCTTGCCGCCCTGTTGAGAGTTCAATATTCCTCATTGTCCCAGGCGGCGCTGCGCTTTTCTCTGGACAATCCCGCTATCGCCACGGTGGTTCCCGGCTTCAAGTCGTTGGCCGAAGTAGAGGAGGCAGCAGGCTGCTCAGACCTGCCACCCATAGCCAGCAAAATATTGGACCAACTGGAGGAACTATATCTCCAACAGTTCGTCAAATAGTGGCTTATGTTAAACTGCGGTGACTGCCAGGTCGGTTCGTTCTCTGGGCTCTTTCTTATGGATGTCGCGGGCCCATTGGCTAACTTGGCCCTGGCTAATTTCATTTTAAACAGGGAGTGTAAGTATGGGCGTTTTCAGGATGTACACGGGCGACGACGGCGAGACCCACATTGATGAACTGTCAGAAGATGCTATCAAAGGCATTAAGCTGGACGGCGCGCAAATGAGCTTCAGCGTGTCCCAGCGCGAACCGGGACATTTCTCGGATTATCACCCAGCGCCGCGCCGCCGCTGGCAGATTGGAGTAGTCGGGCGCACAATCATAGGGCTTAGCGACGGGACATCCCATACCTTTAATGCCGGTGATGTCCGGCTCATTGAAGACCTGACCGGCAGGGGACACACCACCACCTACCCTGACGGCTATAACATTACACTTCAGGTAACTCCGGAAGAAGACCTTTAAAAAAGGGCAGGAAACGGCGAACGAATTTTACCTCCGATGCTCTGCCTGGACTCGTGAAGTGCGGGTCCAGGCTTAACTTTGTCCTCCTTACGTCAAAGCAACTGGAATTACAAAAGGCCCTTATTTTCACCGGGCATTTGGTTTGACATTGGCCCTCCGCAAACCTATACTCTGCGAAATTAGCAATGGACGTGCTGTCCATAGCGGCGTTAGACTTTTACTTGTGTGGCTAACCCCAGGACTTACGGGTTGCTGTGAGCAATAATTCTGAACCACTCCGTCGGAGGTACAATATGTCAAGAAGACTGATTGGTAATTTCAGGTTTTTTGCAAGCTTCGCATTTGCGTTGTCTCTGCTGTTGGTGGTTGCTTGTGGCTCTGCCGCGCCGCAAATAGTTGAAAAAGAGGTCATCAAGGAAGTACCTCTTGAAGTTGAAGTAGCCAAAGAGGTAGTCAAAGAAATACCTGTAGAAATTGAAAAACAGGTCATTAAGGAAGTACCCGTAGAGGTAACCGTAGAAAAGCAGGTTGTTAAGGAAGTCGCCTTGGAACGGGTCGTGGAGAGGGTCGTCATACCCACGCCCATACCGGTGCAGGTAGTGGAAGCCAAGGCTGTTTCTGATCGGCTGGACAAGGTCGCCATCGCTGTTGGCGGCCAGTCGTGGGACTCCAACTATTCTTACAAGGTAAACGTCAGCGGTTTCCTGGATAAGTGGCCTGTTTCAGAATACCTGGTAGGCATTGACAACGAGACCGGTGGATATACCTCCGAATTGGCCACGGAGTGGTCTCTCGCCGACAATGGCAGGGACTGGACCTTCAAGCTCCGTGAGGACATTCCCTGGCAGGACGGCTACGGAGAGTTTACTGCTGAGGATGTACGCCATTCCATGTGGCTCTTGGTGCAGCCTACCGCGGCGCCTAGCGGCGCAAGCACATGGCGGAAGATCATGGGCGCCAACCGAGGCGACGACGAAGCTACTACTCTGGCGCGCGCCGAAGAGGTGGTTGAAATCGTTAACGACCACGAGGTAATAATTCACCTCGGCATCGTGCTGCCCGAGGCCTTGTTTAACCTCGGCAAACGCCGAAACCTCCCGATGGAAAGCAAGGCTCGCTGGGACGCCGTAGGCGACGAGGGCATGGGAGAGAAGATGGTCGGCACTGGCCCGCTGGAGTACGTGGAACGGGTTGAAGGCTCTCACGTGTCATATGATGCCGTCGACGAGCACTGGCGTGTGGTACCCGAATATCAGCATCTTGAGTTTCGCGCGATCGCAGAGACGCAGACCAGGCTTGCCTCCCTTTTGACCGAGCAGGTCCACTTGGCCGTTATTGAACGCAGTATACGAGAAGAGGTTACTTCCAGGGGCTTCGAATTCGTGGATGGAGTATTCCCAGGCATCCAGCACCACTGGACGTTCTGGGGCAATTTCCACAGTAAGCCCGACGTCATAGATCCCGACAACCCCATGCTCATCAAAGAAGTCCGGCAGGCCATGGCCAAGGCCGTCAACCGGGAAGCTATCGTTCAGGCCCTGCTTCCTGGGGCGAAAGTCCAGATACCTTCCTATGTAAAGTTCACCTCCCTGGACGAGGTTGTATGGCCCGGCCTCATTAATCCGGAGTGGGATGCCCGCTGGGACAAAATGTATGGCTACGACCCGGAAGCCGCAAAGCAGTTGCTGGCTGCCGCCGGTTATCCGGATGGTTTCGAATTCACCCTGGCTTTGAGTTCCAACGCAGCGCTGCCTGAAGTCATCGACATAGGTCAGGCAATAGCCCTGGACTTTGAGGCAATCGGATTAAAGCCTACCCTTGAGAACATTGAGGGCAGCAAGATTCGGTCCCAACGCCGAGCGTGGGATATCCATAACACCTTGTCGGGTTCGGCTGGTTACAGTTACACCGTATATCACGTAGAAACTTACTTCTGCACCTGCGGTTCGGTACGGACGTACGTCGACCCGTTCCTGGACTCAAAGATCGAAGAGTTGAACGTCACCATTGAGGCGACTGAACGTACCCGTATTATGCGCGAAATCGGCGACTTCTGCTTCGACAATATTTGCGCTTTGCCGATGTTTGACATAGCGCCTGATATTGCGATAAATCCCAAGTATATCGAGAGCTACGTATTCCCTGGCTTCATCAGCGGCTTCTATACCCACCTAGAATACATAGAAACCGTGCCGCAATAGGGTTTGTGGTTCAGAGAGAAACCCACTAAGGATTGAGCGCGCCTCATTCCGAGATACTACCACGGAAAGGGGCGCCTCCTCATTCTTACGGCCTCCGAGGCTGCAATTCGCGTCCGGATCTGTCCTGGTGAGTCAGGGAGGTTAAGAAGTGCAGCGTTACATTATTGTCCGCCTTTTTCATGCTTTCTTGGCGCTTTTCGCCATGAGCGTCATTGTCTTTTCTTTGGCGCGCATTTCAGGGAACCCCATGGACGTTCTGCTAGCAGAGGACGCCACAGTACAAGACTTTGAGTTCATGACAGAGCGGTGGGGACTCGACAAACCTCTACACATGCAGTATCTGGTATATGTCGGCAACGTGCTGCGCGGCGAATTTGGCACCTCGTTAAAGTGGCCGGGTCGGTCCACCCGTGATCTGATACTGGCTCGATTGCCCGCTACCCTGGAACTGTCGGCCCTGGCCCTGGTAGTTGCAGGCTTGCTCGCGTTACCCCTTGGCGTGCTTGTGGCCGTCAAGAAGGATACGGGCATTGACTACGCGGGCAAAGTGGTAGCCCTCCTGGGGCAGGCGGCTCCATCCTTCTGGGTGGGCATCATTCTTATCTGGGTATTCGCGGTAACCTTTGAATGGCTGCCGGCATCCGGGCGCGAGGGTTGGACCAGCCTGATTATGCCAGCTTTTGCCCTGGGCTGGTTCCAGGTAGCGGCAGTAATGCGGCTGACCCGGTCCTCCATGCTGGAAGTCCTGGACAGCGAATACGTCAAGCTTGCCCGTATCAAAGGCATACCAAACTGGAAGGTAATCTGGAAACACTGCTTGCGGAACGCCGCCATCGCTCCACTCACCTACTTCGGGTTTATCCTGGGCGGATTTCTAACCGGCTCGGTGGTGATTGAAACGGTATTCGCCTGGCCTGGCGTGGGGCTGCTGGCCATTGACGCCCTGCGCGCCCGGGATTTCCAGGTCGTACAGAGCGTGGTCCTGTTCTTTGGCGTGGTTTACATTGCAAGCAATCTCCTGGTGGACATACTTTATGCCTATCTCGATCCGCGAATCCGATACACCAAATAACCTGCAACACAAGTTGGCATTAGGGGCGGAAAATGGCTAACCTAGCTGAAGCAATTCCGGGGCCTATAGGCGCTACCGCTGACAGAGTAAGGCGGGGAGTCGGCTGGGCACGCCAGTTTCCCCTCTTGACCATAGTCATCCTCATGTTTGTGCTCGTTATCCCGGCCATTTTTGCCGGGCAGGTCGCCCCCCACGAACCCACAAAGGGCAATATCCTGGAACGCCTTCAGCCTCCCGCCTGGCTGGAAGGGGGATCCTGGGAGCATCCTCTTGGTACGGACAAATTAGGACGGGATATGCTTAGCCGCATCATTTATGGGGCTCGCATTTCGCTGACTATCGCCGCCATATCCATAGTTTGCGGAGGCATAGTCGGGACGGCTCTCGGGCTGTTGGCCGGTTACTGGGGCGGCCTGTGGGACCACGTTATCATGCGGCTGGTCGACATTAAGATATCAATACCATCAATACTGTTGGCGTTGATACTGGCTGCCGCATTAGGGCCCAGTTACTTTACGGTTATTATTGTCGTGGCCCTCACCCTGTGGACCCGCTACGCTCGCCTGGTCAGAGGTGAGGTGCTCAGCCTCCGCTCCCAGGACTTTATTTCGCGGGCAAAGGTATCAGGCGCGTCAACGCCCCGAATCATCACGAGGCATCTGCTCCCCAACGTGGTGAATACCATCATAGTCTTGGCAACACTGGAGGTTGGAGTCGTAATCATCCTGGAAGCTTCCCTAAGCTTCCTTGGGGCCGGCATTCCACCGCCGAATCCCGCTTGGGGTTTGATGGTGTCCGACGGTCGGGCTCTGGTTATTAACGCCTGGTGGGTTTCGTTTTTCCCGGGCGTAGCGATTCTATTGACGGTGCTGTCCATGAATCTCCTGGGTGACTGGCTGCGGGACAGGCTTGACCCGAAGTTGAGAAACGTCTAGGCTACATTCCACGGCAGGATATTCGCCCAGCGCTTACCGCCAAAACTGAGGGACGGCCGGACGAGGGTTAATAAACTCTGTCCGGCCTTTTTGTGTTTCCAAATTTCACCGTCCTAAAGGGCCAGAAAGCTTACGCGACACCTTTCTTTTCTCCATGCGGATACTGGGCGGAAGGGGCCCTGGAATGGGCAACGTCACACGCTATTGAAACCTGAAACGGCTATCCAATCACCTTAATGAGAATCAACCACACCCTACGACAAGCCGCCTACCCCGTTGCCATTCTGGGCGAGCGAAACTTCGCCCTGGTTTGGTCCTCAATTTCCCTGTTTCAAGTGGGCAGCCAAATGGAGTTTTTGGCCTTGGGGTGGTTTGTCCTCGAGTTGACCGACGATCCCTTCCTGGTAGGACTTATCGCTTCCGCCCGCATGGGCTTGAACTTCCTGGCCCTGTTCGCCGGTGCCATAGCCGACCGCCTCCCCAAGCACCGACTCCTGGCCTCCATAGAGTTGGTATTGACCGGCATAGGTCTTCTGGTGGTCGTCCTGCTGCTGACCGACCTCCTGGAGGTATGGCACCTCTTCGCCATGACCGTGACCGCCGGGCTGTTTAGAATCTTCCAGATGCCATCGGCCCAGGCCCTTATAGCTGACACGCTTCCGGAGGACAAAATCAGCAACGGTGCGGCCATGAGCAGCATGGGAATGAACATTTCCACCATTCTGGGCCCCCTGGCCGGCGGCCTTCTTTACGCCAAGCTGGGCCCGGAGGGAACTTGGTCCGTAGTTGCCCTCCTTTACTTTTCCAGCGCCCTTCTGGCCTTTTCGATACGGCCCCTTCGCATGACTTCCCGCCAGCAAGGTTCGGTATTCCGTACGGTGATTGAGGGTCTGCGCTACGTCAAGGGACAGCAAGTCCTATGGGCCACCCTGGCTGTGGCGGTGGTGATCAACCTGACAGGCTGGCCCTTCCACACCGCCCTGCTGCCCATCTTCGCCAAGAATGTTTTGGGCACTGGCTCGGCCGGACTGGGACTGCTTACTGCTTCCTTTGGCATCGGCGCCCTCTTCGGCTCCCTTGGCTGGGCCTCGGTACGCAATCTGCGACACGTCGGAAAGCTGATGATTCTGTCAGTCATCGTATGGCATGGCAGCATGGCGCTTTTCGCCCTTTCCTCCTCCCTGTACCTTTCTATGGGCATTCTTCTGTTGACCGGAGCTGCCTTCTCCTCAACCCAGGTAATGATGTTAACCGTGATGCTGCGAACCACACTTCCGGAGTATCGAGGTCGGGTACTGGGTCTCCGGGTGCTGGCCATCTACGCCTACACCTTCGGCGGGGCTGGCTCCGGGGCGATCGCTGGACAATGGGGAGCTCCCTTGGCCGCCACCGCAATCGGCGCCGTAGGAATCGTATTAACCTGCATTGTGGCCCTGTTCACGCCCAAATTGCGTCAAGCCTAGGTGCGCCGTTTTCCAACGCCCCATCTTTCTTTCCGGCGTGGACAGTGCTCCGACCCAGGAGGTCAGATTACCTTGCCTTCACGGAACGCTGCAGCCAATCCAACCAATCGTTTTATCGACTTTGCCGGCTACGCTGTTCAAGGGTTTAGCAACCGGGCAAAAGCCGTTATACTGGGGCAACCAAAATCGAGAATCCTCAGGAGGAATAGTATGGCCCGACTGCCCGTCGTTACCCGTGACATGGTGCCTGAACAGTTCCGCGAAGCCTATGACGAGGTTACCGAGGGAAACCCCATTACCGGGGGGCCCGGTTCCATTACCATCAACAGCCCTGAAATGGCCCGTAGGCGCGCTGGCCTAACCAGCTATCTGCGCTACGAGACCACTTTCCCCCACCGTATTCTGGAGCTGGCAATAATTGCCACTGCCCGCGCCATGGACTGCCCTTACGTCTGGAACGCCCATGCCCCGGCAGCGCGGCGAGAAGGTGTCAGCGACGCCTTGATCGACGCCCTGAGAGAGCGCCAACCCTTGCCGGAAATTGGCGCTGATGAAAGCGCTGTTATTGCCTACGTTAACGAGTTCTACCAGAACCACCGGGTAAGCGATGCAACTTTTCGGACAGCGCTGGACCAGTTCGGCTCCCAGCACTTGGTTGAACTGACTGCCTTGATGGGCAATTACGCCCAAACCGCCTTTGTGCTCAACGCCTTTGAGGTTGAGCTGCCTGAGGGAACTACCGAACCGGTTTTGCCGGTTTAGTTGCTCGATCAACTGTCTTGCACGACTGGCAGGGACGTATGAACGAACCATACGTTCCTGTTTGTTCTCGACTCAAGAGAGGGACCCAGGCTCAGTAGCTAACAAAGCAGGGTCAGCCCGTGCGGTTGCCTTGGGAGGAAAACGGTGCGACTAGAAGGAAAGGTGGCGTTAATCAGCGGCGGGGCACGGGGTCAGGGCGCCTGCGAGGCCCGTATGTTCGCCGCCGAGGGAGCCAAAGTTGTTTTCGGGGATATCCTGGACGACCTGGGCCAGCAAGTGGAAGCCGAATTGCTTGAACTGGGATACGAGGCGACCTACGTCCACCTCGACGTTACCAGCCAAACCGAATGGGAAGCCGCCGTACAGACTGCCGTTGACCGCTATGGCAAACTTGATGTTCTGGTCAACAATGCTGGCATCTGCAGCTGGGGCAAGTTGGAGGACTCCAACGGCGAGGAATGGGACCGGATAATGGAGGTTAACGGCAAGGGCGTTTTTCTTGGCACCCTTGTCGCCATTCCGGAGATGAAGCGGGCCGGTGGTGGATCCATCATCAACATCTCCTCTATTTCCGGCCTGGTGGGTCAGGACACAGTGACGGCGGCCTACAATGCCTCTAAGGGAGCGGTAAGGCTCCTGACCAAGACCACCGCTATCCAATACGCCGCTGACGGCATTCGGGCAAACTCCGTACATCCTGGGTCCGTAGCCACGCCCATGACCGCCGAGCGCCAGTCAGACCCCGAGATCCTGCACCAGAGCGAGTCAAGAATACCGCTGGGCAGAGTGGGCCAGCCGGAGGACATTGCATACGGAGTGTTGTACCTGGCTTCCGAAGAGTCCTCCTTCGTTACCGGCAGCGAGTTGGTGATAGACGGCGGCTTCACTGCCACCTAGATGCAGCCGTGCTCTTGGTACCTGATAAAGAGAGGTCGTTATGGTCGCTGATATCCAGGGGCTGGTGGATTCGGAAAGAGGACTGGTTAGCCGCCGAATTTTTATAGAGCCGGAAATCTACCAGCAAGAACTGGAGCGCATCTTTGCCCGTTGCTGGCTATTTCAGTGCCACGAAAGCCAGATTCCTAATCCCGGGGATTTCTTTACCACCTATATGGGTGAGGATCCGGTCCTTGTAATGCGGGACAGTGGCGGCAAGATCAACGCCTTCCTGAACATCTGCCGGCACCGGGGCAACCGCCTGTGTCGAGCCGAGTCTGGAAACGCCGCAACCATCACCTGCGCCTACCACGGCTGGACCTTTGCCAACAATGGCAACCTGGTGGCCGTTCCCAACCTGCAGGATGCCTACTTCGGTGAACTGGATTTGGGCGAGTGGAATCTGATACCTGTGGCCCAACTGGACAGTTACAAAGGCCTGCTCTTCGCAACCTTCGACCCTGACGCGCCACCCCTGAAAGAATACCTAGGCGAAATGACCTGGTACCTGGACAGTTTCTTTGACCGCAGGGAGGGCGGTACCGAGGTCATAGGCGGCGTTCATAAGTGGGTCGTTCCTTGCAACTGGAAACTTCCAGCGGAAAACTTTGGTGGCGACGGCTACCATGTGGCATGGAGTCACCTCTCAGCCATTCGCAGCGGCTTTGCCCGCGATTTTCGGCTGCGGGCCAGCACTGAAGGCACTATGATTGCCCCCGGCAACGGCCACTGCGTCATTGCCCTTGGGGCCAAGGATATCGCCGAAGCCCCGCTGGATAACCTGTTTGCCTACGAGGACGAACACCGTGCCGAAGTTGCCCAACGGTTGGGGGATCGGATAAACACGATCAACCCGATTGTGTCCACCGTTTTTCCTAACTTTTCCATCATTCGGTCAACCTCCCACTCATTCAGAGTCTGGCATCCCAAGGGTCCCGGCGAAATCGAGATCTGGTCCTGGATATTTGTGGACAAGGCCGCCGCTCCAGAAATCAAGGAGGCATTGCGGCTAAACGGACTACGCGGCTTCGGCCCTTCCGGAACCTTTGAACAGGACGATATGGACAACTGGCAAGAATGTACGCACACCTGCTGCGGCGTGGTATCCCGCCGTTATGATTTAAACATGCAGATGGGCCTGGGCCACGAGAAATATCGACCGGACCTGGGAGGCTGGGCCAGCGACTTCCGCCTGAGCGAAAGCAACCACCGGCAGTTCTACCGCCGCTGGGCGGAACTGATGGCGGCTGATAATTGGGCGGAGTTGTAGGTAAGAGGGCCGAGAAACACGATACCTGCATTATTGCTAACTGGCATTAACCTGAACCCTCGGCTATACCTTTGTTGGTAGCAGGTCAACGAATTATTGTACCGCCGGATACAATATCAATCAAGGAATGCTGTTGCCTTCCTCAAATCGATGCTCCTTAACGCATAGCTGCTGATGACAGAACCTAATCTTCAGGAAATTGAACAGTTCCTCTACCGCGAGGCGCGACTGCTGGACAACCGCCAATTTCACCAATGGCTGGAATTGCTGGCCGAGGACGTGCGGTACTGGATGCCATGCGGACATCCCGTTACGCGCCCATCAGCAAGTCCATAGCTTCCTTGGACGAGGCCCAGCAGGACCCCCGCGATCTGACGGAACCTGACGAACTGGTGGTCATTGATGAAGACATGGATAGCCTGCGTCGGCGTATTGAACGTCTGGACAGCGGTTTTGCCTGGGCAGAGGACCCTCCTTCGCGTACCCGCCACTTCATTTCCAATGTTGAGCTTGAGTCCACGGAAAGTCCCGACGAGGTCAAAGTCTATTCCAACTTCATAATGTACCGAACCAGGGGAGAACGGGAAGAGGACTTCTACGTGGGGAGTCGTGAGGACATCCTGCGCCGGTCCGAAAAGGGCTGGCTAATCGCCTATCGTAGAATAATACTTGACCAGACTGTTATCTCTGCCAAGAACGTCAGTAATTTTTTCTGAGCTTCGCCGATAAATTGCACCACCAAACATAGGAGACACGAATGGATATCGGGGTTTTGAATTTCGTCACAGACTATTCGATGAATCCGGTCGAGCTTGCCGTTGCACTGGAGGAACGAGGTTTTGAGTCCCTGTGGGTTCCCGAACACACCCACATACCGGCCAGCCGGCGCAGTCCCTGGCCCGGCGGAGCTGACCTGCCAAGGGAGTACTGGCATTCCATGGACCCGTTTGTTGCGTTGGGCGCGGCAGCGGCAGCCACAACCAAATTGAAGATAGGCACCGGCATCTGCCTTATTGTGGAGCGGGACCCCATCATCACCGCCAAAGAGATAGCAACCCTGGACATGCTTTCCAACGGCAGGTTCATGTTCGGCATCGGCGGAGGCTGGAATTCGGAAGAAATGGAAAATCACGGTACCAACTTCCGGCGGCGTTTCCGGTTGCTGCGGGAACGCATCCTGGCGATGAAAGCCATTTGGACCGAGGACGAGGCAGAATTCCACGGGGAGTTCGTAGACTTCGATAAGATATGGTCCTATCCCAAACCGGTTCAGAAGCCCCATCCCCCTATATTCATGGGCGGCGATGGCGCAACTACCTTCGACCGGGTAGTTGAGTTCTGCGACGGCTGGATGCCCATTGGCGGGCGACCTAGCCAGCAAGGCAGCTTGGCAGAGAAGATCGCATTGCTGCGTCGGCAGGCAGAGGAAGCTGGACGCGACCCTGATAGCATCATAGTTTCCCAATGCCTTTTCACTGAGCCTCGAGAGGACTCAGTGGACCGTTTCACCGAAGCAGGAGTCAACCGCCTGATTTTCTCAATACCGTCGGCCGGTAGAGATACGGTGTTACCCATTCTGGACCGGTATGCCGCTTTTATTCCCTAGCTCAGTTACTGGCTCTAGGAAGCCTGCCCGCACACCAGAAGAAGAATGACTAAGCGAGGCTCATATGGGATGGTCAAGTCACCACAAGAACGGGCTCATCCACTATGCCCCCCAACGCTGCTACCGGGGGTACACCCTCTTGACCACCAACGGAAGCAACTATACGAACCTGATTGACATGGAGGGCAGACTTTGCCACCAGTGGTACTACCCCGAACGGCTGGGCTACGGCTATCTGCTAAATAACGGCAACCTCTTGTTGCGCACCATCAGTTCCCGGGCTGGCGGACGGCCAAGCGGCGCGGGTCCGCGGGCTGGCGCCATTATAGAGTTGACCTGGGAAGGGGAAGAGGTGTGGCGCTACGAAAACCCCTTGCTGCACCACGACTTCGAACGGCTTCCTAACGGCAACACGCTGGTTCTGCTGTTCGAGCCATTGGATCCGGACTTGGCCGCGCAGGTGAAGGGCGGGATGCCTGAGAGCGGAGAAGCGGCGGAAATGCTGGGAGACCTGGTCGAGGAAATAACTCCCGAAGGAGAATCCGTTTATTCGTGGCGTTCCTGGGACCACCTGGATCCCGAGGTTGACGCCATCTGTCACCTCGAAAACCGCGAAGAGTGGACTCACCAGAATTCTCTCCGAACGACCCCGGAAGGAGACCTGATAGTCAGCTTCAGGCGTACCGACACCATTGGCATTGTCGATAAACAGACTGGTGACTTCAAGTGGAAGTGGGGCCCCGGCGAGATCTCACACCAGCATTTTCCCAACATGCTGGCTAACGGAAACATCCTGGTGTTCGACAACGGCTGCCACCGGCCTGGGTTTACATTCTCGAGGGCGGTGGAGGTTGACCCGTCCTCCAGCGAAGTTGTGTGGGAATACCAGGGCGACCCGCCCATTTCCTTCTACAGCTTTCACATTAGCGGGGCGGAACGGCTGCCAAACGGCAATACTCTTATCTGCGAAGGGGCTCCCGGCCGTACCTTTGAGGTAACTCCCAACCGGGAAATCGTCTGGGAATACGTCAATCCCGAATTCACCACCACGCCCCAGGGTGGCGGACGAGCCAACTCTAACTTCCGTGCGCACCGCTACGGCCCCGACCATCCGGCATTGCGAGACAAGGAACTTGACCCTGGCCGGTATGCTTCATTCAACCACCTGTACGCAGGCTGAATAATACCGCTCATCTCAAACTTCTCTTGTCGCTCCCTAGCTCACTTTGGGAAGGGAAATTGCGGCTTAAGGTGGTTCCTGCTGGTCGGAAATAGGGACTTCTCCAGTAGTTGCGATGCGGCAACCCAGGTAGTGCTTATCGCCTAAGCAACTGATGGGCCGGCGTTTGTGCTATTTCCCAGGCAAGATTAGTGGAAAGCCAGAAAAGGTCAGGGGCGGGTTTCTGACCCGCACCTGATTTTGCGACAAATCTAGCCGGTCAGCCTGACTTACTCCGTCCCATTCTCCTGTAGCCACTTGGCCTCCAGGAAGTTGGCGGAGTTCATGGGCAGGTCGGTCAGCCTCAAACCGACCGCGTGGTAGATGGCGTTGGCTACAGCACCCATGGGCGGTACCAGGGATACCTCGCCTACGCCCCGTACACCCAAAGGATGGCCCGGGTTTGCCACCTCAACTATGACCGTATCGATCATTGGCAGGTCCAGGCTCGTGGGCATCCGATAATCAAGGAAGCTGGAGTTGACCATCAGGCCTTCACGGTCAATGAAGTACTCTTCGTTCAGGGCCCAACCGATGCCCTGAACGGCGCCGCCTTGAATTTGCCCCTCCACGTAGCTTGGGTGGATGGCCTTGCCGGCGTCCTGAAGTGCGGTGTAGCGCAGGACTTCAACTTTGCCGGTATCCGGGTCCACTTCCACGTCCACGATGTGCAGCCCGAAAGCGTTGCCTACGCCTCCAGGGTTCGCCGTCGCACGTCCCACAACGGGACCGCCGCTGCCATTGAGCCTGCGCGCTATCTGGGCGAAAGTCATGCTCAGCTCGGAGTCAGACTTGTGGCTCAAGACGCCCTTGTTGTACTCGACATCTTCCACATTGACGTCCCAAATCTTGGCGGCCCGTTCAATCAACTGCGACCGGATGTCCTCCGCCGCGTTGTAGACCGCAGTCCCCATTTTGAAGGTAACGCCGCTGCCACCGGCGCCGGAGCTATAACCAATAGAATCAGTGTCGGCTATGGAGGGTTTCACGGCTTCGGCGGTGATTCCCAGAACCTCGGCAACCTGCATGGCCATGGCGGCACGGCTGCCCCCAATGTCCGGGGAACCCTCAACCAGGCTGACGGTACCGTCGGGATTGACACTCGCCACCGCACTGGCAGGGCCGCTGCCGTTCATCCAGCAACCGGCGGCAACGCCGCGTCCCCGATACTTTCCTTCAACCGGTGCGGCCAGGTGGGGGTGCTGTTGCGCGGCCTGGCAGATTTCGACCATTCCTATCTTGCGGAAAGTTGGGCCGGTTATCTGCCGGTCGCCTTCCTTGGCGGCATTGATCAAACGGAACTCTACCGGGTCCATTCCGATCTTTTCGCAAACCTCGTCCAGCACGCTTTCGGCGGCGTAGGCAGCGGTGGGAGACCCAGGTGCGCGGTAGGCCGCGGACTTCTGCGTGTTCACCACCACGTCCAACCCCTCGACGTAACCGTTGGGTATGTTGTAGGGCGCAAACATGGTGCGGCAGGCCGAGGCCACCGGAGAACCAGGGAAGGCGCCCGCCTCATATGTGAGATGAGCTTCCGCCGCGGTAATTTTGCCGTCGTTGGTCGCCCCTATCTTGACCTTCATATGGGTGGCCGGAGCGGGGCCGGTGCCAAGGAAAACTTCGTTCCGGGACATCGCAATCTTTACCGCTTTGCCGGTCTTGTGTGACAGAGCGGCCACCACAGGCTCAATGTAGCAACCTCCCATACCCTTGCCGCCGAAGCCGCCACCAATCTCCATGGGAATGATCTTCACCTTGGAAACCGGCAGGCCCATTATGGTGGATGTGTGGTCGCGGAGGGCAAAGTGGCCCTGGCTGCTGGCCCAAATTGTTACCGTATCGTCGGTGTTCCACTGGGCAGTGGCGGAATGTGGCTCGATGTAGCCCTGGTGCACCGGGCGGGTATGGAACTCGCGCTCAGCTATGACGTCCGCCTCTGCGAATCCCTGTTCCAGATCGCCCAGGCTGAACTCGAACCGGTTGGCCAGATTGGTTACCTTGTCAGACTGGTCTCCCCAAGCGCCGGGACGCCAATTCGGACTGTCAAAGGTTACCAACCTCTCGTGAACGAGAGGCGCACCATCGGCCAGCGCTTCATCCGCATTCAAGACCGGCTCCAGGATTTCCCAATCCACGTCGATGAGGGACAAAGCCTCTTCGGCGAGGTGGGGACTGGTTGCGGCTACGGCTGCCACGGCGTGGCCCCGATACAAAGCCTTTTCACGGGCCATGACGTTGCGGCTGTAAAAACCGTAGTTGACGTTGGCGCCTTCCGACAAGTCCGACACTTCAGCGGACACTTCGGGAAAGTCGGCAGCGGTTACGACCGCCTCCACGCCAGGCAGGGCCAGGGCGCGGCTTGCGTCAATGCTCCTTATCCGTGCGTGCGGGTGAGGACTGCGTAGAATCTTGCCGTGCAGCATCCCCGTCAAATGAATGTCGGCAGCATAGCGAGCACGGCCCATGACCTTATCCGGACCATCGTGCCTTATCGGCCTGGTGCCAACTACATCGTACTCCTGATTGGAGAGCACAATGTTGGGCTTGTAATCAAGCATCTCTTCCTCCCCTGTTGCCTGGCAAGAGGCCAAGCATTATGTGCGCTTAATTTACCACAATTGGGCGCAATGCGGTTGAGCCCAGAGGAATTGCAAATCAAGGACCGGGCTTCTGCAGGCGGCATTGGACGTAACAAGGGTGAAGTCAGAAAATAGTTTTTTCCGCCATTTCCGCTCATTTTCATCCATTGACCTTCTGCCAACAGGTAGCAAAAGCAGGTGTGGGTGCAGAAAAAATAGTTTTCCCACCATTTTCGCCCATTTACGTTCATTGACCATTTGCTAACAGGCAGCCGGAACAGCCGTGGGAGCAGGAAAACCATTTCCCGTCATTTCTGATCATATCCGCTCATTGGCCCTATGTCAGCAGATAGCCGGAAAAGGGGTTGGGGGAATCTGCTCCATCAAAAACATAGTAAAAGGTGGTTATGCGAGCTGTCGATGGGTTGGTGTCATCCGGAATTAATAATGATCCTGGCTTCGTAAGAGACCGCCGGCTTTGTAAAGATGGACATCTGGATTCACGGAAGCACAGGTTTTGGGTCTTCTCAAAGGTGTGGCAGCGCTGCATCCAGGGCAAGGCATTGTTGACTGTTATGAACCGTCTAGGATAAAGTGATCCACTGGCTGGCAAATACCTGCACATTACCTAGTCAATGGAGGAAATAGTAATGCCTATCAATCTTTCCCGCATTGGACATGCCGCTGTCCGGGTTCGGGACATCGAGCGGGCCAAGAAGTTTTACACGGAAGTCCTGGGGTTCGTGATCGAGGAAGAAGACCCGGAGCACGGTGGCGTATTCATGAGCCTGGGACGGGATGACACCCACGAAGGGCACGTTTTTGACCTTTCTCCGGTGGAAGATCCGGACAACGCCCTGGACGCTCCAGAGCGCAACCAGGTGGGCGTGGCACACATCGCCATCAAGGTTGACAGCCACGACGACATGAAAGACGCGTATGACCACCTGCTCAGTAACGGAGTTACCGTGGACCGCCTGGTGGAACATGCCAACCAGCGCAGCATGTACTTCGCCGACTCCGAGGGCAACCGTCTGGAAATTTATTTTGAGTTTCCAACTTCCAAGGAGTTGTTCAAGCGGGGCCGCGGCGACCGCGACTTCGTCTTTACCTTTGAGGACCCGGTCCCCCCCTGGGCCACCGAAATTCCCGCCGACTGGGACCCCGATACTACCGTGGACCGCTACCACCGTGGCACCGTCAGGACGATGGGTGGCTAGGGAGACTCAATACGGTTATTAGACATAGCCGAATCAAAAGGGCGGCTTGGCAATAACCAACCCGCCCTTTCTGCGTTTCGGGACTCTTGAAATTCCGATTCCAGTCCGCACCCTACGACACTGTTAAACCCCGACCGTTTCCCTCTGCCGATCACGGCTTCGCTGGCGCAACCGCACCCCCGCGGAAAGCTGCTTCTTTCGCAGCCGGAAGTTCAGGGGCGTAACCTCTACCAGTTCGTCGGTGGCGATAAACTCCAAGGCCTCTTCAAGTCTCATTTTTACCGGGGGACTCAGCCGCTTGGCCACGTCGGCGGTGGAGGAGCGCATGTTGGTCAGTTTCTTCTCCCGACACACATTGATGACGATGTCATCCTCTTTTGGATGCATCCCCACAATCATTCCTTCATAGACCGGCGTACCGGGTTCAACGAAAGTAGAACCTCTTCCCTGGGCGTTCAGCAGACCGTAGGTGACAGCAACGCCAGGCTCTGAGGCGACTAAAGACTGGCTGAAGGCAGACTTTACCTCGCCGCGCATAGGTCGGTACTCCACAAAACGATTGTCTATGACGCCATTGCCGCGGGTAGCACGGAGGAACCAGGAGCGAAAACCTATCAGACCCCTGGTGGGCACGAGGTACTCCATTTTCACGTTGCCGTTGCCGTCATTGTCCATGTTGGTCATCTGTGCCAGACGATCAGCCAGACTTTCGGAGAGAGTACCGATGAATTCCTCGCGGGTAAAAACAGTCAGCTGTTCGTAGGGTTCATGTACCCTGCCATCCAGCACCTTGGTCACAGGCACAGGCCGGGACACCTGGAATTCGTAGTCTTCTCGGCGCATGTTTTCTACAAGGATGGCCAAATGCAATTCCCCTCGACCGGAGACAAAAAACTCGTCAGCGCTGGCAGTCTCCTCCACCCGCAGACTGACGTTGGTGCGCAATTCGCGAAGCAATCGTTCCCGGAGCATTCGGGAGGTGCAACGGGAGCCTTCCCTGCCCATGAGAGGGGATGTGTTTACGCCGAAGGTCATCATCACGGTTGGTTCGTCAATTTCAATGGAGGGAAGCGCCTCCGCCTCATACGGGTCGGCTATAGTATCCCCAATTGAAATTTCGGCGATGCCTGATATGGCGACTATCTCTCCCGCCTGGACCGTCTGGGCAGGCAACCTCTCAAGTCCCTTGAAGATAAAGACGTTCTCCACGTTTTCAGGCCGCACGACTCCATCCCGTCCCAGCACGGCTACAGAGTCGCGAAAGCTTAGAGAGCCACGAAATATCCGGCCAATGGCAATCTGACCCAGGTAATTATCGTAGTCCAGGGCAGCCACCAGCATCTGCAAGGGCCCATTTACGTTACCGGTAGGAGGCGGGATGACGTCCACGATGGCATCGAAAAGCGGTTGCATATCCGTCCCGGCAGCATCGGGACTGGTAACTGCATATCCCTGCTTGGCCGACGCATAAAGGACGGGGAAGTCCAGTTGTTCCGGCTGGGTCGCCAGTTCCAGGAATAGGTCCTGGACCATTTCGACAACTTCGGGAACACGGGCCTCGGGGCGGTCGATTTTGTTGATCACCACCATGGGCGTGACGTGACGTTGGAGTGCCTGCTGCAATACGTAGCGGGTCTGGGGCATGGGGCCGTCCACCGCGTCCACCAACAGCAGGCAGCCATCGGCCATGTTCATTACCCGCTCCACTTCACCGCTGAAGTCCGCGTGGCCCGGCGTATCAATAATGTTTATCTTGACGCCACGATATTCCACGGCCGTGTTCTTGGCGAGGATAGTAATGCCCCTTTCCCGCTCCAGGGGGTTGCTGTCCATGATCAGTTCGCCCACATCCTGATGTTCTCGAAACACCTTACCCTGCTTCAACAGGGCGTCCACCAGGGTAGTCTTGCCGTGGTCAACGTGAGCGATTATTGCCAGATTGCGAATGTTCCGGTTGGAATAAGCTTCCATGTGCCTCTCTTGTTAACTTCCTGCTGACTCAAAACAGTTGAACCAAACTTGGCGCAACCATTTTCCGGTCAAAGAGTTCTTCCTTTTGAACAACTACCAGGACAAAGTTTATCAGGTTTCGACACCATTTTGCCTGATTTCCGACATTTATTCCAGCGGGAAAATCCTCAAACAGATGCAATGTTTGTTTGATACTGGCTGGGACTCTTTGCAACTCTGACTTCGCCGGATTGCTTTGCTAGAGATCTGGCAGCCTACTGCCCTCATTCTATAGGAACCGCCACGGTGACTCAGCTGCTTCCATTGGCGGTACAAGGACCACATGCTGGCCGGCAATGAACAGGACGCCAGCAACTAGGACGACGGTGTGCGTATCACGAGTTGGCCAGTGCTGGGGATGTAGCAACCCGATGCAATAGCCGCCTACACCGCCGCCGGTGGGCGAACCTACCTGGGGTCGGCCAATGAAGGCAACGCCCGCGATTACGACGGTTACAGCGAATAAGCACGCGTTTCAGATTTGATCCTGGACCCCACCGCCTTCCACAACGCTGAACTGCCGCAGGCCGATGACCAGCTTGGCCGACTGAAGACCACCGAGGCATTTGGCGACGAGGATGACGACGGCGACCACGAAGTCATCTACTCCTATGGAGCCCGCGCACTGACTATTTGGGACACCCAGGGTCGCGTGGTGTTTGACAGCGGCCGTCAATTCGCCAGGCTGCTGGCCGAGCATAGCCCGACAACCTTCAACTCCAACGGCCTGCCGACAGTTTTGACAGCCGGTCCGACAAAAGGGCGCCGAGCCTGAGGCCGTCACTGTGGGCAAGATCGGGGACAGAACTTACGCCTTCCTGGGATTGGAACGGGCCGGCGGCATCGTAATTTTCGACGTCACCATTCCATCGGCCTCTACCTTTGTGGGGTACGCAGACAACTCCAGCCCAAATGGGGATCTGGAAGCCGGTGCCGGCGGCGACGCGGGCCCGGAGGGCTTAGAGTTCGTTTCGCCTGCTGCCAGCCCCAGAGGAGAGCCGCTGTTGTTGGCAGCCAATGATATCAGTGGTACCACCACCGTTTACCAGATTGCTGCACAGTAGCTTTTCCTGCAAAACTGAATATCCCCCGCGCAGTTTTCAGCGGGCTCCTCCTGAGATCAAATCAAATACACAGGGAAGCCCATTCCTGGAACAAGCCATCTACTTGACTGAGGTATTTCTTTAGCTTGCCCGCAAACCTGGCTTTGTGTAGAATTCCAGCAACTTGGAATACGACGATTTCGCCCTGGGGAATGACTCAGGGTATTACAGGAGGATTGGTAATGGATTTTGGACTTGAGGGAAAGAAGGCCTTCGTCGCCGGCGGAGGACGGGGAATAGGCAAGGCGATTGCCCGGGTACTGGCCCAGGAAGGTTGCGACGTGGTGATTGCGTCCCGGTCAATGGACCAGCTTGAGGAGGCGGCCAGGGAAATATCCGACGCCACTGGCCATACCGTCATTCCCATGCAGATGGATGCCACCCAAACCGATCAGGTAAACCGGGTGGTGGCGGCGGCGGCCGAACAACTGGGTGGGCTGCACATCATCGTCAACAGCGCGTCTCTTCCAGGTGGGTCCGACGACGCGGTGGGCTACGTTGAGACGGTCAACGAAGAGTCGCTGATGGCCGACTTTGACGTTAAGTTCGTCGGGGCGCTTCGGTGCGCAAAGGCCGCCATCCCCATATTGAAGGAACAGGGCTACGGCCGCATCATTAACATCAGCGGCGGAAACGCCCGGAACGCCGGGAATCTCAGCGGCGGGGCCCGGAACGTCTCAATGGTCCACATGACCAAGACTCTTTCTAACGACCTTGGCCGTTACGGGATAACCGTCAACTGCATCCACCCGGGCACAACCCGTACCGAGCGGACGGCGGTGATGCTGGAAGCCCGTGCTGCTCAGCAGGGGGTTACGGCGACCGAAGTGGAGCAACAGGACTTTACCCCTGGTTCGGGTCGTGGCAACGCCATCTGCCGAATGGTGGACGCCGAGGAAATTGGCTTTCTGACCGCCTTCCTGGCCTCCGACAAGGCCTGGGCAGTTACCGGCGAAGTTATCGCGGCCGGCGGCGGTGTGGGCACTGCGGTCTTCTACTAGACCGAACCCCGGTAGACGGAACCACGGCGCCTGTAGCCTGCCTGCAAGTAAACCGAATGGCCCTTCCCAATCTCATGGGAAGGGCCACTTTCTTTCTCCAAGGTGAGCTAACCCACTATTACGAGGATGCTCCTTCGCCGGGCGGCGGAAGAATGGTCTTTGCCCTGCGTACTACGCCAAATAAAAGGGCCGCGACCCCCAGGGCCGCCAGCGCTACTCCGGTGGGCAGCAGCCAGGGCAGGCGCTCAGTTAGGGGCACGTCGAAGCCGGAATAGTCCTTGTTGGGTTGCTGGATGCCGAGCGTTGCTGGTAGCGCATCCTCTGTATCCAGATAAGGAACTATTCGTTCCAAATCATAGGAAGGGGCTGTAGCCACCGGATTACCGTAGTAAAGAGAGTGTTTGATGCCAGGTGTAGGGTGGAACAGAAGCTTCCGGTCCACACCGTGGAAAGTGAACCCGGTCAGAGGGAGGGGAGCATCGTCCTCGTTTTCTACAATAACACGGTAGCGGCTGAAGCGGCTCTCAGGGAAGTTCAGCTCAAGACGGCTGCCGGTGAACTTGGGAGTGTCGAAAGAGTATATCTCCCCCTCCCCCAGCCAGACCCAGTTTGTGCCGTCGACACTGCCTTCCACTACCGCACGTCGGTGGAAGTTTACGGAACCCGCCTGAAAAGACAACCGACTGAGGGGAATTCCTGAGGATGCCGTATCCAATACGTGGATAGTGGCGCCGGATTCAGGGTTTTCGCTACTGCTAACGGTGTCCGGCAGGTACGTCGTTTCCCGAGCGGGGGTTTCTTCAGTAAGAAATACCGAGGCTCCGCCGATTTTCAACGGTTCCGCATCCGATTCCGCGACTTTTACCCTCAAATAACGGGCAGCGCTCTCCGGGTATTTGGCAGCGGTATCTCTGGCATTGAACTGTTTGTTGGCCGAGGTGAAGTCGTATATCTCGGCATTATCCTGCACCACCGCCCAGGTTTCCCCGTCCAGGCTGGTTTCCACAGTTACGATAGTCCGGAAGTTTTTTCCGGTGAGAGATATCTCCACCTCATTGTGACGTTGCCCATCTTCCCCCAGATCGGCGACGAAGCTGCTGTATTGGCCGGGCACAAACCCGACATCACGTATTTCCACAGGTACAGATTCTCTTTGTGACCTTTTCTCCTGAATTACAAGCTGGTAAGGTACCTCTCTGTTTCGTCCGGCGATCAGGCGCAGGTCGGTTTCTCCAATGTTCGTTTCCTGGTAAATCTCCTGGTCCAGGGGAAGTTCTACCAGTTGATCCTTGCCATAGGAAGATGGCAACTCGATCGGTTTGAGGAATTCCCAGTGATCCAGTGAGAAGTCGGCGTAGAGGACCGAACCGGCGCCTAACCCCGCCACAACCGCTATCAACAATAATGGGAGCAGCCTCGGAAATTGCATAAGGCCAAGAATCGACCCTATCTGCCTGAAACTTCCTGAAGACCTATTCAAGCAGGAACCCCCGTATAGCCCTGCTGAAACGCTGGTACAGAAAGCCGCCTATCACCAGCAACGCTCCCAGACCGATAAAGGAGGCGACACGGTAACCCTGATCCATCTCGAAGGCGTCGTAGATGAAGAGCTTCAGCACAGGTATTGCCAGCAACCCCAGTCCGCCCAGCCGGAGCCAGCGTTCCCGCCGTACAATTCCCAGCACAATCATTGCAGCCGCATAAATTGCCCATAGCGCGCTGAGGCCCAGGCTGATGACGTTACCCACATAAGGTAGGCCTATTGTGCCCCGGTCGCCTGCTAATTCCACGAGTTCCGCCACCTGGATGCTCAATATCCATAGAGTTAGCATGTTTGCCAAGACAACAAATGCCAACGGCGCATATGCTTCGCCTTCGTACTCATAATCATCCCGGCCCCGCCACCATATGAAGGCAGTGGCATAGGCAGCCGCAATGGTTATGGCGTTGGAAAGAATACGCAGATTAAAGAAGGGCCAATAGGCCTCGGAGTAATTCTCGTAGTAGGGAACATAGACCCCAAAATCGTTCGGCAAGTCGCTTATCAGCAACCAGCCCACGGCAACCGCGAATGATGCCAACCCAAACCACCGCAACTGGTACATTCGGACGAAAAACGACAGCCAAACGAGGACGGCTCCCTCCACCGCCCAAGCCATTCCAATCCAGGGGCCGCTAAGCTGCACTGGCACGGCAATGGACAGCAGCACAAGGGCTATGCCTACGGCGAACATGCTCAGATTAACCTGGTCTCTGTACCGTACCAGGATTCCGTAGCCCAGCAGCCCATAGAAAGCGGCAAGAATTACGGTAAAACCACCCATCCAGTCGCGATATTCATCGAAGAGTCGATTGTAGCTGATGAAGAGGTAGGCAGCCGCGTTGACCACCATTAGCGCCTGGTCAAACGCCTGGGGAGGCCGCTTCCATATCAGGTGGAAAAGGGTTGTTGCCGCGACAAATATGAGAAAAATTACAGTGATGGCCAGTTGAGAGACAGCTACGGATGGCTCCAGGTCGCTTTCCACCCAATAAGTAAACAGGATCAGGGAGCCGAGCAGGGCAAGGAGAGTAAACCATCGCCAGTTCCGGAAGGTGGCCAGAGCCAGTACGCCAACGTCCAGCACCAGCACATAACCCTGCAGCGCCCACTGCTGGGGCAACTCTTCAGAGAGAAATACGGGGGTCGCAAATCCTCCAAGAATCCCCAATACCGCTATCACCCTGGACTCGTATCGAATGGCAAGGCCGGCAGCAGTCAGGGTAACGAGAAAAGAAAAGCCAAGCGCAACCAGCGCGGGAATTAGGTCGTAGAGCGCAAAGGCAGCGAAGATTGAGAGATAAAGTATGGCGAGGCCGCCGCCGGTAACTGCCTGGGCCCAAGCTGGGTATTTCCGAGTCCAATATTCTCCGCCGCCCAAAAGAGCAAGCCCCAATGCCAGCCCCAGGACCACCCGGCCCGTTTCGCCGATCCATTGGTTGTCAAAGGCGAGCTTTAGAAAGAATCCCACGCCGATGATCAGGGCCAGAATGCCGATTCTGGCAAGCCAGTTGCCACCCACCAGCCACTCCCAGTTCCAAGAACTCAAGCCCGAGGCTACAGAGGAAGGCGGAGTTCCAACCACACCAGCGACTGTTGCAGGTTGGGCACCAGGAGTAGAACTGGGGGTCGAAGGGGAAGCCGTTGAAGCTGTATTCGGAGAGGTAGCAGAGGGAACACGAGCAGCGTAGGAGGCCTCGATAGCTGCGTTTGATATCACCGAGGGACGCGCTAGCGAAGCACTTTCCAGCGCGGACACCCTGGCCGTTAAATGTCCTACCTGGGTCTGCAGGGAGGCGATGACATCCCGCAGTTGTTCTGTTGGGTCTAAGTTTTCGGAAGTTTCAGGTGAGGAGTCTGGATCAATGCCAGCTGCGGACTGGGAAGACACCTGAGCCGCCCCACAGTGCCGGCAGAAATTGGCAGTTTCAGCTACTTCCTGACCGCAACTGGAGCAGTTCATTCCCTACCACCTCACATACCTGCCAATTAAGTATATCACCGCCTGGTGTCGAGCTTAGACCCGGAACCGAGCCAACATTAGCGCTAAAACCGCTGCGAGAGCTCAACGCTAACAGAAGCTCCCGCACATTAGTCGAGTGCGGGAGCTGGCTTTCTAACTTTAAGATGTCTGATTTTAAAAGAAGGCAGATAGCTGCCTTAGTGGCGATGGCCATGATCGTGGTCGTGACCATGCTCATCTCCTTCTTGCTGCGGAACAGCTGCTTCTTCGGAAGCGTGGGCGTGCTGGTGACCGTGGTCTTGATGGCCACCCTCAGTATGCACCGGGGGAGTAGCGTTGGGCAGGCGTATGAAGAGCAAAATCACAATGGCCGCCACGTAGAGGGTCGTCGTGTAGTAGAAAAGGTTGTCGGGATTGATAGTGTAAAGGGCGCCAGCGATTATGGGAGAGACGGCGCTGAAGATGAACCGTGAAGTGGACATCATACCCAAGGTCGTAGCTGCCGTCCCTTCTCGCACGATGTCCATGGCAGAGGCCGTGAGTATGGGTTGATCGCTGTACAGGAACAGGCCCAAACCCGCCAACAGAATGGTCATTCCGGTAAGGGTGTCCCCAAGGGACGCCATAAGAAAGGTCAATACAGCCAGAACGCCCATCCCGGGCACCAGCACCAGCTTTCGGCTATAACGGTCGGACAGGTAACCCATGACCGGGCTGGCGAAGATGCCCACCAGCACCAGCAGCCCTATCAACGAACCCCGGTAGAAGAGGTTCTCGAAACCACCTTCCCCCTCGATCAGCTTCAGACCCAATTCGTCGGCCAGATACAAAGGCAGGACCGTTATGAAACCGATATAGGCCATACCCCGCAGGCCAGCCACAGCTGTTATGCCCCACATCCGCCCGTTATGGGCAAGTATCTTCGTCTCCTCAATCTGGTGGCGCATGGTATTGGCTGGCCGGTCTTCGCTTTCCCCTTCACGGCGTCGACCAATGTCGCGAAAAGCCCAGAAGACCAGAAACGCCAGGAATATTGGTACCGCACCATAGATTGTGATTATCCCCTGCCAGGTAAGGGTCGAAAGGAGGAGACCGGTCAATACGGGCCCGATAACATCGCCAACGTTGCCACCCACGCCGTGGAAAGAAAGGACCGAAGCGCGACGATGGCTGAACTGGCTGGAGAGGGCCGCTACCGCCGGCAGGTGCCAGAATGAAGCCGCCATACCCACGATGGCCATACCAAAGAGGAGGAGCGCATATCCGGCAACGTTTAGCTCACCCGAAGCCTCTCCGGCTGCGGCAGACTGTTCCGCCGTAAGCCAGGAGCTGCCGGGCACCGTCCAGCCGCCGGCGGCCATCAGGATCCAGCCCACGCCAAATAAGGCCATGCACACGGCCATCACCCAGCCCCAGTGGCGCCGCAGAGCGTCGGTCAGGACACCGCCCGGAAGCGAGACCACCCCGGAGGCAATTTCACGGGTTGATTGAATGCTGGTAGTGGCTACAACACTGCCGCCCAACAGCAGGTCCCGGACCTCGGGCAGCACAACGATGAAGCTCTGGGTGAGCCAGTGAAATACGCCGTGGCCACTGGTCAGGCCGCCGATGATAAAGGCCGCTCCCCGTCTGAAGCCGCGATGTTCTTCGCTTACCTGCAGAGGGGACTGATGGTGATGGGCATGCGCCATAGAAGGTCCTCCTTTTGATCGCGGAGTAAAGGAGAATTCCCGCTCCTATCTGAGCCGGAAATGGAATGTGCCCAGTTTAACACGGTGTTAAGAGAGAGTTAAGCGGCACTCAGTCTTTGGAATACCACCGTAGCAGTCGGAAAATTCTAGTCGAAGGCCGCGGATTGGCCCTGGGATACCCTCGCAGTTCGAGGGCCCTTGTCAGCGCCGAAGGGGAGCAGTCTCTTCAGGTTGGTGTAAATCAGAGTCAGGACAAAGAGCAAGGAAGAAAATATCACGACGCTGGCCCCTGAAGATATGTCCGCGACCCAACTGGCGTACACTCCGCCGAAGCCGCAGAGTGCGCCCGTGGCAGTCGACAGAATGACCATTGTCCTGAACCGGTTGGTAAGCAGGCGGGCGATAATGGGCGGGATAACGATCGCCGCAGCAATCATGGTTACACCCAGCACGTCGAGGGAAACCACGATGGTCGCGGCCAACACCAGGGAAAAAATGGTATCCGTCAGCCAGGTTGGAACCCCATAAAAGCCCGCCACTTCGGGCTCAAACGCTGCAAAGAGGAACTGCTTATAACCAACTAAAAACACAATCGCCGTAATAACGGTAACAACCAGGATGGTTATCAAGTCCGCCGGTGTGACGCCGAGAATGTTGCCGAACAGTTGGGCTTCAAAATCCCTGAATGAATTGGTGTAACTGATTAGCGCTATGCCCAGGGCGAAGCTGGCAGTGGTTATTATGCCTATGGCAGCGTCGGCGCCGATGATCCGCATGCGGGTAATCAGGGTAATGAGAAGGGCGGAAAGAAATCCCCAGACGATTGCCCCAAGGAATAAGTAAGACTCACCAGGACCCTGATGAGCGATTGTGCCCCCTACTGTTCCGGCGAAAATTACGTTGAATACCACAAAGTGGCTTATTACCGCCCCGCCAAAGACGGCGTGGGCCAGGCCATGGCCGATATATGACATGTGCCGAAGCACAACATAAACTCCCACCAGTCCACAAAGACCGCCGGCCAAGGTGGCAGCGATCACACCGTTGACAAAGAACTCGTACCCAAATGGATCAAGCACTTAGGAGACTCCCTAGCCCGTGCGAACTTCAGTGGCCGCCGATACGGCGTGCTTGCCATTCACACTGCTACCAATCACCTCATCAGCCTGGTCAATTTTCAGCATTTGCCCGTTTCCGTTGACCGACACCTTGCTATTGCCGTTTCTGCCGAAGTGATGCGGACTTTCGGCCACCAGGGTCATCCCTTCGTATTCAATTACCGGCATTTCCGCGCCGTAGGTCAGCTTGAGAATTTTGGGGGATATGACCTCGGATGGAGGACCCTCGGCCAGGATGTGACCGTTGATACAAACAAGCCAGGGCAGGTGGGCTGCCACCGCGTTTATTTCGTGGGTGGTCATAGCTATGGTGATGCCCTGATGATTCAACTCGTGAAGCAGGTGCATCATCTCGTCCCTGGTCTTTATGTCAACTCCACTAGTAGGTTCATCCAAAAGTAGCAGGGACGGGTTACTGATCAGAGCGCGGGCCAGGAACACCCTTTGCTGCTGCCCACCGGACAATTGCCGGATGTGACGGCCTTCCAGGTGGCCAATACCCAGCCTGTTCATAATAGCCCTGGCAGCCCGCCAGTCTCCCTTTCGGTGCCAGGGGAATAAGGGGTTGTGGCGGCTGAATCCCATCATCACCACTTCTTCGACCGTCACCGGAAAGTTCCAGTCAATGGTTTCCAATTGAGGAACATAGGACGCTCTGGAACGTCGCTTGCTGACACGGTGGCCGTCGACGGTTGCCTCTCCCCTAAACAGCTTGGAGGCACCCAGAATGGTGCGCAGCAGGGTGGTCTTGCCGGACCCGCTGGGGCCCAGGAAACCTACAAAGTCGCCCTCCATTATTTGCAGGTTGACATCTGACAGGACTACATGGCCTTCATATCCGGCGGTTACGTTGTTTAGCTCTACTATTGGTCGCCCCGACCCTCGATGGTGGGGAAATGGGTGTAGCATTGGCTTTCCTTAAAAATATATTAATACTATGTGCTTGTTTATCTGCTATTGGGGATAGACTGCTCCGCTTTCTCCTGACAAAACGGGACTTGGGTCATAGCCATCCAGGGGCGACGGGTCCCCACCCAGGGCTTTGGTAATAATCCGCACGTCTTCCAGGATGAGGCCCATGTAGGTATGGTCTGGGTCACCCGGTTGACCGGGGAGATCGTCGTCCCGCAGCTTGTCCACGAATTCAGCTCCACCCTCTTTGGCGATTTGCGCCAGCACCGGACTTGGGAAAACTTGCGAGCCGAAGATGGCGGGAACCCCAGTTTCCCTAACCTGGTCAATGAGCGAGGCCACTTCGCGGGCGGAAGGCTCAGTAAAGTCCGAAGGCTGGATGGCTCCAATTATTTCGAAGCCATACCTGGGACCAAAGTAGGGAAAGGAATCGTGGTAGGTTAACAGCTTGCGATTTTCAGGCGGTATAGTGTCCACTGCCCGCACTATCCGCTGGTCCAGGTCGTTGATCCTGGCCTCGAGCTTTGCGAAATTGCCTCGGTAATACTCCGAGTTCTTCTCGTCGAGGCGAATCAGTTCGTCCCGAATTATGCTGGCGTAGCTCACCCCCAGATCGGGCGCAGTCCATAAGTGGGGATTGGGATGGCCATCGGTTTCTGGGAAGGCAAAATCGAACACCCAATCATTTTCAGAGATGGCCCGGGGACCAAGGAGCAGAACGACCGCCCCTTCCTTCATGTTGGATTCCGCCATTTGGATAGTGGGCTCCTCCAGGAAAAGCCCGTTAGCTACAATGAGGTCGGACGCAGCCAAGGTCGCGGCAACCGAAGGCGCCGGTTCAAAGGTGTGGGAGTTAGTGCCCTCGGGGACTATGCCCGTTAACACAATGCGGTCGCCACCGATATTCTCCACCAGACTGGTAATTGGAGATACGGTGCTGGCGACCCTGAGTTTCTGTGATTCCGGCTCGCCAGGTTGAGGAGCCTGGTCAGATAACGCTGCTGAAGAACCGGAGCATCCAACCGCAGCCAGCAGCAAAATGATTAACAGGGCTATTGGAGAGCAACGCGGAATAAGGGACTTTCTAAGGATTTTCCTCATAACTTGAAGCATCTTCCAGTGCAAGAGCCGAAGGTTCCCCACCTTCGGAACGACAATTTACGCAAACGCCAGTGATAGTAAAGTGGTCCAGGTCCGGCACAAAACCGAATTCAGTGACCAGTGTGCTGTTGAATTCCTCGAGGTAATGAGGGCTTAAATTAAAGGCCCCGTGACAAACCCGACAGACCATGTGATGGTGTTTCTCACCGGGGTCGGTCAACTCGTAGTGCAAACGTTCGCCTATTGCCACCTCGGTGACCAGACCAACCTGCTTGAAAAGCCGAAGGGTCCGGTATACGGTGGCCAAATCCATATAGGGATAGGCGGCCTGTGACTTGCGGAACACCTCATCAACCCCCATGTGCTGACTGCCTTCAGCAACCACACGTAGGACAATTAACCTTTGGGGGGTAAGCCGGTGCCCCTGGCCCCTCAGTACCTGAAGGAGCTGCTCATAGCTGGTCATAACAATACCAGTTAATGCAAATGTTTGCGACAACAATCTATAGCATAGTATAAGTGGTGTCAAGCCAGTGCCGAAAGGCCTGACACAGTTCCGCGCCTCTATCGAAACGAAAAGGACCTGGAAGTGCTTGGTGTGAATCCAGGCAATTCCATGTCCTCTCCACCCTGAAGGACGAAGTACGGCGCCAACTGAAATAAACTGTGATATCCGCTAGGCCTTGCCTTCCTTAAACCAGTCCGAAAGTCGCTCGGCAATCATCAGTGTGGTCACGTTGGTGTTGGCTCGCACAACGTCGGGCATTACCGACGCGTCAATAACATTCAGGTTGTTGACACCGTGCACCCGGCAATATTGGTCAACCACCGCCATAGGGTCGCTGGCCGGGCCCATCTTGCAGGTGCCGGAGGAGTGCTGCTGGGTTGAAACGTTGCGCAGCATCCAGGCGTCAAGGGCTTCGTCCGAAGCCAGGTCCTCATCGGTGGGGGAAGTGCGGCCGGTTATGAGTCCTTCAAAGGCTGAAGACTGAGACAAGCGGATGCACAAGCGCACCGCCTCCCGCAAGCGGGCCCGATCGCCAGGATCATCCAGATAGTTATAACTGAGCTCGGGCTGCACATAGGGGTCGTCAGCAGTCAAACGAAGCTCGCCGGAAGTTGTAGCGTTTTCCAGGGCGGGAGCCATCCGCATGCCGGCAGCCGCGTCAGGAGCGCCGCCCCGGGCGTCGGCGAACCATCCTGGCAAGATCTGCATATCATTTCGGGTGGGTGACCCCTCCGACGTGTAACGCAACGCTACCTGGCTCCACGGCGTATCCGGGTCGTCGAGGTATTCCTGCCTAACCTGGAATTGCAAGGCCACCAGAGGATGGTCCCGAAGGTTCTGACCGACGCCGGGCAGGTCATGCACTACCCGAATGCCGAGACTTTCCAGGTGATCCCTAGGCCCAATTCCGGACAGCATCAGCAGTTGCGGCGATGCAATGGCACCACCGCTGAGGATAATGCGTTCGCCTTCAATAACAAACCGGTCCTCGCCGCTATCCACCTCGATACCTGTTGCCCTGGTTCCCTCAAACAGGATTCGTCGGACAGTAACGCCAGCGCGAATGGTGAGATTCAGCCTATGTCGGGCCATGTCGAGGTAAGTTATGGCAGCGCTCATCCGCACGCCATCGACGTTGTTCATCGGCCGTGGCCCCACTCCGGTGGAATCGGGATCGTTCATATCTGAGCAAGCGGGCAGACCGGCCTCAATACAGGCCCGGTAAAAGGCTTCCTGGGTTGGCAACCACTCCTCGCGCTTGTGGCGACGAACGGGAATGGGACCTTCGGAGCCGTGGAAATCGCCGCCGAAGTCCAGGTCGGTTTCGATGCGGTTCAGGTAAGGAATTAGCTCAGGGAAAGCCCACTGGTCGTTGCCCCATTCAACCCAGTTGTCGAAATCCTCGGGGACGGCCCGCAGCCATACCTGGCCATTAACAGCGCTGCTGCCGCCCACAACCTTGCCCCGAGGCAGGTGGAAAGTGTTGTCATGTTCAGGTCTGGCCTTGGCTCGATACCCCCACATATGGGGTCCAGCGATGGCTTTGGCAGTGTTGTAGCCGTACTTCACATCGTCTGGAATCTGGTCCAAATTGGGGTAGTCCGGCCCGGCCTCCAAAAGCAGCACCGACCGGTCGGGGTCTTCCGAAAGGCGGGTCGCCAGCACGCTGCCCGCGGAACCGGCGCCGATGATTATTACGTCGTATTTCATGACTTTCTCCCTGGATTTAGGCAATTTGAGATCATGATCGAATGTTAGCTCCGGAATCAATGTAGTTTGAGCCACCCGGCGAGTCAAGGAAACAGTTGAACAGTCTAACCAGGAAGGCCTTGAAAGTTCAGTGGAAGATTGACAGCCTACTTGCCCAACCCTAAACTTACGGCAACGTATTCAAGTACTGTACCCTAACTACTTTCACGATTATATTCCCCGGCGACCCATTGAGGAGGAATATGAAAGCATCCTACCTGGGCGCGATGGGATACTCCGAGCGTCACCTCTTCCCGAATTCCTGGCCCATTCCCCCTGCCTACCACGACCCCAAGCTTTCGGTTCAAAGCTACCAGGAAGGCATGGACGAGTGCGAGTTCGCCGAGGAGATGGGCTTCGAGTGGATCAGCTTTTCCGAGCACCACTATTCAGGCCGCATCGCCACTGGCAATCCCGCCGTGATGGCAGCCGCCGTGGCCGAGCGGTGCAAGAAAGTCAAGCTGGCCATGCTTGGACCCCTCCTTCCCCTCAACAATCCGGTTAGGATAGCAGAAGAAATGGGGATGCTGGACAACATCTCCAATGGCAGGCTGGTCATGGGGTTCTTGCGGGGCACCCCCAATGAGGACCAGGTCTACGGTGTAAATCCCGCAGAGGGACGGGAACGCCTATTTGAAGGCATGGACCTGATCCGCAAGGCGCTGACCGAAGAGCAGCCTTTCTCCTGGGAAGGGCGCTATTACCAGTTCCGCACCGTTTCGGTCTGGCCGCGTCCGGTGCAGCAACCGTTGCCTCCGTCGATCATGGCTACCCGGAGTGATGACACGGTCAGGTACGCCGCCGAGAACGGAATGGGGCTGGGTGTTTCATTCATTCCGGTGGAACAGATGGAAACGGTAACCGACAAATATTACAACTGGTGTAATGAGGCGGGCTGGCAACCCACCCCCGACCAGGTGGTTTACCGGGGCAGTATTTACCTTGCCGAGTCGGACCAGGAAGCGCAGGACTGGCTTCACGCACTGCCCGGCGGCCAACCCCGTCCGGCGATTCAACTGCCTAGCACCGTGGCCCAGGTGGTGCAGGCAGCCAGAACCGGCGAGGAATTTGACCTGCGCCGCGTCCTGGCTGGCAGCCCCCAAGGCGACGTGGTGGGCCGGTCCCTGGGAGTCAATTTCCTCGGGGGACCCGATACCATTGCCAATAAAATGAAGGAATTCCATGACCGTTGCGGCGTCGGGGTTATGGACCTCTTTTTCCAGCAGCCTGGCCTGTCCCACGGCGAAGTAATGAAAGAGATAGAGCTTTTTGGCAAGGAAGTTTTGCCGCAGATCAAGGAATTCTAAGAGTATTGGCCGCACACTGTTCGAGGGCATTAACAGGACGAAGCATTCATGGCAGAACCCGCACAACCTATCAGCTTCAATGAATACCGGGTCAGAGCCGGTAACATAGCGGTAGACTGCCGGGAAGCCGGCTCGGGTCTGCCGGTCGTTTTCCTGGAGAGCCTGCAATGGGGGCACCGCCCCTTCTACGAGGCACTGGCACGGCAGTTCCACCTCTTTGTCCTTGATTTTGAGGATGCCACGGTCGAAGGCGCCGAGGCCGCAGTAAGGGAGATGGCGAAATCCCTGGCCGGCAAGACTTACAACCTGGCAGGTTTCTCCCAGGGAGCCAACCTGGCGCTGCGCACAGTTTTGCGCGCGCCGGTAGACCCCGAGCCTGCGGAGTCTCTGGTGTTGATTTCACCCACCGCCATTCGTCCCAATCCCGACCTCCCGACGCTGAACTGGGTAGGCTGGGCCGATCGCCTGCTGGCCCACAAGGAACGTCATTCCTACCTGGGCGGGCTGCCCAACGGTTGGGAATTGGAGGGCCTGTTTTCACCCAAGAAAAATGATGGAGAGTTGGAAGAGTGGCTGCCTGAAATCAAGTGTCCGACCCTGGTGGCGTTCGGCACCCGAGACCGCATGACTGCCCCCGAGGCCGCCTCCACTTATCGCGCCAACATACCGAACTGCCACGTTTCATTGGTATACGACACCGCACACCTGGTGGCCCCCGACCGGCCCGAGGCCGTCGCCAACGCCGTCATAGACTTTATTGAGAACCGGGAAACCTACGTGGTTAACCGTCAGCGCAGCGTAATAAACCCCTAACCCAGCCGCTACCGCCTGGAGGAAGGAAATGTCCGTCGGATTAGTAGTACCTCTTCCCGCCTACACCCTGGATCCGGCCTTCTTCGCACGCAAGGCGGAAGAGCTGGGTTTTGAGTCTCTCTGGTATCACGAGCATCCAATTTTGCCGGTGAAGAGCGAAAGCCCGTTCCCTGCCACGGGTGGCGAAATCCCCTGGACTTATGCTCACTTCACCGAACCCTACATCGCGCTCGCCATGGCCGCGGCGGTGACCGAGAGAATCAAGCTCTGTACCGGCATTACCCTGTTGCCCGAGCGCAACCCGCTGATTCTGGCCAAGCAAATATCGGTGCTGGACCTGCACAGCCAAGGGCGCTTCGTTTTCGGCATCGGAGCGGGTTGGAATCGGGAAGAAACCACGATGATGGGCGGTGACTTCGACCACCGCTGGACCCAGGCGCGGGAGGCCGTGCTGGCACTCAAGGAACTTTGGACCAAGGATGAGGCCGAATTCCACGGCAGGTACTACGACTTCCCACCGGTCTATATGAACCCCAAGCCCTACCAGAAACCCCACCCGCCGGTGCTGTTGGGCGGAAACGCTCGCAATGTGCTCCAGCGAGTTGCACGCTGGGCCGACGGGTGGTTGCCAAACCGTGCCACTCCCGAAATGGTCGAAGGAGGCCGAAAACAGTTGGACGCCCTGGCCGGAGAGTATGGACGAGCTCCAGAGTCCCTGACAATTTCAGTATTCGGCCAGCCCCCTGATACTACTCGCCAGCAGGTTGACGACTTCCTGAATGCGGGGGCATTGCGGGTTTCGGTGTGGCCGCAGCACTGCGACACCGAGGAAGAGATGGGAGAGCAGATCGAGCGCATGGCGGAGCGGTTGATGCGGTAGGCAGATAAACTTCGAGGAGCCGATACCGTTCCCAGCTTGCCCGGTTCTATTATTTTAGTGTTTTCGGCCCCCAATCGAATGATCTTCTGGCGGGAGCCTGGTTATACCAAGCTGAAGCGGGGCCTTACAGCCGTCGGCCTAGGCACCTAATCCCGGTAATGCCGGCATCGATAGAGGGGTTTGCCATGTATTTGCCGCCAGAGTTTCAAGGCCTGGCGGCCTCTTCTTGTCCACAAGTTACCTGAGTAGCCAAGTCAGAACTAGCACGGAGAAAGGTCATGCTGGATACGACCATAGGCATCGTTACCCTGATAATTGTTTGCGCCGTCTTTCTTGTGCTTGGGGTAACCTTTTCCTGGCGGCGACGAGGCCAGAGCGTCGAGGACTACACGGTCTCCCGAAACCACGCACCCACCAACGTTGGCATTTCTACCCTGGTGGCGTCCATGTTCGGCACCTGGGTGCTGCTCAGCCCGGGCGAAACCGGCGCCAACTTCGGCATCATTTCCCTGGTCGGTTACGCCATTGGCATGGCAGGAATACCTGTCTTGTACATGTTCGTTGGCTCCCGCATCCGTCGGTTGATGCCCAACGGACACTCCATTACCGAATACGTCCGGCACCGATTTGGTCTGATCCCATTCTTGACCATTTTCCTGGCCATAATTTTTGTCATGGGCATCTTCATCACCGCAGAGTTGACGGCCATTACCGCCGCGGTCACCATACTGACCGACTCGCCCGGATGGGCAACCGCCATCGCGGTGGGCATCGTGGTCATCGCGTACACAGCATACGGCGGCCTTCGCACATCAATATACACCGACCGCATACAGTTCTGGATTCTGATACCCATCCTGCTGCTACTGGTGGTTGTCGCTGCCGTTTTGATGGGCAATACTACAGCCTGGTCCGAAGCGCGGCAGTCAGGGTTACTGTCAGCCAACTCGTCGGGCAGTTACTTCTTTGCCATTGTCCTGATCATCGGCATAGTGGCCTCAAATGCCTTCCATCCCGGCATGTGGCAGCGGGTTTACACGGTCAGGGACCAGCAGGTCCTTAACCGGAGCCTCTGGGGTGCCGTGGCTATCGCCATACCTCTCACTTTCCTGATGGGCATGGCCGGTATAGCGGCCGTGGGAAACGGCTCAGTGGAACCTTTCGTATATCCGGAAGTCGCTGCAGCCCTGTTCGCCTTGGCCGGTGACGTTTTCCCACTGTGGATGCACTTTCTGATGCTTATCTGCGCCCTGATGCTGGCCATGAGCACCCTGGACACCCTCATGAACGGCATCGCCAGCGGTGTTGCCGTTGACCTTGCCGGCTTCGGAATTCAGCGCAATTCGCTGATGATTCTGGCCCGCGCCGTCACCGTCATTGTTGCCATTCCAGCCATAATCGTCGCCTCCCAAGGGCACAGTGTCCTTTACGTCTTCCTGATCGCCGACCTGCTGGGGGCTGCCATAGTTGTGCCGGTGCTGGCGGGATTGTACTCCCGCCGAATGACAGGTTGGGGCGTACTGGTAGCCGGCGGAGTCGGGATTGTTATCGGCGCCCTCTACTATCCCAAGCCCGACCTGCTTAGTCCCTGGGCTCTGGCTGCCCCAGGCGGCGGCCAAATGTTCTGGGCTTTCGCATCGGCATTGGTGATTTCTTCTATAATCACCTTCGTGGTAATTCTTGCCCGTCGTGCGGTAGCGCCGGCGCAAGAGTTCGACTTCAGCGTCCTTGACTCCAGCGTTAGCCTTATTGACAGCCCCTCCGCTGCCAACGATTAATGGTTAACCACTTTGCAAAATGCGTATAAGCCCAGGCCGGGTAATTCCGGATTTAGCCGGAATAAGGCGTTAACTGAGCGGACACAGATTAGCGTTCTTATAGATTCCTATGTGGATGTTGACATACCCGCCCCCAGACCATAAAATACCGATAATTAACAACCTACTCATCTGGACACGTAGGGGAGCTTGGTGGAGCCAGGCTGAGAGGGCGGACCGTTTGCCGCCGACCCTTACGAACCTGATCTGGGTAATGCCAGCGCAGGGAAGCGGCGTCTCGTCTTTTGCAACTATCGAAGTCGCCAGGCCCTTGCCTTGGCGGCTTTATTTTTTGCGGAGGTAGATTATGACTCAGACTCAGTCAGACCTGGAGATTCAAGGCCAATCAGCATTTCCCGCCAGCAAGAAAGTCTATGCTACGGGTTCCCGCGATGACATTCGTGTGCCCTTCCGCGAGGTAACCCTGACGCCCACCTCAGGGCGGTTCGGCGAAGAACAGAACGAGCCTCTGAAAGTTTACGACACCAGCGGGCCTTACTCCGATGACGGCGCCAAGCTTCATTTGGGCCAGGGTCTTCCCGCGCTGCGCCGCGCCTGGATTCTGGAACGGGGCGATGTCGAAGAGTACTCTGCCTCGCCCGTGGTGTACCGTGGTCAGGACAAGGGTCAGCCCTTCCCCAGTCTTACCCGCAATCCCCTGCGGGGCAAGGAAGGTCGTGCCGTTACCCAGATGCACTACGCCAAGCAGGGCATTGTAACCCCTGAAATGGAGTACATTGCCATCCGCGAAGGTGTGGAACCTGACTTCGTGCGCGAAGAAATAGCTCGTGGGCGAGCCATCATTCCTTCAAATATCAATCATCCAGAATCAGAACCGATGATTATTGGCCGCAACTTCCAGGTCAAAATCAATGCCAACATCGGCAACTCTGCCATCACTTCCTCCATTCGAGAAGAGGTGGAAAAGATGCTATGGGCCACTCGCTGGGGCGCCGACACGGTAATGGACCTCTCCACCGGCAGCGACATCCACACCACTCGTGAATGGATTGTTCGCAACTCCCCGGTGCCCATCGGTACCGTGCCCATTTACCAGGCCCTCGAGAAGGTAGACGGCAATCCTGAAGAACTGACTTGGGAAATCTACCGTGACACCATCATTGAGCAGTGTGAGCAGGGTGTGGACTACTTCACCATCCACGCCGGTGTGCTGTTGCGCTACGTGCCCCTGACAGCCAACCGCATCACCGGAATAGTATCCCGCGGCGGTTCCATAATGGCTGGTTGGTGCCTGGCCCACCACCAGGAAAATTTCCTCTACACCCATTTCGAGGAACTCTGCGAAATCATGCGGGTCTATGACGTGTCCTTCTCTCTGGGTGACGGCCTCCGCCCCGGCTCCATCGCCGACGCCAACGACGAGGCGCAGTTTGGCGAGTTGCAGACCCTGGGTGAGCTGACCCAGTTTGCCTGGGAACACGACGTGCAAGTCATGATCGAGGGACCCGGCCACGTGCCGATGCACAAGATCAAGGAGAACATGGACCGGCAGCTTGAAGTTTGCCACGAGGCGCCCTTCTACACCCTGGGGCCCCTAACCACCGACATTGCCCCGGGCTACGACCACATCACGTCTGGCATCGGCGCCGCGATGATTGGCATGTACGGCACGGCCATGCTCTGTTATGTAACTCCAAAGGAGCACTTAGGCCTCCCCAACAAGCAGGATGTTAAAGAAGGCGTTATCACCTACAAGATTGCCGCCCACGCCGCCGACGTGGCCAAGGGGCACCCTCGGGCTGCAGATTGGGACGATGCCCTGTCAAAGGCCAGGTTTGAGTTCCGGTGGGAAGACCAGTTCAATCTGGCTCTCGACCCGGAAACCGCTCGCGCTTACCACGACGAAACTCTGCCGGCCACGGGAGCCAAGGTTGCCCACTTCTGTTCCATGTGCGGCCCCAAGTTCTGCGCCATGAAAATTACGCAGGACGTGCGGGAGTACGCGAGGAACCGGGGGCTGAACCCCGACAACGCCATTGCTGTCGGAATGGAGGAAAAGTCCGAGGAATTCCGGCAGGCCGGAAGCAGGATTTACCAGAAGTCTTAATTCCGCCTCCAGAGGTCCCAAACTGGCCGCGACTAGTTCGGTGTTATCATATTGGGGAGGGCAAAGCCCTCCCCAATAGTTCGTTCAAAGCCAATTGCAATGGGACTGCCCTTTTGATTGAAGCATGGAACGGAGGTCAGTTTTGGGAACTTTCAGTTGCCCAGTTGAAATTTTTTCGGCCGACGGCTTGCGGTCTGAGACCCTAGATGCGACTGTGGACACAGGCTCCACTTTAACATGCCTGCCTGCTTCCTTACTTAGAGATTTAGGTATAACGCCGCACCGCCGTGTAGAATCAGAACTTGCTGATGGAAGCCTACTGGAAGATGAAATAGGCAATGCAAGAATTCGTGTGGAGGGCATAGAGGTTAATACTCTCGTGCTTTTTGCTGGCGAGTCTGCCCCAGCTCTCTTGGGTGCTTACACCCTGGAAGGTGCGCTGTTGGCGGTTGACCCGGTGCGAGGGCGGCTGGTGCCAGCACGAATCTTACGGTACTCCCATACCACTTCAGTACCTAAATAACATCATTCTTATCAATGAATTGAGAAAGTGATCAGGAGCTTAACCAATGGAAAAACAGAATCTGGGCGTGGCCGTAGTTGGATCTGGGCGAATAGGAACTCTGAGGGCCAACATGGCCTCCCGACATCCTTCGGTAAGGTTTCTGGCCGTATCAGACATCGATCCCGAGAAGGCCGGCCTGTTGGGTGAACAGGTGAACGCCGACCTGACCTCCAGCGACAACTACCGGATAATATCCGACCCTCAAGTCAATACGGTGGTCATTTCCACGCCGGAACACGAGCACGTAGAGCCCATACTGCAGGCCCTCGAACTGGGCAAGCCGGTCTTCGTGGAGAAACCCCTGGCCTTGACCCTGGAGGACACGGACAAAATTGTAGAGGCCGTGGACCGCACCGGCGTCGAACTGCGCATTGGTTACTCCCGCCGTCACGACCGGCGCTGGATGCTGGCCAGAGAGCAGGTGGCACAGGGACGACTGGGCGGCATTATAGGCATTCAGTCCCGGGTCTATAACTCCCGCGCCCACATGATGGAGATACTGAAGCGGTCGCCCGACGCTACGCCGGTACTGGACGCGCTTACTTACTACGTGGACATGGCATGCTGGTACCTGGATGACGTCAGACCAGTGGAGGTTGTCGCCCGGGGCAACTATCGCCTTTACAAGGAAATGGGTTACGACATCCATGACGTAACCTGGGCAATAATTACTTTTGAGAACGGGTGCCTGGTCAATCTGGGCATTTGCTACGCCCTTCCGGCCAAATACCCTACCTATGGTCAAAGCGCGCGGTTTGAGGTGCTTGGCGAGGACGGGGTGATAGTCCTGGACATGGACAACAAGGACAGTTTTTTATTTACGGATAAGGGCGTACCCCACGCCTATGTCCCCGATCACTACGTGGACGCACTGTTCATGCAAAGCAATTCCTCAGGCGACTGGGCCATGGGCGAGTACTGGGGCCCCATCGCCAACGAGACTCGCTCGTGGCTGGACCACCTGGCAGCCGGCACTCCCTGCTCCCACACAACGGTGCGGGAAGGGCGAAGGACTGTGGAAGTAACGCTGGCGATAGAGGAAGCGGCAAGGTCTGGGGAAGTGGTGAAGCTGTCGGGGCGGTAAATGTCGCTGACTGTTTGCCGACTGGGACTTGGAGGCAAAACCTAGCGACAACTTTGTCGTTAGGAGGAAGACTTGAACCTTACCGAGTTTGAACTCACATTTTTGGGTTTTATGTGGGACAATCCCTGGTCTATATTGGTGGCCCTCGCTATTGTGGTGGGAGTGGCCCTGTGGGCGAGAAGGGTTTTTTCACCCGACTGTTCCTACGTCAGGGGATTGCCTCGCTGCAATATGTGCCTCGATGGAACCAAGTCCAGGCACAAGGTTGTTTACAACAGCAAAGAGATTGCAGTGGCGGCGGCGGAGCGGTACCAGCGGCAATTCGGGCGGCAGTGGCCTTATCGAGCCGAGTGCGGTTACTGGCACCTCACTTCACAGAGTCCTGGCATTTCTCGCCAAAGCAGCGTCAGGCGGTGAAGCTTGCAGTCAAGGAAGCAGCGAGGTCAGGCCAGCCGATGAAGTTGTCAGGGCAGCAACGAAAACAGACGGCTACCCAAGAATGATTGGGGCGGGATTAACATCCCGCCCCAGTCTTTGGCTTCTAATCTGCGCTTCCTTACCTCAATCGCTCAACGGGCTGGTCTTCAATTCCCGGCATTGTCCAGATTGGCCGTGGGGCGAATGTTGGGGTCCTCAGGATCCAGTCATGCCACTGCCATCTTTTCCTCAGCCAGGTATTCTATTTTCCCGTTGACGACGTGGAACGCCCGATAGTGGCCGGGGTAGATTATGTCCGCCTGCTCCACGATTCGGTCTATGCTTTGGGTTGCGTCCTTCTCGTTCTAAAACACCAGGGGATTCTTGTGGGTAAGGGCAACCATAGAGTGGTGCAGCATATCCCCCGTGACGGCACAAAGGCCTTAAGGTGGCTCCTCCACTACGGATATGATCCCCGCGGGGAGTGGCCTGGCGTGTTTATAAGTGTAACTCCAGGCTCAATGACGTGGCCTTCCACTTTTTCGATCTTGGGCTGGAACTCGATTATGGCGTCTGACCAGACAGGTGCAGCATAGTCGTGCCGATGGGGCTTTTGGGCATACTTCCGCTCCGGCTCGTTCACCAGCATCGGGGCGTGCTGGAACGGGTCATAGTTCTGGCTGTGGTCCCAGTGAGCACGACTCATTATGGTTATGTCGATGTCCTCGGGCGTCAAACCCTTTGCTTTCAGAGCATTCTTCAGAAAGGAACGCCGGCCCACGTGACCCCCGACCACAAGAATGCGTCTCTCTCCCTCAATTAGCAACCAAGGAGAAAACCAACTACCCCAACATCGGTGCGAAGGGGACTTCCTTGCAGCAAAAAACTGATATCAGGCCTTGTTGTCTCCCTTGTTTTGTCCGCTCTGTCCAAACGGGCTTGTATGTACGGGAAGTTTAACAGGCTGTCAATTACCCCATTTTGATTCAGGTTGACTGCCAATAGGTATGGTGCTAATGTTCAGCCGACAATCGAAAGGAATATCAGGGAGGTCTTGCTATGCCAAGGATGACGGGCGCCAGGTTCGTGGCGGAAACTTTAAAGGGGTACGGTCTGACTCACGTCTTCTACGTCCCCTCCATTGCCCGGCGCATATTGGCTGAACTGGAAGTGGTGGGCATCGAGAGAATCGTCACCCACGGAGAAAAGGCTGCGGTGTACATGGCCGACGGCTACGCCCGGGCCTCCAACGGTCCCGCAATCTGCATGGCCCAGTCGGTGGGAGCAGCAAACCTGGCCGCCGGTCTTCAGGACCCTTTCCTGGGTCTTTCACCGGTCATCGCCATCACCGGCCACCGGCCCCTTTCCCACCAGTACCGGAACTCCTACCAGGAGATTGACCACTTCAAGCCCTTTAGCTCCACCACCAAGTACAGCGTGGCGGTGGATACGGTGGAGCAGCTTCCCCACCTGCTGCGGCAGGCCTTCCGCGAAGCCACTACCGGCGCCCCAGGACCGGTACACATGGACTTTCAGGGCATCCAGGGCGAGGTCATCGAAAATGGCGAGGCGGACCTGGAAGTTATCATCGAAGAGGACTTCATGAAGCGGTCCACCCTGCGTCCTGAGCCCAGTCCCGACCAGGTCCGGCGCACAGTGCAGGTCCTGGCCGAGGCGCGCCGGCCGGTCATCATAGCGGGCGGTGGCGTGACGGCGTCGGGAGCCCAGGAAGAAGTGGTCAAGCTGGCCGAGATGCTAAACATCCCAGTGGCAACCGCCCTGAACGCCAAGGGCACTATTCCGGAGAACCACCCCCTTTCCGTCGGGGTATGCGGGGCGTACTCACGGTGGTGTGCCAACCGTGTGGTGGCAGAGGCAGATCTTGCCATTTTCATAGGCAGCCAGACGGGCAGCCAAGTAACTCTGGACTGGCGGATTCCGCTACCTGGGACCAAAGTAATCCAGATTGACATCGACCCGTCGGAACTGGGCCGGAGCTTCCCGACCACAGTGGCCATCCAGGGCGATGCCAAGGCCACCGTTTCCCGCCTGGTGGAGGCGCTGGAACCGGTGTCGCGGGTCGAATGGGTAGAACGGGTCCAGCAGTTGGTCCAGGAATTTCGGGACGAGGTGGCGCCGGACTTCTTTTCCGACGCCCAGCCCATCAGGCCGGAACGTCTTTGTCAGGAATGCACCGACAACCTGCCCTCCGACGCCATGCTGGTTTCCGACACGGGTCACGCCGGCATCTGGACCGGGGCCTACATTGAGCTGCACCACGCTGAACAGGAATATATTCGCGCGGCTGGCTCCCTGGGGTGGGCCTTGCCAGCTGCCCTGGGCGCCAAGTGCGCACTGCCCGACCGTCCGGTGGTGGCATTCACCGGAGACGGCGGGTTCTGGTACCACATATCGGAACTGGAAACAGCCGCCCGCTACGGTATTAACGCGGTCATCGTGGTCAATGACAACCGCTCCCTGAACCAGTGCCGGGTGGGTGACGAGCGGGTAGTTAATGCGAATTATCCTGGCATGAGCGCCGACGCCATGTGGCAGTTCAGCGATGTGGACCTGTCCAAGGTCGCCGAGTCCATGGGCTGCTTCGGGATTCGCGTAACCGACCCGGCAAATATCTCAAGCGCCATCGAGGAAGCCCTGGCTTCCAACCGACCGGCAGTGGTGGATGTGGTTTCTGACTGGGACGTGGTGGCCCCTGCCCCTTGGGGCCCCAGTAGTTCCGATAGAGTTCGCTACGACTAACCCGGGAAGTCGCCGACACCAAATAAAATAGGGGCGGGTATGAAACCCGCCCCTGCTTTTTGGTCATGGATACTGACGAATTAGCAGTAGTTCTTGCCCAAAAGTGAGGGCCCTACACCTGCCGCAGCTTGGGATCAAAGGTGTCGCGCAGCCAGTCGCCCAGCAGGTTGAAAGCAACCACGGTAAACATGATTGCCAACCCCGGAATGGCCGAAACCCACCAGGCAGTGTCCACATACTCCCGTCCGTCGGAGACCATGCTGCCCCAGGCCGGCGTTGGCGGCGGAATTCCGGCGCCCAGGAAGCTTAATGACGCTTCAACTATGATTACCCACCCCACCTGCAGCGTCAGCAACACCAGCAAGGTATTCACCGTGTTGGGGAACAGGTGGAAAACTACTATCCGCAGATGGGAACAGCCGGCCACCCGCGCACGGGCAATGAAATCACGCTCCTTGAGCGCCAGCACCTCTCCCCGGATTACGCGGGCATACCTTGCCCACAGCACCAGAGCAATGGCCACAACCACGTTGGCCAGGTTTGGCCCTACCGCCACTACCAGGAGTATGGCAAAGAGGATTATAGGAAACGCCAGCGTACTGTCGGCGCTGCGCATCAGCACAGCATCAATCCGTCCGCCGAAGTAACCTGAAACCAGGCCGATGGCAGTGCCGATTCCTCCACCAATTGCCAAAGTGAAAAGCGCCACCATCAACGATACGCGGCCACCATACATCAATCGCGTGCCCAGATCCCGACCCAATGCGTCGGTCCCCAGGGGGTACTCCCAACTGCCACCCTCCTGCCAGACGGGCGGTGTCAGCCTGTCCGGCAGGGAGGGGGTGGTCGTGGAATGCGTTGTCAACACGGGAGCAAATATGGCCGTGAAAATCACTATCGCAATGATAATCATGGGTATCAGGGGAGCGCGGCGCAGAGTTTCCGCCGCCTGCCTGCCCCTTTCCAGAAGGGCCGGCCTTCCGGCTAGCGTTGTGCTTGTAGTTGCCAAGTTATAGCGCTCCTTTCTAGTTATACCTGATACGTGGGTCGATGTACGCGTAAGCGATGTCGACCAACAGGTTAACCGAAATAACCACAGCCGCGATCATCAGTACCAGAGTTTGCAGCACCGGGAAGTCTCGCCAGATGATCGAATCATAGACCAGTCGTCCAAGTCCGGGCCAGGCGAATACTGTTTCTACCAGAATAGCGCCGGTGATAAAGGTAGCCAGGTAAGTCCCGGCAAAAGTCAGCACCGGAATCAGCGCATTTTTGAAGGTGTGTTTCCATATTATTCTATATTCAGGCAATCCCTTGATCCGGGCCATCTTGATGTATTCGCCGTCCATGGCATCCAACATGCTGGAACGGAGCAATCGCATTATTGCCGCCGCGACCCACCACCCCAGGGTGAAGGCTGGCATAATGTAATGGGTTATTCCGCCGGTACCGGACGCCGGCAATAGGTCCAATTGCACGGTGAAAAGCTGGATTAGCATTATGCCCAGCCAAAACTGGGGCAGCGACTGTCCCAAGATCGCTATCAGCTTGGCGCCGCCGTCAAAGAAGGTGTCCCTCTTGACCGCGGCAACCACTCCTAACGGAATACCAATGACAAGGGTAATGAGCATTGCCACCACCCCCAACCTAACCGAGTTCATTACCTTGGGACCAATCAGGTCCATCACAGGACGCTTGGCCTTGATGGAATTTCCAAAGTCGAACTGGACAGCGTTAGACGCAAACTTCCAGTACTGGACAGGCCAGGGCTGGTCCAGTCCCAAGGATCGGCGCAAGATATCCTCGGCCTCCTGGGTTGCGTCAGGGGGCAAAAGAAGAATAACCGGATCACCGGTTATTCGCCCAATTGCAAAAATGATCATTGACAGGATTATGAGGGCGACGATTGATTGGCCAACCCTCATAATTATGTATCGTTGCATAAGCCCTGCTTCTCTAGGTAGATGGGTTAGCTTCGCGCGGAGGGGCAAACTCCAACAAGTGAACTTGCTGGAACTCACCTGCCTCTGCGCTTAGCTTACTTACAAAGCCAGAGTTACCGGATGTCCGGGAATATGAGACTGTCCATATTCTTGTCGTATGAATCCTTGCCGGTATCCCAGTACGTTATTTCCGGGACAGTGGCGAAAGGAGTATCCACCTCGAAGAGGGGTATACCGTAGTAGTCGGCGTGCAGGAACCTTTGCATCTCACCGATAAGATTTTTGATCTCCTCCAGATCCGTCGACGCGAAAGCCTTGTCCATAATGACATCAAAGTCCGGGTTGGCATACGTCGTGTTTGGAGCCTTGGAATACTCAAGCGCCCGGGTAATGCTGAGAATCTCTGCCGGCGCCGCCCGATTGGTCGTGCCCCAGGGACCGATCCATCCACCACTGAGATCCCGTGCGCGACGCATATTGCGCAGGGTACCGTATTCGGTAGGCTGGAAGTCCACCTTGATGCCCACGGAAGTAAAGTCGGCGCCAATCGCTTCAATCATCCGGGGAAACTCGGCAATACCACCGAAGGGGTAAATAGCCAGCTTAATTTCCAGCGGATTGCTCTCGGTATAACCCGCCTCGGCCAACAACTGCTTCGCCAACTCCGGCTCATAGGGATAGGAGCTTAGCGAAGGATCATAGCCACTCTCAGCCGCGTAACTGCCCATGGGGTACAGCGTAGTGCTACCCCGTCCAAGGAAGATATGCTCCAATATGGCGTCCCGGTTGATGGCTTTATTCATTGCTTCTCTTACCCTGACGTCTTTGAAGGGATTGCCCTCCTCCCACTGCTGGAAGAAATAAGCCCCCATCAAGTCTGCTCGGGCCTTATAGAAGATATTGAAGCCATCATCAGCCAAAGAGGCAACCCGCTCCCGGCTGGTGTCAATCACATCGGCCTGACCCGACTTAATCATGGCGATCCGGGTAGTTTCTTCGGAGACGCCCAGGAAGGTTATGGTCTCATATTTGGGTATGCCTCCGTTGGGGCCGCCCCGGAAGTGGGAAAGGTTAATGGAGTCTACCCTTACCGAAGCGCCCAGCACCTGCTCCCCGAAGCGATAAGGGCCGCTGCCGATGGGGGCTTTGGCGAACTCCGGTTCACCCACAGCTTCGTAGTGGGCTTTGGGGATCAGCATGCCTTCAGTACCTCGCACACCAGAGACTATCCAGGGCGCGAACAGGCACAAGGTATGGCAGTTGATCTTGAAGGTATAATCGTCGGCTGCTTCAAGATTTTCCAGAAGAGGAATCAACTCTCTATTGAACGTAGCCTGGGAGTCGTCTTCCATTGCTTCTTCCAGGCCGAACTTGGCGTCGTGGGCCGTTACTTCTTCACCATTGTGAAACTTGATGCCCTGACGCATGTAAATGGTATGGGTCTTGCCGTCGGGGGTCATTTCCCAATCGTGCGCCAGGCCCGTATCCTTGCTGAATGCACCCTGAGCATTGGAGCCGATGACCACGTCATACATAGTGGAATTAATGTCTTTCCCGCCTGCGTTGACGTTGCCAGCCTTGGGATAGATGCCATCGCTGCCCAGGGAAGCGTAAGTGATACGGAGATGGCCTTTCGACTCGGTGGCAGCGGCAGGAGGAGGCGCCGGAGTCGGCGTGGCGATCAGAATCTTCTCCACCTCAACCTGTACTTCCTTCTCGACTTCCCTTATCTCCGTCTCTATAACGGTCTTTTCGACTTCGACTTCCCTGATTACTTCTTTATCAACCGGGACTTCTACCTGAACTTCCCTGATGACCTCCCGATCAACCGGGACCTCTTTGATTACCTCTACAATCTCTGTCTGCGGGGCAGAAGAGCCGCAGGCCACTATGAAAAGCAGCGAAACGGCAGCTCCCAACGCTAATAGCCTATTGATGCTGAAAAGGTATCGCACCATAAATTCTCCTACAGGGAAAAGACTTAAGGGTCGCGATAAATGTTCCCACCAGGCAAATGGTTCACTGAAAAGGGGTCTGCCCGAGAATACCGATCAACCGGATCTAAACAGGGGTTACACAACTGTCATGACTTTGGCTGCCGTGAAGGCCAGTGTCAGAAAGAGCACCGGCCTTCAACAATATGTCTCTCGAACAACTAGTTAACAGCTACCTTAGATCGGGGAATATCAGGCTGTCCATGTTGTTGTCGTAAGAGTCCTTCCCCGTGCTCCAGTAAGTTATATCCGGAGTAGTGGCAAACGAGGAATCCACCTCGAATAGAGGAATCCCATAGTAGTCGGCATGAAGGAACCGCTGCATTTCTCCGATCAGGTTCTTCACTTCTTCAGGGTCCGTTGATGCGAAGGCCTTATCAAATATCTCGTCGAATCCCGGATTCTTGTAGGTAGTATAGGGCGCATCGGAATGCTCGAGGGCCTTAACGATACTCATGATCTCAGCGGGGGCAGCCCGATTATGAGTCCCCCAGGGACCGACCCAGCCGCCTCCCAAATCCCAAGCCCGACGCATGCTACGAAGGGTTCCGTACTCGGTTGGCTGGAAGTTAACTTTTACTCCAACTGCCTCAAAGTCCGCGCCCACTGCCTCAATCATGCGGGAGAATTCGGCAATACCGCCAAAGGCATATATTGCCAGCTTGATTTCCAAGGGGTTGCTTTCGGTATAACCAGCATCAGCCAGCAATTGGCGGGACAGGTCCGGATCATATGGGTAAGAGCTGAGGGAGGGATCATATCCGCTGGCTTCAGCATAGCTTCCTATGGGATACAGTGTGGTGCTGCCCCGGCCAAGGAAAATGTGTTCCAGGATGGCGTCGCGGTTGATAGCCTTGTTAAGGGCCTCTCTGACTCGGATGTCCTTAAAAGGGTTGTCGTCCTCCCACTGTTGGAAAAAGTACATTCCCGTAAGCAGGGCCCGTTCCTTGTAGAAGATGTTGAAACCATCGTCAGCCAGCGGAGCTATCCGTTCCCGGCTCACGTCGACAATATCGGCCTGCCCCGACTTAAGCATGGCGATGCGGGTGGTTTCCTCGGAGACACCAAGGAACGTCATTTCCGCGTACTTTGGTATTCCACCATTGGGCCCACCTCGGAAATGGGGCCTGTTTATTGATTCCACCTGCACCGAAGCACCCAGCACCTGCTCCACAAAACGGTAGGGTCCGCTTCCTATGGGGGCCTTGGCGAATTCGGGTTCGCCGATCGCTTCGTAGTGAGCCTTAGGAACTATCATGCCCTCGGCGCCACGAACTCCCGAGAAAATCCAGGGAGCGTAAAGGCATGCAGTGTGGCAGTTGATAACGAATGTGTAGTCATCCGGTGTCTCGTAATTTTCCCACAGGGGAGTCAATTCCCTAATGAATGCGTTCTGCGCGTCGTCCTCCATAACCTCTAGCGCACTGAACATCACGTCCTCAGAAGTGACTTCCTCGCCGTTATGGAACGGAATTCCCTGGCGAAGGTGGAAAGTATGCACTTTGCCGTCATCACTGACGGACCAGTCCTGAGCCAAGCCTGTATCCTTGCTGAAGGCGCCCTGGGCGTCAGAGCCGATGACCACGTCATACATCGTCGAGTTGACATCCTTCCCACCAGCATTAATGTTACTGGCCTTGGGATAGATTCCATCGCTTCCCAGGGAGGTGTAGGTAACTCGCAGGTGACCCGCCGATTCGGTGGCTGCTGCCGGCGGGGGAGCCGGGGTTGGAGTGGCGATAAGGATCTTCTCCACCTCAACTTGTACTTCCTTTTCCACTTCCTGGATTTGAGTCTCTACAACGGTTTTTTCAACTTCGACTTCCCGGATTACCTCTTTTTCAACCGGGACTTCCACCTGTACTTCCCTAATAACTTCCCGGTCAACTGGAACTTCCCTAATGACTTCCACAGTCTCCGTCTGCGGAGAAGAGGAACCGCAACCTACTATAAAAAGTAGCGCTAAAGCACTGCCCAAAACGAACAGCCTCTGCGTACTTACCCACCGAAACGCCATCTATGACCTCCTCGAAAACACACAGTGGAGATTGCTTGGCGGACACGCTCTGTCCAAGCCTTCAGATATATTAACACAAAAGCTCGTTTATCCAGCCAATTTATGACAATTCAGGCCACAGAATATGCCCAAACAGGGGTAGTTTAAGTAATTTCGTACACTTTCTGCTGAAATATTCCAAATTTCATCAATAGTTATCACGAATCCGTCAGCATGTCCTTTGCCCGGTGAGGAGCGTCGGATTACTCGTAGCAACCCATAGCAGACCTACTAGGAACGGCCCCTCGCAATCCGCGAAGGGCCGTTCTTTTTGGAGCCACGATTGTGAGCCCTGCTAGTACTTGGTTACGTTCACAACTCGAAACGTCCGGACCCAGTATTCGCCTGTGATGTAGCTCCAACTGGTGGCATAGTTAGTCTGGATGTCGTCGGCGAACTGCTTGCGAAGGTTGCTGGTCTCATACCAGTGCAAGTCCTCCTCAGTATTCCAGAGGCTAACGGAGATGGCTTCGTCTTCACCGTCGATGCCACGCAGAATTGACCTCTCCAATAGGCCGTCAATAGTGTCATTCAAGGGGAAGACATTTTCTCGATAATACTTCTCGTAGTCTTCCCATCGACCAGGTCTCAGGTGTCCCCAGACCATTCTAAGGTACATAAAGGTATCTCCTGCCCCTTTTGGCGGCCCCAATCCGTCCGCGCGTTCGTTTCTGCGATGTTTACGATGCCTGATTCTTGACGCTACACCAGGTCCGGCAATCGGGTTCATCTAAAGCCAGAGGCACGTCACGGTATTGGTTACCCCGTCAATGGGGCGTATCCGGTTACGGAGCAGGCCCGTAATATCTTCCTGCGTATCGGCTTCTATTTCAATTACGGCATCATAGGGGCCCAGGACTTCCTGCACCACTGTCCCGGGCAGGTTGCTCAACCTCTCCACGGCTGACCGGGTTTTTGCGGGCTCTAAATTCAGCAATACATAGGCATGAACACTCAAAGCTAACTTACCCCCTGGATATCCTGGTTATTTTCGCGCCGACGTTGGCTTCGTTCCGACGGGTTCCAATACCCGAAGGGCGAGGACTCTTTCCCGGCAAATGTATATGGTCTGAGTATATCATCAGAGTAAACGGCGTACGGAACCCTATGAGTCCCCCAGGTTCAATTCCCTTTCCGCGCTGATGGTCAGGTGGGTCAAAGTTTCGGCGTACCTGTTGGAGAACAACCGGCCTACTGCAGCATAAACCCTCATGCCAATTTCGGGTTCGCGGGAACAAAGCATCAGCAAGGCAGATCTGGGTATCGCCAGTACTTCCATATCGGTCAGGGCTTCTCCGGAAGTAATAAGGGTTCCGGAACCCAGCAGCACGGCCAACGGAAATGCTTCGCCGGGACGCGCTATCCGCACGGAAATCTCTCCAACTTCAGAGTGCGTGGTCAGGTGAGCTTCGCCTTCCAGGATTACGAACATGTACTCGCCCAGTTCGCCGCCAGTGCCGAGCAGTTCACCCGCCGAGACATCGCGCTTCGTGCCCAGAGCAACCACCTTCTCTATCTGTTCCTGGGACAGGTCACTGAAGGCGTCGATCTGGCGGTATATCCGGTTGTCCCCATCTTTAGCCTCTCCGACCGGCGTTGTGTCCACCACCCTTTCCTCGAGTTCCTTGGTGCCAAAGATTCGCACTTCCGTTGCCACCCTTCGCTGCACTTCACGGGCGATGCTGCGCTTTACGTGGCGTGCCAGCAGCTTGCGGTCATGGGTGTACATGGCAATCAGATCCACCGACTCGCGATCGGCCAAACGCACTATACCATCAGCCACCGAGCTTGCTACCTCCACCTCCAGACGCCAGTTGCCAGCGCCCCGATCCTGCTGGCGGACCAAGGACCGTAGATACCCCATGGCTTCCGCGCGGTCGCCTTCTTCCTGCTGGCTGGCCAATATGACGTGTTCACCTACTTTCTGGGTCCGGGCGGGAGGAATTACCTGGACCAGAATTACTTCCCCATCCTGAGCGAGGTCACCCTTGACCAAGGGAAATACTTCCTCCGCTGCGGGGGAACCATCCAGAGGAATCAAGACTTTGTCATACATATTTTTCTCCTTTCTTTGCCTTGAGTAGCGCCGTTATTTCCGGAGACCGGTATGACCGCTCAGGAGAAATCACAAGTTCCCGTCTCCTTTCCGACAAGTCTCGGCCGAACCAACAAATAAAATGTTCCCAAATACTGGAACAATGCCTCAATAACTATAACGTCAGGGCTGTCTCACCCTCTTCATTGGGCAGATACTGCTTTGCCAGCTTCATATCCTCTTCAAGAGCCTCCGCAGCCTGCTGTTCGGAAAACGAGATATAGGAACGAGTACGTTGACTACGGTATACCTGTCCCTTGAATCGGGTTGCCAATTGGTCCAGGCGGGTCGCAGCGCCATGTACTGCGCCTATTGCCGAGGGGCCCCGCCGCTCTGAACGTATGACCGTGCCTTTTACATTGAATGACAATTGGGCCAGGTAACTTTCCTGCCTGGAACGGGTCGGTTCGTGGGTTATTTCTACTCTCACGTCCTCGGCCGCCGGAATGTGGCGCAAGACCTGGTCCATTTTGCGTTGAACCTGGGTCCCAAGCCTCCGACCTACAACCATATTACGCCCTTCGATCCTGAAGTCCATTACAAACCTCCTTCTTCTGGGAATTGGCGCCTGTTGGACGCCTTTAAAGAGGAAACCAGGTGAGAAAGCGCCGGATGACCACAACTAACAGCTCCGAGATCGGAACAGCGCCATGGCCTATCCGACTCTAACGAACTAGTTGCGGCTTAAGAGGGTGTTTACGTAAACGGAGGTCATTTCGAGGTGTCTACAGTGGGGAACGAATCCGTTGGCGCCGTGGTACAGAACTTCGTCAGCACGGGTTTCTTGACCCGTGCCAATTACGAGAATGGGGACCGAGGTAAGGCAACGTATGGCACGGAGGAGACTCAATCGATCTGACCTGTTTGCCCCACCGCTGATAATCACCACGCTGGGGGCGTCCTCCAAGACGTGCTTTATACTGCGCCGACTTTCCGTAGCCTCGATTATGTCGAAGGCGGAACCGCGCAAGGCGTGAATGGTGCCGGCCCTTCCTCGGAAATTGCCTATAACCAAAGCTTTGGGTTTGGCTTGTGTCACCATAATACCCTCCTTAAGAGCGATATTAAGGAATCGCGAAAAGAAATATACTTCGGGTTTCCTGCCTCCTGTGGAGCATTTAGTCACAGTTTGCAATTTTAGTCAACATTGTGCCTGTTTTCACTAAGATTATCGTCGTCCATAATCCGATATTGGGTATATTATTCGTAACTGCGTTACTTAAGTGACGTATATCGTAGAAGTGCTAAGCTCGCTGCCCGGTAAACAGACTCGACGAGGGTTACCTGTTTGAGACGCAGGTGTTTGACCGAGGTGTTTGACGCAGCTCATCTGTACCAATTCCTTCCGTGAACGGGGACAGGGACAACCGAGTACACCATCCCTGCATTCCCCGTTCATTCCTGCCGTTCTTGTTAAAGAAGAGCAGTGTGTAATAGTATTAACCCACTCAATGGCGAAATGAAGTTGGGAGATTCTTATGACAGACGCGAATCCAGTAAATATTTACGAGTACGAAGAAGTCGCTCGCACCAAGTTGGGCAAAGGCGAGTACGACTTCATCGCCGGCGCCGCCACCGATGAAATTACCCTTCGCCGGACCCGCGCCGTTCTTGACTCCATTGTAATGAAGCCAAGGATGCTGGTGGATATCAGTGACAAGGACATGAGCACCACGGTGCTGGGACAGGAGATCAGTTTTCCGGTCATGCTGGACCCAGCCGGCAACCACAGCGCTGCCCATCCGGACGCCGAACTGGCCACCGCTCGCGCCGCCGGATCTGCCGGCACTTTGATGGTTCTCAGCGCCCAGGCTTCACGCACCCTGGAAGAGGTGTCACAAGCCGCCTCCGGGCCCATCTGGTACCAGCAATACTTTTTTAAGGACCGGGGCCTCACCCTCGAAATGGCTCGGCGTGCGGAAGAGGCTGGGTACTCCGCCCTGTGCCTGACTGTGGACGCAAAGGTCAAGCCCAAGCGGGAGCGCAACATCCGCAACAATTACCAGGGTCCTGCTTCGCCCAACTACGACCCGTCGCTGAACGTTGGCGGCAGCAGTTGGACCTTTGGCCTGGACGCACCCTCCGGGGCAAACGACATCCGGGATCAGGCGGCAACCTACGAGGACCTTGACTGGCTGGCCTCCAATACCAGGCTGCCCCTGGTGGTGAAGGGAATCATGGTTGCCGAGGACGGCTACCAATCCGCCGAGCATGGGGCCAAGGCGGTCATAGTCTCCAACCACGGCACTCGTTACCTGGACACCACCTTTGCCACCATTGAGGTGCTGCCCGAAGTGGTTGATGCGGTTAACGGCAATATTGAAGTCTACATGGACGGTGGAATCCGTCGCGGTTCCGACGTTTTCAAAGCCCTGGCCCTGGGCGCGCGGGCGGTGCTGATTGGCCGTCCCTTGTTCTGGGGGCTGGCAGTGGACGGTGAGGACGGTGTCAAGTCCGTCCTGGAAATGCTGCGCGACGAACTTGAGGCCACCATGGGCATGTGCGGCAAAACCACGGTTGAGAGCATTGACCGTGATTCAATAGCCACGGTCTCTCCGCTCCTGTCACTGTTCCCGACTGGGACGGAGTTCAGGTAAAGGGCTTTGACTCCTTTGAACTGCTAAGTGAAACACGAAATGGGGCAGGGTTGAACCCTGCCCCTACTGTTTGGGCTAAGTAAACGTTGGGAGAGTTACCTACAGAGCCGGCATTACCTCGTTACACAGCAGGGACAAGGCCTCGTCCACATCGGGACCAAGTTCCGAAAACATCAGCTGTCCAAAGCCCTGTGAACGGGCTATTTCCTGCACTTCCACCATCCGCTCCGCACAATCTCCAGGCGACCCGGCAATGAAAATAGCGTCAACCATGGAGTCGGTTACCGCAGATTCAAACTCCTTCTCCGAAGCGCCACTCTTTTCCACCTGATCCAAGTTCTCGGCGTCCGCAATAGATACTCCCATCCTTTCGATGTCCTCGTGAGAGTAACCTTGGCGGTACATATTCAACACCCGATGGCCGGAACTTTCCTTCACCCAATCCCGGGCCTTTTCGGCATCTTGGGAAACGGAAATTTTTATCTCGGCTACTTTGGGAACAGCGGCGGACTCTTTGGTCTCCGGCACCGCAGCGTCAAAAATGTCGAGCAGATCCGGCACACGACCGGTCCGGAGGGCAGCCAGGTAATGGCCGCCGAAGATTAACCCGTCCATATGCTCGCCACCGACGACCAATCCTCGCGGGCCGTTGCTGCCACAGTAAATGCTGACCGGCGATGCTGGGCTGAAATTCAACTGGAAGGTCGCAGAGGGATTGAAATGGTAGTAGTCCTGTAAAGCAGGGTAGTCTGAAAAGCACACGCCCTCCCCGTCCAGCAGCCGGCGCAGGCTCTGGGCAGTTTCCTGCAGCACACTTACCGGTCGGGGTGTCCGGATCAGCCGGGGTGTCCTGGGGTTGCCCCTGCCCAGGCCAATGCTGAGTTCTCTTCCATCCATCAATTCGCTAAGAGTGGCGACCGAATCGGCCAGGTCCACCGGATTTCGGAAATACTGAACGGTTACGGCCGTGCCCAGCTTGATGTTTAGGTTGCATGCCATCGCCGCCAAAGTTACGTAAGACTGTCGGCTGCGCAAGTTGTCGGTGACCCACATTTGGGATACACCCCTGTCTTCCGCTTCTTTGGACAGTTCTACCAAGTGAGGCAGGGGCACGTGGGCGTAGGTGGGCAAGTGAAACTGTACTCCTATTTCCAGTCCTAGCATCTATTACTCCTGTCAACGGGGTCGATTTCGTTCATTGAATTTAGCAGGTCCGACCCATTATTAGGGCGTGATTAGTTTTGGATGGGTCACGCCAGCGGAGTTGGAATCCACCATTCCATACCGCGAGGAGTCTCCACGTATTCGGGCCAGCGCAGGTCCACGGGTGGAACAAAGTCTTCCGCCAACAGCGGGGCCACCCATTTCTCCCCACCGACCCCGCCGCCCGTCCTTTCCCGAAATTCAGCTTGAGCCTTTTCCAATGTCGACGGGATGGTTAGCAAATCCGTCAAAGTGGCAGCAATGGTCTTGCCGGCAACAAACATCCCTGGGTCAATACAGCCGGGAACTCCCCCCATGGCGTTCAAAGTCCACATGGGATAGGTGAACCCACTTTCAGGAGGCCGGAGGCGTGGCCGAGAAGTATGCAAGCGGGCGGTGGGAGCGTGCCAGGTGTATTCGACGTAGTCATCGGAGGTGAAGTTGTGCTGCCAGGGCGGCAGGCTACGCTGTTGCGCCGCATCATAGTCCTGAGGCGTCTGCAGCCGCAGATTGTCGTCAGTGAAGGGCTCGTCAGCGGGCGGCAATCCCAGGTTTTCCTGAATAGCCCGGGCAAACTTGCGAGCTTCATCTCCGAAAATCGGAGGGCCCAACAGTTCCAGGTTCCTGTAGGTTAGCTCAGACAGGGCCAGGTTGGGCAGGCCCACCCGGGTCTTGGTCACCCAGCGGGGCGTTACGACGCAGCCGGTGACCTCTGCGGCATGGCGGGCGTTGCGTTCCAGCACCTGGTAAATGCGGTCCTGAATATCCAGGGTGGGCGACCGCCAGGCGTACTGGATTTGGCTGAACCGCGGCGGCAGGTTGTCGGAGGTGCATTGCCCGCCGGCCAGTATGTATTCGTTGAGGGTCCAGGTGCCGGTATGGGGAAACATGGATTCCTTGGTGTACTTGGTATTGGTGTACATCAGGCAAACGGCGTCAAGTGCCCCGGGGCAGCGGGCCACCGTATGAGGACGGTCCGGCGCAGCCAGCAAGCTGGAATCCATCCACTTTTCCGGTTCCAGGCACTCGAAAGTGAAGACTACGCTCCAGTAGGAACCGCAGTGGGTTTCCCAGGCAACGGTGTTGGTGGTATGGGGATGATAGACCACGGCGGCGTCCAGATCGTCATAGTAGCCCTTGGCGGCGTGCACCGGCTTGGACCCGCAGATTTTCTCCGCCGGTTCGCCAAATATTCGCAGGGTTCCGGAAAGGCCGCGAGCCTCCATGGCCGCCTTGGCGCCCAAAATCCCCATCAGTGCTGCCACTCCCAAGGAGGAATGGGGGTCAGTATGGCCGGCGGCCCAGGGATGGAGCCCCTCCCGGGGCGCCTGGTAGGGAACCGGTTGCTGGGAGTTGCCGGGCACCGCGTCGTACTCCGCAAAGGTTGCCAGTGTTGGCCCTCCCTGGCCCCAGGTGGCGCAGAAGGCGGTCGGCATTTCTCCGGAGCCCTCTTCCACTTCGAAACCGTGTTGCCGTAACAGGTCCACGAAGGCGCGGGCGGACCGGTACTCCCGGTAGGCGGGTTCGGCGTAATTCCAAATTTCCTGGTGGAAATCTGAAAGCCACTCCTGCTGACTTTCGATCCACCGCAAGGCCGCAGCCTTGGCTACCCCAATTAAGGTCATTTGTTCCTCCCGCCAACGGCCTACCGCACATATAGACTACTGCCCACATAATGGTTGCATTGTAATTCCCTGGATATGGTTAGGCAAAACTCGCCAAGTTGCTTCAGGCTACCAAAGTTAAATACAGGAAAGACACGGCCTGGCAGGCTGGCTATATTCGTATCAGCCCAGAGGGGGAGCAGAGATGGTCAAAGACCGACAATTCTTTGTAAACCTGCCCGTTGTAGATCTGGAAAATCCACCACCTTCTTCATGACGCCGGGGTTTAATTTCATTGTCGCCTGCTCCGACGAAAACGCTGGATACATGATAGTCGGGGGAATTCTTTCGTGATACTTCTATCTGGTCCCTCCTTCCAGGGTTTTATACCGGACAAAGCCATTTCAGACTCCAACTCCACGCCGAAGTTCTGGTGGCCGTTTCAGTCCCTGGCCGGGAGGCAGTGGACTCGATGATTCAGAATGCAATCGACCCTGGCGGAAGCGAATACAGGGAGCCCGCCTATTACGGCCGGATGTACTTCCGGGCCTTCCTCGACCTGGACGGCCATATCTTGCAAGTGTTGACTATGGAAGAAAACAAGAGGCCGGGTGAAATGAAACAAGGGGACTGCAAAACAGTATGGCAGAGTTTCAGAAAATAGTTCCCTTACTCTGGTTCGACGGGGATGCCCAGAAAGCGGTCGAGTTCTACGTTTCCCTCTTCCCCGACTCAAAGATAGTTAGCAGTTCGCCACTGCCTACGGGCCCTGCGCAAGGCGCACCCATTGTGTCTTTCATCCTTGCCGGCCAGGAGTTCACCGCTCTTGACGGCGGACCCATGTTCAAGTTTTCGCCCGCCATCTCTTTCGTTGTCAACTGCGAATCTCAAGAGGAAATAGACCATTTCTGGGAAGGTCTGTCCGGGGGAGGCGTCAAAGAGCAATGCGGCTGGCTTCGGGACAAGTTCAGGGTTTCCTGGAAAATAGTTCCCGTCCAATTGGGAACATTGATGGAAGCCAATCCGGAGAAAGTTATGACCGCCGTGCTGGAAATGGTGAAGATAAATGTGGCCAAATTGGAATCGGCAGCCCGGGGAGAGTAAACTGGGCACCACGATCTGGAACTAAATTAAGGCGATTTGAATTAAGGGAGGAATACACAATGGCAACAAAGCGTATGGGAGAAGCCTACTGGGGAGAGGAATTACACGTTCCCCTGTCTTCAGATGGTCAGGTGTCGGCCTACGTTTGGCCCCTTCGCATCCTTTCTATACGTGGGGAAAGCTGCGGTGGCCCAACTATCGGCGTAGACGTGGGGAACGAGGAAGTCATACGGTTCGATTGCCACGCCAATCGAGGGCACTGGCATACCGGCGGCTACGACCGGTTGGGCACTCCGGGCAATTCCCACGTGGACTTCCCAGAAGGAGTTGCCAGTATTCAGGAGCAGGTGGCCTGGTCCCTCAGGCATCTCCGCGAAATGGTGGGAGACTTGCTAACTCAGTCGGAACAGGAAGAAGCGGCGCAGAAGGTTGAGTCCTATCTTGTTGAGACAGGTCTTACCACCATCCGCAACCACATCGAAAAGAACGCATACCTGAGGACCCGAGCAATCGATGAAAAAGTAATTGTAGGTTAAGCAAAGAGTTCCACTGGTATCACGTAGATTTCCGCCAGTGCCACCGAAGATTACCGGGGCTAAGCGGGAATTCTGAAGCCGCAAAAACTGAAGCGGGACAAGCCTATCAACAAGGGCTCGTCCCGCTTTTTTCATTTCAAGGATTTAGTGTCAATCCGACCGGCTATGGACTATTTCCTGGAATACGGAATCGCTGATCGTAACCTTGTTGGATCGTACGACTACCAACTCTTCAAGTTCGTGCCTGCAGTAAGCTCGTAAGTCTTGCCGCCAATTTCCACGTCAACGTCTCGTCCGACATTGAGGTAATACGACCTTCCACTAATAACTTGAGTGAGCGGGCTGTAGGAGCTGAGACTTTGTGGTGGGCCAAGGAAACCCGGCAACTGGCCCACGGTGAAAGTCCCGCTGGGATCGTACAACGACCAGCTCTTGGTTGCATTGTCGAAGTAGGCTACCCATCTAAGGTTATTCCCCAAAGCAGACAAGGCGCTCACTATTTGGGCGCTCGGGGAAACAACCGGGCGAGCCTCCACAACTTCTGCCAACACCGTGAAACTGGAGGAAGCAGTATCCGAACCGGCCGTAACACTTACGATATGGGAACCAGGCCCAAGTGACGGAACTTGAAGGGACGTGGAAAATCGGCCGTTAGCTCCAACCGAGGCAGAGGCCGAGACCTGAATCCCACCAATAGTGACCCGTGAGACAGGAGAGCCACTGGCGAAATCACTACCCGATATGGCTACGCTGGAACCTGTTCGCCCACTGCTCGGGGATACCTGGACAAACGGGTTTCTAACCACCGCTACCGTAGGCGTTGGGGTGGGACGCGGCGTAGCAGTGGGTAAAGGTGTGGGCGCTGAAGTCGGAGTCGGCAACGGTGTCGCGGTAGGAACCGGCGTAGCCGTTGGCAACGGGGTAGGAGTCTCCGTCGGTCTGGCGAACATGGAAGACCTGGGAGCGACAACCAGTGGAGTAGCTACCGGAGCCTGTTCTACGGGCTCTGCGGGCACCAGCGTCGGAATTGCCCTTCGCGTCGGGATCACAACAGGGGCTGGTGTCACGGCTTGAACCGGGGCCGCTGCCGGACTCTCGCCGGCTTCCGGACCTTCCGAGGATCCTCCGCACGCCCCCAGGGCCAGCAGTCCTATAGAACATAATACAAACAATTTAAGAAATGCTGTTACACGAACTCCACTACCCGCTCCCCAGTTCCCGTTAACCATAATTAGTCTCCATCAAATACCCTTTGAATTTCTACTAAACCAAGGTAGCAGTGTCCCCTTACCTTGCATAGTAGACATAATAACTCTACCACAGATGCTAGCCATTTGAAGCTAGCAACTAGAACATTTTAAGCAGTTTTTTGGCTTTTTTTGCTTGCGTCCAGCCTGCAACAAACCGGCTGCCGTGCCAGCGAATTAATTTCTCTCAAGCAATCTATACCGCCACCACAGTTCCCGATTCATCTTGCAAATACGGTCAATGTCAGGATGCGGATGCACGATTAAGCCGACACTTTCCACGAGCCAGGCCCTACCGGTCAATTCAGGACAATCCCCTTTGGCTGCTCCCACCCTTGACGCGTACACCAACCCTAAAGCCCCAGCAAATCCTCCAGGTTTTCCCAGAGTATGGCTTCCTTCTCTTCCAGGGTGAGGCTCTTCAGACCCAGCACCCAAGACACGGGCCAGTCGATCTGCATATCGGCGGGCCAGTCGGTGCCGAAAACCACCCGGTCTGCGCCCACACAATCAATGAGGTACCGCAGGTCGGGCTCGCTGTGGGTCAAACAGTCATAGTAGAAGCTGCTCAAATAGGCGCTGGGAGGCTGGGGAATATTCACCCTCGCCTCGGACCTTACTTGCCAGCCCCGGTCCATCCTGCCTATGCCATAGCAGGTGTAGCCACCACCGTGGCAGAGGCATACCCGCAATGCCGGATACTTGTCCATCACTCCACCAAAAACGAATGAAGCGAAGGTAACGGCGCGGTCCGAGAGATTACCGATCGTGTTGGAAAGATGGTATTTGCTGTTTCTCGGACTAACCACGGTGGGCCCATCCTGGTGAATCAGCATCACTGCGCCCAATTCTTCCGCCGCCTCCCACAGTGGGAAAAACTCGGGGTTGTCGTAGGTCTTGCCGTTGACATTGTCCCCTATCATTGCGCCCTTCAGGCCAAGTTCATTAACCGACCGCTCCAACTCCGTAACCGAGGCTGCCACATCCTGCATCGGCAGATTGGCCAGACCGGCAAACCGGTCGGGATACTGTTTCGTTAAGCCGGCAACATAATCGTTGCACTCGTGGTTCATGCGGACCACGGTGTCCAAGTCGCCATCGTAGCAATAGAGAAACGAATGAGTAGATAAGATATGGATGTCGACCCCAAGGGAGTCCATATCCTTGATTCGTTCTTCAGGAGTCCACATCCCACGGGGTGTGTAGTCGGCGTAACGCCTGGCGACCAGTTCAGGACTGAGGGAATAATACCCGGTGCCCTCCCTCATCGACTTAAGACAGTTCTCAGGAGTTATATGGGCATGTATATCAATGCTGCGCATCTGCAATATCCTCTAGGTTCAATTTTTTGCTTTCTCACTGGCCGAAACTTGCCGCCATTGCTCTCAAATAACCACTGAATTTTTACCGAGCCAAGCCTACGAGGTAAGCAGGTTTATGTCAACGCAGTTGTAGAAATTCAATTATCTATGCCATTCCTAAGTACCTTCAAATAAGCCGCCCAACGTTGGACATTGCCTTGACTACGGTATATAATTCCGCTGGTAAATGACCGGCAGAAAGCAGTTGCCACCTTAGGCGAAGCTCTCGCATCAGCCCAAGTGTACCTGTCGGCTTCGTGTGTTTGATTCAGAGTGGGCTGATGAACCGGGGAAATTGAGAGAAGGAGTAAGGGGTATGGCAGAAAACAACGACCTTATGTTGATGGCTCACCTTATGCGCCGCGCCGGCTTTGGTGCTTCGTATGAGGAACTGGAGGAGCGTACGGCCAAGGGCTATGAGGCCACTGTGGAAGAACTGCTCCATCCTGAAGAGCAACCCGACCTGGAAATGGACGTGATGAACCGCTACATGCACGGTTGGCGGGATATGAACGGCCTGATGTCCAACCAGGGTTACTGGGCTTACCGAATGGTAAATTCCGTCCGCCAATTGGAAGAGAAAATTTGCCTCTTCTGGCACGGAATCTTTTGCGTGGGCGACTCAAAGTGTATGCGGTCCCGCCAGATTCTCCTGGAGTTGAACAACTTCCGGGCCCACGGTATGGGCAAGTTTGATAACTTGCTGATGTACCTTTCTACCGATCCGGCCATGCTTTATTACCTGGACAACCAGCTTAGCCACAAAGAGGCCGTGAACGAAAACTGGGGGCGTGAGCTTCTCGAACTGTTCTCCATGGGCGTGGGAATGGACGGCGAAGCCAACTACACCGAAGACGACGTGAAATCCTGCGCTCAGGCCTTCACCGGCTGGACCATTGCCAACGCTATTCCCCGGTATCCCTATGGTAGTTACGCCAATCGGTTCCTCTATAATAAGTTTGACCACATTGATGATGAAAAGACCTTCCTGGGCGAAACCGGCAACTTCAACGGCCAGGACATTGTCCGAATCATCTGCAAGCATCCGGCTACTGCCCGCTTCGTGGCCCGTCACCTTTACAATTACTTTGTAGCCGACGAACCACAGGTCCCTGCCTGGCAGCACACTCCTCCTCGGGACATGGAACTCATAAAGGCGCTTGAGGAAGAATATTTCAATTCGGGTTACGAGATTCGGGCCATGCTCCGAGTCCTGTTCAATTCCGACAGCTTCAAGAACGCCCGCTTCGCCAAGGTCAAGAACCCCTGCGAAGTGGTGGCGAGCACCCTGAGGCTAGTTGGAGATTTCCAGACTCCCAGTCCTCGCTTCTATGACCCGGTCCTGCAAATCCGTTACATGGGCCAGGACCTGCTCAACCCGCCCACGGTGGAGGGTTGGCACACTGGCAAGGAGTGGATCGACAGCGGCACGCTGGTGGAGCGGGTCAACTTTGCTGCAGGCGAAATGGGCCGCACCGATGCGCCGGGCATCCGCGCCATCGTCAATCGGCTGGCATCTCGCGGCAAGGTTATTTCCGCCGGAGACCTGCTGGACGGCTGTCTTGAAATTCTTGGCGGTTATGAATTGATGGACGAGACCAGGGAATTGTTCCTGTCCCAGGCCCTCAAGGCCAGCGAACTTGACACCTCCAGTGAGGAATTCGCCGGGCAGGTCAGCCAGTTGCTACAACTTATTGTGGCTACCCAGGAATACCAGTTCGCCTAAGGCGCAATGTCAACAACTTATCCCGGCTTCCTTTGAATGTACGGAGGCCGGGACCACCATCAAGTTAGAAACTTACATACAGGAGGAGATATGACCAGCACCAAGAAAGATCCGGTCCTGGTAGTTCTTCAGCTATCCGGCGGCAACGACTTCATGAATACCTTTGTCCCGTACACCAACCCGCTGTATATGGACAACCGGCCCAACGTTCACATTCCCCTGGATCAGGTAATGCCTATTAATGACGAATTGGGCATTAACCCCAACATGCCTGAGTTCAAGGCTCTTTACGACGAAGGCAAGGTAGCCGTGATTCAGGGTGTGGGTTACCCCGTGCCTAACCGGTCCCACTTCCGTTCCATGGATATCTGGCACACTTGTGAGCCGGACAAGATCGCCGACGAAGGCTGGCTCGGGCGCGCCATCAAAGACATGGATCCCAACAAAGACAACGTGCTTACCGGAGTAAATTTCGGTCGAGGTCTTCCTAGGGCCATGGTAGCTCCGGGCGTTCCGGTCGCGTCTGTGGGTAACCTGGAGAGCTACGGCGTGCTGACTACTATCGAAGCCGAAGACCAGCGCAACGAAGCTTTGGACATCTTTTCCCGCATGTACTCCCCGGCCATGGGCCACGGTCCGGTAGTGGACTACCTGTCCCAGACCGGAATGGACGCCCTGAAGGGCGCCGACATTCTGGCCACTGCCCCTGCCATGTACTCTTCTTCCATTGAGTACAGTGACAGCTCTATCGGCCAGTATATGCGGAACATCGCCCAGGTTCATTGCGCCGAGCTGGGGACGCGTGTCCTCTACACCACCGCTCCATACAACAGTTTTGATACCCATGCCACTCAGTTGACCGCACATGCCAACCTGGTCACGGAAGTCTCCCGCACCGTCAACGACTTCTACCAGGACCTGAAGGAACAGAACGCAGGCGAGAACGTGATGCTGCTGGTCTTCACCGAGTTCGGGCGGCGGGTACACGACAACGGTTCCGGCACTGACCACGGTTCAGGCGGCGCCGCCTATGTCATCGGCGACTGCGTCAAGGGTGGCCTGTATGGCGAGTATCCTTCCCTGGAAGCCGACAAGTTGTTGGACGGCGACCTGCATTTCAACAACGACTTCCGCGGCCTATACACCACCATTCTGGAAGATTGGTTCGGTCTCGACGCCAAGCCCATCGTCAATGGCAGCTTCGAAAAGCTGGACTTTGTCAAGAAATAATCCCAGGACAAGCGAAGAGCGCCCCTAAAGGCGCTCTTCTCACCTTTCCTGGTAGAGGTGAAAATGACTACTGAAGTACAAGGTGTAACTTACCGTTACACCCACACCATCGGGCGCGGCGAAGAAGCTGGGCCCGGTTTCAAAAACCCCGTTTCCCTGGCCCGGGGCGCAGACAATGTGATGTACGTTGTCAGTCGGGCATACGATTACCGTGCCGACTCCAAGCGCATAACCGTCTGCACGGTGGATGAGGAATACATCGGAGAGATTGGAAACGGCGGTCGGTTGGGCGGCGAACTGATGGACACCGGTAAAAATGCGTCCGACGGCTCCTTGGTCTGGCCTACCGACATCGCTCTGGACAGTGAAGAGAACCTCTACATCACTGATGAGTGGCTTAATCGCATTGCAATGTTTTCCAATGACGGCGATTGGCTGGGCTCATGGGGTGTGGTCGGAGATGGGGAAGGCCAGTTCAACCAGCCTTCCGGCATCCATTTTGACGGCGAAGGCAATGTAGTCTTGGTGGATACCGGCAACAACCGCGTCCAGAAATATACCAAAGACGGCAAGTACATATCGTCCTTTGGCAGCTTCGGTACCGGCGACGGCGAATTGAACATGCCTTGGGGTATTGATATTGATGCCGATGGAAGTATCTTCATCGCCGACTGGCGCAACGACCGAATCCAGAAGTTCGACGGTGACGGCAACTTCCTGATGAAGTTCGGAACCAGGGGTACCGGCGAAGGTGAGATGAGACGCCCGACCGGTGTGGCCGTGGATGGAGAAGGTATCATCTACGTGGCAGACTGGGACAATGATCGGGTTCAGGTTTTTGACAGCAACGGCCTGTTCATAACCGTGATTATGGGCGATGCCACCTTGTCCAAATGGGGCATAACCAAGCTGGACGCCAACCCTGACATGAAGCTCCAGCGGGAAATCGCCCAGGGCCTGGAGCGGGAAAAGTTCCTGCGCGGCCCCATTGGCATTGAGGTTGATGATCAGGACAGGTTGTTCATAGTCGACTCTCAGCGCAACCGCATCCAGATATACCGGAAGATACCTCCCTTCTTTGTTGGCATGTACGACGGCGCTCGCCTTTAGACGGCTCCCGCTGTCTCCCCATTTGATAAGTTAGACTGATCTGACCCCCCGCGCATACCAGTCGCAGCGCGGGGGGTCCTCATTAAAGCGATGCCATCCGAATTATCCGTGCAGATTACCGGGGCCCATCAATTGCCTGCTACTACTGACCAAGCAATTCGCAATCTATGCGACGATGCCTACGGCGAAGACCTGTCCCTCCTTTTCACAGCTTACAGCCCCGACTTCCATGTGCTGGCCTAGCTGAAAGACCGCCTGGTTGGCCACGCCATGGTGGTTACGAGGTGGCTGCAAGCAGGCGAGGAACCAATGCTTCGAACTGCTTATGTGGAAATGGTTACGACCGTGGGGGAGTACCGGAATCAAGGGATCGACTCCGAGGTAATGAAGAAAGTCATACAGGCCGCAGCGGATGAGAGATTTGACCTGGCCCACCTTATGTCCTGGAGATACACGGCTCTATAATCATTTGGGATGGAAGTACTGGCGAGGACCGCTCTACATCCGAACCCATGACCTGCCGGCAAAAGAAAGACCCGCCCTGGTTCCTACACCTGAAGAGCGGGTGATGATCTCGAAGCTGCCCCTGAGGCCGCCGCTGTACCTCGACCAACCACTATCCGCGGAGTGGCGCGGCGGGGGAGAACTCTGGTAGCCGGTTCACTCGCCGGCAAGCAACTGATGCTGCCCAATATAGCCTACAACAACCCTCTCCCTCTGCCTGTCCCAGTAAAAAGCTATCCTGATAGTATTTACCGGGTCCTCACCCACACCCTTCCCGATAGTCTCGTTTAGGAAGTAGGCTTTCCCATTCACCAGCATCCGATATTGGCCTTCGTTTTCAAAGAAGGCCCTGTCGTGCCGGTTGTTGGAATACTTCCAGCGGCATGCTTGGTAGAGGGACTCGTTAAGCTTCACGAAGTCCATATCGCCCAATCTGGCCGGCAAATAAGCGGTTGCCAACCATTCCAGGGCGTCTAGAACAGACTGCGGATCTTCGAAGGGGTTGCCGTTGACCCACGATTCTGAATTCAGCCTGAAGAGCAATTGCTTGGGAAACCGTTCCTGCGCCTGTGAAACTACTGCGTTCAACCCGTCAACGGCGGGAAGGTCATTTACAATAGGGGCTTCGTCTAATTCGGCAGAATTGGTTGAAGCGGCTTCTTCTTCTACAGAGTCCTCTGCCGAATCACCGTTATTCAACTGTGCCTTGAGAAGCTCAATGTCCTCACGAAGAGACATCAGGCCGGCCAGAATGGACGCGTTGACGCTGTCGTCCGAGGTCTTTTCCTCCTCAACAACCAGCGGCGATATCTCCGACTCCAAAGACAGCAATTCCGCTGCCGCTATTTCTTCACAAATAGTGTCGGTTTCAGGTTCAACCGCCGTCAGCGTTAAGATATCTTCTTCCTCCGGAAGATCAATGATTTCCTCTTCGGCAAGTGTCATAGATTCGATGTCTGAAAGTTGATCAGGCTCGGGGGAAAGGTCAGCGCCAGAAGCCGGGGCCTCAAACACGAGGGTTCCCCCAGAGGGAGAGAAAGTCAGCTCCAGATCGCTTACGGTGGAGATAATCTCCGCTTCCAGTTCTGCTCTCCGACCTGCCCGGGAAGACTCAACGCTCCGGCTCTGGGCCTGGTCCCTGATTGGCCGGTACTGGCTTAGCAACAACTCCAGGTTCATTACCTGCGCCAAAGTCTCGAGAGCAACCTCAGGTTGAATTCTATTGGTAGAAGCCCAAAGCCCAATGTTTCTTTCCAGGTAAATCAGTTCGTCAGAGTATTCCAGCCAGATGTCTTCCGTTTTGGTCTTGAGCTTGTTGACCGCATCCCTGGCCCGTTGCTTTTCCTTTTCTTCCCGAATCTCTGCTATCGCAGCGGCAAACTCCTGGGCGGCTTCCCACTGCGGCGCATCCGGGCGAAGCGCCATCAAAAGTTCCTTCCAGCGTTCAAAATCCACTCTGTCTGAAGGGTCTTCCACTTCCGAGGCCGGTGGGGGCAATTTGCCGGACACATACCAGAGCATTAAGCCGACATCATTGTGGTCGAAGCCCGTACGGTCAGCCAGGAATTGGTTGAAGTTAGTTTGCCATTCCTTGGCGTCCCAGTAACCTCGGAAGGTCCTTTCCTGACGGTCTGGGCCGTAGGTAGGTTCATCGTTCCACTGCAGGTGCTGGACTACGCTCTCGTAAAGCTCTCCCTGAATACCAACCCAAGCCCTGAGGACAGCCTCGGTAAGCTCATCCGAGACTTCCATCTTTCTAAGCACCGGCGTATGAAGGTGATGAGTAGGTGCATCCGGGACATCCTGAAGTTGGAAACCTACCCCAGGGACCCTTAGTCCACTGTTCCGAATGGCGGTAACCAAGGCCCGCTTGGTCTCACCGGATAGCTGTTCGCGCGCCTCCAGAACCTGCCAGACCACCGACGAGGCGTAGCCTTCGTCCAGCCAGTCCTGGGCAGCTATCAAGAAGGACGACAGGCCTGGTGGCTGAGTAGAATTAGATGTTTGGCTAGTCATTGTTAACGTCCTCCTTTCAAGAGTACGCTATAGGCGGCATAGTCAATTTCAAACACCACATCCCCACCCCCAGAACAGTTAACAGCCGTCCAGCATGTCCTTAACCATGACACCAGGTAAGTTTTGGACCTGCCAGGGCCTGAAGTAGGCCTGTTTCGCGAGACACAGTCCAAGAATTACAGCAGGACACGAACCTAGAATATTAGTGCTCTCATATCATTAACAGTTCCAATTAGTTTAGCATAAAAGCCCTTAATAGGTTATGTGCCAACGCAATTTAAAGAAATTACCACCAACCTTTGACATCGCTTCATCATCCTCATATCATTAAAATTCGTGATCCACCAACACGGGAACAGCCTCTTTTCGCCATGATTGCTCCCGTTAACGCCATCCAGTTCCACTACAGGGAGCCGCAAGTTGGCAATCGAGCAACGACCCGTAGACATCGTGGTAATTTCGGTGGTCTTGTCAAACGGGCTAACCGTGGAACATCGGTATCCCATAGGGCATGTCAGAAGTCAGCAGGAATTTGAGCGATTGATGGATCCAATATTGCGGCTGCCCGTTGAATCTCTAATGGGCGTTATCCCAGCGACAGCCTTTACACTGGCCAATCCGGTATCCGTCTACAACATAGCCCACGTGATGACATTGAAAGTGCGGGCAGAAGGCTCCAGCCAGGCCATTGAAATGGTCGACCACGTCCACGAATTGGGTTTCCTGGCCCGAGACCGAAGCGTATAGATATTAGCCCCTCGCAGGACACTTCTGCCAGGCTGGGCTCTCCGCTCCTCTGGCACCCCTCGGCTGTGGTAGAATTTCTCCATTCACCGGTTCGCCGTAGATCTTCTATGCATTGGGCTGGTCTGCACCCAGTTGGCCCGTAGAATAATCCCAGACCGGCTTCGGCTTTATGGAAATTCCCTTGAAATTGAGCATTTTGGACCAGAGCCCTGCTGCTGAAGGAGAAACTGCCGCCCAGGCTCTCCAGCACACCATTGAGTTGGCCCAACACGCCGAGGCGTGGGGCTATCATCGTTTCTGGGTCGCCGAACACCATAACTCCAGACGGAACATGGGGTCCTCACCCGAAGTGCTTATTTCCCACCTGCTGGCGCGCACCGACTCCATACGTATCGGGTCGGGCGGCGTTATGCTCCAGCACTACAGCCCTTACAAAGTTGCCGAGAACTTTAACGTTCTGGCTTCGCTGGCTCCTGGTCGGGTGGATCTGGGAATAGGGAGAGGACCTGGCGGGCTGCCCCGTTCCACCCAGGCTCTGCGTACCCAGCCTGGTGACGTGCCCAACAGCAAATCACTGGATGAAAAGCTCAAAGAGTTAAGGCAATTCCTTAACTGCGACGCCAACGGCAACTCACTTTCCAGCGGATTAATTGCAACGCCTTTGCCACCGCAACCGGCGGATGTTTTTCTCCTGGGGACTACCGCAGCCAGCGCGGAGGTGGCTGCCGATCAAAGACTGCCCTATGTTTTTGCCATGTTCCTTAATGGAGACGAGGCCGAAATGCGTAAGGCCATTGAAATTTATCACAGCCGCTCTTGTCCCAACCCTGAGTTCCAGCCTCGGGCCATGCTTGCCCTGCCGATTATCGTGGCCGACACCGATCAGGAAGCCTCCGGTTACGCCGAGAACATCAACGTGGTGAGAGTCCGGCTGGCAAGCGGGCGCACCTTTACCGTATTCTCCGAGGAAGGGGCCAGGGAGTTTGGGCGCCAGTCCGGAGAAGACTATACCTTCCAGGTCCAGCCGGCTAACGTCATCCACGGGTCGGCAGAGGCGGTCAAGTATCGACTGATTCAGGTGAGTGAAGAATATCGGGTGGAAGAGATATTCGCTGTAACCGCCATCGATAGTTTCCAGAAGCGCTTGCATTCTTATGAATTGCTTGGCGAAGCCATGATAACCAGGGCGTAAAATCCTCTCCCTAACTTCCCAGCATCTCGGAACTTCCCAGGAACTCTGAGCGAGATATATGACAAGTCAACGCAAACTCCGGCTGGGGGCCTTTTTTTCTGGCACCGGCAGCAACATGGCATCCTGGCGGCACCCCCAGGCGGTGCCCGATGGCCCTATTAACCTGCAATACTATCGGGAGTTGACACGCAAAGCCGAGGAAGCCAAGCTGGATTTCGTCTTCTTTGGCGATGGACTATTCATCAGCGAAAAGTCCCATCCCATCTTCCTGAACCGATTCGAGCCCCTGACCCTGCTGGCCGCCCTGGCTATGGACACTACCCACATCGGGGTGGCGGCTACCCTTTCTACAACCTACAGTGAGCCCTTTACAGTGGCGCGGCAGTTTATGTCAATTGACCACATCAGCAATGGGCGAGCCGGTTGGAACATCGTTACTTCGCCGCTGGAAGGGTCAGCCCTCAACTACAGCAAGCCGGAGCATCCTGCCCATGACTTGCGCTACGAAATGGCCCACGAGTTCCTGGAAATTACCAAAGGGCTTTGGGACTCCTGGGAAGATGATGCCTTTGTATTCGACAAGGAAGCTGGAGTCTTTTTTGATCCAGAAAAGATGCACCGCGTAAATCACCAGGGAGAGTTCTACTCTGTACAGGGGCCCCTTAACATTTCCCGCTCCCCCCAGGGCAGGCCCGTTCTAATCCAGGCCGGCTCTTCAGAAGCGGGTCGCAGCTTTGCCGCCCGCCACGCCGATGTAATCTTTACCGGCCAACCGTCACTGGAGGCGGCCAAGGCCTTCTACGACGACGTCAAGGGACGTGCAGCGGAATACGGCCGGAATCCTGGGGAGTTGTTGATTCTCCCCGGGTGCTCGCCAATAGTGGGGCATAGTGAGGCCGAGGCAGACGAGAAATACCGCGAAATCGCAGGCCTGGTGGAAATGGCAGACGCACTGAACTACCTGGGCCGTTACTTCGACGACCTGGACTTTACCCAGTTTGACCTGGATGCGCCTTTCCCGGAACTGGGCGACTTCGGCCGCAATGGCTGGGAGAGCACTACCGACCGGCTGAAGAAAATGGCGCGGGAGGAAAATCTGACCTTGCGCGAAGTAGCCTTGAGAACGACTACGTCGCGGCACAAGTTCATCGGCACTCCGGAACAGGTAGCGGATACCATGCAAAGCTGGCTGGAAGGGGGCGCCGCCGACGGGTTCATGGTGAACAATTCGGTGCTGCCCGTCGGCTTCAATGAATTTATTGACCTGGTCGTTCCCATCCTCAAGGACAGGGAAATCTTTCGCACCGAGTACGAGTCCAACACCTTGCACGGCAACCTGGGACTGCCAATACCGCCCAATCGCTATGTTGGGACCAAGACCAGAAACTGAATACCACCTCTTCGGTCATACAAAGGTCTTCCGAGACAAAGGCCCCATCAGAACCATTGGAGTCCAACGAGCAAACTAAAAAGGGTGCCAGGTCAGACTCGTTCCGGTTCTGTCGTCAGTTCGCCTGCTTCTACCCAGTTTGGTCCGTTGACCAAGTCGTACAAGTCTGTAACTTCTTGTGGCGGAGGGGCTGTTAACAAGGTAACTGCCACGGCGAAAATCGCTGCTGCCACAAATCCTGGAGTAGCAGGATTCATTTGCCAGATGCCAACTTCACCCATTAACGCAACCGTCGCGTGAAACCCCAGCAGGTCGGTCAGAGTCTCGGCGCCCTCCCATCCCAGGCCCATTAGCCACCACCAAGTTGATACCGCCGTCCCCGATACCAGTGCAGCTAATGCTCCCCAGCGGTTAAAGCGTCGCCAGTAAAGGGCCAGAATAATGGCAGGGCCGAAGGCCGCTCCCATGCCTCCCCACGCCAGCGAAACCAGGGCAAACACTGACTCCGGAGATATTATCGAAATGGCGGCGACGATTACGCCCACCAATAGCAGCATGCCGCGGCCCATCCACACTCGGGACTGGGTGCGCATGCAATAGGTAATCCTCTTGATCAATGGTACGTCGTCGGTGGCTATGGCGGAAGCCAGCAACAATTGTGAGTCGGCAGTGCTCATTACCGCAGCTATTACTGCGGTTAGCAGCAGTCCGGCGACTACGGGATGAAAGAACGTTTCCGCCACCACGAGGTAGAGTTTTTCCGCGTCTGGCAGCATTATTCCGCGATCCATCAAGGCCGGCGCAGCCACCAGTCCCATCAACAGCGCAAAAAGGAAGATTAGCACAACCCAGACCGCGCCTACGTTTCTGCTTCGTGTAATGTCGCTTTCCCGCTGCACTGCCATGAAACGGGAGAGAATCCGATGGGCGCCTAATGCGCCAAAGGCCCATCCCACCGAGGAAAGGAAGAACAGGACCCCCAGACTCTGGTTGGACTTGTCGGTAAAGGGGTTCCAGAATCCGGGAGCAGTTGATTCCAGGCCGTGGAAAGGGTTGCTGACCATGAGGATCAGCGTAATGGGGATAATGATAAAACCGGCCAGCATAATCAGGGACTGAAATACATCGGTCCGAGATACGGCCAGGAAACCCCCGATAAATGTGTACGACACGGCCGCCACCAGCGATATGAGCACGCCGATGTTGTGGCCGTTACCCATGTGGTCCAGGCCGAAAACCACTTCCAGTAGCTTGGCGCCCGCGATGAGGCCGGAGCAAACGTAAAGCGTAATGAAATAAATTCCCACTAATCCGGACAATGTTCGCAATACGCCACTGGAATCCCCAAAGCGTTTCTCGAGAAACTCCGGTATGGTCAGTGAGTTTTCCGCCGCGATGGTATACCGGCGAAGACGCTTGGCCATTATCGTCCAGGCAAGCCAGTGGCACAGAATAATCGCCGCAACTGTCCATAAATGCATCATTCCCGCGGCAAATGCCAATGCGGGCAGCACCAGCATGGTCCAGCCACTGGTAGCCGACGAGGCGGCGCTTAAGGCAGAGGTTACGAAACCCATCTTGCGGCCGCCCAGCACATAGTCGGACATATCGTCCATGTGCCGGGCCCGGAATAAGGAAATACCAATAAGAACTACGAAATAGGCAATGAAAACAAAAAGAATCCAGTAGGCGTTGGCAGGCATGGATGGAAGACCTCTAGAAAATGGCAGGCGAAAACAGCCTGAAATACCTATAAGAGCAGGCGTAGATAAAAAGGAGGCATTGAGAGCACGAGTTCAAACTGAAGCTAGGGTAGAGTGACCTTTGTAGAGGCATCTGGATGAAATACCAAACCTTATACTTGGTAAGTCTATATATTTAGTATAACAACTCACTTCCTCCCCTTCCAGAAGAACACTCTACTGGGCGGCCGGAGGATTCTACCAAGGAATCCTTCCAGGCTGACTCGATTTAGCACCGTTCGGCCACCACCACTGGCATCCTCGTCAATTAGAGTGGATGGCACATCCTCCCAGTCGAAACCCCGTCGGCCAAAGGCATCCCGTTGTTCCAGGACTATGACCCTTTGGCCATCGAGAATCCAGCCATTCGGCGATTCTCCCTCCTTTTTTAGGATGGCGGAAGGGCGCAGAAGGTCATTAAGTCTGGCCTTAACCCTGTCGTACCGTTTTTCCGCATAACCCAGCCAACTTTGAGCCCGGCACCATGCGGGACTATCGCCGGCGGCGGCAGTTTCTACGAGAATTCTGCTTAATATGTCTGAGGAAAGATTTAGCCAATCCTCGGGCAAGCTGTCTTGATTCAGGTGGTTCAAAGTCTCATCCAGGTAACGTCGATAAAGATGGCCGGTCAGTCCATCTCGTACACCTTGGATCCGGCTGTGCAGGCGCTGCCTTAGCTCCTCCTTATGCGGCGGCAGTGCTGTGGTCGTATAGATCATGAGGCTTCTTTTTACAATCTCATCCGGAAAGGCCGTAGGTTCCGCGTTCATTGAAAGCACGAATCCAGGATATTCCTCGACAAGGGGCGGCAGTTCTTCCTTGATGATATCTCTGCCATGATTCGAAAAGGCCCGGCGTCCGATATCGTCGAAAACCACTGGATATCTCTTGTATGCCTGCTGCAACCCTCTCAATTGGCCGGTAGTAAAGCTTCGCTTGTCCACGGTGTTGACCTTCCCAAACATGGAGGTCATCGAAGTATCTACCAGCGTGGTCTTGCCGCAGTTTGACTTGCCAAACACGATGGCAAATGAGGGATAGCGTACTACATCTTCGCCTAACAGAAGCGCCCTTGAGCGCATGTCACACATAAAGGGCGAAAAGTATAGCCACGACCACAAAATGAAGTAGTCAAGCTGTAGCCTGGAGACGTCTCCTTCGAAAGCTCCTTCGTAATTTCCGAAGTATTCAAACATCAAGCGGGCGTCGGCAGCAACTTTCTCTGAATCCCAATCCAGGGGAAAATCCTCGCCGGACAACATAGCCTTCCCTTCAGGACGGTTGATGGACAGATATCTGTTGTCGGATTCTTCTGCGGACTTTACCAGGCGAATTCTGCTGATTTCTCGCTTCACTTGTGGCGTTATCTGCTGCTTGCCATTTCGAAGCGGGGGCGCCACGGCGGCCAAGCGGGGCCCGATGGCTGCGGCTACCTTCTCTATACGTTCAATTTGAACCGGAAAACTCCAAGTGTTTGTACCGTCGGTAGGGCGGTCAATTACCAGGGTGGTTTGCCGGTCCGCTACCGCGGGTATTTCTTCCACCTCGATCTCGGCATGGACAATCCGTTCCGAAGGCAGAGGTATTTCGTCGGACGCAGAGTCTCTTATCCCCTGGTACATTCGGGAATAATGCTCCCAGGCCTTCTCATCATCGTCAAACTTAACCAGCGTTTCGGGTTGCCTGCCGGAGAAAGCACGTTCAGACAGGTTGGCAGAACCAATGATGACCCTCTTGCGCCCATTCTCCGTATTCTCCATCAAGTACAACTTGGCATGAGCAATGTGGCTACGCAAGACTCTGAACGAAGCCTGTCCGGCTCGTACCCTGTTCAGGATGTGAACGTGGCGCTCATCCGACAATCCCATAATGGCGGCACGGGTGTCGCCGACTGCTACCCTTTGAAAGGCCAGGACATCTTTGATGTCCCTCATTGTTGCTTCGCAACCAAATACGCATTCGAAGCTATCGAACCCAAATTCGTCCAACATCTTTACGATGGCTGGAATACTGGCCGAGTAGGTGAGAACACGCATGCTGTCAAAGCCCTGAAAAAGCGCCCAATCGAACTTGCTCTCTTCCAGGAACTGAGAGCTGACAACTCTCAAGCCTTACCCATAGTCCAGCGAAAAGCCTGACTGACTGGGTTTGCTGTCACTATTTGCATCTATCGAATTGAAAAAGTCTTGCATACTAAAGTTCCAAGCAAATCCCCCTCAGACAGATACCCGAAGGGGATCAATAGATCAACTAATTGCCTGACCGGGCCCTCGCTTACACCCGCCGCAGCAGCTCCTCCTGCAGTTTGTCCACATCGAAGGCTTCGGCTGTTTCGGCTACGCGGACATCGCCTTCTCTTACCATTTGCTCGGCCAGTGTTTCGTTCAGTATTTCCGGCAGTTCCTCTTCCCGCTCCCGCCGGCGAATCACGTCCCGGTTATGCTCCGAGAAGAGCCGACGCATAGCCACCACTACCGAGTCAGTGGAGGACAGGTACTCCGGAAAGTCGTACTGAACGTACTTTTCGGCGTCGTAATCCTGGTTGCGGAAGTTGAAGTTCAACTCCCAGTTTCGGTAGGGCCAGGTTACAGAGCTCCACATGCGGCGGAAAGTATTGGGCCGCTTGCTGTACCGTTCCACATTCAAGTACACCATGCGAGTCAGGTTGTCCTCTACCGGAACGGCCCAGCGGGTGCTGCGGAAGTAGGCATTGTTGCCTCCGGTGCGGGACATGCCGGGCAGGCGGGTACCGTTCCATTCATTGACGCCCGACTCGTCGGCCTGTGGTGGGCGGACACGTCCCGGAGCCTGTCCCGTCTTGCGTGCCTTTCGGTCGAAGATCCAGGTCCACATCAGGCGCCACCGACTTTGGGGCCAGACACCATCCACCCCCGGGTAATACATCTGGTAGGGAATGTTGCCTTCTTCGTCGTAGTAGTATTTTTCCACGCTCGACTTGCCCCGGCCCGGCTGGTAATGCACATTCTTGTTGTTGACCAGGTTCACTCGGTAGCCAAGGGGAGTTCGAGGACGTCCGCCCAACCGGCTTTTCAGGATGCGGATGGCGTTCCGGTGCACCATGAAAGCGTTGTGGGCGTCCATGGTGTTTTCCAAAACCAGCACCCAGTTGCAGTCGAACATGGTGAAGACGGGCCGGTGGATATTGTGATCCTCGAACATCTCCGGCGGAATATCCTCCTGCGGGTCCACCGGCTCACCGTCGCCCATCCAGACGAACACCATTCCCTTGATGGTTGCCGTAGGGAATTTTCGGGCCTTCATTCCGGGGGCTCCCACCATCTTTGACTCGGGGCCCTCAGTCAGGAAGGCCACACAGTTGCCGTCGCCGTCAAAAGTGGCGCCGTGGTAGGGACAGGTTACAAAACCGGAGAAGTAGCAGCGCCCCATGGATAGATAGACCGAGCGGTGGGGACACCAGTCCAGAAGCGCTTGAATCTCGTCATTCGTATCCCGGAAAAAGACCACATCAGTGCCCAGCATCCGAAGGACTTCCGGCTTATCTTTCTTGACGTCCTTGGCAGGCAATGCCGGATACCAGTACTCGCGGAATCCCGTGGGTGGTATTTTGCTGCGGCGGTCCGCTGGATCATCGGGTTTGCGAAAAGGAGGTGTTTGGTCAAAACCCTGAGATCCCCGTCGCATGTGTTTGTAACCGCCGGGATAACCGGAAAAGGGGTTCACAAGCAGCTTTTTAAGTCCCATGCTACTTCCTCCGATACGACATTTTTCCAGGAGACGCTAACGGCTATTCGCTGACTTTCGTGGGATTGGCACCGATTATAGCACGCTGGTTATGCAACAATGGTTCATCGAATCCATCAGAAGGGATAGGCCTGTCCGCCCCCTACTGCCAGTACTTGCCCCGTAATATAGGAAGCGTCATGGGAAGCCAGAAAGGCAATGGCTGCAGCCTGCTCATCTGCTTCGCCCCGACGGCCCATGGGTATTTCCGACAGGCGCGTCTGCTGCCGGTAAGTTTCCTGCAGGTCCATTTCCTCCGGTGGCAGTTCCGGTGGTACAGCGCTTATTCCATGGTTCCGGGGCGTCACCCTATCCTCTGCCAAAGTTCCGCTGGGGGCCATGCAATTCACTCGGATTCCCAAGGGGGCCACCTCCCTGGACAGCGATGTCGTAAGCCCAATCTGTCCAGCCTTGGCGGCTGCGTAGGGTACCCGAAACGCGCCGGTTACTGCATGGGTAGCAACATTAACTATGGCGCCCGACTTCTGCTCGATCATGTACGGCAAAGCGGCACGGCAGCACCACATGGCCGTCCAGAAGCTCTTGTCAATTTCGGCCTGGATCTGCTCCGGTGTGTAGTACTGGAAGGACTGGAACCAGATGGTGCCCCCGGCCACGTTGGCCAGAACGTCGATGCGACCGAATTGCTCCTGGGCAAAGGCCATCAAAGCCTGCGCATTTTCCCACTTGGAAAGCTCCCCGAGGCAGACTGCCGCCTCTCCGCCGAATTCACGCAATTCGTCGCGAACCCTCATGGAGGACTCCTCTACCATGTCTCCAATTACAACCGCAGCCCCTTCCTGGGCCAGTCTACGGGCGGTGGCCGCGCCGATACCCTGGCCGGCGCCGGTAACGACTGCCACCTTCCCCTCAAAGCGGCGCGCCCCCGCTGCTTTTGCGTCCAAAACTCCGGCCATAAGTCCTCCTGGCACTTGGCGTTCCCACCGGTTCCCACTGCCCCTCTTAGGTAATAACTGAGAATCCGGCCCGGTATTGTGCCAATGTTAACCCTTCCGATAGAGCAGGGCAACACACTATTTTATAGTGTATTTCCTGGCGTGGTGCGACAACTGGAATGCGGCTTGAAGACATTCGAACTACACATACCGTTTAGGGCAGTATTATGAGTAATAGGTTATGCTTTTCGTACCATTTATCCATTGTATATTGCTTACCAATAAGAAAAAGCTGTTGATATTGACACCATCCAAACACGGTTGTATATTTGCCGAGATACGGCCCAAATGGTACACACTACCTCTACTACAAAAGGAGGATGTCTATGCCGATCCGTTGGATATTCACTTCAAAGGCGGTACTTTTCGTAGCACTTCTATTAACTCTGGCCATGCTTGTGGCGTGCGGCGCCTCCGCCCCTGAACAGTCTGCTGCGGAGCCAGCCGCCGAACCTGTGGCTCAGGTCGAACCAGCCGCCGAGCCTATGGCCCAGGAGCAACCGGCCCCTACGGCAATGCCGGCGCCGGCGGCCGAAAGTATGGAACAGGAGATGGCCGAACCCACCGTGGTCCGGTACGTCGAATCCCAGGGTGAAATTCAGGTGGAGACCAACCAGCACTGCGGCGGGAACCGCCCGATTATTTCGCAGTTCCTGCCCTACGTGGAATTCCTGGTTGAAGCCGACCCCGTGACGGCCGAGTTTAACCCCTGGCTGGCGAAGTCCTGGGAGGCCACGCCAGATGCCAAGTCCTGGACTTTCAACCTGGAAGAGGAAGTCCCCTTTCACCACGGCTATGGAAACTTGACCGCCCAAGACTTCGCGGCTATGGCGGTAGCCAAGGGCGATGAATCTTGCGCATCCAGCACCACCAGTTTCTGGAAAGAGATGGCTAGCGCAGAAGTGGTGGATGATCACACTATCACCTTCCACATGGAAAACCCGTCCCTCCCCATGCTCAGTGTCGTATCAAACCTGCCCACAGGACTCGAGTTAATCTCATTCAGCAAGGATCAGTTGGACGAAGTAGGGTATGAAAACTTCGACGACGTAAAGCCGGCCAGCACAAGCTACTATCAATTCACGGAGCGAAAGCTCGGCGAGAGCGTAGTTTACGAGCGAGTCCCTTACGAGCACTGGCGGTATCCAGCTCCCTTCCAGGAAATGGAGATTCGCTGGATTGGTGAAGAAACTACGAGGCTTGCAGGGCTATTGGCCGGTGAGATTCACGCCATCGCTCTGTCCCGCGACCTGCAAGAGTCGGCCATAAACGGCGGCATGAAGGTCATTCCCGCCCAGGTGGCGTTCAGCCAGTTGAGCCTCTTCTTCGGTGGCATGTACTTTATGCCTGGCGACACCGATTTTGATCCCACCACTCCGTGGGCTGATATTCGGGTACGCAAGGCCATGAACAAAGCCATCAACCGGGATGAATTGAACGACTTCATATTCAAGGGCGAGGGGCAGCGGATGCACGTAACTGCCTGCTGCCACGAGGTACTTGATCCCAACATTTACAACCCCGAGTGGGAAACCCGCTGGGATGAGGCCTATGGCTATGACCCGGAAGCAGCAAAACAGTTGCTCTTGGAGGCTGGCTATGGACCGGACAACCCGGTAAAGGTCGAAATGCTTAACTACCGTACCTCCGGAGAGCCGGAATCCCCCCTTGCTGTAGAGGCTCTGCCCCAGTACTGGGGTCCGGTGGGCATCGACGTGACCATTACCGACATTGACTCTGGTGCCTACTCCGCAATGCGGCGGGCCAAGCAAATCCAGCACATGATGTATGCCAACGTTTTCAGCTTCCGGAAAATCCAGGACCGTGTCCGGACCAACGCGCCCTCAAATACTACTGGGCACACCTTCGACCATCCCTTTATGCAAGATAAGTATGAAGAGACTCTTACCGTCTACACCCAAGAAGAAGTTGAAGTGATCGGCAGGGAGGTAGCCAACTTCTGGTACGACCAGTATTGGACCATTCCTGTCTTCTGGTTCCGGTTCAACTTCACGGTCAACCCGGAGGTACTGGAGGACTGGACGTACCTGAATCGCGGTTACTACTGGCACAACCAGGTTCCCGCAACCAACTAATAAGGTCCAGTAAGCTGGTTCCCCTTGTGATCCAGGCAAAATGCCCCCTCCTCACTCGCGAGTGGGGAGGGGGATAGATTAACCCAAATGGCAAGCGACATGGCGTCGCTGGAGCCAAGCGTCTGTCTAAGTTGTCCGTCAGGATAGAAGTTTTAACCTCGGGCGAAGCAGGAGTCGGCACACCCACCTGCTCTTGAAGCCCGGTAGCAACGCCAAAGGAGAATCCCCTCATTTGTTTGGTTGATCGAGAGATTCAGGGCCAGCGAGGGGTTCCCTAAAGGACAATCAAGATGCAGCGTTATATTATAATTCGTTGCTTTCACGCCATTATTACCCTTTTTGCGATAAGTCTTATTATATTTGCCCTTACCCGGGCAAGTGGCAACCCCGAAGACGTCCTGCTGCCCGAAGAAGCAACCCAGGAAGATTACGAACGACTGAGAGCTTATTGGGGATTGGACAAGCCGCTCCACGTTCAATACGCTGTCTACGTCGGCAACATCTTTACCGGCAACCTCGGAGAATCCATTAAATGGCCCGGCAAGTCGGCCGGGGAGTTGATTCTCCAGCGGCTTCCGGCTACTGCTAAACTGACCCTTGTGGCCTTTACCGTCAGCATAATGCTGGCTCTTCCCCTGGGTATTTTATCTGCGGTCAAGAAGGACTCCATCTGGGACGCCGGAGGCAAGCTTTTTGCCTTGCTTGGACAGGCGGTACCCAATTTCTGGCTCGCAATCATGATGATCTGGATTCTTGCTGTCGATTGGAACTTATTCCCAACTTCCGGAAAAGGTGAGGGAACTTTAGACGGAATACATCACCTGATCATGCCGGCAATCGCTCTGGGAGCATTCGGCTTGGCCGCCGGAATGCGGCTTAGCCGCTCTGCCATGCTGGACGTATTGGACAGCGAGTACGTTAAGCTGGCCCGAATAAAGGGAATTCCGGAATGGAAGATTATCTGGAAACATTGCCTGAGAAATGCCGCCCTGGTTCCTATTACCTATTTTGGTATTCAGTTTGCCGGTCTGATCACCGGGTCAGTCATTACTGAAACCGTGTTTGCCTATCCAGGTGTGGGCTTGCTTGCGATCGAAGCAATCCGGGCTCGCGACTTCCAAGTAGTGCAAAGTGTGGTGGTCGTATTTGCCTTCATCTATGTGTTTATCAGCCTGCTGGTCGATATTTTTTACGCTTACCTGGATCCGAGAATCCGGCTAACCTAACCACAGGAGTTATCCTGCTCATTCAAGGCTGAAGACTTATTTGAGGGTTAACCGTCGTTCTAAGATCCAGGCGGAAATCAAAAAAAGCCAGCAACAAATCACGAACACGAATGCCAGATTTCGTGGATTTCGTATTCTTAAGGCACAATTTTGGGCACACCAAACGCGTCAACACTGAACGGCTACCATTACGATTTGCTTCTTGGCAGGTTGTAAGGAGATTGCTCAATGGCAGTAATGCAACAGATCGACCAAGTTGCCGGTTCGCTCCAAGCGGGCGGGAGATTAGCCAGAGGCTGGCGAGCGGCACGGCGCTACCCATTGATCCCAATGGCAATCCTGCTATTCGTGCTAGGCCTGCCGGGTGTATTTGCCACCCAGATCACCGATACCTGGCTCCAGGATCCTTTGGAAGGAAGATTAACCGAGCGACTTACGCCACCGGTATGGCAGGAAGGAGGAACCTGGGAGCACCCCCTGGGCACTGACAAGGTGGGTTATGACGTCGCCAGCCGCGTCATCCATGGGGCGAGAGTTTCCCTCATAGTTGCCGGACTCTCCATACTAAGCGGAGGGTTCGTGGGGACAGTCTTGGGGCTGATGGCCGGCTTTTTTGGAGGCTGGCTGGATCACGTTATCATGAGGTTAGTAGACATCAAGCTCTCTATTCAGGCAGTGCTGCTGGCCTTAGTCCTGGTCGGGGTCATGGGGCCAGGCTTTCACACGGTAATTATCGTCATCGCCTTGGTCCTGTGGGTTCGTTACGCTCGCTTAGTGCGTGGGGAAGTCCTGTCCTTGAAGAACCAGGACTTTGTGTCCAAGGCCCGGGTGGCAGGCGCTTCCAACTTTCGTATAATCAGCCGTCACCTGTTTCCCAACGTGGTCAACACCCTCATCGTGCTGGCGACCCTGGAGGTCGGGCAAGTCATCCTGCTCGAAGCTAGTCTTAGCTTCTTGGGGGTCGGTATACCTCGGCCCACTCCGGCTTGGGGACTAATGGTAGCCGACGGGCGCAATCTGATAGCGGCAGGCAATGGTTGGTGGATTTCCCTCTTCCCCGGCTTAGCTATCTTGTTGACCGTACTGTCCATGAACCTGATGGGCGACTGGCTGAGGGACAAGTTGGATCCCAAGTTGCGGAATTTGTAGGGACAGACATTCCTCCTCTCCCTTGGGGAGATAGCAGGGGTGAGAAAAAAACAGAACGGGGCAGGTTTGAAACCTGCCCCGTCACTTTTTGACCAACCCTTCTGATTTCGTCTTACTTGAAGGCCGGCATAACCTCTTCGGCAATCAGCCTGAGGCTGCGGTGAACGGCTTCCTTGGGCAACTGGCCCCCGGGATTGAGTTCCGCAGTGAAGCCAGTGATGCCCAACTTCTCCCGGTACTGGTGGAGCTTGTCAATGACCTGGTCGGGGCTACCGACGATTACCTTGGTATCCAGGATTTCCTCATAGCTCATTGACTCCAGGCGAGCCAGCCTTTCCCGGCGTGCCGCGATCTGTTCCTCGCCGGTACCTGTTCCTGCCAGAGCCTCTTCAAACCGGCCCTGCTGGAACCGCTCACGCATCCGCCGGAAGTAGCTTTCTATGGTTTCACGAGGTTCCTCGACAGCATCTTCTCCGCTGGGAGCAACGTACATGGGGAAGCGCACCGATATATCTCCACTCTCCCCGGGGTGGCCGGCCTTTGTCCATGCTTCGTGGTAGTGCTTCATGTTGGTTTCCAGTTCATTCACGTCCATACCCCGCATGGACAGGAAAATGGGGAATCCCAAGCGTCCCACTCGTTCGAAACTGTCCTCGCCGCTGGAGGCTATCCGAATTTTCGGATGGGGCTTGGTATAAGGGCGGGGTGTCAGCCGGGCATTAGTTATGTGGTTGTACTTGCCCTCGTAGGAGAAAGTCTCACCACTGAAAGCCTGCATGATTATTTCCAGGGCTTCCTGGAACCGGTCTTTGCTTTCCAGGTAGTCGATGCCCATGGTGTCATAGGCCCTAATGTTCCCACTCCGACCGACACCGAACTCGAACCTGCCCTGGCTGATCTGGTCCACGGTGGCCGCTTCTTCGGCAATGCGCAGGGGGTGCACCAGCGGCAGCACATGCACCGCCGAGCCAACCCGCAACTGCTTGGTTCTGGAAGCAATGGCGCTGAGAATTACCATCTGGGCAGAGTGAACGGCCCGGTCCGGGGTAAAGTGAGTCTCTCCCAGCCATACAGTATTCAAGCCAAATTCGTCCGCAAGGTCGACCAACTCGAAGGTCTCACGGAAAGCATCTTCGTGGGAGCCGCCATACGTCGGAAAATCCAAAAAGATACCAAAGTCCATATGGTTTACCTCCTGATCTGCTTCTTTGAGGTAGCCGCCCCGTTTGCTAACCTATTGATTCCATATGATATTCGACTGGGAACTATACCATAGCAAGTTTCTACAGTTTAAACCTATCACATCAATGGGTCAAATATAAAAGGTCAAAGAGTATACGGCCTGCTTTTGGAGCAGCCTCGACGAATTCCATTCTTCGTGACCCACGATATAATAGAACATAAACCTAGCCAGCCAGTTCCCAACCGATCCAGTTACAAATAGCTCGTCCCATTATCAACTCCTTGTCAGACTCGCTGAGCCAGGACAATTCCTCGGTGAACATGGTTATGCATTGCTTCCACGAACAGGGCATTCGGGTAATGTCCGTACCCCAGAACATCCGCTCCGGACCGAAAGCATCGTAGACCTGATGGATGTAGTCGTGAATATTGGTGTAGGGGTATGCCTCGCTCGAATAGCTCGGGCCCCCGGTCGCCTTCACCGCTACGTTAGGAAACTTGGCGAGAGCTAAAAGGTCGGGCAGATTGGCCCACGCCTCTACGTCAGTGGCCCCACCGCCACGCCCAAAGTGGTCAACTACCAACTTGACCTCTGGATTTCTCTCGGCGATAGTCCCTACATCTGACAGAAAACCGGAGCAAGCCAGGGCCACGGGCAAACCGGCGGCGGCGGCGGCCGGCCACAACCAGTCCATGGTGCCGTCGGTGGGCCAGGACAGCATGTGAGGCTGCTGGAATGTAAAGCGAAGGCCCAGCATACCCGGTTGTTGCCTCCAGCCCTCCACCAGGCCCCGACTGGACTCCTGGTCCAATGGGAAATTGCCAAGAATCGAAAGCCGATTGGGATGCTCAGCCGCCGCTTCCAGGGCCAGTTGGCTGGAATTAGGGTCCCAGCCCGGAGGATGGATGACCGCAGCGTCTACCCCTGCCTCGTCCATTTCCCTGAGCAAGTCCTCCTTCGTAAACGATGTTATCTGCCGGTGGGCCGAGTTGGTGGGGAGATTTGCTCCCCAGACATGAACCTGCGCGTCAACTATCAGCATAAATTGCTCCTTAAGACCGTCGGTAAATTAGAGGGACGGCTTCGACCCTGTTCCTGGGAAGAAAGCCGTCCGATTCGACTAAGGGCCTGCCTTGGACCTGCCTTTACTGCGCAACGCCCCGCTGCACCAGTTTCTCCGGAGTGGCAACTTCGAAGATTTCCAGCAGGTATTCGTCCAGTAACTCCTGCAGCTTGGGGTTGAAGTCCCTGACTGCCTGAGGAATGTTCTGAGGCCAGTTAGGCTCGATTGAGTCCTGGACCCACTCGGCATAGACCCGGTTGGGTGTGCCAGGCAACCCCTGTCCCTCAATGTAGATGCGGGCCTTCTCGCGGCCGTTTTCTTCATAAGCCTCACAAATCTTGGCCAGATAACCGGCCACTGCCCAGGCCTGGCCTGGCTTGGTCTTGCAAACTCTCCGTACCAGATACATGCATTACTCTCCTAGTGGAAGATGGTGCCATTATAAGTCGGCATATTGGGATTCGCTAGACACAAGACTTTAACATTACAGCTCGCCCAAACGTACAGTGCATGTATCAACCATCAAGCTAAAATTCAGCCATCCTTACTTGTAGCCCGGCCCATAACAAATATGGTTGCCAGGAACGCCGCTGGTATTCATAATGGCCGGAAATAGACCTAAATAGCTTGGATTCAACAAGTACCGGAGGACCTATGCAGCTAGAAGGAAAAACCGCCCTGGTAACCGGGTCCGGCCGCAATATCGGCCGTTCCATCGTGCTTGCCCTGGCCAGGGAGGGCGCGGACGTAGTGGTGAACGCACGATCCAACCGCGAGGACGTGGAGTCGGTGGCGGCCGAGGTTCGGGAACTGGGCAGGCAGGCCCTGCCAATCTTGGCCGATGTGGGCAACCGCGAGGAGCTGGAACAATTGCTTGACCAGACCCTGTCTGAGTTCGGCCATCTGGACATCGTGATTAACAATGCCTCTGTGCGCCCCCACAAGCCCTTCACCGAGATGAGCTATGATGACTGGCGTGGAGTTCTGGCGACCGACCTGGACTCGGCATTCATCACTTCGCGGGCCGCGGTACCAGGGATGCTGGAGCGAGGCTGGGGCCGGATTATCAACCTGGGCGGGCTGCAGGCCCACCAGGGCCGTCACGGAGGGGCACACATCTCTGCCTCCAAGGTTGGACTGGTGGGTTTCACCCGGGCCCTGTCCACCGAGTTGGGGCCCAACGGCATCCGGGTAAACTGCGTGGTGCCTGGAATGATAGATACCTCTCGTGACGGCGGAAACGCGCCTCGCACCGGCAACCGCCTGGCTGACATTCCGGCGGGCCGAATGGGCAGCACTGACGATATTGCCAATTTGTGCCTTTTCCTTTGCACCGATGCCGGCGATTATATTTCCGGACAAACGATTCACGTCAATGGCGGTGAACGCACCTTTGGCGGTTAGATCTCGCCCCTTGTCTAATGGACGGGTTCAGTAGTAAAGTCAGAGTTAATCATAAGCAACCAACATCAAAACAGTATAAGGAGGGGCATTATGTCCAGAGTCACCCTCATCCAGCACATAAACATTCAGGTCAGCGACCGTGAGAAGACTCGGAAGTTCTACGAGGATGTTCTTGGCGCCGAGTACCTGGATCGTGGTCCGGAACTCAACGCGCGGCAGCTTCAGCTGCGCATCGGCAACGGCGAGATTCACACCACCGACTCGCGCAATCCGACTCCGGTGCCTTCAGTGCATTTCGCGGTGGAAATCAACGACTGGGACGAACTGATTGAAAACCTGGAGCAGTTGGAGATTCCCTACACTACCACGCCGGGGCGGCGGAACGAGACAGAAAATTCCTTTGGCCACCGGGAATATAGCAATGGTTGTCACACCTACATCCACGACCCCGACGGCAACATGATTGAGTTGGTCCAGCATCCCATGGGCATTGAGGATGCCGACGGCAACAAGATTGACATGCAGCACTATGACGAAAGTCCCCAGTGGCGCCGTCTCCCGCAGTACAATTCAGTGCCCGCCTAGCGACCAGAACCATTATGTTGATGCAGGAGAAATGAAATGGCTACACAAACCGAGACTACACCCGGAGTATCCAGGCCTCTGGTAACTATCACCGAGTTGGACCACATAGTCTTGCGCGTCAGTGACGTTGAAGATTCACTCCGTTTTTACTCGGAGATTCTGGGATTGCAGGTGGAACGGGTGGAACAGTGGCGGGCCGGAGAGGTGCGCTTCCCGTCGGTCAGGCTCAACGCCGACACAATCATTGACCTCTTCGCCTCTGACCAGGAACCCATCGGCAAGGACGGGGCCAAGAATCAGGACCACTATTGCATGGTCATCGAGCCTACTGACATGGAAGCACTGAAGGCCGAGTTCGAAGCGTTGGGCATAGAGATCCAGGCCGGCCCCGGCAAGCGGTGGGGCTCCCACGGCGATGGCATATCCCTCTACATCTATGACCCCGATGGCAACGTGGTGGAGCTGCGGCACTACTAGGCCAGTTGGCGCCTATAAGGGATCCGAACCAGAGTTCCTGGTTGGACATTCCCACGACCAACAGAAGGTTCCCGAAACAAGAAGGGGCAGGTGTGCAACCTGCCCCTTCCCATTTTACCCAGTGTAACCCCAGACTGATCTCAGTCCCTAACCTCCCGTCCTGCGGTTAATCATGGCCTGGGCCAGGGGGCTGGCGCCGGGCTTTACGACGATATTGACCAGCGATGGGCGTCCCGAATTGATGGCTCGTTCCACTGCCGGACCCACTTCCGATGGATTTTCCACGTACTCGGCGTAACCGCCAATGGCTTCTACAACCTGATCGTAGCGAACTGACCGCAGGTCAGTGCCCACCGCACGGCCGTAGTAGGCCAACTGGAAAGTCTTGTCTATACCCCAATTGGAGTCGTTGCCCATAACGGTAGTAATAGGTAGGTCGTGGCGTATGCAGGTGTCGTATTCCATAGGATAGAACCCGAAGGAACCGTCGCCGCAGAAGACAAACACCTTGCTCTCGGGGTGAGCCAGCTTGGCTGCCATGCCGTAGGGTATGCCGGCGCCCAGGTGGCTCAAGGGCCCCAGGCGGAGGAAACGGCCGGGCCTGCGGGCGCTGAAGTAGGAACGGCCCCACTGCACGTAGTCGCCACCGTCCATCACGATGAAGCTGTCGTCATCTATCAGGTGTTCAATGCCAGTGAAGACATCCAGCGGGTGCATCGGCTCCTCCGCGGTGGCGTGGGAGCGTAATTCGTCCATCCAGGCAGCGCGGTCCTGGTTGAGCTGGGCCACCCAGTCACTTATGTTGGATCGGTTGCCCTGACCTGCAGCAGCCGTCAACTGCTCGGTTATGGCCCCCAGGTCTCCCAACAATCCCACGCTAACGCCCCGGTTGCGGCCAATTTCTGCCGCCGCGGGATCGGCTTGGATCAGCTTGGCATCAGGGCCAAAGACCTGGCCGTATCGGAAGCGATGGTCCAGGCGTTTGCCTAACAGCAGCACCACGTCGGCCTCGCGGAAGCGGCGGGCCGCCGTGTTCAGGGCGCCATCAGCATACCCAAAGCACAGGTCATGCTCATCGTCTATCATTCCCCGGGCCTGTTCCACCGTGAATGCTGGAATCCCCGTGGCCTCTACCAGGGCGGTCAACTGCTCCTGGGAGGCGGTGTACCGGGCCGGATTGCCAACAATGATTACCGGCCTCTGGGCCTGGCGAAGCAGGTCGGCGGCCCGCTGGATCAGCGCCGGATCGCCCTGGGGCCGCCCCATATTGCGGTATTCGCTGGGCAAGTAGGTCGGCAACTCTTCCTCAGATATGGGTTCATCCTGGATGTCGATGGGCAAGGTCAGATGCACCGGTCCCGGCCGGCCCGCCATGGCGGTCCGGAAGGCAGTGGCTACGAACTCAGGGATGCGCCTGCGGTCATGAATCAGCCACGAACCCTTGGTAACCGGAGCGGTCATTCCTATTTGGTCCACTTCCTGGAAGGTGGTCATCCCTTTTTCCGGCAGTTCGGCACAACCGGCTACGAAAATCACCGGGCTCTCCGAAGTGTAAATGGCAGGCAAGCCCGAGATGGCGTTGGAAAAGCCGGGACCGCCGGTGAACAACGCCACGGCAGGCTCTCCGGTAATGCGGGCATAGCCATCGGCCATGTGCATTGCCGCGCCCTCATGGCGAGTATCGATAAACTCGATTCCCTCGTCGGCCGCTGCGTCCACCAGGGGCAACACGGTATCTCCGACGATGGTAAACACCCGTTTGATGCCTTCCTGCTTCAGGCAGCGGATGAACAGGTGACCTCCATTCAGGTTGGGCATAAAGAACTCCTTTGTCGCTTGGTCAAATAGCCAAGTGGAAATGTCTGCGTAAGAGCTTACCTTCACCGCCTAATTTCGGCAAGGGAAGCGAATCGAAGATGGTTTGAACCCTTGCCCCAAGGGGTATATATTCCGTCCATGGGAACTCTTTATGTTGTGGGCACACCGATCGGAAACCTGGAAGATATCACCCTCCGAGCATCCCGGGTGCTAGCGAAAGTGGCTCTGGTGGCCGCCGAGGATACGCGGGTAACCCGCCGGCTCCTAGCCCACCTGAAGGTTCGAGTTCCCCTCGTAAGTTGCAACGAGCACAACTGGTCAGCGCGCCTTTCCGACCTGCTAACTGCCCTGCAGTCGGGGGACGTTGCACTGGTGACGGACGCGGGAATGCCGTCGGTCAGCGACCCCGGCTCTGAAGTAGTACGCCAGGTGGCAACAGCGGGATATTCCGTTGAAGTCATACCTGGCCCATCAGCAGTGACGACGGCTCTGGCAGTCTCCGGCTTGCCCGCCGACACTTTCCTTTTTCTGGGGTTCCTGCCACGCCGTCGGGTTGAACGTAAGAAAAAGCTGGCCGCGGTAGCCCGAGTTGCCGACACTCTGGTTATATTCGAAGCCCCTCACCGGATGCGGGCCACGCTGGAAGACTTGCTTTCCGTCCTGGGCGACCGGCAAATGGCAGTATGTCGCGAACTGACCAAACTCCACGAGGAGGTCAAACGAGCGCCAATTTCAGAAGCCCTGGATTACTTTGCCACACCCAGGGGGGAATTTGTGCTGGTGGTGGCAGCCTATGAAGGAGTTGCCCACAATGAAGAAGCGGTTGATCTGGAAACAGTACGCCAACAACTTGCCGACCTCCGGAGTTCAGGGGCAAGGGCGCGGGATGCGGTGGCCGAGGTGATGGCCGCCACGGCCTTGCCGCGGCGAGAGGTGTACCGGCTCTGGATTGAGACGGGAGAATCCCGCTCGGCCTAAGAGGAACTGATTCACACCTCAGTGCCTACCTGAGGCAGTTGAAACATTCAGCCATGCCAACAGCGAATACGGCGCCGTAGTTTCAACCTCTTGGGGATGCTGGTCAGCCATTGCCTAAGGGCCTTCCTTGCCTGTGGTACACTAGCCTTTTCTGTGGTGGGACCTGAGGGCGTCTGCTCAGTACTGCCGCCACTTGATCTTCCCAAACGAGCGACACCTTGGGACTGGCAAGTCAAATCATCTCCGCACCCCGCCGAGCGCAGGGAGTCTTCTACGGCTGGTGGCTGGTAGTCCTTAGCGGCTTTACCATGACCATCGCCACAGTACCCCTTTACCACGCCATGGCAGTCTGGTCGGTGGCTCTGGAAAGCCACTTCGGCTGGAGTCGAGGGCAACTGGGCCTGGCCCTGACCTTCACTCGCATCGAGGGAGGGCTGATGGGCCCCCTCGAAGGCTACCTCACCGACCGATTGGGCGCCCGCCGCATGATTTTCATCGGCCTGATTGTCCTTGGCATTGGCTTTCTGATATTCGCTGGCGTCCAAAGCCTGTGGATGTTCTACGTGGCATTCATAGTCATGGCGCTGGGCCAGGGTCTGGGAAGCTGGCTTCCCCTGATGACCACTATCAACAACTGGTTTTCCAGGCGACGGGCCACGGCAATGGGTTGGTCCAACGTGGGTGGCCGGCTGGGGGCGTTGCTCTTGGTTCCCGCCATTGCCTGGGCCATTGACCCCGAACATGCCAGGCTGGGCTGGCAAATGACCGCCTTAATCCTGGGTGTATTCACGCTGGTGGTAGCGTTCCCCCTCACCAGGTTCATCCGCAACCGGCCCCAGGACTACGGTCAACTTCCCGACGGCGACCCGCCGGCACCGACACCGCCAGCGACGGAAGAAGTGACAGCGCCCTCAGGACGCGCAGACAGGCCCAGACCTGCTGACACCGCCCGCCGGCCTGCTCCCCATGATGATGGGGATCTGACTGCGGCTGAGGCCCTCAAGACCCCCGCCTTCTGGCTGATATCCTTCGGCCACGGCTTCACTTCAATGGTGATTCTCGCCATTATGACGCACCTGGGCCTGCTCCTGAAGGACGAGGGGTTTGACGTGCAGACTACGGGGTGGATTGTAGTTGTGTACACTGCCACCGCGATGGTGTTCCAGTTGGTAGGCGGCTACATGGGAGATCGCTGGCCCAAGAACATTGCCTTGTTTGTATTCACATCCATACAGGCTGCCGCGGTAGTTGTACTGACCCTGGCCTCCAGCTTGCTAATGTTCTATCTCTTCGCCGTATTGTTCGGAATAGGGTTTGGCGGCAGGAATCCACTAACCACTGCTATACGGGGTGAATACTTTGGCCGAACATCCTTTGGCCGCATCCTGGGGCTTTCTACGGTTCCGATGAACGTCCTGCTGCTGATAGGCTCCCCAATGGCCGGCTACATGCGAGACATTCAGGATTCCTACGATATGGCCTTCCTCATTCTGGCGGGGTTCAACTTCCTGGGCGGTGTACTTTTCCTGTTCGCTCGAAAACCCCGGGTTGAAGCACGGAGATGATCCGTGGTTGAAGAAAAGTGGGGCAGTAAAGCCAAAAATCTAAGGGGCGGGTTCCAAACCCGCCCCTTAGATTTTTGACCTGTTATACCGGCGTTAACTGGCCGGTGTGACTTCTTTTTCGTGGATTTCGATGTTTTGGATTTGCAGGCGCTCTGTCGGCGTAGACCTCTCTCCCCCGGAGCCTGAGGTTACCGCGGAGTTGGCCAGGGTATCCAGTGTTTCCTCACCTTCGGTCAGCATCCCGAAAATCGTGTAATTGGGGGGCAAACCCACGTTCTGTCCGTGGACGATAAAGAACTGGCTGCCGTTGGTGTCTGGTCCGGCATTGGCCATGGCCAGAGTTCCCTTAACGTAGGGGCGGCTCACGGTCTCGTCCTGAAAGCGATAACCCGGCCCGCCTCGGCCAGTGCCTTCAGGGCAGCCACCCTGAACCATGAAGTCCTTGATAACCCGGTGGAAGGAACCATCTTCATAGAATCCTTCCCTGGCAAGAAAGACAAAGTTGTTTACGGTGCGGGGAGCTTCCGCGGCGAACAGTTCAACAAGCATATCGCCGTGATTGGTATGTATTGTAGCCATATAAAGCTTGGTTGGGTCCAGGATCAGCGAGGGTGAACTAGCATATTGCTTGGGGGGCATGACTCCTCCTGTGCTATTTATGGAAACAGTGCCCCAGTTTAACACAGGGGGCAACGGTGAAGGTTGGTCCAACGAAACCCGGGATTGACGCCACTTCTTGGCCCACCGTCAGGGAAAGCTGCGGCAGAACACATCATAACCAAGCCAACCTAGTAGCTGGACATCGTTGAACTGATGGGTGGTGGTGTACCATAAGGGCAGTGGCCAAGGAAAAGTTTGGGACGTGGGGAGTGGATGATGGTGAAGAGGTACAGGGTACGGCTGGCGGAGGAGGAGCAACAGGGACTGAGGTCGCTGGTGTCCAAGGGGCGGGTGGCAGCCTATAAACAGACTCACGCTCGCATCCTGCTGCTTTGCGACGAGAATCAGGCTGACGGCGCCATGAAGGACGAGGAGATAGCCCGGGCCCTGAAGGTAGGCACTGCCACGGTGGAGCGGGTGCGCCGCCGCTGCGTGGAGGAGGGCCTGGAAGCAACCCTGGGACGCAAGGAGCAGTTGAACCGCCGCCAGAAGAAACTGGACGGTCAAGGGGAAGCCCACCTGGTTGCCCTGGCCTGCTCCCAACCGCCACAGGGCCGGGTAAGTTGGACCCTGCAACTGCTGGCGGACCAACTGGTTGAATGGGAGATAGTAGAGAGCATCAGCACCGAAACGGTGCGCCAGGCGCTGAAAAAAACGAACTCAAGCCCTGGCTGAAAGAGTGCTGGTGCATCCCGCCGCAAGGCAGTGCCGAATTCGTGTGCGCCATGGAGGACGTGCTGGAAGTCTATCAGCGCCAATACCGGGACAATGAGGTTCTGGTGTGCTTGGACGAGACCAGCAAACAGCAGGTGAAGGAGACCCGGCTGGGCCGTCCGCCCCGTCCCGGAGCGGCAGGTTTTTACGATTATGAATACGAGCGCAACGGCGTGAGCAACCTTTTCATGTTGTTTGCACCCTTGGAGGGATGGCGTCGGGTGGAAGTGACGGACCGGCGCACGAAAGTCGATTGGGCCCGGGTGGTCAAGCAACTGGTGGACGAGGACTACCCGCACAAGGACCGTATTGTGCTGGTGATGGACAACTTGAACACCCACCACCCGTCCTCGCTGTATGAAGCCTTTGAACCTGCCGAAGCGCGGCGCATCGCCGAACGGTTGGAGATTCACTACACTCCCAAGCATGGCAGTTGGCTGGATATAGCCGAGATCGAAATCGGGGTGATGGCCCGCCAATGCCTGGACCGCCGTATTCCCGACCAAAGCGCTCTGCGGCGGGAGGTGGGAGCGTGGCAGCAACAGCGCAACCGGGACGGCATACGGGTGGACTGGCGCTTCACCACCGCAGATGCACGCATCAAACTCAAGTCCCTTTACCCATCAATACTACACTGACGAACTACTAGGATGTAACAGCGTCCTCTTTGAACCACTTTCTGATCAACTCGTTTAGTGAGCCATCTTCCTTCATCATCTGAATTGCGTGGTCCAACTTCTCTCGCAAGACTTCGTCACCCTCTCGAACTCCGATCCCAGTACACAGTTCCAGTACTACCTCAGGACCCACGAAGTGCAGTTTGCCTTCGCTGTTTTCAATCACAGCCTTCAGATAAGAATCGCCGGCAAATGTGGAGTCAGCTTCGCCACTCAGGACGGCTTCAACGGCGTCTTCAGCAACTGGATACTCCAATAGTTCCGCAACCTTGCCTTCCAGGTAGTCAGCCTGAACCGTGGCGGTCTGGGCCGCAACTCTGCCTTCGACAACGTCCTCATTGGCCCCTACCAGGGCAGCAAAAACTGAGGGTGCAGGAGGATAGTAAGGCTGGGTGAAGTCAATCAGTTCGTCCCGTTCTTCGGTGATGCTCATGGCAGCCATGATCACGTCATATTTATCGCCCTGAAGATTGGGAATGATGGATTCCCAATCGTTAACAACCCACTGGCACTTCAGTTGGACACGGCTGCACAACTCGTTACCCAGTTCTATCTCAAAACCTTCCAATTCTCCTGCATCGTTGAGGTATCCAAAGGGAGGATAGGCGCCTTCGGTGCCAATGCGAACTGTTTCCATACCGCCGCAAGATACCGCAGCCAGAACCAGGAACAAGAGAACTATCGCTATATTCTTGGGCCAACTCATTGCTTACGTTCCGCCAATATACTTTTGCCAAATAAGTCCTTCCATTATAACCAATACATCGGGAATCTATACTCATGGACTGAAATAAGAACAAAGAGAAACGGGGCGGGTCAAGACCGACCCACCCCGTTTCCTTAAGACCTATACTTTGCGCCAACCGTCGCCGTGTGTACTTTACACGGCGTCTTTGCAAGCGCTTATCCCCTGTTATGGGTCTTCGTCTCGGCCCAGGCCACGATCTTTGGCAACGCTGCGTCGACGTCCCGCTGGTCAACACTACGGGCAATTTCGTCGGCCTGGCAGCGAATCAGCATTATTGGCAGCCGGTTCTGAATCTTGTCCAGGGTCCAGGAAAGGGGATCGCCCTCTGCGGTAAAGTCCAGCTCCAGCCGATCATTCCTGTCCATGGGCTTGTTGCGATAGTGATAGTGGGGATTGATTCGGAAGCAATCGAAGCGCAACAACTCTTTATCGTTTCCCTCGATTTCGTTGCCATAAACGTGGATGCAGATGCCCTCGTCGTTCATCGCCCCAACGTCGGTACGGTATTGCAGGCCGAACGTGACCGCGCCCGCCTCTACCAGTTCCTCCCCGCCACCCGTCGAACCACCCATTTGAGCATGCATTACGGATTGAGTCATGACTCTTGCCCTCCTTTTCCGTTGAGTATTGACGTTATTGGCCCCTTATTAAGGGACTTTAACTGATTATACTACCAGTTTTCGTAGACGCAAGTTCCGCGTTTCAGAATCGAACAGCGCTAGTCAAATGACCCTTTAAAGCAACCTCGTAACGCTATGCAACTCGCAAAGCCTCTTAAGGCGATGTATTTGAGCAAATTACACCGATATTGTATATAATCCCGCAAACAGTTCAACAGTTTTCGTCTTAGTTGATGAAGGGAGTCTTCGGGTCTTCTGAATTTAACCTGGATGCAAGCCACTCTCACTCAGGCGCGCCGTTATGGCTAATTTGTCGCTATCCAAATTGATATTAGTTACGGCACTGGCCGCGGTGTGCCTGTTACTGGTGGTTGCTTTCTTCCTGGTCTACTTCACCGATGATGGGCCACAGCCAATCGAACTCACAACTGGCTCCCCTGCCAATACACTTCAGGTTCCTGCACCAACATCTGAGGCAACTTCTTCCTCAGAAACGGGCCAACCGGAAAGCACAGCGGCTAAGGGTTCTACCCAAAAGTTTCGGGTCTACATCGCTGGAGCGGTCCGCCGCCCCGGAGTGTATACCATGCAGTCCGGCGACCGGTTAATCGATGTAGTGGAAGCCGCCAGGGGCGCCACCGCCATCGCAGATCTGGAGGCAGTCAATCTGGCAGTCAGAGTCGAGGACGAAGGGTATTATTATATTCCGAACAAGGTGGCGAAGCACGCCACCGATGCCAAACCACATACTCATGATTCCACCGAATCCGCTTCGCGATTCCCTCCCCTGGCGGCCGACCTGTCGACCGGAGAGTTACCAGAAGATTCGACTAAGGAACCCGGCCAGACCGGGGTCGGAGACACACTTGTAAATCTCAACACTGCCGACCAAGCAAAGCTGGAAACCCTGCCAGGTATCGGCCCCGTCCGCGCTCAGGCCATCATCGCCTACCGGGACCAGAACGGCCCCTTTCCCTCCGTCGAAGAGATTACTACCGTCCACGGAATTGGCCCGGGAATCCTGGAGAACCTGCGACACCTTGCCACGGTAGACCCTTGACCCGATCACATGCCCACCATCCAACCAACAACCGTCGCATTGGCTCCCATCTTGTCCTCGAATCCGATTATTGAACCTCTTTCAACCCGGCTTATCCAACAATTTCAATGAAGTTGACGAGTTTGGCAGCAGCTTGGTTGGTCGGAATGGCCGTGGCACACGGCTGGTATGACGCCAGCCCAACCGCCATCCTTCTTCTTGTGCTCTTCGCCCTGGCTGCGGCCCTCACTTGCCGACTGGTTCAGATTCCCTCCTGGACAGTTCTCCTGGCTGCATTTTGTCTGCTGGGATTGTGGCGGTATGAAATCAGCCAACCGCCGGTACCGGTCATACCGATTTATGAGGGAGCGGCTGTGACACTAACTGGGACAATCTCCAACGATCCCGAACTCACCAGCAATCGCATCAAGTTTGCTCTGGAAGTGTCTGCCGCTCAAGAAGAAGGTTCCATACCGGGCACTCATCGGAGCGAGCAAGGCGACAAGGTCATCGTTTATGCCCACCCTCCTCCAGAGTTGGTCCGCTCGCGGGAAAGGCCCTTCTTTCGCTTTGACGACAAGTTGCATTTGACCGGCACATTGCAGCGTCCGGAGCCAATAGAGGGCTTTGACTACCCAGCCTACCTCGAGAGCAAGGGAATACAGGGCATCTTTTGGGCCCGGCAAGTCGACATCCTGGGAGAAGCTGGGGAGTCCACCGGGTTTACTGGTTCCTTTCAAAGGTTGCCCTACCAGTTGAAGGGCAGAATCTACGAGTTGCGTCATCATATTGCCCGAACTTTGGACACTTCCCTGCCGCCATCCCAGGCTGCGTTGGCCCAAGCTTTGCTATTGGGCTTGCGGGGCCAATTGCCTGACCAGGTTACAGAGAACTTTCGGCAGTCCGGGACATCCCATCTCCTCGCTATTTCGGGCTTGCACTTGGGCATCTTGCTGTTGATGTCATTGGGTCTGTTGCACCGCCTCCTGGGAAGGCATACTCCTGTTCCGCTGTTGCTGACCTTATCCCTGGTCTGGGTCTACGTTCTTATTAGCGGGGCGCCCGCATCCGTCATTAGAGCGGCAATCATGGGGAGTGTTTTCTTGGTTGCATTGGGTTTAGGCAGACCCAGGGAGAGTCTGGCTCCGGCGCTGGCATTTAGTGCAATTCTGATGACTGCCCTCGACCCAAAGCTGATTTCCCAGATCTCCTTCCAGCTGAGTTTCGCCGCCATGACAGGCATCGTCCTGGCCTTGCCCTGGCAAGAAGCAGTGTCCCAAGGGATTGCTGACCGTTTCGAGCAAAGCAATTGGTCTCTGGGTCCTGCAATGGGAGTTGTTACCGGTTGGCTGTTAGCCGCAGCTATCGTATCAATTGCCGCCACCCTGGCCACATTCCCCCTGGTTGCCCTCAACTTTAAACAGATTCCCATGCTGGGCATACCAGCCACCATCCTGGCCACACCTTTGCTGCCATTTGCACTGGGAGGAGGCATGGCAGTGGGCCTTGCAGGAAGCATTCACCCGGTCCTGGGCCAATTGGTAGGCATACCGGGATCGATTCCCCTTACAGCCTTATTGCAGTTGGTTGAGTCGGTGCCCAAGTGGACGGTCGCCATTGCTGGTGAATCCTACCCACTGACCTGGGCTTGGTACGGCTTGTTGCCGGCCCTGCTGGTGCTGGCCGACAGCAGGACTTATCGTGTGCAAGTCCTGTCCAGGTTCAGGGGGGCTCTATCAAAGGACAAGACGCTTCCTTTCAAACCGGCGTGGGAGCGAGGGGTGAAACCCAAGTTGGGATTGGTGGTGGGCTGCCTTGCTCTGGTAGTGGCGTTAGCATTCCTATTGATCCCAATGCTTCTACCCGGCGACGAGCGACTTCACGTCCACTTCCTGGACGTTGGACAGGGCGACAGCATCTTTATTGTGACGCCCGGCGGAAAGCAGATACTGATTGACGGCGGGCCAGATTTCGGCGGCGCCGAGTTCCAACTTCAGGACAATTTGCCCTGGCGGGACCGTTCCCTGGACTTGTTGATAGCAACCCACTTGGACGCAGACCACAGCCGCGGATTGCTAAGTGTGCTTGAGACTTACCAAGTTGGAACCGTAGCTGTGGGCGTGGACGACCTTGACAGCCCCCTATACCCTCAATGGCGTAAAGCGGTTGAGCAGGGAGACCATACTGTGGCCAACCTCGCTGCCGGACAGGAATTGGCCCTCGAAGAGGGAATAGTGCTCCGTGTCTTGCACCCTCCCCCTAACCCTGTGAGGGGACCGACTTGGGACTCCAACAATAACAGCGTAGTGCTCAAACTGGACTATGAGGAGATTAGCTTCCTGTTAACCGCCGACATCGAGGCCGAGGCCGAACGCTACATGACCAAAAACTCTCCAGGCCTGGAAAGCGACGTGCTGAAAGCGCCTCATCACGGCAGCAATTCTTCTACCACCACCACATTTCTGAGAGAGGTAAATCCCCGGTGGGCGGTAATCTCCGCTGGCGAGGGCAACCAATACGGCCACCCACATCCTTCAGTAATGGCGCGTCTGAAAGAAACTGTGGGCGAAGAGGGAGTATTCTCTACCGCCAACCAGGGTACTATCAAATTCAGCACCGATGGGAAACGCCTGTGGGTCAAGACAGAGAAGTGAATAACCGTGAGCGAAGGGCGCGAAACATCAGGTCTTGAGGCAGCCTTTTGAAGAACGTCCAGTCAAGCTATACTCTCAGGTGCTCGCCCACTGAAACAGATGACGAAAACAAGGAGAAAGTATCTTGACCAGGCATGACGGTCGGCAATGGGATGAAACCCGCCCGATTTCCATTACCCCTAACTACCAGCGGTTCGCCGAAGGGTCGGCATTGATTGAGACGGGGCACACCAAAGTATTGTGCGCCGCATCCCTTGAGGAACGGGTGCCACCCTTCCTTCGAGGCCAGGGCCAGGGCTGGGTTACCGCCGAATACAACATGCTGCCCCGCGCCACCAACACCAGAACACCCCGAGAACGGGACTCCGGACGAATCAGCGGTCGGTCCCAGGAGATTCAACGGCTCATCGGGCGTTCATTGAGGGCGATAACCGACCTGGAGGCACTGGGGGAACGCACAGTCCAAATAGACTGCGACGTAATACAGGCCGACGGGGGAACTCGCACTGCCGCCATAACCGGCGCCTACGTGGCCCTGTATCAGGCATTGAAGGTGCTGGTAGACAGCCGGGCGGTACGCAGAATACCTCTCCACGGCGCGGTGGCCGCCGTCAGCGTGGGATTGGTCAAGGACGACTTGCTGCTGGACCTGTGTTACCGCGAGGACTTTGACGCCCAGGTGGATTTCAATGTAGTCATGACTGATCGCGGCGAATTGGTGGAGCTTCAGGGAGCCACTGAGGGCTCACCCTTTCCCAGGCAGCGGGTTGAAGGAATCCTTGCCTTGGCCGCCCGGGGCATGGAACCTCTATTTGCAGCCCAACGCCGGGCGATACGGCAACTGTAATTCCGGCTCCCTCGCTAGTTCGTAATTTCAGGTGAGGCCTGGACACCTATCCGATAATTTCGCCCTCACTGTCCAAAACCACTATGGGCAGTCCCAACTCACGCAACCCAAGTTCGACTACAGAGCGGTCTCCCACCACCAATACTCTTAGTCCATCTGGGTGAACTCTTTTTTCGCCAGCCTTTCTGACGTCATCCAAAGTGACAGCAGATATTCTTTCCTTTACTGTGCGGAAGTAGTCGTCTGGCAACTGGTGCTGAATGAGCTGGATCACTTGTACGAGCACCTGACCGGGCCGTTCGAATCCTGCCGGAAAGCCGAGCAGCATCCCCGCTTTGGCCGCGGCAAGCTCTTCGTCGGTCACTGGACGCGCGCCGTGGATTTCCTTGAATTCATTCAGGGTTTCCTGCACCGACTCCTTGGTAACCGCGGTTTGAACGCTGCCACCAGCCACCAGCAGCGACTGGGGTGTGTACCAGGAAATGCCTGAATTAAAGCCGTAGCTGTAGCCCTTGTCCTGGCGCAGGTTCTGGTTTAGCCGCGCAGAGAATTGGCCGCCAAAAGAGTAGTTGAGCAGGGTCAAAGGGGTATAGTCGGCATGGCTGCGAGGCACGGTATCATGCCCTACTCGAAGCACCGATTGCGCCGCCCCCGGCTTGTCTACCAAATAAATAGTGGTTGGCAGCCCTTCAACCTTCCCGTCCGGATCTCCGGATTCCCCCCTTTCCGCTCTGGCTGGTGCATCGCTCCAGTCTCCAAACAGCTCCTGCGCTTGCCCCATTACCTCGTCCAGGCTCACGTCACCTACGACCACCAGGTTAGCTCCGGACGGCCCAAAATGCTTTTCAAAATGGTTCTGTATGTCTTCCCGGGTGAAAGCCGCCACCGACTCTTCATTGCCCATGCTAGGATGACCGTAGCGGGATCCGCGGCCGAAGACGAGGCCGGACATTATTCGCTCCGCCACAAAGGTTGGATCGTCCTTTCCTCGGCGGATGTCAGTCAGGTGCTCCCTTCGGATGCGATCTACCTCGTACTCAGGGAACGAAGGGTTCTGAGCTACGTCTGCCAGCAACTCCAGGGCCGTCGCCCAGTGCTTGCTCAGAGTCTCGGAGGACAGCACACTGGCCTCTTTCCTGGTTTCGGTAGACAGACGAGCCCCGATAAACTCAAAGGCATGGGCGATATCCTGGCTGGAACGGGTCTGTGTCCCCTCGGGCAACATTTGAGTCGTGAATGAGGCCAGCCCCGGTAGTTCCGGCGGGTCCGTGATAGCTCCGGCTTGTACCAACAAAGCAAAAGAGACAATTGGTAATCCCCGTTTCTCTACTACGGTTACCTGCAATCCATTGTCCAACTGCCGGTGGACGGGCACCGGAGGTGTAAACTCAGGTTCGTCTCCGGCCGGCGGCGTAACAGTGCGGTCCAAATTGGCAGAGCCCGCAGGTTGCAACTGACTTTCAGGCAAAACCCGCATCCTCACTTGCCGCTGTTTCAGGACCTCTTGACCAACTCTGAGAATGTCTTCCGGCTGCACTGCCATATATTTGTCCATGCCGGTGTTTATCATGTTCGGGTCACCGTACAGGACATTGTAGTAGTTGAGAATGTCAGCCCTGCCACCAAAGCCTCCTATCCTGGCCAGTTGGCGGAAGTGCGAACTCTCAAAGCGGTTCTTCGCCCGTTGCAGTTCCTCGTCGGTGGGCGGGTCCTGCCAGATTCGAGCAATCTCCGCGTCTACGGCCGTTTCCAATTCGTCCAGGGAGTGACCGGCAGCAGCAGTAACGTCAACAATGAACTGGCCGGCGATCTCAGCCGAGTGATTGCGGACGCCTACACTCTGGGCGATCTGCTTGTCGTATACCAGGCTGCGGTACAGGCGGGAACTTTGCCCATCGGCTAGGACCGCTCGCAGCAGTTCCAGGGCGCCCTCATCCGGGTCGTTGTCGGGCAACGCGGGCCAGACAATATACAGTCGGGGCAGCGACACTTTGTCCCGCATCTCCAACTCCACTCGTCCGCCCAGTGCGGAGTCGAAGCGGCCGACGCGGCGCACCGGGGGACCGGGGGGCAGGTCTCCAAAGTAGCGATTCACAATCTCCAGGGTCTCGTTCCGATCTATGTCTCCGGCAATGGAGAGACTGGCGTTGGAAGGTGAATAGAACCTGCGGAAAAAGTCTTTTATGTCATCTAAACTGGCGGCATCCAGGTCTTCCTGGGAACCGATGGTCATCCAGTGGTATGGATGGGGCAGTGGGAATACCGCCTCCTGGATATTCCACTGGGCCATTCCGTAGGGACGATTCTCGTAGCTCTGGCGCCGCTCGTTTTTGACGACGTCGCGTTGAATCTCAAACCGCTGCTGGTCCAGGGCGTCTAGCAGGAAGCCCATCCGGTCCGACTCCAGCCAAAGCGCCAGTTCCAGGTAGTTGGAGGGCACATCTTCCCAGTAGTTTGTCCGGTCGGAGTTGGTGGAACCGTTGAGGTTGGCCCCCACTTTCTGCAGCGGCTCAAAGTGGCTGCTGTTGTGATGCCCGGAACCCTCAAACATTACGTGCTCGAACAGGTGAGCAAAACCGGTCCGACCAGGTATCTCGTTCTTCGACCCCACGTGGTACCAAACATTGACTGCCGCCAGGGGAATGGAGTGGTCTTCGTGCAGAATCACCTCAAGGCCGTTGGAAAGTGTGACCTTTTCGTATGCTATGGAAACCATTCAAATACTCCGTTTATCTACGGGTGGGAATTTCGACAATTCTAACACAGGGTCCGGGCCCCCTTCTGCCCAGTGGCTTACTGGTTTCAATTGCCCCTATGGTAAAATTTGAACGGCAACGATGACCATAGAAGGGGGCGCTTTTGGCAACGCTCAACATAGTTTCCACCCTTAGCGGCGCCGGCAAGACCTGCCTGTCCGGGGCCCTAGCCCGCCAACATGGCGCCGCTGGGAAGAGGACAGCCTACTTCAAACCTCTCTCCCCTATTCCCGATGCTGATCCTGACCTGTATTTCATATCTAACATGCTGGAATCACTAGGGTCACCACAATACAACGTGCCTCCTCCATTCCCCGAACCTATTGACCCTCTTCAACTCCCTGACAGTCTTTCGGAGTCCCGTTCCCGTGCGGTCTCGGAAACCCTTACCCGACTGGGGGAAGAATTCGACGTGGTCCTGGTGGAATGGGACGCACCTGTCGCTCCCTCCGGATTTCCGGTGCTTCTGGTCCAATCATTGGCAGGCGTCAGCGATCCTGCGTCGACCGCAGGGCACATCTCACAAACTAGCCAGAACTATGGGGACGACCTCGCAGGAATTGTAGTCAACAACGTCCCGCGACATCGCCGTCGGGAGGTTCAGGATAAACTGGTAACCCGACTGAGCAGGCAGGGACTGCCGGTGTGGGGGGCAATACCGGAAGACCGGGAGATGCTGGCCTTGACCTCAGGCCAGATAGCTGACTTTCTGGGCGGACGCTGGATCCGGGAACCTGCAGCTTCCGACCTGTGGATCGACCGCTTTCTGATTGGCGGGAATATCCTCGACTCGGGGCCAAATTATTTTGGGCGCTACGCCAACCAGGCAGTAATTACCCGGGCTGCAAGACCCGATATTCAAATGGCCAGCCTGATGTGCGACACCAAGCTACTGGTCTTGACGGGCGGAGAAGAACCCACGGAGTACATCCGGGTTGAGGCGCAAAAGAGGGACGCGTCTTTGCTACTGGTGGAAGGCAACACCCTCGACATCGCCGAGTCGTTGAAGGGCCTACTCGAACTGGCAAACCCTTATGCGAAGCACAAGCTGGAAAGATTCACTGAATTGGCCGAGGAGCACCTGGAGGGGGGCCTGGGTGGTATCCTATCGTAGACTGTACTTAAGACTAACCACCCCTGGGTTGCCCATGTGATGGCTTCTTCCCACCTCGGCTCAGGTGTCGCGCACCTAAGCTAGGCCACATCAAACCTTTCCGATTCCGGCGACTGAGACCACAGTTCTTCGGCGCCTGCCATGGCTACGGCCCGCTCCGGGCTGGCCCGCCAGGCATCGTAAATCTCATTGCTTTCCCAGGTAACCAGCGTGGTTATTTTCGTGGGGTCGGTCAGTGAGTATAATGTCTCGCGGCTGCCGAACCCCGGCGCCTTGCTTTGGGCTATGCCGTTGCCGTCCAGCAGCTTCTTGGCCTCTTCTACCTTGTCACCCTTTGCCCAGTGATGAGTCAAAACACCTATCATAGTTCTCCGGTCTCCTTCCCTTGATTCCGGCAAGCCAGGTGCATGTCAACCCTGGATTACCGCACACGTTCCTGCGTATTACCCCAGTGTCTCCGGTTTCTAGTCTTCCACCGCCTCTGCAACTGCGGCCTCTCGCTCTTTTTCTTCTTTGGCCAGCTTGCGCACTCCGGCGCCCCCTGACCTGAACAGAGGAACCAGAACTATTGGCGCTATGAGGGTCGTCAGCACGGTCATCAAGATACTGACACCAAAAAGGTCCTGGCCGATGATGCCATGAGAAAGGCCAATGCCAGCGATAATCAGGGCCACCTCGCCGCGGGGCATCATGCCGACACCAATACGGGCGCTGCCCCTCCAGTTGAAGCCGCTTATCAGGGCCGGCCCCCCTGAGCCCACCACCTTGGAGAAGATAGCCAGCACCGAAATAATCAGGCCGAAGACTATCCCGGTCTGTATAGCGGTGACGTCCACCAGCATACCCATGACTACAAAGAACACCGGAACCAGGAAGTCCACCACACCCAGCATGGCTGCTTCTACCAAATGACCCAACCGGGTGGTGGATAGAGCCAGTCCGATTGAGAAAGCGCCAATAATGAAGGCCAACCCAAACAGTTCCGCCAGACCGGCGGCCAGCAGCGCCAGGGCAAGAGGTATGCACATCAACGCGCTGGTTGAACTGAATTTATCCAGGATCTTTTCTAGGTACGGCGCCACAAGAATTCCGACTACCGTTAACCCAAGCCAGAAGCCGATGGCCTTGAAACTGATCCAACCCAGCGTCCCCAGTGTGAAGTTATCGACAGTGCTGATACCCACCACGACCGTTAAAACCATGATGCCAAGAACATCATCCACCACGGCCGCCGCAATTATGGTAACGCCCTCTGGATCATCCAGGCGATGCAGGTCGGCCAGCACCCGAGCGGTAATGCCCACTGAGGTAGCCGTCAATATGGCGCCCATAAACAGGGCTTGCGGTGATGTCCAACCGCCTTCGCCCGCAAAACCGAACATGACGGTGGCTCCTACGCCCAGGCCAAACGGCAATACCACACCGCCGATGGCGACCGCCGTGGCCGGACCGGCATAGCGGAGGAATTGCCGAAGGTTTGTCTCTAACCCGATGGCGAACAGCAATACCACTGAGCCAATCTGGGCCAGGGCATAGAGTTCGTTGCTAACGGGAATCGTAGCGGGTTTGCCATCCAACAGGGGTATGGGGAAAAGCGGACCGAACCCCATGAAGCTTAGCCCGCCCAAAGCAAAGGGCCCGATGACGACGCCTACTCCCAATTCGGCCAGCACAGACGGCACCTTGAGGAACCTGGTGGCTAACTCCCCTGCCAACTTGGCGGCGAACAGGATTATGGAAACCTGGATAAGCAGCCGAATGAGGATTTCGCTAAGCTCGCCTCCGCCACCGGCTTGGAAGAGGGAGAGAGGTAACGCCAACAGGTTTAAAAAATCGCCCATAATTTGAGGTAGTTCCCGATTGCAGATAAGAATTTCCGCAGACGAGTATATCATCACCCCTTTGGCGGGACAAACGGAAGGAGCGGTCTCAGCCCGCTATCCGGCCAGCAAACTATCCATTTCCAGCCGGCTCATTGTGCTCGAACTCCCGGATTGCCCGTTTTCACCACAAGAAAGGGTGGCGTGGCCCGCAGCAAATCATCCAGTTATGCAGCCTTAACCCTCGTGTGAAAGTGGACGTGAAAGCAGGTCTTTTACTTGATCGGTTATGTTTACCTGGTCGTAATTCCTCATCAAATTGATTCGGTTGCGATTGGGGTCTCCACCATGCCAGTACTCGTAGATTTCCTGCCGCATGCCAAATGAAGAGACTGCCAGATCATGCGCGAGGCGGAACAGACGCGACTTGTACTCCACATCAACGCCCTTGCCCCTCATGTACCTGTCCAGGTAGCTGCGCAGTTCCGGGTTCGCCAGGTCCCTTTCGCTCGGTTGCATGATTATCCCTGACCCGCAAATCTCCCTCAGCAACTCCACCATCCGCGAGGACATCTGGGAGAAGAAGATGTTCATGGCGTTCATATCACCCAGCGACATCAACCCGTCTTCGGTAAGAAAGGCATTGTGCTCGATGCCGTCCATAGAGTGGCGCCACATCTCCGTATAGGTGGCCATCTCCCCCAGCTTGGAGGAAACTTCTCTGTACTCAATCACGCCAATAGCTTCGGCAATCAATGTAGCTACCGCCGTCATCAACTTCATGCGCTGATGGATGCGCACCAGGTTGGGCCAGCCCTGGAAATTAGTGCGCCGAGTAAGGTGTGCCACCAGAGGAGAAGAGTCGTAGAGCATGAAGATGCGGTCCCAGGGCACCAGCACCTCCTCGAAGAACAGCATGGAGTCCTGCTCGTCGTAGTTCAGGCCAAGGGGATGTCCGAACCCGCCATACCCTTGGGACACCGGCTCACGGCACAAGATCTTCATGCCGGGGCTGTTGGTAGGGATGGAAAAAGCCAGGACGCAATTGGGGTCGGATCGCCTCAGGAAGGTTGCCGATAGGGACACGTAGGTCTCGTTACTGATGGGGGCAGCCGTGGCCAGTTGCTTTCCGCCAGTAATGATTATGCCTTCATTGGTCTCTTCGACCACATGCAGCGCCAGTTCTTCTTCGATAATGTTGCGCTGTTCGTTTTGCGGCTGTTGGCTCCGATCAACTTGAGGATCGCCCAGAGCGTGGGTAAGGAACAGGTCATATTCCTGGCAATAGCGGTGGTAGTTGGAGATGTTCTCACCGAAATCGCACTTTGGGTGCTTTACGGAACCAAGCGAATCCCGGATGGCATACAAGGCCGTGATGTGGGGCGCAAGGATGTCGGGGCTGCGGCCCAACTGCCCCCAGCTCTGCTCGTTCCAGATTTCGCTGTTGCGGCGCTTGCGCTCCAGGTCTTCAGCCGACCGAGGCAACAGCCAGGAGTAGCTGCACCGATTGCCCGTCTCCGGCGAGACAAAGGTCATGACTTCCTGAAACTCCGAAGAATGCTGCAAGTCATAGATACGGGCCAACTCGTTGACCATGCCACGAAAGGCGGGATGATCAGGAACGTCGGAAACCAGTTCCCCGTCTAGCCACACTTCGCGACTGTCGCGCAGGCTTTCTATATAACGGGCGCCAGTCATGGCTCCTATTGCTGTTGTAACGTCCAAGACCATGTCAGTTCCCTCCTAAACCTCGAGTCTTTCCATTGTGGTCACGAATTCCTGGCACAACTGGCGGTTGTCGCAACTGCCAAAATAATAAGGACAAAAAGTAAGGGCGGGTTTTGAACCCGCCCCTACATTACCATATTCAATCCCCGGTAGCTGTCTCTGAAGAGATGACTAGTCGGCGCTTCCTACGGGCAGCTTGGCGCCCTGGAACGGGCCCTCGGTGGCTTCGAAGCTCTGGGCAAAGGCCATAAGCTCTTCGTCCGACTGGTTTTCCAGGTCGATGGGTCGCCCAAAGCCCTGCTTCACTATGTAACCGGTCTTGTAATAGACCTCCCCCACGTTGCCTTCCGGATCGTCGAAGTAGATGCTGTTGGATATGCCGTGGGTGACGGTGCGCAGGATGGTGGTGCCTTCATTCTTGAAGCGGCGGTCCAGTTCCCGCAGGGCCTCCATGCTGGGGACAATGAAGGAGACCTGGCCGACGTTGCGGGTTCGGGGGCGGTTCTCGTTAGCCTGACCCAAGTTTAGTTCGTGGTGCTCGTTTTCAGGGTCGGCGCTGAGGAAGCAACTCCCCCGATCAGGGTCTTCGTCGGTCACTGTCAACCCAAGCACCCGGGTATAAAAGTCTCGCATCTTCAGAAAATCGTCGCAGATGATCCCTACGTGGCCCAAGTTGGAAATGAGAGCCATGTTAGTACCTCCATTTACTATAGTTGGCGTGATTGTAGCAGTGGCAAAAAGCGTTTACAACCGGAATCAATTGTCGGCCGCCGCGCTGGAGAGGTCTTTATCTTCGTCGTCGACACCAGCATAGGCGGACACCCTTGGGAGGCCGTCTATGGTGTTGGGCGACGTCAGGTCCGCATCGCTTCCCACCACCAACTCGGCGAACCGCCTTCCCTGCGGCGCCAGGCGCTGGTCAAAAGAACCCACCGACTGGTTGTAGACGGACACCGCCGATTCCAGTTCCCTGCCTACCCTGGCGTAGTGATTCATAAACGTGGTCAGACGCTTGTACATCTCTTCCCCTGCTTCCTTGATGCGCGCCGCGTCTTCCGCAAGTCGGAACTGCTGCCAACCGTTGGCGACTGCCCAAAGCATGGAAATCAGGGAGGCGGGTGTCGCGATCGCAACCCGCTTGGCCATCGCGTACTCAATCAGGCCGGGGTTGCCGCTGAGGGCCGCAGCCAGGAACACTGGTCACCCGGCACGAACATCACCACAAAGTCCATCGAGCCGTCAACGGCGGCCCCGTAATTCTTTCCACCAAGGTCGTCCACCTGCCGCCGCATCGCCTGAGCGTGCCGAGTCCAGGCTTTATCGGCCATATCGGCGTCATCTGTCTGCTGTGCTTCCATGTATGCCAGAGTGGATGCCTTGGCATCTACCACTATGGCCCTCTTCTCGGGCAGTCTAACGATTAGATCCGGGCGCCCTTGGGAAGCGCCCAGAACCTTCTGTTCCGCAAAGTCGCAGTAGTCGCTCATCCCAGCCAGATCTATAACGCGCCTCAGCTGCACCTCTCCCCATTGACCAGCCTGTCGGTTGTCGGTCAATGCAGAGGACAACTTGCCGGTTTCGGTAGCCAGCGACTGGCTCTGCTTGGCCAGGGTCTCGATCTGCGGATTGAGCTTGCTATAGTTTTCGGACAAGGGCTTGACCAATTCCTGAAACTGCTGGTGCCTCTGTTGCAACTCCCGGTTCGCCGTTTCCAGAGTCTTGCCCAGATTTTCGTTGGCCAATTTGAGAAATTGATCATTGTTTCCCTGCAGGGCTTCGGCAGCAGTCAATTTGGCCGCTTCGCTGAACTGGGCCTTGGCGGATTCTAACAACTGTTGTGCCGTGGCGGCCTGCTCCAACTGACCATTGAGGCGCGCGATTTCAGTACGTTGCTCTGCCGCCTCATTACTCGCCCGACCGCCTCTTAACACCCAGCCCACGAGTGCACCTGCAGACAGGCCAGACAGTAATAGGACAATTAAAATTAGTGGCTCCACGATTCACCCCCAGATTAAGCCCCTTAATTCCTACCAGCCAACTCTGTGCAAAGCTCCCGCAGCGCTTCCAAAGCTGCGCCTTCATCCTTGACCTTGTTTCTAATAGCCGTCACTGCTTGCTCCAATGCGTTCTGCCATCCAGCTTCAGTTTCCTTGCCTGCACCGCCCACTTCCCCCTTAGACATCTTTACTACAAGAGGCTGATCGCCTTCACCGGAGAACAATACTACCGACGGTCCGCCGTCTGACTGTAGACCAAACTTGTCACGCACATGCCGAGCTGTAGCAGATACTCCGTGCTGGCCGAAAATTACCAAGTGCTCGAAACCCAGTTGATGTTCCTCAAAGCTGCTGCGAAAGGACCGAAAAACATCGTGGGCGGCCCGGTCAACCTCCGACACAAGGAAAATGGCAAACACAGGGGGAACATCGATTTGGGCCTTCTTCAGATCCGCATACCACCTCAGCAACTTGTCCCGATCATGGTTATCGGCATGACTCGGCATATATCCCTCCTTAACTTATGAGAGGCAAGCAACTTTACGGCTCGCTTCTTACCCGGAGCCGGTTCAGTCTGACTCAACAACACCCCCGAACACTGCTAGCTCCCAATGGCTCCTGCCAGTAGCCAAAACCCCCAGACCAGCAGCCCAAGTCCGGCTATTCGACCTACCCAGTTGCCAGCCGGAACAACCTTTTCTACCAGCACGAACGCCGCCAAAGCCGCGACCCACAGGAGATTCATTACCCCTACCAGGAAAAGGAGCCCCATCAACGCCCAGCAGCAGCCCAGACAGTATGTGCCGTGGTGAAGACCCATTACCAGCGCGCCCCGGTGTCCCTCTCGCCAATCGTTGGTAATAAATCCCATCGGCGAACGACAATTACGAAGGCAGGCCCTCTTAATGGGACTCCACTGGAAGGCGCCTGCTACCAGCAACAATATTCCACCAAGAATCGGGCTGGCGCTAATCATCAATGGGGACAGCAAGGTTGCGGAGTGCAGGGCCCACTGGACCAGAGTCGCTCCCATTGAAAAGCCAGCCCAAACCAGGAGGTACCCCGACAGAAAAACGCCGGTAGGGACATAGGGATTGCCATTCTGACGACGGCGCCGGTTTATGGTGGCGAAGGTCAAGATCATTGGCGTTGCCGAAGGCACCATCATGCCAACCATCATCACGGTCCACATCAGGAACATCAGGCCGAAATTTGCCGGCCCCCACGCCACCATCATGGCCGACCCGGCAATTTCCAGACCGCCCACACTTTCCATGCCTACCATATTTTGTGCGAGGTAGAACAAGTACGCCCAGGCAAGGGCAGTTATTGCCACCAACCCGGCAACCACAAATGCTCTGTCCCGTTTGAGAGCGGCTTCAAAAGGTGAAGAACTTGCAGGGGCTTCTTGCATGAACACATTATGGCACTGGGACGAAGTCAATCCAACAACTGCGCTGGAAACTTCCTAAAGGCGGGGTTAAATCCAGTGAAGCGAAATAGGTTTGACCTCGCATCACCTTGTTAGATATAAGTGAATGTAATACTTCACTTGACCAAGTATTCAAAACTGGGATAATATGTTGCCGCAGCTATGAACAACACTCCCACTGACCCCGGAACTTCCACCAGCACCACAGCAGAGGCAACCGGTACGCAGCAGCGGCAGGGCCGCTTTTTTTATGGCTGGTACGTAGTAGCGGTGTCCTGCCTGCAGGGGATGTTTGGCAACGGCGCCATCTCCACTGGTTTCCCCCGCTTCTTCGAACCGATCCGCAATGACCTCGGTATCTCCTACGCCGCTATGTCACTGGTTTTCAGCCTGGCCCGGGCTGAAGGTGGCTTCGGTGCGCCCCTGGTGGGCTGGCTGGTAGACAAGTTTGGTTCCCGGCCAATGATCCTTTTTGGCGGGCTGACCGCCGGCATAGGTTTGATGCTCCTTTCCTTTGCTCAGGAATACTGGCAGTTGGTATTGCTCTTTGTGGGCGTTGTATCTGTGGGCAAGACAGCCGGATTGGGCCAGACCCTGATGGCTACGGTGAACCAATGGTTCGTGCGGCGCAAGGCGCTAGCCCTTTCCACATTGATGACTGCTTTCGCCGGCGGCGGGGCAATTGTGGTCCCACTGCTTCACCTAGGGGTTGTCTATGTTGGTTGGCGTGAGACGGTGTTCGCCATTGGATTATTCATAGCACTTCTCACGATTCCAGTGGCATACGTCATTCGCAGTAAACCCGAGGATCTTGGCCTCCGACCAGATGGCGATCCTCCTGTCGGCCAGGCAGCAACTCGTGCCTCTCGGGGAGGCGGACATCACCACGGTGGAGGCTCATCTGCGGCGGGTGAAGAACAGAACTTCACTGTGCGTCAGGCCATGCGCACCAAGGCTTTTTGGTTCATTCTCTTTGGAGTCATAACCCGCGTTTCGGCCACCAACTCCATCATCATCCACTTGTTCCCCTTGCTGGTCTGGAAAGGAGTATCAGAGGATACCGCCACACTGGCAGCATCGATAATGTTCTTCCTGGCAATCCCGTTGCGTTTCCTTCTGGGAGTGGCCGGAGGACGCCTCTCACCCCGTAAGCTGCTTTTCTACGGTATGAACCTGGGGGCTGTGGGGCTGGTAGGACTGTGGTTGTTGCCGCAGTGGCCGGCCCTGATTGTGTTCATCCTGGGACTGGCTATCGTGGAGGGTATCACGTCGGTTAACTGGATCATGGTGGGGGACTACTTCGGTCGGAACCGGTTCGCCAGCCTGATGGGAGCAATGAGCATTTTCCACAACATCGGGATGTTTATAGCACCCATCTATGCCGGATGGATTCGGGACACTACGGGAAGCTACGAGATTGTACTGATCTCATTTGCGCCCACCTTTGTCATTAGCGCCTTGATGTTCGCCCTGGCGAAGAGGCCAAGTCCGCCGCTGTCTGAAGAGAGTGGCCAGGAACTGGAAACCGTTACCGACGAAACCGGGGACGGTCAGACAAGGTAGAGCCCTGCCTCAATAGACAGGGCTTTAAACAGGCGTTTGCTAAGCGCCGGAGGCTCTCCCGCCAGCACTGGTTTCTGCAGTCTATTTTCCCTGACCTGCTTCGAATTCGGCAATAACCGGGTTACTCAGGACCCCGACGCCGGGTATATCAACTTCCACCACGTCTCCTGGCGTAATGGCACGGGTTACTCCGGTTGCTCCGGAAAACACCAGGTCGCCTGGCTTCAAAGTTACCTGCTGGCTGATGTAGCTAACTATTTCTGCGAAGCTGAACAGCATATCGGAGGTGTTGCACCGCTGGACTTCTTCACCGTTTATGCGCACCAGCAAGTCCAGTTGTTGAGGGTCCACTTCAGTTTCGATCCACGGCCCAACCGGGGCAAAAGTATCGGCACCCTTAGCTCGCCAGAATGTCCAGTCATCCTTCTGCCAGGACCGTTCACTGACGTCGTTCCCGCAGGTATAGCCCAGGATATAGTGAGAAGCTCGTTCCACAGAAATACGGCGACAGACTTTCCCAATCACCGCCACCGCTTCCCCTTCATAGTGCACCTCTCCGGCAGTGTCCTTGGGAATGATTATCGGGTCGTTCACACCGGTCAGCGCGTTGCGACCCTTGCGCCAGGGTTGGGGTTTTTCCGGCACCGGCATTGCGTCTTGCCCAAAAACCGAGCCAGCGTATTCAAGGTGGTCTACGAAATTCAGTCCCGGGCCCCATAGTTCCCCCGGGTCTGTGGGCGGCAAAAATCTCACTTCGGAAAGCGGATGTCGTGTGTCTGTAATTCTGAAGCTGGTGTATATACTTCCCCTAATCTCGGCCACTTCGTCGTCGAAAACTACACCGTGTGCGGTTCGACTTCCTGAACGGAATCTGGCAATCTTCATCCCTATCCCCCAAACCCATTTACATAATCTCAATCACCAATTTCAGATTCTACAATAGTTGACCACTCCAGGTCTATCAAATTACTGTAATGGATGTGGCCTAAGTATAAAGAAGCACTCATTGTTAAAGGCCTCTAGAGCTTATAGAATACGGAGCAGACCTTTCAGCCAAGAGATTTTTGAAAACTCTGTACTAACGGGAATTGCCATGAAACTGGGATTTTTTGTAACCAATCAATACTTGCCCGGGGAATCCTTTTCGCAAAAGATACGGGAGAGTGTGGAGCAGGTCGGGGCCGCCAGGGAGGCGGGTTTTGACCTGATCTGTACGGGACAGCATTACCTTGCAGCCCCATATCAGATGAGCTCCAGCTTTCCTTTGTTGGCCCGCTTGGCGGCTGAAGCCGGGGACATGGAGGTGGCGGCAACGGTCATTCTGGTGCCGCTGCACAATCCCGTGGAACTGGCCGAAAGCGTAGCAACCATGGACGCTATTTGCGGAGGCCGTTTCATTTTCGGCGTGGGATTGGGTTACCGTGACGAGGAATATGCAGCCTTTGGCGTGGAACGGGGCGAGCGCGTTGCGCGCTTAAGAGAAGCGCTGGACGTGATGAAGTTGCTCTGGTCCCAGGAAGAGGTGGAGTTTTCCGGCAAGTTTTACCAGGTCCCCCGGGTTTCTCCGACCACCAAACCCGTGCAGCAACCCCATCCACCCATTTGGGTCGCCGCCAACAATGATGTGGCTATTCGGCGAGCCGCCCGCTGGGGATATCCCTGGCTGGTAAACCCCCACGCGACAATGGAGATGGTCTCAGACCAATGGCATGGCTACCAGGCGGCCCTGGAACGGGCAGGGCAACCCACCCCGGAAGCCTTGCCCATGATGCGGGAACTCTACGTGGCACAGGACCGGGAAACGGCTTTCGTGGAGAGTGAGCCATACCTGGGGCCCAAGTACGCTGCCTACGCCGCCTGGGGCCAGGACAAGGCCTTACCCGGCGAGGAAAGCTTCTCTGTTCCTTACCAGGATTTGGCCCGCGATCGTTTCTTGCTTGGTTCGCCTGAGGACGTTGCATCAGAAATTGAGCGTTACGAGCAGGAACTGGGCGTCAACTACCTGATTTTCCGCATGCAGTGGCCGGGGATGTCGCAAGAGGCAACCCTGCGCCAGATTCAGTTAATGGGTGAAGAAGTCATACCGCGTCTGCGGGGCTAGCTCAAATTCACGACCTCTGGTGATCAAAGGGATCTCTCCCAAGGGGCCACGGTTCCTTAGGTAGTTGGGTTGAACAAGGGTTACACAAACGCTTCCTCGGGATCTGGATATACAATTTGCCCGTCGCTCAGCACTACCCCGTCCTCGCAATAGCACTCGACTTGGCCGCCATCGAATTGCTCCTGATATAAGTGGGCATACAGGCCACCGCGCGCCAGCAATTCGGTGTGGGTGCCTTGCTCCATGAGCCTGCCGCGGTCTATAACATAGATGACGTCGGCCGCGATAATGGTAGACAATCGGTGAGCAATGGCCACGGTGGTGCGTCCCCGCATTAACGGTTGCAATGCCGACTGCACGTACCGCTCGCTGGTTGTGTCAAGCGCCGACGTGGCCTCATCAAGAATGAGAATCCTGGGCTGGTGAAGTATCACACGGGCAATGGCAAGGCGCTGCCTCTCCCCGCCGGAGAGCCGGTAACCCCGTTCGCCTACGACTGTGTCGTAGCCCTCAGGGAATTCCACTATGCGATCGTGGATGTAGGCGGCCTTTGCGGCGGCCTCAAGGTCTTGCTGCCTGGCCTGACCGTCGCCGTACAACAGGTTTTCCCGAATGCTGGCGTGAAACAGGTAACTCTCCTGGGTAACGTAGCCTATCAGCCCTGCAAGAGATGCCAGATTAATCTTCCTCACGTCTACGCCGTCAATGCTGATACTGCCCTCGGTCGCATCATACAGCCTGGGAATTAGGTAGGAAATGGTGGTCTTGCCCGCGCCACTGGGCCCCACGAAAGCGGCCAACTGGCCCGCCTTAATCTCAAAGCTGACGCCGTCCAACGCCCACTGCGACTCAAGTCCATTCTTTTTCGCCGCCATCCCTTCGGGTCCCACCGCATCCGAATCGGGGTTATTAGGGGCGGAGTAATTCACCCGTACGGAGTCAAACCTGACAGAGCCCGCCACCTGACCAGGCGATAACTCGATGGCGTCAGATTCATCGGAGATATCAGGCTTTATGTCCAGGTAACCAAAGATGCGCTCGAAAAGGGCGAGTGACGCCTGTAGTTCCACCGACACCTCAAGCAACCGTCCTATCGGAAAATAAAGACGACTCTGCAGGGTAGTGAAGGCAACAATTGTACCGGCCGATACCGGGTTCACGCCGCCACCGACCAGAAGGTATCCGGCCAGGAGATATATGGCAACGGGTGAGACGGAAAAGAATATCTGCATCAGAGTGAAGAATGATTGACCGGTCATCTGCCGGCGGAGTATCAAGTCCGACAGTTTCTGATTCTGGTGGTGAAACCGGTCAATCTCGCTGTTCTGGCGTCCAAAAAGCTTGGCCAGCATGACGCCCGATATTGACAGGGTTTCCTGGGTGATGGCGGTCAACTCGGCCGTGGACCGCTGGGCTTCGGCGGCGATGGCCCGTCGCTTGGCGCCTACGAACCTGCTAAGCCAAAAGAAGACAGGCGCAGTCCCCACCGCAACTATGGTTAGCTCCCACGATAGCACCAGCATGGCAATCAGAGTGCTGATTAGAATGACACTGTTAGAAAGGACATCGGAGACGGTATTGGTCACGACCCGTTGTACGCCGCCCACGTCGTCGGCCACCCGGGACTGGATTTCGCCGGTGCGGGTGTCGGTAAAGAAACTCAGAGAAAGACCCTGGAGATGCCGGTAAAGGGTGTCACGCAAGTCGCGCATCACCCGTTGCCCCACCATGTTGGTCAGGTAGGTCTGGACAATTCCCAGGCTGCCGGTGATGACGGTTATTCCGGCCATCACTCCGGCGAGAGTCCACAGCAGGTGCATATCTGGGCCGCCCGCCTCCGGAAACAGGGCGTTGTCGAAAACCACTCTGATGAGCACTGGATTCACCACGCCCAGTCCGGCAGTAATCAATATCAGGAAGCCTACGAGGGTAATCCGACCGGAGTACGGCCGGAAGGCGGCCACGATTCGAGGAATTAATGGTGCATCGGGGGATGCTGGCTCATTATTGTTAGCCATCATAAATGTAATGTACTACAGCGGCGAGGAGAGGGAAAGAGAAGTGGCCGGAAGAGCGTTTTCAGCGGATTTAGAGATCGGAGAAATAGTTAGCATCCAGTTTCTTTACTTCGTAGGTGATCTCCGTAACTACTCCCACGCCATTTGAAATCATAAGTTCGGCCAATTCTTTGCCGTCAATGAGGCGAATGAATTTGTCAGCGAGCGACAAGTTGTGGGCAGCTTCTTTCGCACCATTATGAAATACAGACGTGGTGATGAATACGCCCTTGCTTGCTCCTTTCGCGGTAAGGCTACTGTGAAAAAGGCGAATTTCTGGTTCACGCACTTGGCTACCATCGTAACGCTTCGCCTGAACATAAACTTTGTCCAGTCCCAGCAAGTCTTGGTTTAGAACACCGTCTATACCTTCATCGCCGCTATGACCATGCTCACGATCTATTTCACCGTAACCAATGCGACTTAACAAGCGATTAACAACACGTTCGAAATCTGTCGGGGCAATCGCTTTCAGATTCGTTAGTAATTCGTCCACCAATTGCTCCCTTAACTGTCGTGAGATGAAATCCAATTGCTCCTCAGGGCTATATTCCTCCTCTAGCAAAGTTACAATTGCATGATCATTGTCCTCCACTGATGCACTAGCCAGGCGCTTTAATTCACCATTCGTAATTAACCCGGGTTTATCTTTTAGGTATTGCCTTCCTTGGGGGGTGATCCTTAGCTTCCCCTGTACGGGTAGTTCCACCAACCTTGCTCCCTTAAGCGTAAACGCTGCATTATAGATGTGGCTGTTTAACTTCGAACGTCCAGCAGGTGTTTTCTCCAATTTGTCATCGCTAGTAAGAGACAATCTGGTGACAAGCTCTTCATTTAAATCTGCATACGAAACATTGCCGGTAGCTACCGCCAACACTTCCAGTATTGGTCTGTGAAACACATTTACAGCAGGTACCGACATGATGTAGTCCCCCCAAATAAGCTAGAGTTTGCTTTGTACCCCGTATGTTACACTATCCCCTGCTCTACACGAGAACAAAATTGATGCACACCGGAGTCCTGCACCATGGTTCCACCAGGCGACATTTTTGGAGTCATCCCTGTCTGGCTTGGCGTTTACGTGGCCCTGATTGCTACCCAGGCGCTGGCCGGTTATCTGGCTTACCGCCGTGTAATCCACCTCATCAGGCAGGGGCGCAGCGTCGCCAGATTCGACCGTCCCTGGGAGAGGCTTACCGGTGCCGTCAGCATTGTGCTCGGCCAGCGCAAGGTCTTGCAGCGGGTTGGATCCATAGACGCCCGCAGTAGAAATATAGACCTGGCAGGCCTGGGCCATGCCTTTGTATTTTGGGGCTTCCTGTCTTTTTCCCTCAGTTACCTGATCTTTATTTTCGCCGGCTCCATCTGGCACCCGCTACCGGAAACCTTGCTCACTTCCACCGGCGTCAAGGTTTACAGCATTTACCTCGACCTGTATGCGGTCCTTATCCTGGGCGTCCTGGGCTGGATGCTGGTACGGCGGTGGGCCGCCAAACCCTATCGGCTCAGCTTTGACCTTACCCGCAACATCGATGCAGTCATTGTCGTAGGCCTGACCGCCGGCCTCATGGTCGCAACTCTATTGGTGCATGGCCTCTATGTCGCTGCCGGAGGGGAAGGTCCGGAGGCCGCGGTTCTGGTGGGCGGCGTTCTGGGCAACGCCTTCACCGCTATAGGACTGAGCGCCGGAGCAGCCGAGGCCCTCCACGCGATTTTCTGGTGGGTCCACCTAGGCATAATCCTGGGATTTGGAATATACGTCCCCACTTCCAAGCACATCCACATGATCGGCGCGCCCTTGAACGCCTACTTCCGGTCCCTGGAACCAAAAGGAACAATGGCGCCCATTGACTTGGAAAACGCCGAGCGGTTCGGGGCAGGTCGTGTGCAGGACTTTACCTGGAAGCAATTGCTCGATGGATATGCCTGCGCCGTGTGCGGCCGTTGCACCGACGCATGCCCGGCTAATACCACCGGTAAGATTCTTTCGCCCATGCACATTGTGGAAAATATCAAGGACCACATGCTGACCATCGGGCATCAGGGCCCGCGAGACCCCGAGCATGTTGAGCCGAACCCCATTATTGACCACGTCATACCGGAACAGATGATTTGGGATTGCGTCTCCTGCGGCGCCTGCATGGAGGAATGCCCCGTAGTGGTGGAACACATCCCCACCATCATGGACCTGCGCAGAAACTTGGTGCTGGAAGAATCCCGCATCCCCGAGACGGGAATGAACGCACTTTTGAGCATGGAACAGCGCGGCCATCCCTGGCGGGGTACCCAGTTCTCCCGCACGGACTGGGCCGAGGGACTGGACGTACCAACTCTGGCGGAGAAGCCCGACGCAGAAATCCTATTTTGGGTGGGCTGTACTGCGGCTTTGGAACAGCGAAGCCAGGGCACTGCCCGCTCTATGGTAAAGGTGCTTAAGGCAGCCGGCGTGGACTTTGCGATCCTGGGGGACGAAGAGACCTGCACCGGAGATCCGGCCCGGCGCATGGGCAACGAGTACCTCTTCCAGATGCTTGCCGCTCAGAACATCGAGGTGTTGAACGGCTACAACGTCAAGAAAATAGTTACCATCTGCCCCCACTGCTTCAACACCATGCGTAACGAATACCCCCAGTTTGGCGGCGAGTACGAGGTCTTGCACTACAGCCAGTTTGTGGATGAACTAATCCAGCAGGGCCGCGTCAAGCCCATCAAGATGATGAACGTGGACATGGCCTACCATGACTCCTGCTTCCTTGGCCGCCACAACGGTATCTACGACCAGCCCCGCAACATCGCCCGCTCCATCCCTGGACTGCGGCTGGTGGAAATGGAGCCCCGCTGCCGGGAGCGGGGTTTCTGCTGCGGCGCTGGTGGCGGCCACATGTGGATCGAAGAAAGCCAGGGCCAGCGCATCAACCACGCCCGTACCGACCACTTCCTTGAAACCAACGCAGACACCGTCGGTGTTTCCTGCCCCTTCTGCCTACAAATGATGACTGAAGGTATCCAGTCCAAGGGAGAGGACCAGAACAAGCAGGCAAGGGATGTGCTGGAAATCCTGGCGGATAGCCTGGGGGATTAGGAAAGCCACAACCTCTGTTAACCCATTAGCAGACTTTGTTGGATACCGTACAACGTACGACACGCCTGATAGATGGACTAATCTTCTTGATGCCGCTGAACAACTGAGGGCGGCATCTGATTCGGACTTAGTTTATTCGATTGAGCATCACTGAGTGGTTACTTTCAAAACAACTTGAGACATTCGCCAGTATAAACTTCAGGGTTATAGCCTGCATTTAGGATAGATCCCCCCGGTTGAGGTCATCAATACATGCCCAAACCCTTCTCCTTGCTCGTAGTCCCTGACGATGAACCGCCTGTTCTGGCCGGCAGCCCTTTGGAAACCCGGGCTCGCGCCCTGGCTGATGAGACCCAATGGCATACCTCTCGCACAACAATCTCTGCCGAATTAATTGAGCGTATCAAAGACGCTGACACAGTTATCAACATTCGGTCTGCAATCCCGTTTCCTCGGGAAGTGTTGGAAGCCTGCCCACGGTTGAAGCTATTGTCGGTATGGGGAACCGGTGTAGACCATGTGGATCTCGTGGCGGCTGAAGAACTCGGGATCACCGTATCCAATACGCCCGGCTACGGTGCGCCATACGTTTCCGAACATGCCCTCGCTTTGGCCCTGGCCGTATCGTGCAAAGCGATCGACGGATACGGGAAGGTGGCTGGACTGAAGGGTTTATAGATGAGTTATACAACAAGACCCTTGGCGTAGTCGGAACCGGCGCCATTGGCCGCCGAATGATCCAGTTGGGCCAGGGCATCGGAATGAAGGTCGTAGCCTGGACCTTCAATCCCACACCAGAACGGGCCAGGGAGTATGGGGTGGAGTTCCTTGAACTGGGTGAACTCCTACGGCAGTCAGATGTTGTCTCCTTACACGTCGCGCTGACCCCAGACAGCGAAGGACTCATTGGGGAGGAGCAACTGGCCTTGATGAAGCCAACGGCCTTCCTCATCAACGTAGCCCGGGGCGCTGTGGTTGACGAGGCGGCCCTTGTTGATGCACTTCAAGAGAGAAGAATAGCCGGTGCCGGCCTGGATGTGTTTGAAGTCGAACCTCTTTCCCCTGGACATCCCCTAACCAGATTGGACAACGTGGTGCTATCCCCGCACGCCGGCAGCATGGCCTACAACGGCACCATGCGCGGACTCGAGATGTCCATTGAGAATCTGGAACAATTCGCTGCCGGCAGCCCGGTAAACGTAGTCGCCCGGGGAAACCGCAAGTAACCCATGGCAAGCAGGCGCCCGTGGCAAAGCTCGTCCAATTGGCCACAGTCCTCTTTGTCCTGTTGGCCCTGTTTGTGACAGGAATGAGACTGCTGGAAAGTCTCGAGTGGAAGTTCATCTTCTTCCCCACCGAAACAATTGAGCAAACCCCCGCAGACTATGGGGCTGCATACGAGGATGTGTACTTTTCAACCGTGGACGGCGAGCAACTTGATGGTTGGTTCGTCCCAGCCCCTACTACAGAATCCGGCGACCCCAAAGACACCATATTGTGGTTCCACGGCAACGGCGGCAACCTGGGACACCGGACGGAGAGCGTAGTATGGTTGACCCGTCGGTTGAACGTTAATGTCTTCATCTTTGATTACCGCGGCTATGGCCGCAGTACAGGTCAGCCAACTGAATCAGGAGTTTACCTGGACTCAAGAGCCGCGCTAACCTATTTGCGGACCAGGGACGATGTAATTCCAGAGCGAATAATATTCCTCGGACGTTCCCTGGGCACCGCGGTCGCGGTTGAGTTGGCAGTCGCTTCACAGAAGGATACTTACGCTGCGGGATTGATTCTCGTTTCCCCCCTCACAAGCACCAAAGACATGGCTCGGGTGCATAATCGGTTCAACCCTGTGCGGTTCCTGGTCCCGGACCGGTTCAACAGCCTGTCCCGCATCCCCCGACTCCAATGTCCTTTGCTCATGGTTCACAGTGACCGAGATGAAATGATACCGCTGGAACAGGCCCAGCGGCTGTACGATGCGGCAGGGGAACCAAAATCCTTTCATTTATGGAGCGGCGCGGGGCACAACGACGAGATTGGGCCCGGGCAGGAAGGATTATGGAAATCTTTCGAAGCGTTCCTGACGTCCCTGCCCAAGATGGCTGGATGACCATCTGGGGTAATCAGGCAAGGGAAGGCCGCGGCCTAACCAACAGCGATTGACACGAGTGGGCTATCACCCTACCGTGCCCCTAATTTGCCGAGACTATAGATGTGAACCCGTATTCCCCATTTGGCTCAAACAAGTGATGCGGTAAACAGGCAACTTTCTTGCTTTTCTAGTCGTTACATGAATCTCTTAGCCGTATTTCAGATATAATACATGCAATAAGTTGGCTATTTCAGATAACTTGCGTACCGGCATTGGAGGCACCCGATGGGTGACCGCGAAAAGGCCTCTCTTCGACTCCAATTCAATCCCCAAATCCGGCTGGAGTTTCACGGTGCCACCATCACTTCCGACGCCGGACTCTTGCCCATTCGAGAGCTGGATGATGCCCTGGGCCTTACCCATATTGCTGCCGACTATCTCCAGGAAAGCCGTACCGGCCGCAACATCCGCCACCACCTGGTCCCTCTGCTCCGCCAGTCCATCTACAGCCGCTTGGCCGGCTACGATGATACCAACGATGCAGAACGTCTTTCCCAAGACCCAGCCATGAGAGTTGTCGTGGGCTGGCAAGGCTCAGACCGCAACGCCGCCAGAACCAACACCATGAGCCGTTTTGAGACGGAGACTCTGACTCAAGAGGACAACCTAAAGAGGCTGGCCCTGATGAATCCCCAGTGGGTGGAGCTGGCCATGGCTCACACTCCACACCGGCGAGTGATTCTGGACATGGACAGTTCGGAGAGTCCAGTGCATGGTCAGCAGGAAGGAGCCGCCTACAACGGGCACTTCGAGTGTGTCTGCTATCATCCCCTCTTTCTGTTCAACCAGTTTGGGGATTGCGAAGGAGCGACGCTACGACCCGGAAACGTGCATAGTGCCGATGGCTGGCAGGAACTCCTTGAGCCGGTGGTGAAAGGATACCAGAAGAAAGGACTGCGGTTGCTGTTCCGGGGTGACGCTGCTTTTGCCAAGCCGGAGCTATACGAGTATCTGGAACAAGGAAAGATCGGGTACGCCATCCGGCTTCCCGCCAATCAGGTAATTCAGGAGCAGATCCAACCCTTGCTGGAGCGTCCTCATGAATGGCCATCCCGGGAGCCTATCGTCTCCTACCATGACTTTGCCTATCAGGCCCAGAGTTGGCACTTGCCCAGGCGAGTGGTGGCTAAAGTAGAGTGGCATCAGGGGCAGCTATTTCCCAGGGTTGGTTTCATCGTGACCAACCTGAGCTATCCACCCAAAGGAATAGTCCGCTTTTACAATGGCCGTGGCACGGCGGAGCAGTGGATCAAGGAGGGCAAGTACGCCCTGAACTGGACCCGGCTTTCCTGCCACAAGTTCGTGGCCAACCAGGTGAGACTATGGCTGTTCGTCCTGACTTACAACCTGGGCAACTTTATGAGAAGGCTGGTGTTGCCGGAGGATATGAAGCACTGGACTCTGACCAGTCTTCAGACCAGGCTGATCAAGACGGGTGGGCGACTGGTACACCACGCAAGGAGGCTGGTGTTTCAGCTTGCCGAGGTGCTGGTAACCAGGGAAATGCTGACCGGGATACTAGAACGGATCAGCCGGCTTCGGCTGGCACCTGGCTAGCCTGCTTTGAGAGCACAGGTATTTCGGACAGTTATGGGGTCGTCCGGGGTAAATAGACCACCCCGAGGGAGACGCTTGGGCAGGGGCAGGCAATTCTAGACTTTTACGCTCGTCAGGGGGGTGGTTACCCTATGGGAGTGGGTCAGTTGAGTGAATCGGATGCAGTTGACGCCCTCAGGCTGCCCTTTTATAGTTCGAGCCATCCCACAGGGTCACATGGTTGGAGGAATCAGTTTGATCTGGGAAATACAAGTATAATCCTGGTTCAATACAGTTTCGGCGTTTTGCATTATGCATACCTCTCTGTTGTATTCCGTCGAAACCACCTGTCCTCCTTCGCCATGTGGGCGGCTTTCCCGCCCTCGGACTACTACGAGGACTCCGTGACCATAGGGGTCTCCCCCCGTAGGCCATCCCGCGTTCCGTTGACTTTGGGGGTATGGTTCGGCTAGATTGATCTCGCGATGAGAAGTAGCATGAGGACTCTACTCATAGCCTTGGGTGTGGTGGTCGTGGTCATCCTTGCAGCAGTTTTGCTACTTTGGGTGTTTTATGACCTAACCTATGTATCCGGTGGCTGGTCCTCCTATAGCTCTCTCAGCGCGAGCCCTCGTGTTGCACCCCTGTTCTATGTTGTTGTGTTACAGCTTCTGAATGCGCTGTCCACCGGCTTGGTTGCGGTTGCAGTCCTCGTGTTCGCGTACTACCTATTCAAGGTGAGGACACCCCACGAGGATGCGAAGCGTCGGGCTGAGAACAAGGTTAGAATGTCTGACTCCATTCTCCGGGATGACATCGTGATTCTGGCGAGAACAAACTCCCCGCTGTTGGACGACGCCATAGCCCTGCGTCATGCCCAGATTGAACAGGGGCACAACTCCGGTGATTAAGCTTGTGTCCAGAAGGGACCGAACCTATCCCGTCGTCTATCGACATAGGACGTATCTAGCGCGACTGTAGGTGCCCCGTTCGTCCCCTTGTATGACCACATTGGCCATCGTCCGCTCATCGAAAGTGCCTCGGCCACGAGTACCGACCAAGGCAATGGGCGGCGCCGGGTTTCAAGCGTTCTACCGGCGGGTGAAGTGTTACACCGACTGGGAACTGGGGTTCAGGAAATCCAGCTTTCACCATATCGCGCGGGCCTTGCGGAACCAGCCCTACAACGCTTTCAGGCTGTAGCCGCTTTACCGACATGCTACTTTCCCCCTAGTGTCCTGTATCCAAAGTACGTTGGCAAAAGCGGGCAACGTTGGCCAGTATTTGGTCGGCGGTCTGGGTCCAGACAAAAGGTTTGGGATCTTCGTTGGTGACGTCCAGATAGCGGTAGATGGCAGCCTCCAGTTCGGCGCTGCTCCGATGCACGCCCCGGCGCAACTGCTTTTCGGTGAGCAGACCGAACCAGCGCTCCACCAGGTTCAGCCAGGAGGCGCTGGTGGGTGTGAAGTGCATATGGAAACGGGGCCGCTTGGCCAGCCAGTTGCGGATCAGCGCCGTCTTGTGGGTGGCGTAGTTGTCCGCGATCAGGTGGACGTCGAGGTTGGCGGGCACCTCGGCCTCGATGGTATCGAGGAATTTGCGGAACTCCACGGCCCGGTGCCGTTGGTGGCAACGACCAATCACCTGGCCGGTCCTGGTGTCCAAGGCGGCGAACAGCGAAGTGGTGCCGTGACGCAGGTAATCATGGGTGCGCCGTTCCACCTGTCCCGGGCGCATGGGCAATAGCGGACGGGTGCGATCCAACGCCTGGATCTGGGACTTCTCGTCCACGCACAGGACCAACGCCCGATCCGGCGGGTTGAGGTATAGCCCCACAACGTTCCTGACCTTCTCGATAAAGCAGGGGTCTGCCGACAACTTGAAAGTCTCCGTGCGGTGGGGCTGCAATCCGAAGGCTCGCCAGATGCGGCTGACCGTGTTGTGGCTCAGCCCGCTGCGCTGGGCCATGGACCGGGTGCTCCAGTGGGTCGCGTCCTTGGGGGTGGTCTCCAGCGTCAGCGTAATCACACGCTCCACGTGGTCATCGGTAACCGCTCGAGGCCGTCCGCTGCGCGGTTCGTCCGACAGTCCGTCCAGCCTCCGTTCCAGGAAGCGAGAACGCCACTTCCCCACCGTCTCATCGGACACTCCCAGGTCGGCGCCCACCGTGGTATTGCTGCGGCCTTCGGCACAGCCCAAAATCATTCTGGCCCGCAGCGCCAAAGCTTGCGCCGTTTTCGGACGGCGAACCCACCGTACCAGGGCTTCACGCTCCACCTCATCCAAAATTACCGGCGGCATTGGTCGTCCGATTGCCATGGTCATCCTCCTCTGGATTGCTAACCCGGAGGATACCTCATCGTGAATACTATTACAACTGACTTCAGTTACACCACACTAGAAGTCTGGCCGAAAAGCCATTGGCCGGATTTCGCGCTACGCCCAGCAGACGTATTCCAGTCTTATACGGCATGGTAATGTATATAATACGTGTCAAGAACCCACTGTTACATCGACAATCGACGTTAAGAAAACGGCGGGTTGGGGAGAATTGGGGTTCCCGGCCAGACTTCTAGGCTTTCGCTTTGAGGTGGGTCGGTTGGCCCAGAGATTTCCTCCGAATCTCTCCCGACTGAGCCGGGTATCCTATGCCGCGTTACGCGGCGCACACTCGTGCACTTCGTCTCCGATAAAGAGGTCGAAAAAGCCCTTCATCCGGTGCTTCACGTAGTCGGCCAACGGATACCTGCGGGGGCCGGAGCCGTCGGCCTGCCACAGGGCGGAGCCGCACAGGTCGCAGTCCCGCCGTTTTCGGGACAGTTCCTCGTTGGTCAGGGGTTCACCGTATCAATCCCGGCAAGCTCTGGGTGTCAATCGTGCCCAAAAGTGGAGGTTCCCAGCCTGTGTCCTGGGCATGGGCTTTACCTACGATATCGCCAAGTTGAATGACCGGCGGTTGGGCTTGGAGTTCTGCCAGGAAGGAGCAGTACGCCAACTACCTGGGGGATCCGGAGTGAAAGATGGCTGCTTAAACGAAGCTCGACGTGGAACTTCTCTACTTCCAGAATTGAGGCCACGCACTGCGAACTGTCTGGATGGCAGGTGAAGCCTTGAACCGGGCCAGTAACGCGATAACCGAGTTCAAGCTAACCCCAGGCCCCCACGGAAAGTTTGATTTAATTATTGACGGCGATATCGTGGCCGAACACCGCCACGAGCCCGACGCCCATATTTTCCCCGACCTTCAAGACTTGATGAATGCCATCGCCCAATGAACTGGGCTTCCGGTCGGTCATTAGGAGGTCCCTGGATTGCTCACCGTAAGGTGCAGCGACCGACACGCAATTAAGAGGCGGACTTGTTATCGGCCCCTTTAGCGTTTAGATTCAACTTCCTTCGCGCCACATGGACCACTTAAACGCCCGAAATCATTTCCACTTCGTAGTCCAGCAATTCCAGGTCGGGCCTGGTCTCCTCCACGAACTCTACTATTTGGGAAAGCATGGAATTGGCATGGGCTGCTTCACTACTGGCGGCGCAAACCAGCAGGGTAAGGCGCTGCCATAGCTCGTTCTCGGCATCTTCCGCCACCGTCACGTTGAACTTGTTCCGGATGCGGGCTGACAACGACCGCGAAACTTGTCGTCTGTCTTTCAAACTCTGCGATTCCGGGAGAAACAGGGACAGGCGACAGGCCCCAATATGCATCGGCTAACCTCGTTCTCGATTCTCATGGGGCCCCCGCGATTAGGGACCGGCTACGTCGTTACGTTGTGCATCCCTGGCCGAGGTACAGGAGTCTTGACGCATTAACACCAACCATATAGATTGTAATCTATAAGGAGCAAGTTGATACTGTATCGGCAGCCGAACTAGAGGCATTTGGCACCGACATATAGATCAGGCTCCCTGAACCTCAGTGCAGGACTCCCACCCCGATTTATACAGGCTTCCGGGCATGCTAGAAAGGTATCCAGAATACATTCAAGAACGAACCGAGGTTCCCGATGTTGTAGTCAGTCGACTGCCCCAATACGTTCGCACTCTAAGCCAGCTTATGGCAGAGGGCGTGCAGATAGCCAATTCACAACAGTTGGGCGAGAAACTCCAGATCACTCCGGCGCAAATAAGAAAAGACCTCAGTTATTTCGGGCGGTTCGGGAAACAGGGACGCGGGTACCGGGTAGACCACCTGCTGGAGGAGTTAAAACAGATACTGGGCCTAAACCTCACGTGGAACGTGGCCGTAGTCGGCGTAGGCAGGCTCGGGCGGGCGATTTTGAACTATCCAGGTTTCACTCCCGACGGGTTCCAACTGGTTGCTGCGTTGGACGCCAATATGGCGGTGGTTGGCCAACGGGTGGGCGGGTTGACCGTCCAACCGGTGTCTGAATTGCCCGACGTGGTGAACCAATACGGGGTCAGGATTGCCATCGTGGCCGTGCCTATAGACTACACCCAGCAAGTGGTGGACAGAGTGGTGGAGTGCGGCATCAAAGCTATCCTGAACTACGCCCCTATTATGCCCCAGGTACCGGACGGCATAAACGTCCGGAGTATCGATCCGGTCCTCTCCCTGCAATCTATGACCTATTACCTGGCCAATGGGGCTTCACAGCATTAGGTCTCAAGCAAGGAAAGAGTAAAGGGCGCCGAACCAGCTTCCGGCGCCCTTTTGGAGTTCTCACAATTCCAATCTCGCGACACCTAACCTCCCGGCTGACTTCCCATGGTTGACCGCATATCTCCACGGGGTCGGCGACGGCGGGCAATGTTCAAGCGAGTCTGGGCCCTGCGCACGGAACTTAGGGCCTCGGCTAACTCCACTTCAGTGCCTTGGGTTCGCAGCCGTTCCCGGGCCCGCTCCATGGCAGCCTGCGCACGCTCCTCGTTGATCTCTTCCGAGTACTCACAGGCTTCGGCCAGGATAGTTACCCGATTTGCGATAACCTCCATGAACCCGCCCGTAACGGCCAGGTATGAAGGCTCTCCGTCCTTGCGAATAAGGATCTCGCCAGGCTGTAAAGCCGTCATCAATGGTGCGTGGTGAGGCAGGATACCTAGCTGTCCTTCCACGCCTGGAGCGACAACAATGTCCACGTCATCTGCGTAGACCTCGCGCTCCGCGGTAATTATCTCCAGTCGCATGGGGGCCATTATGTTAATAGCTCCTTAGGCTCAGTCACCGTTGGTTAGGCCGCCGTGGCCTGCATTTGCTCGGCCTTTTCAATAGCTTCGTCGATGGTTCCAACCATATAGAAAGCCTGCTCAGGAAGCTCGTCGTGCTTACCTTCAAGAATTTCAACGAATCCGCGCACTGTTTCCCGCAATGGAACGTACTTGCCAGGCTGGTTTGTGAAGGCTTCCGCCACGAAGAAGGGTTGGGTCAGGAACCGCTGTATCTTGCGGGCACGGAACACTGCCTGACGGTCCTCCTCGGAAAGCTCTTCAATACCCAAAATTGCGATAATGTCCTGCAGGTCCCGATAACGTTGCAACACCTGTTGCACACCGCGGGCCGTATTGTAGTGCTCATCACCCACGATACGGGGCTCCAGGATCCTGGCGAAGGAAGCAAGCGGGTCCACTGCCGGATAGAGGCCCTGGGACGCCAGCGACCGCTCAAGGGATACCACCGCGTCAAGGTGCCCGAAGGTAGTCACGATGCCCGGGTCGGTGTAGTCATCGGCAGGCACGTAGATGGCCTGGAAGGAAGTAATAGAGCCAGATTTGGTGGAGGTAATACGCTCCTGCAGCGCGCCCATTTCAGTGCTCAGAGTTGGCTGATAACCCACAGCGGAGGGCATGCGGCCCAGCAGCGCGGACACTTCCATACCAGCCAGAATGTAGCGGTAGATGTTGTCGATGAACAGCAATACATCCTGGTGCGCCTCTTCCCGGAAGTACTCGGCCATAGTCAATCCGGTCAGACCGATTCGGGCACGGACACCGGGGGTTTCGTTCATCTGTCCGAACACCAACACCGTACTATCCAGCACACCGGAGTCCATCATTTCGTGCCAGAGGTCGTTGCCTTCGCGGGACCTTTCACCCACACCAGCGAACACGGACACACCCTGGTGAACCGCGCCGATGTTACGGATAAGCTCCTGGATGATTACAGTTTTGCCCACACCGGCGCCGCCATAGGCTCCCACCTTGCCACCCTTGGGGAAGGGAGTAATAAGGTCGAATACCTTAATGCCGGTCTCGAGAATCTCAATCTCGGGGTTCTGGTCGTCAAAAGCGGGAGCGGGCCGGTGAATCGGCCACCGCTGGCCGGCTTCCACGACACCCAGGTTATCCAGCGGGGTTCCGGTCACATCAAAAAGGCGGCCCAGGGTTTCGGGTCCCACCGGTACCAGAACCTTGTCGCCGGTGTCGGCAACTTCCGTTCCCCGTGCCAACCCATCGGTGGAACCAAGGGCCAGGCAGCGTACCCAGTTGTTACCGATGTGCTGCTGGACTTCCAGTACCAGCCTCGCCCCGTCATTATCGAGTTCCAGGGCGTCGAAAATATTGGGCAACTGGCCCGGCGGAAATTCTACATCCACCACGGTACCGATTACCTGAACAATTTTTCCTGGCATTTTGTTGACCTCCCGCGGCCTCAGGTTGTTTGATCCGGTACGGCTTACTACCCTTCCATGGCAACCTGGCCGCCCACCAGATCCAGTAGTTCGTTGGTAATGCTGTCCTGACGCAGCTTGTTCATAACCAGAGTCAGGTCGTCAGCCAGCGACTTGGCGTTGTCGGTCGCATTGCGCATGGCAACCATGCGGGCCGACTGCTCACTGGCGATAGATTCGAGCATGGCGTGGTACACCTCCATATCCACGAACTGGGGCAGGAGGGAACCAAGAACGGTCAAAGTATCCGGTTCATATATGAATCCGGACCGGTCAGTGGGGGACAATTCAGCCGGTGTTACCGGCAACAGCTTCTCAACCACCGCTTCCTGGGACATGGTGGATACAAACCTGGTGTATACAAGGTACACCTCGTCCATTTCTCCATCCAGAAAATTGTCAATCAGCATTCGGGAAATGGGGAGCGTATCGGCTACTAAGGGGCGGTCCCCCAAGTCAGCGAATACTGCCAGCAAATCCTGGCCGTAACGGGCCATGAAATCGCGACCCTTGCGACCCACCGCAATGCTGCGAGTAGGCACTTCCTGGGCAAGGATAAACTGGGCCACTCGCCGGTTAATGTTGGAGTGCATACCACCAGCCAAGCCCCGGTCCGGTGTAATGGCCAGCAAACCGATGCGATTCACGGATCGCATTTCCAACAACGGATGGAGCGCTTCGCCATCTTCCGTCGGCTGAGCTGCAAGGTGAGCAATCACCTCGTAAATCTTTTCGGCGTACGGGCGCCCCTGCATCACCGAGTTTTGGGCCCGGCGCATTTTGGACGCAGCGATCAACGACATGGCGTTGGTCACTTTACCGGTGTTGTCCACGCTCCGAATTCGGCGCCTTATGTCCCTTACGCTTGGCATATTATTCCTGGCCTATGAATCCCCAAACAGACAAGGGCTTCACTATTGTTTGCCCTTATCGATAAGTAACCACTGGCGGATTAAAATCTAATTAAAGGTAGCCTTGAAGTTAGTGATGGCCTCGGTCAACTGGCCGGTAACATCTTCAGGGAGGTTACCAGTGCTGGCAATTGATTGGCCAATTTCGGGACGAGTGCTTCCCATATAATCCAACAGTTGATCCTCAAAGGCGCGGATGCGCTCCAAAGGAACATCATCGGTGAGACCGGCGTTCACCGCGAAAAGCATTATCACTTCCTGCTCCAAACGCAACGGCCGGTACTGGGCCTGCTTTAGAGCCTCGGTAGAAAGCTGGCCTCGGGCCAACTGGGCACGGGTTGACGCGTCGAGGTCGGAAGTTCCGAACTGGGCAAAGCTGGCCAACTCACGGTACTGGGCCAAGTCCAAGCGCAGGCGTCCAGCAACTTGACGGATTGCCCTCGTCTGAGCGGCCCCACCCACACGGGATACGGACAGACCCACGTTTACCGCAGGGCGAATGCCGATGTTGAACAGTTCCGGCTCCAGGTAAATCTGGCCGTCGGTAATGGAAATAACATTGGTAGGAATATAGGCCGATACGTCACCGGCCTGGGTTTCAATGATTGGCAAGGCCGTAATAGAGCCGCCACCATGTTCCTGGTCCAGCTTGGCCGCACGTTCCAGCAACCGACTGTGCAGGTAGAAAACGTCGCCGGGGTACGCTTCACGGCCCGCCGGGCGGCGAAGCAGCAAAGACATTTGCCGGTAGGCCCAGGCGTGCTTGGTGAGGTCGTCGTAAACGACCAAGACGTCCTTACCCTGGTCCATGAATTCTTCAGCCATGGCGCAACCGGCATAGGGGGCGATGAACTGCAACGGAGCGGAATCGGAAGCCCCCGCACTAACCACGATGGTATGGCCCATCGCGTCATTTTCTTCCAGAATACCAACCACCTGCGCCACCTTGCCCTGCTTCTGGCCGATGGCCACGTAAACACAGATAAGGTCGCCGCCCCGCTGGTTTATGATGGTATCCAGCGCTATGGCGGTCTTGCCGGTGGAGCGGTCGCCAATGATAAGCTCGCGCTGGCCGCGTCCGATGGGAATCATGGCGTCAATAGCCTTGATGCCGGTCTGCACCGGGCTGTCAACCGACTGGCGGACCACCACGTTTGGCGCTTCCTGCTCTACGGGACGGGTGCCGGAGGTGCTGATGGGGCCCTTGCCGTCCAAGGGGCGGCCCAAGGGGTCCACCACCCGGCCGATCAGGGCATCACCCACGGGGATCTCGATAATCTGCCCGGTCGAACGGACCTGGTCTCCTTCCTTAACCGCGTCGGCATTGCTAAATATGGCTGCGCCAACCAGGTCAGACTCCAGATTGAGGGCCAAACCGAGTATGCCGTTGCCAAAATCCAACAGTTCGTTGGACCGCACACCCTGAAGTCCCTGGATACTGGCGATACCGTCACCGACCTGGACAACAGTACCTACGTCAACCAGGCTTAAATCGCCGCCAAATTCCTCAATTTGCCGACGGATTAGAGAAACAATTTCCTGACCTCTAATCGCCATTAGGGACTCTCCTTATTACCAGATATACGCCGGAAGCCAAAAAAACGAAACTTTCTGAACCATTCAACCTGTTACTGGTTCAGCGCAGCCTCCGTGCGTATCTGCTTTCGCATTTCTTCAAGCTTGGAACGGGTGCTCCCATCCAACAGCTTGTCACCAATCTGAACGACAACACCGCCCAGAATAGCTTCGTCCACCTGGGAAGACATGACAACCTCGCGCTGTATCAGGTTGACAACAAACTGCCTGATACGTTCGGTCTCGGCCGGTTCCAATACAACCGCAGTGGTAACGTCGATTCTTTGCCGTCCCAGACGCTCATCCACTAGCCGGCTATACGCTACCGAAACGTCTCCAATTGAATCCACCGAGCCGCGGGTAATCAACAAGGACCCCATGTTTCGCACCATTGGGTCAATTTCGGGTAGAACGGCACCCAATGAGGATATCTTTTGTTCCAGGGAAACTTCGGCGTGCTTCAGGAACGGGTTGAATTGCTCATCCTGCATAATATCGGCCAATTGGGCCAAGTCCGAGGCCCACTGGTCGGTGCGGTCCTGTTCCGCGGCCAACTCGAAAAGAGCTCGCGCGTAACGCTGGCCTCCAACTTGCTTGGCCATTGCTACCTAACCTCTCCGCATGCTCTCACCCTCTTCCAATACCTGGGTGATGAGTTCCTCGTGGGCTTGCCGGTCCAAGGACCGCCGTATGACCCGCTCGGCAGCGGTAATGGCCAGGTCGCCAAAACTGGCCCGAAGTTCTTCCAAGGCGGCATCCCGTTCCCGCTGGATGTCGGCCCGGGCGCGTTCGGCAAAGGCCTCAGCCTCTTGGCGAGCACGTTCCATCTCAGAGTCGCGGAACCGCTGGGAAGCCTCCCTGGCCTGGTCAATCAGGCGTTGACCCTCGCGTCGTGCCTCGTTCAATTGCTCTTCAATCGCCACCTGGGAACTGGCTGCCTCATCCCGGGCCCGCTCGGCAGCGGAAAGGCCTTCCTGGATGCGCTCGGAGCGCTGGTCCATGGCGGCCATAAGGGGCTTGTAAGCAAACTGGTAAAGTATCGCCAAAAGGATGACGAAGGTAACCAAATAGGCTATAAGCAGGGGCAGATTAATTCCTAGTTCGACCATATCGCTAGACCACGAACAGCAGAATTACGGCAACAATCAGGGCGTAAATTCCCAAGGCTTCGGCGAAAGCGATGGCCAGAATCATGTTGGTTGTAATGGAACCGGCGGCCTCGGGATTTCGGCCAATGGCTCCCATTGCACCAGCGCCCAGTATGCCGATACCAATGCCCGGGCCGATTACGCCGATCGCTATTGCCAAACCAGCACCCAGGAACTTGGCCGCTTCAGCCTCCAATGCCAAAAGAATCGGTAGTAGCTCCATTTCTACGAGTCCTCCATTTTGTGTAGTCTTGAAACCTCTTGGGTCCAGCCATCCCGATTACACGGGAAAAGATAAATCTCTAACCAAATTAAGTCTGCTTCCCGGGGGCTCAGTGTTCTTCGTGATGCACCGCCAGGGATAGAAACACCAGAGTCAGTCCGGCGAAAATTACAGCCTGAATCAAACCCACCAGCAGCTCGAGTCCGAACACGAAGACGTTGGCGACAAATGGCACCAGGAACGTAATCATCACCACCAGGATTTCACCGGCAGTCATGTTACCGAAGAGCCTGAACGTGAAGCTGACAATCCTGACGAGTTCGCTGATAAGCTCCAGGATGCCCACGAATATGTCGATCAACCCGCTGGGCCGCCCTTTAAGCAGGTTGCCAAAGGCGAAGAACTTCTTGAAATAACCCAGTCCCAGAACGCGTATGCCCCAGTATTCAACAAAAACAAAGGAAACCAGGGCCAAGGCCAAAGGCATGTTGATATCGGTGCCCGCTGGCCGGATCAGGTGAGCCTTTATTTCAAAGTCCCACAGTCCGCCTGAACCGAAGCCCACTGCCTGGTACAGGGGAACAAGGAACAGCGCAATCCAGGCATTGAAGAGGACAAAGAAGAAGATGGTAGCAACAACTGGGAAGGCCTTGCGCGCCATATCCTGACCAAGCACGCTGGAAGCGAAGCTCAAAACACCTTCAAAGATGCTTTCCACAACCGACTGAAAGCGGCCGGGCACCATGGCCCGCTTCCGAGCTCCCAGGACAAAGAAAAGAATAATAACGGCGCTGGCGACCCAAGCCGAAAGCAGGGTATTGGTGACCGCAACCTGGGTGACTGCCAAGGGAGTAAAGTGATGCTCTTCCTCACCGCTGCTGCTGTGCTCAGCAGATTCGCCAGCGGGAGGATGTTCCGCATCGGCAGCCGGTTCGGTTTCTGCTTCTTCGGTCTTGTCCTTTGCATCCGACGAATAGTCAGAATAGCCCAAGCTGGACTTGACAGCAGAGAAAGGAAATACAGGCTGGGGGGGAAGGTGGATCTCAGGTTGGGCCAGGAATCTGGTAGTCCCAAACATCTGGGAACCAATGGCGCCCACTACGAATCCTGCTATTAACAACGCCACCATGACCATTCCGGCCAGTAGCAGCATTCTCTTTGCGGCAGCACCTGACGGCACTATGTGTCTCTCCCTTGCTTAGTAGTGTCGGGATTCCGCGACCCGTAAAGGACCGGCAGGATCATCTTGTACACGCCCCAGAAAGCCAAGAAGCTTCCCAGAACTACACCGATGATGGTGAAGAGTGGTGAGAGCCCGGTAAACTTGTCCATAAAAATCCCCAAAACTATGCCCGCCACCACACAGAAGGCGATGTACCATCCCAATCCGGTGAGACGCAGGGCTGTTCCCCACCAAGGCATCCCGTTCACCAAACGTCCAGGATATTAACACCGGGTTTACGAAAAGTCAATTTACCGGGAAGGGTTTTCGCAAGTTCCTAGGCCAAGGATGGTAGACAAATTACATTGTTCAGACGACTGTGGTCTAATTATTTACCGATGTATATAAGCGCTACGCCAAGTGCGGGCCACTGCTTTCCAGGAGGCAGCCACATCAACTCCATTGGCGCTGTATGTATCCCGCCTTCAACGCAGTTATGGGGCAATTAATTGCCCCGGCCTTGTGAACCGGGGCATTCAATATGACAGCTCACATTGCACCGCATGGAGTTTGCTGCTGCTTTCAGTTACCTGCCCTGTTGTTCCCGACCAAAGTCTTCCAGATCCAGGTCGTTTATGAAATCAGTGAAGGCAGACATTCGACGCAACTCTTCCTCATTGACTTCGCCAGCAGGTTCGGCACTATCCCTCTCCGGAGTGATCGGCTTGCCGGTTTCCTTGTCCAAGAGAATCCCCGCCTTGTCCATAACGGATTCTTCGGCAAAAATGGGGACCTGAGCACGAACCGCCAGGGCCATGGCATCGCTGGGACGGGAGTCGATTTCCTTCGTATCCCCATTCACTTGAATTACTATTTTCGCGTAGAAGGTATCGTCGTGCAGGTCGCTTACAAGGATGTGTACAACCGAGCCGCCAAGAGTATCAATTACTGTTCGCAAGAGGTCGTGGGTTAGCGGGCGCGGGACACTCAAGTCCTGCAGCTTTACGGCAATGGCATCAGCCTCAGCTGGGCCAATCCAGATGGGCAGGTAGCGGTCGGAGTCGTTTTCCTTCAGGATTACGACCCTTTGATAATTCATCGGGCTGACCCTTATGCTGTCGATAGCCATCTTAAGCATTCCCGCTGCCTCCGTGTGATACCCTCTATACCTATACCGGTCAAAAATATTATGACCCTTGCCTAAAATATGTCAACAGCAATGAAGGGCCCACCCGGGCATTCCGTACTTAGAATCATGACTACCCCGTGCGCCCAAGCATATCAATGAATTGAAGGTGCGCAGATGCCACGAGTCCATTTGGCTACGGGCAGCCGGAGGGGCCTTGTGGCAAATTGCCCGAAATCCACCTGAAACTAACTGGTAAGTCCTCCGAAAGCGTGAATTATAATGTCTCCCATAAGCAATATGCGGGTAGTAGGTGGCTCGGCCAAGGGGCACCGCCTTAAGGGTGCGGTGATTCCGGGGGTGCGTCCCACCTCGGAAAGAGCCAGGTCGGCCATCTTTAATGTCCTTTCCCCGTGGCACCTGCAGGACTCCAGGGTCCTTGACCTGTTCGCCGGCACGGGGAGCCTGGGTATTGAGGCCTTGAGCAGGGGGGCCGCCTGGGCGGACTTTGTAGAACGAAACCGGCGCCAATGCCAGGTCCTGCAGGCAAACCTCGAGACAACGGGATTTGGGGAGCAATCCCGTGCCCATTGTGCCGAAGCCGGAAAGGTCCTGCCCAGTTTGCCAGGGCCATATGAACTGATACTGCTGGACCCGCCTTACAAAATGGAAAGATTGGACGAGTTCATGGCTGCCCTGGCGGCCACGCCGGGGTTGGTGGCTGAAGCCGGTATCGTAGTAGTTGGACACTCCAGGCATATCAGCCTCAACAAAGAGTACGAGCAGCTAGAGCTGTTTTCAGACCGTCGATACGGGGACAATCTGGTGGATTTCTACCGGAAGGGAGGTAGTTAATGGTAACGGCTCTATACCCGGGAAGCTTTGACCCGGTGACCCAGGGTCATATTGATGTGGCTGCCCGGGGAGCGGCCCTCTTCGACAAGATGGTGATCGCGGTGTACTCGACACCTTCAAAGAACCTCCTCTTTAGCACTGAAGAACGGGTTGCATTGTTTGAAGACGCAGTAAGTCATTTGCCCAATGTGGAAGTCCGACAGTTCCAGGGACTGGTGGTGCGATTTGCCCAGGAAATTGGGGCCGCAGTTATTGTCCGTGGATTGAGAAGCGGTTCAGATTTCGAGTACGAGTACGAAATGGCATTCATGAACCGGAAGCTGGCTCCCGACGTTGATATGGTTTCTTTCATGACGTCCCAAGAGCACATGTATGTCAGTTCCAGCCTTCTAAAAGAAGTGGCCCGCCTTGGCGGAGATATTGCGGAAATGGTAACGCCCAAGGTAGCCGACGCAGTTTACGCTAAATTTGGAATTCCGGCCCCGTAGTGGGTGGTGCGGAGAAAGGGGGACATCATAGACATTATAAATATCATCGACCGACTGGAAATTCTCATCAATAACAGCAAGGTTATGCCCATTACCGGCAGCCTGATGATGGACAAGGACAAGCTGATTGAACTGGTGGACCAGTTGCGGCTGGGCGTTCCGCAGGAGGTCAAGGCCGCCGAAGAGATGCTCTCCCAGAAGGAGCAGATAATGAATGTAGCCATGGCCGACGCCCGCCGAGCAAAAGCCAAGGCCGAGGACGAGTTCTCGAAGCAATTGACCCAGTCCGAGCAACAGCGCCGCGCCGAGGAACTTCTGTTTGATGCCCAGGAACGGGCTTCCCGAATTCTGCAAATGGCTGAGTCCGAAGCCCAGTCCAGGCGGACGGAAGCCGATGCCTACGCCCTCCGCACCCTGCGATCGCTGGAACGTGAAATAAACGGCATCAGCGGCAGCATACGCAAGGGCATCGATATGCTGGCGGGCACCACCCTGACCGGGACCCCCGCGGCAGGCGGCAACGGCTTCGGGGATGACGATTAAGTTGCCTGCGCTGTCTTTCGACCAGACAGTGGTGGGCCAGGGGCTTCGATTGCAAAGGTGCATGGACACGTAAGGTTAAAGGCTATGGTTAACATTTTTTGAGGGGCGGGCTTTGAGGCCTGCCCCTTTCGCTTTGTGGATTCCGGGGAATTACCGGGTGGCCCCGTTTTTTCAACCCCTTACATGCCCAACGTTCACATGACCGACTTGTACCAGTCCAGGATTTCGCTTCCGGTCATGAAGAGCACCCCTTCAAAGCTGCTGATGTAGTCGAAAATCTGCTCGTAGTACTTGATGCGGTGGGCGGCGCCGGTGATATAGGGGTGGGTTGAAACGCAGAGAATCCGGGCGCTCTCGGCACCTTCGGCATAGAGGGTGTCGAACTGGTCCCTGGCACGGTTGAATATCTCGGGCGACTGGTGGTGCTGCACCATGTAGATGGGTATGTCGTTGAGTTCCACCGTATAGGGGACTGAAATCAGGCTGCCGTCCTTAACCTTCATGGGATAGGGCTGGTCGTCGTTGCACCAGTCGCAGACGTACTCGATGCCTTCCTCAGCCAGAATATCGGGGGTATCGAAGGTTTCGGCCAGACCGGGCCCCATCCAACCCCTGGGGGCTACCCCGCTGAATTCCCGGATAGTGTCTATGGTGCGGCGGATGGCATCCCGCTCGTCGGGTTCCCGGTTGATCACCCGCTGAATATAGCTGTGCCCCATGAGTTCCCAACCCGAGTCCAGGCAGTCCTGCACCAGGAAGGGGTAGGTGTTGCAGACCGAAGCATTAAGGCTGACGGTGGCGCGAATGCCGCGCCGGTCGAGGGCCCGCTTCATACGCCAGAAGCCAACCCGCATGCCATAGTCAAACCAGCCGAAGTTGGGAATGTCGGGAATTACCTCCACACCCTGAGGGGTGGGCAGAACGGTGCGGGCCATGGGCTCATTTATGTCCCATTCCTCAACATTTATGACAACCCAGACCGCCACCCTCGCGTTGTTGGGCAGCTTGATGGGAGGCCGATGAAAAATGGGCGAATATTCCGCGCGGGGGTTAGCCATTACTCCTCCACTTCCTGGCGCTTCGTCACTGCGATTGTTATCGGGCTATGCCACTTCCAAAGAAGGCTAAGCTGCTGAAGGACAGCTCAACAGACCCAATGCGGGTCCTTCAGACAGCCAGAATCCGATATTTGGCAAGAGACTGCTACAGGCCCATAGCCTGAACGCCAAGGCGGGACAGGTCTTCGTCCTCCTGAGAACTCAAACCGCTGACTCCGATGGCCCCCAGCACAGCCCCGCTGCCGGGGTGCAAAGCCACCACGGCACCCTGAGCAGAGACCAGGTTTGGGTTGCCCATGTCGGATACGGAACGGCCCTGGCTTTGGAGACGCTCGGCGTATACCGCCGAGTCCGCACCGGACATCGCCGAAGTGTAGGCCTTGCGGATGGCAAAAGTCTGGGGATTGGCCCGGCAACCATCCATCCTGGCGTAGCTGAGCAGATTACCGCTGTCATCCACGATGGCAATTGCCACCGGACGGTGGGGTTCCTGGGTAGCCTTATCCAGCATCGCATCCATAGCCTTCCGAGTTTGCTCCAGACTGAGCATTGGCTTGTCGTACATAGCTATACCCCCCGTTAGAAAGTTTGGGTCATTCTACACAGGGCGTATGAAGGAGGCAAGCAAAGGAAGGGCAACGACCGGGCAGGGCTATCCTCCCCGCTTCCGGCTCATTTCCCAGAAGGAGAGGATGGCTTGCTTGAACCTGGGAAAGTCAGTGCCCCGCTTCATGGCAGACACGCAGGTCTGGCCCTACCTACGTCCACTGCGAGGGAGAAGGCGAATAGTCCTGGGCGGGCAAGTCCCAGCGGAAACCTTCCAAGTAGCCGCCGGTGTCGGCCCAGGGGAGCAGGACACTTACGATCTGGCGGGGTTCGGGAATTTTGCCCGCTTCCTTGCAACGCTTCAGGTAGTGATGGAAGGACGTGTAGGTATAGAGTCGGAAGCCGCGCTGGGCTATCCGCCAGATTATGGTATGCGATTCAGGGGCCTCGTTGCCGTCGGCGACGGTGGCGTTCCAGTCGTGGAAGATTTCCTCGGCCACGCGGCGGAGTCGGTAAACGGCCAACTCCTTAGCGTACTTGCGTTGCAGGGCCTGGACTCGGTTTCTGATCTGGGACAAGGTCATGGAATTGCCTCCTGATGTTTTTATCCACGAAGGGGCACGAATATTCGCTAATTATTTTTTGTTTTTCCTGCCATTTCCGCTCATTTTCCCCCATTTTGTAGCTGGTGTGGTGTTGCGGGTGGCGGGCCTGTTCCAGGCCCGAGAAGCGACGTCACCTCCAATCCTTTCCTTCCCCCCAGGATTAAGGGACTTGTTCAGAGGCCCCTTAGATTATGGTAGGAGAGGGTTACGCAGGATGGGAAGGGGCAGGTGTCATCAGGTTCGGTGGCAGGCCATATCTGCCCTGGACCAGGGCGTGCCATGAATGCACGTCATTCTTCAAATTCCTGCGGGCCCAATACTTCGAGATTGAGAATTTTCGGTCTTGGTCAGTGCCGACATTACGCTACACTTCACCCCCATATCCGAATCCAGGTCGGGCAGGCCCTGACATTCCTCCTTGATGGGGGAAGGTGCTTGTTGGCAGGTCCTTAAGCCCGAATCCACCGAAGGAGTGGGGAATAAAGAGGTGCTGAAGGGGTAAGATGGTGCTCCCCTGAATCTGGGATAATGGTTTTTGATCGGAAAACCGACCCCGGAAAAGGAGCACCTTTTAGATGCTACCACTTGGGCACCCCGACCGCATCCAAATCGCCTTCGACGACCACCGCCTGGTCAACAATGCCGGGCTGATCCTTCCGGCCATCCTGGCCCAGCACCTGGGCTTACCCCAACTGGTTGACCGGTATTTGGACCTGGGCCGGGCCCCAGGCCGAGCCAACACCGGAGACAAGATAATGACGCTGGTGGCCTCCGCCCTGGCTGGTGGCGACTGCATTGACGACGCCGATGCGCTGCGTGCGGGGCGGACCTCCTCAGTGCTGGGGTGCATGGTCAAAGCGCCCTCCACCTTGGGCACTTTCCTGCGCAGCTTCCGGTGGGGCCACGTCCGCCAGTTGGACCGAGTAAGCCGCGAGTTGCTGGCCCGTTCCTGGGCCGCCGGTGCCGGACCCGGCGACGGGCCGTTGACCATCGACCTGGACTCCACCATCTGCGAGACCTACGGGCTGGCCAAGGAGGGGGCGCGACACCATGGCTACACCGGCCAGCGGGGCTATCACCCGTTGCTGGCCGTGGCCGCCGGAACCGGCGACGTCCTGATGGCCCGGCTGCGGGAGGGCCGCGCCAACACCGCTCGAGGCGCCGCCCACTTCCTGCGGGAGACACTGGGCCGGGTGCGTTATGCCGGGGCCAGGGGGCAACTCACGGTGCGGGCCGACAGCGGCTTCTACACCCATTCCATCGTCGCCCTCTGCCGCAAGACGAAGGTCCGCTTCTCCATCACCGTGCGCCAGCACGCCCAGTTGCGCAAGCTCATCGAGGCCATACCTGAGGATGCCTGGAGGCCCATCCCCTACTGGATGGACGGCGCCGCCGACGTGGCCGAGGCTGAATACACACCTTTCCGTAGCGAGCCCGATGCTGCGCCGGTGCGGCTCATCGTCCGGCGGGTGAAGCCCGCGCCCGGTTCCCAACTGGCCCTATTCGCCACCTACAGCTATCACGCCTTCATCACCGACCGCGACGGCGACACCCTGGAACTGGAGGCCGACCACCGCCGCCACGCCGAGATCGAGAATGCCATCCGGGACCTGAAGTACGGCGTGGGGCTCAACCATCTCCCCTCGGGCCGCTTCTGCGCCAACGGCGCCTGGCTGGCCGTCCAGGTGCTGGCGCATAATCTGGCCCGTTGGGCAGCGCGCATCGGTCTGGGCGAGCAACTGGTGACCACCAAGACCCTGCGGCGACGCTTCTTCTCTATGGCCGGACGGCTTACCCGCTCGGCGCGCAGACTCACTTTGCATCTTCCCCGGGGCTGGCCCTGGGAAGCCCAGTTCAGCCGCGCCCTGGCCCGATTGCGCGCCCTGCCGCTCCCGTCCTGACGGCGCTATCCGCAACCGACCCAACGCCTCCAAACTCGCGTCCGCCCGCGCCGCGAGCGTATCCTGCTGCGTCCAATGTCACTATCACGCGATTCCCAGCGTTCCCAGACCGCTCTCGAAGCCCGGTGCGGCTACTGAAAACCCTCTGCCGTGTCACATCGGTCCCCATGGAGCCCAGGCTTTCTCCCTGGTAGGCTCCCTCATCCCAACTTGCCTGGCCTTCACGCCTCCCATCGGTGGATTCGGGTTAAGACAGATGGCGGCGTTCCTATACAGGCGGATACAGGCGGCTTTGAAGTTCCGGGATACGGCAGTTACAAGGGTTGCTCCTGCGTGGTTTTCCATTACGCTGCCCGAGTTGAAGCTCTGCCTGTTGCGATGCCGTCGTTGACCCTTAGCTTGGGCCCCGAATACAATGCAACCGCGCATCGCAACCACAGACCGCAACCACGAGACACTACCGTGCACAGCAACCGCACGTCGGCCAAGAAATTGGCGGGGAGCCAAAGACGGGACAAGTCTCCCACCAAGAATTGAGGAGGAAATTCAACATGGAAACCATAGGCTTCATCGGGCTGGGTAACATGGGCGGGGGCATGTCCCTCAACATTCAGAAAGCTGGCTACCAGCTGGTGGTCAACGATTTGCGGGAGGAAGCAGCCCTTCCTTTACTGGAAGGCGGGGCCAGGCTGGCGAACACACCGGCAGAGGTGGCAGAGTCGTGCGACATTGTCTTTACATCCTTGCCAGGACCCAAGGAAGTGGAAGCAGTAGCCATGGGAACGTCGGGCGTGCTGGAAGGCATACGTCCCGGGGGCATTTATGTTGACCTGTCGTCGAGCAGGCCGACCCTGATACGCGAGATTGAACCCATCTTCCGACGCAAGGGGGCCCACGTGCTGGACGCACCGGTCAGCGGGGGAAAGACGGGAGCATACAGCGGCAACCTGGCGGTGATGGTCGGCGGGGACCGAGAGATTTACGAGCGCATCAAGCCGGTGCTGGACTCCTTTGGGGACAAAGTGTTCTATGCAGGGGAGATAGGAGCCGGTTCCATCTGCAAGCTGGTGCACAACATGGTGGGCCACAGCGTGCGGCAAGCAATTGCCGAGGGGCTGACCCTGGGAGTCAAGGCCGGAGTTGAGCCGGAGGCGCTGTGGGAAGGGATGCGGCGCGGATCCCTGGGAAGGATGCGCATTCTGCACGAAGGCCTGGTCCGCACCATGTTCCGGGGTGAGTTTGAGCCGGCCAGCTTTGCCCTGGAACTGGCCCACAAGGACATTTCTCTGGCAACCGAACTGGCCCGCGAGTACAGTGTGCCGATGCCCCTGGCTACCCTGTCGGAGCAAGTGGCGATGCAGGCGATCAACCGGGGATGGAAGGACCGGGACAGCAGCGTGACGGTCCTGCTGCAGGAGGAACAAGCCGGGGTTGAAGTGCGGGCGCCCCACATCGATCCGGTGAAGTCGGCGCGCTTTATTTCCACCCACCCCGACGAAGAGTAAGCCAGACCCAGCCACTGCCACTGCCACATTCAGAGGCGCCCAGCATCCGGCACCCCGCATGGCGATCAAGCTGCAGATGGAACCGGACAATGGGCGCCTAAATTTTTTCGAGGAAACTATTTGAGCCTGCTTTATCTATGGGTGGCCCTGGCCAGCGCCGGAATACTGGGGCTGGTGACGGTACTGGACAAGCGCCTGGCTGCCTACAACATGCCCAGCCTACCCTCTTTGTATGCAGGGATGGCAGTCTGCCTGATCTCCCACGGCACTTTTGCCCTGATAATAACCGGCATCCCGACGGACGCTTCCCTTAAAGCTATCGCCTTCTCAGCCGCCTCAGGCCTTTGCTGGGGCGGAGCCCTGGCCATGATGTTCTGGGCCTACACAATGGAAGAGGCCTCCCGGTCCTCGGCAATCCTCCACACCTTTCCCGTATTCGTGGCATTTATGGGGGTCGCCCTGCTCGGAGAGATTCTATCGGTGGGGCAGTGGGCAGGCATCTTCACAGTAGTAGGCGGAGCTTTCCTGATTTCCATTTGGGGTTCCCAAGGCGGCATTTCCCTTCGCTTTAACTGGGCATTGCCCATCCTGATCGGGGCCAGCCTGCTGACCGCCCTGGGGATAGTGATGGGGAAGCAGGCGCTGAATGAGCTGCCGGTGTGGCTGGTCTACTCGATGCGCAACTACGGGATGGGTGTGGTCTTTCTCACTTTGTGGAAGCCGGGGGCCTGGGGCGAACTTGCATTTGCAATCAGAGACTGGCGTACATTTCTGTTGTTTCTGGTGGCGGAATTCACCCTGGCGCCCTTTGCAGTGTGGCTTAATGTACTGGCGATCAACCTGGGGCCCGTCTCCCTGGTGGCGACGGCCTCGGCGACGCGTCCCCTGTCCGTTTTCCTGTTCAGCACCTTGATGAGCACCAAGCTGCTGCCAGTGCTGGAGGAACCGCTGGACTGGAAGACTTTGTCGGTGAAGTTTGTGGCCGTGGGAATGGTGCTGGGCGGCATTATTATGTTAACCCTGCTGTAGGGTGGCGCGGATACCGCCCAGGAACCGGAGACTCGGTAAGTCCGTAAGCCCTTGAGCCGGGTTACTGCAAATGGGGGAACATGGCCAGCGGGGTAGCCGCCAGGAGTCCGGCGTCGATGGGCAACACTACGCCGCTAATCCAGCGAGACTCGTCGCTGGCGAGAAAGACATTCGCCCAGGCTATGTCCCAGGCGCTGCCCTCGGTACCGAGGGGCCCGGCGCGGCGTCTCAGGTCGCGCATCTCTTCGGACATGCGGCCCGCCACCATGGGGGTGTACAAGTGACCAGGGGCAATGCAGTTAACCCTGACATTGTCGCGACCCAGGTGCACGGCCATCGACGCGCTCATGCCAATGATGCCGCTCTTGGATGCGGCGTAGGGTATGCTGGCCGCGCCGCTGCCGGCCCTCAGTCCCACGATGGACGAGACGTTGATTATGGAGCCGCCGCCTGACTCGATCATCTTGGGGACGACGTACTTGGTGGTGAGCATCATGCTCTTGAGGTTTACGTCCAAGACGCGGTCCCACACCTCTTCTTCCACGGTGGTTGGCGAGCCCGGGCCGCTGATGCCCACGTTGTTGAACAAGGCATGAAGGGCGCCGTAGCGTTCCACGACTGTATCTGCCATGGCAGCGCAATCTTCCGCGCTGGTGACGTCGGCCTGGAACACCGAGGCCACGCCACCCTCTTCCTCAATTTCCTTCAGGGTCTCTTCCGCAGCCCCCAGTTCACGGTCGACGAGGAGTACTTTGGCCCCTTCCCTAGCAAAGAGGATTGAGGTGGCCTTGCCGGTGCCCACGCCGGGGCCGCTAGAGCCGGCGCCGGTGACAATGGCGACCTTGCCTTCGAGACGTAGCCTTCCAGGTTGTAACTGCATGGGTTGGCCTCCTACGGGTTTCGGCTTAGGTCCAAGTCTATCGCTGTAGCATGACCACAGCCAGAGGTCTTGGCAAGCCGGCAATTATTTGCTTTTCGGGTACGCCTGATGAGTTCAGCGGGGTCCGGTGTAGATGACGCCGCGCCTGTTCCTAGCCTGAATTGGGCGGTGGTTGAAGCCGTTGTGCAGGGCGGCGATGCGATTTACCTGTTCTTGTGAGATGGTCCTTGCATCCCGCAACACGTACCAGTCCACGTCCTCGGTACAGGGGGGCGTGGTCAATGAACCCTGGTAGTGGTAGTAGCCGTTGTCTACGGGCACGAATTGTGCGGCGTTGAGGGTGAAGCCCGAGTGTACGGTCTGGCCAGGGTCGGGGTAGGCGTCAATGAGGGACTGCACAACGGGGTCGGAATCACCAAGGCGATATAACTGGCCGACGACCCCTAGAAACCGGGCCGAAAAGCCCTGGTTGGGGAGAGGGATTTCGGCAGTAAAGCCGGCTTGAGCAGAATCACGGTCCACAGTATTCCGAGCCGGACCGCGCCGAAAATGGCCGTAGCATTGGCGACAACACCGTGGGAAACAGCCTGGACATCACTGGGGACGGCACTGAGGACGACGCGGTGGGCTTCCGCGCCGCCGCCGACACTGTCCGACAGCCCGATTTTGCCCGCCACCAGGGTCAGGTTGGCCACTGTAGCCGCCAGATACAGCTGGAATCGCGTCTTGACCCTGCCGAAATAGCGGGACTGCCGAATCCCCAACTGGACCAGTCGGGCCAACCGGTGTTCCACCGCCACGCGTCGCGCTCGATATTCGTCGTAGGCGGCGCTCTGCTGCAACGCCCGTGCCTCCTGCAGGAGGCCTTCCTGGGGATGGATCAGCACCCGCCGTCCCTTCCTGCCCTTGGCTGCGATGCACTGGGACCGCAGTGGACATGTCCGACATTCGGCCCCGTCGAACTGGAAGGCCTGCCAGCGGTATACCCGCCCCGCGGCATCCGTCCGCTTTCCCGCTGGCACGATGGTGTGGGTGACCTGTCCCGCCGGACAGGTGCAACTGCCCGCGGCCAGGTCGATGACAAAGTCATCCTTGGGAAAGCGCTTCCGGTCGGGCCGGCCTGGCACCCGGGCTACCAGCTTGCGGCCCACATCGGCGAAGGTCTGCCTGGTAGCTCCGTCCCCATAGGCGGCGTCGCCCATGGCCTCCTGCACCGGTACACCGGTGTTGGCCTCGCTCTGTTCCACCAGTTCCAGCGCCCCCAGGTTGTCCGGAGCGTTGCCGGGCAGTACCGCCACGGCGGTGATCAGCTGGGAATCGGTATCCACCACAATCGCCGCCTTGTGCCCGTCAAAGCGCCGGCTGCTGCTCTTGTGGCCGTGGCGCATCTCCGGATCATGCACCGACATCATCCGGTCCCGGCTCACTCCATCCTTGAGGCTCACGCCGTCATCGCCGTCGCCGTCGCCGTCGCCGCTCTTGCGCTCAATGTCCTGGAGCAGCAACTGCCCCAGCAGTTCCGCCGCGTCCACAATCCGCTGCCGCTCCTCACCATTCTCGGACAACTCCCCCTGCGCCTGCCGCGACAGCTCCAACAACCGGTCCGCGTCTCTCACAATCTCGGCCAGCAGGGTCTGCCGCGCCCGTTTGTCGCTCCAGTCGATGGCGGCCTCGCCCTTGATGCTGGAGGCAAGGTACCGCCCGTATCCCTGGGCCTTGCCCCATTCTTTGACGGTGATCTTCTCCACTGCCGCCAGCGTCCGCAGCAGTTGGACGATCCCGTCGGCCAACAGGTTGCAGGTGTCCTTGACCGCGCCCCGCCCCAGGATGTTGGTCGTGTCCAGCGCAACCCGCATGCTCCGCTTTTTCAGGTAGCCCGACTCCCGGGCCAGCCGCAGGCTGGACTCGAACACCTCCCGCACCTTGTCGTGCAGGATCAGCTGGGCGCGGAACACCTGCAATGTGCTCTTGGCAAAGGGCCGGTCCTCCACCTCAATCCCCAGGGCCACTTTCCAGCGGAGGTCAAAGTCAGCCCGGGCCTTGGCCTCGGCGTCGCTCACCTTGTCGTGGGACTGGAGCAGCAGCGCCGTCGCCAGCAGGCTGGGCGGCACGCTGTCCCGGCCGTTGTCCGGGCAGTAGAACTCGGCGAAATCGGCGTCCCGGAACAGCCGGCCCCGCTGCGAGGCCAGCAGACCGTAGAAGGTGTCCTTGCCCACGTGGTCCAGGTACAACCGGTCCGCTTCCCAGAGGCCCCTCTGATCTGAACGCTCTCCCAGCACTATCATTCCTCGCTATTTCTTGATGCCCCCAAGTATAGCTGACCACCCGGCTGAAGCCAGTTTCCGGCCAGATTTCTAGGAACCCTCCCGTTTTTCGGTGGACGAGGTGCATTTCCGCGGGGAAGAGTTGGCCGTCAATTTGGTGCTCGGCGTGGACGTGGACGTGCATTGAGACCAGTTCGTAGGCCTGGTCTCCCACGGTCAGAGTGTTGCCTTCGCCGTACTCCACGTGGGCTATTTTGCCGTTGTGGTTTATTTCGCGGGCGTTCTGGCTGTAGTTGAAGACTAGATCAGGAGCGGTTGGGGTTTCGGTGTAGCCGGTGAGGTCAATGGGCGATTGCCGGAGGCCGGTGTCGCAAAGGGCAAAGCCGGGAGAGAGGGAACCCCAGTTGTTGGGGGCTCCAGGGCCCCAGTAGCCCCAGTCCGTTTCATTGGCGGGGAGTGAACCTGACGACGAGGGGCTGTGGATTCCGCAAGCTGCCACGACCGGAAAAAACTAGGGCCAATCGAGCCGCCTGAACCAGGGACTTCATGGTGGGGAGGGCAAGGCTAAAGGGCATTGTTGGGCTCCAATGTGATGCTTTAAACGGACTTAAGCGGTCACTTCTATTGGCCCCGACGAAGTTGGAAATAGGGGACGCAGGGCAGTTGATTGTTGGGAATAAGGGGAGCCCAAGGCAAGGGCTCCCCTCCAACCTGGCGGCTAGTTTTCCGGTATTCGGAGCTGGACGCCGGCTTTTTCTTCCTGGATTTTGGAGACGGCGTCGGAGTCTTCGGGGCCCCAGCCGCGGGCCAAGGCTTCAACATGGCGCTGGTCAACCAGGTTAGAAAGTTCCATGGGCATGCCGTACTCCCGGGCCAGGTCGGTGCCCAGGCGCACATCCTTGGCGGCGAGGGCAGTGGCGAAGCCGGGCTCGAAGTTGCCCTTGAACAGGTAGCGGGGGAATTTTTCGACGAGACGGCGGTTGCCGCCCGAGCTGTTGGCGATTACGTCGGCGAGCACTGCCAGGTCCACGCCGGCTTTAACACCCAGAGTAAGCACCTCGGTCATCAGCACACCGATGCCCATGCCGAGGGTGTTGTTGCAGATCTTGCAGACCATGCCGTTGCCGATGGGGCCGCAATAGACGACGTGGCTGCCGATGGCATCGAGGGTGGGTTTCATGCGGTTGAAAATAGCCTCGTCGCCGCCCACCATTACGGCCAGGGTGGCTGCCGCCGCGCCGTAAACACCGCCGCTGACCGGCGAGTCCAGCACATTGATTCCCTGTTCGGCACAAACGTCGTGTATGCGGCGAATGGCAGTGGGAGAGTTGGTGGAAAGGTCCATATAAACGTCGCCGGCGGTGGCGCCTTCCATAATGCCGTTTTCTCCAAGGACTACCGCTTCAACATCCCTGGGTCCGGGTAGCGAGGTAAATACGACGTCATTTCCGGGGACGCACTCTTTGGGGGTGTCAGCCCATTCAGCGCCCATCTCCAACAGATTGGTGGCGGCCTCGCGGCGCAGATCGTGAACCGTTAGCTGATGACCCGCTTTGACCAGGTTGGTAGCCATGGGATTGCCCATGTTGCCAAGACCTACAAATCCTACTTTCATTGTTGTCGCTCCTTGCCTGGGTTTACGTCAGGTTGATACGGCGGGGATTATAGCATTGGGGAGAGGTATGAGACACCGGGGGATTACTGTTCCGACTCATACCGACTCCAACCGGATAGAAAAATTCCTCAAATTCATTCGGAGCATCCGTATGTAACTCATACATCCCATTGCATATCGAGTCAATTGACGCCCTATGGAGGCGATTGTATAAGTTTGAAACTATATGAGGGGCAGGTGCCAAAAAAAGAGCAGCCAGAATCATTGATTACTTTGCTACCTTCGCAGCAGTAATCGGACTGGCTGTGGCGATAGCGGTGTTAAGCATTGCTGTCGCTGCTCCACAGCAAGGAGGCAACGAGCTTTCACTTCTGGCCATTGCATTGGGCGGGTTGGGTGTCGCCGGTGGCGTAGTTTACCTCGGAGAAAAACTGTTTAACCTGGCTAAGGAGTTGGCGCGGATGGTGGCAGATTACATTATAGAAAAATACAAGAGGCACAGGTGGGAGGAAGGCAGAAAAGCGGAAAGGAAAGCGTGGCTGGCCTGGTACGAGCGACAGCAAGCGGCATTTCGAAACTCTCAGCCTTTCGATGAGCCACCCCCAGGGTACTCTCCAGATGAGACGAGTGTAGAGCAGGCTTAACTGTACCCTATAATTTTATACTCTAAATGAAAGCACACAGGGCCCTAATTGCTCGGGCCCTGTTCTTGTTTGACCTGTTAGGCCATTTCCCTACGTCACGACATTTATGTACGGGCGGGTGAGGAGGTTCCACTTGTCGTTGGCCGCATCGTAGGTGGAGTTGACGAAGACGCGCCAATTGGCGTCGTCAAGGTTGGGATAGTCGGCGCGGTAGTAGTAGCCAGGCCAGCGGGTCTCCTGCCGGTGCAGCAAATGGCGCATGTGAGCCTCGCCCACCCAGGTGCGATGCACCACTTCCCAGCAGCGCAGCAGTTCGTGGCGGTTGCGGGCGGCCAAGTGCTTCAGGTCCTCGCGCAGCATTTCGATCAGAGCAATGCCCCGTTCCAGGGTCGGGCCGTTGGTGGTGTACATGGAAGAGGTGCCACCGGCGTATTCGTCCATGATTTTTTGCAAGCGCACCAGAGCCTGGGTAGGGTTAATGAAGTTGGGGTTAACATCGTCGGCCGTGGAAGCGCCCCTGTGTGTCTCGAAGGTTTCGAGGGGAGCCCAGATGGACTGGTGAAGCTGTCGAACCTGCTCATCGTTGACGGTGGGGGTGTCCCCGCTGTCACGGACAAAGTTGACCGCAGCCTTGGCGGCCAACCGACCCTCGGTAAAGGAGCCGGAGGAGAACTTGTGGGGGGCGGCGCCAACGCCGTCTCCGGCAGCAAACAGGCCGCGGACGGTGGTCATCTTGTTGTAGCCCCAGAAGTATTCGGGCGGCGCCAGGTCTTCGGGGCCGCTGACCCACGCGCCGGCCTCGCCGGAATGGGAACCCATGATATAGGGCTCGGCCAGGTTAACCTCGGAGGGAGTGTTTTCCGGTTCGATGTTCTGGGAGGCCCAGGTAAGGGCCTGGGCGATGGTCATGTCAAGAAAGTCTTCCCAAGCCTCTTCGCGTACCTTGTCCATCTTGGCAGGGTCGCCCTCGGCCAGCTTCTGCATGGCCTCATCGGTGCGCATGTACATCGGACCCAAGCCGGCCTGAATGTCCATGAACATCTGGTGATTACGGAGAGGAGTGGGCGTGGGTATGGCCCGACCGTAGGGAAGATACTTGTCCAGCTCATCGTCACGGGTAACGGTGTAGTCCTCGCCCAGAGCATTAAGCACGCGGGCGTGGAAGTACTGGAACCACATGCCTACAGGACCGTAACCGTCCTTGAAGCGGGTCGGCACAAAGCGGTGCTCCATCTGCGTCATTTCGGTGCCGACGGGGATCATCAATCCGTAGGCGGAACCGGTGGCGAACACGGAGTACCAGGTGCGGCCAATACCTTCGTTAACTGACCGAGGGCGGAACACATTGGAAGCGCCGCCGGTGGTGATAATCACTGCCTTGGCCTTGAAGACGTAGAGCTTGTCCTCCCGCACACCAAAGCCCACGGCGCCGGCGATGCGGTTGGAGTCGTTGGCATCGGTCAGCAGGTGGGTGACGGAGACACGCTCGTAGATGTTCTCCTGGCCGACGGCCTTGCGGGCAGGCTCGGCGGTTACGGGCTTGATGGACTCGCCATGGATGGGAATCTGCCAGCGGCCGATGCGCTCGTAGGTACCATCGTCCTTTTTCCAGATGGGCAGCCCCCACTCCTCGAGCAGATGCACCGAGGAATCCACGTGGCGACCCACGTCATAGACAAGGTCCTCGCGTGCCAGACCCATCATGTCGTTGACCACATATTGCACGAAGTCGGTAGGGGTATTCCAGCCATAGCGCTGGCCCATGTAGCAGTTGATGGCGGACAAGCCCTCGCCGGTGGCGCCGCTGCGTTCAATGACGGCCTTTTCGGCGATGACCACCCGCAGGTCGCTGCCCCAAAATTTTGACTCGAAGGCGGCGCCGCAACCGGACATGCCGCCGCCGATAATCAGAATGTCGCACTCAACGGTTTCAACTGTAGGCGTTGCCATTTCGTTCAAGGCCTCCTTTATTTGCTGGCCGGTAGAGTGGGCAAGTCGTCCACTCCAAGCCAGAGGGATTCACCGGCCAGGCCCTGTCCCTTGAGGTCGGCCACCGGATCTTCCGTAAAGTTTCTGTATGGTTGGCTGGATCCCACCGGGATGGAGCGGGACGGGTAGTTGAATTCCAGAACCTTGCCGTTGCGGAAAGTCACGGTCCAGGTAAGGCCGTTGTCCACCCGCCGAGGTTGCACCGAAGCCCCAAGGGGAATGAAGTCCGCGTAGCCCCGGACGTGGATGGCTTCCTGGGGGCAGAGTTTGACGCAGGCGTAGCATTCGGAGCAAAGCTGCGGTTCCTGATTGAACCCCTTGTTTGCCTCGGTGTCCATGGCCATCAGGTCGTTGGGGCAAATGTAAACGCACAACGGGCCCAGGTGCTCACCGGCGCAGGCGTTACAAGCGGTGGGGTTAACAAACGTGGGCATGGGTTCCTCCTGTAAATTTGTCCTTTACTTCAAAACAAAGCCCCCGGTTTCTCTCTTTCGGGGGCAAAAGGAAGGGTCTATTTCACGTGGTACAGGTACAAGCGCATTCCAGTTCAGGCATGGTCATCACCGGGGTGCGGTTTTCAAGATAGTTGTCTTCCACAAAGGGAGAACCAAAGCCGTACTTTTCGGCGCACTCTCGCACAACTTCCAGCACCTCGGCACGCAAAGTTGTGGGGGCCGGTTGCTCGCCGCCCTGGATTATGCGGCGGATAAGGGTGCCTGCCAGGTCCTGTTTCTGGTCACGATGGCCGCACAGACCTTCGTAGGCGACGCTGCCGCAAACGGGGCAGTACCACCATTCCAGGGTCAGGACAGACTTGATTCCCAGATCAGGAAGATCATCGAAGATACGGTGGGCGGCATAGGTATCATAGTAGCTGCCAACGCCGGCGTGGTCGCGACCGAACATGTGGTGAGTGCAACCAAGGTTTTTCCTCACCAGAGCGTGGAAGACAGCCTCACGGGGCCCGGCGTAGCGCATGTCCCACATCAGGGTAGAGGTCAAGTGGGTATCCTGGCGGAAGAATCCAGCCTCCCGCAAAAGGTCATGGGTCAGGACTATGGCTTCGTCGATGTAGTCCCCCGGCTTTTTCTCCCCAATAACCGCGCTGACCAGCACACCGTCGGCTTCAGAGGCCAGCCAGGCGCCCTTCATCAGCCACTCGTGGCCGGCATGGGGGACGTTGCGGCTCTGGTGAGCGACGACACGGGTCCAGCCACGGTCTTCCAGGGTTTGACGCAACTGGCGGGGCGTTTGCCAGAAGCGGTCAAAGGGCGGGCTGATTTCGGGGGGATTCACCAGGGTTACCTTGCCGGAAACAAACCTGTCCTGGTAAGCAAGGGTCCGCTGGACGCCCGGGTGCGCGACATCAGATGTGCCGTACACCTGGGCCGCCAAAAACTCACGATCGCAGGAGTAAATTTCTTCTACCTCGAGGATGGCCAGTGGCTGAGCCTGGTAGGTGAGGAGTACGGTGTCGCCCTCTTTCAGCGAAAGTTCGTTCACTTCGGCTTCGGAAAGGTCAAAGACGATTGGAATACTCCAGATGTAGCCGCTGGACAGGGTCATGTTTCGAGCCACCGAGTCCAGGTCGGCGGAGCCCATGAAACCCTCCAGCGGGGAAAAGAAGCCATAGGCGATGTTTACACATTCCCTGGCAATCTGGTCACGGACCGGAATGCGAGGAAGATGAGAAATGCTGTCCAGGCTGCCAGCAGACAAAGGGGCAACCCGCTCGATCAGCACTCCGCCGTGGGGGGAAAGGCTATTGTCAACCACTTATTTCCGTCGCCTGGAGAACAAACATTTGCAGCCTTTCGTCAAACCAGAGGCGCAATCCTCCAGTTAAAACGATAGCGTCGACGCGGCAACATTATTACACGAATAGCGGCCTTTTTCCAGACATGCGGCACGGATTGGGGGATGCTTTGGAATTGCGAGGGTGGGCCTAAGGGACCTCTGTACAAGTCGTCGGCTTAACCGCAATAGCCGCATGCCCCGAGGGGACTTGATCTAAGGTCAATTAGAAGGCGCTTGCACGGGCCAAGCTGCGAGCTTGATTGACGCAAGTCTTGATTGACGCAAGTCTTGATTGACGCAAGTAATGATGCCAGTGTAGATTTGAGCCAACAGCACCGCCGAGTCGGAGCGACAATGAGTTCACTTCGGGTTGGTGCCACATCGTCCTATTGGCAGGTCATTAGTTTTTCCGGCAATTGGACGGTTTTCAGTTTGAAGAAAGGAAGGCCAGCTATGGTTGAAGCGGATACGCGAGTTTTGCTGGACTGGGACGCATTGGAGGTCGGTGAGACCTTCGACACCTATGCGTATGTCCTTACCCAGGAGATGATCGACAATTTTCGCAAAGGCGTAATGGACCCGGAGGCCAGCTTCCCCACCATCTCCCACAAGGTGGACGTGAAGCAGTACAACGCCAGGTACCGGGATGCGGGTTCGGTCAACGCCCGGTGCGCCTTCTGTTGCTACAACCCTCCCGTGGCCGGAAAGACCATAACAGTCCGGGCCTGGATCGCCGACAAGTACCTGCGCCGGGGCAAGAACTACATCGTCACCGAGGCCGTCTCGGTGGACGAGGATGGGCGGCTGATTGACCGAGTAACTACCCACGAACTAAAGCAGCCGACAGAGGTGGGCAAGAAATGGGGGGGCTGATCCGGAACTACGAGGTCGGGGATGAGCTGCCTCCCTTAGTGAAGGAGATGACCCAAGAGGCCATCAACCTGTTCGAAGGCAGCGCGGGAGAGTCCGGCCCGTCCCAGTTCACCGACGAGGAGACTGCCCGGGAGACCCTGGGCACCGAAGGTACGGTGGCTTCGGGGAGGATGTCACTGTCCTTCGCCATCGAGATGTTGCGAAGGTTCTTTGGCAGCGACGTGTATAACCACACCGGCGCGGTGGACCTGCGGTTCCTGAGGCCGGTCCGTCCCGGCGATACCATAACCTTTTCCGGAACAATTGTCGGCCTGAGCAGGGAAGTCAACGGCAGCCGGGTATCCGTTGATATAAAGGCGGAAAACCAGCGGGGCGATACCACCGGAGTGGGGCAGGGCAGCGCCGTCGTCCCCAATGCTTACCTGCCTGCGGATGAATAGCTGCTATTCGGGCTATTGGCTGTTCTTTGTTTTCAAGCGCCAAATGCTCTATGACCAGCCAGAGAGTTGGGCTATCCCCCGACCGTTCACTGGCGGGAAGCTGTCGCTCATCAATCGGTATGAGCAGGTGGTTGGGGTTTATTAAGTCCCGCGACTGAGTGGTGGTAAACCGAGACGGCAAGAAGTCGTTGCGGCAACGACCCGGCGGCTCGAGCATTGGAGTCCTTTTCGATTGCTGACACTCCGAGCTATGCAGGTCGGCATGGCGATAGACCCTCCATCAAGTTTGCTTATTCAATGGGCCCTTTAGCGCCACCCCAGCGGTTCGACATGCTTCCGCCATTGACCAAAGTGTTTTTTAGGGCAATCGCATCTTACGAGTCGCACGTCAACCACACCTGATTGCATGTCGTCCTGAGCCCGCCCAAGGGCCCAGAACCGTTCTGGTCGGGAGCGGTTCGGCTCCATGGCGATGCCTTTTGGGCAGGATTTCAGAATCTTCGGCTTCGCTCAGAGTGACATCGATTTAAACTGCCGCTAGCCGGGAGTCATTCTTCGTGGATGCCCCTTTACGTGTATACTGCTTGCGTGCAATCTCAGCCAGGTTCTAACAGAATCGGCAATCTTTATCTAAAAGATGTCCCGTTCCAGCGATATTACTTTCCTGATATGCGGTTTCGATGTTTTTAAAGGGAAAAGTTCATTACGCCTGGGTCATTGTGGCTATCGCCGCGGCGATGGGGTTCATTACCTCTGCGATGCGATTTGCCGCCGCTGCCCTGGTGCCATATCTGAGCGACCCGGCCTCAGGATATGGCTGGAGCTACGGGGCTATCAGCCTGGCGTTCAGCCTGCAGTGGGTAGTCCTGGGGCTGATGAGCCCCTATGCGGGATGGCTTGGGGACCGGTACGGGGTTCGCCGGCTACTGCTGGTTGGATCCATCTTGTTTATTGCCGGCATGATGCTGACCGGCGTCATGCGCCACCTGTGGCAATTTTACCTCTTCTTCGGCGTGGTCCTGGGCGTCGCCACCGCCATTTTCACCGTACTGCCGGTTTCCGGCGTCACCTTGTGGTTCAGGAGGCATCTGGGGGCAGCCATGGGAGTGGTGTGGTCGTTCCAGGGATTCGGCACTATTTTGCTCCTTCTCCTGATTGGCACGGCCTTCAACCAGCTAGGGATAAAATGGACTTTCTGGATACCGGGCATAGCAGGCGGGGCGCTGTTGCTATTGATGGTCAGGTTTTTTTACAACAGTCCCGCCGAGATAGGCGTGCGCCCCCTGGGAGATTTAGGAGTTGGGCCAATTGAAAGGCCCCGAAGGGACGAGGCCACCAGGGTAAGGGCCAAGGTGTTCATCCAGCAGGCGAGGCGCACTGCCACCTTCTGGAACCTCATCGGCATCCACTACTGGGGATGCATGGGCCACAATATTATCAACGTTTTGCTGGTGGCCATCGCGGTGGACCGCGGCCTGTCCCTGGGAGTGGCCGCCGGAGTGCTTGCAGCCCAACAGGGCGCCGGAGTCATCACACGGGCGGTCGTGCCGGTTATAGCGGAACGCCTGGGTTGCAGAGCAGTCTGGATCGTAGGCATGTCCCTGCAAGTCTTCCCGCTGCTAATTATCTTCTTCGTCCAGGACGCCTGGGCCTTCTACCTGTTCGCGGTCCTCTTTGGCATCGGCCAAGGTTGTGAAGTGCCCACATTCCCCATCGCCAATCGCCAGTATTACGGGAACGTCCCCCAGGGCAGTCTTTTTGGTTGGCAAAACCTGGGCAACGGCCTTGGCATGGGACTGGCGCCGGTGTGTGCCGGAGTTCTGTGGGACTTTACAGGAACATACGTGGCTCCGTTGATAATGTCCCTAGCCTTCAGCATGATGGGCCTTGTCTCTGCGTGGTTGCTGCCCTCACCCAGCGCCAGGCTAATTCCAGACTGGGAGAGCCACTTGCCCGCCAACGTCCGGGCCGCCGAATAGTGTGCGTTACAATGCCGCAGTGGGGGCCCTTTGCCCAAAGCGCTGTCCTTGGGCTATCCGAAACGGCTGAAGTGGGGTTCCAATCCACTCCAGTAGGACCGCTTTCACGGGCACATCGGGGTGACCTCCGGGAGGTTGTCCAACCGGATGGTCATGGACACAACGTAATACTGCACCAGTTGGTGCGGAACCTCCATTAACTCCATCGTACCGAGCCTGAGTAGAATCGCATTGAAAAGGCTTGCCCCTAACACATTCCAGAGTTCCAAGGGAACCCCTTATGAATGGGCCTGTCTCCTAAGACCGTAGGACACTGTAAGCGAAACCCTTTCATGGCACTTCGACGGGGAGTCGACAGGGAACTGTTGAGGGGGAATATTATCGAGACCGTTAATCTTCCGAGGCAATACAGGTATGAAGCGACGATTTCAGAATTGAGCCGATGTGAAACAGGGCAATCGCGTCATAATTCGTAACGACTAGAATGACTGAAATCCGGTGGTGAGAATTGCTAGAGCGGCCCCCAAAATGGGGCGGCCAGTCTGACCACATCCGAATCCCGCCGGCGAAGTCTCCAAGAACCTGGTTGGGAACAGCAAATTGGTGCTCAGAAATGGGGAATTATCGGCCTTACGGATACTCCTTATAATGAATCTCACAAGACGCGATTGCCCTGCGATGTGAAACCGCTATTGGACACAGCCAGGGAAAGCAAATACCATTGGACGTTACTGATCACCTTGTTGACCGGATTGTGTAGAACTGGACCGGTTGCGCTACAGTGACAGGATATTAACTTGGAATATGCAACCCGAGTGGTCAACCGGAGCAAGGTACGGTGAGGACAGGCCGCCAAAAGCCTGAGCGTCGAGAGCACTGGATCTGTCGGTGCGGGCCGTAAGTTGCTTCAGGGGTCTCTTAAGCACCACCGAGAACAAAGTGACGTGGCCCCAGCGACAGATGAGATTGCTGTTATAACTAGGGCGTGTATTTGCGTTCTGATACGGTGAGATATACTTATCTCAGGTTGGGAATTCAACTCGGCTGACCGGGCGGCGTTTCCAGGACTTCAGGTACTCACAGGCCACCCTGCTGCTGGTGCAGAGCTTCATCACAAGATAGTGTGGAAGCGGTTGGGTCGCGGCGGACTTTTAGTCCCGAGTCATTTCGGGGACTGATAAAACAGCGGCAGTGCAACTGAGTGAAAGATTCGGATACGCAGTGGAGTAGACCTAAAGGAGATTTGCAAGGAAGAGTCGATAAGCAAAGCAGCCACATACAACCGCTCAGGGAGGGATGGCAGAGTGGACGATTGCGCCGGTCTTGAAAACCGGTATACCTCCGGGTATCGTGGGTTCGAATCCCACTCCCTCCGCCACAGTCTCAATTGATTTCTCTTCAATTCTCCTCAATGTTCCCCAGTTTTGTATCTGGTGAAGCCCCTTTTCTAGTCCCCGTTAGTCTCAATCAGCGTTGGGAAATGCGGCGTAGTCCGTCAGATATTGGTACACAAATTAGTACACATTTGGGTAGAATGTAGGGCACCAGAGACGTTCGAGGCGCCCCAAATGCGCCAGCTTCAAAGGTTATCAGCCGCCAAGGTCAGGACCCTCTCTGAACCCGGTCAGTATTCTGACGGCAACGGGTTGACCCTCCGGGTTGAACCCACTGGGTCCAAGCGTTGGGTCCAACGCGTTACCCTACACGGAAGGCGTCATAACATCGGACTGGGAGGTTTCCCGGCAGTAAGCCTGGCAGACGCCAGGGAAATGGCGTCTGCGAACCAGCTAGCCATTAAGCAGGGCAAAGACCCCTTGGCGGATAAATATCAAGCCGCTGCGGACCTGAAGAGATCCAAGATGGCTACCTTTTCTGAGGCTACCAGGCAAGTGATCGACCTGAACCGACCCACCTGGAGTAACGCCAAGCACGCGGCCCAATGGGAAAGTACTCTGGCCACCTACGCCTTTCCGGTTCTGGGCCAAAAGTCGGTTAACGAGATCACCCCCAGCGACATCCTGTCAGTGCTGACACCGATCTGGACCACCAAGACGGAAACCGCCCGCAGGGTGAGACAACGCATTGAGACGGTGCTGGACTGGACCGTGGCCCAGGGATGGCGGTCAGACAATCCGGCGGGACGGGCCATCACCAGGGTCCTGCCCAAGCAAACCAGAAGAGTAACTCACCACCCGGCTCTTCCCCATACAGAAGTGCCGGATGCACTGACCGAAATCAGGGAATCCAGCGCCGACCAGGCAACCCGCCAGGCCTTTGAGTTCCTGGTTCTGACCGCGGCCAGGTCACGTGAGGTCAGACTGGCTTGCTGGACCGAGGTGGATTTGGGACAGAAGGTGTGGGCGATTCCTGCTGAAAGGATGAAGGCCCGCAGAGAACACAAAGTGCCTCTGTCCCAAAGGGCTTTGGAAATCCTGGTCGAGGCAAGACAACTGAGCGGCGAGACAAACGAGCTGATTTTTTCCAGTTTCAACAGGGCAAGGCCGCTTTCTGATATGACCTTCACCAACCTTTTGCGTCGACTGGAGATCCCTGCCGTCCCCCATGGCTTTCGCTCCAGCTTCAGGGACTGGTGCAGCGAGGAGATAGGCGAAGGGTTTGAAATTGCTGCCGAAATGGCGCTGGCCCACAATGTCGGGAATGCCACGAGAAGGGCCTATGCCAGGAGCAACCTTCTTGATCAGCGCAGGGTACTAATGGAGGCGTGGGCCAATTATGTGGTAGGTGACGAGCCTGCCTGGCTTCTTGGCGTGTACCAATGAGCCTTGCTACACCGTCGGTGAATTCAAGCTTAGTGGTCAGGACTTAATCTGAATCTCAAGGCTCATCGAGATGAACTGCCCCATTGCCGGGGTTGGAGAATCAATTGAGAACACAAGAGAAAGGGAACTCAAACTTGGGTTGCTCGTGCAGGAACTGGCCCGAAAGCTGGCCTATGAGTCTCAACCCTGTCAGATCATGATTTACAGCGGGCAAACTTTCTATCGGTGCAATGAGCTCTACCAGAACGGCGGCGAAGCGTTTGCCAGTGATCGTTCCCCCAAAGAGCCGCTCCTCAAGAGTCTGCTGCGGGAAGCGACGGGCTAGTAGAGGTGAGGGGATTCGAATGATTTGCAAGCACCGATACACAAATGGCAATTTTCGTGTTTGTGCCAAGATTCTTCCCACATTTTTCCCCACGGGGCACTCCAGAGAATCATGCTTGCCGGCCTCAGGAATTACTACAACAAGGTGCTTTTCGAACTCATCGAAAGAGCCATGACCGCACCCCATCCCGTTCTGCACATCATCCCAGCCCAGGCCCGGGGGACTGATCGGTAAACCGCACCCTCCGCTCCTTCCTCAGCCCTGACTTGCTGATCCTGGATGACCTGGGCCTCCACCGGCTCACCGGTCAGCAGTCCGCAAACCTCTATGAGTTGACCAGCATCAGACACTGGTTCTCCAGCTTCGTCATCACCAGCAACCGGTCTGTGGAGGAATGGCTCAGCCTCTTTGACGACCCCATCCTGGGCAACAGCGCCCTGGACCGACTGGCCAACGCCAGTACCAGATCGTCATCGAGGGGGCCAGCTACCGGGAGAAACTATCGCCCTACCGGAAAGTCCCGGGCGACAAGGGAGGTGATTGACCCCACAACTGTAACCTGATACAAATCTATGTCAGTCCCGCCGGGGAAGACTAATGACTGTGGGGATCACCGGTCTAAAGCCCGTGGCGTTTCACAATTTGGACCACTCATACTGATTACAAGTTCCTCAAAGATGTGTTGAAGGGAGGAGAAATGGCTACTTTCGAAGAAGGATTCAAGACTACGGAGAACGCCGCGGATTCGGTGCTAAACGCGCTAAACGAGGCAGCTGTTATTGCCAGGCAACTGCGCAAGGCTAGTCAGGACGGCAATCTAGCGGCTATTAGACGTCTGAATGAAAGGCTGGGGGCGGTAACCAATGTCATCGGGCAGGCAGTTTCCAATGCCTCCGAAGCCTGGCCTTTCAATGGAGAGGAAGAGCGTTTATACCTGGAGCAAAAATACAGCGCAGAACTGCAGAGTGAAGCTGAAAAGCGGGGTGTGCGGGTTTTTGAGCGAGATGGCAGGCTCATTGCCCACCCACTGGTAGTGAGGGTATTACCCGGGGAACGGGCAGTGCGCATCGACCGCCGGCAGACCTCCACTATCCGGCCTTCGAAGCTGGTTGCTGATCTTGAGAAGCTGCAGAAAAGTCCGGCCCGTTTTCGACCACAACCTTTTCTTGAGTCTCTGCACGAGGCCTATTTGGCGCTGGCACAGGCAGATACCGCTGACCGGCTGAAATTGGGGGGAACGGGTCAAGTGGTACGCCTTGACCGGATATACAACCTTTTTACCGGACTGCCAGGTAGCAAGCGGGAATATAGCTTGCTGGACTTCGCGCGCGATCTCTATACGCTGCAGGAGAGCGGCGGCAGGGAAGTAAGGTCGGGCGCCAGGGTTTCCTTCCCCGCGTCGACCGGTACGAGGAGCGCTAGCGGGGCCATCTCCTTCGTGGGGCCCAGTGGCGAGCCTGTCCTTTTCTACGGGATCCAATTCACGGGAGTTAACCAATGACCAATACTCTGCCAATGCAAGACTGGCTGCACGTCATAAAGGAAGAATACCTGGACGGCTTCATCGACGATGGCGGCTCTGCATTGAAGTTTGCCGTGCCGGTCAAGGAGGATTTGTCTCCGCTTTTGAAAGACCTGTTTGCCAGGGACGCCGGTGGTCTGGGGTATCTGGTTGTAGGTGTGGATGCGGGTGTCACCCGAGTTCACATGCTGCAGGACATTTTCTTCCGAATTGCCGAACAGATTGACTGGCGGTTGCTTGCCCGACAAGTAGTCCTGAAACTTTGCGACGGTTTGCCTTACCAGGTTACGGACGTAGACCCTTCGGGCGAGGTCCCGATTCTCGAGGCGATAAGCGCCGCCAATGACGTGCCGGAAAGCCAGGTTGCCCTGGACCTGCGCCGTATGCTGCCCGGGGCTGTCACCCAAAACCGGGGAATGTCCAGGGACTTCAGGTTGGCCATGACCCATTTGTGTATTACAGAAATGGGGGGAACTGCTCAAAATCAGGAGGCGACCCCTCTCATAGAGTGGCTGACTGGGGTCAACCGGCGGGTATCCAGTGTCCGGCACTATTTGATCTACAACAGCATACTCCGTACTAACGCCCGCCATTTCCTGGAATCGCTGCTCTATTGGGTGCGTTTCGTTGGCTACTCGGGCACTGCCATCATCCTGGACAACAGTCGGGTAACCTTGCGAAGGAACCCGCAGGACGGGCTGCGGTTTTACTCCAGGTCCGCGGTGATGGACCATTATGAACTTCTTCGGGAGTTGGTCGACGGAGTTGACCGCCTGGATGGAATGATGATGATAGTTTTGCCGGGCGAAGGCTTTCTCGATGACGACATACGGGGCAAGGGCTTTTCTATCTACAGGGCTCTGAGTAGCCGTATCGCCGATGAAGTCCGGTCCCGAACCCAGGCCAATCCCCTGGCTACCCTGGTCCGTCTATCAGACGGACCAGTAGCGGAGTGAACATATGGTGGATCTAACAGTCAATTCAAAGCTCAACAACCGCAGGGCGCTGGAGGCCTTGCGGAACGGGGTTCCCAACGGCGATGCGGTGGCCGTATTGGGCTGTAACCAGCCGGTGGTCGAGCAGGTGTTCAATGAAATGCTCTCCCGAATGTCGGGCGAGGGATCTGATCCCGAGGGTGGGCAAGGGATGCTGGTGGCCGGTGAGTTTGGAAGCGGCAAGTCCCATCTCTTGGGTTATCTGGAGAGGCAGGCCCTGTCCCAGAACTTCGTCTGCAGCCGGGTGGTGATCAGCAAGGAGACGCCTCTGTTCGACATGGACAAGGTCTACCGGGCGGCGGTGGAGAACGGCAAGGTGCCCGGGGTGACGGGTCAGATGGTGGAGGAGATTGCTCAGAAGCTGGACCCCGATTCCCAGAGCTACGGCGAATTCTTCAGGTGGGCAGATCGTGACGACAACGGCCTGCACCGGATCTTGCCAGCCACCTTGATGGTTCACGAAAGGGACAATGACCCGGAGTTGTTGAACAGGATTAACTGGTTTTGGTCAGGAGAGCGTATTGACCTCAAGCCGATACGGGACGGGCTGAGGCACGTGGGACAATTGCAGAACTATCCCTTCAGGGCTCCAGTTTCCCGGGATATGCCGCCGCAAAAGCTCCGGTTTGTCTTGGAACTGATAAAAGCTGCCGGCTACCGGGGCTGGGTGATATTGCTGGATGAAATTGAACTGGTGGCCAATTACAGCGTACTGCAGCGGGCCCGTTCCTACGCTGAGCTCGCTCGCTGGATGGGACGGACGCCGGAAGAGAAGTACCCAGGCCTGATGGTGGTGGGCACCATGACCACGGACCTGCCTGTGGTGGTGCTGGACGACAAGGAAGATCGTGATAAAGCGGTTCCCCGACTAAGGGCACGGGGGCGAGAGGCGGATCTCCTAACGGCAGTTAGAGCCGAGTCTGGCATGCAGTTCCTGGAACACGGATCGCGAAACCTGGCAGAACCCGACAGTGAGATGCTGTTGAATCTGTATGGGCAACTGAAAGCTATTCATTCCGAGGCCTACGGCTGGGATGCGCCGGACATCAGCCACGATATCGGGCACGGTGCCACGGCCAGAATCCGCTCCTATGTTCGCCGGTGGATCAACGAATGGGATCTGCGGCGGTTGTATCCTGACACCGAACCGGAAATCGAGGAAACGGAGTTTACCCTCAGCTACGAGGAGGATACGACGCTGGAACAGGCCCACTCGGAAGATGACGGCTCCGGGACACCGGGAGAGTAAACGTCGTTTTGCCAATTCCCTTTCAGGACATCGCTGGTGAAGAGGCAACTGCGACCGTGGCTTACCTGCGTTTTATGCAGGAGACTAACGGCGGCAGTATTCAGGGTGCTCTGTTTGTCACCAACGGCCGGGGGGACCCTCTGGAATTCTGCTTTACTCGGGTGAAGTCAGGGTCGGGTGCCCTGTGGGGGCCAGGCAGAGCTTACAGTCAGGCAGTCACCGTTCTGGTCAGGGCTCTGTTGGAGGCTGTAAACCACCTGCCGGACCTGGTGCTTGCCCTGGATGAAGAGACGCCTTTTGAAATCTTTGCCGATGATATAGAAGTCCAGGTACCTGTATGCCTGATCGGTTATTCAGGGGCCGATGTGGGCAATCTCCATTGGATTGGCCAGGAACCTGTCCAAGGAACTGCGTTAGCCTCTCTGGCGGAATCACTGAAGTCACGTCAATTGTTGCTGGAACCCTTTCAGAGGGCTGCCCAGGGACTGGAGGAGGCCTTCGTACATTAATGATTTTGCAGAGCTGGCTGCGAAAGCTGCGCGTCCACCGTTGGAGTCGGCTTTTGCAGTTGCGGCGGGTTGGGGGAGCTAAGGCAGGTGCCGTAACTTTCCCAGCTCTCGACGCGCCCGATGTGACGGTACAGATATTCCCTGAAACGGTTAACGACGAGGTGTGCTGGAGTCCGGTTGGCTCTGCAGGCCTCGTTGAGCCGGTCAGGACCGTCTTGTTTGATGGGCAGTCCATGGGATCGACATCCAGCGGTACCGCAAGTCCTGACGACCCTGTGCTCCGGCCGCATGACGAGCGTTTGCCGGCAAGCCTGCTGTCCAGGCTTTGGCGAGTGCTGGGCTCACCATATTTCCCACTGTTGCCGGGGGCCGACTCGACGATTGACTGGCCGGGCGATCTGATGCCCTTTCAGCTCGAGGGAGTTAAGGCCCTGATAGAAAGTCGGCAGCTCCTGTTGGCTGACGATATGGGACTGGGCAAGACCCTGCAGGCAATTGTGACTCTGCGGGTCCTTTTCCTGAGGGGAGAAATCCAGGCTGCCCTGGTGGTGGCCCCGGCCAGTGTCCTGGACCAGTGGCGCCGCGAGCTTCTCAAGTGGGCGCCCGACCTGCGGGCCATGGTAATCCGTGGTTCGGTGGCCGACCGGGGCTGGCAATGGGCCACTCCGGTCCACGTGGCCCTGGTGAGCTACGATACCTTGAGGTCTGACATTTCTGACAACCCGATGTCTCCGGCAGGACGAAAGAGCTGGGACGTCGTGGTGGTGGACGAAGCGCAGCGCATCAAGAACCGCAACTCGACCAGCGACGCGGTGAAGGGTCTGAAGCGCCGTCGTTCCTGGGCACTTACTGGTACGCCCGTGGAAAACAATGAAGAGGAGCTTGCCTCCATCATGGAGTTTGTTGACCATGAGGATGGGGAGGCTCCACGAAGGTATGCAGCAGGGCCGGTCCTGAGGCAGCGGCACAGGGAGCTGCAACTGCGGCGCAAGAAAGAGGACGTGCTGGAGGACCTACCTCCCAAGATAGTTGCAAGAATTCCTTTGGAGCTGGGACCAGCGCAACGGCGCAGCTATGACCGGGCGGAACAGGAGGGTATTGTCCATCTGCGGGAACTGGGCCGAGACGTGAGGGTGCAACATGTTCTGGAGCTCATAACCCGCCTGAAACAGATATGCAACGCGGAGCCCGAAACCGGAGAGTCCGTCAAGTTTGAGGAGATCTGCAGCAGAATCGAGACCCTGGCAGCTGAGGGAAACCGGGCTCTGGTTTTCTCCCAGTACCGGCGGGCCGGTTTCGGGGTAGAGGCGGTGGCCGCGGCCCTGCGGGACTTTCACCCGTTGACCTTCACCGGCGCTGACTCTCCAGAGGAGCGCCGGGACATTCTCAACCGGTTTCGACGCGATGATCAGCACAAGGTAATGGTGGTGTCCCTGCGGGCCGGTGGAGTGGGCCTAAACCTTCAGGAAGCTTCCTATGTGTTTCATTTGGACCGCTGGTGGAATCCAGCGGTGGAACGTCAGGCCGAGGACCGCAGCCACCGCTATGGCCAAACCGTGCCTGTCCATGTTTTCAAGTATTCCTGCATCAATACCATCGAGGATCGGATTGACCGGATCCTGGAGCAGAAACAGGAACTCTTTGACGAATTGGTGGATGACATTTCCATCGATCTGTCCGCGGTTCTTACTGCCAGGGAACTGTTCAGTCTTTTCGGACTGGAAACACCAACTGGCGCAGGACACGGACCTGCCAGGTGAGCTTGTGTAGTCCGGGGCCAGGTAAGACACCTCCTTTATGGCAGGCCTTGATCCTGGCAGGACGTATGGTGAGAAGATTTTCCGTACTTTATCCTGCAGGCTTAGGCATTAATTGCTCAGGATGAAAACCACTGGCGTGGACTGCGTAGGAAGGCTGGACCAGAACATATGACTGCGAGCAGCTTGCGGCCTGCCATCGTGCGGGTCATGTCGGAAAACCGGGGCCGGCCCCTTAGTACCGCGGAGATCTACGATCTGGTGGCAGCCAATGGAGTGCCCGGCTTCGATCAAATAGCGAAGCGGGACCGCAACCTGGTTAACCGTGAACTATCGGACCTGGCGGGCATGAGCCCCCGCTCCCACGCCAAGCCCGCGCCGCACCTGTTGACCCGGGTTGGCCGGGGCCAGTACATCTTCAGGGAGCCCGAGCTGCCCAAGGACAAGGCCCTGTTGTGGGAGTACCTGGAACCACATGAAGGATACAAGAAACGGCCACTGCGACGACGTTCTGGTTCTGTCAGCAAAATGGTAACTGAGTCGTTGCGGATGTCTCTCTTTGCGGTGCAGCGTGGAATTTGCCCGGGGTGCGGCTTCTCCCTGCCCCACTTTCTGCGGTGTGACGTGGACTACATCGTGGCGCTGGCCGATGATGGAAGGACGGAGGAAAAGAACCCAAAGTTGCTGTGCGACTTCTGCAGGTGGGCGAAGGATGCCAAGGGGAGAGATGGCTATCGTTTGAAGATGGCGGAGTTGCGGTCGGGCAACGTGGCCACTGGCGTGATGGTTGACGAGGGACTGGCGGTGCTCACGGGCAAACGGCTGGCTCGTTATCACGTCGGGGAGATACCAATGTGAGGAGGTGCTGCAGATGCCTTCTGTTGTGTTGTCTAGCGTTATATATGGGGCCCTCTATGACCTACACAGGAAGATAGGGCAGCGGGGATGGCATGGGGTGGGTATGACTGAAAACCGGATCACGGTGCCGAAAATGGGTATATCGGGGAGCCTTCGGCGCTATCAGAGCCATTTTAAGTCCCTCTTTTCCCTTGGGGTGGCTTGGGTCTCTTGAGAGGAGAACTTCGCCGTGGCGCTGGCCGCGGCGGTGTCTGTGAACTCTTTTTAGGACACTCCAACCCCGCCGGTGGGCCGGTCGGTGGGCCGGTGGACGAGTTGAAAGCAATCAGCCAAGGAGGAGGAACATATGACCAGCGCTGCTAGTGACCAGATCTACTGCTTCAAGTGCCGCAGTAAGACCGACACCCTGGAGGCGCAAGAGGTGGTCCTGAAGAACGGACGTCCCGCCGTCACCGGCCAATGCACCGTCTGCGGGACCACGAAGTTCCGCATGGGCGCGCCCAGGAAGTGATCGGCGGGAGGGAGAGACTTTGTTGCGCTGCTGTAGCTTGTAACCCGGGCTAGCCTAGTTGGGCTACCAGGGCCGGCTGAGCTGACCTTTGGAGACAGGGGGATCTCCACTGAAGAAGGTTTGCTTGGTGGGTTCGTGGACGCACTCCGCTTTCCGTGAACTGGTCGCGGATGTGTTTCGGATCGCCGTCGTTCCTCGGTTCTCCCTAGTGTGGTGTAACTGAAGTCAGTTGTAATAGTATTCACGATGAGGTATCCTCCGGGTTAGCAATCCAGAGGAGGATGACCATGGCAATCGGACGACCAATGCCGCCGGTAATTTTGGATGAGGTGGAGCGTGAAGCCCTGGTACGGTGGGTTCGCCGTCCGAAAACGGCGCAAGCTTTGGCGCTGCGGGCCAGAATGATTTTGGGCTGTGCCGAAGGCCGCAGCAATACCACGGTGGGCGCCGACCTGGGAGTGTCCGATGAGACGGTGGGGAAGTGGCGTTCCCGGTTCCTGGAACGGAGGCTGGACGGACTGTCGGACGAACCGCGCAGCGGACGGCCTCGAGCGGTTACCGATGACCACGTGGAGCGTGTGATTACGCTGACGCTGGAGACCACCCCCAAGGACGCGACCCACTGGAGCACCCGGTCCATGGCCCAGCGCAGCGGGCTGAGCCACAACACGGTCAGCCGCATCTGGCGAGCCTTCGGATTGCAGCCCCACCGCACGGAGACCTTCAAGTTGTCGGCAGACCCCTGCTTCATCGAGAAGGTCAGGGACGTTGTGGGGCTATACCTCAACCCGCCGGATCGGGCGTTGGTCCTGTGCGTGGACGAGAAGTCCCAGATCCAGGCGTTGGATCGCACCCGTCCGCTATTGCCCATGCGCCCGGGACAGGTGGAACGGCGCACCCATGATTACCTGGATTACGTGGATTACCTGCGTCACGGCACCACTTCGCTGTTCGCCGCCTTGGACACCAGGACCGGCAAGGTGATTGGTCGTTGCCACCAACGGCACCGGGCCGTGGAGTTCCGCAAATTCCTCGATACCATCGAGGCTGAGGTGCCCGCCAACCTCGACGTCCACCTGATCGCGGACAACTACGCCACCCACAAGACGGCGCTGATCCGCAACTGGCTGGCCAAGCGGCCCCGTTTCCATATGCACTTCACACCCACCAGCGCCTCCTGGCTGAACCTGGTGGAGCGCTGGTTCGGTCTGCTCACCGAAAAGCAGTTGCGCCGCGGCGTGCATCGGAGCAGCGCCGAACTGGAGGCTGCCATCTACCGCTATCTGGACGTCACCAACGAAGATCCCAAACCTTTTGTCTGGACCCAGACCGCCGACCAAATACTGGCCAACGTTGCCCGCTTTTGCCAACGTACTTTGGATACAGGACACTAGAAACGTGGCCGGAAACCCCGATTCTCTCCAAGCGGTCATTTTCTCAACGTCGTTTGTCGATGGTTTGTTGGTTTTCTGAGACGTTTATTATACGCCACTATGCCCTATAAGACCGTAAACCGTCTCCGTTTATCAGCAGGAAACGGGGCCAATGGCTTTCCGGCCAGACTTCTAGAACTGGTCGGGATACACGATGCAGACCGGCACGATGCCGGCCACTCGGAGTAACTGCCTATCCCCCTGCGTATTCCAAAAGAATTATTTTCCACCACAGTTTCGAGATACCTAAACCGGAAGCAAAGGGGAAACCTGGGAAAGTCCGGAAATCGAAAACCAAACAGCCTAAGGCCAAGGCACCCAGGGTTCCTAAGAAGACAATCGAAGTACGAATCCAAGCCCGACGAAACTACAAGAGGACCAGGACCAAACACCAGAGCGTAAATCCTATCAACGAGACCTAGAAATCTGGCCGGAAAGTGGCGGTGGCCGGGTAAGCGACTATACTTGGGGTCAACAAGGATAGCGAGGGCGGAGAATGCTGGGAGAGCGATCGGAGCAGAGGGGTCTTTGGGAAGCGGACCGGCTGTACCTGGATCACGTGGGGCGGGACACCTTCTACGGTCTGCTGGCCTCGCAGCGGGGCCGGCTGTTCCGGGACGCCGATTTCGCCGAGTTCTACTGCCCGGACAACGGCCGGGACAGCGTGCCGCCCAGCCTGCTGGCGACGGCGCTGCTGCTCCAGTCCCACGACAAGGTCAGCGACGCCGAGGCCAAGGCCCGGGCTGACTTTGACCTCCGGTGGAAAGTGGCCCTGGGGATTGAGGTGGAGGACCGGCCCTTTGCCAAGAGCACATTGCAGGTGTTCCGCGCCCAGCTGATCCTGCACGACAAAGTGCGGGAGGTGTTCGAGTCCAGCCTGCGGCTGGCCCGGGAGTCGGGCTACCTGAAAAAGCGGAGCATGCGGGTTGCGCTGGACACGACCAACATCCTGGGGCGGGGCGCGGTCAAGGACACCTGCAACCTGTTGGCGGACGGGATCGTCCAACTGCTGCGGACGCTGGCGGCAGTGGAGAAGATCACCGTCAAAGAATGGGGCAAGGCCCAGGGATACGGGCGGTACCTTGCCTCCAGCATCAAGGGCGAGGCCGCCATCGACTGGAGCGACAAACGGGCGCGGCAGACCCTGCTGGCCGAGATTGTGAGAGACGCGGACCGGCTGTTGGAGTTGTCGCGGCGGGTGCAGGGGGAGTTGCCCGAGGACGGTGAGGAGCGGCAGCACATCGTGGCGGCGGCGGAACTGCTGGGGCAGTTGCTGCTCCAGGACATTGAGCGCAAGAGCGGCGACGGCGATGACGGCGGCGATGACGGCGTGAGCCTCAAGGACGGGGTGAGTCGGGACCGGATGATGTCGGTGCATGATCCGGAGATGCGCCACGGGCACAAGAGCAGCAGCAAACGGTTTGACGGACACAAGGCGGCGATTGTGGTGGATACCGATTCCCAGCTGATCACCGCCGTGGCGGTACTGCCCGGCAACGCTCCGGACAACCTGGGGGCGCTGGAACTGGTGGAACAGAGCGAGGCCAACACCGGTGTACCGGTGCAGGAGGCCATGGGCGACGCCGCCTATGGGGACGGAGCTACCAGGCAGACCTTCGCCGATGCGGGCCGCAAGCTGGTAGCCCGGGTGCCAGGCCGGCCCGACCGGAAGCACTTTCCCAAGGATGACTTTGTCATCGACCTGGCCGCGGGCAGTTGCACCTGTCCGGCGGGACAGGTCACCCACACCATCGTGCCAGCGGGAAAGCGGACGGATGCCGCGGGGCGGGTATACCGCTTGCAGGCCTTCCAGTTCGACGGGGCCGAATGTCGGACATGTCCACTGCGGTCCCAGTGCATCGCAGCCAAGGGCAGGAAGGGACGGCGGGTGCTGATCCATCCCCAGGAAGGCCTCCTGCAGGAGGCACGGGCGTTGCAGCAGAGCGCCGCCTACGACGAATATCGAGCGCGACGCGTGGCGGTGGAACACCGGTTGGCCCGACTGGTCCAGTTGGGCATCCGCCAGTCCCGCTATTTCGGCAGGGTCAAGACGCGATTCCAGCTGTATCTGGCGGCTACAGTGGCCAACCTGACCCTGGTGGCGGGCAAAAGCGGGCTGTCGGACAGTGTCGGCGGCGGAGCGGAAGCCCACCGCGCCGTCCTCAGTGCCGTCCGCAGTGTCGTCCGCAGTGATCTCCAGGCTGTTTCCCACGGTGTTGTCGCCAATGCGACCGCCATTTTCGGCGCGGTCCGGCTCGGACAGCTATGGTCCCAGATTCTGTTCGCCTCGGCTTTACTGCCGAAATCCCTCTCCCCAACCAGGCCTTTTCGGCCCGGTTTCTAGGTCGTCCATTGGCCAATAGCTTTTCTACTGCAAAGAATATGTCGCATCCAGGATCATAGGGATTTGCAACTGTAGTACTCCAATATTCGCCTTCGGCGGTCCCGAGGATGGCCTCTACTCGCTTCCAAGCATCTACTGTAAAGGGCAGACAACTGAGCAGACGTCCGATTTGTGAGATAGTCCAACCCGAGAGGTCCAATCCGTCGACCCACTCCCACCCATTGGCGTATCGACGTCTCCAGACATAGGCTTTAATAAACTGAGCTAAGTTTTCATCGTCAGTTTCAAGCATCGCAGGTAGCAGGCTCTCGTCTAGTGACTGGTCATCAACATCTGCAAGTGCCAAACCAACCGCGTCAAATTCTTCGACCTGTTTAACGAAGCGAATCACGGCACAGAGCCCACCTGATTCCAAAATCTCTTCAACTGCCTCTCGTCGTCGCTTGTTCCGTTCCTCCTCGATTCTCTTCGAGTCACTAATATCTCCATATAGATACAAATCGTAGCTATTGAACAAGACCTTGTGGACATTGGAAGGCTTTTGGGGCGCTAAGTTAGCGGCCACGCCTTCAATCCTTGAAACTGACTCGTCCTTCAGGGCCCAATTTGCATCTGGGAAGGCCCTGTGCCTGCGAGAAACGGCCGTCAGCCCTTTCCACAAGCCAATCCGTTGCTCTTCTGGAATACTGACGACCGCATCCGATGAGAGATGCGCTAGCGTTTGTTCAAAGGCGCTCGCTGGAATATCGTCGAGCAGATCAATGAGTTCGCTCAATTTCTCGAAGTCTGCTGCAGCCATTTCAACCATCATGGCCGAATAATCAATCACTCTCTCCCAGTGTTCCCCTATGGTTACGGAACCGTCCCACTCTTCGGGCACCGTATCTCTCCACGACGGACTGTTGGTAGGTGTTGTCGTTTCGGTCTGGCTCGGCATAAGGCTCATCAGAAGAGTCCAGGCGATCTGAGGATTCTCTCTTTGAACATTCCTAATTGCGGCCATTCGTGTTGACGCAGGCGCAGTGGTCTGAGGCAACCAAGGAAGCAGGATTCTGGTGAGAGAGCTACTTGGACGATTGCCCCAGTTGGCGCCTGGATCACGGTTGGTGAGTTCACCTAAGATTGTGCAAACTCTGACTAGAAATGCCTTATCCCATGCCAACGATTCTAGTGCCCACAATAGACCGCTCAGATAATTTTGCCCAAAAGGGGCAGGCTCTTCCTGCCTAAATAGTTCATCGAATGGCGATGAGGGCTGCATTAGCGCGTTTTCAACAGCCTTCAAGAATTCATCCGGCGCAGCCTCCGCAAGGTCCGAAAGCAGGTTTCCTAGGCCAGCCCAGCGCTCCCAATCGGCTTCAAACAACAACTTACTGACGGCGTTACTTGCAGTAATCCTAGACTTACCTGTTGTGCATGACTCCAATGTTTCCGGATGGCTGCCTATAAGCGCCAGGGATTCTGCAATGCCTTTTCTCAGCGCATGGGAATACAACAACACCTTTCCGTGAACTAGGGCCATATATCGCTCTGTTGGAGGTAGGTCAAACTGGGGATCTCTCTCCGAAAGCACCAACGTTGCAGCGCTCAGGAATCTTTCAAGATGCTGGTCATACAGGCAACTGGCAAGATTCAACCATCCTTCATAGCGTAGTATGAATTTCCAGGTTCCTTCGTGATGAACTACTGGGGTTTCGGGAGTCCGCACGATATCCTGCACTCTGGCAATCCAATCCGAATAATCCATACCCGTAAGTTCGCTCAAGATAACGCGGTCCGCATTAGAACTATCCGACCAGGAGCCAGCCAGTACCATCATGGCGAGGTCAGAGGCGTTCGGTCCGGTAGCCCAATCTGGTCGCATCGAACCACCTTGCAATAGGCGAAGTAAAGAACTGTGGTTCCCATTGCTTCTACGGGCCAGAGTCTCAGCGCGTTGATCTGCATACCCAGCATTCTTTAATGCTTCTTGGAGTTCCTGACTTCGAGGTGTTGAAAGTTGAATGTCTATGGAATTGGGTGGACTGGCGGGATCGCAAGTGATCAGGGAGTGACCTGCCTGTCGCGCCATTTGAACCACTTTAGATCCTTTGTCGTCGATTAAGTCAAGTGCAGGGTCTGCAACGAGAATAAGTTTCTCTTGTTGGCCGCATAGCATACTCCAGGCTTCAAAAGAAGAAACAATTAGAGTGCGTCCGGTGATGTCAACACGAACTTCCTCATCTAGTGACATCAGATAAGCGCACACAAAGTCGATCGCCTCGTTGGGAAAGCGTGTCTTCAGATTGAGTCGTCGCTCCTCTCCGCTGACGACTTCTTGGAGCCTGTCGATACTCGCACCTCGACCCACTAGAAAGACTTCTGGCTGCAGAGGTTGTGTTGGGCCATACGACGACAACAATTCCCAGCGGCGCTCAGGAATATCAATATCTTGCGTCGACAAATCATGCATTCGGCCTGCAAGCCATGTCTCAACAGCATGAAATTGGCGAACCCAATCAATAAGCCGTGTCCCATCCAGGATGCGGACTTCCTTCCAGTCTCCCTTCTCTTTTCTTTCTTTTACCCAAGTCGCTTGGGACTCTGGTTTCCATGTGTAGGGCCAGGCCCTTCGTCCTGAAAGAGGAGTAACGAACACAAACGTGGAATTCCTGCGGACTGAATCAGGAACAGAAGTAGTAAGATCCCTGTAGTCCGAGGTAGCCTTGGCTCTTGCATTGCCCCCGGTGCCAATCTCCCAGAGAGAGTGCCCTTCCGGAACGAAAGGCTCATACCCCATGCTGACATTGAGTACGCCGTCTGGACCATGCTGCCCGATGCTGTCTCCTAAGGGGAAACGTCGTTCCAGCGGGTTAGGGCTAGAAGCGGCAACGAGTCTCCACACAAGCTCTACGACTACCCACTGTGCTTCTTGGGAGTTCGCCCGTACCCAGTTGTCTAGTTGACTCTCCGTAACCAAAGCCATCACTCAAGGCCTCCCGAAAATTTCCCACCTGTGCAGTATCCACTATAGCTCAAAGCGGTTCCAGCGCTGGTGATGATGCCACTCATGCAGAGATTCCTAAAGTCATCCCCAGCTAGCAGTCTGTTCAAGACCTTTAGCCAGGTCTGTTCTTTGGGGGTCAAAGTCACATTCTCCATATTGGAGGAGTGACATTTATGCTGACCAGTTAGCCAGGACATTTTTTCTGAACAGCGACAACAAGGGCGGCAAGAAAGTGGACCGCCGCGGCCAGGAGTCGAAGCAGTTCGAAAGTGGACTAAGATAGAAAGTGGTACAGCTACTGGAAGCAGGTCGACCTAAGTGGCGATTGCTTATCCTAACCCCCTTGCAACTGCCCTAATCGCAAGCAGAGGAATGATATAATCCCAGGGAATCACTCTCCCACCAATGACCTGAAGGGACCAGGTGAATGCCCAGGTGAACGAGGCAACCGGAAGAGCTTCAACATGGGACACCAGCAAGATGCCGAGGGGCAAGTGCATCTCGGTTGACCTGGAAATACATCCCCAGACCAACCACCTCAACGCCATTGCCGCACTGAGATCCGATACCGGTCAACGGTTCAGCAACAACCGGAGCCCTGGCCAGCAACAGAACGTGTGGGTCCAACTGGATCAACTAGCCCGGGGCGCCAGCTTGCTGGTTGGCCACAACATCATAGCCTTCGATCTTCCCCACATAAGGGCCTTCAATCCGGACAGCCAACTCCTGAAGCTGCCGGTGGTAGACACCCTGAAACTCAGTCCACTGGCATTTCCCAAGAACCCCTACCACCACCTGGTAAAACACTACCAGGACGGGGGCCTGATCAGGGGGCAGATCAACAACCCGCTACTGGACGCCGAGCTAACTCTCCAACTCTTTAAGGATGAACAGCAGGCTCTGCAAGACGTGGATGAGGACCTGCTGGCCGCCTGGCATTGGCTCTCCACCGTGACCAATCAGAATACAAGAAACGCAGCTCAAGGCTTCGACCTCCTGTTCCAGGACCTGCGAAAAGCCAACCGCCCCTCGGACGACGAGGCCCGACAGGCAATTGCAAACCGGTTGCTGGCAAAGGCATGTACGAGCCACTCCAAAGAGATTATCGAGAACTGCCACCTACGCCCGTGGGAATTGAGCTACGCGCTGGCCTGGATCTCAGTCGCGGGAACTGACTCTGCCGTTCCCCCCTGGGTTAACCATCAATTCCCTGACACCAAAAAAGTCCTGGGAGAGCTCAGGGACACGGCCTGTGGTGAGTCAGGTTGCCAGTGGTGCAGTACCTACCACAACCCGAGCAGGGAACTCAAGCGCTGGTTCGGATTCGACGGGTTCAGAAGCGAGCCCCGCTACGTAGACGGCAGGTCGATGCAGCAGACCATTGTCGAAAAGGCCATGCAGGGAGACCACCTGCTGGCCATCCTGCCCACCAGCGGCGGCAAGTCCATCTGCTACCAGCTGCCGGCCCTCTCCCGATATGACAAGCTGGGAGGCATTACCGTCGTAATCTCCCCGCTGGTGGCCCTGATGCAGGACCAGGTCACCAACATGGAAAAGCAGGGAATAGATTCCTGTGTAACCATCAACGGCAACCTCTCGATGCCGGAAAGAGCGGAGGCCCTGGAAAGAGTGCGCCTGGGCCAGACATCGCTGCTGCTGATCTCGCCGGAACAACTCAGGAGCAGGACAGTTGAAAGAAGCCTGGCCCAGAGGGAGATCGCCGGTTGGGTACTGGACGAGGCCCACTGCCTGTCCAAGTGGGGTCACGATTTCAGGCCCGACTACCGCTACATCGGAAAGTTCATAGCGAAAATGCGGGGCGACAACCCCACCCCGCCGGTCCTCTGCCTGACGGCAACGGCAAAGCCGGACGTCAAACAGGAGATCGTCGACTACTTCCGTGAATACCTGCAGATCGAGGTCGAAACCCTGGACGGCGGAACCCAAAGGGACAACCTGGACTTCTACGTGGTCCGGACCAGCACGGCAACCAAGCTGGACGACATCTTTAGCATGATCGAGTTCAACCTGCCAGGGGATGAACCGGGCGGCGCCATCATATATTGCGCCACCCGAAGCCACACCCAGCAGGTGGCCCAGTACCTGCAGGACAAGGGTATTGTCGCTGACCACTTTCACGCCGGCCTGTCGTCGGAAAGGAAGCAGGAGGTGCAGGAGAGGTTCATCAACGGGGATCTGAAGGTCATCGCCGCTACCAACGCCTTCGGCATGGGGATCGATAAGCCCGATGTCCGCCTGGTGGTCCACGCGGATATACCCGGCTCCCTGGAGAACTACCTGCAGGAGGCCGGACGCGCCGGACGGGATAGCGAAGCAGCAAAGTGCATCCTTCTCTACACCGAGGAAGACATAGAGAGGCAGTTCGGCATGGGTGCACGGGCCAGGCTGAACCGGAGCGAGATAAACGCGGTCCTGAAGGCCCTCCGAAAAATAGACTCGAGGAACCACCGGCGGGAGAACAAGGGAATCCAGAAGGGAGAGGTAATAGCCACCACCGGCGAAATACTGCTGGAAGAGGACGATCTGGAATTCCAGAGGGACAGCCAGACCGACGACACGCGCATGCGAACCGCAGTGGGATGGCTGGAAGAAGCAACCCTGCTGGAGCGCAGCCATAATGAGGTAAACGTCTACCCCGCCTCACTGATGATATCCAGCGTTCAGCAGGTGCGCGAAAGGCTCAATGCAGCGAACCTGCAGCTGAAATACCGGGGCCAACTGGAGAAAATAGCCCACAGGCTCATAGACGCCCCGCCCGACACGGGTATATCCACCGACGAACTGATGACGCAAACCGGTATGAGCCCCGCTGAAATTCGCAAGGCCATGCAGGACCTGTCCCAACTGGGCATAGTCTCCGACGACACCGCAATCACCGCCTTCGTTCACCAGGGCATAGCCCGGGACTCAATCCAGCGTTTCCACGAAGCCGCCGGCATGGAGGAAGGCCTGATCCGACTGATGCAGGAACAGGCTCCGGACCAGAAACCAGGGGAGACGGAGGCGCTCCACTTGAGGGTCACCACCCAGATGCTGAAGAGCGAAGGACACGCCAGGGCCCTGCCTCAGCTGGTACAGCGCAGCCTGAGAAGCGTCGCCAGAGACGGCCGGGAAGACGGCCAGGGGACCGGAAGCCTCAGGCTGAGAACAACAAGAACCGAAACTGTTCAAGTCACCCTGCTACGAGAATGGCACGTCATACAGGGTATAGCCGAAAGGCGCCGAGAGGCGGCGCTGACCTGCGTACAGCACCTGATTTCCAAGCTCCCCCGGGGCAGTCGGGGCGCCGACCTGCTGGCCGAGACCACCATGGGACAACTGTCGGCCGCCATAAGATTCAACCCGATGCTGGCGGGAACGCAAAACATCAACCGGCTGCTGCATCACGCCCTGCTCTGGCTCCATGACCAGGAGGTAATTCGCCTGAACAAGGGGCTCACCGTCCTGAGACCGGCAATGACCATCCAGCTGGAGGAGGGCAGAAGAAACTTTGAGGAGGGCGACTTCCAACCGCTGCAGATCCACTACAGTGAGCAGACCATCCAGGTCCACATCATGAGCGAGTATGCCGAGAAGGGCCTGGCCTCCATGGCAGAAGCCATCCGCTTGACCATAGACTACTTCAGAATGGAGCGGGACGACTTCCTGAACAAGTGGCTGGCCAGCAACCTGGCAAACCTGGATCGGGAGACCACACCGGAGTCATGGAACCGCATCGTCGAAAGCCTGCATGACCGCCAGCAGCGGAGAATAGTGACCGACAATCGCAGCCGGGGCGCAAACACCCTGGTGCTGGCCGGCCCAGGGTCAGGAAAGACCCGGGTGCTGGTACACCGCATTGCCTACCTGATAAGGGCAAAGAGGGAAAACCCCAGATCTATCCTGGCGCTGGCTTACAATCGGCATGCCGCAGTCCAGATCCGTAAGCGACTGAATGAGCTGGTGGGAGACGACTCACATGGGGTAACCGTACTAACCTGCCACGCCATGGCAATGAGACTGACGGGAGCCAGCTTCTCTCAGACCATAAACCAGGGCGCCGACCCCAATCCAAAGGACTTCGAGCAGGTCTTGAGAGACGCCACAGACCTGCTGAACGACAAGGACGCCGCGCCAGAGGAAGCTGACGAACAGCGGGAAAGACTGCTCGGTGGCTTCCGCTGGATCCTGGTGGACGAATACCAGGACATAAAGCAGGACGAATACAACCTGATCTCCGCGATGGCCGGCCGAACCAGGAAAGACCCGGACCAGAAGATGACCATCTTCGCCGTGGGAGACGATGACCAGAACATTTACACTTTCCAGGGTGCGTCCGGGAAGTATATCAAGGACTTCGAGCTGGAATACGGAGCAAGGAAGACATTCCTGACCGAGAACTACCGGTCCACCAAGCACATCATCGACGCAGCCAACATGGTGATCGAGAAGGCCGAGAACCGGCTGAAGACCGACAAGCCGATCCAGATCAACCGTACCAGGGCAGGACAGAAGCCGGGGGGCGCCTGGGAAGACATTGACCCGGTATCCAAGGGGAGAGTACAGACACTACCTGCTGGAAGAGACAAGGCTGTCCAGGCTCAGGTCGCAGTTCAGGAACTCCAGCGAATGGCGACCCTTGACCCGGATTGGGACTGGTCCAGGTGCGCCGTAATTGCCCGAATCTGGGAAACGCTCCATCCGGTGAGGGCCCTCTGCGAACTTGAAGGAATACCTGCCGAATTTGCCAACGAGGACTTCACCGCCACCTGGCAGTTGAGAGAGACACAGGAATTGCTCAAATGGGTGGACGGCAAACCAAACCGGCTCGTGGTTGCCGGGGAAATCAGGAACTGGCTGGCAACTCAGCCCGATGGGCCGTGGCAAGACCTGCTCAGGGAAACGGCGGAACACTATCAAGAGGAAACAGGTGACGCCCAATTGCCCACCGCCCATTTCAAGGAATGGCTTGCTGAATGGGCGCGAGGAAACCGAAGTTCCCAGCACGGATTGCTGCTTACCTCAGCCCACAGTGCAAAGGGCCTCGAGTTCGACCATGTAGTGGTCCTGGACGGCGAATGGCAGGGAAGAAGGGGAGAGGAAAAGGACGCCTCAAGGCGGCTGTACTATGTGGCAATGACCAGAGCAAAGAAAACCCTGACTCTATGCGAATTGGGAACGGGGAACACCTTACTGAAAGACCTAGCTGAGAGTCCGGCAACGCTGGTCAGGGATTTCTCTATGCCTCAGGAAGAACCGCCTGTGGAAATACAGTGCAGATACCAGGCCCTCAGCCTGAGAGACGTGGACCTGAGCTACGTAGGAAGAACCGAAGCAGGACACCAAATCCATAGGGCAATAGCCAAGATAAGAACGGGAGAGCCCTTGCAGGTCGTAAGATCCCAGAGCCCCTGGCTGTTAACTGACAAGAATGGCGTGACAGTCGGAAGAATGTCCAGGGCATTCACGCCAAAGGACGACACCTCCAAGGTTACGGCGACGGTACTGGCTGTAGCAAAGTGGGATAAGGCCAAGTCCACGCCGGAATTCCAGAGAAACATCAGAAACGAAGATTGGGAAGTGGTGATTCCAGAGTTGGTATACCGCGAAATCAACAGCAAATAAGCGGTCGAGACGGTCCCCAAACATTTGTGTAATAGTTAGGATTTAATCTGACATCCAGGGAAACTGTGATTAAACGTCCCCCTGGCAGGGGAAGGGAGTGTCAGATGACAACGCAACAGGAAAAAGTACTGAAGCCCAAGCTTGGGCTTCTGGAGTTGGCCAGGCAGTTGGGCAATGTGTCCCAGGCCTGCCAGATTATGGGTTACAGCCGGGACACCTTCTACCGGTACAAGGAACTGTACGAGCAGGGTGGCGAAGCGGCCCTCTATGAGATATCCCGCAAGAAGCCGCTGCTGAAGAACCGGGTCCCGGATGCGGTGGAGCAGGCCACACTGCGGACTGCTCAAGGGTTATGGTGGAGTTCCCAGCTTATGGCCAACTACGCGCGGCCAACGAACTGCGCAAGCAGGGGATCATCATCTCCTCGGGAGGGGTCCGCTCGGTGTGGCTCCGTCACGACCTGGAAACCTTCAAGAAGCGGCTCAAGGCCCTGGAAGCCAGGGTGGCCCAGGAGGGCCTGATCCTGACTGAAAGCCAACTGGCGGCCCTGGAGAAGGCCAAACAGGAGAAGGAGGCCTACGGGGAGATCGAGACGGAACATCCCGGCTATTTGGGCGCCCAGGACACCTACTACGTGGGCACCATCAAGGGGGTAGGCCGGATCTACCAGCAGACCTTCATTGACACCTACAGCCGGGTGGCCACTGCCAAGCTCTACACTGACAAGAGCGCCATCACCACGGCCGACCTGCTCAATGACCGAGTAGTCCCCCTCTTTGATGAGCAAGGCGTCAAGCTGCAGCGCATCCTCACCGACCGGGGCACCGAGTACTGTGGGAAGCCGGAGAACCACGCCTACCAGTTGTACCTGGCGATGGAGGACATCGATCATTCCAGGACCAAGGCCAATCACCCCCAGACCAACGGCATCTGCGAACGGTTCCACAAGACCCTGCAGGACGAGTGCTACAGCCTGCTCTTTCGCAAGAAGCTGTACCGAAGCCTGGAAGAACTGCAGGTGGACCTGGACGCCTTGCTGGAGCGCTACAACAGAGAGCGGCCCCATTCAGGACGCTACTGCTACGGCAAGACTCCCTGGGAAACCTTCCAGCAAAGCCGGCATTTGGCCCTGGAGAAAGACCTGAGTAGAGGAGGTGAACAATCCAACAACACGACCCTACAGTATTCCGCTGTAAGTTGATTCCCCTCTGTCAGATGCAGTCTTGATTTTTACATCTTAGGAATTCTCTGAACAAGGCCGACCTGAACTGGTCTTGTTCAGAGAATTCCAAGGCATGCCGGGTTCATCGGCGGGGGGGTTGGCTACCACAGTTTTGTCCAAGCATACGGACACATTGTCAGATCGGTTGCTAATCTCCGCTGCTTTGATCAGCCATTGCCGGGACGCCGTCGCAGATTCCAAGAAACAGTCCCGCATGGACACTTTACTGCTTCAGGATTACCTTTCCTAGAAATCTGGCCGGAAACTGGCTTCAGCCGGGTGGTCAGCTATACTTGGGGGCATCAAGAAATAGCGAGGAATGATAGTGCTGGGAGAGCGTTCAGATCAGAGGGGCCTCTGGGAAGCGGACCGGTTGTACCTGGACCACGTGGGCAAGGACACCTTCTACGGTCTGCTGGCCTCGCAGCGGGGCCGGCTGTTCCGGGACGCCGATTTCGCCGAGTTCTACTGCCCGGACAACGGCCGGGACAGCGTGCCGCCCAGCCTGCTGGCGACGGCGCTGCTGCTCCAGTCCCACGACAAGGTGAGCGACGCCGAGGCCAAGGCCCGGGCTGACTTTGACCTCCGCTGGAAAGTGGCCCTGGGGATTGAGGTGGAGGACCGGCCCTTTGCCAAGAGCACATTGCAGGTGTTCCGCGCCCAGCTGATCCTGCACGACAAAGTGCGGGAGGTGTTCGAGTCCAGCCTGCGGCTGGCCCGGGAGTCGGGCTACCTGAAAAAGCGGAGCATGCGGGTTGCGCTGGACACGACCAACATCCTGGGGCGGGGCGCGGTCAAGGACACCTGCAACCTGTTGGCCGACGGGATCGTCCAACTGCTGCGGACGCTGGCGGCAGTGGAGAAGATCACCGTCAAAGAATGGGGCAAGGCCCAGGGATACGGGCGGTACCTTGCCTCCAGTATCAAGGGCGAGGCCGCCATCGACTGGAGCGACAAACGGGCGCGGCAGACCCTGCTGGCCGAGATTGTGAGAGACGCGGACCGGTTGTTGGAGCTGTCGCGGCAGGCGCAGGGGGAGTTGTCCGAGAATGGTGAGGAGCGGCAGCGGATTGTGGACGCGGCGGAACTGCTGGGGCAGTTGCTGCTCCAGGACGTGGAACGAGTTGAGGGCGGCGTGAGCCTCAAGGATGGAGTGAGCCGGGACCGGATGATGTCGGTGCATGATCCGGAGATGCGCCACGGCCACAAGAGCAGCAGCCGGCGCTTTGACGGGCACAAGGCGGCGATTGTGGTGGATACCGATTCCCAGCTGATCACCGCCGTGGCGGTACTGCCCGGCAACGCTCCGGACAACCTGGGGGCGCTGGAACTGGTGGAACAGAGCGAGGCCAACACCGGTGTACCGGTGCAGGAGGCCATGGGCGACGCCGCCTATGGGGACGGAGCTACCAGGCAGACCTTCGCCGATGTGGGCCGCAAGCTGGTAGCCCGGGTGCCAGGCCGGCCCGACCGGAAGCACTTTCCCAAGGATGACTTTGTCATCGACCTGGCCGCGGGCAGTTGCACCTGTCCGGCGGGACAGGTCACCCACACCATCGTGCCAGCGGGAAAGCGGACGGATGCCGCGGGGCGGGTATACCGCTGGCAGGCCTTCCAGTTCGACGGGGCCGAATGTCGGACATGTCCACTGCGGTCCCAGTGCATCGCAGCCAAGGGCAGGAAGGGACGGCGGGTGCTGATCCATCCCCAGGAAGGCCTCCTGCAGGAGGCACGGGCGTTGCAGCAGAGCGCCGCCTACGACGAATATCGAGCGCGACGCGTGGCGGTGGAACACCGGTTGGCCCGACTGGTCCAGTTGGGCATCCGCCAGTCCCGCTATTTCGGCAGGGTCAAGACGCGATTCCAACTGTACCTGGCGGCTACAGTGGCCAACCTGACCCTGGTGGCGGGCAAAAGCGGGCTGTCGGACAGTGTCGGCGGCGGCGCGGAAGCCCACCGCGCCGTCCTCAGTGCCGTCCCCAGTGATGTCCAGGCTGTTTCCCACGGTGTTGTCGCCAATGCTACGGCCATTTTCGGCGCGGTCCGGCTCGGAATACTGTGGACCGTGATTCTGCTCAAGCCGGCTTTACTGCCGAAATCCCTCTCCCCAACCAGGGCTTTTCGGCCCGGTTTCTAGTACTACAACGACGGGTTATCGGGTAGGATAGTTGTCAAGATGATAATGGGTGGTTTGGGTGATGGATGGGGCGAGCTTCGAGCGGGTTTACGACAACTTTCAGGACTTTCACGCCTTCTTTGCGGCCTCCTTCGGACGCAAGCAGTGGCGGGAGCACAGCCGGAACTATCTTCAGGGGCTGCTGGTGCAGGCTGGGGAGCGGCGCAACGCCGAGAACCTGTCGGAATCGGTGGGCATCTCGGCCCGGGCGATGCAGCGTTTTCTGACCGAGGCCCGGTGGGACGATGCGACAGTGATCGGTCGGCTGCAGGAATACCTGGCCCCCAGGCTGGCTCACCCCGAGGCGGTGTGGGTGTTGGACGGCAGCGACTTTCCCAAGCAGGGGAGGAAGTCCGTGGGGGTAGCCCGGCAGTACTGCGGGAGGCTGGGCAAGGTGGCCAACTGCCAGGGTGGGATGTTCCTGGCCTACGTCAGCCCGCTGGGGCGGGCATTGGTGGACAAAGGGCTGTATCTGCCCGAGAGTTGGACCTCGGATCCGGGCCGCTGTGCGGCGGCGGGGGTGCCCGAGGAGCGGCGGAGCTACCGGTCGAAGACGGAGTTGGCCCTGGAACTGCTGGAGCGGGCCCTGGGGTTGGGCCACCTCAGGGCCGGATGGGTTGCCGGAGACGACGCCTTCGGGATGTCGCCGACCTTTCGGGAGGGACTGGCGGCCCTGGGGATGCGCTACGTGCTGGACGTTCCGGGCAGCACTCCGGTCTGGCCCCTGGAGCCTTCGTGGGAGTCGGCCTGGACCACTCCGAGGTCTCCGGGGTTCGGGCGCCCCCGCAAGCCCAGGCTCAGGGACGGGCAGCGTCGTACCATGGAGCAGCGCAGTGACGAGTTGCCGGATGAGGCCTGGCGGGAGATAACGGTGGCCCAGGGAAGCCAGGGGCCGCGGAGCTATATGTTCTGCGCCCAGCGGGTGCGGGTAACCCGAAAGGGCAAGCCGGGCCATGAGGCATGGGCCGTCTACCGCCGGAACCTGGACGGCAGCGAGCCCCGCTACTACCTGTCCAACGCTCCTGAGGACACAACCTTGGAGACCCTGGCCTGCGTGGGGGGTTCCAGGTGGCCCATTGAAACGGAGTTCGAGACGGAGAAGGGCGACGTGGGGCTGGACGAATACGAGACCCGCAGCTGGGCAGGGTGGCATCACCACATAGCCATGTGCCTGCTGGGTGGAGCTTTCCTGCTGGGCCTGCAGCAGGCTTGGGGGGAAAAAGATGCCCCGGATCACCCGTCCCCAGGTGTACCGGGTGGTGCGGGAGATGCTGCCCCGGGAACGGTTCGGGCCGGAGGAGTTGCTGCTGTGGCTGGAGGATACGCAGCTACGCAACGAGCGGGCGCGCCGCTCCCACCAGAGACGCCGCTCCGCCCGCCGTGAAGGCAGGATGGAGCCACCACCTTAAACGCGTCGTTGTAGTACTAGCCCCAGCCGCCAGCCCTCAGCTGGCCTGGTAGATTCGTTATATATGCCGTCAGAGCGGTCACCATTTTTGAGCAATTTCCAGATACGGTAAATTCCCTCGATATTCCCGTCGCGCTCATACTGTGGACTATGCCCGTATAGGCGTCCACCCCGATGTGCGCCTTCATGCCGAAATGCCACTGGCTCCCCTTCCTGGTCTGATGCATCTCCGGATCCCGCTCCCCTGCCCGGTTCTTGGTGGAGGACGGGGCCTCGATGATGGTGGCGTCCACGATGGTTCCTTCCACGATGGTTCCCTCCCGCAGCTTCAGTCCCTCGGACTCCAGGTGGGCGTTGATCTCATCCAAAAGACCCTGCCCCAGGTTGTGTTTCTCCAGGAGGTGGCGGAAGTTGAGGATGGTGGTCTCGTCGGGCAGCGGGCCTGAGAGCCTCAGCCCCACGAACCGCCGCACCGGCTCGGACTCGGACCCGGACTCGTAGAGCAGGTCCTCCATGCCGGGGTCGCTCAAGTTGTAGAAGAGCTGAACCCAGTGGGTTCTCAGCATAATCGCAGCGGGTAGGGATGGCGTCCCCGCCCAGGCTTGGGGTAGAAGGGGCGGATGCGGTCCTCCAGCAACTGCCAGGGAATCAGGCCGTCCATCCGTTCCCGGAAGAGTTCCCGGAAGAGTCCCCGGAAGAGTCCCCGGCGGGTCTTGCGTTTCTTGCCCTGGTACTCCAGGTCGGGGAAAGTCGGCTGGTCCATCTACCTTCATCCTCCAACGACATGGCTGGTTCAGCCTAACTATGCCACATCCCACCCAACTTGTTCAGAGGATTCCTAACTCGAAAATCTAAGGAATCTCTCAACAAGTCCCTTCCCCCTCGATGGGGGAAGGTTAGGATGGGGGTGACGACTAGCGAAAAGTCACCGCTGGGCACTAATGAAAATATCACCGCCGGCTCTGAGATAGTTTCTTATTCAGAGGTTCCTTAGCCCGAATCCACCGATGGGAGGCGTGAAGGCCAGGCAAGTTGGGATGAGGGAGCCTACCAGGGAGAAAGCCTGGGCTCCATGGGGACCGATGTGACACGGCAGAGGGTTTTCAGTAGCCGCACCGGGCTTCGAGAGCGGTCTGGGAACGCTGGGAATCGCGTGATAGTGACATTGGACGCAGCAGGATACGCTCGCGGCGCGGGCGGACGCGAGTTTGGAGGCGTTGGGTCGGTTGCGGATAGCGCCGTCAGGACGGGAGCGGCAGGGCGCGCAATCGGGCCAGGGCGCGGCTGAACTGCTCCTCCCAGGGCCAGCCCCGGGGAAGATGCAAAGTGAGTCTGCGCGCCGAGCGGGTAAGCCGTCCGGCCATAGAGAAGAAGCGTCGCCGCAGGGTCTTGGTGGTCACCAGTTGCTCGCCCAGACCGATGCGCGCTGCCCAACGGGCCAGATTATGCGCCAGCACCTGGACGGCCAGCCAGGCGCCGTTGGCGCAGAAGCGGCCCGAGGGGAGATGGTTGAGCCCCACGCCGTACTTCAGGTCCCGGATGGCATTCTCGATCTCGGCGTGGCGGCGGTGGTCGGCCTCCAGTTCCAGGGTGTCGCCGTCGCGGTCGGTGATGAAGGCGTGATAGCTGTAGGTGGCGAATAGGGCCAGTTGGGAACCGGGCGCGGGCTTCACCCGCCGGACGAGAGCCGCACCGGCGCAGCATCGGGCTCGCTACGGAAAGGTGTGTATTCAGCCTCGGCCACGTCGGCGGCGCCGTCCATCCAATAGGGGATGGGCCTCCAGGCATCCTCAGGTATGGCCTCGATGAGCTTGCGCAACTGGGCGTGCTGGCGCACGGTGATGGAGAAGCGGACCTTCATCTTGCGGCAGAGGGCGACGATGGAATGGGTGTAGAAGCCGCTGTCGGCCCGCACCGTGAGTTGCCCCCTGGCCCCGGCATAACGCACCCGTCCCACCGTCTCCCGCAGGAAGTGGGCGGCGCCCCGGGCGGTGTTGGACCGGCCCTCCCGCAGACGGGACATCAGCACGTCGCCGGTTCCGGCGGCCACGGCCAGCAACGGGTGATAGCCCCGCTGGCCGGTGTAGCCATGGTGTCGCGCCCCCTCCTTGGCCAGCCCGTAGGTCTCGCAGATGGTGGAGTCCAGGTCGATGGTCAACGGCCCGTCGCCGGGTCCGGCACCGGCGGCCCAGGAACGGGCCAGCAACTCGCGGCTTACTCGGTCCAACTGGCGGACGTGGCCCCACCGGAAGCTGCGCAGGAAAGTGCCCAAGGTGGAGGGCGCTTTGACCATGCACCCCAGCACTGAGGAGGTCCGCCCCGCACGCAGCGCATCGGCGTCGTCAATGCAGTCGCCACCAGCCAGGGCGGAGGCCACCAGCGTCATTATCTTGTCTCCGGTGTTGGCTCGGCCTGGGGCCCGGCCCAGGTCCAAATACCGGTCAACCAGTTGGGGTAAGCCCAGGTGCTGGGCCAGGATGGCCGGAAGGATCAGCCCGGCATTGTTGACCAGGCGGTGGTCGTCGAAGGCGATTTGGATGCGGTCGGGGTGCCCAAGTGGTAGCATCTAAAAGGTGCTCCTTTTCCGGGGTCGGTTTTCCGATCAAAAACCATTATCCCAGATTCAGGGGAGCACCATCTTACCCCTTCAGCACCTCTTTATTCCCCACTCCTTCGGTGGATTCAGGTGGTTTTAGGCAAGGAACAGGCCTGCCACAAGGGCAGCCCCTAGCAAGTCCCAACCAAACCACATTATTTGTAACGTTGTCGGATTTCTGTTGAAACGATGGGGCGGTCATTCTGCTGACTCCAAGCAACCGAACGAAGGGGCCATTTGGGGCGAGCGAGTTTACGAAATTAGGATCGTGATAACTGTAACTTATTTGACACTGACTCATTATCCCAAATATACTGACCAAAATAGTCCGGAGCTACTCTATGTACAGTCTTAAGCCACCTCCACATGACCGCGCCCCAGGCAAACAACCCCGTGGGCTGAAACTAGTAGACGCCGGGCTGAAACTAGTAGACCAACTGCTTTGAAATGATGACTTGAAGAGGATGGGTCTTGTCGAAGAGCACCATCGGCCAAGTATCACCGGGTGCTCAGGCCGATGCTGTCCACTCATCAGTTCAAAGATTTCGTACTACTAGGCACACTCTGCTTATCCCCAAACATGAACATTCAGTTATGAAAGGTGAAACCAGCACACTTGGCAATCTGCCGAATCGGATTGCCCTCGGCATACATTGCATCGGCACCCAGACCCAATCAACCGCATTCCTGTTGATCCACGACACGGCGGTATCTTTGGCACAGATGTGATAACCGACCCATCGTAGCGCTCACCTCTAAGTAACTCTCTTGGCAATGGAACCACTGGCACGGAACCACCATTTGGGAGGAATAATGATGAGCAAGTACAGGAACAAATACAAGAAATGGAAGCTATGGCGCCTCTTGATGGCCGGCGGCCTGATGGGCGCAATACTTATAGTGGCCTGCGGCACAGCAGAGGAGACCGAGGTGCAACCGGCGGAACAACCAGCCGCAGCGCCGGCGGCCAGCCAGCAAGAAGCCGCACCGGCGGAACCGGCGGCGCAACAGGCCGCGCCAGCAGCCCCACAGCAGTCCGGCTCCGGCTCCGGCTCCACCGGGTCTTCTGCGGCGCCGGCTTCTGCTCCGGCTAATGAGCCTGCCCCCACGCCGACAACAGTAGCCCAGGCGGCCATGGCCCCGGCTTCAGGCGAGGTCATGGGGCCCCAGGAAGCGCCGGATTTCGCCTCTTACTGGCGACCGCCCACCTCGACCTACGGAGATCCGGTATATGGCGGAACCCTTCGCATCAATTACGAGGATCCCCTTGAGCATGCCAACGTCTGGGGCGCCTGGGGCGGCGCTACCATGCGCTACCGGATGCCTACCCACGACGGTCTTATCCAGGACGATCCTTACGATTCTTCTGCGCCCTTCATTCCGGGCTTGGCATACGGGTGGACCGTGGATGAGGACCTGCAGGGTGTTTCCTTCTATCTGAAGGACAACGTGATGTGGCACAACGGGGACCCCATGACCTGCGAGGATGCCCGCTACAGCTACGAAATAATGATCACCGAAGAGGGCATAACCAGTTCCTACATGAAGAACCGCCTCGCCGAAGTTGACGTCAACGCCATTCAGTGCATTGATGAAAGCGTCCTGGCGTTCAGATTCACCGCTCCCTCCGCCTCGCCTCTGCTGAACTTTGGCAACCCCCAAGCCTTGATTTTCAATAAGGCCTGGTTCTTGGCCGGCGGCGAAAATGTCATGTTCCAGGACGTTTCGGTTGGGACCGGACCATTCATTTGGGCCGAAGGCCAGCAAGTCGGAATCGATGAGCAGCACTTCGAACGTAACCCGAATTACCACGTCGAAGGGGTACCCTACGTTGACAACGTGGTGGTTTTCGGCATCCTGGATGAGTCCACGCAGCAGGCTTCTATGCTGGCACACCAGACCGACTGGCACTGGGTCCGCAACTTTGGTCAATACGACCAGTACGTGAAGCACGAACAGATCCAGACGGTTATCCGCGCCACTCGCAGCAGTGAGAACCTGTGGATTAACACCCGCACTGCTCCCTTCGACAACGTCCGGATCCGCCAGGCCATCGCCATGGGCTTTGACAAGGAGACCGGTATCAAGGTGACCCTGTCAGGCTATGGTTCGGTAGGCTTGGGCCTGATGCCACCAGGCAGCTTCTGGGCATTGGCCGAAGAGCAGGCTTGCAGCATTCCCGGATGGTGCCAGGCCGACGACATGGAGGCGCAGCGGGCCGAGGCCATCCAAATCCTGAATGAGGAAGGCTTCGACTTTGACAAGACCTACGTGCTGACGGTTGAAAGCGATAACCAGCGGGTTGTACGCGCTACCTACATGCAGGAGCAGCTTCGGTTGCTGGGCATAAAGACCGACTTCGACACGGTGGAAACGGTAGTTTACCGGCAGTCCAGGCAGGCTGGTAAGTGGGGCGACTTCATGGGTTCCACCGGCGGTGTGGCCGGAGTGGATGATCCCTTCATTGGGCTGGGCCATAACCACCGCTGCGCGAGCCTGTTCAACTTCCAGACTCCCGGCACCGACTGCGACCCCACCTCGGAAGCCATGTTTGCTGAGCTCAGCAAACAGGTGGAGCCGTCGGCACGGAAAGAGTTGGGCCAGGAATTGCAGCTCTACCTGATGAGCCAGTACTGGAACTTCCCCTCCTTCTGGGAGCAGGAGGCGGTCGCCTTCTGGCCGGAAGTCCGGGGCTACTCCCACTTCCCGACGCCTCACGCCAGCCACCTCAGGTGGGCAAACATATGGATAGACCCTTCCCACTATAACGACACCGGTTTCTCCGGCCAGACTACCGGCTTGCCCGGCGGAGAATAGTTCAAACCTGACTAATAAGTAAGTGGGTTTTTCCTGGGCCACCCAATCTCGGTTGGGTGGCCCAGGTTTTTCTGCGTTGACGGGTGACTGACTCCTTAAGTCGAAGCGACCAAAGTCCCTCATTCCTCGCGCCGCCGCCCCCCGGTAGCGTTCCAAGGTAGGTGGCGCGATTGTAGGATAGGGTGAGCAAGAGGGAGAGGTGCAGGGAAATGGGGTTGCTTAATGACCTGGAAACTCAGTTGTAACAGGAGATGTCCCTGCGAGTGCAGGAATCGCTGCTCAGGCTTTGGACGACTTTCGGGCTGAGTGCGGGCGCTTGAGGATGGCTGATGCACCGCCACCACCGGTACCCCCGCTCCATCATGACCGGCTATGGGGAGATGCGGCCGCAGACCCCCATATTTCGCTGCGGCCGGTGCCGGGAGATGAGCAGCGGGATGGTGTTATTAGGGGAAGAAGAACGGCACCGAAGGTACTCAAAAAACCAGTGATTTAGCCGTCAAGCTGGCAGCCCTGGGGTTGGCCTACTTTCAGGCCAGCCAATGGGTGGGCGGTGTGAAGAGCACCCTATTTTACAACGGCTGAAGTATGGAGAGTAGCCTTGCCGCTAGTAGTACGAAATCTTTGAACTGATGAGTGGACAGCATCGGCCTGAGCACCCGGTGATACTTGGCCGATGGTGCTCTTCGACAAGACCCATCCTCTTCAAGTCATCATTTCAAAGCAGTTGGTCTACTAGGTTCGTCTGTGGCCGAACTATGCAACCTTGGGTCAGCCAAGGCTGAATCTATTGCCCGCCGACCCTTATGCTTGCCAAACGCGGACCGGCTAAAACCCCGCGGCGCAACCGTCCTTGCGAGGTTCTGAACCGGCCCACAGGACCCCCGTCTCCGGGTTGCGCTGGATGACCTGCCCGCCTCCCATGCCCACCCGGGCGTGGCCGCTGATCATCTCCAGGCGGTGGCCAAGGCCCTGCAGCCTGCCAACGACCTCTGGCGCCAGCCCTTCCTCTAATATGGTGGTGTCGCCGATGACCCGGAAGCGCAGGGCGTTGAGGGCTGCCTGCGGTTCCATGCCGAAGTCCGTCATGTTGCACATAACCTGCAGGTGTCCCTGGGGTTGCATGAACCCGCCCATAACCCCGTAGCACAGGTACAGCTCCCCGTCCCTGGTGGCCATGGCCGGAATAATTGTGTGGTAGGGACGCTTCCCCGGCGCCAGGGCATTGGGGTGGTCCGGCTCCAGGGAGAAGAGGGCCGCCCGGTTCTGTAGTACTATCCCCGTGCCCGGTACCACCAGCCCGCTCCCGAAGTTGATGTACACGCTGTTGATAAACGAACAGGCGTTGCCTTGGCCGTCCACCACGCTGACGTACACCGTATCCCCGCCGCCATTGCCAAACCCCGTAATGTCCCCGTGGGCGGCGTGGGCCATGGCCCGCTCCGGATCGATGGACTCCCGGCGCTTGGCGGCGTAGGCCTTGTCCGTCAGCTCCGTTATGGGCACGTCGGCCATGCGCGGGTCGGCCACGTACCGGTAGGCGTCGACGAAGGCCAGCCGCATGGCATCGATCAGGTGGTGATAGGTGTTGACGGTCTGCGGGCCCATGCCCTTGATGTCAAACCCCTCAACGATGTTCATAGCCTCCAAGGCCGCTATCCCCTGGCCGTTGGGCGGGCACTCCCAGCACGTAATCCCCCGGTAGTCGGTGCTGATCGCCTCGTCCCAGTCCGAGGTGTGGGACGCCAGGTCCTCGGTGGTGATCCACCCGCCCTGCTCCTGGACAAAGCTGGAAATCTTCTCCGCGATCTCACCGGTGTAAAAGGCCTTGGAACCGCCCTCGGCCACGGTGCGCAGCGTCTTGCCCAGCGTCGGCAGTTTCATGACCTCCCCCTGGCGCGGCGGACGGCCGTTCAGCAGCATCTCCTGCCCCGACCACTAGTAGGCGATGTAGTCGCTCACCGGGAACCCCTCCTCCGCGTACCGGATCGCCGGCGCCAGCACCTCGGCCAGCGGCATCGTCCCGTGGGCCTCCAGTATCGTCTCCCACCCGTGCACGGTGCCCGGTATGGACACGGACAAGGGCCCCTCCTGCGGCATCCGGTAATGGCCGGCGGCGTTCAGCTGCTCAATGGACGCTGCACCAGGCGCCCGACCGCTTCCGTTCAGGGCGTGCACCTTCTTCTCGTGGTCGTGCCAGATCAGCGCGAACATGTCCCCGCCCACGCCGGTGGACTCGGGTTCAACCACGTTCAGGGCTGCGGCGGCCGCCACGGCCGCGTCCACGGCGTTGCCCCCGTTAATAAGGATCTGCACCGGCCTGCGCCGCCAGGGGCTGGCTGGTGGCCACCATGCCGTTAAGGGCCAGGACGGGGGAGCGTCTCGAGTCGAAGAACATTGCTTCTCCAATCACGGGTCAAGAATGCGGAATCGCCCCCGTACTCCTGGGCTTCCTGTTGCGGGGCCGGTGGATGAAGTACTCGTATGCCGGGGAACGGCTGGCCGTGATACGGGGAGTATTGTAGCACCGGTGGTGATCGGCGGGTATTCCTCCATTAGCCACTTTCCCTGTCCCCGAAAACCGGTTCAACCCGGGACCGGATCTTGTGGGTTAGTCCGTACCACGAGGGCCTACTCCTGGGTTCGCGGGAAGAGCACGCTTGGAATCGGCCCACTTTGGTAATGACGGCATAGTCTTGGCCAGCGGCGCGGATGTGCCCCTGGCAGTAGAACCGCCGGTTCCAAACGTTGGTAGCCGACTAGAGTCTGGCGAGGCGGAGTTTCCAGAATTGCCTCCCGTGGATTCAAATAACCCGGAAGACAGCCAGTCAGGCTAACCGCCTGTCGGTTGCGTGGGGAATCAGCTCAGCATCTGTTGATTGTGGTGCTGACATTATTTGGCGGGAGTTGGCAGGCAAAGGGTGGGCTGCGTGTCCGGCCATCAAGAGGTAAAATAAGGGAGCATCTTATGCGCCTGTCTCGATTGCCTTCATCTATTGCACTTTCCCTTTTCTATCAGGAGCCGCCGCCGGGATAACCGCTGGAGCAAATATGCCTGGAACGGCAAAGCCTTCGGGTGCGCTACTGGGAGCCAGTGCTGGGATGCTCTCCGTACCGCCCAACATTCTCTCGTACCTCGCAATATACAACAACGACTCGTACTTCGCGGCAGACGGCGGGATGGTGTTTCCGAACGGACCTTGTTGTGGGCCTGAGATATTCATCGGCCCCGTCCCACTCTCTTGCGCTGCCGCCGTAATTACCTACTTGGCGTGCTACTTATGGAAACGGAGCGGGATAGGTAGAACAGTGCGGATTGATGGAAGTTGAAGGGAGCAAAAAAGGGCAGGCTGTGCAGCCTGCCCATCTCATTGGCGAGGGCATCTGGACCAGAATCTTGTACGGGTGCACCCGATGGGCGCGGGCGACAAACTTACACCGCAGGCCGTCTTTGTCCTCCTTGATGCCCGTACCCCCGCTGGGTAAGAGCCGTTCTTTACGGTCAACACGGCGCCCCCCTGAGTTTCGGCACTTTTGGTCTGCTTCCGGTTTTCCCAAAGAACTTGGTGAGGAATTTAGTTCAATTACCTATTGCCAGGCGAAAATCTATCAGCACTAGTAGTTCGTCAGTGTAGTATTGATGGGTAAAGGGACTTGAGTTTGATGCGTGCATCTGTGGTGGTGAAGCGCCAGTCCACCCGTATGCCGTCCCGGTTGCGCTGTTGCTGCCACGCTCCCACCTCCCGCCGCAGAGCGCTTTGGTCGGGAATACGGCGGTCCAGGCATTGGCGGGCCATCACCCCGATTTCGATCTCGGCTATATCCAGCCAACTGCCATGCTTGGGAGTGTAGTGAATCTCCAACCGTTCGGCGATGCGCCGCGCTTCGGCAGGTTCAAAGGCTTCATACAGCGAGGACGGGTGGTGGGTGTTCAAGTTGTCCATCACCAGCACAATACGGTCCTTGTGCGGGTAGTCCTCGTCCACCAGTTGCTTGACCACCCGGGCCCAATCGACTTTCGTGCGCCGGTCCGTCACTTCCACCCGACGCCATCCCTCCAAGGGTGCAAACAACATGAAAAGGTTGCTCACGCCGTTGCGCTCGTATTCATAATCGTAAAAACCTGCCGCTCCGGGACGGGGCGGACGGCCCAGCCGGGTCTCCTTCACCTGCTGTTTGCTGGTCTCGTCCAAGCACACCAGAACCTCATTGTCCCGGTATTGGCGCTGATAGACTTCCAGCACGTCCTCCATGGCGCACACGAATTCGGCACTGCCTTGCGGCGGGATGCACCAGCACTCTTTCAGCCAGGGCTTGAGTTCGTTTTTTTCAGCGCCTGGCGCACCGTTTCGGTGCTGATGCTCTCTACTATCTCCCATTCAACCAGTTGGTCCGCCAGCAGTTGCAGGGTCCAACTTACCCGGCCCTGTGGCGGTTGGGAGCAGGCCAGGGCAACCAGGTGGGCTTCCCCTTGACCGTCCAGTTTCTTCTGGCGGCGGTTCAACTGCTCCTTGCGTCCCAGGGTTGCTTCCAGGCCCTCCTCCACGCAGCGGCGGCGCACCCGCTCCACCGTGGCAGTGCCTACCTTCAGGGCCCGGGCTATCTCCTCGTCCTTCATGGCGCCGTCAGCCTGATTCTCGTCGCAAAGCAGCAGGATGCGAGCGTGAGTCTGTTTATAGGCTGCCACCCGCCCCTTGGACACCAGCGACCTCAGTCCCTGTTGCTCCTCCTCCGCCAGCCGTACCCTGTACCTCTTCACCATCATCCACTCCCCACGTCCCAAACTTTTCCTTGGCCACTGCCCTTATGGTACACCACCACCCATCAGTTCAACGATGTCCAGCTTCTAGCCACGATTTAGATAAGAGCAGCGAAACTGTCACCCTTGCGCTAGGAACTTTGCCCACCAATATATTGGCCGGAAGCATAGCGACGGTAACGGTAAGGATAACCGACGACGATAATACTCCCCGGCCCACGCCCAGGCCGTCACTCCCGGACCCCCCAACTACTGGGAATGACGACAACGACAACGACCGGGACGATAGACCTGGTGGAGGAGGGACCGGCGGCGGCGGCTTCTTCGGCGGATTTGGCGGCGGCTCCGGCGCCGGAGGCACCGACAGTGAAGGTGACGGAGACGGCGGCGGTTACAGCGGCCCAAACCGTCCTCCCTACTTCAACGAGGGAGTGAGCACCGACCCCTCCGTGACGGAACACACCAATCGGGCGGTTTACCTCGGCGACCCGGTAACTGCTACCGACCCCGATGGGGATGTGCTCACCTACGCCCTGGGCGGAAGGGATGCCGACTCCTTTGCACTGGACAGCCATACCGGACAGTTGATAACCAAGGCTGTACTAGTAGTCAGTCAAAGCTGTAGTGTCAGGGTATAGCCTACGGAGTTTGGTTCTGGCCTTCTTGGTGGTAAATCGCCAGTTGATGGGGGCTGTCGCCGCGTTGCGCTGCGACACGCAGGCGTTGACGGCTTGCTCCAGGCTGTCCTGGTCAGGGTTGCGCCCTCTCAGGCAGGCCCGGGCCAGCACGCTGAACTCCATCTCTGCCATATTCAGCCAGCTCCCGTGCTTGGGGGTGTAGTGGAACTCCAGCCGCTTTGCGATACGCCGGGCCTCTGCTGGCGGGAAGGTCTGGTACAGCGAGGCCACCCGATGGGTATTCAGGTTGTCCAGGACTACTCGCACCACTGGGACGTCGGGGTAGGCCTCATCCACCAGCCAGCGCATCCGGTGGGCAAAGTCCTGCATGGTACGTTGCCTGGTGATAGCTACATGCCGCCAGCCCCGCTGGGGTTCACAGGTGAGGAACAGGTTGCGGGTGCCAGCGCGCACGTACTCGTAGTCCTCACGCCTGGGGCGTCCCGGGGCCGCTGGCAGGGACGGACGGGAATCGGCCAGCAACTGGGTAGAACTCTCGTCGAAGCAGACCACCGGTCTGGCTGGGTCGTAAGGCTCGGCGTACAGGTCCAGGACATCCTCCATGTGGGCCACGAATTCGGCGCTCACCTTGGGGATGCACCACTGCTGCTTCTGCCACGGCTTGAGCGCGTTTTTTTCAAGTGCAGCCGCACCGTCTCGTGGGACAACGACTCCACCAGGCCCAATTCCACCGTCTTCCCCGCCAGCAGCCGCAAAGTCCAGTGGTCGTGGCCCTCGGGCGCTGTAGTGCAGGCCAAGGCGATGAGGTGGGCCTCCACTCGCTCATCCACCTTCCGGTGCCGGTTGACCTGGTTGCGCCGGTGCAACGTCTCTTCCAGTCCCTCCTCGGCAAAGCGCCGCTTGATGCGGAATACCGTGCGCTCCGTCACTTCCATCGCCGCCGCCACCTGGGGAGCGGTCCAACCCTCGTCTATCTTCAGCATAACCCGGGCCCGGGTGTTGGCCTGGGCCGAACTCCGGCCCGACCGGATCATCCTCCGTAGATGCCCCCTTTCCTCCGATGTCAGCTTGACCTCATACTTCTCCTGTACCATGGATACCACACCTCACCCAACACAGCTTCTCTGCCAACCCTACCCCTTCCATTCAAAACATGATAGACCTGTCATTACCAGTTTGACTGACTACTAGACTTCGAGCTACAACCCAGATATGACGTAGTGATGACTGTAACCGACGGCCGCGGGGCCGCAGATGCCATTGAAATTACGATAAAGGTGGTCAATCTCACGGAAGTGCCCATCTATAGCCCCCAGACCCAGGCAGCAGCATTGGTTAAGCCGGGCGAGAGCACCACCATCGAGACCCCTGACGGCGCGGCATCGGTAGCCTTCCCGGCCCAGTCCCAGGATGGTTACTATTGGGCCCGATTGGACTCTGCGTCGACCCGGTGCGGCTTCGACCCTGGCGACGAGGAGCTGCAGGCCTCCCTGACCGTGGAGTTCTTTGACCAGTGGGGGACCCGCGAGCACGCGGTCGTCCTGATTAACGCGGCAACGGTTGAACTGCGGCTGGACTCCGACTCCTTCGGGGGTGCCGAGGCAGTCCTGGCGGCCCACGCACGGGGCGCGTTCAGCGTCTACGCCCGAAACTACATAACCCTGCAATGGTCCCAGATTGGATTCAGCCTGGCGGTGGATGACGAGGGAAGGGTCATCATTACTATTGCTGACCTGACCTCGCCTGATTGCTTTGCAGTCACAACTCTGGCAGCGCTGTTGACGCCGGAGCAGCCCGCGGCAACGCCCGTCCCGACGCCAACGCCTGTACCTACGCTGCGGGGAGAGGTGCAACCGACCCCGACTCTGAACCCGGCACCGAAGGCCGAGCCGGAACCGACACCTACCGTAGAATCGGAGGGGATAAAGATACCCCTGCTGATGCCTCAGGCTGTGGCCGAAGCAGGGGAAGTGGTGAACCCGACGCCCGAGGCCAGTGGATCTGAAGAAAGGACCGAACCCACGCCAGTCCCGGTTGCCATGGAAGCCCAACTTGGCCCTGAGTTGGAGGACGGCGGCCTCTCGATATGGCCGATACTCTTAATGGCATCGGGGGCGGCATTGCTGGTATTCAGCCTGTGGCTGTTCCTGTCCGCCAAGCGGCGAAGGCGGTTCTAGGATCGGTAGAGGAGTAAGGAAGCCCCCATGGAGAGCGAGTTTAACCCCAGGACAATTCAGGCTCCAACGCCCCTGCCAGAATAGTCAACCTGCGGAACGCCGTTCATCGCAAGGCAACGACGGCGATGGTCAACCGCCACTTTCCGGAGACCCAGGGCCAGCGGAGTGACCACGTGGCCCTGAGCATCATGGACATTTGGGGCATGAAGGACGTCCATGGCACTGTGGTGCGGTCGATGTCTCGTCCCACCAGTTGGTGGAGAGGTACCATGTGGAAAGCCAGCCCGCGGGAGGTGGGGAACATGACCCGCATGGTGGAACTGCTGGAACAGGGCCCCTATGCGGCCGTGAACGGTCGGGGGTCATGGCGAGTATTCCGGACCGTGGCCATCCGCATGGGAAGCACGCTGGAGCAGATTGCGAAGCTGGACCGTCTTGAAGCCGCTGATGCCCGGGAATTACTGAAACCCATGGATTCGGAGGGAGCTGTGCTCGTCTCGAGAGGGAGGTACTAACTGGATACTGATGGGCGCCGGCTTTTAGGCGATGCTGAGCGGGCGGCGACGGCAGGTCGTCCAGATCTTTGACTTCAACCCTTCTCATTGCCCTTTTTCGGGGCCCTCCTGTTTCTGCAACCGGAATTCCCAGCCTTTCGAGAGTCGGCAGGTGGACCCACAAACACTCGCCTGTTTTCTTCCACAAGTGCAGCACCCCAACTGTACTCGTTCCTTCCAGCCCTACTCCAGCGAGTTGCCGCTGGCCCTGCCGGGGGCGCGATGAGCCAGCGCCAGTGCCTGGGAACTGGCAGGTGGTAACGGACGAGGCGCCGCGCTGCTGGCGGTGCGGTCGGATGCTGGCGCGGCTGATGAGCCAACCGTGGTCCATTGTGTGCCAGCGGTGCAAGGCGGAGAACCACACCAGGGTAGGGGCGATAAAGGAGTATAGGACCAGATGAGAACGGACGACCCAGTGGAACCCAAAAGGGAAGTTGAACGGGCCATAACAGTACTTTTGCGGCGCCTGAACCAGCCGCCCTATTACGTCGTCTTGACTGTTAACCCGGCGACTGAAGACCCTGCGGCAGCAGCGGAAAGGCAGGCAACGCTCAAGCTTCATTCCCAAGGGTACGTTTCGCTTGTTGGCGACTCTAGCCGCCATTTCCAGCTGACCCCTTCAGGCTGGGAATACCGGAGGCAGCGCCATCTCCGCCCCGTCGTGTATTGGCTTTACAAGAACTGGTTTCCCGCGACTGTCGCCGCCATGACCATCGTGGTGGGCCTGTTCCAAGTGCTGGATTAGGGCAAGGCGGAGAACCAGTCGGGGGTAGCTACGTAAGATGCCAGCCCAGCAGGGGAGCAACCCTATCTTGTCGGCCAGCCCGTCCACCATGAAGTGGCCGGTAAGGGTCTCCCTGTAGAAGAGGGTTATGCGGACAATTAGCTGGTCGCCGTTCAGCATGCTCTTAACTCAGGTGCGCTATCCTATTCCGCTCATCTTGCGCGCCACGAGAATGGGCCCTGAGTTCGGCGTCGCTGAGGCCTTCCTTTTCCTGATTCAATTTACCCCCTGTAAATTCATTCCTTTGCCGCAATCGCGGCAGAGGTCAGAGCGTCTTTGTTCCTGCCACCTGGATCCAAATTCCTCAATCCAAAGGGCAGATTCAGACTCTGCCGGCAAGTGCTGGCCGCAAATAGTTATGACGAAGGCAGTACCGAAGTCATCCCTCGCTTTGGTCAGGTATGAGTGCTTAGTGGCTTGCCGCATACAGACTCCTTCCATTTGCGCCTGGTCTCCTCTATTGTCTCATACGCTTCCTTTACCCCCGGACAAGTACCCTCCGGACATACTTGCAAGGGCGGTCATGGCCTCTATACCTCCAGTCGAGGAAGCTGCTGTCAACGCCAACTTAATTCCAGGCATTTCTCTGGACATCGACTGACGTGCAGCTTTGGCCCGCCTTTGCTTGAAAGCCAGGAATACGGTTTGATGATATAGTTTCTTAGCCCCGGCCTTTGGCGTTCGCCCGCCAGAGTCAATAACCAACGAAAGCCAAGCTGAGAGGATACTATGAAATTCGGACTGTTCTATCAGATACAGGTCCCGAAACCCTGGGGCCCCGAGACCGAGGCCAGGCGGTTCTGGGAGGCGTTGGAGCAGATTTCTTACGCCGAGGAGAAGGGCTTCGACAGCGTTTGGTTTTCCGAGCACCACTTCCGGCCGGTGTGGTCGCATAACAGTTCTCCAGACTTGACCTTGGCGGCCGTCAGCCAGCGTACGTCCCGCATCCGGCTGGGAATCGGCGTGGTTTTGGCGCCGATCCACCATCCGCTGCACACTGCCGCGAGGATGGCCACCCTGGACATCCTCAGCAATGGCCGGGTGGATGTCGGCATCGGACGTACCGGGTATCCCTACCAGCTGACCCCCTACGGCAGCGACCTGGAAGACACCCGCGGCATGTGGGAGGAGTTTGCCCAGGTGCTGCCCAGAAGCTGGACGGAAGAGGTTATTTCCTACCAGGGAGAGTATTTTCAGATCCCGCCCCGCGAGGTATTGCCCAAACCCCTGCAAAAGCCCCACCCACCGTTGTGGTCCGCTTGCGCCAGCGAAAGCACTGCCATTCGGGCTGGAGAGTTGGGTCTTGGCGCTCTCGTGGGCAGCGAAGGCGGGTTGGAGAAGGTCCGCACGACCGTCGAGTTGTACCGCAACACAATAGACCGAGCCAAGCCGGTCGCCGGCATGATTAACAACCAGACCGCGTTGATGACCGCGGGCTACTGCCACGAAGACCCCGGGATGGTCTCCACCCGCGGCGCGGAACTGGTCCAGTGGTACATGGACCAGCAGCGGGAACGCGCCCGCCTGGTCTGGCGCGGCGTTGACCCCGCTACCGTCCCGCCCGACTACCAAGGCTACTACGAAAGAGACATGAAGCTCGCTTCGGGGCCGCATCCGGGCGACAGCCGTGCAGAGGATGTCCTCAAACAGGGCAGGTCTTTCTGGGTGGGAACGCCCGACCAGTGCATTCAGTTCGTTGAAGACTACGAGGCTATGGGCATAGAGCAGGTGTTCTCCCTTTCCGCCATCGGTCCGGCAGACCACGAAGAGGTTATGAATACCATACGAGTCATCGGCGACCACGTTATTCCGCATTTCCGGGCTAAAGAAGAACGCCAGGCAAGAGAAGCTGCCGCCGCCGACAACTAGCGGTCACGCCGGGTCGAAGCTGGGGTGCTCCCGATGCGCAGGTGGCTTTCGACAACCGAAGCGCTGCGACTGCCGAACTCGCGTGACGAAGGAGCCGGTGAAGGAAACACCAATGACAATGAATGTGGACCATAAGACCGCCACGGTCAACGGCATCAACATCCACTTTGTCGTTCAGGGTGAAGGGGCGCCGGTAGTCCTGCTCCACGGTTGGCCCGAGTTCTGGTACGGTTGGCGGGAACAGATCCCCGTGCTGTCGGAGCACTTCCAGGTGATTGTTCCCGACATGCGAGGCTTCGGGTATTCGGACAAGCCCGCCCGCGGCTACGACACACGCACTGCCGCATCGGACATTTACGAACTGGCTTGCCAGTTGGGACATGAACAGGTGTCCATAGTGGCCCACGACATCGGCGTGAGGGTTGCATTCCGCTTCACTTTGGACCACCCGGAGGCAGTGCAGCGTCTGGTCTTCCTGGACTCCACGCCTCCCATCGAACAGCTGGGCCCGCAAGCTCCGGCGGTGGTGCGCGAACGGTGGCACTCCTACTTCCACCAGCAGTTCGACCTGCCCGAAAAGCTGATTGAAGGGCGGGAGGAAATCTATCTGCGCCACATTTTCCGGGACTGGACCATCAACAAATACCCGCCCAGCCCGGAAGAAGTGCAGGAATATGTGCGGGCCTACTCGCAGCCGGGTGCACTGCGGGGCGGCTTCAGCTACTACCGGGCAGCGGCCTACGAAGACCCGCCCGATTGGAGGGCCGACGCCGACCGGCAATTGCCGATGCCTCTGCTGTTCCTATACGGAGTGCGGCGGGAACGTACTGCGGTGGCCGCGGGAGCGCGGCCGATAGGGGAGGCGTGGAACGCGATATTCCCCAACGCCGTTTCCAGGAACCTGGGGAACTACGGGCATTTCCTCCAGTGGGAATGTCCCGAATATGTGAACCGGGAAGTCCTAGCCTTTCTGGGGCAGTAAAGCGCCCACGTCCGGCTGCCAGGGGGTATGGTTACTCTACTTTGACCCAGCGGCACTCGGGCAGGTGGCCGTGGGTGCCGTGGTCCGGGCAGGTGCAGGAAATGTCTTCCCGCTTCGCGTAACCCTGGGCTGACAGGCAAGCGTTGAACCCCTGGTAGAAAGTATCGCCGTCATCAATGGAATCGAACCCGGCGGCGAAGGCCTGTTGGAGCACTTCCTTCGAGGGCGTCAGCATAGGGTGTTCACAGCAGCCTCGTAACCGGCGGTCTCGTTTATTCGAGACAAAGAGATTCTGGGCGGCGTGCGGGGCTAGGGAGTTTCCAGGACTTCCAAGATGTCCTGGGCAAATACCATGTCTTCGGTCCCTTCCAAAGAAGGGTCGTCCGGCGAAGTCAGGAACCGGACGGTGACCCACACGCCGTCATTGAAGTTGGTGACCACCTCACCGGTGGAGGCGTTGGACAACCGGATTTTCGTGCCCGGCTCCAGCAGCCGGATGTTGACTATTTCACTCATATCAGAAAAAGAAGGTCAGGTTCTTGGCCATCAGCACGTTTTGGTCCAGCACTATTTTGCGCCGGGCTATCTTCCAGCCATCGCCGGCCCTTCTCAGCAGTTCCTCCCTCTTGCCCACGAGGAAGTCAGTCTCGGTCTCAACCCGGTTACGGTAAATTATGAATCGGCACTTGACCGATACTTCTGACGGCTCTGACGTGGATGGCTGGGCGTCGAGTACCTGCACATTGGACACGATATGGCAGATACGGGACAGGGGTTCCTCAGCCCAGTGTACGCCGGTGAGAATCTGGTTTACCCGACGGGTAAGGGTGTCCTTCCCTTCATCGAACCAGTTAATGTCCTGCCCCTCCCGAGTAAACTCCCGTTCCAACTCACCGAACTTCACGTTCCGGCGCATCGGCATCCAGTAGCGGATGTCGTCGTCCAGCAGCGACAGCCATTCCTCGTACTGGCGATCGTCAAGCAGTTCCGCCTCGGCAAAGAGGAACTGCTCCACCTCGTCCTTGAGGAGTAACCGCGCAATGTCCTGGTCGGAATAAGCCAAGTCAGGCGACCTCCGGGTTAGCCGTACTGGTTAGCCGTGGCTGTTGCCGTTCTGCCAGTTGGCCAGGCTGCCCCAGCCATCGGCGTCCATGAACTCCGCCCAACGGCGGTAAAAGCCTCGCTGGTTTTGTTCCGCGGCCCTGGCCTCGGTGGTGTCGAGGATCAGTCCCGGCAGCTTCAACCCGTCGTTTTCGTAGGCGGGCGTACCGTGTCCCAGGCCCATCTCGTAATTGTAGGCATGACGACGGGCCACGACCCCGCTACTGGCCGAGTGGGCGTAGTTCCAGTTTTCCATGTCATCCTGCTCGGTCAGGCCCCCGGGTCCCGAGTACCGGATGTAGTAATGCCTCAGGTAGTCCTTGACCTCCTGGGGCGCATGGGCATCCACCATGAACCAACGCCATACTTCGGTCTGGTTGACGCCCCTGGGGTGCCATACTGCGATGCTCCTGGGCTGACGCGGCAGGTAGGACATGTTGGGGAAAACGGTGCCCGGCCCGCCCAGCATTCGCCAAAGCTGACCGTCCTTTTGTTTCCTTTCTTCCTCGCAGTGCCGGAAGTACTCGGACAGGATTGGCAAGTCCTGGTACGCCTGGGGTATGGGAGCGTCCGTTGGTCGAAGAGCCATCACCGTCCCGTGACCACGCTCCGGAAAACTCACGTCCAGCAATCGGGCGCCAGCCCTTTCACCCTGGTCGCGGCGACCGGTGCCGCTGGGCCCAATGCCCACCAGGTCAACCGAGCGATGGCTGATGTTGTGGTAACGGTCGCCAATAAAGTTTTCTGCGGGAAACTTCCAGTTGCAGGGCACCAGCCACTTTTCGACCCCGCCGAAAACCTCGGTGCCGCCCTCTGCACCGTCCCAGCTGTCCATCAACAGGTCCAGGTAGAGTTTGAATTCCCCGATATAGTCCAGGAACGGAGGTGCAGAATCGTCCCAAGTGGCCCAAATACTGCCCTTGTAGTTGAACATCTGGGGAACTTCAATCAGACCCCACTTGGACTTGTCCAGTTCCTGATGATAGGCATCCTTAAAATAGGGTACGCCGACGAGCTTGCCGTCGTTGGCGTAGCTCCAACCGTGGTATGGGCAGGTGAAGACGGGGGTGTTGCCCTCGTCGTAGCGGCACACCTTCATGCCCCGGTGCATACAGGAGTTCAGGAAGACATGGAGCCACCCTTCCCGGTCCCGGCTCAGAATAACCGACTCCTCGCCCATAGAGGAGACGAAATAGTCGCCAGGTTTCGGGACCTGCGCCTCGTGACCCACAAACAACCAGGCGCGGGCAAACACCTGCTCCTGTTCCTGGTGGTAGATGTCCTGGTTTACGAAAATTTCGCGGCTGATTAACCCGGTATCGGCGTTAACCAGCTTGCCGGTGACGCCATTCTCGGAGATTAAAACCATCTCCCTTCGCCTCCTGTCAGGTCGTTTCGCTTCTACCGGGGTTGTCTATCTTTTTCGAGTCGCGGCGTTGAAGAGCAAGACGGTCGCTACCCCTGCTGCTCACCTTGTGGTCCGCCGGGGTGCCGGGGATCGGTCTGCTGGTAACCGTGAGTTTCCTGGGGAAACTCGGACCTTAGTTCTACGCCCGCCATCAGTTCCAGGACCCGGGCCGCCATGGCGAAACCTTCCTGTCCCCATCCCATCGCCTGCCCACGCTGGAACACGTTATCGGCGATATTACCTATGGCCGAGGCAGCCTGCGCTTCCCGGGCCATCTCGCAGGCTAAGTGCAGGTCTTTGGCCACTATGTCCAGCGTCCCGCCGGAAACAAACTCTCCATTAAGCACGGAGCGGGGTATGTTGTCGAACACCCGGCTGGCCCCGGCACTAACCGGAACCACCTGGGCAAGCATACCCGGATCGACGCCGGCTTTGGCGCCGATAATAAGTCCCTCAATGGCGGTTACGAAGTTGGAGTAACCAAGGTACTGGGTGACCAGCTTGGTTATGCAGCCTGCACCGCTCTCACCGAGGTAGAAGATGTTGCCGGCCATGGCTTCCAGCAGAGGCCGGTATTCGTTGAAAGCAGCCTGGCCTCCACCCGCCATCACCGTCATAGTGGGAGGCCTGCCGCTGACCGGCGAGTCCAGCATCTCCACGCCCTGGCCGCGGCAAATTGATGATACCCGCCGGGAAACCGTTGGGGAGTTGGTGGTGGTGTCAATGATAGTCGCGCCTGGGGGAATGCCAGCTAATATCCCAATGTCCGGGTCTAAAACAGCCTGCTCCACTTCACTCGGCCCCGGCAAAGACATGAAAACAGCCTGACTGGACTCCGCCACGGCACGGGGACTATCCGCCCAGGACGCCCCCAGTTCGCAGAGGTTGGTGGTGGCCTGCCGGCGCACGTCGTAGACCGTTAGCTGGTGACCTGCATCGATCAGGCAGCGGGCCATTGGGTTGCCCATAGTACCGGTGCCGACAAAACCTACGCGCATGATCCATCTCCTGGCCCTTCGGACCTACGCCGTTTGTTAACAGCGACGGTCACGGCCGTCAATCCTCTGGACCTTGAAGAGGGCAAGAAAATTCTCCAGGCTGGAGCGGTAACTACAGGTGTATCCGATTAGCTCCGGCGTCCGGTTGAACACATCTTCTGCCCGTTTCTGACTCATCCCAAGTTTAGCATTTTTGCTGTCAGGCTGCCGGTGCCGGATATGGGCTGCTCTCGACTCTGAATGCTGAACTACCTAGAATGTGGGTTGAGCTTGACTCGTTAATCGGTTTGCGTGGCTTCCGAAGGGACTAATGCTTTGGAGGTATACGGAATACGACGTGGAGCAGCAGTGACCATGGGGGCCGATGCTCTGCCGACTAAACGGGGAGCGGTGCCTCCGTATGGTCTTCCGGGATGTCGACACCGAAGGCGTTGATGTTGAAGGCCAGCAGCGCGTAGTAGCCCATTAAGGATGTCAACTCGGCGAGGCCACGGACTCTAAACTGCGCCAGGGCAGCGTCGAAAGTGGCCTGGCTCACCGTCCGAGTTCTGAATAGCTCTCTGCCGTATTCCACCACCGCTTGCTCGGGAGCGGACAGTTCCGGCAGGGAATTCCCGTCCCGCAGGTTGTCTACCACGGCGTCGTCCAACCCTGCGGCCCGCCCAGCCGCGGCATGGGCGTTCCAGATGTACCGGCAGTTGTTCTCCCGGGCCGTCAGCAGCATAGCCAACTCGATAATCGGGCGGGGCAGACTGGAGCCATCTCCCCGAAGATAGGCCCGCAGGTGTTCGCCCCGTTTCAGCAGGTCGGGCACGTTCAGCATTACCGACAGCGGCCCGCCGTCGGGTACACCACCCCGCAACGCCACAAACTCGTCAAAGGCATCCAATTGGTCCTGGGGAACGCTCTCGCGCGTGGGAGCAGGTATTCTAGCCACTTCAGCCTCCTTTGCTGCTTTGCTTACCGCTTTCTCTAACCGATTACCGCCGAAGCCAGCTCCTCCATTACCCGCAGCGAATCTTCTCCCGCCTCGGCGGGTAATCCTATGGTGACACGGTCGGCTCCCGCTGCTTCCAGGCCCCGAATAAGTTCCGCGTCTGCGGGAACATTGCAGACCATCAGGAGTATGGACTTGGGGTCCCGGCCCGCCGCATCCGCCAGTTCGTCCAGGGATACCCGTCCCATGCGCACCTGCTCTTCATCGACCCGCACGGGCATCCAGCCATCCCCATATTCCACCACCCGCTTGAAAACGTTGGCGGCGAACCCACCCAGGTAAACCGGGGGATGAGGGCTCTGCACCGGCTTAGGAGAGCATCGCACGGCAGGAAAGTCAACGAAGCGCCCGTGGAACTCGGCTTCTTCCTGGGTCCAAAGCTGCTTCATAGCCAGGATATGCTCCCGGGTCTGGCCCCATCGGTGCCGGAAGTCGCCGCCCATAATCTCGGTTTCTTCCTGAAGCCAACCCGCACCAATACCGAACAGGAAACGACCATTGGAAAGACGGTCGAGGGTGGCGATTTGCTTGGCGTGGAGCAGTGGATTGTGCTCCGGCACCAGGCTAATGGCGGTGCCTAGCTTGATGGAACTGGTGACTGCCGAGGCGCGGGCCAGACCAATCAACGGGTCGCCGATGTCGGCCATGGAAGCGGGAATGGAGGCGTCGGCGGTGCCGCCATATCTCGCGCTGGTGTTGACCGGTAGGATGGGGTGTTCCGGCAGCCAGAAGGATTCGAAGCCGAGCTCCTCAGCCCGCTGGGCCAGCACCGCGGGGTCTATTGAGCTGGATGACACCCTGGCCGTAATACCAATGTCCATGTCAACTCCTTCTCTTGAACAGTTGGCTTGATTCTACCACCCATCGTTGAGTTCGAGAGAAGTTACTTCCGACGACCCTCGAAAAAGGGCCAAATCTCGGCGGTCTGCCCACCTTCACTCCCTTCCAACAGAAAAGAGAACAACCCGAAGACTTAGTCAGAGGTTCCCTAACACACACGAACCATATTTCACCGCCTTTGCCATCTTGAATACGCAGTTGACTGACTAATAGCTCATAGTACAATCGCATTGGGGAATTGTCCGGCTTGGCTGAATTACGAGATAGTGCCCAGCAGGTCCAGGGACAGCTTCTCCCTGCCTTCAATCCAACTCTCCGCATTTCTACTAATTTCTTACTTAAGGAGGGCCCCATGACTACAGGGACCACCAAAGCAGTAGACCGTTTCGTCCGGGTCGGCGACCTCAAACTGCACTACCTGGAGTGGGGCGAGGCCGGCGCGCCGCCGGTAATTATGGTCCACGGCCTCAGCGGCAACGCCCATAACTTCGACAATCTGGCTCCCCACTTCGTGCCCCGCTACCACGTCATATCCGTGGATGTCCGCGGCCGGGGAGACAGCGACTGGGCGGCCGACGCCAATTACTCCAACGATGCCTACGTTGCCGACCTGGAAGGGCTGCGACAGTCCCTGGGGTTCGAGCGGATGGCGCTGGTGGGCACCTCCCTGGGCGGCCGCATCTCCCTGACCTACGCCGGGACCTACCCCGACCGGGTGGAGCGCACCGTTCTGAACGACATCGGCCCCGAGATTGATCCCCGGGGCGGCAGCCGCATCGCCTCCAGCACCCGGGATGCGGTAACCACCTTCGAGACCATGGAAGAGGTGCTGGCCTGGCACTGCGAGCAACGGGTCGGCTTCAGTTCCCTCAGCGACGCCGACCAGCGGACTGTCGCCGGATATGCGGTAAAGGCCCTGCCCGGCGGCGGCTACACCTGGAAGATGGACCCGGCGGTCCGCACCGACCCCCGCCGACCCGACCCGGAAACGTCCTGGAACCTGGCCCGGGGCATCCCCGGTCCGGTGCTGCTGGTGCGGGGCGGGATCAGCGACCTCCTTTCGCCGGAGACAGCCCAGCGCATGGTGGCGGAGATGCAGGACTGCCGCATGGTGGAAGTGCCCGGCGTGGGTCATGCGCCCACCCTAGCGGAACCTGAGGCCTTTGGTCCGGTCATGAAGTTTTTCTCCCTGGCCTGAGCACTCGTCTCCGACCACTTTTGGGAAGGGCGCCGTCACCCTGGACGGAGTGAAGGGACTACAGTCGTCCGGGAAACGCACTTGGAGGGTGAGGAGATATGGCAAGTCAACGTGATTCATGGCTGGCGCTGACGGTGGAAGAGCCGTTGGAACCAGATTTGCCCATCTGCGACCCGCACCACCACTTCTGGGACCGGGAGGGCGACCGGTACCTGTTGGACCAGCTTTCCCAGGACCTCGCAGGTGGCCACAACATTGCCCAGACGGTGTTTATAGAATGCCATTCCATGTACCGCGCTTCAGGGCCGGTGGAAATGCGCTCCGTGGGCGAGGTCGAGTTCGTCCAGGGCGTTGCCGCCCAGAGCGCCAGCGGTCAGTACGGTCCCACAGAGGTGGCCGCAGGAATCGTGGGCAACGCCAACCTCATGCTGGGCGCGTCGGTACAGCCGGTGCTGGAAGCGCTCCAGGCGGCCAGCGGCAACCGCTTCCGGGGCATCCGCTTCTCCTGCGCCTGGGATGCCAGCCCCGAGGTCGGCTCGCCGTCATCCAACACACCGGGGATGATGCTGGACTCCCGCTTCCGGGAGGGGTTCGCCTGTTTGCAAAGGCTGGGCCTCAGCTTCGACGCCCTGGTGTACCACACCCAGCTGAATGAACTGGCGGACCTGGCCGCTGCCTTCCCCGACACCGCCACCATCCTGAACCACGTGGGGCGTCCCCTGGGCGTTGGCCCCTACGCGGGAAGGCGGGACGAGGTGTTCGCCGACTGGCAGCAGGGCATCGCCGCCGTGGCCCAGCGAGAGAACGTGGTGGTGAAGCTGGGCGGGTTCGGCAACCTGATCAGCGGCCACGACTGGCACCAGCGCGCAACCCCGCCCACCTCGTGGGAGGTGGTGGAGACCATCGGCCCCTGGCTGACCTACTGCATCGAGCAGTTCGGGCCGCAACGCTGCATGTTCGAGAGCAACTTCCCGGTGGACAAGGCATCCTACTCCTACACCACAGTCTGGAACGCCTTCAAGCAGTTCTCCCGGGATTTCTCCGAAACCGAGAGGGCCGCCATGTTCCAGGGAACGGCGGTGCGGTCCTACCTCCTGTAGGTTGGGGACTTCCTGCTCTCGGTAGTTACTGGGCAAACTGGTCATCGTATTTACAGCGAAAGCCGGAATCCAGAGCCTGGTCCAGTGGAGAAGATTTTCTCACGCCGATTCCTGGGTCCCGGCGCCCGCCCAGAGGCGGACAAACCCCTTCATCCATCGACACCAGACAGTTAGTTTAATGGGAATCAACTAAACGCGGGAGGAAAGTATGGCACTGCAATGGGAGCAAGTCGCGGGACCATTCAGCCGTTTGACCGAGGGCCCGGCCTGGGACGGCCAGCGGCTTCTGTTCACCTACATTCCGGCCAGCCGTATCATGGCCTACGACCCGGAGACCGGCGAGTGCAGCATTTACAGGGAGGACACGAACCACACCAACGGCCTGGCCTTCGACGCCGATGGCCGCCTTTACGGTTGCTGCTCCGGCGGCCGCTCCATCGTCCGCTTCGAGCCTGACGGCAGCACTACCACCATAGTTGACCGGCTGGACGGCCAGCGCCTGAACACCCCCAACGACCTGGCCATAGACCGGCGGGGGCGTATCTGGTTCAGCAACCCCTGGAACGAGGGGAACATCGACGCCAGCGAACAGCAAGAGAACATGAACAGGGACATCCTGCGGGCCGACCCCCAGCCCGACGGCAGCTATACCTGCCAGCGGATGACCTTCGATACCACCGGCACCAACGGGTTGCTGGTGTCGCCCGACGAGCACAACCTGTACATCATCCAGACCGACCCCTCGCCCGACGGGGTGCGGGAATTGCGCTCCTACCCCATCAATGGCGACGGTTCCCTGGGTCAGTACGTCGTGCTGCACCAGTTCGGCCGGGACCACCGGGGGCTCCAGCGCGGCATTGACGGCATGTGCCTGGACTCTGAGGGGAACATCGTGGGCGCCGCCGGCAACTATCTCAGCGGCCCCGGCCCCATGATATACGTCTGGACTCCCCAGGGGCGGGTACTGGAAACCTACCCCATGCCGGTGGGCGTGGACGGCCCCACCAACTGTTGCTTCGGCGACGCCGACCAGAGCAGCCTGTACGTTACCACCGGCCAGGGACACTTCCTGCGACTGCGCAACACTGGCCGCCGGGGCTGGATAATGTGGCCTCCGGTCCGGTAGCCTGCCACTCTCTCGGAAGGCCGGGTGTCACCAAAGCACCCTCTCCCTTGATGGGAGAGGGTATAGTAGTCAGTCACGCTTGAAATGGCAGGATGAATTTTTAGGGTGGCAGCCAGTTCCCTGAACCTTGCTTTTCAGCAAGTGGCATTTTCGGTATGACTGACTACTGGTCGGGTTATCTTAGCTGGCTATTGATACGAGTGGCGGCCCTTTTACACAGTTCGGCTTCATTTCTATCCAGATGACTCTGTCCATCGAACTCAAAACTGCTATCCACTACCCGCGCTTTGCAATCCATACGACATGATGTGCGCCTTTTTTGCGGTTGCTTTTGCCACTTGCTCGCACCTTGACTTCATCAACTTCGAAACCGGTACTGCGCAACCGTCTGACGAATGCCGGTTGAGGGCAGGCAGACCAGATTGCCAATGTACCGCCCCTCCGCAGCGCAGCGTAGGTTGTGGCCAACCCCGGCATGCTGTAAAGCCAATCGTTGCCCTTTCGGACTATCGCCTCCGGGCCATTGTCAACATCAAGCATGATGACATCGTAGGAACCTCCGGCGCTCTTAATAAGCTGGACAACATCGGCTTCATGGAGTTCAACCCGTCCGTCGTCAAGAGGGCGGCCGGCAAGCTCGGCAAGCACTCCCTTGTTCCACGCAACTACGGCTGGTACCAATTCTGCGACTACCACTTGGGCATCCTTGCCAAGGATGTCCAGCGCCGTTCTAACCGAGTATCCCATGCCCAGACCGCCAATCAGAACGCGGGGCCCCGGATGATTTGCCAGGTTTTGACACCCCAGCTTGGCCATGGCTTCTTCCGAGCCGTAAGTACGGCTGTTCATCAGTTCCCAATTATCCGCTTTGATCGAGAACTCAGAGCCACGCTGGTACAGAACGAGTTCCGCTCCTCCACCAGGAGTTTGTGCCCGGCCAATCAACTGCCAAGAATTCATAGTGCCTCGCGTAACCGGATTTGCGCTACCTCACTAAGCATACCAAACATCCGCCCTCGACCGAGCGGCAGGGGTGTATGTCAGAGAAGAGCGGTCGAAAGGGGCAAGCCAGTGGGAGTTGGCCAAGTCCTTCAAATCAGGGGCTGGACGATCCAGCAGGTTGACGACGGGACACCTTCCGGCTGATAGGGAGCAAGCAGGACGATGCAGTTGTTGAACTACGCTACAGAGGTCAATGCCCAAAAATGGTGAAAGAGGCCATAAGCCCGCCGGCAGTCAAGGGAGTAATGGCGGAGTGCTAACTTGCCAGGCTTGGTACTCCTGAAAGCCCTCCGCCATAATGTCGTTCATTCTGCGGATTCCCGTCTCCGCAAACTCGGATGCCCAATTCGTCAGCCCGGCCCGCACTGCCGGATTATCCCGGTCAACCATATCGGCACCCGTCGTAATGGGCCCCTCCACATCGAGCCCTGTGTAGGACGTGTTCAACACCTCGCCAGCGCAGCTGAACAAGCAGGGTGTCTACTGATGTCGGCTTGTATCCTGCTTCTGATAGCTTCGTACGTACCGGGGGCAAGAGTGCATAGCCGTAACGTGACTGTGCCGGGCAGAAACCTGCACCAAACGGGGACTTCGCAAGGAGGACCCTAGATAGCCGCTCGCCAAGCGGCAACACTTTGGTCGTCGTTGACACGGACCGAGGATCCTACGCCGCTGAACAAGCACGTTGAATATGGGACAACGCCCTCGAGCCGGAATCCCTCCAACACGTCCCTAGCTGCCCAGGCAATGTCGGGCAGGACGGGCAATCAGTCGTTCAGCAGGACGTAGACTGCGGCCGATGGGGTCAGGTCGTTGTGCGTATGTCCCTTTCCGGTGACGTCATCCATCATCCGTATATCTCCGGCCCGCAGCACCCGCTTCGCGCCATCGCTGGCACCGATCTCTACTTCGCCGGACAGATGGATGATCAGCCTGCGCTCGGGCAGGGGATGAAAGTCCCGGTGTCGGGACCCGTCAAACTCCTGCACCCGCACCTCAGACACATTGATCAGCTCCCCCAGTTCCGGGTGTTCTTCCAGATTCCAGTCCTCGATGTGGCTCTCGCCGTCGGCATCCGAGAATATCCGATAAATTGCCATTTCGCCCCCTATCCGTCTATTAATTGATAGCCTGGAGAACCCTGTGACGGTCACAAATCAGTGCATTAGCATCGAGATGACAGAAGCCACCCGTGGTTCCCAGCCGTCATTACACTCGATTCTACCTTACTCGTCCTTCCCGAGATAGCCGGAGTCCACAGACTTACAAAGGCTTCTGGATACCGGCTCCTGCCAACGTGCCCGGTAACCGACAACCATTCCATATCAATCCAATAACCCTGATCCAGGAACCCCTTGGCAGTGCCGGAGCAATCCCTTAACTGCACGCCGGTATGACCTCTTCCCCGAACAGCCGAATCGTCTCCATAATCTTCTCGTGGGGTGGGCCACCCGAGTGGGCGTGACGCAATCGCAGCAGGAAATGTTCCGCACCCACGGCCTCGCTCCAGCGCTGGAACTCCGCCACACATTCATCGGGCTCTCCTAATATCAACCGGTCCGGCCCCAGGTTGTCCAGGGTTATCTCGTCCTCCGACGCGATGCTGCGGAACTCCTGCAGGCCGTTGCGCCAGTAGTAGTTGTAGGCCGCCATTACCTCCGGACCGTAAACCTCCTCGGCCTCAGCGCGGGTCTTAGCCACCCAGGCGTCCCGCATCAGGGCAACCACCGGCTCTCGTCCCGCATGTACTGCCGCCTCCCGATAGGTATCCACCAACTCGATGGTGTTGGCCAAGTCGGTGCTGGGTCCCGCCACGAACCCGTCGGCCATTCGCCCGGCCCGGCGGGCTCCTGCCGGGGTACTGGCTCCGATCCAGAGGGGAGGAGCGGGCTGCCGGAATGGACTGGGCCGGATGTGCAGATTTTCCAGTTGGTGGTACTCGCCGTGGAAGGAGAAGGGCTCCCCGTTCCAGCAGAGGCGGATAATCTCCACCGACTCCTCGAAACGACCCACCCGCTGTCGTATCGGCACCTCGAAGGCCCGAAAGTCGGCCTCCTGGTAACCCAGACCCACACCCAGGATGATTCTCCCCTTGGACACCAGGTCCAGGGTGATCACGTCCTCCGCCAGGTGAACCGGATTATGGAGGGGAAGCAGGATCACCGACGTGCCCACGTTCAAGGTTCTGGTGTGGGCGGCCACCGCCGTTGCCACTATCAACGGAGAAGGCAGGAACCCGTCCCGGTCCTGGTGATGTTCGCCGAAAAAGCAGGAGTCGAAACCCACCTCTTCTGCCAGCATCGCCTCGGCGATAACCTCGTCTATCCGTTGGTCAAGCCGCTCGCCCCGGGGCGGGTCGGCGATTGAGCTGTAGATGCCGAATTTCATATTTGGTCTCCCTCAATTCTGCTTTGGGCACAGGCTGGACCGGAGTCCGCGCGACAACCGTCTTCACTCGTCTTGACCGAGAATCACCGTGCAGGCGGCGTTGAGCTTTCGCCCCACTGTACCGCCAAGTCGGGTACTGCAGGGGCGTGCCTTGCATCATGCCACTTCCTGGTGATAACCCGGCGCCAACCCCAGAGTGCCGTGAGTGGCTATGTGGCCGGTGGAACCAGGTCTATTAGAGAGTCGTGAAGTCCCCCGGGGCCGGCCAGGATGAACCAGGTGGCGCTACCGCAGAGGATACTGGTTGCGGGCCCAGTGGTAAACTAAGCCCAACCCGCACCCTAATAGCCGGTTGGTGGCCAGGAGACGACTGGAAATGCGCCTCGCAGTACCCGACCTGGTGTCCAACTCTTACTTTCCGGCGGTGGCCGCCGTTGAGCTGGGATTTTTTCAGTCCCAGGGAATAGATGTCGAGTTGGAACTGATCTCTCCGGCGGGCAGGACCATGGAAGAGTTGCGGGACCGCAGCGTCGACTTCGTGGCCGGTCCCGCCCACGCCACGCTTTCGGCCTTCCCCGGCTGGCAGGGCGCCAAGCTGCTGGCCGCCCTGTCCCAGCATACTTACTGGCTGCTGGTGCTGCGTTCTGGACTGGGCGTCCAGCCAGGGGACGTTTCGGCGGTCAGGGGTCTGCGCATCGGGGCGGCCCCCGGGCCCGACGCGGCGCTGCGCAGATTGCTGGCAGCAGCGGGCGTCGACCCGGTGCGGGACGGCGTGGGGTTGGCTCCGGTACCGGGCAGTGGCGAGCCCGGCGTGTCCTTCGGTGTTCATGCCGCCCAAGCTTTGGAGGACGGAGTAATCGACGGGTTCTGGGCCAATGCCATGGGAGCCGAAGTGGCGGTGCGGAGCGGGATAGGCAGCGTAGTTCTTGACCCGCGGCGAGGCATCGGCCCCCCGGCTGCCAGGGACTACACCTTTCCGGCACTGGTCACGACCGACAGGCTGATTGAAGACTCCCCTGCCACGGCGGAAAGAGCGGTGCGGGCGGTAGGGGAGACCCAACGGGCGCTGCGAGCCGATCCGTCCCGGGCTGCTGAGGTCGGCCTACGGCTGTTCCCACCAGACGAGGCCGCTTTGACAGAGGACTTGATCCGGCGGGACCTTGCTTACTACACCGCCGGAATCTCGCCGAAGTCGGTAGCCAGCCTCAACGAGTTCTCCCGGAATGTCGGCCTGTTATCCAGCGAGGTAGCCTATGATCAGGTGGTGGCCAGCCAGTTCTCCCATATTTGGTCTGAATAGCAGGTGTGTCCGATGAAAGTTGATATCCGGGTGCCAGTGGGCCTGCCGGTGCAAGAGACCGCCGATTTCATTGCGGAATGTGAGGCCGCCGGATTTTCCGGGGTTGGAGTCCACGACCATCAGCACAGCGGACGGGACGTTTTTCTCACCCTGGCCCTGGCCGCGGAGCGGACCTCCCGGCTCACACTGTACCCCGCAACCACCAACCCGGTTACTCGGCATACCATGGTCCTAGCCTCACTGGCCCATTCGCTGGAGGAGATTGCACCAGAGCGGGTACGCCTGACCGTTGCCCCCGGCTATCTCGCCGTCGGCAATATTGGCCGGCGCCGGGCCACGGTGGAGACCATGCGCCGGGCCGTCCTGACCATCCGCCGCCTGCTGCGGGGCGAGACAGTGGAATTTAACGGGGTGGAAACCCGGCTTCGCAACGTGAGCGACCGGCCGACACCGGTATTCTTGACCGCCGCCGGTCCACGGATGGTCGAGTTGGCCGGCGAGGTCGCTGACGGGGCCCTTTTACTTGTGGGCCTTCATCCCAAAGCGGTCGAGGCGGCCCGCCGAAGGCTGGAAATCGGGGCGGTGCGTTCCGGACGCAGCCTGAACGGTTTTCAGACGATTTTCATCACCCCAACCTCGGTATCGGATGACGGCCCGGCAGCCCGCCGCTTTCCTCAACAGTGGTTCCGGCCCGACCAACCGTACCTGAAGTACCCCAGCGATTCCAACCTATTTTGGCTGCGAGAGGCCGGCATTGAACTGTCCGAAGATTTCGTTCCCGAGGACATCAACGATGCACTGGCGGCGGAAATATGCGATGCTTTTGGTTTGTTTGGCACGCCCGAAGAATGCCTGGCCAGGCTGAAACGGGCCAACGCTGAATCCGGTATCGATCACGTGTTCATCTTTCCCACCCACACCCAGGAGGGTGGTTACGACATGCCGCAGGCCGAGGTAGACGCCTTCGGTGAAATAATAATCCCCGGTCTGACTGCCCTTCCATAACAGCCAGGTCAGGGCTTCCGGTTACCAGCCGTGTTGGAGGAACAGTGACAAAAGAGCCAAAGTATTTCTGGAACAGGAGTCCCGCCGCGTTAAATGGCCACCGGTAGCAAGATGGCTGAATAGCGGTGACAAGGGTGCGAGAGTCCCACTACGACTTGGTGACGCACTTGTTGCCTCGGTTTACTTTGGAAAGCGACTTCTGTACCTGGTGGGCGATACGTGCCGAGGCGTCTTGGGATGGATTCACAGGCGTCTAATGGTAAAGTTTTAGTGTTTTGGTTTCAAGAAAGGTGAGGCGCCATCCGGTCAAGTAGCATGAACACAACCATGGGAAGCTAAGGGCTCAGCTCAATCCATTTAGCTATTGGAAGTCGTCAATCTGGGAAGGCATTTGTACCCAAGGACTTGGGCAGCTGTCATAGACCAATACAGCCGCGCGAAGCGTAGATTGGAGTGAACCCAATGGCTGGCAAACCATCCAGGAGGTCAACGGGGGCCTCTATGAAAACCCCTGAGAACACGAGCGGGGAAGTGGTGCTCCTTTCAGGGGGCAACCCTCAGATAGCGAAGGCGGACGGCGACGCCCCGGTGCAGGCCTACATCGCAGCCATGCCGGACTGGAAGAGCGACGTGGGACGCCGCCTTGACGCCCTCATCGTGAGCAATGTGCCCAGCGTGCGCAAGGCCGTGAGGTGGAACTCGCCCTGGTATGGCACGGAGGGCGAGGGCTGGTTCGTGAGTTACCACGTTTTCACCCGTTACGTGAAGGTGACCTTCCTCAACGGAGCGTCGCTGAATCCCGTTCCGCCCGGCGGAGGCAAGGATCCTGACGCGCGCTGGGTCGATATCTACGAGGGCAAACTTGATGAGGAGCAAATGGCGGAGTGGGTCCGGCAGGCAGCCGCCGTGCCCGGCTGGCACGGGTTCTGACAGCTAGTTCAGTCCCAGTGTTCGGCGGACCATGCTCATTGCCACAAGCGCTGAAATACTCATTCCATCCATCCCATGCGTGAACAGGTTATCTACCCCTATTCCGACACAATAAGAGATGATTATGCGGCAAGGGGTTACCCGCAAGTTCGGGTTTGCGCCGTTGCCTGCGTTTCATGTAACGGCAGCCCAGCGACGTCCCGGATTGATACCGACATAGGCCTGGCAACCATCCGGCAGGGCTTCGGCTCCAGAACCTGGGTCGTGCCCCAGCCAGAACAACGAGGGTAGAGCAACATGCAAAATCCAATGCCTGAATCCCGGGATCGTACTAACATCGTTCCGGACAAGCCGGGGGACGCTGCCGCCCGCAATGCCGGCCTGTTGTTGATTGCCACGGCCTTCATTACCTTGTTGGCGGTGGCCGGGCGGGTCATGGCCGATGCGGACCAGCCTACCCTGGCTGAGTCCCTGGCAGCCATTGCTGAAAGCCGGATCGCGTACGGGTTTGGTGGGGTGGCGCGCCTTGTGTCCGGCGTGACTCTGCTTATTGGGGCCTGGTTCTTGTTGTCCACATGGATTATCCGCCAGCGGCGGGCATCCCCTTTGGCCGCGTGGCTGTTCGGGGCTTCGGGCATCTTCACCGCCGTGTCCGGCGTTTGTGCCGTGGTTTTGGCCGTGGCAGCCACAGGCGCTGCCGACCCCGGAGCCTTTAACGAAGCAAGCTCCTACCTGCGCTGGCTCACCGGGAAGCTCGGTTTCACGGCTGCAGGACTTGCGTTGCTGGTGGCGGCCCGTTACCAATGGACGGTGGGGGGAGCGCTGCGGTTGATCTCGCCACTATCGGTCATCATTGGCGTAGCAATGCTCTTGATCTGGGTCGATGGCCTGACACCCGTGCACCGGGTCAGCGGCGTTGCTTTTGTGGTGTGGCTGGTGGCAATCGGGTTTATGCTCTTTTCGGGTCAGGTGGAGCGGCTGTTCATCGCCAGGTTTGGTTCCGCATCGCCGGAAGACTGATAGAGTAAATTGTGATGGGCCACTTTTCCGGCCCGGCTGACATGCTATGGAGGAGTTAGCCGACCTGCATAACCGTATGACCCGAGATTCCTTTGCGGATCGCCATATAATGCCGACTTCCCGCAGCAACGATATTGTGCGCCGGGCACCGGTCAGGTCCTTCAGGTCCACTTGCGGGGATTCTACAGAAGATAGGGGTGGCAGACCCTCGCCGGTGGGTATGGCCTCAGTAATTGGGCATTCCCTGGTTGTGTTGGAAAAGACAGGGAGGTCAGTCCATCCGGCGCAGTCATCCGTACATCGGACATTTTTTGCCTGCTCCGTGGTTCCCTTAAGCCCATTCCGGAAACTCAAAGGCGGGGCGCCCTCAGGCTATTGAGGCCTCACACGGTAACAGTAAATTCTTCCAGGGCCGCAAGCTGAACGTCTATGGATTCCGCTTCCAGCGAAAGCTTTTCCCACTCTTCCAGGAAGGATTCCTCCTCCTCTTTGAGTGCACGGTACTGTTCCGCGGTGTCAGCTATTTCTGCCGAATCTTCGAATCGCTCGGGGTCGGCAAACATGGCTTCGAGTTCCGCTATGCGTGACTCGCGCTCGGCCAGCGAGGCACTGACCTCGTCAATGCGAGTTGAAAGACGTCGGGATTCTCTGCTAAGAGTCCGGCGCTGGACTTCTTCCTCGGTCAAGGTCCGACCGGAGCGCCTCCTGGACTGACCCTGCTTGGGAGCGACCACGACCTTGTCGGCCGATGGCCCTGATCCATTTCTATGGGCCTCGGACTCCTTGATATGCAGATAATTGTCATAGTCGCCGGGGAATACCCTGGGGCGTCCGTCCACGATCTCAATGATTTTGTTGGCGACCTGTCGAATCAGGGTGCGGTCGTGGGTGATGAGGCACAGGGTACCGTGATAATCGCCAAGGGCATCGGCAAGTATCTCCCTGGATGCAATATCAAGGTGGTTGGTAGGCTCATCCATCAACAGCAGGTTGCTGGGCTGGAGCAGCAGTTTGGCCAGGGCCACCCGCGCCTTTTCACCGCCGGAAAGCACGGAGATGGGCTTCTGAACATCGTCGCCGCTGAACAGGAACCCGCCCAGGGTTGTGCGCAGGTTTTGTTCCGACTCGGCAGGGGACGCCTGTTTCAGTTCCTCGACGATGGTGTTGCTGGTATTGAGGAGTTCCAGCACGTGCTGGGCATAATAGGCGGGGACCACATTGTGGCCGAGATTTCTTTCACCGCCCTCGATCGGCAAGACCCCGGCCAGTATCTTCAACATGGTTGTCTTGCCGGCGCCGTTGGGTCCCACGAGGGCAACCCGGTCTCCCCGAGAGAGGGTGAGGTTCATGCCTCGGTATACTACATTGTTGCCGTATAACTTGCTGACATTGACCAGGGATAAGACCTCGGAGCCGCTGCGAGGAGGAGCGGGGAAGGAGTAGTGAACTTTTTTGGTGGAGCGTGGCAGTTCTATGGGCTGTATTTTTTCCAGCTGTTTCAGGCGGCTTTGCACCTGCGTTGCCTTGGTGGCCTTGGAACGAAATCGCTCCACGAAGCGCATCTGACGCTGGATTTCCCTCTCCTGCCTGGCGGCCGTGGCCCGCAAGACCTCCAGGTAACGCTCGCGGGAGACCAGGTAATCGTCATAATTGCCCTTGTGCAGGGTGATCCCTTCCTGCTCAATGGCGAGAACCCGGGTTGCCACCTGGTTGAGAAAAGCGCGGTCATGGGAGGTGAGCAGCAATCCGCCACGAAATGAAGCCAGGTATTTTTCGAACCAAATATTCGCTTCCAGGTCGAGGTGATTGGTTGGCTCGTCCAGGAGGAGCAAGTCCGGCTTGCGGAAGAGGATCCTGGCGAGGCCGGCCCGCATAACCCAGCCTCCACTGAACTCCCTGATGGGACGAGAAAAGTCGGCCTGCTTGAAGCCGAGGCCGGAAAGAATCGCCTTGGCCTCGTAATCGCGGTCATCCCCGCCGGCGGCATCCAATTCCGCGTCAAGCCTGGCAAGGCGCAGCAGCAATTCCTCCTGCTGCTCAGGTTCGGTCTCCGAAGACAATGCTTCCCGCGTAGAAGCAATGTCTTCCATCAGAGCGTTCGCCTCTACTCCCGCGTCCAGCACTTCCTGGAGCAGAGACTTGCCGGCAAACGCCGCAGCCTCCTGCTTCAGATAGCCAACAGAAATGCTTCGTTGCCTGGTTATGCTGCCGGTTTCAGGGTCTGTCTCTCCGGCCAGTATATCCAAGAGCGTGGTTTTGCCCGAACCGTTCGGCCCGACCAGGGCGATACGATCTCCGGCTGCCACATTTATGGTGAGGCCACTGAACAGAGTCCTGTCCGAGTAGGCCTTGCTGATGTCGGTTGCCACTAGCATTAAGTATTTATCCCAGGTTGAATTCTATAGATTCAACCTACAGGATGCAAATATGCAGGGCAAACGAAACAGTTCAACTTTAGCGGGCTTGCCAGCGCGAAGGCCTCGCGCGCCCGCTAGAACGCTGGTCGGTTCAACACCGACTGGTCAATTTTTCTGGAAATTAATTGGCCGTCATCCGGCGTACCCACCAGTTGGCCGTTATCGACCATTACCTTGCCCCGCAGCATGACGGTGGTGGGCCAGCCCTCAATTTCCCAGCCGTCCCAGGGGCTGTAGTCGCGGAGGTGCAGGTCGGCCATGGACAACGTCTTCTTGATGGACGGGTCGATTATTGTGACGTCGGCGTCGCTGCCCGCGGCGATGGCGCCCTTGCGGGGATACAAGCCCAGCATTTTGGCCGCGTTGGTGGAAGTGACGTTGGCGAAGTGCTCCAGGGACATGCCCCGCCGCACCACGGCCTCGGTGTAGTTCACACCCATGCGAATCTCGATGCCAATGTTCCCACCCCGGACATCGACAACGTTGCGTCCCGCGATTTTGTCCAGGTAGGTCGTGAAGCTGCTGTCGGTGGCGGTGAAGGACAAGTCGCGGCGCATCAAGCCGTCCCAGAGGTGCAAGCGATCGTCTTCGTACTTCAGGGAAGGGTAGGTATGGTACTTCATGCCGTCCTCTTCCCGGTAGTTGTCGGTATTGAAGGACAGAGCCAGCGTCAGTACCTCGCCATAGACTGGGAAACCGTCGGCGCGGGCCTCGGAGATAGCGTCCAACCCATCCTTGGCGGTAACGTGGACGAAATAGAGGCCGGTGCCCGTGCGCTGGGCCAGGCGAATGACATGCTGGAATGCCAGGTCCTCCACCAGCTTGGAGTGGATTTCGTGGACGTTGTACCAGTCCCACAAGCCCCGCTGCTGGGCAAGCAGATAGTTGTACATGACCAGCTCATCGTCCTCACCATGGACGGCCAGAACGCCGCCTTGGCGGGAAATCTGGGTCATGACGTCGGCCAGTCGGCCAGTGTCAATCTTGCCGATGGGAGTGAGGCTATTGACCCGTCCCTCAGGGGGCCGGATGTCGGTGGTAAAGACCTTGATGCTGGGAAACCCTGCATTTACCAATTCCCCGTACCGCGAAATGGCATCGGGTGTGCTTCCGCTGGAGTAGATGCAGTGGGTGGAGTAGTCGGTGTAAGCGTTGCCCTTCCACACCGAAATGAAATCGGTAATGCCGGCTGCCAGGTCGCCTTCGTTGGGAACCGGCGCGAAGTCCATGACAGTGGTAGTGCCGCCCCAAATGGCGCCGAGGGAATGGTCAAGAGGGCCGGCATTGGGGGTGCCGGTCACCAGTTGCCGCGCCCCAGGCTGGACGTTGGCGGCGGCGTGGGCGTGGGTCTCGATACCGCCGGGAACCACGATTTTGCCTTCGGCGTCGATAATGGTTGCCCCCTCGGTTGGCAGAAATCCGGGAAGGGCCACGGCGACGATTTTTTCTCCCTGGATTCCAACATCCCAAAGCCCGGCTCCCCCGGGAGCAACCACGGTTCCACCGGTGATAAGTTTGTCCAACATAACGACCTCCGGCAGTTTCAGTTGTGCAGGCCTTCAGCCTGGGCTGGTGATCGGATTGGGGCGATTATGGTGTCTATCCGGGGTGAGTGCAAGGGGAAGTGAATCATCGTTTAGCCCAACGCCGCAAGCAACCCGCAAAGTAACTCGTCATCGTTACGAAACTGGAACCTGGATTTAGGAAATGCTGCCAACTCTAGGAACACTGTGCCAGGTATCGGAGCAACACTACCTCGCATTACGAGCCGTGTTCTCCGCCAATCTGTCTCAGGTTATAATCCTAGGCAGCTAATCAGGAGTTGCCTGGTGCATTCTACAATCGGCCTCACTCCATCGCTCCCCACCATTAGTGCACGACTGATTTCCTCTTTTCACTTCCTTGTTCTACCAGCTGAGTCCCGTCGGGTTGCCACCGGCACCGGTAACAACTCCAGACCCAACGTTCACATCTTCTCCCTGCTGATAAGTTGAACTCCTCCAGAGAATCCGGCCTAGCCGACCGGGTGGCCGACTTCTTGACCAGACATTCCACCCTGACCATCTTGGTCATCCTTACCGCAACCGTACTGTTGGTCTTTCCTATATTCCTTCTACAGCCCAGCGAACAGGCTTCCCAGGAACCCGGCGGACCAGTCTTCGACCTGAGGGACCGAGTCAACGAGCGCTTTCCAGCGCGGGTACACATAGCCAGCTTTATCGTTGAGGACCGGAACGGAGATATTCTCCGGCAGGAACCCCTGTGGGAGCTTTACCGGAACGAGCAGGTCTTGCGAGAGTCGGATATGGCAGACCTGCTGTTCAGCGGGTACGACGTTGACACGGAACGCCAACTCCAGGGCATATACACCGTCGCTGATGCAGTAAACGATGTCTTGAGGTTCGACCCGCGATTTGGAGTGACCCTGGAGACTGCCACCGATGCCCAGGTTAAGGAGGCGATTTCTCTTGCCCTGGGCGGGCCCAACCGCAGCATAATGCGGGAAAGTATGTCCAAGGAAGCCTATGTCGAAACGGTAACGACCGAAGGCCAGGAGCATGAGGTTTGGCGAGCCAGGGCCCTTTCTATCTTTGTTGCCGCAGATAACGCCAAGCTGGGCGGCGGGCCCCAGACCATTACTCTGTCCAACGACGAGTCGGTAATAGGGAAAGAGCGGTTGAATCGCCGGTTGCTGGACACCTTAAGGGGAGACCAGGAAAACTACAGAATCTGGGGGTTGGCCCTGGACGTTAACCTGACGTCCCAAGAACAGGGTCAAACCGCAATTCCCTACATTGCCGCCACAGTAATCCTGGTGTTGCTCGTGGTCGGGGTAGCCCTTCGCTCACTCAAGGCGGTTGGCCTCGGCTTCCTCGGGTTCCTGATCTTGCTGGTCTGGCTGAAGGGTATTTCCAACCTTATCGGGCTTAAGTCATCCCTGACCCTGGATCTGATAGTCCCCATCGCCATGATTTCCCTGGGGGCCGATTTCCTGATTCACGCGGTGGCCCGTTACAACGAGGAGCGGCGGCGCAACTCCCAGGCTACCCGTGCCCTCAAGGCCGGTTTGGCCGGTGTTCTGGGCGCGCTGGTACTGGCATCGCTTTCCGACGGCATCGCTTTCCTGGCCAACGTAACCTCGGGAATCGAGACCATTATCGGGTTTGGCATAGCCGCCGGCATTGCAGTACTGTCCAACTTCATCATCATGGGGATTCTCATCCCTCTCCTCATCATGCGGCTGGACCAGCACAAGGAGGACAACGGATCTGCGCCAACAGGCATCGAGGAAGCCGAAGATACCGCAGTTGCGGAAGCAGCGTATTCCAGATTCGGAGTCGCGCCGTTGATAGTGCTCCTATCCCGAATACCGTGGCTGGTCCTGCCCGTGGTTGCTTTGGCTACCGCCGGAACCACCTATCTGGCCCTTCAACTGGACCCCAAGTTCGACACCAAGGACTTTTTCGACAGCGAATCCGAATTTGTGGTCGGCATCGACAAGCTGGACGAGCATGTCGCGCCGTCCCTGTCGGGGGAGCCAGCAATTATCTACATACAAGGGGACCTGACTGCCCCAGAATCCTTAATAGGGTTGCGGGAACTGCTGGAACGATTTGGTGAGAACGGAAATTTGAGCAGGGCACACGACGGAGGTGTGTTCCTGTACAACCGAACCGTCTTTCAATTGTTGGGTCGGGTAGCGGGGTCTGACTTGGCGCGGAGCGCAGTGGAAGATGCCACGGGTATCGCGATATCCGACGCTAACGGAGATGGGATTCCCGATACTGCAGAGCAAACCCGGGCCGCCTACGACCACATGCTGGCAAACGGGGTGCCCCTGAACGAACAGGCAATGGCTTACGATACTGCCCAGGTCAGGGAGATTCTGGCGCCGGTGGGCGATGAACTGGCCACCGTCATTTCTCTCGGCATCCTGGGAGCGCGGGAACAGACCAACCTGGCAATCGCCCGGGAGTCTCTGGAGCGAGACCTGGCGCCCCTGCGGCAGTTGCCTACTATATCCGAGGCCGGCGTCACCGGCTCTCCTTTTACCCGCGAAGCCACCCTCGCAGCCACCACCCGGGCATTGACCATTTCCCTGCCGGTTGCGGCTCTGGCCTGCTTCTTGCTGCTAGCCTTCTGGATGCGTTCGGCCAGCTATGCCTTCATAACCACCCTCCCGGTGGGGCTGGTGGTGTCCTGGCTCTATGCCTTCATGTACTTGACCGGCTACAGCCTGAACTTCGTTACAGCCACTATCGCCGCCGTGTCTATCGGGGTGGGCATAGATTACTCGATACACATGACCCAGCGGTTCCGGCAGGAGTTGATGCGGCATCCTGACCCGCCGGCAGCCTTGCGGGCGGCGGCAAAGGGAACCGGGGTTGCCCTGGCCGGTTCGGCCGCTTCCAGCATCATCGGTTTTGCAGTTATGGGATTTGCGCCCATGCCCTTGTTTTCTACTTACGGAGTCATATCAGCGACAATGGTGCTGATGGCGGGCGTGGCATCGCTGCTGGTGCTGCCTTCCCTGTTGCTGGTGGTAGCCAAAATGAAAGGCGGAAAGCCAGCCGTCAACTAGCCGAGTTCGACTATCGCCTCAATCTCCACGCCCAAACCATCCTCGGCCAGGGCGGAGATCTCCACCAGGGTGTTGGCGGGATACTCTCCCTGAAAATATTCGGCGAACAGGGCTTCCTGACGCTCCCGGTCAGCGCGCCACTGGGGGATGCTGGTGACGAAGGTGGTAATCTTCACGATGTCTGAAGGGCTGCCACCTTCCTCCGCTACGATGCGGACTATTCGGTCCAGAGTGACCCGCAACTGTTCCATGACTGGTTGGCCCTGGGCTTCCGTGCCCCGGGCGGTGCAGCCGGCAATGTATAGCGTGTCGCCAGCCCGCACGGTGCGGCTGAAGGTTGGTCCCGAGGGTGCAATATCCGGATAGTTCTTTCTGATCTTTTCCATTTCAGCCCTCTCCAGCGATTCCTAGATTACATGAGCGGCGCGCAGCAGACCCAGCTCCCGCAAGGACAGTCCCAGTTCACCATTTAGAATTTCCACGTTGTGCTCTCCCAGTCCAGGGGCGGCACGGGCGGTTGCCATGGCATTCTCGCCGTCCATGAAGAAACCGGACCCCGGGTACTTCAGCGGCCCCGCTTCTGCGTGGTCCAGTTCGACGAAGAATCCACGTTCTTCCAAATGAGGAGATTCCACCACTTGGGTAGGAGTTTGCACCAGTCCGATCACCAGGCCGCGGGCCATCGTTTCGCGCATCAGGTCCAGGTTGGTCCACTGGGCCAGCTTGGGGGCCACCAGCGAGTGCAGTTCCTCCCAGTGCTCCATCCGGCCGCCTCGGGAAGCAAACTTGGAGTCTTCCAGTGCTGGCTCCTCAAGGAACTCGGCCCACGCCTGCATGGGACGGCCGCCTGTCCCGGCGGTGGTCAGGGTCACCTCACCGTCGAGGGTGGCCAAGTGCATGCCGTCCATGACATTGCCATCGCTGCCGCCCCGGTGCGGGTTGCGGCCAGTGTAGGTGTAGGGATGGATAAGGCCGGATGGGGTGCTTACGGCAGCTTCCATCGTAGAAACGTCTATGTGAGTTCCCTGCCCGGTCTGGTCACGTTTCAGGAGAGCGGCCATGACAGCCACCGAGCCATTTCGGGCGGCGGTGATCTCCATCTGTTGCAACGCCGTGCCCATGGGCGGCTTGTTGGTTGACCCGGTAACCGCGTAGAGATATCCGCCCATGGCCTGGGCCACCAGGTCGTCTCCCTGGTAGTTGGCATAGGGGCCATCCTGACCAAAGTAGGTTATGGAAACCAGGATCAGCCTGGTGTTGTCGGATGACAGGACTTCATAATCCAGACCTAACTCCCCCAGCCGTCCAGGGGGATAACTCTCAACTATTATGTCCGCCGACCGGGCCAGGCGAAGGAACAGGTCTCGCCCGGCAGTTTGCTCCACGTCCAGGGAAATGCCTCGCTTGTTGGTGTTGAAGGCCAGGAACGTGGAAGAACGGTCGGGATGGGGTTCGTCACCAATGAAGGGCGGTTCGTGGCGAGCCTGGTCTCCCCAGCCGGGAGGCTCAACCTTGATGGTATCGGCGCCCTGGTCGGCCACCAACTTGGCGCAATAGGCCCCGGAAGGCCGGTGGGCCAACTCCATGACCCGCAACTCTGACAGTATTCCGGACATCGGTTCCTCCGCTGGTGGGGTTTAAAAGGGTCAGGCCATTGAGGCGCCGGGGACGTGAGAGACTATCGCAAAACCGACGGTGAAATTCGCGCATTTCCGAAGTGTCGACATTAGACAGAACGTCACCCCAACCCAACCTTCCCCCGTCAAGGGGGCAGGGATTCTTGAGACGATTTCTAAGGCCTAGATTCATCGGGCCTGGGTATGTTGAAGAGCACTTCGTCCTGTATCAGCCCGTTGATTTCGTCAGCTGAAAGGTCAGCCAAATCGGTCAGTATCGATTCGTTGTCCTCGCCCAGCCCGGCCACTCTTCCGATACTCATTGGATTGCCGGGATCCCGGTAGGGGCGTCCGGCAAAGATGCGGGGCCCCACTTCGGGAGCCTGAGGATTGGGAAACTCCCACATGTAGCGTCGCGCCTGAAGATGGGCATTGCCAACCAGGTCACGGGCGGTCATGCAAGCGCCGGCGGTAACGCCCTGCCGCTGCAGTTCCCGGGCCAACTCCAGGTCGTCGTGCAGGGAAGTCCATTCCGCCACCAGTTCGTCCAGTTCGTGACGGTTCTCCCACCGAGAGGCCGCCGTGTTAAACCTGGCATCCTCGGCCCCGACCGGCGAGTTCATGGCCTGTTTCAGCAGTCCCCACTCCTCGTCCGAGGACACCACAATTACAATCCAGCGATCGTCGCCCCTGGCCGGGTAGACATTGTGAGGCGCTTTCCACCAGTGGGCGCAGCCAAGGCGGTCCCGGGTAATGCCCGACTGAGCCTCAAGAATAGCCGGTCCCACGGCGGAAACCCCGGTTTCCAGCATGGTGAGGTCGATGCGCATCCCCTTTCCCGTCCTGTTGCGCTGGTACAGAGCCAGCAGAAGGGCGTAAGCCACGTTGTTGCCCACCGAGTGGTCCATGTAATTGTTGCTGGCCCGCACGGAAGGGCCACCCTCGTAACCGGTGAGGTAGGACAGTCCACAGGCAGCATCCACCGTTCGGGCACGGGAACCTGCCCGCCGCCAGGGGCCAGTGTAGCCGTAAGCGGTGCTGCTGAGGCTAATTATTTTGGGGTTGATCTCTGCCAGGCTTTCGTGGTCGAAGCCAAAGCGCTGCATGGTGCCGGGGCGAAAGTTATCGGTAACGATGTCAGTCTTTTCCACCAGCTTCAGAAATGCTTCCTTGCCCTTGGGATTGGTGACGTCCATGCAAAGGCTGCGCTTGTTGCGGGTGCCGTAATACACCAGGTTGCCGCCCTCGTTCCACCATTCCTCGCCAGCTTGGCCGTCGGGGAAGGGGCCGGCCTTTCGGTCCTGCAGGTGGTCGGGACTCTCGACGCGGATAACATCGGCGCCGAGGTCGGCCAGGAAGCCGGTACCCCAAGGCAGGGCGTGTACCTGCTCCAGGGTCAGGACTCTCACGCCATCCAGGACTCCCTTATCTGCCATTGCTTCCTACCTCCGCTAGTCCCAGGGGTCAATCGTACGGGTATCAGGCCCAATAATAGTCCAGCGCCGGACTCAAGTCCACTTGGGGACAGGGGTGGAGAGATGCCCCGGGGCTTCAGGAATCCGTACGGCTGCACGCACCTTATCGCAGTCCGCCGATAGCGGGAGTATAATTTATGAAACGCAGAGAAAGGACGAAACAGGGCGCACCCGCAGCGAACGACATTCGGACTTGAAACCGAGACCCAGGCCGATGGTTTTTGGCAGGCTTTCCCGTGAGAGTCAGCCGGAGATGCCCCATCAGAGCCGGGGTCTTTTGTAACTGTCCCATGGGCGGTCAACACTGAAAGTAATGTTCGCAAGAATCCCCGACCCACTCAGGAACAAGACCATGACGGGACAGGTGCCCTGAAAAAGACGCAAGGAGGTGAGACAGAGGTGCCTCCCACAAAGATTGGGGACAAGACGCTGAGCTGGGTCCCCGAGGACCAGATAGAACAGGGTGCCCGGGACCAGGTGAGCAACCTGTCCTCGCTGCCATTCATATTCAAGCACGTAGCGGTGATGCCCGACTGCCACTTTGGGCTGGGGGCAACAGTTGGCTCCTGCATACCCACCCGCGGGGCCATCATACCGGCAGCCGTGGGCGTGGACATCGGATGCGGCATGATTGCCGTCCGAACACCATTTACCCGAGCCGACCTGCCCGGGGAATTGTCTGAATTACGGGAGGCCATTGAGCACCAGATTCCCCTGTCTGCCGGACGCTACAACGGGTCGGTGAAGAAGACCGCCAAGCCCCGAATCGAGGAACTGGAAGCCAAGGCTGCTGCGACTGGCCGGCTGGAGTTCTACAACCAGCGGGACAAAAACTGGCGTCGGCAACTGGGCTCGTTGGAGTCCGGCAACCATTTCATTGAGCTGACCGTGGACGAAGAGGGGCGGGTCTGGACCTTCCTGCATTCGGGTTCCCGTGGCATCGGCAACAAGCTTGCGGACTTCCATATCAAGGCGGCCAAGGCTTTGATGGAGAGATGGTTTATACAATTGCCTGACCCAGAACTGGCCTACCTGGTACAGGACACCCAGGAATTCAACGACTACCTGACGGACCTGGAGTGGGCCCAGGAATTCGCCCTGCTGAACCGGGCCGAAATGACAGAGCGCATCCTGAGAATTCTGGCGCACCGGCTGGGCGAGTTCGAGGAACAGGAGCGGATTGAGTGCCACCACAACTTTACCAAGTGGGAGCACCACTTCGGCGCCAACATTCTGGTGTCCCGCAAGGGCGCAATTGAGGCGCAGGAAGGACAGATGGGTCTGATTCCCGGCTCCATGGGCACCAGAAGCTACGTCGTGCGGGGCAAAGGCAACGGGTCGTCATTCAACACCGCGCCTCACGGGGCCGGCCGCCGCATGAGCCGGGGCGGCGCCCGTCGCACGTTCACCATGGAGGACTTTGACCGGGATATGCAGGGCATCGAGGTCCGCCGGTCCGAGGCATTTCTGGACGAACTGCCTGGCGCCTACAAGGACATCGACCTGGTTATGGAGCAGTCAAAGGACCTGGTGGATGTGGTACACACCTTCGGTCAGATCCTGAACGTGAAGGGCGATTGACCCACGTCGGCTTTCTCGAGCACGAACCCTTTCCGGCGACGAACACCTTCGCCCCTCTTCCTGAGGAAGAGGGGCTGGGTGAGGGCGTTTCTCAGCCCCCAGTCCCGCACCTCCACATCTTGTGTTAACATCTTCCCCGCACTAATCCACACTACACACCTGGCAGGTGACTAATGGCTAACCTTGGATTCATAGGCTTGGGCACGATGGGCGGCAAAATGGTCCGGCGACTGCTGGACGCAGGAAACACCGTAACTGGATACAACCGCACCAAGTCCCGCGCCGACTGGCTGCTGGAAATGGGAATGCTCTGGGGCGAAACACCCCGCGCGGTTGCCGAGGCCGCCGACGTTACCTTCACCATGGTCAGCAACACCCAGGCTCTGGAAGCAGTAACCGGGGGGCCGGACGGCGTGCTGGCGGCCCTGGGTCCGGGCAAAGTCTACATTGACATGAGCACCGTGAGTCCCGCGGCCAGCCGAGCTTTGTCGGTAAGGGTTAAGGACAGTGGCGCGCAAATGCTGGACGCCCCGGTGTCGGGCAGCGCAGTGACCCTGGACGCCGGGCAGCTTTCGGTGATGGTAGGCGGTGACTACGAGGTCTTCGAGGCGATGAAGCCGATTCTGCAGGACATCGGCCCCACCGTGGACTACGTGGGGGAGAACGGTCTGGCGGCGACTATGAAGGTGGCGGTTAACCTGAGCCTGCCCATCCAGATACTGTCCTTCTGCGAGAGCCTGCTACTGGCAGAGAAGAGCGGCATCCCCCGGGAAGCGGCGATGACGGCCCTGCTAAACAGTGTGGTGGCCTCGCCAGCCCTGAAGTATCGTTTCCCCCTGGCCATTGATCCGCCGGAGGAACCCTTGTTCGACGTGACGATGATCCAAAAGGACCTGATGCTGGCCTTGGACATGGGCCGCGAACTGGAAGTTCCCATGCCCACCAGTTCCATCACCAACGAATTCCTGAACGCCACCCGAGCCCAAGGCTATTCCGACCAGGACTTTGCCATCCTTTACACCGTTATGCGGCGGATGGCGGGTCTGGGGGGTTAGACCCTCCCTTTCCGCTAGTTGTCGTCCGGCAGTTCGAAGAGAGACTGGTGCCACCGCCATACGGTGAAGTCTTCGAACTTGGTGCTCCCGACCATACTGTAGCGAGCTCCCTGAGAGTCTCGGTCGTCAACAACGAGACCCACCCAATTCGGCGACGGGATGTCACCCAGTGAGAAATTCAGGATTCCCATTCTCCTGTCGTTGACGTACAACCATGCCTCCCGGTCTATCAGTATAACCCGGACGTGGTTCTTCTCTCCCTTTTGGAGGTTGATGCCGACAACATCTTCCGACCTCCGTCCCTGCCACTCCGCGTCGGGACCAGACTTCCGCCAGTGGTTGTATGCGCCGCCGAAGATTCCGCTAATGTCCACGATGTGGAACGCTCCGGGCTTTTCGGAATCAAACCACAAGCCAAAGTTCCAATGGGACTCGTTGGGTGCGAATGGAACCTCGAAGGTGATCTCCACCATAACATTTCCGTCGATGTTCGGGCCATCGAAAATTTCAAACCTTCCGTCCGCCTCCTCATGTCGTATGCTCCCATTCACGGGGCCAAAGATTGGGACGAGTGGGTCAGGGGTAGCCGTGGGCAAGGGAGTGGACGTGGCTGGCGGAACATAGCTTGGATCAACTTCAGGGAAATCACGGTACATTACCGGATCCCACTTCCAAACCGTGAAATCCTCAAATTGGGTAAGCCCGGGCTCTTTGTCGCTCACATATATTCTTACTTGATCCCCACCGGTGTCGGCGTCCATAGCAAATGACCCCTGGTACACCCCGTTAACGTAAACCCAGCCAACCTCATCGAGTTGCACAACTTGCAAGAGGTTTGAGGCACCTGGTGACGTGTCTATGTCAGAGGTATTGATTTCCCGGTTGGCTCGCTGCTCGCTACTTCCCAGTCGATAAAAGTGTCTCCAAACTTCTGTACTCTTGATACCTACCCAATAGGAGTGATTAGACCTGCCTTTCTTCAAATGAAATCCGTGCGACCAGTATGTATCGGCATCAGGGTGGGGGTTGTGAAAGACTGCTTCAACCAAAATAGCACGCGGCGCTGACAAGGCGCTGTATACTTCTGTACTTCCGTCGTCCGGATCGTGCTCCAACTGACCATCTTCGGGCCCAAATAGCAACAAGCTCCTGTCATATTTCAATGCAGGCAGAGGCGTATTCGTCGGCCTTGGCGTGGACGTTGGTGCAGGCGTAAAGGTGGGGCTAGAAATCTGGCCGGAAACTGGCTTCAGCCGGGTGGTCAGCTATACTTGGGGCATCAAGAAATAGCGAGGAATGATAGTGCTGGGAGAGCGTTCAGATCAGAGGGGTCTCTGGGAAGCGGACCGGTTGTACCTGGACCACGTGGGGCGGGACACCTTCTACGGTCTGCTGGCCTCGCTGCGGGGCCGGTTGTTCCGAGACGCCGATTTCGCCGAGTTCTACTGCCCGGACAACGGCCGGGACAGCGTGCCGCCCAGCCTGCTGGCGACGGCGCTGCTGCTCCAGTCCCACGACAAGGTGAGCGACGCCGAGGCCAAGGCCCGGGCTGACTTTGACCTCCGCTGGAAAGTGGCCCTGGGGATTGAGGTGGAGGACCGGCCCTTTGCCAAGAGCACATTGCAGGTGTTCCGCGCCCAGCTGATCCTGCACGACAAAGTGCGGGAGGTGTTCGAGTCCAGCCTGCGGCTGGCCCGGGAGTCGGGCTACCTGAAAAAGCGGAGCATGAAGGTGGCGCTGGACACGACCAACATCCTGGGGCGGGGCGCGGTCAAGGACACCTGCAACCTGTTGGCCGACGGGATCGTCCAACTGCTGCGGACGCTGGCGGCAGTGGAGAAGATCACCGTCAAAGAATGGGGCAAGGCCCAGGGATACGGGCGGTACCTTGCCTCCAGCATCAAGGGCGAGGCCGCCATCGACTGGAGCGACAAACGGGCGCGGCAGACCCTGCTGGCCGAGATTGTGAGAGACGCGGACCGGTTGTTGGAGCTGTCGCGGCAGGCGCAGGGGGAGTTGTCCGAGAATGGTGAGGAGCGGCAGCGGATTGTGGACGCGGCGGAACTGCTGGGGCAGTTGCTGCTCCAGGACGTGGAACGAGTTGAGGGCGGCGTGAGCCTCAAGGATGGAGTGAGCCGGGACCGGATGATGTCGGTGCATGATCCGGAGATGCGCCACGGCCACAAGAGCAGCAGCCGGCGCTTTGACGGGCACAAGGCGGCGATTGTGGTGGATACCGATTCCCAGCTGATCACCGCCGTGGCGGTACTGCCCGGCAACGCTCCGGACAACCTGGGGGCGCTGGAACTGGTGGAACAGAGCGAGGCCAACACCGGTGTACCGGTGCAGGAGGCCATGGGCGACGCCGCCTATGGGGACGGAGCTACCAGGCAGACCTTCGCCGATGTGGGCCGCAAGCTGGTAGCCCGGGTGCCAGGCCGGCCCGACCGGAAGCACTTTCCCAAGGATGACTTTGTCATCGACCTGGCCGCGGGCAGTTGCACCTGTCCGGCGGGACAGGTCACCCACACCATCGTGCCAGCGGGAAAGCGGACGGATGCCGCGGGGCGGGTATACCGCTGGCAGGCCTTCCAGTTCGACGGGGCCGAATGTCGGACATGTCCACTGCGGTCCCAGTGCATCGCAGCCAAGGGCAGGAAGGGACGGCGGGTGCTGATCCATCCCCAGGAAGGCCTCCTGCAGGAGGCACGGGCGTTGCAGCAGAGCGCCGCCTACGACGAATATCGAGCGCGACGCGTGGCGGTGGAACACCGGTTGGCCCGACTGGTCCAGTTGGGCATCCGCCAGTCCCGCTATTTCGGCAGGGTCAAGACGCGATTCCAACTGTACCTGGCGGCTACAGTGGCCAACCTGACCCTGGTGGCGGGCAAAATCGACCTGTCGGACAGTGTCGGCGGCGGAGCGGAAGCCCACCGCGCCGTCCTCAGTGCCGTCCCCAGTGATGTCCAGGCTGTTTCCCACGGTGTTGTCGCCAATGCTACGGCCATTTTCGGCGCGGTCCGGCTCGGAATACTGTGGACCGTGATTCTGCTCAAGCCGGCTTTACTGCCGAAATCCCTCTCCCCAACCAGGGCTTTTCGGCCCGGTTTCTAGTATTACAACGACGGTTCAAGGAGGGATGTCCAAGGAGGCACGAAGCACGGCTCGGCGCTTGGCATGAGAGCGGCTGGCCCGTTCGTTACTGTCCTGCGTATCCTCCAGCCACCGCAGCAACTCTTCAGGTCCGAACCGTTCCCGGGGCAGCATCTCACGCACTACCCGGTACACTTGGGGCCGGGTTATCCGGGGCATCTTTTCCCCCCCAAGCCTGTTGCAGGCTCAGGAGGAAGGCTCCGCCCAGCAGGCACAGGGCCACGTGGTGATGCCAGCCTGCCCAGGTGCGGGTCTCGTACTCGTCCAGGCCCACGTCGCTCTTCTCCGTCTCGAACTCCGTTTCTATGCGCCACCGGGAACCACCCACGTAGGCCAGGGTCTCCAAGGGGGTATCCTCCGGAGCGTTGGACAGGTAGTAGCGGGGCTCGCTGCCGTCCAGATTCCGGCGGTAGACGGCCCAGTGGATTTCGCCGGGCTTACGCCTGCTGGTTGGACGCACCCTCTGGGCACTGAACCGGTAGCTGCGGGGGCCCTGGCTTCCCTCGGCCACCGTGATCTCCTGCCAGGCCTCCTCCGGCAATTCATAACTGCGCTGCTCCATGGTGCGCCGCTGCCCGCCCACCAGCCTGGGTTTGCGGGGACGCCCGATCCCCTGATGCTCCGGACTGGTCCAGGCTGGCTCCAGCGGCCAGACCGTGGTGCCGCCGGGAACGTCCAGCACGTAGCGCATCCCCAGCGCCGCCAGTCCCTCACGGAATGACGGCGACATCCCGAAGGCGTCGTCCCCCGCAACCCAGCCGGCCCTCAGATTTCCCCGCTCCAAGGCCCGCTCCACCATCTTCAGCGCCAACTCCGTCTTCGACCGGTAGCCCTGCCTGTCCTCCGGCACACCCGCCGCCTCACACCGGTCTTTGTCCGAGGTCCAGCTGTCCGGCAGATACAGCCCTTTGTCCACCAGGGCCCGGCCCAACGGGCTGACATAGGCCAGGAACATTCCCGCCTGGCAGTTGGCCACCTTGCCCAGCCTGCCGCAGTACTGACGGGCCACTCCCGCCGACTTCCTGCCCTGCTTGGGGAAGTCGCTGCCGTCCAGCACCCACACCGCATCCGGATGTCCCAGCCGAGGTCCCAGGTACTCTTGAAGGCGTCCTATGACTGGGTCGTCATCCCAGGGAGATTCAGCGAGAAACCGCTGCATCACCCTGGCTGATGCCGGAACCGTCTCCGACAGGTTCTCGGCGTTGCGCCGCTCCCCGGACTGCACCAGCAGGGCCTGGAGATAATGGCGGCTGTGGTCCCGCGTCTCCCGGCGGCCAAACAGCGGCGCGAAGTAAGCGTGAAAATCCTGAAAGGCCCCGTACACCTGCTCGAAAGCCGCCACATCCACTTCCCTGCCCCCCTGCCCAAGCGTTGTCTAACCAGTCCGTCATCCTATCATATTAACCGTCGTTGTAATACTAGGCGTCCTTGTCGGTTCTGGAGTGGCAGTAGGTACCGCAGTTGGAGTGGCGGTAGGAGTTGCCGTCGGGATTGGTGTCGGCGTAGCAGTGGGTGTCGGCGTTAGAGTTGGCAACGGAGTTGGAGTGTCCGTGGGAACCGGCGTTTCCGTTGGCATAGCCTCTACAGTGGCTGCTAACCGGGCCACCACCGTTGCCTCAATGTTGGGCGTAGGCGCCGGGGTTGAGGTGGGCAAGGCTGTAGCTGTGGGTCTTTCGGCCAACGCCTCAACGGTAGCTGGCAAATCCGGGGTCGCCGTTACCTGAACAGAAACGGTAGGAGGAGGTGCAAGTGTCGGCGTTGGTTCCTGGCAGGCCAGCGCAAGAATCCCGACGAGAATTGCCACTAGCCCCAGTGCTTTACCCATTTACTGCCCCCTCGCTACTTATGTCTCTATGCAACTTGAGGCAGTATAAGCTAACCCGCCAGCAACCTGGCAATACCTTGCTTAACGAGGTTATTGGCCATAACCACCTTGTAGCCGTTGTCGGTCATGGGGCGGGCATCGGGGATGCTGAGGGTGCCGGCGTGGGTGGAGTCAAGGGAATCGACGGCTCGTCCGATGAGGTATTCTTCTACTTCGGTTGCACGGTAGGGAACGGGGGCCACGCCTCCCAGAGCCACTGCCGCTTGTTGAACGGTACCATTGGCCACGTCCAGGCGCACGGCCACGCTGACAAGCGCGAAGTCTCCCGCCTCGCGCTCCCGAGCCTTCAGATAAACGCTGCGGGGCGGTTGTCCTTCGGCTCCCAAGTCCGAAGGGCGGGGCACGTTAACGCGGGTTACGACCTCACCCTGCTCCAAAACAGTTTCACGGCTTATGTCAACACCAGGGCCGGTGAAAAATTCGCCGATGGGCAGGGTCCGTTTTCCGCTCGAGCCAGCGATTTCAACGGCGGCATTGAATACCGACAGGGCCACCGCCGTGTCCGAGGGGTGGACGATATAGCAGCGGTCGCCGCCCGTAACGCACAGGTGCTTGGTGTTGCCGACCAGGGCGTAGCAACGGTCGCCCCCTTTTTTCAAGCAAGGAATCAGCGGATGGCGGTAGTACCAGCAGCGGGGTCGCTGGTTCAGGTTGCCGCCCAGCGTACCAACATTGCGGATCTGGGGCGTGGCCAACCCACCGGCAGCCTCGGCCAGGGCGGTGTAGGCAGTGCGGATTACCGGGTGGGCCGCGATGTCGGCGATGGTAGTCATGGCGCCGATTCTCAACCCATCTTCGGCCTCGGTTATGCCGGCCAGATCGGGAACTCCGGCCAAGCTGACCACCGACGCAGGTCTGATAATCCCTTCCTTGACCTCGTCCAGCAGGTCGGACCCTCCCGCAATGATGTGGGCGTCCGCACCGGTCTCAACCGAAAGCAATGCCACCGTTTCAGCGAGGGATTGGGGTTCGTGGTATTGGAAGGGATTCATGAAAGTCTCCTTGTCTCATCTGTCGGCAAGCTGCCAAGGCAGTCATATTTCTGAAGGGCACGTTTTTCTAAGCCGATTGCATCGCACGAATTACCCGGTCCGGAGTAATGGGCAATTCGGACAGCCTCAGTCCCAGGGCATCGTACACGGCGTTGGCGATGGCCGGGGCAACGCCGGGGCAAGGAACCTCTCCCAAACCCTTGGCGCCCATAGGGCCAACCGGATCAACCGTGTCTGCGAATATCACCTCCAGATTGGGGAAGTCCATTATTGTAGGACTCTTGTGCTCCAGGTAGCTGGCGTTCAAAGTTACGCCGGTTGGGCCGTCGGTAACCAGTTCCTCGGACAGGGCAAAGCCAAGCATCTGGGAAATGGCGCCCTCGACCTGGTTAAGGGCCATTCGAGGATTCATGATTCGGCCCGAGTCCTGGGCGGCCACGTAGCGCAGTACCCGCACCCGACCAGTGTCGGTGTCCACTTCCACCTCGCAGAAGTGGGCGCCAAAAGCGTTGACGATGTAATCGGCGCTCCCTGGCACCTGAATGGTTACCTCTTCGGTGATGGCCTCGTCGTCCATGCGGGCGGCCACGTCGGTCAGCGCCATACTTCGGGACGGGTCAGCGGTGACGAAAACTCGACCCTCCCTTATGTCCAGCTCCATAACAGGAGCTTCTAGACCGTCGGATGCCAGATCCAGCAATTGGCGACGCACCTCGGCGGCGGCCTGCACCAGGGCGGTGCCAGTGGAAAATGTGGCCGTGGAACCGGCGGTAATGGGGGCCTCCGGTGTAGTAGCCGAGTCGCCGAACACCGTGATTACGTCCTCGGGGTTTACGCCCAGGATTTCGGCGGTCATCTGGGGCAAGACCGTGGTGGCGCCTTCCCCCACGTCCATCAGGCCGCTGAGCAGGGAAATCTCTCCGGTCTTGGCAACGCTGACTGTGGCTGCGGAGGTGGAACCGGGGCCACCCCGGTAAATCATCATGCTCATGCCCTTGCCGCGCTTCTTGGAGGGGTCGGCAGGCTGATCCAGGGGCTGATCCCAGCCAAAGGCTTCGGCGCCCCGGGTCAGGCACTCTTCCAGTCCATAGCTGGAGAAGGGGATGCCTCCCTCAATGGGCTGGCTGTCCACAATCTGGTCCGGCGGGGACAGCCGAGGCCCGGGTTGGCCTTGCGGCGGCACGCGGTTCTTCAACCGGAACTCCAGCGGGTCAATGCCCAGCTCCTCGGCAATGCGGTCCATCAGGGTTTCCAGGGCAAAGTGGCCCTGGGGCGCGCCCAGGGCCCGGTAGGAACCTGCGGAGGGGCAGTTGGTGTATGCAAGGTAGGACTCATAGCGGACGTTGGGACAGTGATACAGATAAATGATTCCCTGCCCCGCCCGACGAGCCACGCCCGGCCCGGAGGCCGCGTAGGCTCCAGTATTTAAGGTAGACGTGCCATGAATGGCCGTGATGGTGCCGTCCCGCCTGACGCCGACCCTGAGGTGGATACGGCCGGCATGACGGGTACGACCGGCTACGAACTCGTCCTCGCGGGAAAACTCAATCCGCACCGGCCTTCCGGCCCGCCGGGACAGGACGGCCGCTATGGCCGCCAAACGAGACTCGTCCTTGTTGCCGAAACCGCCGCCGAGAAACGGGCCGATCATCTGCACATTTTCAGCGGGGATTTCCAATGCCTGGGCCAAGGCGGCCTGGTCCAGGTGAACGCCGCGAGTGGACTTCCAGACCGTTACCGAGTCGCCATCCCAGCTGGCCATGGCCGCCCGCGGTTCCATGGGCGTGGCAGAGTGGCAAGCGATGTTGTAGGTCTCTTCCCTCACCAAGTCGGCTTCCGCAAAACCCTGGTCCACGTCGCCTCGGCCAATGGACAGAGGCGGATTCAGGGCCAGGTTGCCGCCCGGGTGAATTTCAACAGCGTCGGGCGCCAGGGCTGAATCAGCATCCGTGTAAAAGGGCAGCGTCTCGTACTCGACCCGGATAAGGGACAGAGCCCGAAAAGCGGCATCATCGTCCAACGCGGCGACGGCGGCGACCTCATCTCCTACAAAACGGACCCTGGTGTCCAATATGCTGGTGTCCTGGGCAATGGGCGAAACGATCCGTCGGGGAACGTCAAAAGGAGTTATTATCGCCAGGACTCCCGGCACCTGTTCAGCCTCGCTGGTATCAATACTGACGATATTGGCATGGGGGTGCGGGCTGCGCAGGATATGACCATAGAGCATGCCAGGCAGTTTCAGGTCGGCAGAGTACCTGGCCTGACCCACCAGCTTTTCAGGAAAATCCCGGCGCGGTACATTCTGGCCTACAACTGACAAGGTGGTCATGGATCACTCCTTTGGGCATCGGGGTTCGGGACTACGTTTCATTGAAGGCGGTTTATTGATCGGACTTTCCAGCAAAGGATTCGATCACTTCGCGGTATTGGTGTAGCTTCTTGTGGAGGCAATCAGCCATCTCTGGCCAGTTGACCGAGTTATAAGCATCAAACGATTCCCATTTGGTTATGCCCTGCTGTTCCAGGGCAAGGCTGCAATCATCCGCAAGTCTTGAGCTTTCCCCCTGCAGGTCGCCGCGCCTTCCGTTCAAGAATATTCCGACGCCGTCCTGTCCCAGGGTGAGAGAGGCATTCAGATTGGCTATGGGAACTACGACACTATGGTTAATGTGGCCAGGGTTTATAGAAGCGTCATCCGGATATTTGGCTGCGAACAGACTCCAAAATTCATTGCGCGTCTTGCGGAGCCCGATCAACTCCCCTCGGGTTTCGCTCAGGGCACGAACCTGCTTTTCCCATTCGTTAGGGCGTTCAACTACTTCGAAAAGCGCCGCTATCAGTGAATCCGCGATTCGAACGGCCTTAACCTGAACCGCAAAGAAGCTGAAGCGCGGGTCGGTATTCTCGTTCAGCCACCTGATGGCCAGACAGTCATGCTCGGCGAAACTCGGGGCAAGCCAAACGGCTATGTCCGCCCTGAAAGCGGCCAGATACGCCAGGACCTGACCCAAGTGTTGAAGGTCGGCGCTATAAAGCTGACTTTCAATCAATACCAGCTTGTCCGCCTGATTATCTCTCGCAATGAGGTCGGCCCTGAGCGCCCCTGAAATTACTTCCCTACCTTCCACTTCCAAAGCTATTCCAAGCACTTCGGACAGCTTGTTGATGTTTTCTTCCAGCCAGGGAGTAAAGTCCATTGCCTCGTGGGGCCAGGCAGCGGTCAAATCTACTTCTTTGAGTTCCCCGAAATCTGCCAACTACGGTTCTCCTCTTGTATGAGCAGGAAAGTCGCCCACGACTCTGATTGCTCAAAAAGCCATTTATGGGTAAAGGGCGGGTTGTGAAACCCGCCCCAACTGTGAACTAATCCAGTCCAGTCAAGCAGTCCTACAGAACGTGGAACATCAAGCGGTGATCGCGCAGCACGTCGTTGGCGAAGTCGTTCTCCACGTCACGCCAAACTGAGTGGATGTGGTTGGCCCCGTCCTGGATGTTGTCGAACTCAATGAGGAAGTTGCCGCCGTGAATCCGGTAGTAATGGTCACGGCTGCGGTCGGTGGCGCCGGCCCAGACCAGGCGGAAGTGGTCCAGTCCATTCTCTTTGATCGCTTCCAGCCTCTCATGGGCAACGTCGGTCCTGACCTGGTTGACGTACTCGGTGATCAGGGCCAGCAGGATTTCCTTTTGCTCGCCGGTCATTTCGGTTGCGGACAATCCCTCGCCCTGGTGTACGGGGGCCTTGGTTGTGTTGTAGGTCAGGATGTCCCAAGGGGCGTTCTCATGGATTATGGCCTTGGCTCGCTGCTCATCGGTCATAGTTGCCATCAACTCTATGGCCAGATCTTCGCGGTCGCCAAGAATGCGCTTGCCCTGCTCGGGGCCGTGGGGCACTTCAGCAGGATTGGCGCCAAAGAAGAAGGGTGTAACGGCGGTTACTTCCTCGCCCCATACGCTGAAGTGCAGGGAAACGTGGTGTCCCTCGGCCCGCCAGCCCCAGGGTTCCTCGCCACCTGGTTCACCGAAGACCGTCCAATAGTAGAGCATCGGGTCACGGACAAAGCTCTCAATGCCCCGTTCTTTCTCCAGAGGGCCCAGGATAAGTTCGTGGTCAATGATGGCCTTGGCCTGCTCGTAAGCCTGGGCGTCCAGGGAACTTTCCATGATTCCATAGGCCAGATCCCGCTGCTCCGGCGTCATGTCCCTTAGCGGCAGGCCGTGCCGGTTCAAGGGTGGGTAGTACCAAAACTGCCGCTCACCATCCAGGTAATGGTACGTGGCTTTGGCCTTCTGCTCGGGGTTTAGGCTGTCAACCCACTTGCGGCAGGCTTCTGCCATTTCAGCAGTGGCCGATATGTGTTCGTGATAGTGGGTATGCTTAATCCCATGGGTGTGTTCCAGTGTGGCCGTCATTGAACGCTCCTTGTTGGTGTATCTAGCGCCAGCGAAAAGTTTTGAAGTTGAGTTTAGTATTGGGGTAATGGAGTGTCAACCTGCGCATAGTACACCGATACAACCGAAAACGAGCCTCAACACAGTCCCCTGTTCGAGGCCACAGTGTGCCTCAACCCCGGCAAGACCAAACGTGATTAGTCCGAAAAGCAGGCCCGCTTGACACCATTCCTGTACGGGTTATGATTGGGTCTGCTGACCATTTGCGTACGGAGGTTCCTGCCATGGCGTCTCATTCTCTGGGCCTTACCCTGCACCAGGCGGCACGGCAGAAGGGCGTGTCATTCACGCAGGAGAATGAACCTGCCGACCGCAGTGTCCAGGCGAACGGTATGAACTTTCACTACCTGGAATGGGGCCAGCAGGGGAAGCCTATGATAGTGATGCTGCACGGCGGTTCCCAGCAGGCCCACAGTTGGGACTTCGTCAGCCTGCCCCTTTCCGAGGACTTCCACATTATCGCCACGGACCAGCGCGGCCACGGGGACAGCGACTGGGCTACCGACGGCGACTACAGCATCGAGGCTCACCAGCAAGACATTGATGGTTTTATTGGGGCCCTGGGGCTTTCCAACTTTAACCTCATCGGCCACTCCATGGGCGGACGTAACAGTTACGTCTGGGCCTCCCGCCACCCCGAAGCGCTCAAGTCACTGGTTATTGTGGATACGGGCCCAGTGGCCCAGCCCAGAGGCCGGAACCGCATACAGAACTTTCGGGAATTGCCTGACGAACTGGATTCCTTTGAGGAATTTGCCGACCGAGTCCAGGAATACACCGGCCGCACCCGTGAGCAGACCCTGGGCGCCTTGAAGTACAGCATCCGGCAGCGGCCGGACGGCAAGTGGTCGTGGAAGTACGACAAGCTGCTCCGGACCCCGGGGAGCCAGGGGCCGGTCTGGTCGTCAGAACAACTCTGGGAGTCAGTGGCCAAGATAACCTGCCCCACCCTGGTGGTTCGCGGCGGCGACAGCGACATTTTCGCCGACGAGACTATGCAGGAAATGCAGCAGGTCATACCCACTTGCGACACGGTTACCGTCCCCAACGCCGGGCACCTGGTGGCCGGTGATAACCCTTCCGACTTTCTAACCGCTGTCCGTTCTTTCTACACCAAACATGCCTGATTCATCAGGCAGCGCTTAACAAAGCATCGATTAAGGCGACCGACAAATTTGGGTGGCCCGGTCGGTCTAAACGATTTGCAACGCCATAATTGGGCTAGGTGAATAGCCTTGGCACCAGGTCTCCCAGGGCAAAACCGATTGCGGCGGATATGATTCCGATGACCAGGATCTCCAACCCCTGCAACAGTGGAGACTTGCTGACCATACGGCCCTTGCCCATGCCCAACACGAAGAGACCGACCAGGGCCCCCGCAACTGAAACGGTGATAGCGGTCCAACCGGCCAGGAACAGGTAGGGCAAGATCGGGATCATCGCTGCCACCACAAATGATACCCCCATCACAAGGGCGTCTTTGACAGGATTGGTGGTCTCTTCTACACTGATCCCCAGTTCCTTCTCCACGAGGGTGTTGAGCCACGCTTCCTTGTCCTGGGCGATTTCGGAAGCCAGGGCATTGGCTTCCTGGAAACTTCTCCCTTCCCGTTGCAGCACCACCACCAGCTCCGCAAATTCCTCGGCAGGGTTTTCTTCCAACTCCTGGGCCTCGCGGGCTATTTCAGCTCTTTGTACATCCTGTTCGGCACGGGACCCCAGGTAGGCGCCGGTGGCCATGGAAATCATTCCGGCCAGGGCGGCAGCCAGACCGGCTACCAGCACCGTGGCGCCGTCGCCAATGGCCACTGCTACGGACGTAACCAGGGCGACGGTGCTTAGGATGCCGTCCTGCGCACCGAATACCACCTCCCGCAACCTGCCCAAATTGGCAACACGGAAACGCTCCTTATCGACTTCAATGGTGGCGGCCACGTAGGTGTTCAAGTCTATTGCGTCTGGACCTTCTCCCACCGCCAGGTCAGGACTTACAGTGACCAGTTCCGGCTCCACTGCCCTCGTTGCGGGCGCGGCAGGGGCGGGCAATTCCTCAGCGGAAACCCGTTCGATTGGTGCCTGGGCGGGTTGTGGAAAATCAACTGGATGAGAAGGCACTACTTGGGCGGCGGTTCCTTCCCGACCCTGACGAGTTTCCAATTGCGTCAACGCACGGGCAAAAATGGTCTGGTGATGCTGTTCCCTTTCCAGCGCCAGGGCGAATGAATCGGCGGCGTCCTGGCGGCCGTCGCTCTGGGCGTCCCGGATCATGCGGGGATACATGGTGCTGAATTCCCGCGATTCTCCTTCAGTTACCACCCGGAGATTTTCGATGGTGCTGTGTACCTCTCCGGCCACCCGCAAGTGGTTCAGGCCGTGAATAGTTTCGGCGCCGGCGACCTCCTGGAAAATCTGGGCCACTTCGGGATAGCCCTCTTCCAGCGCCTTGTGGGCAAAAGCGTTGTACTTCAAGTGAGCCAATGCTTCACCGACGATGGCGCTCCAGAGGTTGCGCTCGGTGCGGCTCAGTTCCTGGGCGGACGATGTCATGCTGGCCTCCTTAAGGCCTGAAGCTTCACAAATAGCAATATATACTATTATTTTATCGTACTAAACGAGGACGGAGAAGGCATTGAGTGTATTGCTGACTCATTTCACGACCCCAACACCCGCAGGTAATATGACCAACACATCTCCGTCTCCCTGCGGAGCATTCGCCCCTTGCGGCAGCTTGGGCCCTACCGGATAATGGGCCCACTTGCAAAAGACAATAAGAGCATTGAATCAAACTCATCTAAGAATGGAGGAACCAATGAAGGTTGGATTTATTGGCTTGGGAACGATGGGCGGCAGCATGGCCTACAACTGCCTACAGGGCGGCAACGAAATGATAGTCCATGACATTCGGCGGGAGGCGGCCACACCCCATCTGGAGGCCGGGGCTGTCTGGGCAGACAGTCCCCGGGAAGTGGCTGAAGGGTCCGAGGTTGTATTTACATCGCTCCCCGGCCCGGTGGAAGTCGAGGCCGTAGCGCTTGGTGAGGAGGGCTTGCTGGAGGGATTAAGCCCGGGCAAAGTCTATTTCGATCTGAGCACCAATTCGCCCACAGTGATTCGAAAGATTCACGAAGTGTACGAGGCTCAGGGCATTCACATGCTGGATGCCCCGGTGAGCGGCGGCCCCCGTGGGGCCCGTTCAGGCAACTTGGCCATCTGGGTCGGCGGCGACCAGGAGTTGTTCGACCGCTACAAGCCGGTTCTGGACTCCATTGGGGACAAGGCCTATTACGTGGGTCCAATCGGCTGCGGGTCGGTCGCCAAGCTGGTGCACAACTGCACCGGATACATCATCCAAACCGCCCTGGCCGAGACCTTCACCATGGGGGTTAAAGCCGGTGTGGATCCCCTCGCTCTATGGCAGGCGGTGCGCCGGGGGGCGCAAGGGAGGCGTGGCCCCTTCGAGGGGATGGCGGAGCACCTGCTTCCCGGCAACTTCGATCCCCCCGATTTCGCGTTGACGCTTGCCCGCAAGGACGTAGACCTGGCCGTCGGCGTGGGGCGGGAATTCAATGTGCCCATGCGGCTGGCCAACCTCACCCTGGCCGAGATGACCGAGGCAATCAACCGGGGCTGGGGCCATCGGGATTCCAGGGTTGCCATGCTGTTGCAGGAAGAACGGGCCGGCGTGGAAGTTCGGGTCGACGAGGACACCCTTAGACAGGCTCTGGAAGAAGAACGGGGATAGGCTGCCGTGCTTGCGCTTTGAACATATCTGCCAATATGTCCCGTACCTTGAGCCGCACCCATTTGGTCACGGTGTATAATTGGAGGGAACTCCCGCTTTCACACAGCGGGAGCAGCCTCATGGAAACCAATCTTGCGGAGGTGAACCATGGCTATCGAGTTGAACCATACCATAGTACCCTCGCGTGACAAGGAAGCGGGCGCCAGGTTTTTCGCCCGGGTTTTCGGATTAACCTACGAAGGTGTTCACGGCCACTTCGCCCCGGTCCAGGTAAACGATGCCCTGACCCTGGATTTCGACGACCGGGACGAATTTGAGAGCCACCACTACGCCTTTCACGTAAATGAGAATGACTTTGATTCCATCTTCGACCGGATAAAGGCTGAGCAGATTCCTTACGGCAGCGGGCCCCGCAGCCAGGAAGACATGGAAATCAACAACCGCCGGGGTGGTCGAGGAGTCTACTTCAAGGACCCGGACGGCCACGTTCTGGAGCTACTGACCCAAACCTAGCGACAAGTCAGGTGTGAGCGGCACAAAAAGCAAGGGGCGCAGCGATTGAACGTCTGCGCCCCTCTGTTTTTCGTTTCTTCGCATTCCCTGTTCGAAAGCAACTTCTCTAATCACCAGGTTCAGGCACGATACCATCGTCCAGCGGTTCGTAGGTCAACTCTGTCTGGTAGTTTTCCCTGCCGCCGGAGGTCTGCCCGTTATTGCTACTCCGTAACCCCGAGGGTTCCGAACTGTCGCCCCCGCTGTCCGCATCTGAACCAGTAGCCCCGCCTCTTGACCCCCTGCCGCCGGTCATTGCCTGGCGCATCAACCCCATGGTGTCGAGAATACGGGGTTCCAGGGCAAAGCGACGTTCCCTTCGGCCCAACTCTTCAGAAAGAGTCGCTCCAGGCCGGCGAACTTCCCGGTACTCGTTCAGGAGGTTCCTGAGGCCTGATGCCAGCTCAAGGGTACGGTCCAGTTCGGAGAGTTCCGTCAATCCCTGGGCGCTCCAGAAGGATGTATCCTGTTCCAGGAATTCCAGGTCTGCGGAGAATTCCTGGGTTATCTCGCTGTGGGCCGCCACCAGGCTGGACCGGCGCTCTCGTTGCGCCGATTTCAGTGACCTGATATTGCTCACGGCATCCACAAAGGCAGGCACAGCCTCGTTCCAGTTCCAGTCCTCGGGACTAAGGGAGCTCAAGTAATCAATGCATTGATTGAGAATGGCGGGTCCGTTTATCGCGGCAGGGGCACTGGGCGGGCGTTGGGGGGGAACGACAGCCGCAGGAACCGGGGCAGGTTGTGGCGCAGGTTGTGGCGCCTGCTCAACGACCGGAGCCTCCTCTTCTTCGGGCTCAGGCTCCTTCTCCGCTTCGACCATCGCCGGCTTGTCCCTGATGCTTGATATTTCAACGAAGCTGTCAGTTCCAATGTCTCGGTCGTCGTCTTCGTCCATTACTACCGTCCTGCCGGAAACGTAACAAAGCATCAGGGCGACGTCTTCTTCGCTCCAGATTTCAGAAAGATCTACGATCCAGTCTAACTCTTTTTGCCAAGTGTCTTCGTCCCAAAAGCCACGGAATCGACTATTTTCAAAGTCCGGGTATTCGGTGGGCAAGCCCTGGGAAGCGAGGTGACCGGAAACAAGCTTCTCCAGTTCCTCCATGGATTCTGCCCAGACTCGCAGGGTGGCAATGGCAAGCTTTTCAGACTTGCCTATATTGCTGCTTACCGGTTCCGTAAGAGCAGACGAAATTGCCAATGCTGGATTGGAATAACCTACCATGCGTATGCTGCCGCGTATGGCTGAATCGAGCGCGCGTCCGGAGTCGGTGGATACGTGATCCCTGGCTCGCAGCGCCCGCATCACGACCGAACCGCGGTACTCGGGGCTAAGGGCTTCAAACATGGCGGTAAGTTCCAGGTGCGCCCTGCTCACATTATCTTCAAAGGGTTTCCTGGTCATGAAAAACCTCCAGGTTCGACTCAACGGACCGTCTGCGCCTGACCAGGCAGATGCGTCTTAACTAACAGCCAATGGGCGGTCCTCGGAGCTTAGTTCATTTTAGCACGGGTAACGAGGTAATCTTTTTTCAAGCAGGTATATTCTGTGCCCTCAACCCGCCAGGGCCAGAATATAGTGAGAACATAATATTTGCGAAATTGATAACTATTTTAGCACCAATAGAGAGCTGTAGATAGCCTTCTCCAATAATTCTTATGATTAATGCTATCAAGACTAGAGGCAATTCGCATCACGGCAAACGACCAACCGGGCCGAAAGTCGGTCCCAGCGGTTAGCTGCAACCCTTACGGCACTGGATGGCCTGATCTTATTGAGAAAGCGCAGGCAGCCCTCAATAAGTTCAACAATCTAATGGCAATTACGTTGGGCGGTTGCTCTCAAGACGGCTGTGCTCCACCTCGATCTTCCATGGCAATCCCCACGTTCGAAACCGATTCATCGTTTGGCTGGCCCGGTGCTGCCGCGTTTTCCGGATTCGCTGCTCGACCCTCACTCCAAAGCTGCCAGGCCGTTACTGAGCCGAGGACAACAAAAGAGGCATTAAAGGCGATCCAGATGAACCCTGCCACGGTACCCGACGTACTTTCGCTGGAGCTCAACTCCTCGAACCAGTTGGCAAAGAACCAAAGAGCCAAAAACATCGCCGCGAACAGCCAAAGATTCGCGGAGAGATATCCGACACTAACGTCGTCTTCCTGGTGCTGCCGGTCAAAGGCCCGCTTCCTCTGGAAGTGGTGAACCAGGGCGACAAGTATCCCGATGGCCGTCATCCAGTTCAGGTAATCCCAGACAAGATGCGGCTGGGCTAGAAATGCTCCGTAGATTTCCCCTGCCACGAAATGGATTCCCAGCACAAGGGAAATCACGGCGAGGAAAACGGCTAATAATTTTCTCAGCGCGCCCATAATTCCACCTAACTTCGACCGGTGTTCATGTAGCTCCCCGAAGGCGCCGAACTGCGCCACAAACGCATACCGGTCAGTCCCACCAGAATTACCAACAAAGGATCGAGTATGTACCAGATGACCATAGTGGCCGCCGACTGGTCGCCAATTGGATCTGAAGACAGGAAATCGAACCAGTTGCGGAAGAACCACAGGGCAACAATCAGGGACAAATAGAACATGACGTTGGCTTCAAGGCGTTCCCGATTCAGATTTTCTCCCCGGCTCCGGTCCGCTGCCCGTTTCCTCTGAAGTTGGACCGCCACCGTAATCACGATAGAGACTGCCATCAGCATATCGAGGTAATACCATACCGCCAATTCGGCCTGTCCTATGCCGCCGTAAATGGGGCCCAGTACGAATTGCAACGCCACCGCAAGAGAACAAAATACCAGCACCAGGGCAACGAGCATTCTAAGAATGTCCATCCTCACACTCTCCAGCAACCTGAAACAGTCAAAGCCTACCACCGGCTATGGAAAAACTTCCTATCCCTGGCCGAACAAATTACCTTGAGTTTTCATGTATACAAACTTAGCGACTTGCTTGAAATTGACACTGTCTGAGCCTCGCCCATATAATTTCCTGACCTTGGGGCGGGCTTGTTTGTTTCACTGCGACTGTCACATACGAACCAACGCCAAAATCCTGTCGCCCCCAGGTCGAAGGGCAATATGACTATCCGAGAGAGATTGGAAGCAGACATAATAGCGGCCATGCGCAGCCGAAACCAGCAACGACTGGACGCCCTTCGTTATCTTAAAAGCGCGATCAACCGGGTAGAGATCGACCGCAGGGTTACGCTCGATGACGCCGGCGTTACCGAAGTCGTGGTACGACAAGTCAAAGACCGCCGTGACAGCATCCGAATGTTTGAAGAAGGCAACCGTACTGACCTGGTTGCCAAGGAATCCGCCGACCTTGCGATCCTGGAAGAATATATGCCCATGCAAATGGGTGAGGAAGAGATTACTGCGCTGGTAAAGGACGTGATTCAGCAGGTGGGCGCAGAAACCATTCGCGACAAGGGCAAGGTTATGGGCCGCCTGATGCCGCAGGTGCAAGGCAAGGCCGACGGCCAGCAGGTTAACACTATCGTCACCAACATCCTTGAATCGAACGGTTAAGCCGGTCCCATCCTGTTCGGATTTACGAGACACCTTCATCATCCCATCTATCCTCCTCAAAAGTTATTGATATGCGATTTGGCATAGTTGTGTTCCCCGGCACCTGGAGCGATACGGACTGCTATTACCAGGTGAAGGACATCCTGGGGCAAGATGCGGACTATGTCTGGCACCAGGAGGAAAGCCTAAAGGGCTTCGACTGCGTAATTCTTCCAGGCGGTTTCTCTTACGGCGACTACTTGCGGGCCGGCGCAATTGCCCGCTTCGCCCCCGTGATGAACGCTCTGAACGAATTTGCCGCCGGCGGCGGGCTGGTCGTAGGGATTTGCAACGGGTTCCAGGTGTTATGCGAGGCAGGCTTGCTTCCAGGAATACTGATGAGGAACGGCCACCTCGAGTATCGCTGCCAGTGGACCACCTTGCGCACCGAGCGAACCGACACCCCCTTTTCCAGTCTTTGCAAAATTGGCCAGACACTGCAAATTCCCGTTTCACACGGTGAGGGCAATTACTACGCCGACCCAACCACCCTGGACCGGCTGGAGGTCAACGGTCAGGTGCTATTTCGATACTGCGACGATTCGGGCGAGGTAACTGCCGAGGCCAATCCCAACGGCTCAGCGCGCAACATTGCCGGAATTGTCAACGAAGCCGGAACTGTGCTGGGAATGATGCCCCACCCAGAACGAAGTTGCGAACCCATCCTGGGCAGCGAAGACGGAAACCTGATTTTCCGGTCGATAATGGATAGCCTCGGCTAGCTCTTCCTTTCAATTCCCCGAATATCCCCAGTGCTCTGGGCTCAGCGGATATCTCCCCTTGTCCACGGACTTCTTGATGGTAAAACCCGAAATGGGCGTTGCGTCCGGTTTCCCTTTAGGATTAAACTTGCGTGGTTAAAATACCGTCGAAACAACTGTCACTACACAATCGTTAGCAGAGGCTGATCATGCTACCCAAGGTGTTTATTGATGGGCATACCGGTACCACCGGCCTTCGGATCCACCAGTGGATGGCGGACCGTAACGACATAGAACTGCTCACCCTTCCGGAAGAACTGAGGCGGGACGCGGAAGAGCGTCGGGGCCAGATTCTGGAGTCTGACGTTGCCGTGCTTTGCCTGCCTGACGACGCTGCCGAAGAAGTTGCCGGCTGGGTCGAGGAAGCCGACACTCGCCTGATCGACGCCAGCACCGCCCACCGGGTGGCCGAGGGTTGGACGTACGGGCTGCCGGAACTTGAACCCGGGCAACGGGCAGCCATACATGACTCCAAGCTGGTATCGAATCCCGGATGCTATCCATCAGCGTTTATCTTGCTGGTCCGTCCATTGGTTGACGCGGGATTGCTCCCCGAAGATGCGCCGATTTCCATCAATGCCTTGTCCGGCTATTCGGGCGGCGGGAATTCACTAATAGGCAAATGGGAGAATCCTGAGAATGGCCTGGATGCGCTGCCCTTCGAGGCGCCCTATGCCCTTTACCAGCGGCACAAGCACATTCCTGAAATGATGAAGTTTGCCCGGATAAGCGCCGAGCCCCAGTTTGTGCCGGCCGTCGGCCCCTTTCGCTGCGGCATGAGGGTACAGGTGCCAGTCCACGCGTCTATGTTGAAGTCCGGCGCCACTGGGGAGCAGGTCTGGGAAGCCCTGTATGACCGCTACCTGGGAGAGCAGTTCGTCGAAGTGGCCCATTTACAAGAGGCCGGCGCATTGAACGAGCTCAGCTACAATCCGGAAGTTTGCAACGACAGCAACCGAATCCAACTGCACGTTGCCCCACATCCGTCAGGGCACGTTTTGCTGATCGCCCTGCTGGACAACCTGGGCAAGGGCGCCTGCGGTGTAGCTATTCAAAACCTGAACCTGATGTTGGGGTTTGAGGAAGGGGCGGGGCTGCCCAACTCGTTATAATAGGGAAAATGCCCTCAGAGGTGTTTCCGTTGCAGGTAACTCTAGAAGAAGCCAGGTTTATGCTTGACGAGCTTTAAAAAATTGCGGAGAGCGGGCTGGACGTGGTCATCACCAAAGATGGACAACCGTATATGAACTTGGCTGCCTGCCACCCAATGGCTGAATCAAAAGGACAACACCTCAAATCCCGTTCTGAATTGAGGAAACAGCTGCCACCAGACTCGTTCGAACCGCTTCCGGGATGGGATGAACCTCTGGCATCCCTGTTTGATTCGGCCCTGAACAGCTAGAGAAGATAGTGCTTCTCCTGCTCGATACCCACTCGCTCGTGTGGTGGCTTTGGAACTTCCCTGATTTAGGCCCCGGTGCGCGAGAAGCAATAGACGACCGTGGAAACCAGGCATTTATCAGTGCGTTCAGCATTTATGAAATCGGCTATAAGCGCAATGCAGGCAGACTCGAGGCCCCAGAGAACTTGGAAGCCACCTTGTCTGGGCTAGGCTTCACCGGACTGCCAGTTACTACAGCGCATGCCGAAGTGGGCAGCCGATTGCCAATGCATCATCGCGACCCATTTGACCGAATTCTGATCGCCCAAGCCATGTCAGAGGGTATGGCCCTTGTTACCGCGGATAGCGAGATTAGGAAATACGAGGTGTCGGTGCTGCCAGCGCAGGACTAATATCTCTGAAGATCCCGCACTTCCAAGTCTACCTGCCAGGTGTTCATGCCCGTAACCAAAGAAGTCCTCGACGAAATTGCCCTCAGCCAGGCCGAATACGAGATGATCGTTGAACGGCTGGACCGGGAACCCAACCCGGTTGAATTGGGGATGTTTGGCGCCCTATGGAGCGAGCACTGCGGCTATAAACATTCCCGCCCGCTTCTCCGTTTTTTCCCCAGTAGTTCCCCTCGCGTGTTATCCCAATCAGGGGCCGAAAACGCCGGTGCCGTTGACATTGGCGACGGCCTGGCCGTGGTGTTCAAGGTTGAATCGCACAATCACCCGTCGGCGGTGGAGCCTTTACAGGGAGCCGCGACCGGCGTGGGTGGCATAGTCAGGGACATTCTGGCTATGGGCGCCCGGCCTATTGCCCTGTTGAACTCGCTGCGTTTTGGCCCACTGGATTCACCTCATAACCGCCACCTGTTTCGCCGGGTGGTGGAGGGCATTTCCTGGTATGGGAACTGCATTGGAGTCCCCGACGTGGCAGGAGAAATCTACTTTGACGAGTCCTATTCCCACAATCCGCTGGTGAACGCCATGTGCGTTGGCCTGGTGGCAACGGACAAACTGGCCTCAGCCGCCGCAGGTCGGGTCGGAAGCGTGCTCCTGCTTGTCGGGGCCGAAACGGGCAGGGACGGCATTCACGGCGCATCGGGTCTGGCATCACGGACCTTTGAAGAAGAACAGGAACTGCGTCCCACCGTCCAGGTTGGCAACCCCTTCCTTGAAAAGGTGCTCATTGAGTCCTGCCTGGAAGCACTGGAAACAGGCTGTGTTAGCGGCCTCCAGGACCTGGGAGCGGCCGGGCTGACCAGCGCAGCCATAGAGTCGGCTTATCGCGGTGGTCGAGGCCTGATACTGGACATTAGCCAGGTGCACCGGCGGGAACCCGGAATGTCGGGGTACGAGGTGATGCTCTCAGAATCCCAGGAGCGAATGCTGTTGGTGACGGCCCCCGAGCATGTGGAACGGGTCCAGCAAGTCTTCCGCAAATGGGACGTACCCTGCCGCGAGATCGGGCAGGTGATCCAGGAACCCCGGGCCCATGTGCTTGAGGGAGACCGGCCCGTCGCCCAACTTCCGATAAAGCACCTGACCGAAGCGCCCCGTTACAGGCTTAATGGTCAACAGTCTCTCGAACAGCGGGACAGGCAGCGCCTCGTTCTGGACGAAATACCATTGCCGAGGTCCAGCGTGGCCGATACCTTGCTGCGGATGCTGGCCGCGCCGAATGTAGCCAGCAGACGATCGGTCTACCGGCGCTATGACCACCAGGTACAGACCAATACGGTGGCAGGGCCGGGCAGCGACGCCGCCGTGTTGAGAATCAAGGGAACGGGCAAGGCCATCGCTTTGAGCATAGACGGCAACGGACGCTTCTGTTACCTCGACCCCTATCGCGGCGGGCAAATCGTGGTGGCCGAGGTGTGCCGAAATCTTTCCAGCACCGGCGCGGAGCCGTTGGCTCTGACCGACTGCCTTAACTTTGGCAATCCCGAGCGTCCCGAAATTTATTACCAACTGGAATGGAGCATACGTGGCATGGCCCGGGCTTGCCGGGTGTTGGGTGTCCCGGTGGTTAGCGGCAACGTAAGCCTTTACAACGAGTCCCAGGGCCAGGCAATTTACCCGACGCCGGTCGTTGGTGGATTAGGACTGCTGGAAGACGTCACGCGGCATGCCAAATCCTCCTTTCCCGAAGAAGGACTGGATGTCTACCTCGTGGGCCAGAGAAACCTGAGGCCCCGTGCATCCGATTTGGCCGGCAGCGAGTTTCTGCAAGCCATCCACGGCCTCGTCGCGGGAAGACCTGCAATCAACCTTGCGCTTGAACGACGGGTACAGGCCTTGTGCCGCAAGGCCATAGCCCAGGGAATCGTCGCTTCCGCCCACGACTGCTCCGATGGGGGGTTGGCCGTGGCGCTTGCCGAATGCACTTTCGCCGAAGGCATAGGCTTCCGAGGGGTCGGTTCCTTGTCCAGATTGATGGCGCGCTGGGATTGTTCTTTGTTTGGAGAACGCCAGTCCCGCATCGTGGTGTCGCTGTGCCCCGAAAGTGTTCCGGAATTGCAGCGAATGGCAACGGAACTGGACGTTCCTTTGCTGGAGCTTGGCAAGACGGGCGGCTCCCGGTTCCGCCTGGGATCATACGCGGACCTGGAAGTCTCAGAAATTGCCGATGCCTGGAGCGGTGCGCTGGAACGGGCGCTCGTGGATTGAGAAAGCAGCCTGGGGAAACAAATCCGACTACACTATTAGAATTCAGGGGCGACCACGTGGTCGCCCCCCTCTCATTTGAAAACGCGGCGTAGTTTGTGCTGCTCCGTTGCTCCCCTAACGGGGCAGCACCTCCAGGTAGCCAACCTCCAGTTCAGTAGAATCCTCACCGCCACCACCGGACTGATCGTGGTGGTCAGCACCAGCCTGGCTGCCAGCATCGCCACCGTGATTTCCGGCGCTGGCCTGGCTATCGTGACCAGTCGAGCCACCGGCGTCGCCATTTTGGTTACCCGTGCTGTCTGCATCGGAAGAGTCGTGGCCACCAGTCACATCGCTGTCTGCATCATCCGCCTTGGCCTCCTCGTACACCTGCGTCGACTCCTCCACCTTAATGCCATTGTAATGGTATGGCTTTCCCTCGTTATTCAGCAGGGAGACGGTGAACGTATGCATTCCTTCCCCCTGGGCCGGAAGCTTGAGCCAAGGGACAAAGAGCTTGGATACGGTCTCTTCGTCGATTGCAACCTGGGCATGCCCCTTCCCTGGCGCGTGGGACAGGCGACTGCCTTGGGCGAACTCAAAACCGTTGGGAACAACCTGCAAGTTATACCCACCCAGCGGGTCCCGGTGGGCCAGAATCTTCAAAGACATAGGGGCCTCCGAACTTACCGCTTCCAACATTTGGCCCATTTGGTGGTCGTCGAGCGCTCCCCCATCCGGTGCGGTCACCGTCGTAGAGGCCTCCAGTGGACTGCCCTGCCAGGTCAATTCGTTGTGCTCATTGGCGTTAAGCGACACCCGAACTTCATGGCTTCCGGGTTCCAGAGATGGGAGATAGTGATAGGAACCGTAGATTCGGCCAACCTTTTCACCATCAACATACACGTGAGCGTGACCGGCCCCGGGGGAGTTGTCGCCGTTCACCTCTTCAGGGGCCCAACGCCAGCCTTCCGTCTCGATTGAAATGTGCAATCCACCGGTGCTGTCCCACTCGGCAGCAATTTCAACCTCGACCGGCACCGTTGATTCCATCGGGCCATGATCCGCAGAGCCGTGATCCATTGCACTATTGCTTTCGGAACTCGTTATACCTTCGCCATCGGAAGGCATGGTCATACCGGTTTCAGCCTCGACGGTTGAACCATGAAAAGTGAGGGGAAAGCGCCCTGTAGCGTCGGCCACAAACTGGATCTCCGCTGGGCTGCCGGAGCCCGACTCCCCTTCAAGGTCATACCCGTGCAGATGAAAAGTACCGGGATTGTCCGATTCTATTTTCAGGGTAACTGTATCGCCTTGTTTTGCCGTAATGGTAGTTGGGGACATCTGCCCACCAGCGAAATTCGCCGTAACTGCAATCTGTTCCGAGGCATCGCTGGGGCCGCAGGCGGCCAACAGCAAGAGGGCCGGAACCAGGAAACAAAGCAATAGGAACAACTTAGCCTTAATCAAACGACGCATGATAACTCCTGACTAGCTCATGAAACTGGATAGGAAGACAACACCGCAAGCAAGTCGCCATGGGACGACATCTATCTCCGCAAATGCGGCTACTGGAAACAGGCAGTCTAGACGCAAGCGGTCAGTTAGCAGGAGTTATGCAGTGGGAGGTTTCCGGGGTGGGGAAGGCTGCGCGCCAACAGGCGTAACACTGGTTGGTACAAAAGATGCCAGCAATGGAGAGTCCTCGGGGTCGGGAAAGAGCATCGATACCTTGGCAGGACCGGTGACTGAATAGATGGCCCCCATGCCGGCGCCATCATACCTGGTGAAGAAAGCCACGCCATCCGTCTGGGGCAAGTCACTGCCAGCATCGCCCAGGGTAAGGTGGCCGTGGCTGTCGTAGATATCGTAAATGTGGATGTGAAACCCAGGTCCTTCGTCGGGGACACCGCCCAAATAGGCGTGGCCGTGGCCGTGCTGCCATTCCACGTAGTGATGATCCAGCATCGGGCCGGTCACCGGAAGCAACAGGGCGTACAGGGCCACAATTATGAATGGACGTACCAGTTGAACCATCATCTGTTGCGCATCTGTGCCTGCGATTGAACCAGATCCCCTGGGACCGCCATCCGCCTAAGCCCTGGCCTTCCGCCTTCTAATGCCCGCCTTAATCCGGTCAAATGTCCAGATTCCTACGGCAATTACAGCCACTGCAATTGCCGCCACCAGAATCAGGTTTATGGGGCGGCCTTCGCGAACATCCAGGGACAACTGGATAGTCTCTTCGCCCAGTTCGGTGCTTGCGTTAATGCTGACCTGCCAAACGCCAGGCGCGTCAAAGGGCAGGGTAGTCTCGAAGAACTGGGGCAGGACATTATTGTCGGCCACAATGGGCCCGAAATTAGTGCCCTGGCCCGGCCCTGTCGCTGAAATATTTACCGATCCCTCGGTTAAAGTGACCTCCGAACTCAGTTCAATGATTCGCAGGCTAAGGTGGGTGTTGTTGACCACTGCTCTGCTGGGCAGGATAGAAACTTCAAATCTGTAGGGCCCCTGTTCCTGGGTTGAAATCAGAGTTGCCTTTCCATTGGCGGAAACCGGAGAATCCCCAAGTCCGCTAAAGCCTATGACCAGCGCTGCAAGGATAAACAGGATTTTGAGGAATACGAGGTACCGGGGATGGCAAACAATCAAATCAAGTGTCCAAATAGTGTAGAGGTTTAATTAGGATACCACGCTGCCACAGCAGCAACAATGCGGAGTGGAAATAAACTTTAAGCGTACCTCGCAGTGTCAATTGACGCTCTGCTTCGAATGCAGAGCGGTTCAATCTATTTCCAGTGGGCGATTGCCAACTCTTTTCAATGACCTGGCAATCTCCCACAGTGCCACAACCAAACAAGGCTACTATTCTGGACCTGGTTGGGGCACCTTTACTGGTGGTTGCCCCGTTGTCAGCCGTCCGGCAACACTTCCTGCTGTAAGAAGATGCGTGTCAGGCGAAGCTCATCATAGGTGTAGTCCGGGCCAAGATACTCCCATGCCGGCTTCAGGTACTGGTTACCGCAGACATCGAAAGCCTCCTTAATACGACGGAGATGTTCAGGGGAAGGCAATAAGTGCTCCAGGTGAAGCAGCTCTCCCTGGGACACCATCCGTTCAAGCTGACCGACGATAGTTGATTCCGCCAGGTTTCTTTGCTCAGCTATCTGGGCAACCGTAAGGTTCTGGGCCAGCAGGTCCCTGGTCTGTTGGTAAGTCGAACTGGCCCTGCCTGTGGACCGCCGGGGGGACTCTTCCTCGGTGGCCGGTTTCCTCGACCTCGCTTGCTTCAATGCTTCCCTGGTTTGGTCCGGTATTCCTTTAGCCTCGGCATATTCTCGAATTACGGCAACGAATTTTCTACCGTATTCTTCAAGCTTCCTTGAGCCAACGCCGGGTATAAGGCCAAAGGTAGCAAGGCTTTGGGGCATCGCGCTGGCCATGTGCCTCAGGGAGGCATGGCCGAATACGACAAAAGCTGCCATGTTCTGTTCATCCGCCAGCCTCTTTCGCAGCCCTTGAAGCTGCTTGAAGAGTTCTACGTCATAGTCTGGCTGCCCTGCGTCGGACTGCCGAGATAACTTTCCGGAAGACTCCCGGTTTTCCGCAGAGGATTTCAACACGGGCAGCGAGAGTTTGTTCCGTTGCTGCAGGAACTCTTTTCCCTTGTCGGACACTGACAGGGTGGCAAACTCGCCCTCGTTCCTGCTTATCAGGGCGCGGGCCTGCAAGTGGGCAACAATCTCCCGCAACTCTGCTTCGCTGAAGTCTTTGGCAATGCCGTAAACACTCAGCCGGTCGTGCCCCAGTTCCAGCACGCGCTTCTCCCGGCTCCCCCTGAGCACTTTTGAAACGTGCAGCGCGCCAAACCGTTCCCCAGTACGTATCACGGCAGACAGCACTTTCTGGGCTATTTCGGTGGCATCAATTTCGTCATTGGCGGCGAGGCACACGTCGCAGCTTCCGCAATTTTCTTCTTCCCAGTCTTCGCCAAAGTAGCCCAATATATTCTTGCGGCGGCATAGAGGAATTTCCGCAAACTCGACCATCCGGGACAGTTTCAGGCGGGCGTTCTCTTGTTCCACCCGCCCCTCAATCTGGTCAATGAAATACTCCTGCTTGGCCTTGTCGGCGTAGGAGTAGAAGAGGACGCACTCGCTGGGGAGCCCATCCCGTCCCGCCCGGCCCGTTTCCTGATAATAACCTTCCAACGACTTGGGAAGGCTATGGTGGGCCACCAGGCGGATATCGGGTTTGTCTATCCCCATCCCAAAGGCAATGGTAGCGACAATAATAGGGACCCGATCCCGAATGAAGTCCTCCTGGGTCCGGCGCCGTGTTTCCGGGTCCAGGCCGGCGTGATACGGGCGGGCCTTCAGGCCACGGGCGTTCAGGTCTTCGGCCAACTCTTCGGTCTCTCGGCGGGAGAAGGCATAAATTATAGCTGACTCGCCTTTATGGGCCCCTAAGAGGGTTAGCAGTTTTTGCCAGTAGCCTTCTTTCGATTGCACCGAATAGGTCAAATTGGCCCGGTTGAAGCTGGATAGAAAGACCCTTCCCTGCTGAAGGCCCAATTGTTGAACTATGTCCTCCCTGACTTGCCAGGTGGCTGTCGCCGTCAGGGCGATTGCCGGCACCCCCGGAAAGGCCTGCCGCAGTTGCCTCAAATTGCGGTAATCGGGACGGAATTCATGGCCCCACTCGGAGATGCAGTGGGCTTCGTCGATGGCGATAAGGCTGAGTTCCACATTGCTGAGAAAATGCCGGAATCCAGGCATGGCCAGGCGTTCCGGAGCCACATAGAGAATCTTGACTTGCCCACGGCTTGCCTCGCCTTGCGCCAGTTCTATCTCTGATGAGGTCAGGGAACTGTTAATGAACCGGGCCGGAATGCCATTGGAGTTCAGGGCATCCACCTGGTCTTTCATGAGGGCGATCAGAGGGGACACCACCAGGGTTAATCCCGGCAAACACATGGCGGGCAACTGGTAGCACAGGGACTTGCCGCCGCCGGTAGGCAAGAGCACCAAGCTATCCCGACCGGAAAGGACATTGGTAATTATCTCCTCCTGCAAGGGGAGGAAGCTGTCGAATCCAAAGTGGGATTTGAGAAAAGCCAAAGGTGATGGGGAATTGCTCATAGAGGTTGTCTTCCGCCGTCGTGGGCGGCTCCTTGCAGTGGGGCCGGATAAGTGGCGTCAGTCCGGTTATATTAAAGCCTCGCGGGTGTTCGGAAAAGGGGCGGAAGTCATAATTTCAGAAGCAAGCCACCCGGAACAGCCAAACCTCCTGAATTCCCTGGAAGCTGGACTAACCTGGTGTAGAGGCCCCAGGTCTCAAGGGGCAGAAAAGGGCTACCTGGAATAGTCCCGGCAATAAGGTGCCGCAGGCTGGCGCCCAAGTAACGGGCATTGCCAGTAATGTAGAAAGTCAGGGGACGATGGCTGGTTATTCCAGCTGTATCAGAACTATTTCCTGCTGCACCGGAGAAGAGGCGAAGGGCCCTCGTCCGACATGTAGGCATCAATCTCCGACCGGACCCCAAAACTCGGTGAGGAAAATGCCCGGTTCTATGGAGAACCCAATGCCAGGGATTATGCGCCTGGTGTCGTGGATTTCAAACCGTCCAGATTTACCGCTTCTCCGTGTACTTCGTAGCTGATGCTGTGGCCAAGCCGGTGGGTGAGGAATTGCCCGTACCCTCGCTCTTCCATGTGGCCCCGTGCCACCGCGTCGGCCTGCCACCCTTATACCGGCTCCCCTCGCTGGCAGGACTCCTCCAGGGAATGCAACGCCGAGTCCCGCGCGCCGAGGACAATTCAAAGACCTGTTATTGCAACTCCGGCGCCCTATCTCCCACATATGCTGTCCAGGTCATGTCAGCGTAAACGCTGTCCGGCGTTGCCTCTCTTGCCCACAAATCTATCAGCACCCAGTCACCCGGTCGAAATATGCTGCTGCCTTCTGGCTCCGGTTCGTAATGAGAGTCCGAGCAGTGGGCGTTGACCAACACAATGGACGGGTAACGTGGCCTGACGCGGATATTACCTGGGGAAAGATGGGGTTGGAGTTTCGATAGTCGCGAATCAGCCAACCGGGCAATTCTTCCCGTACCAGGAAGTGCTGGGCTTCATCCACGATCTGTTGAAAGGCACAGGAGTTTACTATTTCACGCCCCGGCGGGTTGGCCTGGAGGCACAAGCGTGATGGAACCTGCAAAAACCGATGGGGGACTTCAGGGTCTTGCTGCTGCTATGGAGTTCGGCCGCCATCAACCGAAATGGTGGCCCCGGTCAGGTACCCGGCCTTTTCCGAGGCCAGGAACGCAACCATGTCACCAATTTCCTCAGGTTTTCCCAATCGTTTCATCGGAATCCGCTTGGCCAAGCCCTTGGCCACCTCGGCAGGCTCTGGGTCATCCTGATTTGCTCGAGTCCTGAGGAATTCCTCAAGTTCTTCCGTTTTCAGCGCGCCGGACAGCAGATTGTTGACAGTGATATTGAAGGGAGCTAGTTCCTGGGCCAAGGTCTTGAAATAACCGATGAGATAAAGCTGCCTCGCTATAAAGTGGTTGTTACCTTCGGCAACATCTTTGGTGGAAGCCAACTCCAGGTTGATTATACGGCCCCAGTGTTCCTGCTTCATGTAGGGAATGACTTCGCGGCTCAGCCTGACCGCACTGAGCAGATGTCTCTCTATCTCCTCTGTCACTTCGCTATCATCGACATCGGCCAGTGATCCCCGGTTGGGTTGGCCGGTTCGCACTACCAGGATATCAATCTGACCAAAACGGTTAAAGGTGTCGCGCACCACCCGCCGGATGTCCTTCGGCTCCGACAGGTCCGCCGGCATGGCCAGGACATTATGTTGGGTGCCAACCCTTACAACTTCCATTTCGGTGCGGCGCAAGCCCTCTTCGTTGCGCGCGCAGATGGATACTCTTGCCCCTTCGCTGGCCAAGGCCATGGCAACGTGCTTGCCAATCTCCAGCCCAGCTCCCCCTACAATGGCTACACGTTCAGCGAGCCCAAGGTCCATTAGTTTTTCTTCCTCCCGCCAGCCTTCGCCTTAGCAGCTTATCGGTCGCATATTATTATGATCAAGGCGTATTCTAAGTAGATTGAATTACCATAGTATTACTATTATGTTCACTTGGTCAGGAAATTCCGAAATTCCCTCACGGAATTCCTCTCGCTCCATCCCACTCTTGGAAGCAACGACTTCCTCGATTCGGCATACGTTCAAGTAAAAGGCTCCGGTAGATTCCAGAAACTCCCGGCTAAAAATATTTAGATTCGTTTATCACCAGCCAGCTTAATATAATTCCCTGATTTCATTGTACCGGAAGCATGAGGTTAGGTGGTCATTGACCAAGCCTGCAGCCTGCATGAATGCGTAGCAGATGGTGGGCCCTACAAATCGAAAGCCCCGCCGCCGTAGTTCCTTGCTCATACTTTCCGATTCGGGGGAGGTGGCCGGAACATCGTTGCCCACGGGTCGGGCATTATCCACCGTCTCCCCGCCAACGAAAGACCAGATGAAATGGGCAAAGCTGTACTCAGTCTCCTGAATCTGGAGAAACGCGCGGGCGTTCCCTATGGCAGCGGCGATTTTCTGGCGGTTGCGGACTATCGCCGTTTCAGCCAGCAACCTTTCCATGTCCGCGTCGGTGTAGAGGGCTATCCTGTCTGGGTCAAAGTCGTCGAAGGCCCTGCGGTATCCTGCCCGCTTCCGGAGGATGGTTTGCCAGCTCAGGCCGGCCTGCGCCCCATCCAGCAGCAGGTACTCAAACAGCTTCTGGTCATCCCGCAGTGGCGTACCCCATTCTTCGTCGTGGTATGCGATCATCAAGGAGTCGCTTCCAGGCCAGTCGCAACGCCTCTTATCGTTCATCTCTCCGATGCCCCCCAATCAAATAGCCGAACCCAATTTACGAAAGAGGGTTCGGCCATACGTCAAATTCCGGTGTTCTCCAGGACTGAATAACGTCAGATCACAGACTTGACAACCATATCTTCGATCTCCGCGTCGGAGTAACCCAGGTCGTGCAGGATGGAATGGTTGTGTTCGCCCAGAAGAGGCGGGTGTTGATCGAGTCCACCCGGAGTCCGTGAAAACTTTATTGGCAGACCGGTCTGTTTGACTGACTCCAGCGTGGGATGAGGAATCTCCAGCAACATTTCCCGATGCAGGACCTGTGGATCGGAGAAAACGTCGGCCAGGTCGTTAATCGGGCCGGCCGGAACGTTGTTCGCCTGCAGGTCTGCCACCCACTCATCCGCGGGGCGGGTCAGGAAATGCTCCTGCAGCAACGGAGACAGCGTCGCCCGGTTTTCTACCCGTACGCCATTGGACGCATAATCGGGGTTGTCCTTCAAGTCCTCCCGTTTGACCGCCTGGCAGAAACGGTCCCAAAGCCGGTCAGAACCCACGGCAACGTTGAAGTACTTGCCATCCTGACCCATGAAAGCCTGGTAGGGAACCAGCGTAGGATGAGCCTTGCCCAGCCTCTGCGGGGGACGGTCGTAGGCAAAGTAGTAACCGGCCTGATAAGTCAACCATGCCACCTGAGCATCCAGCATGGAAATGTCGATATACTGGCCTTCGCCATCCTGTTCTCGCCGGTAAAGCGCGGACATCACGGCAAAGGCTGCCCACATGCCGGCGCCGATGTCTGTAACTGCTATCCCGATCTTTTCCGGCTCACCCTCGGGGTGTCCGGTTATACTCATCAGGCCGCTGATACCCTGCATGATCTGGTCGTAGGCCGGTCGGCTCTGGTAGGGTCCGTTTTGGCCGAATCCGGATATGGAACAATAGACGATATTGGGATTGCTCTTCTTCACGGTTTCATAATCCAGCCCAAAGCGGGACATCACGCCCGGGGTGAAGTTCTCCACCACTACGTCCGAGTCTTCCACCAGTTTCAGGAAAATCTCTCTCGCCTTTTCTTCCTTGAAGTTCAGGGTGAGGCTGCGCTTGTTGCGGTTGATAGACAGGAAGTAGGCGCTCTCTTCACCAATGAAGGGCGGCCCCCACTGGCGGGTGTCGTCGCCGGTGCCCGGTATTTCTATCTTGATTACGTCGGCTCCATAGTCTCCCAGCATCAGCGTGCAAAACGGCCCCGCCAAAGCTCTGGTCAAGTCGAGCACACGAATCCCGTCAAGCGCCTTCATTCCTTCAAAACCTCCTGTTGCTAAACGACTATTGTTGACCGACCGCGTTGGTCAGCCAATATTAACACAGCAGTTGCTGCCCCGTAATTGTGCGCTTCCCGAACCTGGCTTCTGAGAAAAAAATACAACGCTCCCAAATACGACCAGACTGAAATTTTGATCCATCCATTGATGCACTGAGGCAATCCGCCAGGCTGGCCGGTTGCCTGGAATTGAGTCGGCTGTTAGACTGACCCCAATTGCCACTGATTTAACATTTGCCAAAGGGAGGGACATTATGACCAGCACCCAGACGCAGTCCCAGGCTACCTATCCCATCACTGACGAGAACCGCTTTACCGCTGTCTTCGGGGCTCCGGACCCCAGTGGCCGGGCCAAGACCAAGGTCGTTAATTACATGACTGATTTCGTCAAAGAGTTCATCAGCCAATCTCCCTTTGTTGTGATGGCCACCAGCGACGCGGAAGGCAACTGTGACGCTTCCCCCAAGGGCGGGCTGCCCGGGTTTGTTAAGGTGCTGGACGATCGTCACCTGGTGTTACCCGACGTGGCCGGAAACCGGCTCTTCCAGTCCTACCTCAACATGGACGCCAACCCGCACGTGGGGTTGATTTTCATGATTCCTGGCGTCAACGACACGGTCCGCGTCAACGGCACCGTCGCCATAGTCAACCAGGAGGAACTCAACCAGAAGGACGTGGAGGTCTCCCTTTACGAACCTGACGAGAGGGGCTACCACCTGCAGGGGGTAATTATTGAGGTGGACGAGGCTTACGGCCATTGCCCCCGTGCCCTCCATTTCTCCCGTTTCTGGGACACGGAAACCATCGAGAAGCACAAGGCCGACCGTCCTGTTCCGACGCGTTAAATAAACAGCCCGATGAGGGCCACGACATTGAAAAAGAGATGGGGCAGGATTCACCTGCCCCATTCGCTATTTGGCCGTACGCGCCATTTCTCGGCGCCTCTAAGATATTGCATTTATGGTGAAGTTGTCGGCTCCTAGTCCATCACGTCCTTATAGCCCGTGTTTGTTGGGTCAAAGCCATCGGGGAAGTGGGTAGTCTCGTCATACTTGGCCATGTTCAGGTCGGAGCGGTGAAGGCTGGCTTTGTCGAAGTCGGCGCCCCGCATATCGGCCATGATCCAAAGGGAGTCCCTGATCTTGGCCAGGGTGAAGTTGGCCCCTTCCATAACTGCCCGGCTAAGGTCGACGCCGTTCATGTTGGCGCCCTGGAAAGCGGCCCCAGTCAGGGTCGTGCTTCGCAGGTCGGCCTCGATCATGGTAGCCTGGCTGAAATCGGCATTGGTCAGGTCAGCGCTGATAAACGAAGTGCGCATCAGATGGGCTCCCCGCAACACCGCCCCGTGCAGATTTGACTGCTTGACGTCGGCCCAGAACAAATTGGCGCCGCTCAGGTTTGCGCTCACCATATTTGAACCGGTGAGTCCTGCCCGCGCCAGGTTCGCACTCTCAAGGTTGGCCCCAATGAGGTTGGACCCTGGCATGCTGGCACGAGTGAGCCTGCAACCCGAGAGATTGGCCCCTCCAAAGTTGACGTTTCGCATTTTGACCCCTGCCAAATCAACACCGGACAGGTCAGCCCCGGACAGGTCCAATGCGGTGTCCGGGTGTTCCTGCAGCCACTGAATCAGGACACGGCGACCTTGCAGCGCCGCCTCTACATGTTCCGAATTTGCCAAAATTAACTCTCCAGTCTTCTCTCTTTAGTAGCTTGTATGCCAATCCCTCAGGATAACCCTTAGACCTTGATTCAGGGGAACCAAGTTTCACAAACAGAAACAGCCCTGGACTCTATGGCCGGGGCTGCCTCTTTCAGTTGTACGCTTTCCGAGCCGCATCAAGCCCGGCTCACGGTTGGGTTAGGCGTTGGCCACTGCCTCATCGACCTGGAAAATCTTCTCGTCGATATCCATCTTCAGCTCGTTGGCGCGGGTCAAATTGGGATACACCCCGTCCTCGTCCATTCGATCGAAGATCTTCTCTCCATCCAGGTAAACTTCCAGCCTCCCCTTATCCGAAGGGGTAAGCTTAATGGCGATGTCGCCCGGGTTCTGGTACTTGAGGAACTCTGTCGCCAGCCACATGGCAACTGCATGGTAACCTCAAGGTACGCAGTAAACTATATCTACTTCGACCTTACCGAATTCAGCTCCTGGCATGGTCCTCCCCTCTATTGCCGATAGTGTAGTAATCCATACCTGAACCAAGTCCAGACTACAGGCGGTAGTTTAGCGCAACGAAGGTGCAAGTTCAAGCCAGACCTGCTGGTGCATAGCGTTGCAGTTTTGGTAGTTTGATTAACGAATTCCGTAGGGGCAGCCCTTGTGGCAGCCCGGTCTCTTTAGCAACACCACCTGAAACGGAAAACCGCCCTGCCGGTCAGCCGTTCCGCTAGGCCGCCCCGGGCGCCCAGTTATATATACTGGACAGCGACCCGCCCATCAGCACCGAACGATCCGCATCCGACAACTCGTCCGTGACCCGGAAAGCCTCCACTCCCTGGTCGAAAGTCAGCAAATTCGTTGCTCGGGTCCAGTCGGTGCCCCACAGGCAGCGTTCCAGGCCGTAGGCGTTGAATATCTGGCGCAGGGGTTCCCAAATGTCCGCATAGGGAAAGGTTTCGTGGGAAAGGGTGCCGGCGCCGGAAATTTTGATGGCCACGTTGTCTATTTCCGCCAGCGCCAACACATTTGGTAAATCGGCAAAGGGTTCGGAAGGCACCGGTGGTGCCGGTGGCTGAATGATGCCCAAATGGTCTATAACCATTTGGGTATTGGGGTGCTTCCGAGCCAATTCTCCAAACAGCGGAAGCTTCGTAGAACACATGACGTTAACCGGAATGCCCTCGGTGCCTGCCGCCGAAAGAATTTGGTTAATACCCGGGTGGTCAGCCTCAAAAGGCTCGGCGGACAGCATTATCCGCGCCCCAACAACCCCTGGCGTACTTGCCCACGCAGCCATGTCCTCGGCAATTGAGTCCGAATGGGGATCAAAGGGCCGGATCAGGCCAAATCGGGTTGGGTGCTTGGCATGAACCTCAAGGGCATAGCTGGCGTCATAGCGGTACATCGAGAATGGAGAAATCAACAGGGCTCCGTCAACGCCTACGGAGTCCATGGCTTCCACCATAATGTCCCCGGTAACTTCGTCCGGGCCCTGCAGGAAACCTATCCAGGGACGTTCCGGTCGGTTGCGCTCATAGCAGTGGACTTGGGAATCTATTGTGAGGGTCTGGGTAGTCATACTTGGCCTCCATGCTGGAATGTTTCAGCTCTGTGCCCGCAGTGATTGGCTTGAAAGTACCTTAAGTATGCCACATGACCGAGATTAAATCAGGATTCCCTCAGGTATGCGCAGGGCAATCGCGCAATGAACAAATGTCATACTGAGCGTATTCGAAGATTCTGAGACTCTGGACTGCATGTACGTACAAGAATCAGTAACCGTTCTAAGGAACCTCTGAACAACTCCCTTCCCTTATCGAGGGGGAAGGGCAGTATGGCGGTGGCCGCGCTCACTTCCTGACTGACGCCCCTAATCTTCCTCCAGGAGTTTCGGTCGTGGCAGCAATGTAAATGACTTATTCAGAGGTTCCCTAAAAGGAAGGTTCTACACCCTTCGGCATGCTCAGGGCGCTGTGATTGGGGTTACATTACTTGGACTTAAGACGATGCCTATGCAGGGGTGAGCGATAGATTGGGTCAAGACGCGATTGCCCTGCCGGCGAATCGCGTTCAGTTTCTTTTCGCCAAAGTCGGTGCTATTATTAGAGGGTTACGCTCAGGCGGAAGTAACTTCCGCCCTGTGGCTTTGACCAGTTATGCAATGGGGCTTCCAGGCTATTGCCGGTCCCGCCAGGAGATTGAAACACATGACTACCGAGTCAGTTAGTTTGGAACTGGAGCCCCGGGTTGTTATGGGGAAAAAGGTCAAGCAGTTACGCCGCACGGGAATGGTGCCGGTCCATCTATATGGGCCGGGCATATCTGACCGACCGCTTCAGTGCGAGCAAAAGCAGTTGCTCCGGGCATTGGCCCGCGCTGGCAATACTAATCCGGTAACTTTGTCAGTGCAGGGCGAGGCAGGCGAGAACCTGGCCTTCGCACGGGAGATCCAGTGGAGTCCGGTTCGAGGCGAACTGTTGCACGTGGACTTCTTGGCCGCGTCGGTAACCGTGAAGGTAACTGCCCAGGTGCCCATTACCCTGGTGGGAGAATCACCGGGCGCCAGGATCACCGGAGGGGGAACGGCCCAGACTCTTTATCACTTGGACGTGGAGGCGCTTCCTCTGGAGATTCCCAATGAGTTCGTAGTTGATATTTCGCAGATGGTAGACACCAACTCGGTAATCCGTGCCGGTGAACTCATACTGGAATCTAACGTTACTATGCTTACCGACCCGGAAGCGGTTGTGGTCAGGGTGGACGCTGGTCGTCTGGCCCCCACGGTCACTGACGAGGGCGCAGCAGGGGACGCCGAAGGTTCGGACGCTGCCTCAAATTCAGGGGAGGCCGATGGCGGCAGATAACCGGCTAATTGCCGACTGCTCCACGTTAGCGAGCGGGCGTCCTCTCCACTAGTCCAGAAACGATCAATCCTATGCCCGGAATTTGCGGGAGGCAGCGAAATGTATCTGGTTTATCTGGGAGAATCGGGGAACACCGGAGACAGCCTTAATGACACCAATCAGCAGCACCAGGTTTACTCAGGCCTGATTGTTCACGAAAACCAGTACGTCGCAATTAACGGTGAGTTCAACGCCCTGTGCCGCAGACACTTCGGAAGTCCGTTGGGCGAGGACGGAGTTCCTGAAAAATTGAAGCCTGCCGACGTTTACCAGGGGAAAGGCTTTTTCAGGTCGTGGGCGCCGGCCAAGCGGGCAGAGCTGGTCCAGGACTGCCTCAATGTCCTTATCAGGCGGGAAACGCCGGTTATCGTAACCTTTGTGGACAAGGGCCAACTGGTAGAGGCGCGCAACAACGGCAACCCGACGGTTGCCGGGTGGTCCAGTGCACCGGAAGCCATGATCAGCAAGTTCCTTTTCGCCCTCAATATGTACATGGACGAAAATGCCGTCGCCGATATTCACCCCGACCACATTATGGAGGACACCGGCCCAATTAAAGACTATGCGCTGGTAGTGGCGGAGTCAGGCAAATCGGTCAGGCCCGAATACATGGCCCGGTTCCTGCATTCCGAGGTCGAGATTCCCACTCCTATAGTTCTCGAAAACTTGTGCTTTACGGGAGCTGATGAGTCTGTCTGCACCCAGCTTTCCAACATTTGCGCCTATTTTGTCCGGCGCTGGCTCCAGAACCCCAATGGGGCCCACGGCTACTTCGAGGCCCTCAGGGACGGCCGGGTCATTCAGGTGATATATCCTGTCCAGTTCTGATATTTAGAGGCTTCGTAAGGCCAACAACTGTTTAATGGCAGGTAACGATACCTGCCATTATTTTTTAGGATCGATCCGCCCGCCCACACTCTACTGGTTTGCCAGTTAATCAAACCGGGCCAACCTCCTCAGCCAGGCACTAAGAAAGTCCACGCCTATAACCAGCAGCAAGTACCACATGATAATCAGCGCCACCTCGTCATAGTGGAAGAAACTGAAGTTAAGGCGAAACTCCCGACCCAATCCTCCAGCGTTCACAAACCCCACCACCACCGTCGTCCTTATTACCACTTCCCAGCGGTAAAGCAGGTAGGTAATAAAGTGCGGCAGCGCCTGCGGAAGTATGGCGTACAGCAGAATCTGGAACAATCCCGCGCCCGAGGAGCGCAGAGCACGCGCCGGCGCCGGATCCAGGTTTTCCACCACTTCAGCGGTCAACCGCCCAACGATGCCCAGATTGTGGATTCCCAGGGCAAGCGCCCCGGGCAAAATGCCGGGCGAAAGAAAGAAAATTATCAGCATCGCCCACACCAGTTCCGGAACGGCGCGGGTAAAGGCGTAGAAGATTCGCAGCAAATAGAAGAGGATGGTCCCGACAATGGAAGGTGTAGCACCCAGGCCGCCGTCGCTGACGTTGCGGGCAGCCATCATGAAGGTGATAAAGGCGCCCAGCCCGGCGATGACCATAGCCAATACGCTCATCGCCAGGGTGTTATAGGCCAGCTTGCCGGTAGACCACCACTTGTCGAACTTCAGGAAGGCCGGTGTATCCTCGGACCCGAATCCCGCCAACTGAAGGATGAACTCCCCGGCGTTTTCCCAGGTCCGGCCCTCAAAAAGGTTGGTGAAACCGCTGTCTCCCCCAAACAGAATATAGGTCCAGGCAGCGACCACCAGTGCCCCTACAATGTAGAAGGAAAGACGGGCAAAGGTGAAGGGACGCCTTCGAAGTCCTGGGCGTGGTAGGGATTCCTTGGACTCAATCATGACGTCAGCAGGCTGCGGCGGACCCGCTGACTCCAGAAATCAACCAGGGCAACGATCGCCAGCAATACCAACAGCAAGGTCCAGACCTGATTGAACAGGAGATCTCCCAGGGAAATTTGAAGCTCATAACCAATTCCCTGGATTCCCACGAAGCTGAGTATTGCCGCCGCTCGGATAGCACATTCAAACCGATAGAATGTGTAGCTGACCAGGTCCGGGAGGCACATGGGTAGCTGACCATAAACCAGGGTTTGCAGGGCAGATGCACCGGTAGCACGAAGCGCGGTCAGCGGTTCCTCGGGGACGTCCCGCAGAAATTCAGCGTAAATGCGGCCCAGGATTCCCGCGTAGGGTAATCCCAGGGCCATAATCCCGGCAACCGGTGAGAGACCGATAGCCGCCACAAAAAGCACCGCCCAAACCAATTCGTGAATGGACCTTACAGTTCCCAGAATAAACCGAGACCCCAAAACAAGGGGCATTCGCCAGCGTGAGGATGGTGGCAACAGGGCCCCGGAAGCGATTACTCCCAAGGGGAAACCTATAGCGACGGCAACCGTCATCCCAGCCAGGGCAAACGCCAGGGTCTGCCATGCGGCCCTGAAGGAAATGTAAAGGAACCCAGGGGAAAGCTCCGGAGTAAAAACTGCGGAGAAAAAACTGAAAGCCGAATTTCCGCCGCCGGTGTGGACCAGAGGGCCGTTCCAGTCAACGGTTGACAAGCTCCAGGCCACCGCTCCCACCAACAAGAGGGAGAGCATATGAGGGCTCTCCAGGGCCTGGCGTATCAATCTCATGGGGCAGTGCCCGAGTTAATGCCAGTGGTGGCTGGACTCTTCGTGGGAAAGGTCATAGAGATCGGTAAGAGTTGCCTGGGTCAACTCAGCTGCCGGCATGTCAAAGTGAAGGTGCCCATCCCTTAGCCCGATCACACGGGTAAAGTAACTGCGAACCAGTTCCGTGGTGTGGATGCTGGCCACCAGGGCCCGACCAGAGTCTAGGGTCAGACCCACCAGGAGTTGCATGATTTCTTCCGCCCGGGCCGGGTCCAGGGAAGCGACCGGTTCGTCAGCCAGCACCAACCTGGGCGACTGAACGATGGCCCGCGCTATTGCCACCCGTTGTTGCTCACCCCCGGAGAGGTGCGAGGTCCTCTCCGTGGCCTTTTCGGAGATTCCCATTTGCTCCAGGGCTCCTGCCGCCATTTGATAGTCCTGGGGCCAGGCCAGGGACACCAACGAGCGTAACATGCCCCATCTGCCAAACCGGCCGGCGAGGACATTGTGGACTACAGGCAGTTGCGGCACCAGATCAAACTGCTGGTGAATTATGCCCACCAGGGAGGACAGTTCTCGACGAGGCAGAGACTGGGAGAGAGGGCGCCCAGCCACGGAGAGAGAACCGGAATCAGGCTGCACCGTGCCTGACAAGAGGTTGAGCAACGTCGTCTTGCCGCTGCCACTGGGGCCGACCAGCGCCACCCGCTCACCGGCATCGATGCTGAAACCCACGCTTTCCAGTGCCCTGACCCGCGGGTAGGTCTTTGTGACTCCGTCAACCACTACCAACGGGGCAGCTAAGGTCTGCTCCGCCAACACTGGTTCATGTCCGTTACGAGACAGCGCTTTCAATCCTGTTCCTGAGACCCTATCTGATCATGTCCAGGCCCCTGGCCACATCTTCAATGGTTCGGTAGTTTGCGTTGTTGGTTTCGATAAACCTGTCCGTGCTGAAAAGTTCCAGTATCTCGACGTGTTCCTGTGGATTCAGCTTCAAGAGAGCGGTCTGCAACTTGGCTGTAAAGCCGCTCCCGTAAACCTGGTCCAGATCGCCTTGGGCCGTCCAATTGTAGTCGAAATAGGCCGGTGTGATGTGGAATTCCACTGCAGCGTCAGGGTCGACCTTGCCATCACTAAGCGCCCGATCCCAGACAGACTCGCTCAAAGCGCCAATATCGTAGGAGCCGCTCTGGACGAGTTGCCACGTTTTGTCGTGGGAGCCGGAAAAACTTGGCGGTGCCCGGAAGTCTTCATCCGGATTAATTCCTGCTTCTGCAAGGTAATAGCGGGGCATCAGGTGGCCGGATGTTGAACTCTCGCTCCCGAAGGTTATCGTCAATTCCGTGGCTTGAGGCTTTATGTCCTCCAAGGACGTCAATCCCAACTCGGGACGGGCAACAAACTTGGTATGAAATTCGGCGTCCCCCTCCCGCTGGGCTATGGCTACCGCACCTGGATTCTGAATCCGGGCCTGCACTCCGGTCAGGGCGCCGAAAAATGCCAACTGCAACTCGCCCTGGCGAAAGGCAGTAACTACGGCGGCGTAGTCTGCGCTCGGCACGTACTCTACTTCAACACCCAGTTCTTTCCCAAGATAATCGGCAAAACTCTGATACCGACGTGCCAACCTAGCGGTGTCCTGGTCTGGTATACCGCCTACCTTTAGCACCGGTTCAGGTTCCGAACTGCAGGCCATAGTGGCCACCAAAGTCAGCAAACAAAGAAGCAATAGCAAAACTTTGGTATAGCTGCCTAGGTAGTGGAAGCTCATGGATCCCTTAACACCCCTGATATGTTTGAATTGGACCAACCGAGTCCCAAGCAGGGACTATGTGTAACGCCAGGGAACGGAAACCGAACGGTCAGCGTCGCTCGGCGAAGGGAACCATGAGAAGAGAGAGTCGCCCTGCCGTACATCCCCAGGCCAACCAGTGCCCAGGACTACGGCATTAAAGTAGAGAACTACTCGGCAATAGGGTGGTTCCTCTTGTCCCAGAAAATTGCACCTGAAAAATCCTAAATGCGAGTTTAAACTCCAGTATATAGGCTGTCAATACGGTTCAGGAAATATGGGAAAAAATTCTGAACATGCACTTTCATAAGCGTCCAAAACGTGACGACGTTTCCTGCGGTGTCCCGCAACGTCCATGAATTGCTGCCTATTTTGCCTTTCCCCACAAGCTGCCTCACGATATAATCTCTTAGTTATGTCCACCCATACTATTGATCTCCTTACCGGCTTGAACAACGCCCAATCCGAAGCGGTGTTGTGCACTGAGGGTCCGCTGCTCATAGTGGCCGGCCCGGGAAGCGGCAAGACACGCGTGGTTACCCACCGCATCGCCCACCTGGCGCGAGAATGCCACGTCAGCCCCTACCGGATAGCCGCCGTCACCTTCACCAACAAGGCAGCGCGGGAAATGCGCGACCGCATTGCGACCTTGCAGGTGCCCGATTCCGACTCCGTCTTTGCCGGCACCTTCCATGCCTTCTGCGCCCGCATGTTGCGCCGCTTCGGTGAAGGAGTGGGCCTGGACTCGAACTACACCATTTACGACTCCGACGACCAGTTCGGCTTGATAAAACAGGCAATGCAAATGGCCGACGTCGATGAAAAGCTTAACCACCCCCGGGCCATGCAAGGCATCATATCCGGAGCCAAGAGCGTCCTGATGGACTCGGTAGGCCTGGCCAAGCAGGCTCAGTTTGAGGACGAGCTCTCCAAAGAGATGGCCGCCCGGGTCTACCACTATTACGAGGAATTGCTGGGTCGCAGCAACGCGGTCGATTTTGACGATCTGCTGATGCGGGCTGTGCAACTGCTGCAAGAGAACGCCGACGTCAAGGAAGAATACCAGCGGCGTTACCACTACCTGATGGTGGACGAGTTCCAGGACACCAACATCGCCCAATACCGACTGGCCCGACTCCTAACCGGCCCCGACCAGAACATTTGCGTGGTCGGCGATCCGGACCAGTCCATCTATTCCTGGCGAAACGCCGACATCAGAAACATACTAAGCTTCCAGAATGACTATCCCGACGCCAGGGTCATCACCCTGGAACAGAACTACCGCTCAACCCGGAACATCCTGGACACGGCCAGCTCCCTGATAGCCAACAACGGTATGCGGGTGCCCAAGGAGTTAACTACCGAAAACGCGGCCGGAGCTGACGTGGTAATCCACGAGGCTTACACCCAGGAGGAAGAGGCAGACTTTGTGGGCAAGGAGATATTGGAACTTGCCCGCAGAGATCGGATTAAGCCAGGCAGTTGTGCCGTAATGTACCGCATCAACTCCCAGTCGCGGTCCGTGGAAGAAGCTTGCCTCAGGCTGGGCATCAAGTACCGAATAATTGGTGGCGTCCAGTTCTACCGCCGCAGAGAAATCCGGGACCTGATGGCCTATCTCTGTGTACTTCACAATCCCCAGGATGACGTAAACCTGGCGAGGGCGATCAACACCCCAGCGCGGGGCATTGGGGACAAAACCATCCAGGACCTGAGAAGCTGGTCGCTCAGTAAACGCTTGTCCGTGTTCGAGGCCATTACCGCCGTTTCTCAGGCCAAGAGCGCCGGCCTCCCCTGTCCTGCTCCCCTGGCTGCCCGAGCCTACACCGCAGTGGCCCGATTCGGAGACCTGTTGGGCAGATTCAGCGATTTGAAGGCCAAGCTGCCCATGTCCGACCTGATTGATCTCCTGGTCAAGGAAGCGGGTCTGGAAGCTCACATCAGAAAGACCGACACCAATCCCGAAGAACGAATGGAAAACATCCAGGAGTTCATTTCGCTTGCGGCGGAGTACGAGTCGGATTCACCCGAAGACGACCTGTCGGCATTTCTGGAGCGCGCGTCTCTCGTAGCAGATGTGGACAACTACGAAGAGTCGGAAGATACCCTGACCCTGATCACTTTGCACCAGGCCAAGGGACTGGAGTTTCCCGTGGTATTCATTGTGGGCCTGGAAGAGGGCCTGCTGCCCCACAGCCGTTCCATGGACAGCAACGCAGAGTTGGAAGAGGAACGGCGCCTGTGCTACGTGGGAATTACCCGGGCCATGGAGCGGTTATACCTGGTCCGTGCTTTCCAGAGGCGAATGTGGGGAAATACATCCGCTACTCTTCCGTCCCGGTTCCTGGAGGAGATTCCCGAGAATCTGATCAGGTACGCCCGTTCACCGGGAGCAGTTACCGTCCCCAGCACGTCCTCCCGTACTGGCTACGACCGGAGCCTCACCACCTGGGAGAGCACGGCTGTCGACCAGGAACCCAAGGACCCAGTTTACGTACCGGAAGTAGGCCACACGGTGAAACACGACAAGTTTGGCAGTGGCCTGGTCGTATCGTGCGAGGAATGGGGCAGCGACTACCAGGTAGAGGTTTGCTTTGATGGCGGTGAACTCCGACGCCTGCTGTTGAGTTACGCCCGCCTGGAAAAGGTGGAATTTTACTAATCCCAAGAGCCCGAGCAGACGGTCGCGAAAGAGTCTTGGCAGCCCTTCTGACCGCGAATAACCAGCGCCCTGGGCAAGGCCTTGCTGCAGTCAACTCTATTCTTGCCTAACCGCCCCCGCCAGCCAGTCCAGCAAATACCCGTCGCCACTCTTCTTCGTCACCCTGCCCCATCTCATCGCGATAGACTATTGTTCCTGTGGAATCAAAGGCGATCTTGGTAGACTGGAGGGTGATGCCGAGGTCAATCAATATTTGGGGAGAGGCAGCCGCCACAGGCCAGGGGTAGTTGTTTTTCTCGCGTGCTTCTTCCAAGGTAACGATGTTCTCAATTATGCCGTAGTGGGCGCCAACGGCAAAAAAGGCCACGTCCTCAGCATACTCGGGATATATGTCCCTCAACCGCCGCAACTCGACGGTGCAGACCGGTCAGGTAGTCGCCCAGAAAAACAGGAAGGTCGGTTTCCCTTCCGCCATCAGTTCGTTTGAAGTTACGGTCCGCCCCTGGAATAGTTCGAGGGTGAAACTGGGGATTCGACGGCCTACTTGGGCGCCGCCACTGGAGGATAAGGGGAAACTCTCAACGATGTGCAGGTGGTCGTCAAGTTCAGCAGTCTGGTCGCTAGGCCAGAAGGGGAGGGAAACGTCGCCAAACGAGAAAAGGACAAATATCGCCAACGCCAGGACGGGAAATGAATAGGCCAACACCAACAGGGCCCTACCCCGCCAACTCTTGCCACTCATTACTTGACCTCCCCAACCGCGCAGGGCTTAGCTGCCGGGGCTATCTGGCTGGGGACATCAAGCCAGAAAACTACCCAGGGCAGTCGTGGCTAACTGAACTGGGTTGATATGAGGTAGTGTGGGGGACAACCCTTCCGTCTTCCGCCACTAGTCTATTGTGACTGGGACAACTCCGTAAACACGCGGTGCCATTCTTCATCGCTTCCCAAGCCCATGCCTTCCCTATAGACGATGGTTCCCTGGGAATCGAAGGCTATCTTTGTTGACTGGATCGTTACGCCCAACTCGGCCATTACCTGAGAGGGTGCGGTAGCCACCGGCCAGGGGTGGTCTCTTTCCGACCGATATGTTTCCAGGGTGTTGATATCTTCCACAATCCCGGGGTGGACCCCTATAGCAAAGAGGTCAACATTATCGGCATACTGGGGATAAATGTCCTTCATCCGCCGTAACTCAGCGGTGCAGACCGGTCAAATTGTGGCCCAGAAAAACAGATAGGTAGGTCTGCCTTCTTCTACCAGGCCAGCCGAAGTCACAGCGCTCCCGTCGGCCAACGTCAGGGTAAAGTCAGGGATCTGGGAACCCACCTGGTTTCCAATGTCCAATTCGGCCGTGGGGAAGTCTTCGCTGGTCAATACATACTCCGATTCATCACCGGATTGCTGCTTACCAAACGGAGACCAGGAAGTGCCACTGGTCGACAGATAAACTGAAAAGGCCATTCCTCCGATTGGCAGCATCACTGCCAAGACCAGCAACACCTTGCCCACCCAGCCTTTCTTGTTCATGCCGCTCCCGTCTTAAAAGTATTGCCTTGCCATACGATTTTCCAGTAATTTGAGCTGGAAAGCAACCCGGGGCAGCAGTTCTTGCTGCCCCGGGTTTCACATCGTCAAAGCGCAAGCGGTGCATGCTCCCCAGCCGCCACTTGGGAACGGTTACTGAGCTGCCAAATCCATAAACACCCCGCGCCATTCTTCGTCGTCGCCTGCGCCCATACCATCCCGATAGGTGATAATGCCCTGGGAGTCGAAGGCTATTTTGGTGGACTGAGTAGCTATCCCCAGCTCGGCCATAGCTTCGCTCGGAGTAGTTGCTACCGGCCAGGGATGGCCGCGCTCCTCTCGATAGCTTTCCAGGCTTTCGAGACTCTCGCTGGACCCGAACAAAGTGCCTATGGCATAAAAGTTGACCTGCTCGGCGTACTCGGGGTAAACGTCCTTCATCCGCTGCAACTCAGCGGAGCATACCCCTCAAGTCGTGGCGAAAAAGAAGAGGAAGGCGGGCTGCCCCCGCTCCACCAGACTCGTCGCACTTACCGTAGTCCCGTCTGCCAACGCCAAAGTAAAGTCGGGGACCCGGTTCCCCACCTCTTGGCCTGTCTCAACAACAGCCTGCTCGACCACCGGGTCAGCAGCCGCTGAGGGTTCGACCGGCGCTTCTACACCTTGAGGTTCGCTTGTAGCCCCGCACGCCAGCAACAGCAACAGCAACGACACTGAAACTGCCGTTAGAAAAACCCTGGCCAGTCTTGTTTTATGCGTCCTGAAAGGGGAATCCATTACAACCTCCTTCTTGGTCACTCACTTACTGGGCCAACAACTCTGTGAAGACCTGTCGCCAAACATCCTCGCCGCCACCGCCAAAGCCATCCCGGTAAGTTATGACTCCCCTGGAGTCAAAGGCGATCTTAGTGGACTGGACGGACACACTCAGGTCGGCCAGGGCCTGCCCCTCGTTGACCGCGTTTGCTATCAGCCAAGGATATCCGTTCTTCTCACGGTGGCTCTCCAGACGGTCCAGACTGTCAAATGTACTGGAAACTGCAACTGCGTAAAAGTTAACCTGGTCCGCGTAGTCCGGGTAAATTACCTTCAACTGCCGTAACTCGGCAGCACACTGTGATCAAGTGGTTGAAGTAAAGAACAGGAAGGTCGGCTTCCCTTCCTCCGCCAGGCTGGCTGTCGATACCGTGTTGCCGCCATAGAGTTCCAAGGTAATTTCAGGAATCAGGTTCCCCACCTTGTTACCTACCGGCGGAAGAGGTTCCTGGACCACCGGTGCCGGGGCTTCCGTTGCCGCGGGAACCACAACTACAGTCGGTGCTGGGGCTGCCGTCGGCTCCGGGGCCACTTCAACTGCCGGGGCTGGCGCCTCCGTGGGGGCAATCTCTATGGCCGGCGCTGGCTCCTGTTGCAGAACCGGGGCCGCTGTCGGTTCAGCGGCGGGAGCGGGCTGGCTCTCAACCGCCATTGCCATTGCAGTTGGCTCGGGCTGCGGCTCTGGCTGTGGTTTTGCCGCTTCGGCCTCCATCACTTCCGCAGCCACGGGCTGTTCGGTGGTAGCCTCCTTGGCCGCCATTGGCTCTGATGGTTGCTCGGAGACCGTTTCTGAGGTTGCCGGCGTTTCCGACTTGACTACCGTCTGGTCAGGTTCAGCCGCAGGGGCCACTTCAGCCGGGGCCCCCTGCTGAGAAGCAGGCTCCGCCGGTTGAGTCTGCCTCGCCTCGCCGACCGGAGCCACCGGTTCCTGTGGCTGATCGGCCGAACCGCAGGCTAACGTCAACACCAGCAGCAGCGCCGCAAACCCCAGGACAGCGGGCCGCAAGAAACGTCGCACCCCCCCGGCGCCAATAGGGAACGAAAGAATCATTTAATTGCTCCTCAGGCTTTCTTGTAGGCCAATGCTCAACAGAATCGGTCTCAATTCTAACATACGTAGCTGACGGCTTAGCGGATTTGGACGCTGGGCACCAATTTACTCAGCACATCAACAACGCGCGACGATACAAATTCTTGGGAAACACCCCACAGTCTGCTGAAAGCAAATGAGCAACTTACGGCATCGCGCTACCGGCCCGCCCGGCCTGAAGCCAGGCGCGACCGTCAGTTAACATGAAGCGATCGGCTTCCACCGGCCCCCAACTGCCTTCGGAGTAGTAATAGGGCCTCGGAGCAGTGGGAAGGCTGAAGCCTTCAATTATGGGATCAACAATGCTCCAGGCCTGCTCTATTTCATCTGACCTGGTAAAGAGTGAAGCGTCACCGTTTAGCGCGTCCAGCAGCAGCCGTTCGTAAGCATCCGGGATGGCCTGGCCGCTGAATGCCTCATGGTAATGAAATTCCAGTTCAGCCGTTCTCATCTGCAATTCAGCCTCGGGAGTCTTGGTCTGAAATTCCAGGTGGAAGCCTTCGTCTGGCTGAACAAATATCGCCAGGGTATTGGCGGGAATATCTTCATCATCAGCCAGGGGGAACAACATATGGGGCGGACTGCGGAATTGAATGATGATCTCCGTGGACTTGTTGCGCAACGCCTTGCCGGAACGCAGGTAGAAAGGCACCCCCTGCCAGCGCCAATTGTCCACATGCAAACGGACGGCCGCGTACGTGGCAGTGTCCGATTCCGGCGAAACTCCAGACTCATCCCGGTAGGTCCTATATTGACCCGGAATGGCGTGCCGGCCAACGTCATCCGGCCGGATACGCCGTATGGCATTAAGAACCTTCACCTTCTCGTTGCGCAATGCCTCGGCCTCGAATGCATGGGGAGGCTCCATGGCCACCAGGGTTAGCAACTGCAAGAGGTGGTTCTGGAACATATCCCGCAGCACGCCGGTCTGGTCGTAATAATCGCCCCGTTCGTCGATTTTCAGGGTCTCCGACACTGTAATCTGGACGTGGTCTATATAATTCCGGTTCCAAAGGGGCTCGAATATCGCGTTGGCGAAGCGAAACACCAGCAGGTTCTGGACCGTCTCCTTCCCAAGATAGTGGTCGATGCGGAAGACCTGGTCTTCCCTGAAGACCGAGTGGGCAACGTCATTTAGTTCTCGGGCCGACGTCAGGTCTGTGCCAAAGGGCTTCTCCACCACCAATCGTCTCCAGCCGTCAGAATCCTCCGACATCCGGGATTCTCCCAGTCCGGACATAGCCGATCGGTAAAGAGAGGGAGCCAGGGAAAGGTAATAGAGGCGATTGTGGGAACCGCCGTTCCCTTCGATTGAGGCCAGCTTGTCTTTAACCGCCTCGAGGTCCTGGAGGCTGGTAACGTCACCATGCAAATAGTGGATGCGGGAGGACAGAGCGGCCCACTGTTCGGGGGAAGGCTTGGTCATCCCTTCGCTGCCCAGAAACTCGGCCAGGATGGCCCTGAACTGCTCGTCGTCCATGTCGCTGCGGGCCACGCCCAGGATTTGCAGATCCAGCGGCAGCCGGCCCTTGCTGTGGAGGCTGGCGAGAGCCGGAACCAGCTTGCGCCTGGTAAGGTCGCCACTGGCTCCGAAAATGACCAACGTAGTGGAACCGTTGGAATCAGGGGCTGCTTCAATCATCGTCATGGCCTGACCTCCTGACCGGGTGGCCGCCAAACTGGTTGCGCAGCGCTGCCAGGAGTTTCGCCCCGAAGGGCTGGGCCTGGCGGGACCGGAATCGCTGCAGCAGCGACAGTGTGATTACCGGAACAGGGACCGCCAGATCTATTGATTCCTGGACTGTCCATCGTCCTTCACCGGAATCCTCCACGTAGGCTTCCAGGTCCGACAGACTGGGGTCGTCCTCCAGTGCCGAAACAACCAAGTCAAGAAGCCAGGACCGTACCACGCTGCCGTATCGCCAAGTGTTGGCGATTTTGGCCAGGTCCAGGTTGAATTCCTCCTTGGCCGCCATCAGTTCGAACCCTTCTGCATAGGCTTCCATCAGGGCATACTCGACGCCGTTGTGGACCATCTTGACGAAGTGTCCTGCGCCCACTGGTCCCACGTGGTTATAGCCCCGATCCTGACCCGGCGCCAGGGCCTGAAAGATCGGTTCCAGCCGTTGGAAAACCTCCTCTTTGCCCCCGACCATCAACGTATAGCCCTCGGATAGCCCCCAGATGCCGCCACTGGTGCCCACATCCATGAGGTCTATACCGTTGTCGGACAATTTCTCCGCTCGGCCCTGGGTGTCCTTGTAGTTGGCGTTGCCGCCGTCCAGGACTACATCTCCGGAGCTAAGCAATGGCACGAGAAGCTGCATGGTATCTTCGGTGGGTTGGCCCTGGGGCAACATCAACCAAACCGCTCGTGGCGGAGACAAGAGGGACACAAGGTCTTCCAACGAAGCCGCACCAATAGCACCCAGTGAACAGGTGGAGGTTACGGCCTCCTGGTTGGTGTCGTAAGCAACCACCCGGTGCCCCGCGACCAGTAGTCGTTGAACCATGTTGCCGCCCATGCGGCCGAGGCCGATCATTCCCAGTTCCACGGATCAACCTCCAGGCTATCGATTCGGGCTAAAGCAGGGACTCCAATCGTTGTATTCCCGAGGCCGGCTGATCTCCCAGGTGCACCCTGGCCGTACGCCGACCCAAAGCCTGGAGGGCCTGAAGGTCTCCCGTAGACTGGGCATCGGCCAGCGTCCCGAAGGTGTAGGAGCGACCGGGGATGGCGAGGTCTGCAGGATGGTCGCCAGTAAGTTGCAGATAGACTCCGGAGCCAGGTCCGCCCTTGTGGAGCTGGCCGGTTGAGTGGAGGTATCGGGGCCCAAAACCGGCAGTAGTGGGGACCCCGCACTTTTCCGTGAGCTTCTTCCGGAAACTTTCCAGCGCCAGGGTTACTTCCGGTGTGTTCGGAAGGTACGCCAGTATCGCTATGTAATCGCCTGGCGTAACCAGGGACACAAGCTGTCCCGCCGAGTCCGCCGCACCAACCTGCGGCAGCGCGCCAGTAGCCTCAAACTGTCCCAGTACCAGGTCTGTCTTGTCTTTCGCCCCTTGCACATTGGGTTGATCGAAGGGGTGCACTCCCAGTATGTGTCCGGCGACAGCAGTGGCAAACTCCCACCGATAGAACTCCGCACACAGGTCAAACCGGTCCGTCAGTTCCAGCTGAACGGTAGGGTGGTCGAATGCCAGTTCTGCAACCAGCGCGTCCGTCCTGGCGTTGTCATCGTCATTCAGCCGCAGATAGACTATCAGCCGATCTTCACTATAGTGTTCCCGTGAAAGAGCAGGCTCGCCGGCCACCGGAATAATGCCTTTGCCGGACTTGCCCAAGCTCTCTGCCAACATCTGCTCCACCCAAAGACCAAAGCCGGCCAGCGCGGGCGAAGTAATAAGGGTGAGTTTGTCCCTGCCTTCAAGCGCCATTGTGGCCATGACTGCACCCAATCTGGCCCCGGCGTTCTCCGCGGCATTGACTACGGTGCAGGCATTTTGCATGGCCTCAGCTCGGCCCAGCAGGACACTCAGGTCCAGGCCAATCAGCGCGGCCGGCACCATTCCAAAATAGGACAATACCGAGTACCGGCCTCCGACTTCCGGCGAATTGAGAAAGGCTCTCCGAAAACCCTTGTTCCCTGCCAGGGATTCCAAGCCCGTCCCTGTATCCGTTATTGCGACAAAATTGCCGCCGGCGGCCTCTTCGCCGACAACCTTTGATACCCGTTCCCAAAAATAGGAGTAAAGGGTGTTCGATTCAATGGTGCTGCCCGACTTGGAAGAAACCAGGAACAGGGTCTTGGCCGGGTCAATAACCTCATCTACGGCCTCTATCCAGGCAGGCAGCGTAGAATCCAGGACCGACAACTCAGGGTATCCGGAGGCGTTGCCACATGTCCTCCGAAGGACTTCGGGCCCCAGGCAGCTGCCGCCCATCCCCAGCAGCACCACCCTGTTGAACCCCGCACTCCTGACCTCCGAAGCAAAGGAAGAAAGAAGCTCCAACTCTCCCCGCATGTTCGCCGGAAGAGTAAGCCAGCCCAGGCGGTCGACAATCTCCGCGGGGTTTTCATCCCATACCAGATGATCACCCTGCCAGATTCGGGAGATAATGTTTTCCGAGTTCAGCCTTGAGATAGCATCTTCGACAGCTTGAAAATGCAGTCCCAGAGTTTCAACCGTTCGGGCAACGTTATCCAAAGGATCCTCCGGCTGGAAGCAATGGCTCAGATCCGCCCCTGAAGTCGGTGCGGCAGCTAAAAGATAGCATACAGATTTGGGCAAGTCCAAAACAATAGAATACGCGACAAGGCATCCTCAATTTCGCCACTCGTCAAGGAACTCATGCCCTGCCGAATCTCCGGTGTGGTCTTGCCCCTTACTGCAACTTCCACCAGGAGTCTTCCAGGACCTCACCTTGTCCAATATTCCTGCTGCATTACCCCGCCCCGTCGCCTGTTGCGATGGCCCCCTTAAGAGAGAGTTAAACATATACATAGCCATGCGTTGACCACAGCCCGTGCTATAATCCCAACGCGTCAGAAAACAAGGTTTGCGTTCTCGCAAACCATAACCAGGAGGTCCTGATTTGACCAGTTCGGGCCATGTTCCTAACCCTCCAACAGAACACCGGGCCAGAATCGGGGAACTCGACGTTCACTACCTGGAGTGGCTGCCCACTGGAGACCCCCAACCCACGCCTGTTGTAGCCCTGCACGGGTTGGCATCATCCGCCCATTGGTACGAGCGATTGGCCTCTCGCCTGAGCAGGCATTACCGTGTGGTGGCGCCTGACCAGCGTGGCCACGGCCAGACGACACAAGCCCCCAGCGGCTACGACTGGCAATCCCTGGCTTCCGACGTTGGGCGGTTTATGGACTACCTGGGACTGGACCGGGCCGCAGTATTAGGGCATTCCTGGGGAGGAAATGTAGCAATCAACGTTGCTGCGAAGCTACCCGAGCAGGTTAGCAAATTGGTAATGATTGACGGAGGCTTTCTGGACGGGCACCTGCTACCGGATGCCTCATGGGAATTGTTCAGCGCCCGATTTGCACCTCGCAACGTTTCAGGGACTCGCCAGGAATTTCTGGCCCGGCTCAAGGAGCAAATGAGTGACTGCTGGGCAGAGGACCTGGAGCGAATCGTTCAAACCATGGTTTACGACGACGCAGAGGGGTATATGCAGGACATACTGCGACCGTCCAACCACGCCCAGGTGCTGGAGGCAATGTGGGGTGAACCACCGTCAGTTACCTTGCCCGAGATCAAGTGTCCTGCATTGATAGTGCCCGCCGGCCCTCGGCCGGACCGGGCCGGTAGCGAATTCAACCGTACCAAGCAAGTGATGGTTGAAGCGGCGGCCCAGGCTGTGCCCAACAACCGGGTACACTGGATTCCTGAAACCATCCACGACATCGGATACCACAAGCCCGACGAACTGGCGGCGGCAATCCTGGATTTCCTCGCGAAGGATTAGGCCCCCACAAAGTGTTGGTTTCCCTTGTCACTTAGTTACAAAGAGTCAGGGGCGGGTTTGATACCCGCCCCTGTTGCTTTGCCTAGGCTTATTGAGTAAGCCGACGAATCTTAGTCGTTATCCGCGGGCGCCGGTATCAGCGCCCCTCCCTCGGGTTCAACGCCGTTGCCGTGGGCCAAACCGTAGTTGATGGCATACAGGCGGCCGTAAACGCCATTGCGGCGCAGCAGTTCCTCGTGCCGCCCCACCTCAACTATGCGTCCCTTATCCAGTACGACTATCTTGTCGGCGTTGCGTATGGTTGAAAGACGGTGGGCAATGACGATAGAAGTGCGGCCTGCAAGGACGTGACTGAGGGCTTCCTGAATCAGAATCTCGGTATGAGTATCGATGTTGGCGGTGGCTTCGTCCAGCACAATGATGCGAGGGTCGCCGACGATAGCGCGGGCAAAGCTGACTAACTGCCGCTGACCCACGCTCAGGTTAACGCCTCGTTCCGCCAGGATCGTGTCATATCCGTCTTCGAGAGCCATGATAAAGTCATGAGCTCCCACGGTCTTGGCCGCGGCAATCACGTCATCATCGGTGGTGTTCTCGTAGCAATAACGGATGTTATCTTTTACGTTGCCGGAGAACAGGTAAGGCTCCTGAAGCACCATGCTCATCTGGCCCACAAAAGATTCACGCTTGACGTCCCGCAGGTCGTACCCGTCAATCGTTATCTTGCCGTTGGTAACATCGGCAAACCGGTGGACCAGCGTCACCATGGTGCTCTTGCCTGCGCCCGTGGAACCTACGAGGGCCACGTTTTCGCCGGGATTGATATGTAGGTTAATGTCCTGCAGAACTTCAACCCCCTCAACATAGTGGAAGTTGACATCCTCGAACCTGACTTCACCCCGTATCGGCGGCATATCTATTGCGTCGGGCTTGTCATTTACTTCCGGATCCAGGTCCAACAGCTCGAAGATACGAACACCGGCGGCCATGGACCTCTGGAAAACACCGTATTGCATGGTCAGATGGCGGACGGGCTCGAAGAAACGCTGAATCCACAGGGCGAAGGCAACCAGCACACCCCATTCCAGGCTGCCGCTATTGGCGAGCATGCCGCCCACCAGAACGATGCCAAACCCCATGCCAATACCAATCAGGAACTCGACCATGGGCTGGAGACCGCCGGAAAAGCGACTGGCCTGCAAGTTGGCGTCCAGGTGCTCCTGGTTCAACTCCTTGAAGTGATTCAGGTTTTCATCCTGGCGATTAAGGCTTTGTACCACCCGAACGCCGGTAATGTTCTGGTTGTACTCGCCGTTGACCATTGCTATGGCGCGGCGAATGCGCATAAATGAGCGGCGAGCAAACCGCTGCCAGTAGCCCAGGATAAAGAACAGGACCGGGACTATGCTCAGGCTGACGACAGCCAACTGCCAGTCCACTGCCAGCATATAGATGACGATAAAAGCCAGGGTCAGCACGTCGGCCAATGCCAGCACCAGCATTTCAAAGGTTTCCTGAAGTTGGAGCACGTCGCTCTGACTGCGGGACATAATCCGCCCTACCGCCGTGCGGTGATAGAAGGATGGTGACATGTCCTGCAGGTGGCTGAACATCTGGGTGCGCAGGGAATAAAGAATGCTCTGCCCCACCCGAGCCATAAAGACAAACTGAAGGTAGTTGGCCCCAAAGTGAATCAGGGTAATCACCAGGAAGCCCAGTCCAAATAGGTGAAGCGGGTGCCAACTCCAGAAGCCACCAGTAAGAGTGCCAAATTGGATACTGACAAGGTTCAGCAGGTTCCAACTCGAGGTCTCTCCCGAATTGATGCCGTGGTTGATGCCCAGCATTATCAGCAGGGGAATGCTGGCGTTGGCAATAGTGTAGACCAGCACCGCCGCCAGGCTCTTGATCACGTCAGGTTTATAGGGACCCATATAGGTGATGAGACGCATTACAACCTTGTTGTTGTAAACCGAACCCATCGCGTTGTCATCGCTGAGATTGTCCATTGTAGGGGAATTCATGCCGCCCGAATGCAGGCCGCGCATACCCCCCATCATTCCACCGAATCCGCCTCCTACTCCGTGCATTAGTTGTCACCTCCGTCGCCGCCGGCTATGGAAGCGTCTAGTAATACTTCTTCCTGAGGCCGCAGTTGCAGTTCGTAAATATCTCGGTATATGCCCCTCTGGGCCATAAGTTCATGATGGTTGCCGCGCTCGGCTATTGTGCCATCCTTGAGCACCAGGATTTGGTCTGCTTCCCTTACGGTGCTGAGTCGGTGGGCAATGACGAATGTCGTCCGCCCCTTCATAACGTTCACCATAGCCTGGTGAATCTGCCTTTCAGTCTCCACATCCACACTGGAAGTGGAGTCGTCCAGGATCAGGATGGGCGGGTCGACCAGCACCGTGCGGGCAATGGACAAGCGCTGCCGCTGGCCGCCAGACAGCGTACTGCCGCGTTCGCCGACCCACGTATCGTAGCCATGAGCGAAGGCCATTATCTGGTCGTGGAGTTGAGCCACCTTGGCGGCATTGATGATGTCCTCTTCCGTGGCGCTGGAGATACCGTACGCAATATTGTCGCGGATAGTGGCGTCAAACAGGAAAATATCCTGCTGGACGATACCCACATTGCTCCGCAGGGACTCCAGGGTGACCTCCCTGATATCCTGCCCGTCAATAGTTACCCGTCCCCCGGTAACGTCGTAAAAGCGGGGAAGCAGATTAACGATAGTGCTCTTACCGCTGCCAGGCGCGCCCAGAATTGCCGTTATCTCGCCAGGCTCAGCCTCGATGTTTACGCTGGTGAGGGACGGTGACCTCGAATCGTAGGCAAATGACGCATCCTCGAACCTTACCAGTCCCTCTGACCGTCCCATGATCCGCGCGTTGGGCTTTTCCTCGACCGGAGAATCAGCATCCAATACGTCAAAGATTCGTCCGCCTGAAGAAATCGCACGGGAGAAACTGTTGATGATCTGGGCCGCCGAACGTATCGGAAACGTTAGTTGGTTCAGGTAAAGCACAAACATAGTCAGTTGACCGGCAGTGAGGTCGCCTCGAATAATCTCCCAGCCGCCATACCAAACTATGAGACCCAGGGCAAAGGTGAAGTAGAGGCTCATCCAAGCGCTGTTGGTACCCTGCAGCCGTTCCGACTGATAGTATTCCCCTCGCAGTTCCTGGGCCTTTTTGTCGTACTTGCGCCGCTCAAAATCCTCCGATCCAAAAGCCTTGACCACATGTATGCCCACCAGGTTTTCCTGCAACGCCGTGACCAGTTCGCCGTTGACTTCCTGCACGTGGAGCCACATCCGGCGCAACCGGCCCATAACCATCGTTGACCGCATCACCAGGAAAGGCACGAACACCAGGCTGATGAGAGCCAGCTCCCAGTTAAGCCATACCAGGATGCTGGTAACCGCAAGGGTGCGTACGACGACCTCAGATGAGCGGACCAACCCCATATTAACGAAACGACGCACGGCCTCCACGTCTGCCGTGGCCTTGGACATCAAGTTGCCGGTGTGTTCCTTGTCGTGATAGGCAAAACTGACGTGTTGGAGCTTGTCGTAGATTTGGTTACGGAAGTCATAGGTGACAAACTGGGAGAGGGAGTCGGTGGTATAGGTGCGGGCAAAATCGAAGAAACCCCGCATTATACTGGCGGCCAAGATCAGGCTCGCCAGAATCACTAGTACCTCGGTAGCGGGATAAAGGGGGATTATTTGAGAGCCCTCTATAACAACGAGCCTGTCAATGGATTCGCCGAAGAGCCTGGGAATCAGCAGAGAGAAGCCTATGGCGATGAAGAAACACGCGTAGGCCAAAATCAACCGAGTACGATAGTGGTAGGCCATGCCCGTGATTCTGATCAATGTGTTCATACGACCGTTCCTGAACGTTCCTGAATGGCAATACGCGGCTTCAGGAAGGGTGTAGCCTTCGCTTGCCCGCGTTTCGAATTGAAGCGGTGTTCTTGCAGTTAAGTCGGCCGATAGCGTGAACCAAATTGAGGCCTGTCGAGGTAAACTGGCAAGAGAGCCATCGCTATTTCACGATTGACTCGGACATAATAAACATTACACAAGAATAATTCAAGCGGCTTTTAATTTGCTTTCACAATAGTTTAATACTCCCCACATTCAGTTCCCATACAAAATAACTGGAATTCAGAAACGCTGGCAGCCTATGGCGTGAAGGGCGGGGGACCAGAGAGGGGGGGTTCGAAGAAAGGACGAATTCCGCAAGAGGTCACAGCAGTCTGGATTGCTTCCGGCAGCGCCGAGCATTAACCGACGCTGCCGGGAAGAAGGGCATTTTCGTACCGTCTACATTCGTTCCGGGGCGTTCATCCCCATAATTTCCAGGGTTCTCCGGAACACAATCTGCGCCGATTCCACCAGCTTGAGGCGGGCCAGGGTTATGTCGTTGTCCTCGGCGTTGGCCGAAATGACCCGGCAGTTCTCGTAGAACCAGTGAAAGGCGGTCGCCAGTTCCATGGCGTAATGCGGCAGATGGTGGGGTTCCAGGCTGCGGGCAATTTGCTCCACCAGCTCCGGCAGCCGGATCATGGTTCGAATAAGAGTCAATTCATTGGGGTCGGTAAGTAGGGAAACGTCTCCCTGGCTCCAGTCAATATTGCGGCTGCGCGCCAGGTTGAGAATGCTGAAATTCCGGGCATGGGCGTACTGGATATAATAGACCGGGTTCTCCGAAGATTCCTTCTTTGCCAGTTCCAGGTCAAATTCCATCTGGGTTGATGGTGAGCGGGCCAGGAAAAAGTAGCGGCAAGCATCGGACCCCACCTCTTCGGCCAACTCGCGGAGGGTTACGAAGTCGCCGGTGCGCTTGGAGGCGCGGACTACTTCATTGCCTCGTTTCAAGGTCACCATTTGCGAAATCAGGACAGTAAGCCCATCCGGTTCGATGCCCAGGGCTTCCACGGCGGCCTTCATGCGGGGAACGTGCCCCTGGTGGTCGGCGCCCCAGATGTCAATGACCTGGTGGAATTCCCGCTTAACAAACTTGTTGTAATGGTAGGCAATGTCGGAGGCAAAGTAGGTGGGTTCCCCGGAAGACCTGACCACCACATTGTCCTTGTCATCTCCTAGCATGGTGGAATTGAACCAGAGGGCGTTGTCCCGCTCGGATAGATAATTCTTGTCACGCAACAAGTCCATGGCCTGTTCGTATTCCTTGTTGCCATATAAAGACCGCTCGCTGAACCAGTTGTCGAAGGTAACTCCTATCTCTTCCAGGTCAGCCCGTATCAGGGAGACCATCTTTTCGCGACCGATGTCACCGATCTCCTTAACGGCTTGCGCCTCATCCATTTCCAGGAAACGGCTTCCCTCAGACTCGGCAATTTCCCGTCCAAGATCGCCAATGTATTCGCCGGCGTAACCGTTGGCGGGGAAGTCGGCCTCCTGGCCCAGGGCCTCACGGTAACGGGCATAAACGGAACGGTAGAAGGCCTCCATCTGGGTGCCGGCGTCGTTCACGTAGTATTCCCGCGTTACGGAATAGCCGGCTGCATCCAGGGAATTGGCCAGCGCGCTGCCGAGCACTGCTCCCCTGGTATGCCCGACATGAACCGGTCCGGTGGGGTTTACGCTTACAAATTCCACCATTACCGGTCGCCCCTCGCCCGCCGACACATTTCCGTAATCACCGCCTGCCTGGCGCACTACCTCGACCTGGTTTTGGACCCACTTGTCGTTCAGGCGAAAGTTTATAAACCCTGGATGGACGGCCTCAACCCTCTCCACTTCATCAGCGGAGGGCACGAATTGCACCAGGGTTTCCGCCAGCTTCAATGGATTGATACGGGTAGCGCGGGCCAGGCGCAGGGGAAGGCTGGTGGCAAAGTCGCCATGATCCGGATTCCCCGGCCGCTCGACAAGAATATCGGGCATCGATTCCAACTGGATCGCACCTTCCTGGCGCGCCCGCTGGACTGCCGCTGCCACCATTTCCTGTATCCTGTCTCGAACCAGCGTCGTCGCCATGATGACTGACCTTTTCGTTTATTGAATGTGAATGTGGGAGTTGCTTCGCAAAAGTGATTATTGCCTGCAATGAAACCGGGGCATTCCCCGCCATTCCATCGGAAGTCGTGAATGCCCGTCCTTTATACTAGCATACATAGCCCGGTCGTTAAATCTGACCGGCTGCAGTTTATGTTCACTTTGCAATTCAGGAGAGCCCCTGGTTAGTAGCTAACTTGGCCGTTTGCTAAAATACGGGACAAACAGGCGCCTGGTTGGCACGAGGAGGAGCAATGAAAGGTATGATTGCCCTGGTCGGTGGCGAAGAGTTTCGGCGCTACTGCGTTGACATGGACCGAGATATTCTTGCCGCCACTGGAAAGGACCCAGCCTCAGTCGTAGTAATTCCCACGGCCGCCGTCACTGGGCCCGTCAAGGCTGCCTACGACGGTGTGACCCACTTCAATGGCCTGGGCGGAAAGGCACAGCCTCTAATGGTGCTGGACAGTGAGCAGGCTAACGACCCTTCCATGGTTGAAAAGGTTGCCGATGCGGATGTCATCTACTTCACCGGCGGCAATCCCAGCCACCTGCTGGAAACCCTGCAAGGTTCCCAGTTGCTGACGGCAATTGAGGAGTCAGTCGCCGGCGGGGCGATCCTTGCCGGATCCAGCGCCGGAGCAATGGTAATGGGATCACAGATGCGCCGGCCGCGGGAAGCCGAGTGGGTTACCGGCCTGGGAATCGCTGAGGGTATTTGCGTCTTCCCTCACCACGAACGCAGCAACCCTGCCGAGGTAGCGGAACAACTGGAGGGACGCCTGACCGAGAACCTTAGCGTGTTTGGCATTGACGCACAAACGGGTTGCCTGGGCCGTCCGGGCGACTGGCGGGTAATTGGATCGGGGAAGGTAACGATTTACCGGCAGGACGGCTGGCAAATTTACCAGCCAGGAGATACCATCGAGGGAAAATAGGGAACCTCTGAACAAGCCCCTTCCCCCTCAATGGGAGAAGGCTAAAATGGGGGTAACGGCGCTCATATAATAGTTGGCGCCCTTTGACTCCCCTCCGGGACTTCGGCATTCGCTGCAATGCCGGCGACTAATTCAGAGTTTCCATTGAGCAAAGGGTCTGTCGTCTATCCCCTTCGCTCCCGCAACGCATCCCACACTTCCTGGGGTCGGGAGCCACTGGCTGCCAGCAAGACCAGGGTGTGGTAGAGCAGGTCTGCCACTTCTCCGACGAAACCTTCCTGGTCATTCTGGACGGCAGCCAACGCCGTCTCGCCAGCCTCCTCGATTACCTTCTGGGCTACCCGTGACACACCCTCCTGCAAGAGTTGCACTGTGTAGCTACCCTCGGGCTGATCCCGTTGCCGGTCCTGGATAACCGCGAACAGTTCGTCCAGGACCCCGGAGCCAGACTCGGTGACCTCGTAGTCTTCGGGCTGGTCTTCCATCTTGTTATGGAAGCAGGATACGTCACCCGTGTGGCAGGCTGGCCCGTCGGGCTCCACCTTAAGCAGGATAGTGTCGGCGTCGCAGTCCAGGTAGGCTTCACGCAAGTTCAGATAATTGCCAGAGACCTCGCCCTTGTGCCACAGGTCTTCCCGACTGCGGCTGTAAAACCACACCTGCTCCCCTTCCACGGTGCGCTTCAGGGAGCCGGGGTTCATGTAACCCAGCATCAGTACTTCGCCGGTATTGATGTCCTGGGCGATGGCCGGAAGCAGCCCTTTTTCGTTTAGCTTCACCTTCATAACTGTTTCCCTCTTGCACGGGCCAGGTTCCTGGGAACTGCCCTGAATAAACCGAATAGGGAGTAACCCCTCAGGTCGACCGACTAGTCATTAAAAAGCGTCTTCAAATCCAGGAGGCTGGATATCAGGTAGTCAGGGGCAAGCAACTCAGGGTCGGGCTCCATTCCCGTCCTGTTTATCCAGACGGTGCTCATTCCGACCTGCCTGGCGCCCTGAACGTCCTCGTACTGCCGGTCTCCCACGTAAGCAGCTTCCTGGGGACTGATGTTTAGCTGCCTGAGCAATGTAAGAAAAAGCTCCGGGTTGGGTTTATAGCAGCATGCCCCCTCGGAAGACAGCGCTGCGTCAAAAGGAAAGTCCAACCGCCTTAACGGGGGGCCAAGAAAGCAGTCGTCGGCGTTGGAAAGGACCATGACCCGGTATTTCCGGGCCACCGCCTCCAGCGCCTCCTTGGCTTCGGGGTACGGGTCGCGCTGGCCCATGTTGTTGATCCAATAGTTGGCTGCAGCGGCGGCATCGCCATTGATATCAAGGGCACGGAAGGCTTCGACAAAGGCGTCCCGCCAGGCGGTGGTGTAGGACTGGAAAGGATAGCTGGAAATGCTGCGAGTCTCACGGAAATCACCGCAGGCGGCCAGCCATGCCTGGTTCAGGGTTTCTACTGAAACGCCCAGCCCTTGCTCTTCTATGATATTCCCCATTGCTCTGTCCCAGTGCTCGGGACTGTCCTGAAAAAGAGTGCCGAAAGCATCGAAAACTAAAGTGGTTATTTTGGACATTAGTTGCTAGGTATCCTCTCATCTAAACGGGTGGTTCGCAGGTCTGCTTGAAGGACTGGCAGATTATTGTGCCGCCTGTGGACGGACCGGTATGCCTCTGCCTTTCAGGTATTCCTTCGCCTGGGCGATGCTATAGGTCCCATAGTGGAATATGGAAGCGGCAAGGACTGCGTCGGCCTGCCCGCGGTCCAGAGCATCGTAGAGGTGTTCAAGGTTTCCGGCCCCGCCACTCGCGATAACCGGCACTGGTACCGACGAAGAAATGGCTGCGGTCAGCTCCAGGTCGTAGCCAGCCAACTGCCCATCTGCATCCATGCTGGTAAGCAGAATTTCCCCTGAACCGCGCTCTACCGCCTGAAGTGCCCACTTGACTGCGTCAATTCCGGTTGGAGTTCGGCCACCCCGGGTGTAGACTTCCCAACCCGATTGGTCGTCCAGAGCAAGGGACTGGTCAGCACATTTTGCGCCCGTCACCTGTTCTGGGTCGCCTTCCTTAACCCGTTTGGCGTCAATAGCCACTACTATGCACTGGCTGCCGAACTGGGCGGCGCCGTCGGCAATAGTATCGGGACTATTGATGGCCGCCGTGTTTATTGACACCTTGTCGGCCCCGGCGTTGAGCATCCGGCGCATGTCCTCCAGTGTCCTGATACCGCCGCCTACGGTTAACGGTATGAATACCTGCTCCGACACCCGCTGTACCACGTCCACCATGGTATTCCGTGAATCGGCGCTGGCGGTTATGTCAAGAAAGACAAGCTCGTCGCCACCTTCCCGGTCATAAAATGCCGCTAACTCCGCCGGGTCTCCCGCGTCTCGCAGGTTAACGAAGCTGGTGCCTTTGACCACCCGGCCGGCGTCCACGTCTAGGCAGGGAATTATACGTTTGGTAAGCATAAAACCATCATGCTCCGACGCTTTCTTTTGCGCCCCAAGCAGTATACCACCATGTGCGTTTTTCTAAAGCCGATTTCCCCGCCGCCAGCGCTGCCAGTTTTCAATCGCGCTTTCTCGGTTGGCAGCTATGTGCCATTCGGCTAAAATGAGCCATCCTTACAGATTGAGGTGAAACATGGCAATAACACTGGAAGAGGCCAACCGGATTGTTGAGGGGGCTCTGGCCCAGGCAGCGGAATTTGACATCAAGATCAGCGCGGCAGTGGTGGATGGCGGAGGCCGACTAATCGCCATGCAAAGGATGGACGGGGCTATTTGGGCCAGCGCTTATGGCTGCCAGGGCAAGGCAGTGGCTTCCGCCGCCTTTGGCCGCTCCAGCGGCGAGATGCAGGACCGGGCAAACCAGCCTACCCCCGCCGGCATCAATGCAGCGTCGGGCGGAGAAATGATAATGGGCCAGGGAGCAGTTCCCATCATTCGTAATGGCGTCATCGAGGGCGCTTGTGGCGTGGGTGGCGGTTCCAGTCAGCAGGACGAGGACTGCGCCAAGGCCGGTGTGGCCAAGCTCTAGCTTGGCTCCGCTTTCTCCAGGTAGCATCGCGGTCCGAGTGATATGGTTAACGGACTTCGGACGGGCAGCCCTTGTGGTTGCCCTGTCCCCTTAGCTAGTCCACCTAAAGCGGAACACTACTTTTCTCCAGCGGGCATTTACTCGGTGAAACTGGTACGCCCATTGGAGTTGTCCCAAGCAACGATTTCATGGCAGGAATGCCAATACGGATACAGGTGACCCACTGCCTCCCTGAAGGCGCAGCGCCCCAATGACCAAGGTTGCGCCGACGGGAGGCAACTGGTCCAGGTTGCAGAGGTTTTCCAAAACGATTCTGGGTTGTTCCAGCACCCGGCGGTTGGCTGAAAAGGTTGTGTCCAGGCCTCCATCCACCCCGTGAGTGTCAATACCAATTCCGGCCACGCCTCGCTGGGTCAGCAGTACTCCCAATGACTGAGCGTCAAAGCCCGGGAAATGCATTTCCCCATCCTCACCTGCGCCAAAGTAAGCCTCCTGGTCGTCCCACTTTTCCTGCCAGCCCGTATAGAGCAAGGCCAGACTCCGCGGCGGCACGGGCCCATTCTGACGCTCCCACTCCAGAAGTCTGTCCACCCGCAGCATGTAATCCGGGTTAGACCCCGCCTCGTCTCTCACGTCTATCACTACAGCCGGGGCGACAAAGGCGGAAGGCGGGTACTGGTCAATGGTTGCGCCTTTGGCGTGGAAACCCGCCGCAACGTTTAGGTGAGTCCCCGTGTGCTCTCCCATGGAAAAGCGTCGCAGGAAGAACCCATCCCTTTCCAGTTCGGCCACGGTCTCGAATTCCGTAACCGGATCACCGGGCCAGCAAGGGATGTTGGGTTCCAGTGTATGGCTGAGATCCACGATGCGGTGGCTTTGAAGGAAGCTGTTCATGCAGGTATGGCCGGGAACTTCAGGAAGTTGAACAAGGAGGGCATCCTATTCCCACTCTTCTCTTTCGCCGTGACTGAACCGCCCCAGGAAAACATCGGTCAAAATATTCGTCTCCTCGACCGACTTGGGTGTACCGTCATGCACGACACGTCCCTGGTCCAGCACGTATGCCCGGCTGGCAATATCCAGGACTCCTTTGATGTTGTGCTCCACGACAAAAATCGTCGTTTTGAGCTTTTCGTTAATCTCGTGGACCTTCTCGAAGACCTCTTTCACAATAATGGGGGCCAGACCCAGCGTAGGTTCATCCAACAGAAGTACCTCGGGGGCCGCCATCAGCCCGCGGCCCAAGGCCAGCATTTGCTGCTGGCCTCCGGACATCTGGCTGGCCATATCCCGCCGCTTTTCGTGGAGTAAAGGAAACAGTTCCAGCACCGATTCCAACCTGCGAGCCTGTTCCGCCCTGTCGTTCAGATAAATGCAGCCCAGCTCCAGGTTTTCGAGGACGGAAAGGTGAGTGAATACCCGGCGTCCCTGGGGAACGAAAGAAATGCCCAGTTTGACTATCTCGTGGGTTGCAGCTTGCAGGGGGGCCCCACGCCAAAAGACCTGGCCGGCCGTAACCGGCACCAGTCCCATAATAGCCTTCAAGACTGTGGACTTTCCGGCACCGTTAGGCCCCATGACCGCAGCCAACTCTCCCCGTTTCAAACCCAGGTTAGCCTGTTCCAGCGCAACCACTGCGCCAAACTGGACCGTCACGTTGCTCAATTCCAAGAGCATTCCTGATTCTTCGCCATTTGCGGATTCTTCAGAGTTCACGGTTTCTATAAGCTCTTGGCTCATAAGCTCGCCCCTAAGTAATCAAACAACGCGGTATTGACCGGGCTCAGGCCCCCAGGTAGGCAGAAATTACCTCCGGCTGATTAAGGACATCCTCAACCTGGCCGGCTATAAGCAACTTTCCGCCGTCCAACACTATCAGATGATCAGCCATCTCTCGCACAATGTCCATGTTGTGAGAAACAAAGATGATGGTGCGACCTTCGTCCCGCATCCCTTTCAAAATATCCTTCACTCGCTCCAGCATTTGAGGAAACAAGCCGGCGAAGGGTTCGTCCAACAGGTAGATGTTGACGTTGAGGGCCATGGCCCTCCCGATTTCCAGGAGCTTGCGTTGGCCGTAGGACAGGTCCATGGCCAGCGAAGTCCGTTTTTCCCACATGCCGACCTTTTCGAGGATTTCCTGCGCTCTCTCGCGGTATTTGCGATTGGTGCGTTCGAACAGGGAAGGCCAAAACTTTCGGGTCGTCAGTACCACCAGGATGTTGTCCAGGACGCTAACCTGATCAAAAAGCCGGATTTCCTGGAAGGTGCGGGTGATACTGTGGCCGGGCGTTTCGTAGGCATGGATAGTTCTCAGACCCCGCCCGTCGACTATAACCATTCCCCCATCCAGGGGCAGCGTACCGCTTAGCAAGTTGATCAGTGTTGACTTGCCGGAGCCGTTGGGTCCCACGACGCTCGTCACGCCCCGCCTGGGTATGGAAATACTCAGGTCGTCCACCGCTGCTACCGCCCCGAAGTACTTGGAAATCTCCACTGTTTCCAGGATGTAGTTTTCGGCATCGCCGGTATGCGGGCTGCTCATAGCCGGAACCTCCCAACCAGTCCTTGCGGCCGGAACATCATCAACACGACCAGCAAGACCCCCAGCACAATTTGGCGTGCCTGGCCCACGTACTCCTGAGGCAGGAAAGGCAGAAAACGCATCCCCTCCTCCAGCAGCACAAATGCCAGGGCGCCCAGCAATGACCCCCAGATGGTTGCCAATCCACCCAGGATTACTATGGAGACCAGCAGCACCGATTCCAGAAGTATGAACGAATTGGGGTCTATAAAAGTGGTCCAACTCGAGAACATGCCCCCTGCCAACCCGGCCATCATTGCCGAAATCACCCAGATGGCAAGTTTGTAGTGGCTGGCGTGGTACCCGAAAACCTCAGCCACCTGCTCGTCCTCCCGGATGGCGGTTAGCACCCTTCCGAAGGACGAGGACACTATGAACCATGAAATGACAACTACAATCGCCAGAAACACGAAAGCCAGACCCATGAGTTCCAGCTCAGAGTCAAGCACCCAGCTACCAATTTGTGGCCTGGCAACATCGTGGATTCCAAAAGCGCCCCGAGTGATCACGCGGAAATTAAGGAAAACATTGAAGGCAATTATAGCGAATCCGAAGGAGACCAGGACATAGATGTCGTCCCTGAAGCGATTGAAGGCTAGCCCCACCAGGAGCGCGACCAGGCCGGCCACCAATATGGCTACCGGCAATGCCGCGAAGAAAGGCCAGCCGAAGGTAGGAATTGCCCCGGTTCGCAGTTGTTCATAGGAAGTGGTCGAAGTCAGGATGGCAACGGAATAGGCCCCCAGACCGAAAAAACCAATATGCCCGATGGACAAGAGGCCACTGTAGCCCACTACCAGGTTCAGGCTGACCGACAGCATTGCCCAGATAGCAAACACGGTTCCCAGGGTAACGCCGAAAGAAGCCCCTTTCCAGAGCATGAATATCACTGCGCTGGCAATAATAACCAGATTTGCCCACAGCTCGATATTGCCCTTTGAAAGCGACAACAGATCCCGAGGATTGCGTATTGCCGCTGTAATTTTTTGCCAACTCGAGAGTCTCGTTAGCACAAGCTCACTTCCTCGGTAGAAGTCCCCGGGGCCAGAAAGACAAGAAAAGGATCAACAACACGAAGGCCACCACGTCTTTCCACTCGCCCGCCAGGTCCCAAATGGCAAATTGCTCGATGACGCCCAGGATAAATCCGCCCAGAATTGCCCCGTACAAGTTGCCAATCCCGCCTACGACGGAAGCTATCCAACCCTTCAACAGCAGCAACAGGCCCATACGGGGTTGAATTGCCGTGTCGTGACCACTCAGGATACCGGCCATTGCCGCAAATATGGCTCCGACGAAAAAGACTATGGCGATAATCATAGTGGTATTGATGCCCACTACTTTGGAAACTTCCTCGTCATCGCCAATGGCCCGGACCGCACGACCAAATGAAGTCCACTTCAGCACGCCGTATAATCCCAGGAATCCTGCTATCGCAACCCCGACGACAAAGAAATTAAACCCCTTGACGAATGCGCCGCCAATAGTCCATGGCACGGTGCCGAAGGGGTCGGGGAGGGGTCGGGGGGCGCTCGCGAACACTATCGAAATTGCAGCGGACAGCGCCAACAGGATACCCAGCGAGGCCACCAGCATTATCAATGGCGACCTGGACCGTTGGCGCATATGAACATAGAGGCCACGGTAAAGCGCCAGCGCGACCGTCCCGGCCAGAAGGCTCGAGACAACCCAACTGAGGTAAAGCTTGCTTCCAGGTGAGTGGAAGATGTAGCTTCCTACAAACAGGGCCAGGGCCACTGCCAAAACGCCGACAACTGCAGTGCAGACACGCAATCCGGTTCGGCCTGCCACCCTCTCGTAAAGGGCTCGGAGAATCAATACAAAACCGATGCCGACCGCAATTGCCACTGCCGGGCCAAAGACCTGGTGAAGTTCCCTGGGGTAGGTCAGAATTGCCCAGGTATAAACTCCGAGGCCAATCGCAAGCAATCCTACGGTGATTTTGAGGGCTGTATCGCTGATTCGGCCCCGCAACCTGCCACGAAGCACCGCATAGATTGCCCAGGCAGCGACACCAACGACGAGCAGCGCGAAGAATACATTCACGACGGGGGTATTGACCTGGTATTGACCGCCGAGCCATTCCTGGGACCTGAGGTAGAACACCCCGTAGGCGCCCAGCGCGGCGGCCGCGCCGTAGTACAAGTCAAAGAACCACACCGTGCTGTAAACCAGGGTAAACCCTATTGCCATGAGCGCGTACACCGCGCCTACGGAAACTCCATTGAAACCGAACTGCAGGGCCTGCTCCGGCGATGTAACTGCTCTCCAGCCGATGTAGGCCAATATGGCAATAACCAGAACCGTGGCGACCACCCGGTCCGCGCGCGCGAAATGACTACGCAAAGAGGCCATATCCTTTAACCACTTCAGACCAAATACCAGACTAACCTACCCTGTAATTGCTCTGTAGGCAAGGTGCTTACGGAAAATGTGAAGGCATCGGCTGGTTCACTACAATACATTGCCCAGCCCTGGTTCATACGACTTACCGCCTCCGCCGAACGTAGCTGACGATAAAGGGCAACGGGAAAGGCGGCCCTAAAAAGGTGCGTTGAACTAGGGCAATTGGCTCGTTTCTCCCTCTGGCACATCACCCGTACAAAAGCGTCAGGGGATTGGTTTAACAAGTCACAAACCAATCCCCTGGATCTCTACGGTGTAACCGGAAGGTTACGGCAAAGGAGCGGGCCCAAGGACCTTGTACCCGTTGTTCTCCGCTGTCCGTTCACTGAGGGGCAGCACCTCAATTACGGCGTTGGCCAGGCCTTCAACTTCTCCCTTTTCGTTGAAGCTGTATCCATCTCCGATGGCCCCGCTCCAGGTGATGTCGTACAAGCAATCCCTGAAGCCGTCGGCGTCCTGGTCATCTCCCGTACGGCCTAGACATTCGGCGGCGATATGGACGTCGTCATAGGCTGAGCCGATAAACCAGGGCAAGGTTACGTAACCGTACCTCTGCCGGAAATTAGACAGGAAGTCCTTGCCTTTCTGTGTTTCCAGGTCTGGACTGGGAATTATTGACTTCGTCCCGGTGGCTGCTTCTCCGGCAATTTCCAGCGCGGTAGTACCGGTCGCCACAATTTCGGTATAGAAGGTCCCCTCAAATCCAAGCTCTCGTGCCTGCTTGATGATGGTACCCCCGGTAAATTCCGACTGGGCGGCCAGCAGCACGGCATCCGGATTCTCGGCGAATAGTTTGGTTAGCTGGGTCCTGAAGTCGGTTACGTCCGAAGAGTATTTTTCCGAGGCTACTACCACGCCTCCCAGTTCTTCAAACCGTTCAACTGAGGTCTTCTGGACACCTTCGGCATAGTCAGTGATCTCGTTTATCGTAACCAGGTTGCGTACGCCATCTACCCACATTGCGTTACCGGCGTCCACGCCCAGTTTGGCGTCATTTATGGCGGTCCGGAAAATGTAGTCTCCTGCATCTTCAATGTCCGGACTGGTTGCAGAAGCGGAGAAGAGTACTACCCCGTCTTCTTCTGCCAGTGGGGCGGCGCCCAGCATGGCGCCACTGCATGTAGTTCCCAGAATGATTTTTACGCCGTCCACGTCGGTGAGCTTCTTGTAAGCAGTTATCGAGTCCTGCCCGTTACATCTTGAGTCTTCAATAATCAAGCGCAGCGGACGACCGTCGACGCCGCCTGCCGCATTGATATCATCAATCGCCATCTGCTTAGCCTGCACAATTACAGTGCCGTAGCTCTCGCCAATGCCGGTCACCGCATCCATTGCTCCGATAACATAGGGTTCCATCGGGGCCATTGGCGGACCAGCAGTGGGGGTAGCGACAACCTCTACTGGTACCTCGATAGGAACTTCCCTCACAACTTCTACCTGTTCCATGACCGTTACCGGCACTTCTACGGGGACTTCTACAGGTACCTCTCTGACCACCTCCATGGGGACTTCTCTTACAACCTCTACTTCCCTTACAACGTCAACGGGAACTTCTTTAATAACCTCACGCTCTTCTACAATTGTTTCTGGAGCAGGGCACCCAAGTAACATCAGGGTCAATATGGGGAGCAGAACAAACAGAATCTTCTTTTTGCTGAACTGTATAAGCATGATCTCCTCCTGCCTTAAACAAATCAACCGTAGCACTGTCAGGAACCTGCAGTTCCCTAGCGACCTGCAGGTTCCTATTGTTCCATAACATGATACCTAGTATGGCATACTACGGCAAGAAGAATCATGACAACATATTGGCGCTCGACCTGACATTTTGTCTGAAATTCTGATTCCTTGAACTCTGATAGCCGTTGGGCCGGTCACGCTAAGTACCGGACCCAAGGTTAATCAGGCCGCCATCGACCCCCTTGCCAGCAGTAGGATCTCTTGTATCGTAACCTGGCTGTCCTTGAGTTTCTCCTCTATCGAAATGCGCGAGTCCACCCATTTCATTGCTTCGCGGGAGGTACCTACCGTTGCCAGTTCCACCCGGTCTGGCCGTCGATCATAAATCGTGTAGCAAATCTTGGGCACATCTTCGTGAATGACGAATCCTCGGTAGTAAACATTCATTCCTTTGGCCAGAGTTTCCTGCATTTGAGTGCTCCTTTACGAATCGGGTTGAGTCGGGAATCAATAGCTTCCTTTCCCTCCCTGAGTTGACTCAAATGTTCTAATAATGTGTGTGGTTAGTCAACCAGCAATTGTCAGTAGATTCCTTTCCGCCAGCGCCAGAACTGACCCACCTCCCGCCGCATACCTGCGCAGCTATCGGACAACTACCCCAACAGGTATTAATTGGCCTGTAACATTTAGTCCCCTGTTGATCGCCTTGGTTTGCCGGGGTGCTCTCAAGGGAGCAAATTGTATGGACACTTCCCGTCCTCCGCTATCGGCTTTGGCCCTGAAGGTCAACGTACCAAGGGTAAAGGGAAGTTCCCGAGCGTCACCCAATGTCCCAGCTGCATAGGCCACTCTTCCGCCGGAATTGTCCAGGACAGACTGCAACTGGTACTCCAGTCGCCCGCCGGACGCCAGAGAAATGGCCTCCAGTTTAGTAGCGTCAAAGTCCAGATAGACCTGCACTGTATCCACGCGATTGGTAACGCCGGCACTTACCTGAACAATGACATCAAACTCTTCTCCCTCGCGGACCTCAGTCGCGGCTGTTTCCAGGGCGATGGCCACGGTTAGTTCCGGCAAAGGAGTTACTGTTGGAGTAGGCGTGAGGGTGGGTGTAGGAGTCAACGTTGGCGTCCCTGTCGGAGTCGGTGTCAGGGTCGGGGTGGGAGTAATCATTACCGTAGGTGTTAGTGTGACGGGCGGAGTTGCGGTTACAGTCGGAACGCCGACTTGCTCAATTGTGGAGCTGGGAATGGGCGTGGCTCCCGGGAATAAGGTAGGGAACAATCCCCCTGTGGATGGAGTGGATTTCGGAGCAGCGGGAGACTCCTCAGGCAGCGGTGCAACAGGGGCAGGCTCCGCAGTGGGCACGTTATCGACTTGGGTCTCCGGCGACTCGGGTAAAGGTGTGGCAGTTTGGAGAACTGTTGGACTGCGGCGAGCAAAGTCTTCAGGCACCAAAACTATGGGGTTGGTGGACTGTGCCCTCGGCAAAGCCAGCGGAGTGGGAATTGGTGGAAGAGTGCTAAGTACCGTACCCAAGCCTAAAGGGGCCAGTTTGAACTCCCTTTCCGTCTCAGTTTCTCGGTATGCCTCGCCGGTAGAACGGCCACCAATCCACTCGCCACAGGATACAAGGATAACCACAAAAGCCAATGAAACAACCAGCGTATTGGAACCGAGAAAATTGCGGATGGTCCGCAACCCACCGCTTGCAAGGCTTGGGAAGAGAAAGCATTTTGAAGTTTGGGCATTTCTTGGAGAGGCAGATATTCCTAGCTTGAGGCCAGCGACTGCAGGAACTCCGACATGGGCCTGGTTTCCTGGGATGAAGTTTGCATGTCGCGAACTACCACTTCACCCCGCGCTATTTCATCGTCGCCCAGGATTACCACGTAAGGAATACCCAGCGAATTAGCTTGGCGCATCTGGCCCCGCAATGCCCGGGCACCGCTGCTGAGAATGGCACCCGCGCCCGTTCGACGTATGCTGGAAGCCAGCTCCAGGGCAGGCAGCCTGGCCGCCTCTCCCACATTGGCCACCAGGTAAGACGGGGCCGGTTCATCTGGGACTTCGACGCCGCTGCGCTTCAAATTCAGGGTCAGCCGCTCCAGTCCCGACCCAAATCCGATACCAGGGGTGGGACGGCCACCCAGTTGTTCGATCAGGCCATCGTAGCGGCCGCCGCCGCAAATGGTTGACTGGGCGCCGGCCTCCACCGGCTGAATCTCAAAAACTGTCCTCGAATAGTAGTCCAAACCGCGCACCAGGCGATGGTCAATCTGAAATGGTATATCCATTGCAGTGAGGTAATCCTGCAGCCTGGTCCAGTGATCGAGACTTTCGTCGTCCAGGTGGTCTACCGAGCGGGGAGCGTCCTCACCAATGGCGCGGCATTTTTCGACCTTACAGTCCAGCAACCGGAGGGGATTGCGGTCAAGCCGGCTGCGGCAATCCTCGCAGAGGATGTCGTGCCTCTGGCCATAGTAGGACTTCAGTTCCTCTACATATCGGGGACGGCTTTCCTTGTCGCCGATGCTGTTGACGAAAAGGCGAATATCGGTCAGGCCCAGTGAGTGCATCAACCGCCAGGCCAATTCGATGACCTCTGCGTCGACCGCCGGGTTGGCATCCCCCAATACTTCCACGCCGAACTGGTGATGCTGCCGGAACCGGCCCGCCTGGGGACGCTCGTAGCGAAACACCGGGCAGAAGTAATACATCCGCACCGGTTGGGGCAGATTGTGCATCCCGTGCTCAAGATAAGCGCGGCAAACGGGGGCTGTACCTTCAGGCCTGAGAGTAACCTGGTCGCCTCCCCGGTCCTCGAAGGTATACATCTCTTTCTCGACGATATCGGTGCCTTCTCCCACAGAACGTACAAACAGCCCGGCGTCTTCAAAGACAGGGCTGTCAATACGCCCGTACCCATAGCTGCGGGCCAGGGCTACGGCCTTGGATTCTATATAGCGGCGGTACTTCTGTTCTTCAGGAAGAAGGTCGGCGGTGCCTCTGGGGGCTTGAAACAACGGGGTTCACTCCGAAGTATTATTGTTAGCGGTTGGTACCTGCATGACCACGGCAATTGTAGTCCCCGCCTTGGGATTACTCAACCCTTCTCCCAATGCGGGCGGGCTTGGTACGACGCTTGGCGCCTGCATCAATTATGACCTGCAAAGCCTTGCGATTGCTCTTGCGGCGCTTTTTCTCTATGCGCCTGGTGTGCTTTTCCGCTCTTCGTTCCGCTCTAAGCATGTTCTCACCATTCCCAAAGAAAGAAACGGTTGCCTCGTCTCAGGCGGCCTTCCAATTTCTCCTACACCACCCCTTCTTCCCGCAACTTCACCAATTCCTCCGGGGTAACACCCCCTATGCTGCACAGAATTTCATCGTTGTCTTCGCCCAGCAGGGGCGGCGCCTTGGCCGCCGTGTCCGGAGACTCGGTGAGCCGGATGGGATTGTTGACGGTACGGAACGGGCCCCCCAAAGAATCGCCGCTTTCAACGAACATGTGGCGAGCCTCCAGGTGGGGACACTGGTCCAGGTCGGCAGCATCCTGCACGACTCCCATGGAGAAACCAAGTTCGATCAGCTTCTGGGCGATCTCCAGCTTGGGCACGTGCTGCGACCACTCTTCAATGGCCGGAACTATGAAATTGAAATAGAACTCCCCGCTGATACCTTCTCCCAGGTATCGCCGATCTTCAATCAGGTCTTCCCTGCCGATTAACTTCCAGAGTCCTTCCCATTTCCCGCCACCGCCGCCGGACCCGGCCAGCACCGCGTACCCGTCAGACGCCTTCAGAGCCAGTTGAGCGGTGATCATGTTTTCGCGGGCCCGGGTAGTTATCTGGCCGCTGGCCTGGTAGAAGGGCATTATGCTGGTGGTGTGGGCAACCATGCAGTCGTACATTGCCATATCCACGTGCTGTCCCCGTCCCGTCTTGCGACGGGTCTCCAGGGCCATCATGATGCCCAAGGCAGTCCAGACGCCGGGCACTGAGTCCCCAATGTTGTCTCCCACCATCTGAGGAGGTCCGTCAGGAGCGCCGGTAATTTCCATCCACCCGCCCATGCCCTGAACACAGGGGTTGTTGGCCGGCCACTCCGAGTAGGGTCCCCGCAGCCCGTCGCTGTCGCCGTAACCCGTGATGCTGGCATAAATCAGGCGGGGATTCAGCTCGCGCAGCCTTTCAAACCCGAAGCCCAGGCGGCGCAGGGCGCCCGGCCCCCAGTTGTCCAGCAGAACGTCGGACTCCTTGATCATACTCTCAAAGATTTCCTTGCCCCTCGCATTGCGCAGGTCCAGGGTTATGCTCTTCTTGTTCCGGTTGATTGCCAGGAAACGGGCGCTCGCCTTACGGCCGTCTTCACTCTCGACGAAGGGCTCATTAAGGCGGGCCCTCTCCCCTACCCTGGTGCGCTCAATCTTGATAACCTCGGCGCCCATGTCGGCCAGAATCATGGCGCAATAGGGCCCTGCCACGATGTGGGTGGCATCCAATACCCGCAGGCCCTCCAGCGGCCTGGGAATTGCTTGGTTGTCGGTAGTCATATCGTCTCCCCCTATGCCAGGTAACGGGCTAATGTAGGCCGTAATATAATCTACCAACCTAGGAAGTGACAATTCCAGAGAAGTGGGCAGCCCCACGAATCGCACTGTATTTAACCAGTCGTCAGGGCAGGAATCTACGTTGATTGGTGGATGAGACCATCGCAACCCTGCGAGTTACCCCTAAGAGTGTTGCGCTTCAGGCCGTCTACAGAGAACCTCTTTAGCCAGTTCAGCATCTTGACATGGAACGGAGGAAAGTCCTAAACTCAATAGGTAACGCATTAGTGCGTTATTGTTTTTAGATGGCCCGGTGGTGTAGTTGGTTAACATACTGCCCTGTCAAGGCAGAGATCGGCGGTTCGAGTCCGCTCCGGGTCGCCACCTTCTTCTGAAACCAGTCAAAATCGGCGCTTGAGATGATCGGGCGCCCTTTCTTTTTGCCCGGCAAAAAAGGGGCGGCTACGAAAGCCGCCCCAGATTGTTTACCGTTTTCCCCTTAGACGCTTAGCTCTGCTTCTCGTACTTGTCCACACCCACGCCGTCGGGCACACCCACGTAGATGTCGCCGTGGGGGGCGATCCAGGAACCGTGGCCGCCGCGGATTACCCAGCGGGCCAGCAGTTCTCCGCTGGTGTTCATCAGGCTTATGCGGGAATCGGTGTCCTCGGTCCAGCCCTGGCGCGCATCCCGTCCGCCCTCGCTGATGCAGAAGACGCCGTTGTCGTCCTGGGAAATATCCATGGGCCGCAGTACGTCCGTCCACATAGTCTGGTACTCGCCGTCGGCGTTGAATATCTGGATCCGATTGTTCTCACGGTCACAGACATAGAGCAGGCCATCGGCGCCCACAATCATACTGTGGACCAGGTGGAACTGGTTGGGAGTGTCCTTGCCGGGCTCGCCCCAGGAGGACTTGAGCTGGCCGTCGGCGGCAAAGCGGTGGACGCGGGCGTTGCGGTAGCCGTCGGCCACGTACATGTCTCCACCGGCGCCGGGCACCAGCTCAGCCGGATAGTTGAAAGGACCGGCCGCACGGGGGCAAAGCTCGCCCGGGACTTCACAGCCGGTGTCGGAGTGGACACCGCGGTCGCCGATTACCTGCAGGGGCTTGCCGTCCAGGGTGTAGCGCAAGCACACCGAGTCCTCGCGGTCGGTGATGTAAACGATGTCATCCTTGATGAAGATGCCATGGGGGTTGCTGATGGCGTTCAGGCCCCAGGAACCGATAAATTCGCCGTCGGGATTGAAGATGACGATGGGCGGCTCTTTGCGCTGGAAGGCATAGAGATTGCCCTCGGAGTCGGTAGCGCAGGCGCTGACCATGCCAAAAGTCTCACCCTCAGGCAGCTTGGCCCAGCTCTCAACAAGCTCGTAAGTATATTCTCCGCTTCCTACGGTAGTCATAGGATGTTTCCCTCCACAATATTATGTTGTACGCCCCAAGTATCGGTAGTTGAGGGTGGGGAGTCAATAGGGGGATCGAGTTCTTGCAGAAGAAGAAAGGTCCCCATTAACAAACAGTGGATTTCTAAAAAATGCATTCGACAAACTCGAAATACAAACCGGCTGGATATAACCTCTCGCAATTTGCACATTGAATTGGATACGGTATGAAGAACACAACGAAAAGAGCAACTGGACTTTACCATTCCAACTTGAGATTATAAAAGTCCTTGATTAGATAGCCTCTTATTATTAACAATTTAGGATACTTATGGTACACTAACCAATAGGCTGAGGGCTTCCTCAGTCAAATTTTTTGGGAGGAAGCAATTATCGATAATACCTGGTATAACAAGCTCTTGAGGCATTTTGGTGCCTGACATTGCTCCTTCCCGACGGGGTGTGCCTATTCGCTTAACTGATCAACGGTGGACACATATAGTGGAGAGGCACAGTGAGCTTAGCGAGCTACGTTATAAAGTACTAGCCGTAGTAGAAAATGCAGAACGTGTTATGGAGGGCGGAGAGGGAGAGTTACTTGCAGTCAGGCTATATCAACCTGGGAAGTGGCTCGTGGTAGTATATAAAGAAATCGATTGCGACGGCTTCGTGATTACAGCCTACTTAACTAGCAAGGAAGGATCGCTGCAGCGAAGAAAGCAATTATGGCCTTGAAGAATCTAAACGAATACCTGTCCCTCATCCCCGTGGTACGGCAGTGCCCCGGAGGCAGCCTCTGGTCCTCTTATGACGAGGAAGGCGATGTTCTGTACGTTAATTTCCGGGAATCGGTTCCCGCTACCGATAGCGAACTGACCGACGATGACATCATCCTCCGTTATGACGGCGACGACCTCGTCGGCATCACCATTCTGCACGCCAGCAAGCGGTGACCAGACCCCTGTTCCTCACTGACTTTCTACAGTAGCCCCCTACTTCCCCCGCTTCGACTGGTATTCCTTAACCGCCGGAATCACTTCCTGCCCCAGCAGGTCAATGCAGCGCACCGCCGTTTCGTGGGACATCGGGCCCTCGCGTCCCCACAGCACCAGAGAACTGGGGTCCACTATGTCAATAACGTGCTTCAGCTTTTTAATTACCGTATCCGGGTTGCCGGTAACAATCTGGTAGGTGGCGTGCGCCTCTTCGTAGCTGAGGGGTGGCCCGCCGGGGGCTACTGGCCGGTTGTCGTTATTGCTTTCAGCGTTAACGTACCGGGTTGTCGCCCGCCGCTGCTGCCGTTGACCCTGCGTGGCGGCCCGGCTCAGGTAGCCTGGCGGGGCCTGCCATTCCCTGGGGGCCACACCAAAGGACGTCCCCAACTGCCAGAAGAACTTCTTGCCTTCCTCGTAGGCCCGCTCGTCGCTGTCCGCCACGTTGACCCGGATGGCGTAGCCCCGGTTGTCCGACGTGGGAGTGTAACCCTCTTCGGCAGCGGTACGGTCGTACAGGTCGTAGATTTCTTCCATCAGGTCCAGCGGCGGCGCCAGGGCGATATAGGGATAGCGATGGCGGGCGGCGAAGATCACCGACTCCGGGCTCGCCACGCCGGGAATCCAGATGGGCGGGTGAGGTTTTTGTAAGGGCATGGCCCAGGGATTGATCGCCCTGAAGTGGTAGTGCTTGCCCTCCCAGCGGAAGGGGCCCGGCGTAGTCCAGGTCTTAACTATCAGGTCGTGGGCTTCCTCGAACCGCTCCCGGTTGTAAATCGGGTTGGTGTTGGTGGCCCAGCTTTCCTGCCCCAGTCCCCGCACGAACCCGCAGACTACGCGCCCGCCGGAGATGCAGTCGATCATGGCAATTTCTTCGGCCACGCGCAGGGGGTTTTCATGGATGGGCAGGACGTTGCCCAGGAATACGATTTTCCCTTTCTTGGTCAGCTTGGAAAGGACGGCGCCGATGACGTTGACCGAGGGCATCATACAAAGAGGGTTGTTGTGGTGCTCGTTGATCATCACCCCGTCAAAGCCGTTTTCGGTGCAGTACTGGAGTTCCTCGAAGTACATGCTGTAAAGTTCCGAGGCCTTTTCGGGACTGAGGTTCTCGTTGGGGAACATCAGGTTGGTATAGCCGTAGCTGGCGGCGGTTTCCTGCGAGTAGGCGGTGTATCCCATCTCGGTGAAGAAGAAGACTTCCTTGACCATGGCCTGACTCCTTTAACCGCCCCGTTTTGACTGTACCTGTCGGTGCGGTGGGGTAGCTATTGGTTCACCTGCGAGGATTCCAGTTAGTGGTTGGAAGGGACCCAATTGTTCGACTAAAACTGCGAGGCCGAGCTTTTCAGTTCCCGCACACCGCAATCCCCCGCGCCTTGATCCCCATCCGGTAAATTGTGGTGCGGCAGGCAAAGAAGATGGTCTTCAGGTCTTCCCCGCCGATGGTGAAGTTATGGCACGGCTCGGGAGTACGGATCAGGCCAAGATGGTTGCCCTGCGGGTCCATGACCCAAACGCCGCCTGGACCGGTGCAATAAACGTTACCCTCCGTATCCACCTTGATTCCGTCGGGATGCCCCACGTCGGCGCCGTGCAGGTCGGCGAAGTGCCGGGGATTGGCCAGTGTGCCATCGGGCAGCACGTCAAACACCCGGATGTAGTGGCGAGTAGTGTCGTTGACGTACATCAGCGATTCGTCCGGTGAAAAGCACAGGCCGTTCGGGAATACCATGTCGTCATTGAGCAGGGTCAGTTCGCCAGTAGCGGCGTCCAACCTATACACGCCCTCGTAGTCCAGGTATTTTTGAAGGTCCTCGCCCTGGTGCCCCACCAGGTGGCAACCATTGGACGGATCGGTGAAGTAAATGTTGCCGTCGGACTTGATAACGATGTCGTTCGGCGTGTTCAACTTGACGCCGTTGAAGTGAGAGGCCAGGGTCGTGGGAGTTCCGTCCCGCTCAATGCGCCAGACCGTGCGGCCGCTCCAGCCAGCGATGACCAACCGGCCCACACTATCGAAGGTCATGCCATTGGCGTGGGCCGAGGGACGCTTGACGATTCTCTTGCCCTCGCCGGGCACCCACTTCCAGATTGCGTCTCCAATTATGTCAACCCAGGCCAGGTAACCCTCCCGATGGTTCCAGACCGGCCCCTCGGTAAAGGTAAGTCCGGTTGCCACCTTCGAAAAGGCAACGTCTTCAGGAACCAACCGGCGAAAATCGGGAGTGAACGCCTCGGTTACCATTGGCCCCTCCTGGGGTTACGTTAATTCTAAAGCCCTTTAATCACCAGTCAGCGGGCGCCTTCGCCTTTCAACCGTCATTCCGGCCAAGGGCGGAATCCAGGAACCTCATTCTCTAATGACGTTGACTGCGACAAACTCCTCTGCATCCCGGAAGAGATACACTCCAGCGGGCCGCAAATGAAACTCCTAACGATTCTGACGTACTCTTCGAGACCAGCTACCCAACCTGCGGGTACAGCACCCAGCCTTGGCGTCCCGTGCCGTTTACCCGATAAAGGTGGCCCTCGGTGGTGGTCACGTAAAGGTCGGTAAGGCCGGCCCCGCCAAAGGCGCAGTTGGTAGGCTCTGCTGGAACGGGGTGCGTCTCCAGCACCTGTCCGGTGGGGGAGAAGACATAGATCATCGGCCCAGGGCCGCTGCCCTCTGACCCGGCACAAGCAATGATGTTGCCGTCAGTATCCAGGCACATGCCGCTGATGCCCCGGTGAACGCCCCGATAGTCGGCGCCAAAACTGTGCAGAACCTTGTACTCACCCAGGGAACCGTCACCGTTGATAGGATATGCCCGAAGTTCCCGCTTCCCCTCCAAGTCATCATTGCTTTCCGCTACGTAGAGTATGTCCTCTTCCCGCGACAGAGCTACGTCCAGGGGGGTTGTCGTGTCGTGGGTCATCCGGGTAAGGGGGGCATCCTTGTTGGGCGACTCGATACGGAGCACGGCGCGGTAGTCGATGGAATAGGGAGCCAACTCATAATCACGCAGCCCTCCCACCACCGGGGGGCCCCAAACCGGGTCTGCAAACCAAATTCGACCCCGGCTGTCTATTGCCAGGTCCTTGGGCTGATTGTGGTACTTCCCGTCGACCTTGTAGGCCATGACCGATGCCGACCCGTCCCCGTTATAGCGCAATATCCGCCGGGCCCCACTCTGGCAGCCGTACAGGGTGCCATCGGCGGAAAAGGCCAGGCCCACCACTCGGTTGGTCCAACCCCGATAGTCGGTGACTTCGCCGGACCGCGGGTCGTACCGCAGTATCTTGTTGTGGATGGTGTTGGACGGGACCGACACCGACGTGAACAGCAAGGTCTCCCCGTCCCAGACCGGCCCATCGGCGTGATTGCCGTTGGGTCCGGCCACCAGTTCAAATTCCCAGGTCATTGGCGTCTCCTGTGTGCGGCTTTGATCTAAGTAACCCGCTCATGGTGAGCCTGTCGAGCCATTGGATTCCTGCGATGCATTCTTTGGCGGGCTCAGGACGAGCGGTCTGAATATAGGCTAATTGCTGATCCCGGGTATGGGATAAGTGGGCAGCCCCGGTATCTCCACCCGTATGCGGTAGATAGAGCTTCGGGCGGTGAAGTAGATGGTGCGGTAGTCCGGGTCGCCGAAGCCGAAGTTGGCGCAGTCTTCCGGAATCAGGAAGCGGCCCAGATGGTTGCCCTGCGGGTCGGTCACCCACACTCCGCCGGGGCCCGTGCAGTACACGTTGCCTTCCACGTCCACTTTCATGCCGTCAGGCGCGCCGTGGTCGTCGTGGAACAATTCGGCAAACAGACGCTCATTCCCAATCGTACCGTCTTCCAGCACGTCATAAACCCTTATGTGGCGGCGAGCGGTATCGTTTATATACAAAAGGGACTCGTCTGGCGAAAAGCAAAGACCATTGCAGTTTATGTAGTCATCGGCCAGCAGGGTCAGGCTGCCGTCGCTCAAGTCCAGCTTATACACCGCCTCGTAGTCCACATACTTCTGAACGTCCTCAGACTCCATGCCCACGTTGCGGATACCGTTGGACGGATCGGTGAAATATACTATGCCGTCGGACTTCATGATGATGTCGTTGGGGGTATTCAGCTTCTTGCCGTCCACGTGGGAGGCCAGCACCGTGGTGGAACCGTCGTGCTCCCACCGCCACACGGTGCGACTGCTCCAGCCGGCCACCAGCAGGCGACCGTCATGGTCGTAGCACATCCCGTCAGCCTTGCCCGAGGGGTGCATGATTATGCTGGTGCCCTGCCCGGGAATCCACTTCCAGATCTTGTTGTCGATTATGTCGGTCCAGACCAGGAAGTTCTCCTTGTTGTTCCATACGGGGCCTTCGGTGAAAATATGGCCGCCGGAGATCTTTTCCAAAGTGGCATTAGGCTTGACGATACGGCTGAATCCAGGGGAGAACATCTCTGAGGACATTCGTGGCTCCTTGCTTGCTCGGGTTGCGCTGAGACGGTGAAAAGACCGTCGCAGCTTTTATTGCTCAAAAATGCCAAGGGGTTTTCGGACTACAGGATTGTAGGAAGGGCCCCCAACCTTGTCAAGAAAAGTCTGTGGCACGGTAGATTGGTAAATGGACGAAGGGTGACCTATAATTGGGCGCCCGACAAACTTGAGAGACTAAGACTGGCTCTACACAAAAGCGCTAGTGCGCCAAAATTGGGGTTCGGCGTCAGTTTCCAGGGTCTTGGCCCTTTCCTCCCATTAAGCATGACTCCTTGGCATAGGAGGTTCAGACAATGCGCGATTTCAAGGCGCTGTTCCCGCACCCAGGCACCGAATATCTGGGAACCTCTGTATCTTTTTGGTTCCTCGTTCTGCTGACCGTTGTTACTACGGCGCGGAGCCTCGCTCACATGCTGCTCCCCGACGGCGGCGCGACCGTGATTGCCGGTCTGGATACTTCTAATGAAGGGGGTAACAACCTCATTGCAATATTTGGACAGTGGGGACTCGAACAACTCTTGCTCTCGCTGCTGGCGTGGGTGGTAATCTGGCGATACCGCTACCTGGTTCCTTTCGCTTTGCTCTTGCAGTTGCTGGACTGGGGTGGACGCATCGGTGTAGGCCTGTTCAAGCCCGTGGTAGTCGCCAACCCTCCTCCCGGCGAGATTGGCAGCTACATCGCCCTGCCCTTGGTTGCGATTGCGCTTTGGTTCTCCCTGCCCCTTCGTGGCAGGGAGGGAGAACCTAGTGAATAGCCTTTAAGACAATCGACGAGGATACAAGGAGACAAAACCCTAGAAGTCTGGCCGGGAACCCCAATTCTCCCCAACCCGCCGTTTTCTTAACGTCGATTGTCGATCTAACAGTGGGTTCTTGACACGTATTATATACATTACCATGCCGTATAAGACTGGAATACGTCTGCTGGGCGTAGCGCGAAATCCGGCCAATGGCTTTTCGGCCAGACTTCTAGGAAACTGTCCCCAGAGTGCCTTCCCCCCTTACCCGGGGAAGATTAGGTTGGGGGTCATATAGCGGAAAATCACCACTGCGGGCAACTGCGAACTTCACCGCCGGTTTTAACGTAGTTTCAAAAGGAGAGTCTGTTCTATGGATCGAGGAATCTGGGCAATCTGGTACGACTTGCCCGAGGAAGGAAAAGAGGAATACCTGGCATGGCTTCACGAGGAGCACATCCCGGCAATGCTGAAGCGGCCAGGATACCTGTGGGCCTGCCACCAGGAAAACATCATGACGCCCGAGCGCGAGGCGTCGATTCACGGTCGACTGGTACACATCGATGACCCGGGAGTAGACAACCCCGGCGTCCCCGACGGCAACCAGTACCTGCTAATCTTCGGCGCCGAATCGCCCCATACCTTCGTGGACCCCAGTGTCCCGGAAATGCTGGCCGTGGCAGATGACCGTACGCAAGAAATGATCGGCCGCCAGCAAAACGCCCGCTACTGTATTTTCGTGGAAGAGGAGCGGGTTAACGGTCCCGAGTACAAGGCTCGCCAGCCGGGGTTGACCCCCGGCCCCATCTTGCAGTTTGGCAGCTTCAACATCAACACCCTGGGAAACGAGGATGAAATGGGTGCTTGGTACTCCCGTTCCCGCCTACCCCTGATGCGGCCCATGCCCGGGTGCATCGGCGCCCGCAAGCTGGTATCAATTGTGGGCTGGGCCAAGCACGCCATCCTGTACGAGTTCCTCACCCTCGAGGACGTGGAAAACAACTTCGTCGACACCGACGAGGAATGGTCATGGCAGGTGGTCGCCAATCTGGTCCACGCCCCCCACTCACCTAGCCTGGGCTCCCGCATCTGGCCCTAGAAGTCTGGCCGGAAAGCCATTGGCCGGATTTCGCGCTACGCCCAGCAGACGTATTCCAGTCTTATACGGCATGGTAATGTATATAATACGTGTCAAGAACCCACTGTTACATCGACAATCGACGTTAAGAAAACGGCGGGTTGGGGATAATCGGGGTTCCCGGCCAGACTTCTAGCAGGAAACAATCTCAAAAATCCCTTCCCCTCGATGGGGGAGGGATAGGATGGGGGTGACTAGCGCCGCCACCCCCAACCGCAAACTTCACCCCAGGTTTCTCGACAGTATCCAGGCAGGCAACTACGAAATAAAAGCTAGGCCCGGCTGTTGTCAGCCGGGCCCGAGTGTTTACCCCTGCATCTCCAAAACTTCCAGGCAGACCCCGTCCGGCCCCTCAAAGAAGCAGACCCGTCGGCCGCTGCCTACCTGGGTCTCTTCCGTAATTTTCGCGCCGCTTGCCTTCAGTGCTGCCACGGTGCCATCGATGTCGTCTGTATCTATGGCGATGTGCTCGATGCCATAGACCTGGTCGTGGGTCTGGCTGTCAATCTTGCCAGTCACGTTCAGCGGCAGGCCGTGCAGGTCCAGCCTGAACCCACCGTTAGCCGTCTCCGCCACCACGGTAGCGCCAAGGCTGTTAACGTAAAAGTCGGCGGTCTCCTTGGGGTCGGGGCTCTTCAGGTGTACATGGTTAAGCTTGAATGCCATGTTGGAACCTCCTTATAGGAAGAGTGTGGGATTTCCCGATGCTTCTGGAGCTGATCTATGGTATGACCCTCTAAGCAAACTCTGAACAAGTCCCGTCCCCCCTCGACGGGGGGAGGTTAGGATGTGAGTGCCGACGCTCATTTCTGAGTGCCGATGCTCATTTGTGATCTGACTCTCCCAAACTACTCTCAGGGATTTCGGCATTCACTGAAATGTCGATGACTTACCTAGGTATTCCCTAAAGCAATCTGACAAGCGGGGGCCGGTTAAAGCCGGCCCCCTAAACGTCCTAAAAAACTGAACCGAGCGACAATAGTCGTACCCAATTAATTCGGCGTCAACGCCACCGACCGAATCTCCCCGAACTCCTTCTGCAGCTTCTGCCAGGAGTTCCCGCCGTCCTCGCTGACGTACACATAGCCGTAGAGGCTGGCGCCTACCACCACGTCCTGCACGTCCGGGTGGACGCCGAACCAATAGACAACGGAGTTGGGTTCCACCGGCAGGTCGGCCGGCTGCCAGGTGGCGCCGCCGTCGGTGGTGCGCTGGATGACCCCGGTAACGCCAGGTATGGAGTCGCCGTTACCCACAAACATTATCTGGGGGTTGTCCGGCTTGATCGCCATGCCCCGGCAATAGGACCGCATGTCCGCCTCATGGAACTTGGGGAACTCGTGCAGTTCCCAGCTCTCGCCCTCGTCGGTGCTGGTGGAAATTCCAAAGGGCGTAGTGGCGTGAACCGACGTGCCTTCCCTGCTCATCCGCAGGGTCATGCCGTGGATGTCGCCGTGAAAGGGATCAGGACCCAGATCGGGCAGGTGGATCCAGTTGTCGCCGCCATCCAGGCTCTTGTAGATGCCGTCCACCTCAATGCCCGCCCAAACCGTGCGGTGGTCCCGCGGGTCAACAATCATGTTGGTGGTGCGGGGAATCCCCACCGGACAGGGCAGGGTCACGCCCAGGGCCAGCTGATCCCAGGTCTTGCCGCCGTCCCGAGACCGGAAGGCGTCGGGCCTGGTCCCGGCAAAAATGACATTCGAGTCCTCAGGATCCACAGTAACCGACCAGACCTGCAGGTCGCCAACGGGAGCTTCCAGGTCTTGCCACGTCGCCCCGTTGTCATCGCTGCGATAGATGCCCACATCGGTGCCGGCGATCAGTCGGTGCGGTTCATTGGGATAGACGGTCAGCGCGCGGACGTTGCACTCCGAGGGTATTGGGTTGCGAATGCGGTTCCAGCTTTCGCCCCCGTCGGGACTGCAGGACAGACCGCCGCCCACGGTACCAATTGTGATGTTGTAGTTTCCGGCCATGCTCTTCCCTCCTGTTCAGGAAATGAGATACGCCTGTGAGTATGGCCGTATGATAATGGCTGGAAGAGGGAAATGCCATAGGGGATTTTCGACGAGGGATTAATGGAGGAAATGCCTGGCCCTGCAACCCAGTTGAAATGGAGATAATTTAGGAGAAGCCCTAGTGGATTCCCTGTCCCTTCACTAATTCCACCTGAAACGGAACGCTGCCGGAACAAGGAAACTGTCTCAATAGTGATGTAGGATGGGGGTGACAGGTTGCCAAATATAGCCCTTGCGGGCAACTGAGAACTTCGCCGCCAGTTTAGAGATTATTTCCAATTGGCGAAAGCAGCTTAACGTCCCTCCGTCAATAGCGCCCTCACGTCTTTCCAGCCATAGGAAACCTCCTTCAATGAGGCGCCGCCTATGGTAATTGCTTGCTCACCCAGATAGATTCCACCCTGAGCCTCGTAAAATTTACGCGCCGGCCAATTTTCTGCCAGGACCCACACGAGCATCGATTCGAAGCCCAAACCAAGCAGGGACTCGGCAACCACAGCTATCAGCTTCCGTCCTATCCCCCGCCGCAGATGGCCAGGCAGCAGATAGATAGTGAACAGTTCTCCGGCATAGTCCAGGTATTCCTCGCGGTTCGGGCCTCCCAGGGCCCATCCCACAATTTCGCTTTCGATCACTGCGACGTACGACACCAACCCAGCGGGGTCTTCTGCCATGTTGCGACGGTGACGTTCTGCCCAAACGTCAACCTCGATAGAGTCCAGGAACTCGTCCGGAACTATACCCCTATAGGCGGTCTGCCAGCTCTCCGCGTGAACCCGCGCGATCTCGAAGGCATCGTCCAATGTGGGCTGTCGAATGACAAGCATATTGTGAGACGTTCGCTGAAGCTCGGTACCTGAGTCAAGGGAAAATGAAACTGCCAATGCTATAAATCAGGCGGACTGGTAAAAGAACCTTGTAGGGGCAGTCCTTGTGGCGGACCTGCCTTCCTTACTAAATAACCCGAACCTGAACGCTGCCAACCAGACGCAGACTCTTTCCACCCTAAACTGCCGGCATAACCTGCGTCGCCAGGTCTTCCAGGTGCTTCAGCACATCGTCAACGTCGCGGCTGATACGACCCAGGTCTATCACCAGTCCGGACACGCCTAGTAGTACGAAATCTTTGAACTGATGAGTGGACAGCATCGGCCTGAGCACCCGGTGATACTTGGCCGATGGTGCTCTTCGACAAGACCCATCCTCTTCAAGTCATCATTTCAAAGCAGTTGGTCTACTAGTTCCTCGTACGTGTGAATATCCCCGGCTACCTGTTCCACGCTTCCGGAGAAGTAGTTGCGTTCACCGGAAATGCCCTCCTGTTCCAACCGGTAATCGTGGGTCCGGAAGATTACCTCCACGTCGGACGGAGCGCGACCGGCCCGCTCGGCTTGGGCGGCCAGTCGGCGCATACCGACGGCCAGTTGCTCGGGCTCTTCCATGGGAAACTGGGGATTTGAACCAATGGGGTACCAGGCATCGCCCTGCTGACCAGCGCGACGGATGGCTGCTCTGCTTTCACCCCCAACCCAGATGGGCAGGTGGGGCTGCTGCACCGGCTTCGGCAAAAACGTTATGTCGGAAAAGCTCAGGTATTGGCCGTCAAAAGTAGGATTTTCGCTCGTCCAAAGTTCCTTGAAAGCCCTGATGTACTCGTCGGTTACTGCGCCCCGCTCCTCGAAGGGCGGAAGGCCCAGGGCTTCAAATTCCTCGCGCATCCAGCCCGCTCCAATGCCCACCACTAGCCGGCCCTTCGAGAGCACGTCCAGGGTGGCCAATGCCTTGGCCGCCACCATGGGATTGCGGTGCGGGACAATCATTACACTGGTAACCAGCTTTATGCGCTGCGTTTGCCCGGCCAGGAAGGACAGGACGGTCAACTGTTCCATGGCCACGCCGGATGTCGACCCCGGGAACTCCCCGCCTTCGGTATAGGGGTAGGTGGAGTCAATGCTGTTGGGGACGACGATATGATCGCCGGTCAGCAGCCAGTCAAACCCCAGTTCTTCGCCCCGGCGGGCAATTGCGGACAGGGCATCAGGCTCAGCCAGTGGCCCCCGACCGGAAAGCGCAAATCCGAACTTCATGGTGGATGCTCCTTTTTTTCAGAGGCTGCGACAGGATCCAAAGCCGCTAGTCGTACAAACCCGCGTCGGAGAAGAACTCCTTGTCCCAATCGTCGTGCGGGAGGTCATATTGAAGGCTGGTATAGAGGTCGCATGCCCTGAACCACAAAAGTATGACACCCCGGGCCACCCGCTCCTGATCAAAGTCGATACGGAATCCGTGGGTCTTCAGGTGCCACTGGTTGTAGCCAGCTGCATAAAAGTCGAACAGGAAAGGGGTAGGTTCATCGCTGGCGAAAGAGGACGCCTGGAGAATTTCCGGCGGCGCTTCTGAGCAAAGCATGCTGGGGTTATCCGAGGCCAGCCGGATGTATTTTTCTTCGTCTTCCGGGCCGATGCTGGGCAGATTCACAGGCCGTTTCCTGGTTCAAGAGTGTTCAAGTGTGGAAAGTCTAACAAATGAGGCCGGGTTACCCCGGCCCCGCAATCCATCAATGTCTGACTCGGGCGATTTACAGGTTCTTCTGGGCCGAAACGTAGGTTTTCAGCTTGTTGTAAATCTGAATCCGGTTACGATGAGTGTCAGCGATCATCAAACGGTCCCGAGATGCGTCGAAAACCACCGCGGTGGGCATAGCCAGTCGCCACTCCACCGACATATCCTTGACCTCCCGGCGCCGCTTCAGCCCCTGGGGACTGGCGTTGATCACCGGCCTGGCCCACTTGGAAAGCTCCTGCGCGTCTCCCACAAAGCTGGTCAGGAACCGTCCGTCAGGGGCGAACGCCTGTACACGGCTGTTACCCCAGTCGCAGACGTAAACGTCACCCTCGGGATCCACCGCCACGTCGGACGGGCGATTCAGTTGCCCCCGACCGGTGCCGTAGGCACCGAACTGGGCCACAAACTCACCATCGGTGGTCAGCTTCTGGACCCGGTTGTTCTTGGTATCGGCTATAAACAGGTAACCGTCCGGGGCAATGGTCAGACCCCAGGGGTTGTTGAACTGGCCGTCGCCGTCGCCGAAACTGCCAAATCCGGACAGGCACGTTCCATCGAGGGCAAACTTCTGCACCCGGTGATTGCGGCCGTCCACCACGTGAACCGTGTCCTGGTCGTCAATCAGAATGGCGTTGGGTCCCAGCAACTGGCCGGGGCCGCTGCCCTCTGTTCCCCAGTGGGTAACGTATTTACCTTCCGGGTCAAAGACACTCACCCGATTCATCCACTCGTCGGTCACGTACACGTTGTCCTTGGAATCCAGCGCTACGCCGGCGGGCCAGATCAGTTCGCCGTTGCCGTCGCCGTACCTCCCAAACTCTGTGACCCACTCTTCATCTTCGTTCTCACCGCCGATGGTGTAGACGCCGATGCGGGTCCCGTGGGACATCCGGTTCCACGGGGCTCCGGGGACGTATTCTGCCCCTCGGTTGACTACGTATACCTTGTCCTCTCCGGACAGGCACATTGCAACCGGATTATTGAAGCCGGCGCCTGACGCCGCGCCCCGACCCACCACCCGGCTATAATCAAACACCCTGCCGGCCACTAATTGGGTAACCATATTAAAGTCCTCCTGGCGCGCCTGTTTTCTGGCGGCGCCCAGCCTTTATGCGTACTGGTACTCCCTCAGGGACACCACTAACTGCAACATTTCCGCCACCCGATCCTCGGCGTCGGGGGCGTCCCAGCGCAGGTCGCCTGCTTCGTTGGCGTGATTTACCATTTCCTGTCGGTTTTCTGCTTGCACCGTCATCGGCCCCATCAGGTCCAGGCAGCCATCAACCAACTGCTCGGCGGTCATATCGCCCTGGGCCTGCAGGCGGTTGAGCATGCTTCGAATGCCTGGCCGGTCGGTCTGGGAAACCATGTCCGCCGAGAAGTTAATCCGCTTCATCAGCGAGCCACTGTTGATCCACTCAGCTCCGGTGTGCCAGCCTTCCACGCTGGGAGGATTCATCAGTTCCTGGCCCATATAGCTGGACTCCTTGGTGAGGATGCCAATGCCTGGGGCCGGAAACTCGTAGTCGCCCACCATCCGAAGGGTGCCGACCACAACCTCTACAGGACTCTTGATCTTCGCAAAGCGGGCATTCTTGAAGAAGTCGGAGTTAAAAAGCACCCGCAGCACCGGGGTTACCTCGTAGCCTGAGTCCAAGAAGGTCTGGGCCAGTAGTTCTATCGCCTCCGGATCGTTGGGCGGCGTTACCGACCAGGCCGGTACCTGGGGTTCGTCAGCCACAAAAAAGTTGTATAGGTGCCGCGCTACAAAGCGCGCGGTAGCCGGATGAGCGCAGACGATATCAATGATGTCTTCGCCGTTGAAGTTTCCGGCGTGGCCCAGGAACTCCTTCTCATCGTGGTCGTGGTCCTCTTCCTGGTACTCGAACTCCCAGTCGAAACGGCCGTAAGCGCTGCGGGGAATCATCATGGAAATGGTCCAGCCCGTGAAGGCTCGGGAACATTCCCGAACATCATCCTCGGTGTAGTTGCCCACGCCCATGCTGAAAAGTTCCAGAAGTTCGCGACCCCAGTTTTCATTGACCGCGTAAACATGGTTGTCGCAGTTGTCCAGCCAGTAAATCATGGACGGGTCTTTGGCCAGGGCCACCAGCAGATCCCGGTAGTTGCCCATACCTATTTCCCGGAACATGTCTATCTGTTTGAAGACCTCGTGGTAGTGGTCAACCTTGGAGTAACCGGTGGCAAAGACCTGGTGCCAGAACAGAACCATCTTCTCCTGGAGCACCCGTCGGGTGTTCACCATGTCATTCAGCCACACGGCGCCGCCCATGCCGGCGGACGTGGGGGGTTTCCAGTACCCGGGCTGGTAGCGCAGGAAGTCCAGGCGGTCTGAACCTTCTACCGTCTCGGGGTTTAGCAATTCTTCCACTGTCGCCTCGTAGCCATTGGCCACCCGCGCTTCCAACTCGTCGCGGGTGGCGCCAAAACCGGCCCGACGCATCAGGTGGGCCATAAGTTCAATATTCTCGTTAGCCACCGTCTAATTACCTCCGTATCGCAGTTCACGACCAAGTCTCCCGTTTCCAGGAGACCCAAGCACTAAATGACAGTCATACCCAATCCGCCGCCAAGCCAGGCGGAACTCCAAGATTATCAATACTGGAACATTACCCTGTCAAGTTGGGACGGTTAGCGGACACTTTAGGGGGAGTCCTTGTGGCTGCCCCAATCACGTATTTGGCTACACCTGCATTCCGGCCTTACAAGTGATACCATCGGCCCTGAACTCTAGTCTTTTCGGTCTGCGATATGGGTAAAACCAACTTTCGTCGTTGACCCAGAAGAAGAGAGCAACCCTAGATAGCCTACCCAAGAATCGCCCCTTTAATTGGCCACTACAACCCACCGGTCGCCTCACAAGGACATCTCGACCCTGACATTCTCCACTGCCGGCCCTGCAAGACTCGTGCTATTAACAGGGACTGCCAAGACACCCCAACTCACGAGACTCAACTCCGTCCAATGGCCGAATGGGAACCGCCTAATCGTGGTCACTTTTTGTCAGTCTCTCAATGCTTTACTATTCTACCTTGCTTGCCATGTTGAGGTAGGTGCGAAGCTCTATTGGGAAGTCCTCAACGAACTTATTCGCTTTCCCATATAGGGACAGAATGTCTTCAACGGACTTATCCAATTGGAACGCGGCATAGTTTCCGTGCACCAGATTGTTCCGGAGGTTTTCGAGTTCCAAGAAAGCTCTGACAGAGGCCCGTACATCTTCGTCATTGGTCGCCTTATCGGACATAAACTTCCGAAAATCGCCTCCAAACTTGCCGAAGAAACTATTCGCGCTGTTAGAACTCCAGTCAAACCACTGAAAGTATCTTCGATCAATCGCCAAACTTCGAACAAATTGAACTAGTGCTTCAGCTTGACTAGTCGCATCTGAGTAAAGTTCCACTAAGCTTTCAGTTAACCGGGCTTCAAAATAGCTGGCTGAAGACACAACTAACGTCTTCGCGAAAGAAGCCTCCAAGCCCATTCTTAGTGAGTAGTAATTAGAATCAGAATCGAGGAGTTCGGCAAGTTCCTTGTATTCTCTTACAAGTCCCATGACGGGATCTGCAGGCCGGTTTTCTGCCATTACCCTTGATCCATCGACAGAACGCTACAAGCACGTGAAAGCCTAATTCTAACGTTGGACGGGTGCGATGTTCGGCTTTGCGTAGCTGCTCTGAACTCGGGATCGTCCTTAAGCGTCTTTAAGGTCCCCTCGTCAATCCGTCCTAAGATTTTCCGATTCTCAAGATAGGCCTCGCGACACGTTGCGACAAACACGGATTCAAATATCATTGGGCTGAATCTTCCTTGGGCGCTATGAAAAGCATCAGCAGGTAATTCTTTGCAGCTACCAAGAAATTGGTCTAGCAGTAGTTGCAGACGTTCCAGTCTGCCTACCTTAAATCCCCTTGCCTGCTTTGAGAAGCTGTTAAGGAATTTGACCATTGACGGTCGATAGTCGTCTCCATTGATCAGCATAGCAAATCCGCGGAGCAGTATCTCAACGTCTTTCATATGCAGGTCAGAGACAGGGGAACCAACCAACTTTCGCCATTTCTCGTCGAGGTTGGTACGGTACAGCATATCGTAGAACCCAGAGTCGAACATGCAACGCCGAATTTCTTGGGGCGTTAGATTAACTCCACCAGAATTCAAGCGATTGAATATCTCGTACATTGCATCGTCCCCAGACGGACTGACCTGCCTGACTCGAATACTCCTTATGGTTCTGAGGTCAAACGCATTCTGATGCTCATCATCCAAAGTTGAGTAGGTACGCCTGTGGAATCTGTTAGGTTGCCCCGGAATGATTTCAGGCAGGTCCAGTCGGAAATCGACAAAGTAGTCGTCATTTTTGAGAAAGTCTGCTGGTATATCGCCACGTCCCTGATTCTTCAATCGAAGATCAGCCAGTTTTTCCTTTCGTGGGAATCTCTCCTTCGCGAAGTAATAAATGGACATCAATCGTTGCTGTCCGTCAATTACCATGTCTCTGTTTCGTCCCTGCTCATATAGGAAAATCTGAGGCACCGGAAGTCCGACTATGATGGATTCTATCAACCTTGAGGCACGTTTGATGTCCCAGACGTAGTTTCTCTGAAAACCCGGGATAGATACAACACCCGAGTCGATGTAGCTTACCAACGTCTTTGTGTTGAAATCGTTGGGGGAGGATACCAAATCATATTGGTAAATAGGGTAGGAATCCTCTGACACATCACTGTCGTCATCTGCGTCTGGCTCATACCTCTTCTCTTCATCCAGTTCCTGTTCGGCATTAGACGATGTCATTTATCGACCTCCGTATGTCGGGATGTTTTCAGACTTTACGTCCTTAGAAGCCCACTCCAACCCGCAATAATCATTCTAGCGAATTTTCCCGTGGATAGGGAATCATCTTTCTTCGTTCTTCCCAATCTAGTTACCTTGGGAATACTACCCCGCGCAATTGGCCCATCGTAGTCATGAGTTTACCTGCCCGTAACAAGTCTCAAGTTGCGCTACCTTAGTTGCGGCCTTATACTAGGCCATTGAACACTCAGGCCATTTCACTCGGATGCACACCCTTGATGTATGGGTATATTCTGGTTGGTCTGAGGTTGTAATCAGCGTAACGAATGTTTCCCAGTCCCTGCCGAACTATCCGCATTGGCGATTGGGAGACCACAAACGGGTAATGGCAGCTTAGATCGAGGAGTCTTACATGGCATCAAATAAGTATGACATTGCCATGGGTATCGGCGGTGAGGCCGGTCAGGGCATTGCGACCCCGGGTGACATTCTGGCCCGCATTTTTGTACGGCGTGGCCTTCACCTCTATACCTACAATGCTTACCAGTCCATCATTCGCGGCGGCCACATCTTTCTTACCGTCCGTGCCTCCGACCAGGAAATCTACAGTCACGGCGACAAACTGGACCTGCTTTTGTGTCTCAATCAGGACACCATGGACCGCCATCTGAACCTTATGGGGCCAGGTAGCCGGGTGATTTACAACGGCGATAACATCACGCCAGGCGAAGTTAATGACGGGGTTCATATGTGTCCCCTGCCCGTCGGAAACCTGAGCGAGAGCCGCAACCGCCTGGTTCAGAACACCATCGCCGTTGGCGCCATCATGTCCCTGATGGGTGTGGACTTCGAAGTGCTGGAAGAGAGCCTTTCCCTTCGTTTTCAGCGGCAGGGGCAGAACGTCATTGACGAGAACGTCCGGGTTGCCCGCGGTGGCTTTGACTACGCTGCCGAGAACTTTGTCCCGTTCTACGACATTCTCCCCGACGGCGGCAAGCCCCTGGCAGTGTGGGCCGGCAACGATGCCCTGGCCATGGGCGGAGCGGCGGCCGGGGTCAAATTCTACTGCGCCTATCCCATGAGTCCGTCTAGCGGCGTACTGCACTGGATGGCTGCCAACGCCCGAAACCTGGGCATCATGGTGCGGCAGGTGGAGGACGAAATTGGCGTTGCCAACATGGCCATCGGAGCGGCCCACGCCGGTTGCCGGGCCATGTGCGGCACCTCCGGCGGAGGCTTTGCCCTCATGACCGAGGCCGTGGGCGCGGCCGGAATGATGGAAATTCCGGTGGTCTTTATTGACGTGCAGCGCGCGGGCCCATCCACCGGTGTACCCACCAAGACCGAGCAGGGTGACCTGTGGCAGGCGTTAGGCGCCAGCCAGGGCGACTTCGAGCGGTTCATCGTCGCCCCCAAGGACGCGCTTGACAGCTTCAACACCATGCCGGAACTGTTTAACCTCGTGGACAAGGCCCAGTGTCCCGCCATCGTCCTCACAGACCTGCTCATTGGAGAGGGCCGGTTCAGCGTTGATCCCGATGACATCGACATGCATCCGGCCATCGACCGGGGCCAATTGATTACCGAGCCTGCTCCGGCCAATGGTTACATGCGGTACGAAAACACCGAAACCGGGGTCTCCCCCCGCGCCTTGCCCGGTCTGCCCGGCTACGTCCACCTGGTGGCAACCGACGAGCATGACGAGAATTCGATGCTGCTCAGCGACGAATTTACCAACCCGCTCAAGCGTCGCATGATGGTGGAGAAGCGGGCCCGCAAGTTCCACGACATCGTAAAGGAAATTGCCCCGCCGCAGGTGGAGGGTCCCGCGGATGCCGATGTAACCCTGATCGGCTGGGGTTCCACCGAGGGCGTAATCAGGGAAGCCCGCCAGTTGCTCGCCGACCGCGGCGTCTCAGTCAACCAGTTGGCCATCAAGTGGATAATTCCCTTCCACGTCGATGCGGTTACACAAATAGTTAACCGCGCCAAAAAAGTCCTGATTGTCGAAAACAACCACTCCGGCCAGTTTTACCGCTATATGCGCAGCGAAACCGGCCTTTCCGTTGATGGCCATATCCGGAAGTACGATGGCGAGCCTTTCATGCCCCACCACATAGCTGATGGTGTGCAGGATCTGCTCGCCGGCAAAACCGAGGTATTCGTCCCAACCCAGGAAATCATTGTATAGAGGGAAGGCCGATGACTACTACCGAAAGTAATCCAGGAGATGTTGGTGCCGTTGCGTTAACGGCCCGCGATTTTAAGGGAGCCGTGGACCCTGACTGGTGCCCGGGCTGCGGCGATTTCGGCGTGCTGAACAGCCTGCAGCGAGCCGTCGCAGGTTTGGGCCTGCAACCTCATCAAATCCTGACGGTCAGCGGAATTGGTTGCTCTTCAAACCTTCCGGGTTACATCAACACTAACGGCATGCACACCCTGCACGGCCGCTCTCTCGCTGTGGCAACCGGCGCCAAGCTGGCCAACCACGAACTCACGGTCGTCGTAACCGGCGGCGATGGCGATGGCTACGGCATCGGCGGCAACCACTTCACCCATACCGCTCGCCGCAACATCGACCTGACCTACATCGTGATGAACAACCAGATTTACGGTCTCACCACTGGTCAGATTTCCCCCACCAGCCGGGACGGTATGAAAACCAAGAGTACCCCCTTCGGTAGCGTGGAAACTCCGATTAACCCCATTACCTCCGCAATCATGAACGGCGCCAGTTTCGTGGCCCGCGGCTACAGCGGCGACGTTCGCCACCTGACCAGCCTGATGGAGCAAGCCATTCAGCACAAGGGATTTGCCCTGGTGGACGTTTTCAGCCCCTGCGTAACCTTCAACCTCGACAACACCCACAACTTCTTCAAGGACCGGGTAGTCAAACTGGAGGACGAGGAGCACGACACCAGCGACTGGAAACTGGCCTGCGAAAAGGCAATGGCGTGGGGAGATACCATTTACACCGGCGTCTTCTTCCAGGTCCCAGATGCACCCGTCCTGAACCGCCGCGAGCCGGTACTGGACGACGGGGGCCCGCTGGCCTTCCGCAAACTAGGCCTAAGCGAAGATCAGGCACAAGGCATCATCCGGCGGATGATGTAAAGACTGCCCAGAAAGCAGCCTCAAGTGATAAACAAAAGGGGCGGGTTTGAAACCCGCCCCTGATTTTTGACCTAGAAATCTAACCCCGCTACCCCAGCGGCCCCTGGAAAACCTGGTCCACGTAAGTATCCGACATCGGCTCCAGCGTGTCGGGCCAGTTGGCCGGTACCTGCCGCCGCAGTTCCTGTGGACGCGGCTTCCCGCTCCAGCCAATCTGCTCCATATAGTAGTAAAGCTGGATCATGTGACCGTCCGGGTCAAGCCCGTAGGCCACGTAGTCGATGCCAGGATGCAGTTCCGGTGGCATCTCCCTGAACTCCACACCATTCTCCTTCAGGAACCCCACCGCGTTCCGTAGCTGGGTGTAGCTGCCCACCTCAACACCGAAGGAGGCGTTGGTGGTATGGGAACTGCAGCCCAGTTCCTCCCGCAGCGACTTTGGGAACAGGGCCAGGCTGTGGTGCTCCGACCCGTTCCGCAGGAAGTACAGGCGCTGACCGCTGTATTCGGTCTCCTCCGTAAGCACAAAGCCCAGATGGTTCATGTAGAAGTTCAGGGAAGCTTCCATGTCCTGCACGAACAGGTTAACCGGACCGATCTTGGTTATCTTGAAGGGTCGGGGCAGCATCACCCCTTCCACGTCGTACTTGGCCGGTAGCTGGTTCACCCCGCGGAAGCCGGAGAAAATGTCTATCCCCTTGGCAACCGCTTCCTCAACCTCGGCCTCTTCAGACATCTGCGGCAGGGTCGGCTCTTCGTGGAAGATGCGGTAGTACATATCACGAGGCTTGCTGCGGCGGGTCCAGTCAATCTGCTCGATGCCATAGTAAAGCTCGTTGATGTGCCCGTCCGGGTCGTAGGGGTAGACGTGCCAGTTGCTGCCTGGCATGTCGCGGCCCACCCGCTGGATGCCAATGCCCTGTTCTTCGAAGAAGTGCGCCCCGTCAACCACTTCGGCCAGCGCTCCGGTTTGCCAGGTAATCTGGTTGATGGTCACCTCGCCCTTCCCGCCGCCACCGCCGCCGGCCGCCACGAAAGCGTCCATCACGTTGCGGGGGAAAAGGACAAAGGCATGGTGGTCGCTGCCGTGGGTAAAGAAATAACCCCGGCCGTCCTCAATGTGAGCCAGTTTCTCGCCCAGCCCCGGTATCTGCTTGAAATCAAGAACGTCGGACTCGTAGAACCCCAGCAGGTCCCGGTAAAAATGGACTGCCTCTGCCATATTGTCCGAGTTGAACCCAAAGTGGCCCAACCGGCGAATCTTGAAAGGCCGGTCCAGCATCACCCCGCCAACGCTGTATTGTTTATTTTCCGTGGTGGTCATGGTTTGCCTCCAGTAGGGAAGTTTCGACTAGTTCAGCCACGAAAGGGAGGGACTGTCCACCAATGATACAACCTTTTTCAATCAGGCAGCACGGTCGAATTCCAAGAACCCGTGTCTCAGGGCTTTCACCCTGCCTGCAATGGCATCAACCTGCTTCAGAATCTCGTCCATTGGAAGCGACAGGTCTAACGCCCTTACCTCCAGAGTTTTGCCTGAGTAGCGCACTCGATGGTTGGCAACTTCAGCCTCGCCTTTAGCGTAGATAAGCATTCCGCCAGGTAAATTCAGGGCGGTAGCGTAGGCCAGTAACTGGTAAATGTCGGCATTTGGAACCTGGTCACTTATCGCGCGCTTGTACTTTGCGTCACCTACAAACCGGCAGTCGCCGCCAACCCACCATGTAAGGTCAGGTCTCAGTCTGACTTTGCCGCCTTGATCCAGGCTTGGTATCCACTTTTCACCAAACACCCTGTCGGGCACGTTCAGCGCTTCTCGCAGTGCCCGCGTTACGAACTCCTGGAAAAGTTTGTTCATATCAATTAGAAAGCCGTTGGCGCGCACCTCTCCCCGACCTGCCTCAAAAGCTCTATGACGCAGGATAAGGCGGGAAAGACCAACCACATGCCGATAATGTTCGTTGAGCCGGTCAAACTTTATCTCCGGGACATTGTTGGCCGTAAATTCGGACAGCGACACGTTATCCAGCATACCGGCCACCCGTCCCAACCGTCTCTTCGCCTCTGCTGAGCGCAGGTGCATCGCGCCCAGACGGTACGCCGCCGCCTTGACCAACTGATTCGGCAGTATGTCGTCAGTAAATTCGTCGTACCGCACTTCCACCGGAAGCGGAATTTTGAAACGCCGGCGTAACTGATCGTCGAATCGGATGCGGCCCCGCACTGTGTATAGAGTTTCCTCCTCGGTGCGATATCCGTGCAGCAGGCCCCGGGCAAAGGCCCGGTTGGCGGCGGAAGTCAAGGCTAAAGCCAATGTGTCAGGTAAGGCGTCCTCTTCCTCAAAGTTGAAAGGTTGCTGCTCCCGGGACTGAAACAGGCCCATGGTGTAGCAGGCCAGCGATAGCAACTGTGGGATTCCGATTTTGGGTTCAATCAGGAGGGAAAGGTTGTCAACTTCCATGGCGCCCACGGTGGAACCGGGTATGAGAGTATAGGAACTTGCCGAATCCCTGCTTGGCTCGACAGTGAGAAGCCGCCCCGAATCGTCTTCCTCCTCTTTCCTCAGCGAGAGCAGCGTGTCAAGCTCCTCCCTTGTCAGGGATATGACATTGCTCCGTTCATGCTCCTTCAGGTTGATTTGGCGCATCAACCCTCACTGTCATCCGCATCAACTGGGTCCGATTCCATTGATTCCTGACCTCGACCGGCGACGGCCCGTCTCAATCTGTCCAAATCGAACTGGTCCAGGCTTTCCCTTTCGCCAAACAGTCTTTCTTCTATGTAGGGCAATACACTGTGCTCCCAAACTCGTTCGACCCCGGCTTCGTCCAACCCTGGGCGCATAAAGTAGCTGGGACCGATAGCGGCTTGGTCATTGGATCCCAACAGCCTGTTGGCCTCGTCCAGCAAGTCCGCCACCCATTCCATTCCCTCAGCCTTTGCCCTTAGCCACTTGCGGAGCACATCCTTGACCGGTTCCTTTGCTGGGTGAAACTCCTTAAAGTAGAATCGCCGACGCAGGGCCAGATCCACCAGTGCAATAGAGCGGTCTGCGGTGTTCATCGTGCCAATGATGTACAGGTTGTCAGGTAGCGAGAAGGGTTCATCGGAATACTGCAGGGTCATCTCCTCGTTTCGGTACTCCAGCAAGAAATAGAGTTCCCCGAACACTTTGGCTAGATTGCCCCGGTTAATCTCATCGATTAGTAGGTAGTGATTGGCCTCAGGTTCCTCCCAAGCCTGATCCGCAGCTCTCAATAAGGGCCCTTTCCGCAACTCGAACCCCGCCTGCCCACCGACATTGGTAGGACGGAAACCCTGCACAAAGTCTTCGTAGGCATAGGATGGGTGGAACTGAACCAGCGTGACTCTGTCTTCAGACCCTGCCAAAGCCCGGGCCAATTCACGGGCAATATAAGTTTCCCCGGTTCCAGGCGGACCCTGGAAGATAACCTGCTTCTTTTCTTCCAGCAGTTGCTTGATGTCCTCCAAAAAGGGGAGAGGCATGAAGGTATCAGCGGCAAGGACCTGTAGGGGGGCACTTTCAGAGCCGTTTTCCGCACCAAGCTTCCCAATTTGTAGGGACGGGTCCAGACCATCAACCGCTATTATTCGAAGCCTATACTCGGCATCGTTAGCTCTGGGTTGCGATACGGTCATCTGTGCGTTGATTGAATTCTGGAGGTCTTTATCCAGCAAGTTCCTGGGGACTTCCTTGTTAATCCATTGAACGGGCCGGGTCTGCACGAGTCCAGGATGCTCTGGACGGTATTGATAACCACCAGATATTTCTCCTATGGCAACTAAAGGCTTTCCTTTTCTGGGCATCACGACCAAATCGCCAGTATTAATAAGACCTCTAAATGCCCAGACTTGGTTGGTGTAGCTGGTTATTTGACCCTCTCTATCGCCTGTATGGGAACTCCGGACGAGTACTTCAATATCATCTCTGGTTTGGGCTGGAGTAAGGTCATCGAGCTGGCCGAACCCAATGGATAGTATCCCGCTTTCGAGGGCTTCTTGCTCTCTTTCACCATTCCTTCCGCCGCGCACTAGCCAAACTGCCATTGCGATCTCACCTCAATTGCAAACTGTTCGGAGATAAACTCCCTCTTCGTGACCTTCGTGGATACCTCACTGACACAACCCTCTTCCCACTCCGCATGCCCCATCCCTACCATAAGAGTATGCCCCCGCAAGACTCTGAACACTCCCCGCCTCTGTGGTCAAAAACTCCCTAATTGGCCCACCGGAGGAACCGCCACCGCCACTCAGGTAACAGATACAAAATGGGCGGAATTGAGCGGAAATGGCAGGAAAATAAAAAAGGGTTATCTCCCCTCTCCCTCGGGGAGAGAGGTCCGGGGGGTGAGAGCCACCGTCGTGAACAAAAACCATTGGAGCAAACCCAGGAACCGGTCCCAAATCGGGAACCGTGTCGACGCCCTCCGGAACAAGCACACCCTGGCACTCTACGTCGCCCCGCTTCATCCCCTGGCCGGGGAGTTTTCCATCGAGTGGACTCGCGCTGTGGGAGACCTCTGGTAACTCCCTCAGACGAACCCTTCTCGCAGGTGCTCTAGGGACGGCACCCCGTCCCCGAACCAAAACCCGCCCCCTGCCTGGATGGGCCCGGCAGAGGGCGATGGTCCCGATTCTGGTCCCTTGGTGGTTGTGGAAGATCAAGCCTTCCGACTAGATGGTTGGGTGGCTGTTTTTCTACCCCTTCAGATACTTGTCAAAGAACTCAACGGTCCTGGGCCAGGCGATAGCCGCGCCTTCCGCGTTGTGCCGCTCCCCCGTCCAGTCCATAAAGGCGTGACCGGCGCCGGGGTAGGTGTGGAAAGTGTGCTCCTTGCCCAGCCGGTTCAGCTCGGCGTCAAGCTTGACCATATCGTCCTGCGACGGATTGCCGTCTGTCTCGCCGAAATGGAAGAGCATCGGGCAGCTGATGTCACCGGCCTGTTCAAAGGGTGTCTTCTCGGCCTCTCCCCAAATGCCCATGATGTTGCCGCCATAGAAGGGGACGGTAGCCTTGAAGATGGGGTTCACCGCGGCCATCAGCCACGCAATCCGACCGCCCATGCAGAAGCCGGTAACACCAATGCGGTCGTTGTCGATGGCTGAGTTGCCTTTCAGGAAGTCCACGGCGGCGTTCATGTCGGCGATGATGTCGGCGTCGCTCAAGTGCCCCAGGCGTTCCAGCCGGGGACCGGCCATGACCTCTTCGCTGAACTTGTGGAACAGGTCGGGCACCACGGCCACGTAACCAGCTTCGGCGAAGCGGTCTGCCATAACCTTGTCAAACTCGTCCATGCCGCCCACGTGGAAGGCAATCACCACGGCAGGAAAGGGGCCCGAGCCGCTGGGTATAGCGGCATACATGTCCATTTCTTCCCCATTAACGGTCAGCTTGTCCATAAAAGATGGCATATTGGTCTACCTCCAAATCAAATCTAAATTGTTGTTTAACCCGATGCCAACAGGCACGGGCATTGTAGCAGACTAAAAGTCACAGGTTGAACTGCGCAGCGTCAGTCTGCCTCTACTGCTCGGCTTCGGGGCCACCGAGTTCGTACAGGGTCAAGCCTTGTCCTGCCTGCTTCACTTCCAGCCATTGCTTAAGGGACCTCTGGCTTTCCCCGGACTTACGACCTGCCAGTAGACCCTCTATGCTGATGTCTTCGTCCAGGTCAGGCCAGTGAATTCCTTGCCCGCCCCCGATCATTTCCCAATTGTTTCTTTCCTTCGGGGTGGCATGTACCAGACGCGGATACCAGGACAGTGGGACCGAGATGGTCCGCCCGTCTGACAACTCAGCCGTGATCTTATCCTCGGTTACCACGATGGTCATTGCGTCCGGAACACTCAATTCAGTCGTTGAAACGTACATCCCATTCTCTCAAGAATGAACTTTGATTCTCTTCAATTATGCGCTCAATCCGCCTGATCTCGGAAGGCCGTAATCCACCGCTGCGTTCCAGCATCACCGGATCAAGCCAGAACTTAGCAATCTGGTTGTCCCGCTGAACATGAATGTGAGCGGGTTCGCCCCGGTCTCCCGAATAAAAGAAGAAGCGAAAGGGCCCGTCCCTAAGTACCGTTGGCATTCGCGATTCAGCGCCCTATCCCGAATAGACGCTGCCAGCAGGATGTTCGTCCATTCCGCTACACTACCAGGCCTTTTCCAGCAAAGGCAGCAACTGCTCGGGACTCGTAACTTCCATCGGATTGTTGCGTGATGGACCATCCTCCAGGGTCATTTCTGCTATTGTCAGCAGGTCTTCATGGGGTATTTCCAGCTCTCGCAAGCGGTGGGGCATCCCCAACTCCATTATGAACTCGTCAACCACCGCCGCCACCCCTTCGGCCGCTGCCTCATCGCTCATGCCCCGGGTGTCCAGACCGGCAGCCCGCGCCAGCATGGCCTGTTTGTCAGCCGAGGCCGGACGGTTGAACTCCATCACGTAGGGCTGGGTTACGCAGGAAGTATAGCCGTGACCCACGCTGTACTTGACGCCGATGACGTGACCAATGGCGTGGCTAAGGCCGGACCCAACACTGGGCGCGCCCATCATCGACATCCAGGCGCCCATCAGGCACTTCAGGCGGGCCTCGGAGTTGCCCATTTCCTCGCGGGACTGGGGCAGGTTCTCAAACAGGAACTCCGCCGCTTTGGCCGTGGTGGCGTCGGTGGCAGGCTGGCTCCCGTGGCAGTACAGGCGCTCTATGCAGTGGTCCAGAGCCTTGACCCCGCTGGACAGCCACAACCAGTCCGGGGTGCCCTCGGTCATGTCCGGATCCAGCACTATCAGGTGGGCGTAAAGGCCGGGGTGTCGGACCCGAATCTTGTGCCCCGCCTGGTCGTCCAGGACATTGCCCCCGCCCAGGTTGAACTCTCCCGCCGAAAGGGTCGTCGGTATCGACACCTGCAAGGGCAGCTTGTCAGGGTCAACATCGGACCTGAAGTTGCCGCCCCCCTGGTGGCCTCGTTCCCGTAATGCGTCCTCCGAGGTGATCCCCTCAGCCATCATGATGCCAATCATCCTGGCGGCGTCGGAAATGGTGCTCCCGCCAACTCCTACCAGCGTATCCACCTCATTGTCGATGGCTATTTGGGTTGCCTCAACGGCAGTTGACAACGGCGCCCGCTGGGGCAGGTTGGAATATACGGCCAGGCAACGGTCGCCCAACAGGGATTCCACCCGCCTGACCGTGTCGGTCTTCTCCGCAATGCTCCGACCGGACAGCACCATCACCCGCTGGCTGCCCAGCCGGTCCAGTTCAGTCTGCAAATCTTCGGCCCGGCCTTGTCCAAAAACAACGCGTGACGGCACCGGCGGTTCGTAGGTGCCCCGCAATCCTCCATTAGCTACCATGGTTTCACCTCGCAACTGGCAAATTGTAGTTTCGTAGCAGTTTCAGTTGGACGTGAGTTTATCCCGGCACTCTCCCACATACAACCCGTTGCTGCCTCTACCATGAACTGGAGCTTCGTTGACAGTGCAATGTCGCCTACTTATACTCAAGCAAAATCTCCAATTTCCATAGACAGCCAGCAGGCTGGTTAGCTTCGAGAGACTTCTCAATTGGTACGGGCCTAAGACTTGGCCATTGGCCCGATAACTTGGGAAACCCCACTATGTAGTCATCCAATAGGAGGCCACCCAATGACCCAGACTCAAGCCAAAGACGGCGGGGACGCCATCCTGGAAGCCTTCCGCAATCTGGGCGTGGATTACATTATTTCCTCCCCGGGCTCAGAATGGGCACCCGTTTGGGAGGCCCTGGCACGTCAGAAGATAAACGAGACCGAGGGCCCCACCTACATCAACTGCTGGCACGAGACCCTGGCAGTGGATATGGCCCTGGGCTACACCCGGGTCACTGGCAAGATGCAGGCGGTGCTGCTCCACGCCGGCGTGGGACTGCTCCAGGGGGGAGTGGGCATCCACAGCGCCTTCCTGGGCGAGGTACCCATGGTAGTCTGCTCCGGCGAAGCTATCAGCTACGGCGAGAACCCCGAGCTTGACCCCCAGGGCCAGTGGTACCGCAACCTGAGCGTAGTCGGCGGTCCCAATCGATTTGTTGAACCCTTCGTAAAGTGGAGCGGACAGGCCACCAGTCCCCACACGCTGTACGAACAGCTGGTTCGCGCCGGAGAAATGGCCCAGCGCGTTCCCAAGGGCCCCACCTTCCTGGACATACCAATTGAGACCATGATCCATGGCTGGTCGCCCCCCGCCAAGATTCGCCGCGTTGCCCAGGCTCCCAAGACCCAGCCGGCCACCGACTCGATTGACCGGTTGTCGTCCCTCATTGCCAACAGCAGCCGTCCCCTGATGATTGCCGAAGGCTCCGGTCAGGATGTGGCGGGATTCGATAATCTGGTCAAGCTGGCCGAGTTGATGGCCATACCAGTTACCGAGAGTGCTTCCATACATGCAAACTTCCCGAAGAGTCATCCCATGTACCTTGGTACCCCTGAAGCTTACCTGAACCAGTGTGACCTGGTGCTGCTGCTAGGCAGCCGATCACCCTGGTATCCACCCAATGCTGGACCAGCCAGCGCCACGGTAGTGGCCATGGGAGAGAATCCGCTCAAGGGTCAGATGGCTTATCAGAACCTGCTGGCCGATATGTACGTCGAAGGTGATATGACAATCACGCTGCAGTTGCTTACGGAAGCGCTGGAAGCTAACGGCGCTGCCACTGGTTCCAACGCAGCCAAGATTGCAGAGCGGCGGGAGTACTGGAAGGCCGAGCATGATCGGCTAAACGCCAACCGGTTAACTGTGGAGGAAGCGGCACGAACCCGCCAACCCATTGATCCGGCCTGGCTCTGCGCCGCCATCAGCGAGGCTATGCCCGACAACGCAGTCTATGCCGAAGAGGTAACGTCCCATCGGGGGCAGGTTATGCGCCACGTCCAATGGGACCGGCCCCAGAGTTACTTCCACCCCAACGGTGGCCTGGGCCAGGGGCTGGGTCTGGCTCTGGGAGTTAAGCTGGCAATGCCAGACCGACCCGTTGTGGCCCTGATGGGCGACGGGGGTTTCCTCTACAATCCGGTGACCCAGAGCTTCGGTGTTGCCTGCGAAGCAAATCTGCCCTTCCTGACTATCATATTCAATAACGGCAACTATGAGGCCATGCGCCGCAACCACCTGCATTACTACCCGAACGGCGATGCCGCCCACTCCGACATTTGGCATGGCGTTCACATCCCTGGCCCGGACTATCCCAAGCTGATGGATCCCTTTGGCGGTTACGGAGTGAGGGTGGAAGACCCAGCGGACCTGGTGCCCGCCTTGAAGAAGGGTTTGGAGGCCGTCAACGAGGGACGTATTGCGCTGGTTGATGTGGTGCTTTCAATCTGACCAGGCACCACCTGGAGCCACCGCAATCGAGAAAAGCAAGAATAAGATAACCAGACCGTTGCTCCTGAATCTTTTTAGTTTCGAGGGGGAGCAAGCTTACCGGAGGTAATTCATGGCAGATATAGTCCTGGGACTGGGCTCTTCCCACAGCCCCCAACTGAGCACACCGTCCGAGATGTGGCTTACCTACGGCGAAGGTGACAAGCGCCACCAGGAACTGTGGGCTGCGGACGGCAACCCCTATTCCTTTGAAGAGCTGTTATCAAGCATTGACCGGTCGATGATTGAGAAAGAATTGGCCGAGGACAAAATGGCAACCCGTTACAACGCTTGCCAGCAGGGCATTGCCACCCTTGGGTCAACACTGGAGGACGCTGCGCCCGACATAGTCGTGATGATTGGCGACGACCAGTTGGAGCTCTTCAACGAGGGCAACATGCCGGCCATGCTGGTTTACTGGGGCGATACTATCCGCAACGTTCCCATTTCAATTCCCGAGGCTGCGCCGGCTTTCCGCAAGGCCAACGCCTGGGGCTGGTTCGCTGATCGCGAAATCGACTACCCAATTGCTTCCGACCTGGGCCGCCACGTAATAGAGCACCTGGTTGACCAGAAATTCGACGTCGCCCACTCCAGGCGATTGCCCGAAGGCCAGGGAATGGGCCACGCTTTTGGCTATGTATACCAGCGCATTTTGCACCAGAAGGCCATTCCAGCCTTGCCCATCATGGTCAATACCTACTACCCACCGAACCAGGTAACTCCCCAGCGTTGCTACGAATTGGGACAAGCTGTTCGCGCCGCCGTCCAGGAATGGGAGGGAGACGCCCGAGTGGCGGTCATCGCCTCGGGCGGCCTCAGCCATTTCGTCATCGACGAGGACCTCGACAATCACGTCCTGAAGGCCATGCAGAACCGGGACGCGGAAGCCTTGTCATCTATTCCGAAGGAAAAACTGAATTCCGGTAATTCAGAAATCCGCAACTGGATTGCAGTGGCCGGCGCCGTAGAACATCTCGATATGAAGGTTGTGGACTACGTTCCTTGTTACCGTTCCCCGGCCGGCACCGGCTGCGCCATGGGCTTCGCCCAGTGGACCTAGAGAACCTGTGCAAAACTAACTCTGCAAGACTAGGACTCATTACTTTACCTGCGCTTCTAACGTTGAGCGTTGCCTGCGGCCCTTCGGATGCCGACGTTGCACAGGCTGCCGAGGAGTCCATCTCAAATCTGGCCAGCATTGCCGTGGCAAACCTGGGCTGTTCGCTGACGGAAGCTTTTTCGGGCGGAGGGAATTCCTTGGCGGTAATGGAACTAAACTCGACCCGGATGGAGAAGTTGACGGAGTCCCTGGAGTTAGAAACCGATGCCAGCAATCGGGAAAAAATGAAGGTCATAGATGAGATGAACCTCCTGTCCCAGAACTGGGAGAACGAACTGGAGGCAATAGGTTGTCCTGTTTCTGATTCGTAAGGCCTCGCAAATCCTTCCAGATTCCCAAATTACTTAGGCCATAGTCCTGGAGAGAGACCATGCTATCCCACATTGAAAACGAAGCCCTCACTCGAACCGACCGCGGAACGCCTATGGGCGAAGTTATGCGGTGTTACTGGATGCCGGCCCTGCTTTCGTCGGAGCTTCCGGAACCGGACTGCCCGCCAATTAGAGTGCGATTGCTGGGCGAGGAACTGGTGGCATTTCGTGACACCCAGGGCCGAGTTGGACTGCTAGACGAGTTCTGCCCCCATCGGATGGCATCTCTGTTCCTGGGGCGAAACGAGGAGTGCGGCTTGCGCTGTGTCTATCACGGCTGGAAGTTCGACGTGGACGGCAACTGCCTGGACATGATGAATGAACCGCCCGACAGCGACTACCACACCAAGGTGGGCATCAAGGCCTATCCCACCCTGGAAAGGGGCGGTGCCGTTTGGGCATACATGGGCGAACCGGGCAGCCAGCCTCCGCCACCGCCCAACTTTGAGTGGGCCACGGTCCCCGAAACCCACCGCCACATCTCCAAGAATTGGCAAAAGTGCAACTGGCTCCAGTCCCTGGAGGGGGGAATAGATACCGCTCACGCGCCAATCCTGCACCGGACCATTACCACCGATACGGATAAGGCAGGTATTGGTATCAACACTGATTTTGTTACCGGGGGAGCTCCCACCCTGGAAGTGGACGTAACCGATTACGGTTACCAGTACGTCGGCATTCGAGACCTGGGCGAACGGGGCGACTTTGTCCGGACCTACCAGTACATTATGCCCTTCCACCAGATGCGGCCTCGGCAGTCGGGCTACAAGGGTCAGGCCGCCAAGCAGGTGATCGCCGGGCACATGTGGGTGCCCATGGACGACTCTAACTGTATGATTTACAACTGGGTTTACAGCTTCGGCCCCGAACCCATTACCGAAGAGGAATGGGGCGAGATTGAGCGGGGCTACGGCCGAGGGCCGGACGATATGCTTCCCAACTTCCGGGGCAAGGGCAACCGGGAAAACGACTGGCTCATTGACCGCCAAGTCCAAAAGTACGAGACCTTTACCGGGATCAACGGCATCAACGCCCAGGACGTGGCAGTGCAAGAGAGCATGGGCGCAATTGTTGACCGTACCCGTGAAAACCTGACCCGCAGCGACATGGCCATCATACAGGCCCGCCGCCTGCTGCTCCAGGCCGCCCAGACGGTGGCCGACGGTGGCCTTCCGCCGGGCGTGGCCCCCACATACTACAACGCCCGGGCCATTGAGGGCGTCCTGCCCAAGGGAGCCGACTGGCGGGCGGAGATGTTGGAATTGATGCACCCCACGAGCTAATAGTTTCAAGGTGTGTGTGATGTCTGGCACTTGGCAGGCTCTCTAAGCTAGCCTGTCAACTCGCCATAGACTGTCCTTATTTCCCAGTTCGTTGTTCTTGATATACAGGAGGACTGCCATGCCAGCCAGGACTGGAGCGAACTACCTAGAACGCCTTCGAGAAGCCCAGCCAGAGATCCACATGGAGGGCCAGCGTATCAAGGACGCTACTTCCCACCCTACACTGGCCAACGGCGCCCGCACCCTTGCCTCCCTCTACGACTTGCAGCACCATCCGGAAATTGGGCCGGACATGACCTTTAAGTCTTCTACTTCGGGCGACCAGGTGGGGCTGTCCTTCATCATTCCCAAGACCCACGAGGACCTGGACCGGCGGCGGATAATGATGCGTCACTGGGCCCGGGTCAGTTGTGGGATGATGGGTCGCACCCCCGACTTTCTTAACGTGGCAGTAATGTCCATGGCGGCGGCCAGCGAATTCTGCGGCCAGAACCGCCCTGAGTTCAAGCAGAACATAGAGAACTACTTCGAGTATATCCGCGAAAATGACCTTACCCTTACCCACACCCTGGTCAATCTCCAGAGAAGTCGCTCTCCCTTGACTACCGCACTGGAGGATCGTACCGACGTAGCGCTGGCGGTGGTCAAGGAGACCGACGCAGGCATAATAGTGAACGGCGCGAGAGTGCTGGCAACCCTTGGACCACTGTCAGATGAGATTATCGTCTACCCAGCCCGCACTCACCGGCTCCCCGGAGACGCAGGTGAACGCTATGCCTTTGGGTTCGCCCTTCCCTGCAACACGCCTGGAATGAAGTTCCTCTGCCGGGAAAGCTTTGACGTGGGCCGCTCACACTTCGACCACCCCCTGGGTTCACGGTTCGAAGAAATGGACGCGGTCGTCTTCTTCAACAATGTGCTGGTGCCCTGGGAAAGGGTATTCCTGCTGGGAGACGTGGAACTGGCCAATACTTGGGCTGAGGCAACCAACCGCAACGCCCATACGGGACACCAGGTTGTCACCAAGAACGTGGTCAAGTGCGAATTCATGCTGGGCCTGGCCAACCTGATGACCCGCACCCTGGGGTCGACTCAATTGCAGCAGGTGCAGCAGATGGTGGCCGAAATCATCCAGAATCTGGAGGTTACGAAGGCGCTGCTGCATTCAGCGGAGGTTGACGCTAAAGTTGACCAGTGGGGCGTAATGTGCCCCCCTTACATGCCGCTGCTGGTTGCCCGCAGTCTTTTCATACAGATGTATCCCCGCATGGCCGAGATACTTCACTTCCTGGGTTCCAGCAGCCTCATGGCGCTGCCTACCGAGGCCGACCTGAACGGGCCGCTAGGCGAGGAAATCCGTCAGTACCTGGACACGGATACCGCCAGCGCCGAGGATCGGGTGCGCCTGTTCCGCCTGGCCTGGGACACCTGCTGCAGTTCTTTTGCCAGCCGCCAGGTCCTCTACGAGAGGTATTTCGGCGGGGACCACATTCGTAATGCCACGGTTCTTTACAGCATGTACGACAAGGGACCAGCCAGCGAGTGGGTGCAGGAATTCCTGGAGATGGAGTAGGGCACTACTATCACATTGAGCGCAACAACCGGACAGGCAAGTTGCACTAGACTGAAGCCAGCATAAGGCAAATACCCACTTTGTCTTCCGCTTCGCTCAGCCTTTTCAGGGCCGTGGCCTGAACGGTCCGGTTCACTTGTTAATCGTCGCGTGCTTCCCGTCAGCGTGGAGTGTTGATGCTGCCCGGAGCAATGGTGTTGACGTTGATATTGTAGGGGCCCCAACTCCCGGGCCATGTTAGCCGTCAGGCCAATGGTGCCCGCCTTGGATGCTGAGTAAGCTGCCGATTTGGGTTCCGCCGAGCCGCGCCTGCCCACTATGGAGGCCATGCTGACCACCTTGCCGTAGTGGCGCTCTTTCATATGAGGGACCACCGCGCGGAGGCAGTAAAAGCTCCCCTTCAATTTGACGTTAAAATTGCGGTCCCAGTCCACTTCTTCCAGCGAACCGGTGAGGTAGGGGCTGACCGCGTTGTTTATCAGGATGTCTATTTGGCCATATTCGTCCAAGGTGCGCGCCGTCGCCGCTTCCACCAGGGACCGGTCGCTCACGTCGCAGGAAATGGCAATCGCTTTTCCACTTTGTTCCCGAATATCGCTCACGGTCGTATCGGCGCGCTGGGGATCCAGCTCTGAAATAGCCACTGACGCTCCCTCGCCGGCGAAAGCAAAGGCAAAAGCCCTGCCGATTCCGTAGCTCCCCTCCCGTGATAAAGAGACCCTTATTAGAAAATCCTAGGTCAATTCTTGCTCCTCCAGTCTATTTCCATTCAGCCGATCTCCATGCATCTTCATCCGCCAGCTTGTCAAACAGATACGCACTTTAAAACACTTGCCAAAACAGCACCAAAATCCTTCCGGAGTCGTATCCTATTTTGTAGTATCGGGCCACAAGTAGACATATAATTATTAATCATACGTAAAAAATGTATTGAAATATTCACTCTTGTTCCACCACAACAAACTTCCCGACCATTCAAGAAAGAGAGAAAGCCATGCAGGCCTTAATATTGAAGGAACAGGGTGGACCCCTTCACTTGGAGGAAGTACCCGTTCCCGAGCCCGGCAACGGTGAGGTATTGGTAAGAGTTCGCGCTTGCGGACTCGGCCTGACGCTGGTTTGGAACCTCAAGGGCCGTGGTTTTGGACGGGGCACTATACCGGACAAGGTGCCTCGCATCATCGGTCACGAAATCGCCGGCGATGTGGTCAAGACGGGCCCCAACGTTACATCCTACAAGGCTGGCGACCGCGTTAACGTCTACTTTTACCTGACTTGCGGAAACTGCCGCTGGTGCAATGTTGGGCGCGAAGACCTGTGCGACAACCATGCCGGTTACGTGGGGCGTCAAATCGACGGCGGACTGGCCGAGTATGTCGTCCTGCCCGAGCGCAACCTCTGCCATATTCCACCTGAAATGGGTTACGTGGATGCTGCCGTGACAGCAGACGCCATCGCGACTCCAGTGCACGTCTTGCGAGAGCGCGCCCACGCCCGCGCGCCAGAAACAGTGCTGGTGGTAGGCGCTGGCGGCGGCGTGGGCATTCATATGGTTCAAATGGCCAAGGTACTGGGGGCACGAGTCTTTGCCGTGGACATCACCGCCGAAAAATTGGCCCTGGCCCGGGAGGCAGGCGCCGATGAGACCATCAATTCCAGGGAAGTCGGATTCGATGAAGAGGCCCGCCGCCTGACCGGAGGCCGAGGCGTGGACGTGGTCGTGGAGATGGTTGGCATCGCCGAAACCATGCAGTGCAGCCTGGATAGCCTGGGCAAGGGCGGACGCCTGGTATTTGTCGGTTCCTACGACGGACAGGCTACCCTGCCACTGAACGCCCGCTCCCTGAGCAACGAACTTATCCTCACCGGCTCCAGATACTGCAGCCGCCAGGAATTGGCAGAGGCCGTAGAACTGGTGGCCCAGGGCCAGATCCGGCCTATCGTGACCCGCATCTGCCAGATGGAAGAGGCCGAAGAAGTCCTGCAAAGCATTGAAGCCATGGAGCAGCCAGGGCGGGCCTGTGCAGTGCTGCCCTGATTCTAGATGCAGCGGCACCGGTGAAAAGTTTGAAAACCCTCATTCAAGCTTGGGTTGACCTTGAGTCAGGTACCGGATAACAGAGTTCAAACCCCTGACTTGAGGAACGATCTGAACCAGGAGGTGAGCCATGCCATACCTGCCCATAGAGGACTACGGAATCATCGGCAACATGCATACTGTGGCGCTTGTAGGAACAAACGGCTCCATCGACTGGTTTTGTTCCCCCAACTTTGACTCGCCCAGCATTTTCGCCGCCATCCTGGACGAGAATAAAGGCGGGTACTTCAAGATTGCCCCAGCTTTTTATCAAGAGGACCTGACCACCAAGCAGATGTACTGGCCGGAAACCAACGTGCTGGTAACCCGTTTCCTCTCATCGGAAGGGGTCGGAGAGGTCATTGACTTCATGCCGGTAGGCGAGCATCACTCACAGCACAACCACAACGAACTGATCCGCCGGGTCAACGTGGTGCGGGGAACCATGACCTTCCGGATGGAGTGCTTTCCTGCATTCAACTTCGCCCGCAACAGACATGAACTCCACGTTAATGGCAAAGGCGCGGACATGATCTCCGAGGGCATCACTATCAGGTTATCCTGCACCTTGCCGCTGGAACGTTCCGGTGACGGGCTAGTGTCCGAGTTCACCCTGCAGGAGGGGCAGACCGCCACCTTCGCCCTCGACGAGACCAGCAATAACCTGGAAGCTCTCCATCCCTTCGACGAGGCCGAGAGCGAAGTCCTATTCAACGATACGGTGGAATACTGGCGAAGCTGGCTGTCCCAGTGCACCTACCGGGGACGCTGGCGGGAAATGGTACACCGGTCCGCGCTGGTGCTGAAACTTCTTACCTACGATCCGACTGGAGCCATAGTAGCTGCTCCCACCTGCAGCCTGCCCGAGGACGTGGGCGGTGTCCGCAACTGGGATTATCGGTATACCTGGATCCGGGATGCGGCATTTACTCTCTACGCCCTGCTGCGCATCGGGTTTACCGAGGAAGCCAGCAATTTCATGAAGTTCATCGAGGCCCGGGCCAAAGAACTTAATCCGGACGGTTCCCTGCAGGTCATGTACGGGATAGACGGGCGTCACGAACTTACCGAGGAAAGCCTCTGGCACCTGGACGGTTACAAGGGTTCGACTCCGGTACGTATCGGCAACGGGGCCCACAACCAGTTGCAACTGGATATCTACGGCGAGTTGATGGACTCGGTCTATATCTACAACAGGCACGCCGAGCCCATCTCATTTGATTTCTGGAACCACTTGCGCCGGCTTACAGACTGGGTGGTGGACAACTGGAACCGCGAGGACGAGGGCATCTGGGAGGTCCGAGGCGGGCGAAAACACTTCGTGTATTCCAAGCTAATGTGCTGGGTCGCCATGGATCGGGCCATCCGCCTGGCTGATGCACGCGCCTTTCCGGCAGACCGGCCCCGATGGGAAGCCACGCGGGACGCCATCTACGAGGAAATCATGGAGCACGGCTGGAGCGAGGAGCGCCAGGCCTTTGTTCAATCCTATGACAGCGATTGCCTGGACGCTTCGAACCTGCTAATGCCCCTGGTGTTCTTTGTGGCCCCATCTGACCCGCGCATGCTGAAGACTATAGAAGCCACGAACCGGTCGCCGGAACAAGGGGGCCTGGTTTCCAACAGCCTGGTTTACCGCTACAACATTGAAATGTCGCCCGACGGATTGATGGGTTATGAAGGGTCCTTCAACATCTGCACCTTCTGGCTGGTGGAAGCCATGAGTCGGGCCGGCCGCTACGACCCCAAGGCGCTGGACCAAGCCCGGCTAATCTTCGAAAAGATGCTGAGCTACGCCAACCACCTGGGACTTTATGCCGAGGAAACGGGTCACAGCGGTGAGGGTCTGGGCAACTTCCCGCAAGCCTTTACCCACCTAGCCCTGATCAGCGCAGCCTGCAACCTGGACCGGGACATTGACACTGCGGGCCAGGTTAACTGGTAGCTCGTTCACCAGGAACAGGATTGCGGGAAAGAGTTTCAATGGCCCCTCTGAATCTATCAAGAGGGGCCATTCTCGTGAACCGATGTTCAGAGCCGATTCTTACTGAGGAGTGAGTTTCCGGCGGTCGTCCAGACGGCGGGCCTTGGGCAGTACGCCGGCGCCGGTCAGCGGGGCGAGGCTGTCTGGCTCTACCATTTCAACCTTGATGCCCACGTTCAGACGGTCGCGGAAGGTGCGCTCCAGGTCCTGCTGGATGAAGTCCAGGTCAGTGGCGTCGGAAGTGTGCTCCACCTGCACAGTCATCTCTTCCCGATTGACCAGGCGTTCCACGATACAGTAGTACTCGCCGGTGAGCCCGCTCTTGGTAGCCACAATGGTCCCGACGCCCTCCGGCCAAACGTTTACGCCCCTCAGCTTGACCATGAAGTCGGAGCGGCCGTGGATGGGGTCAATCTTCTGCATCCAGCTGCCACACTCGCACTGGCCCTGGGGCCACAGGCGGGTAACGTCCTTGATGTCGTACCGAACGATGGGGTAGTTCTCCTTGTAGAGAGCGGTGACGATCATCGTACCCACTTCGCCGGGTTCCACGGGTTCGTAGGTCTCCGGGTCGACAATCTCAACGATAAAGGCGTCTTCCCAGATGTGGTGGCCGCCGCCGTAGGGGCACTCGGAGGAGATGGCCTGCACCTCGTGCATGCCGTAGGTGTCATAGGCAGGGACGCCCCAGGCCTCCCGCACCAGGTCCGACTTGCCGAAGCACTCCACCAGTTTCAGCTTCAGGTCTTTCCCCACCTCCAGGCCCATGTCCTTGGCCACCTGGGACATGTGGAGCAGGTATTCGGGGAAGCCGACCAGGGCGTTGACCTGCCACTTCTGGGCAATTTCCAAGGCGCGGGTGGTACGGGTTACCACACCGGCGCTGGTGGTGACGGGAATGCAGCCCAGCCACTGCCACAAGGATTCGTGGGCCGAGTAGGCGGCGTTGTGGGTGGAGTAGAGGAGGGTATTCATCACCACGTCGCCGGGCTTGAACCCGTGCCAGTAGTAGGAACGGGCCCGCAGGATGTTGCCGACCTCCCGGTCCCAGGGAGTGTAGAAGGTGGGGCGTGGCTCACCGGCGGTGCCGCCGCTGGAATGGATGCGCCAGGGAATCTCGCCGGCCAGGACATCGCGACCCACGTAGTCCCCGAAGGGCGGATATGCGTCCACACTCTGGCGGATGTCCTCCACCGTATACATGGGAGCCTTCTTGATGTCTTCAATGGTCTTGATATCGCCAGGCTCTACGCCGGCAGCATCCCACTTGCTGCGATAGAAAGGCACTTTGTAGGCCCGGGCCACCGCTTCCCTCAGGCGCTTTTCCTGCAGGGCGCGGATTTCCTCGAGGCTCAGCTTGAAGACGCCGCGGAAGAAGTCGGGAGCCGGCGGGTATTCGCGTACCAACTCTTCAAAGTCGATGGACTGGTAGTAAAAGGGAACGTCGTGCAGGTCTTTCTCTAGCAAGGGGAGACCTCCTTGTTAATTACGAACCAGGAATTACGAATTACGAGCTTTTGATTGGTTCGCGGAAGTTTGGCTTTCAAAAGGCTGACGGGCCCGCAACGCTCGATTCGACCGCTCTGGCGACATACATTCGTAATGGGCAGATCCTGGTTAGTAATTTATTTTAGCCTTCCAATTTCAGGGCTTTGATTGCATTGGTGCGGACAAACTTTTCGTACACTTCGGGCCTGATGGTGCGGTGGGCGCCACCCCAGTCGAAACCGTTGTCCACGATCTTCTGGTAGTCGTCCAGCCACACTTTGGGGTTGATGGCGGGGTAGTCGCTGCCGAAGACCAGCTTGTCCTGCAGCACCGTGTTCATGTACTGGAAGACGATGGGCTGGGTAGCGTAGATGTAGCGAGGCAGCCAGCCGGACAGGTCCAGGTAGACGTTCTCGTGGCGCCAGCAGACGGCCAGTGCCTCCTCCGTCCAGGGCCAGCCGAAGTGGGTCATGATGATGCGAAGGTCGGGGAAGGCGGTGGCCACATCGTCCAGCATCACGGGGCGGCACCCGTTGATGGTACAGCGGGTCATGCGGGTGGTGCCGGTATGCACCAGGATGGCGATGTCCAGTTCCACGCACTTGGCGTAGATGTCCCACATCAATTCTTTGTCGTTAGGGCAGAACTCCTGGTAGGCGGGGTGGAACTTCAAGCCTTTGCAGCCCAGTTCCTTGGCCGCGCGCTCAATCTCGCGAAGGGCCAGGGGACCCATGTGGGGGTCCACGCCAGCGAAGGGAATGAACAGGTCAGGGTACTTCTCGGCGTATAGGGCCAGGTAGTCGTTGGGGAGGGCGCGGCCCCACTGGTTGTAGGAGACCATGTTAACGATGACCGCCTTGTCTATGCCGGACTCCTGGAAGGTCTCGTAGGTCTCGTCGATGGTTATGAACTGCTTGCCGTGGTGTGGCGCCTCGGGGCTGCGGCCAAAGAAGTCATAGTGGGCTTCGGTGTAGGATGGCCCGTGCCCGAGGCAGGTTTCCTGGGTAAAGGGATGGATATGAATGTCGATGGGCTTGATAGCCGGGGTGGTCATCAATTCCTCCTGGATAGAACCGGGAAATTTTCCGCCTATCTTATACCCTAGCTGTTACAGGGGCAAGGCGAGCCCTCACCTCTGCGCATCTGTCTGAAGGAAGGGTTGGCATCCTGAGCACGGAAAGTCATTTCGCCGTTCCAGGGCACACAACGGTTCCGCCATTATGGGTACGGGGACAAATTTTTTTGTTTTTCCCTCCATTTCCGCTCATTTCCCCCCATTTTTAACTGAAGCAGTGGTGGCAGCAGTGGATCCTGGCCGACGCTCAGGGTTCACAGAAACCTGGCTGGTTCGGGCAGGGCAGGGTCGCACAATATTTATGGTAGAGAGGGGTTACACGGGTTGGGAAGGAGTTGGTGTCAGTACCCTCATCCTTGCGGAATCCTTGCCGACCACCGACCGTTATGGTATTAACACTGCAATCCGACAGGTCTCAGCACCATCTGAAAAGGAGTTCCATCATGACTACTCCCAACATACCCCTCGCAAAGGAGATCGACCGGGTGCCTTCCAGCCGAGTGCCATTGGACGCCGGCCAGGAAGCCCGCTACCTACGATTGGCGGAAGAAGCTACCATGGTGGACGTTCACCAACATCCAATGATTTTGCCCGAAGACGTCAGCCGCCTTACCGAGTACCTGCGCACCAACATTTACGGCTGGGGCTACGAAGCGGTGCGGCAGGGTGGGTGGACGGCGGTGACCACGGCCAACATGTTCCGGTGCCTGGTCAACAATCCAGACATGTCCTTCGCCGAGTTTGACGACATCCTGACCGAGGTGGGTCTAATGCTGTCGGACGTGGACCGGAAGGAAGGCGTAGTCAAGGTCACGAACGCCAACGAGATTGAGGCGGCCAAGCAGCAGGGCAAGATCGGTTTTCTGCCGACACTGGAGCACCTAGCCATCGGCAACGACATCAACAGGTTGGACATTTTGTACAGCGCAGGGGTTCGGCTGGCGGGTCTCACCTACAACCGCAAGAACTATATAGGCGACGGGCAAAATGAGCGGAATGCCGGCGGACTGAGCGAGTTCGGCGTTGAAGTGGTCAAGCGAATGAACTCCCTGGGTATGTGCATTGACGTTTCCCATGCGTCTGACCCCACGGCGATGGATGCTATCGAGTTTTCCGAGGCACCCATAACCTTCAGCCACAACGCCTCGTACACGCTGCGGCCTACTACGCGGACACGCCGGGACGAGGAGCTTGTTGCCTGCGCGCGGAAGGGCGGACTCATCGCCATTACCGCGGTGCCAAATTCTTTGAGCGACGACCCCAAGCAGGATATTGAGTGCGTGCTGGACCATTACGATTACATGGTGAACCTAGTGGGAGTGGACCACGTGGCCATCGGCACCGACACCAATGTGGGCGACCACGTTGACTTCCACCACTTCGTCCTGAACCGCTCCTACGACGAACTGCCGGCGCCCTACCTGGACGGGCTGGAGTCGCCAGCCGACGGGGTGAATATTATCCGGGGACTGATCAGCCGGGGGCACTCGGACGAAGGTATTTTGAAGATTCTAGGTGGGAATGCGCTGGCGTTTTTCAGGCGGGTTATGGGGTAAGCCCTTACTCGGTTGAGACCACCGCCAGTGGCCGCATCAGCCGGTCCTGGACCCAGCGGTTGCGGATCTACGGCAAACCCTGCGACATCGGCCTGGGCGGGTTCCCCAGGGTTCTCTCTCGGAAGCCCGGGACAGGGCCCCGTAGAACGCCAGGGCAGTAAAGCAGGGAATTGACCCCAGGGTAAAGCCAGTGACCGCTCCTACCCTCGAAGAAGCCACCGAACACACTATAGAGATCCAGCGACTCAACTGGAATGCCGGCAGACAGAATTGATACCGGGGATATACTCGGCTTGCTCACGCCGCTGGCAATTGAAAAGCCGGAAATGGCGCGAAAGCTCCGTGTGTCCCTAGAAATCTGGCCGGAAAGTGGCGGTGGCCGGGCGGGCGGCTATACTTGGAGTCAACAAGAGTAGCGAGGGCGGAGAATGCTGGGAGAGCGATCGGACCAGAGGGGCCTCTGGGAAGCGGACCGGTTGTATCTGGACCACGTGGGGCGGGACACCTTCTACGGTCTGCTGGCCTCGCTGCGGGGCCGGCTGTTCCGGGACGCCGATTTCGCCGAGTTCTACTGCCCGGACAACGGCCGGGACAGCGTGCCGCCCAGCCTGCTGGCGACGGCGCTGCTGCTCCAGTCCCACGACAAGGTGAGCGACGCCGAGGCCAAGGCCAGAGCTGACTTTGACCTCCGGTGGAAAGTGGCCCTGGGGATTGAGGTGGAGGACCGGCCCTTCGCCAAGAGCACATTGCAGGTGTTCCGCGCCCAGCTGATCCTGCACGACAAGGTGCGGGAGGTGTTCGAGTCCAGCCTGCGGCTGGCCCGGGAGTCGGGCTATCTGAAAAAGCGGAGCATGCGGGTTGCGCTGGACACGACCAACATCCTGGGTCGGGGCGCGGTCAAGGACACCTGCAACCTGTTGGCGGACGGGGTCGTCAAGCTGCTGCGGACGCTGGCGGCAGTGGAGAAGTCAGCGTCAAAGAATGGGGCAAGGCCCAGGGATACGGGCGGTACCTTGCCTCCAGCATCAAGGGCGAGGCCGCCATCGACTGGTCGGACAAACGGGCGCGGCAGACGCTGCTGGCCGAGATTGTGGCGGACGCGGACCGGCTGTTGGAGTTGTCGCGGCAGGCGCAGGGGGAGTTGTCCGAGAATGGTGAGGAGCGGCAGCGGATTGTGGACGCGGCGGAGTTGCTGGGGCAGTTGCTGCTCCAGGACATTGAGCGCAAGAGCGGCGACGGCGACGGCGATGACGGCGTGAGCCTCAAGGATGGAGTGAGCCGGGACCGGATGATGTCGGTGCATGATCCGGAGATGCGCCACGGCCACAAGAGCAGCAGCCGGCGCTTTGACGGGCACAAGGCGGCGATTGTGGTGGATACCGATTCCCAGCTGATCACCGCCGTGGCGGTACTGCCCGGCAACGCTCCGGACAACCTGGGGGCGCTGGAACTGGTGGAACAGAGCGAGGCCAACACCGGTGTACCGGTGCAGGAGGCCATGGGCGACGCCGCCTATGGGGACGGAGCTACCAGGCAGACCTTCGCCGATGTGGGCCGCAAGCTGGTAGCCCGGGTGCCAGGCCGGCCCGACCGGAAGCACTTTCCCAAGGATGACTTTGTCATCGACCTGGCCGCGGGCAGTTGCACCTGTCCGGCGGGACAGGTCACCCACACCATCGTGCCAGCGGGAAAGCGGACGGATGCCGCGGGGCGGGTATACCGCTGGCAGGCCTTCCAGTTCGACGGGGCCGAATGCCGGACATGTCCACTGCGGTCCCAGTGCATCGCAGCCAAGGGCAGGAAGGGACGGCGGGTGCTGATCCATCCCCAGGAAGGCCTCCTGCAGGAGGCACGGGCGTTGCAGCAGAGCGCCGCCTACGACGAATATCGAGCGCGACGCGTGGCGGTGGAACACCGGTTGGCCCGACTGGTCCAGTTGGGGATTCGGCAGTCCCGCTATTTCGGCAGGGTCAAGACGCGATTCCAACTGTACCTGGCGGCTACAGTGGCCAACCTGACCCTGGTGGCGGGCAAAAGCGACCTGTCGGACAGTGTCGGCGGCGGAGCGGAAGCCCACCGCGCCGTCCTCAGTGCCGTCCCCAGTGATGTCCAGGCTGTTTCCCACGGTGTTGTCGCCAATGCTACGGCCATTTTCGGCGCGGTCCGGCTCGGAATACTGTGGACCGTGATTCTGCTCAAGCCGGCTTTACTGCCGAAATCCCTCTCCCCAACCAGGGCTTTTCGGCCCGGTTTCTAGGCCAGATATTCAAATGGGCCGTGTCCCGGGGCCTGAGGTTGATGATCCCACCGATCACCGGATCGAGGGCAGAAAAGAGATCACCGGTAAGGGAACCGTGATCAATCTCTGTTAACTTGCTCGAGCTATTTCTGGTTGCCCCACCGCTACCCTTCCCAATCGATGAGACGCCGGCACGGTTCCTCAACCGTGGGGTCAACTCATGCGACCCGAAGCGTATTCAAAAGACGAGAAAGCTTGGAGTAAGGACAAAGACCTTTAAGCTTGGGGCTTATGTGGAAAAGTAGCGGGGACCCAGGCTTCATGGCAAGGGAATGTTTTGCAAGCTATCCACATCACTGGTGGCGTCTGCAGTCCGCTGATCGAGATTGACGGCTTACTATTCGGGCAAGTCCTGGGCATGAAGAGGTTCGACGTCTTCTCTGTCAGAGCCTACCAGGCTTGATAGGTCAACTACGAGAAGCCTCGACTGAACCTCCGGGACCCGCCCGCCGGTGGTTGCGAGCATTGAGGACAAGCCCGTATGCCGACTTATTGGCGCAGGATAAGGGATTTGCCTTTTCCCCAAGTTACCCTGAAGAGTCAAGCCTGACTCGACCGATTCCACGACCCTTGCCCTAAACTCAATACCCCTGTGGGACCATGCAAAGCTGTGAATGGCAGAATTCGCCGGGGGTATAGACCCCGTTCTGACCACGCCCTTCCGCATTGGCTCGGGGGTGGCCGAACTGACAGCGGTGGAGCTGCGGCGTCGGACCTTTGGGTGTTGAGTTTGGGGTGCGGCCAGCAGGTCGATGGGTGTGGTTGGCCTCTGAGTGCCTGATGCGAGCCAGGTGAACCACAGCAGTGCAACGGGATCGGGCGTCCCGTTGGGCGCCCTGCAACCGCGGAGGCCGTGAGCAACGGCAGCAGCACCCTTCTCCCGGTAAGCGGTCAGGATGAGTCCTGGTATGGCGTGGGCTGACACCCATCAGCGTGGCTGCCTGGTCCAGCGTCATGTGTTCCGCCAGCAGGCTGTTCAAAACCTGAAGCCTCGTCTGTTCTCTGGGGGGCAATGTCACATTCTCCATAGCGTGAATGTGCCAATTTTGCTGGCCAGTTAGCCGGACCCTTCTTGCTGAACGTCAGCACGAATAATGCGCTAAAACGGCAATAATGAAGCAAGGATTAGTTTCCGCTCTGCAAAAACATATGTTGCCACTCTAACGGCCCAATGAAAACCCCAACAGCAAAATGGCCCTTCTCACTTATCAGCCAGCTCGGAGTGGAAATTGGCAGTTGCTAACCGTTGCGTTGCATGTCTCCTTCAGTATGCTCGGCTGTTCTTATCTCGTTAGGACGACAACAGATTACCAATCAATTGTTGCTCTATTCTTCTTTCTGTTGAGTGCGTGTGGATGTATGCATTCGCAGAGGCCCGCTGTGCGTGGCAATAGGAATTGCGGAATCGTGTCAGCACCGCGCCGTCCAAGGCTTACCAGATGATTTGAACTCTCCGCAGGGAGCATTCGCGCATTCCCTTCTCCTGGTCAGGATTGGCTGCTACGTGGAGGCCAAGTAGACCAGCCCTCCCGGCTGGGCCCGCGTCAGTCGGTCACATTCGTCACCGTCACCGTCACTTCCAGGTTTCTGTCGCGGCCTTGCTCGTCCCGAGCTATCACCGTGACCTGGTACACGTTGTCATCGCCGTCATCGGAGGGAGCTTCATAGTCCGGAGGATCGTTGAAGGCCAGGACGCCATCTTCACTGATGGTGAAAGCGCCGCTGTCAGTCCCGGATAGATGCCAGGTCACGTCGGTACCCTCCGGATCGGTGGCGCGGTAGGTGTACAGGTCCGACGTACCGTTTTCCTGGTAGGTGAACGTATCGGCGCTGTTGCTCCTGAACTCGGGCGCCTCGTTTACCGCCTCCACAGTCACCACCACATCCAGGGAGCCATAGTACCGGCCATCGGAGGCCCTGACGGTGACTTCGTAGACGTTGTCCCGATTGGAGTCGGCACGCCGCTCGTCGTCCGGCGGGTTGCGGAAGGTCAGTTCGCCGTCCTCGTTAATGGTGAAGTCCCCGCCGTCCCTGCCGGTTACGCTCCACCTGGTGATGTCGGCGGTGGGGTCTTCAGGGTCAGTGGCGTTGTAGGTCGCCAGCACCTGGTCGTGGTTTTCCTGAACCGTGATAGCGGTATTTGAGCTGGTCTCCGCTATCTCCGGCCCTTCGTTCAGGTCGGTGACGGTGACTGTGACGTCGAAGGTACCGGTGCTGCCCCGGTCATCGCTGGCCTGCACTGTCACCTGGTAATCATTGTCATCGGGACGCGGCGGACTCTCGAAGTTCGGCGGCGCTTTGAAGGTGAGACCTCCGTCCGTGATGTCGAAATAACCGCCATCCTGACCCCCAACGGACCAGGTGAAGTCATCGCCCTCCGGGTCCGTTGCCCGGTAGGTATAGATGATTCCCGTACCGTTCTCCCTGAAGTCCCGGGTGTCGTCGCCGGTAATCACGGGCGGTTCGTTGTCGGAGGTGACGGTGACGGTGACCTCAAAGTTCCCGTAGTTCCTGCCATCGTAGGGACGGACGGTCACCAGGTATTCGTTATTTCTATCGGAGTCGGCCGGACGGTCAAAGTCCGGCGGATTCCGGAAGGCTAGTTCCGCCGTGTATGGGCCTCCCTCCTGGCTGGTATCGGTGATGGTGAAGTCGCCGCTGTCCGAGCCTCCCAGGGTCCAGCGGGTGACGTCCGAGCCCTCCGGGTCGGTGGCGGTGTAAGTGGCCACGACCTGGTCAAAGTTCTCGGACACCGTGCGCGCAGCCTGACCGGTCACCTCCGGCCCTTCGTTCACGTCAGTGACGGTGATGGTTACGTCCAGGGTGTCCCGATTATCCCCGTCGGAAGCGACAACCGTAATCTCGTACACGTTATCCGAGTCGCTGTCCGCCGGCTGCTCGTAGTTGGGGAGACTGCTGAAGGTCAGGACTCCCTCGTTTATAGCAAAGTCGCCAGCATCGTCGCCCTCCAGCGACCACGCAATCGTCGTGTCGCGGTCCATGTCAGTGGCCCGGTAGGTGTACAGGCGGGTTTCGGTGGTGGTGTTCTCCCTGAAGCTAAGGGTGTCGCTTCCAGTTACTTCCGGCTCTGCCTCGTTCTGGTCGGTCACCGTGACAATGACGTCCAGCGACCCGTAGGCGCTGCCGTTGTAGGCCCGTATCGTTACCAGGTACTCGTTGTCCCGGTTCGAGTCGGCCGGGCGGTCGTAGTCCGGCGTGTTCCGGAAGGTCAGTTGAGCGTAGTAAGTACCCGTGGGCCCGATGTTGAAGTCCCCCGCATCGGTCCCGGCCAGCCGCCAGCCTGTTACGGCGTCGTCCCCTTCGCCCGGGTCCGGATCCTTGGCGGTGAAGGTAGCGTTGGTCAGGCTCTGACCTTCGGCCACTGTATAGACAGTCGTACCGGTGGGCTCCGGCCCTTCATCCAACGCGGTGACGGTAACGGTTACATCCGTCAGCGTATCGGAGCGGTTTCCGCTGTCCGTCGCCACCACGGTCAACTCGTACCGATTGTCGCTCCCTGAGTCCCCAGGGTTCTCGTAGTCGGGCGGTTCCCTGAACACCAGCCTGTTCCGGTCGTCAAATTCAAAGAGGTTCCCGTCGGTTCCTCCCGCAGCCCAGGTAATCACGTCGTCCTTGTCCTGGTCCGTGGCGCTGTAGGTATAGAGAGCCGAAGTGCTTCCCTCCAGGTAGGTGAAGGAAGTGCGGCTGCCGCTCCTGATTACCGGGGCATGCTCGTTCTCGTTGGTCACTGTTACGGTGACGTCCAGGGTACCGTAGGACCGGCCGTCGTAGGCCCGGACGGTTACCAGGTATTCGTTGTCCCGGTTAGAGTCGGCGGGGCGGTCATAATCGGGTGTGTTTCGGAAGGTGAGGACACCGGATTCATCAATGCTGAAGTCTCCGCCATCACTGCCGCTGAGGGACCAGCGGGTGATAGGTTCGCCCTCCGGGTCGGTGGCAGAGTAGGTGGTGCTGAAGGAACCTTGATTCTCCCTCAGTTCCTTGTTTTCGTCGATAGTGAACGCGGGGGTGCCTGTCACAGTCGGCCCTTCGTTGATGTCAGTGACGGTGACCGTCACCTCGAAAGTGCCGATGCTGGAGTTGCTGTCTTCAGCCCGCACCGTCACCTCGTATTCGTTGTCTCTATCCAGATTCCTGGGGGAGTCAAAGTCCGGCGGTTCCTTGAAGGTCAGGGCGCCCCGGTCGCTGATGTCAAACAGATGTCCGTCGTCCCCTGCCGGTTGTATCCAGGAGAACTCATCCCTTTCGGGGTCGGTGGCCCGGTAGGTGTAGATGGTGCCCGTGCCGTTTTCGCGGAAGGTACGTTCGTTACTGCCGGTGATCACCGGCGGTTCGTTGGCGCCGGTGACGGTCACGGTCACGTCGTAGGAACCATAGGCGCCACGGTTGTCGTAGGCCCGGATGGTCACCAGGTACTCGTTGTCCCGGTTGGAGTCGGCCGGACGGTCCACGTCGGGAGGGTTCCGGAAGGTCAGGGCGGCCGTGTTGCGGCCCGTCTGCTCGCTGGTATCGGTGATGGTGAAATCACCACTGTCGGTGCCCGTCAGGGACCAGCGCGTTACATCGTCACTCTCCGGGTCCACGGCAGTGAAGGTCGCATTGACCAGATTGTCCTGGGTCTCGGGAATTGAATATGTGGCCGTACCCGAAAGCTCCGGCCCTTCGTTTACCTCGGTGACGGTGACGGTGACGGGCAGTTCACCCCGATTGCTTCCGTCGGAGGCCACCACCGTAATCTCGTAGGTGTTGTCCGTGTCCCGGTCTGCCGGTTGTTCGTAGTCCGGCGGGCTGCGGAAGGTCAGGACGCCCTCGTCAATGGCGAAAGCGCCCCCGTCGTCTCCCTCCACCGACCAGGTGAAGCTCGTATTCCGGTCCGAATCCGTGGCCCGGTAGGTGTACAGGCGGGTCTCTGTGGTTGTGTTCTCCCTGAAGCTGAGGCTGGTCCGGCCGGTGACCACCGGCGCCTCCTCGTTCACGTCGGTGACGGTGACCGTCAAATCCAGGGAGCCGTACCGGTTTCCCGAGTCGTAGGCCCGGACCGACACCAGGTACTCGTTGTCCCGGTTGGAGTCGGCGGGGCTGTCGTAGTCGGGCAGGTTGCGGAAGGTCATTACGCCGGTCTCGCTGATGGTGAAGTCGCCGCCGTCGCTGCCGGACAGGCTCCAGCGGGTTACGGCGTCTCCTTCCTGGTCGTTGGCAATGAATGAGACCCCTATCAGGTCCTGTCCCTCGGCCAGGGTGAAGGAGGTGGTTCCCGACACCTTGGGCCCTTCGTTTACCTCGGTGATGGTAACGGTGGCGTCAACCGTGTCTCGGGCGCCCTGAAGGTCGGCGGCTACTACCGTAATTTCATACAAGTTGTCCCGGTTGGCGTCGGCCGGTTCCTCAAAGTCCGGCAGCAAGCGGAAGGTGAGGACGCCGCCAAAGATGGCGAAGTCGTCCCCGTCGGCATCCTCCACAGACCACCGGATCACGTCGTTCAAGTCCGGGTCCGTGGCCCGGTAGGTATAGAGGACCGAAGCGGTGTTCTCCCGCTGGGTGAATTCGGTCCGGCTCTTTGTTGTTATGACCGGAGGTTCGTTGACGTTGGTTACCGTGATCACCTGGGTCTCTTCCAGGGTGCCGGTGTAACGCCCGTCAGAAGCCCGGATCGTCACCTCATAGACATTGTCCCGGTCGGCATCGGCGGGGCGCTCGAAGTCCGGCGAGTTGCGGAAGCGAAGTTCCCCATGTTCGTTGATGACGAAGTCCCCGCCGTCCCGGCCCGAGGTGCTCCAGCGGGTGATGGTTGCTGTGGTGTCCTCCGGGTCGGTGGCATTGTACCGGGCCAGCACCGTTTCCTGGGCTTGATTCTCCGGTACGATGCCCGGTGGAGTGCCAGTGCGCGTAATCTCTGGTCCCTCGTTCACGTCGGTGACGGTGACCGTTACGGGAAGAGAAGCTGTGTTGGCCGGAATGCTGTCATCGCTGGCCTGCACGGTTACCTGGTATTCCTGGCCGTCGGTGCCCGAGCCCAAGGGATTCTCATAGTCCGGAGGGTTGGTCTTACTGAAGAACAACTCGCCCCGTTCATTGATGCTGAAGAATCTCGCGTGGATTCCTCCCACCGACCACTTTACGTCCGCCCGCTCGGGGTCAGCGGCCCGGTAGGTGTACAGGCGCGAGGTCCGGTTCTCCGGGTGCCTCAGGCTGGTGGCCGAGGTGCTGGTGGTCGTGATGGTGGGTGGTTCGTTGATAGGCGTCACCGTCACTATCTGGGTTTCTTCCAGCGTACCAGTGTACCTACCGTCCGACGCCCGGATCGTCACCTCGTAAACATTGCCCCGGTCGGAATCGGCGGGGCGCTCGAAGTCCGGCGAGTTGCGGAATCGCAGATCTCCCTGCTCGCTGATGACGAAGTCCCCTCCGTCCCGGCCCGAGGTGCTCCACCGGGTGATGGGGGATACCAGCCCTTCAGGATCCGTGGCGCTGTACCGGGCCAGCACCGTGTTCTGGGCCTGGTTCTCCGGCACGCTGACAGGAGGGTTGCCGAGAAGATTGCCTGACCAGCTAATCTCCGGTCCTTCGTTTACGTCGGTTACGGTTACCGTTACGGTGAGAGCGTCCGAATGCGTTCCATCGCTGGCCTGCACCGTTACCTGATATACGTTGTCCCTGCCCGCGTCGCTGGGAATCTCAAAGTTGGGCGGGTTCTCCTCTTTGAAGGAGAGCTGCCCCCTCTCGTCGATGGTGAAGAATCTTCCGTCTGTGCCCCCCACCGACCATCTTATGGCGCGATTCTCCGGGTCCGTTGCCCGGTAGGTGTAGAGGCGCGACGTCCGGTTCTCCGCCTGCCTCAGAATGGTGGCCGAAGTGCTGGTCGTCGTGATGGTGGGCGCTTCGTTCTCCGGTGTTACCGTAACGGTAACGGCGTGGGAGCCGTAGTACCTCCCGTCGTAGGGCCGCACCTCCACCTCGTAGATGTTGTTCCGGTCCGAGTCCGCCGGACGCTCGTGGTCGGGGATGTTCCTGAAGGTCATATCCCCGTTCTCAGTGATGTTGAAGTCGCTGCCGTCCCGGCCGCCCAGGTTCCAGCGGGTTATGGCGTCCCCCTCCGGGTCTGTGGCAATGAAGCTGGCGCCCGACCAGGCCTGGTTCTCCGGGACGGTGAAGCTGTTGCCGCCGGATGTGACTTTCGGCCCCTCGTTTACGTCGGTGACGGTGACCGTTACGGTGAGAGTGTCCGGATGCGTTCCATCGCTGGCCTGCACCGTCACCTGGTATTCGTTGCCGTCGCTGCTCGTCCCCTGCCGGTTCTCGTAGTCCGGCGGGCTGGTCTCGCTGAAGAACAATTCGCCCCGGTCATTGATGGTGAAGAATCTCGCGTGCGTTCCCGTCACCGACCATCTGATGGCGCGATTCTCCGGGTCCGTGGCCCGGTAGGTGTACAGGCGCGTCGTCCGGTTCTCCGGCTGTCTTAGCCCGGTGGCGGAGCCGCTGGTCGTGGTGATCTCAGGCGCTTCGTTGATGGGCGTAACCGTGACAGTAACGTAATGGGAGCCGTAGTACCTCCCGTCGTAGGGCCGTATCTCCACCTCGTAGATGTTGTTCCGGTCCGAGTCCACCGGACGCTCGTAGTCGGGGATGCTCCGGAAGGTCAACAGCCCCGTCTCGCTGATGGTGAAATCCCCACCGTCACGGCCGCCCAGGTTCCAACGGGTGACCGTTCCCTGCTCCGGGTCCTCGGCGGTGAAGTCGGCGCCGGTCAGATCCTGGTTCTCCTGCACCGTGAACCTCGTACCGCCGATGGTGATCTCCGGACCCTCATTTACGTCGGTGACGGTGACGGTGACGTCCAGCGTCTCCATGTTGGGCGGGCTGCTGTCGTCGCTGACCTGTATCGTTACGTCGTAGACGTTGTCATTGTTCGAGTCCGACCTGGCCTCGAAGTCCGGTGGACTGGTAGTGGCGAAGGAGAACTCCCCAAGCTGTTCATCGATGGTGAAGAATCTGCTGTCGGCGCCGCTCAGCGACCAGGTAATCGTGCTCCCACCCTCCGGGTCGGTGGCCCGCCAGGTGTACAGGCGGGTTGTGCGGTTCTCCTGCTGGGTAAATGAAGTCCTGCTGGTCGTGGTGATGGTGGGCGGTTCGTTCACGGGCGTCACCGTCACCGTTACGTCCAGGGTGCCGTAGTACCTGTCGTCGGAAGCCTGTACTGTGAACATGTATTTGTTGTCCCGGTTGGAGTCGGCCGGCCGCTCATAGTCGGGGTTGGAGCGGAAGGTAAGATCTCCCCCTTCGTTGATGGTGAAGTCCCCCCTGTCCGTTCCGGTAAGTCGCCAGGCGGGTGATACAGTCAAGTCGCCCTGGCCGGTGGCCCTGTAAATTGCCAGGACACCTTCGAAGTTTTCCGACCGGTCAAGCGTGGCGGGACCGGTTATCTCGTTTACATCCCCCACTGTCAACGTTACGTTGTGGGAGCCGTAGTACCTGCCGTCGTAGGGCCGCACCTCCACCTCGTAGATGTTGTTCCGGTCCGAGTCCGCCGGACGCTCGTAGTCGGGTGCGCTGCGGAAGGTCATCAACCCGTTCTCACTGATGTTGAAGTCGCTGCCGTCCCGGCCGCCCAGATTCCAGCGAGTTATGGGTCCACCCTCCGGGTCGGAGGCGGTGAAGCTGGCCCCGGACCAGTCCTGGTTCTCCCGGACGTTGAAGCTGTCGCCACCGCCGATGACCTCCGGCCCCTCGTTCACGTCGGTAACGGTGACGACAACGTCCAGCCGGTCTATGTAGCCTCCGGCATTGGCGACCAACACCGTAAATTCATAATAGTTATCGTTGTCGAGATCGTCCGGAGATTCGAAGTCAGGCGTACTCCCAAAGGTCAGCACACCTCTGCCACTGGTATCGGTGGCAATGGTAAGGTCTCCGGCATCCGTCCCCGACACTGACCAGCTTAGGGACCCCGAACCATAGTTTCTGGCGCTGTAGGTATAGACCGTGGAGGTCCGGTTCTCCTGGTAGTTCAGTTGGTGGTGAGTCAGCCCCCTGCTGGGACCGGTTGTTATGGCTGGTTCCAGGCTTTCGTGGTGGTTGGTGACGATGATGGTGACGTCAAAACTGTCGGTGAGGCCCTGGTCGTCGGTTACCACCACCGTAATTTCGTACACATTGTCCTGATTCGAGTCTGTCGGGATTTCAAAGTCCGGCGGGTTGGTGAAGGCGAGGACCCCGCCGTCCCTCGTTATGCTTAAGTCGTTGGCATCTTCGCCTTCCAAAGACCATTCTACGGCCCGGCCCTGGGGGTCGGTGGCGCGGTAAGTATAGACCGCGCCGGTGCCGTTCTCCTGGTAGGTCAGGACGGGCCGGCTGGTGGTGGTGATGGTGGGCTCCTCCGGGCCGGAGGAATTAGTTACGGTGACGATTACGTCCAGGGTGGCGGTGTTCCTTCCATCGTATGCTTCGATAGTTACCAGATAGTCGTTGTCCCCATTCAGATCTGCAGGATTCTCGAAGTCCGGCACGTTGACAAAGGTCAGTACCCCTCGACCACTGCTATCACTTGTAATTTCGAAGTCGTCGTCGTCCGTCCCTGAATCTGACCATGTTATAGTTCCCTGCTCGGGGTCTGTGGCCCTGTAGCTGGCCACCGAGCGGGTGCTGTTCTCGGGGAAGGACACAGTTTCGCCGCCGGTAATTGTGGGAGCTTCGTTGACATCAATTACCGTAATTGTGACGTCCAGCGAACCCCGGAGACCTCCGTCATCCGTAGCCCGCACGGCAATCATGTATTCGTTATTCCGGCCTGAATCGGCGGGACTCTCGAAATCCGGGGTGTTGCGGAAGGTCAGTTCCCCCGTGCTGGTATCAATGTTGAAGTCGCCACTGTCAGTGCCCGACAGGCTCCAGGTGAAGGTGGAAGCAACACCCTCCGGGTCAGAGGCGAAGTAGGTACGGGAGAAGGTGTCGGTGTTCTCGTCAATGGTAATGTCGTCTTCCCCAGTTACCGTGGGCGGTTCGTTGGCGTTTGTGACGGTTACCTTGATGTTCAGGGTGCCGAATTGGCCTGCAGTGTCCATAGCCACCACCGTAGGCTCATAAACGTTGTCGCTGTTGGCGTCGGCCTCGGCCTCGAAGTCCGGCGGCTCATTGAATTTCAGGTAGCCCCCGCTATCGATGGAGAAAAAGGTGAAGTCAGTGCCAATCACCGACCATTCAAAGGTATCCCGTTCCGGGTCCGTGGCGCGAAAGCGGGAGAGGTTTCCGGTGCGGTTTTCCTGCCATTCCAGTTCCTGGTTGCCGGTGATGACCGGTGGCTCGTTCACATCGGTGATCTCGATCTGAACTTCAATGGTGTCAGAAAGCCCGTCGGGGTCCTCTACGGTGAGTTGAACCTCCTGCGCAGTGCGGGACTCGTAGTCTAGGCCTGCCCCTGTTCCTACGGTAATCTGGCCGGTATTGTCGACTTCATAGGGCCCGCCAACCTGGTCCTCGATTGTGTAGGTCAGGGTATCGCTGTTGAGGTCCGTGGCTGCTACGGGCTCCCCCACATTGGTTCCCTGGGGCGAGTTTTCGGGGACGCTGCGGGTAATCTTCACGCCCTCCTCGAAGAAGGGCGCGCGGTTGCCGTCAGCCACCGTGACTTCCACGCCACTGCCCAACCTGTACTCAATGCCAGAATAGGTGGACAGGTGCCGGATGAGCGCCACGTCGTCAAACTCGTCATCGTCCTGCACCCCCGTCACGGTCACCGTCTGCTCCGTCTCCCAGTTGGCGTTGGTCCCCACGTTGAAGGTCATGGTCGGCGGCAAAACTGTCACCGACTCGGTGTCGTTGCTTTCCAGGGTAAGTGTAAAACTCCTGGAAGGCTCCGTTGCCGGGACGATAGTGTAGGTGTTGGTTTCACCCTCGTTGACGCTGAGAGTATCCTCCGAGAGGGTCAGCCTGGGGAAAATGGGGTCGGTAATGATGGCCCGAACCCGCGCCACCTCGTAGTAACTCCCACCGACCAAGACCTCGTGGTAAACATTAACCAGTTCGTCCTCGGCATCCGAGTCACTACGTGCCGTTATGGTGACGTTCTGGGCCGTATCGTAGTTGTCCTTGGTGAAGGTCAGCGAGGAAGTCGACACCCGCAGCGCACTGGAACTGGAGCTGTATATGCTGACAGTTACGTCGTCGTCCGGTTCCGCGGTAAGCACTACGGGGTAGGTGGCGGACTGACCTTCATCCATGCTGACGAAACCGGTCAACCTGTTGGTCCCTCCAAGTACCAGGGCCACATCCGGCACGTCGTAGTCCACAACCGTGACCGGTAGCCACTCCGACACGTACTGTTTGCTGTCAATGGTCATCTTGTGCTGAATGACCGTGAACTCGTCCTCGGGGTCGTCATCGCTGACGGCGGTCACCGTCACCGTCTGGGTGTTGTCCCAGTTGCTCGTAGTGAATGTCAAGGGAGTGGGTGAGACCGTGACCGCATCACTCCCTTCTATGGTCAGGTCCACGGTGGCTTCGTGGGAAGGTTGGGTGGCCAGTCTCACCGTGTAGGTCGTGTTGGTGGTTCCGTCCTCCGCCACCTCAATGACTTCATCGGACAGGGTAAACCGCGGCAGGGCAATTCGCCGGACGCATGGAGAAAACTCAGAGGTGCTTCCGTTCAGGGTAACGGTAGCGGTAATGTAGGTGCCCGACGGATAGTCATACTGGTTCAGGGTGCCCCGGGATGTATTTACCACGAAGTGGCGGTCTCCGAAGGTGGTAGGAACTACCCGGGCAAAGCCCAGCCATTCCTTTCCTTCGCCATTGCCCGAACCGTCGCAGGAGTCGCTGGCATAAAAGTCCGCCGTGTACCGGTTGCCCTGGGTGACGTACAGGTTGAAGCCGATGGAACCGGCGTCGCTGCTCAGTCCCGCCGAGGTCAGCACCGCATAGTTTTGAAGGTTGTTGGGACCAGAGTCCCTGTCATTGGCATCGTTGGCAGTAACCCCATCGTCGTTCAGGTCAATGCCCAGCCCGCCGTTGGAATCCATCGAGTTTTCCCACACCGTGTTGCCCGTTGCCGAACTGGAAACCACCGTAACCCCGTCGGCGGTGTTGTGGGCGATGGTGTTATGTTCAACGATGTTGTCGTCGGAGCCCCTGCCAATGTGGACGCCCGAGCCACTGTTGGCAATGGAGGTACCGCTCCCGTTCACGCCAATGTAGTTTTCCGCAACCAGGTTCTCTTCCGTTGAAGAACCGGTAAGGGAGACACCGTGGGAGTCGTTGCCCACAATAACGTTCTTGCCAATTATGGCCTCGTCTCCGTTGGATATGTGGATGCCCGAACCGGTATTGCCCAGGTCCGACGTGCCGCTGGCGTTGGCGCCGATGATGTTGTTGTCGATTCTGGCGTAGTCTGCGCCGCCGGAAAGTTCCACTCCATGGCCATCGTTGCCCGATATCAGGTTGTCGCGCAGGATCACCCGGTCCGAGCCTGACACCAGCACTCCGGACTTGCCGTTGCCCGAATCTCCGGTGCCGGAATCGTTGGTTCCGATGCGGTTTTGATCTATAACCTGCTTTCCGCCGGAACCCTGTAGCACAATGCCGTTGCCGCCGAACTCGTTTATTGACAGGCCCCGCACCCACGCTTCGGTGCCCGAGATTGTCAGGCCATTGGTATTGGTTCCGGCATTGGTACCATCCAGCTCGATGCGGTAGTTGCTGGCGCTGGCCCCGGACTGACTGAAGCCGTCAATGAACACCGTCCTGGTGATGGTGGGCAGGGCCGAGGCAGGCTGGATGGTGCGGGCGCCGCCGCCGGATATGTCGAACACAATGATGCTGCCGTCGTTCCGGTTGGCCTCCTGGATGGCAGCCCGCAGGGTGCAGTTGCCGTTGCCGTCGTCGCACATATCATCGCTGCTGCTGCTGTCTGCCCCGTCGCCGGTGGAGTTAACCGTGAAGGTTGTCCCCGACAGTTGGTCCAGGGACACTACGGCGGCCAGGACGTCGGCCCTCCCGTAGCCGGTCTTGTTATCGTGCCCCGACGGGCCCAGGTCTACGGCAGTGTCCTTAATCTTCTGGACGACGGCATCGGCAACCTCCTTCTTGGTCATGGTAGGGTCGGCCAGCCGCTGGGCTTCAATCAGCAAGGCAGCGATGCCTGCCCCGTGGGGCGCGGCAGCCGACGTGCCGAAGAAATGGCTGGGGAACCCTCCTGAACCCGTTACCGACACTCCATCCGAAGCCACTACGTCCGGCTTGCTTCGTGTCTCAAAAGAAGGAAAGTAAATCCTGGAGGGGCCCTGGCTGCTGAAGGACTCAATGTCATCGTTGCCTGGGTCGGCTTCATTTACCGCTCCGACGGTCAGCACACCCGGCACGGCGTCCTGGTGGACGACGCTTCCTTCAGATACTCCGTATTCCCGGGCCGCGCTGCCATAGAAGACCATTTCCAGGCGCCGGTTATTGCCGCTGTCCTTCTTGATAAAGACGTCAACCTCGTCTGCGCCGAAAAGACTTGCCACTTCAATAGGGTCGTCGTTTCCGTCCTGTGTATCTGTACTGGCGTCGCAGATTCCGTTGAAGAGGTTGAAGGTGGTTGGCGTCAGTCCAGCCGGACATAGGTACAGGTCGTAATCGTTGGCAGATGCGCCGAATTGGTCACTCCATTGCAGGACAACAAACGCGCTGCCAGGTGAGCGCAGCCGCATTGTTATATCGCTGCTGCCGTCAAAGGCATGAAAGCCGTCGCCACTATCTACGAAGTCGCCTTCGTAGTGCCGACTTCCGGTGTTTCCGCCCGCCGCCACGTACACCGTGCCGCCGGCCACCGCGTCGGCCGCCGCCTGGGCTACAATCCCGTCCTCAAAATAAGGCTGGTAATAGTAATGAAGGTCGTCAACTATTACGTCAGCGCCCTCCCCTTCGAAGGCTTCGTTGGCCAGCCACAGGATGGCATGCGCCATGCCCAGGGAAGACTCGGAACCGGAAAAGGCCAGGTCGGCATCGGGTGCCAAGTCGTGGATGATTTCCAGCAGCGCCGTGCCCTCGTGGCCCTCGCTGTCCTGGTTTGGGTTAATCTCAAGCCTGGAAGGAAGGTCGCCCCGGGACCGGGCGGAGGTCCAGGCGTCCACCCCGTCGGAAATGACGCCCACCTTAACCCCCTCGCCGGACAAGCCGCTGAAAGCCCGTGCCAGGTTGGCCCGGTGGACGGCATCACCCTCAGTCGTGGTGGAACCCTTCTCGGTGCGGCCGTAATCTGGAGGGGTAATTCGCTCCACCGCCTCCAGGCCGGCCAAGTCACCCAGGCTATCTGGCTCCACCCACGCCTGGACCAGACCGTACTCCGGCCCTTCAATCTCCACCCGCTCCACCACGCTCCGCACCTGCTGTAGAGACTCCTCGTCGGTGGAATCCAGGTGGATGTAAACCCCCACGTTGCCGGATTCGTCGAACCGCACCAGGGTATCTACCGTCTGGGAGGTCTCGAAATCGTCCTTGGTAACCCCGCTGAGCAGTTCTTCACTTTCATCTGTCCCGCCGGAACCGGAGACTCCGGAGTCGGCCCTGCCGCCGCCAGAATCTGATCTTGTCCTCGTGCCCGAGTCCCTGGTTACGGCCCCCTGCTGCGTCCCTCCACTGCCCCCGCGTTCGCTGATCGCATCCAAGAGGAACCGGCTGACGCTGGAATCTTTTTTTCCGGAGGAGGACACGCTGCCGTCTTCCTGCTCGGGCGGCCCCTGGGCAAACACCGGGTAACCCGCCGTTACCAGGCAGGCCAGAACCAGGACGATCAGAATTCCGGCAAGTCTAATCATGTGATTCGAGATAATTTCCAGCCGTCAGACTGATGTACTTTGTTGATCGAAGCCAAGGCCCATCACACTACAACCACCCGTCCCAGGAACAGCACCGACCCCGTCTCCGCATCCCGGATCAGGAACACAAAGGGACGGTCAATGGTCAATTCAACAGGCTCATCAATGATCACCGACTTGGGAATGGCCACCACTACCGCCGTGGCCGCCGCCGCCTCGGTTCCCGCCTCGTCCACTGACACAAAGGCCTTGTGCGCCACACCCGATATATACAGGCACTCATCGTCCCCCGCCAGACAGGACAAACCGTTCATCCCCACGAACTCGGCTTTCCCGTCATCGAAGGCATTGGGCATGCCCATTCCCTGCAGCGTTCCGACCAGGTCAAAGGTCGCCTCCAGCTCAAACTTTGGCATGGTCAACCGGACGCGGCGACTCTCCATATCTTCCAGAATCGCCCCTAGCACGTTAGCGTCGAGCGAGTCTTCAAACTCCGCAAACCTGCCTTCATCAGGCAGGAGTATGGCCATGGATACGTCCCCGCCCTTGTAGGGCAGTTCCACCGCCTGGTAGCCGTCGCCCCGGGCATAACCGAAGTTCTCGGTCTGCCGCATCATTTCGACCCGGGTTTCCCCGCCGTCCAGCCCGTAAAAAGGCCCCCTGGACGTAGCCCGTTCATCAAAGGGCCGTTGCCATTCCGCCTGGAAATAGACGGCGTTAGCCAGCACCAGCCGGGTGAAGCGGTCAATGGCATCGGGCGACAACAGGTCTTCAATCCTGCCGTTGGTCTCCTCAGAAACCCAGTCGTTTATCCGGATGCGGGCCTCCTGCGGCTGTCCCCGAAAGTCCACGATCCTTAACTTGCCCCCGTAATTGAGGCTCAGGGAATCCAGGTAGTCCTGCAGAAAGCCATGGCCCTCCTGACCCCACACGGCATTGGCAATGCGCAACTCGAACCCGCCACCTTCCATTTCCTGCGAGGGCGGCGCCAGTTCCAGGTCCAGCGCATTGAAGGCCGTATGCAGCCGTTCCTGCGGCAGTAGAAATGACATGGCCTTCGCCATCTGCGTCTCCGTCTCTCCGGCCGCGCCGCCGTAGGCCATGGCCAAGGCCACGGAAATGCTGTAGGGCGAGTAAAACAAGTTGCCACCAGATTCAGACAGGGATTGGTACAGGTCGAGGGCAAAGGCCGTGTTTCCGCTTACCAGTTCTTCCATATCCGCAACGGCCACTGCCGGGGCTGTTTTACGGGCCGGCGATAGCAGCGTAGCTGGGGGCAACGTTGGCCTGGGAGTCGCTGTCGGCGGCGCAGCGGGGGTTTCGGTGGGATCAGAGTTGGGGGGCCGGGCCGGTGTTGACGGGCCAGGTGTAGCGACAGGCCCAGAGGCGGGCGTGGCAGATGGCGCGACGGGTCTTTCCCCGATATCCTGCGTCGCGGTATCTGAAGCCATGGTCGTGGGCACCCCGCTATCGCCAGCCGACACAGGATCCCTCTCTACTGACGAAACTGCGCTTGACGCATGGGGCTCCATCGGTGCCACGGGAGGGGAACTGGGACGGCAACCGGCCAGTATAAGTGGAACCAATATAGCCAAACAGATGAAGAAACGCATGGTCTGCACACATCAGCACTCGACAACCACCAATGCCTATCGCCAGCGGCGTCAGCTATCAAGTCAGTTCGTACAAGAGAATTGTACCGACCCACCCCCAGTGGTTGAATCACTCACCAAGATATACCAATCAGCTACGTTTAAGGAGCGACAGGGGCAATTGTCTGTGTCGCAGGTGGTCTGCAGCCCAGAGCGCTTTGAAGAAACCCCTGCAACTTAAACGAAATCGCTTCCGCAAAAAAGTAAACCGCTAAGAGAAGTAGTGAAATGACAATAACCCTGTCAAATCGTGCTGGCGCCAATTACAGGTCTTGGCCTCCTAAGGGCTGCAAACATACCCACAGATCCAGTACAAACAGTGGCCTGAAGGGAGCGTATGGGTACAAGTGGAACTGCCGGAATCCAGCCTGAAAGTGTGATTTAGGTTGTGATAAAAGTCTCTGACTTACCTGACGCCGCCCCTGCGGTAGGGAGGACCTAACCCTGTGGGCCCATTGGTATTACCGGAAGCATTTGGTTTCGTAGATTAGAGAAGTAGTCTTGCCCGCCACTTATGATAGCAAAAATAGTGTCATTGGGGCGATATCCCCGCCCTTGTTATGTAGTGTTCCGTTTCAGGTGGTTTTGTTAGAGAGACCGGGCAGCCACATGGGCTACCCCTAAGGGGTGAGTTAACCAAACCAACCAAGCTGCGACGCTACCTTCTTTAGGTCTCGCCTAACCAATCGACACAGCCTGTTGTATAATGGCCGCGACTAACCTGAGCAACAGTACAACATTTCCGGAGGTATGATTTAGTGAAGTTACTGGTAATTAGCGGGGGACGCCACCCCTACGAGGAATCTACTCCCGTACTCGACAGTTTTCTCAATGCAGCGGGGCACGACGTGACGGTTACCGAGGATGCCTCGGTGCTGGCCAACGCCGAAGAGATGGGCAGCTTTGATGCCCTGGTGTTCAACACCCGACGGGAGAACATACCCGACTTTGGGGACTGGGCCTTGGGTCAGGCCGAGAAAGACGGCATGGCTAACTACATCAAGTCGGGCAAGGGATTTGTTTGTATCCACATCTCCACGTGCCTGTCCAACACCTGGCCGGAGTACCATGAGATTACCGGCGGCGGCTGGATTACCGGCACCAGCTACCACCCGCCCTACGGCGAGTTTACGGTTAACGTAAGCCAGGCCGGGCACTCCGGCGTGCAGGGCGTGGCCGACTTTTCCACCAACGACGAGCTGTACATGGGCCTGGCCTACGGGGATGGCAACGACATCTTCCTGACTGGTGATTCAGAGGAAGGGACGTGGCCCTGGGGTCCGAACCGGGATCCCATGTTCATGGCCGGCGGCACCTACCCCCTGGCCTGGACTCGCAGCTACGGCGACGGGAAGGTATTCGTGCTGCTGCTGGGCCACGATGGCCGCAGCTTTGAGACGCCTGAGTTCCAGAAGATTGTTTTGAACGGGGTGGACTGGGCTACCGCCTAGGCGTTTTCGCAGCGGACAAGAGTTAAGGGCCGGGGTTTTCGCCCCGGCCCTTTCGTTTATCCGCGATTAAGCAGGAATTTGCCCTGCCTTAGAAAGTACCTCAAAACCAGTGCTGACATTTCCTTTGTCGCCACCCCTATCCTAACCTTTCCCCGTCGAGGGGGAAGGGACTCTTTCGCAGATTCTCTAGTAACCCTGGAAGCTTTGGGTGAATAGCAGGGCCCTTTCAAGGAGGCCGTCGATTTCCAATTGGACCGGGGTGGAACCTGAGCTGATGTCGAGACGGCCGTAGATTAAGAGCACGTAGGCGCTAGTGTTGGAGCGGAAGGTGACGTCAGGGGATGCATCACCGGCCGGCTCGATGCGAAAGCCGTTTCCTTCCAGCACTACGTCTTCGCTGAACGGGTTGGGACCCGAAACATCGAATCGGAAGCGGGCGTTGGCGCCGCCTTCCAGGGGTACGAAGCAAGCGTTCAGCCAGCAGTGGGCTACGGTGGCAATCTCCCTGGCACCGGCCTCTGATATTTCGGAGGCTGGGTCGAAGGCGGAGCGGATATCCCACCCGTGGATGGCGATCTCCTGGATACGACGGGTGACGTTCTCGTGCACTGGGATGAGGCCGCGGCGGTGGAAGGAAAGCTTTTCCCAGTCCTCGGGCTGCAAATCGGAGGCGGTCCGCACCAGCAGGTCGGCGCCCTCATTGTAGGCCTGGAGCAGTTCGGAGGCCTCTTTGCCGGTACTGAAGGCGATGGCCCGGTCGGCGGTCATTTCAGAGGCCCGTTCGCCGGCATCCAGCAAACGCGCTCCCTCGGGGGGAGAAGGATCGCCGTCGCAGGCGCGGGTCAGGGCCAGTGACGCACCCTGGGAGCCCTGGGCGATGTGGGCCGCGGCATCGGCAATTGTCCACGCGGTGCAGGCGCTCTGCCGACCCCAGCCCTCGGTGTCCAGGCCGGCCAGAAATGCGGCGAGGGTGTCGGATTCGGAGCGGAGCAGGGCAATGGTGTCTTCCATGTTGGGTGCGGTGGGTCCGGAAACCATGATTCCTCCTTGAATTCTGCTGTTGGTCGATTATGCGATTTCAATTAAATGGCGACGGACAGGCAGGCGTGACGTCAGCCCTTTCGGCCGGTACCTGAAGCGCGGTACAGGCTGCCTTGGGTGGTGGTGACGTACAAGTCCGCCAGTTCGGTCCCGCCGAAGGCACAATTAGTTGGCTCCTCGGGCAGTGGGTGGGACTCGATGATTCGGCCTTCGGGGGTGAAGATATACACCATGGGCCCGGGGCCGGCTTCCGCTCCGCCAGCAACGGCGACCACGTTGCCATCGCCGTCCAGGCACATCCCGTAGATGCCGCGGTGGACGCCACCCCTACCACGGGCGCCGTCACTGCCAAAGTTGTGGAGGAGTCGGTATTGGCCGAGGGCGCCGGTGTCCAGGATGGGGTAGCCACGCAGTTCGCGAGGGCCATGGGGTTCTTCGCTGCTTTCCGCCACGTACAGTGTGGACTCGTCAGCGGACAGGAGCAGGGCCATCGGGGAGTCGGTGTCGTAGGTCATGCGGGTGATGGCTGCGTCCAAGGTCGGGGCTTCAAGGCGCAGCACCGAGGCATGGTCCAGCTTGTCGTGAATTTGCGGGTTCATGGCCTCGCGGAGGTCGCCGTGGGGGTCGCAGAACCAGATGCGGTCATTGCTGTCCACTACCAGGTCTTTGGGCTGGTTGTGGTAGATCCCGTTCAGCTTGTGGGCCAGGGGCGAGGTGCTGCCGTCGGCGTTGAACCTGACGAGACGGCGACCGCCACTTTGGGCGCCGTAAAGGACCCCGCTTGGAGACAAGGCCAGTCCGGTGGTGCGGTTGGTCCAACGGCGGAAGTCCGACACTGCGCCGGTGGCAGGGTCGTAGCGTAGGATGCGGTTATTGGCGGCGTTGAAGGGGAAGGTTAGCTGGGTAGAAAGCAGGGCTTCCCCGTCCCAAAGCGGGCCGTCGGTGGGGGTGCCGTAAGGGCCGGCAACCAGTTGAAAGTCCCAAGTCACTATTGATAACTCCAAGCTACCAGATGCGTCTGGATTGTAGGAGGGGGTCAGGGGGGTGTCAAGGAAAGGGGAACCGCCCGACCGGGCTTCTTTGAATCCGTGCAATGCCGCCGAGGAAATCAAAGTCGCACGAAACGCGATTTGGTGACAATAGGTGCTCCTCTGGGCTTAGTCTTCTTCTTCCACCCCTCTTTTGAGAATTGTCGACACACCTTCAAGGGCATCGGAAGATTTTCAATTTGCTTTGCTGATCATCACGTCAGCAGACACCGAGTAACCCGTAACTACGACAGGGCACGTTGTATTTTGGTTGCCAATGTCCGCTACCAATGCTAACCTGCCCCCAATTGGACTACCAAAATGCAAGATGTGCAAAGAAGGTGAAGACTATGGCAGAGAAGCGAATTGGCGTGGCGGCGATGGGTGGCGACAGCCGGACCGTGGTGGCCCGCATACAGCACCTGGAAGAGTTGGGTATTGAGGCGGCGTGGCTGACTTCAGGCGGTGCGGGGCCGGACGCGCTGACCACCTTTGCCGCGGCGGCAGCCATTACCGACCGCATCCTGATGGGAACCAGCATCATCCCCACCTACCCGCGCCATCCCATCGTGACTGTGGCGCAGACCCAGGTGGTGGCCCAGATGGCCCCGGGACGGTTCCGGCTGGGCCTCGGTCCCAGCCACAAGGTCAGCATCGAGCCGATGTTTGGCATCGAACACCACGCGCCGCTGACCAACCTGCGGGAGTACATCCAGGTGGTGAAGGCGCTGCTGTGGGAGGGCCAGGTGGACTATGACGGCACTCAGTACCACGGGCACGGTTCGCTGCCCGGGGCGCCGGCCCCGGACGTGCCGGTGATGGCGTCGGCCCTGCGGCGTCGTTCATTCAGGCTGTGCGGCGAGGTGGCTGACGGTGCGATAAGCTGGGTGTGCCCAGGCCAGTACCTGCGGGACGTGGCCCTGCCGGAAATGCAGAAGGGCGCCGAAATAGGGGGGCGTCCGGTGCCGCCGCTGGTGGCCCACGCACCGGTGTGCGTCCATGAGAATGCCGACGAGGTACGGGAAGCGGCACGAGCGCAATTGTCCAATTATCCCCGCTCTCCCTTTTACCAGGAAATGTTCGCCGCCTCGGGTCATCCGGAAGCGCGGGAAGGGGCCTGGAGCGACGGGATGATTGAGGACGTGGTGCTGATGGGTGACGAGGAGACGGTGGCCGGACGCTTGCATGAGCTGTTTGAGTGGGGAGCTACTGAAGTTCTGGCCCACCCGATAAGCGCCGGGGGCGACGCGCAGGGTTCTATAGAGCGGAGTTTGAATTTGTTGGCGACGGTGGGGCAGGGGTTGTAGGGGAGTTGTACGGGGGCCTTGTTGATAAAACTCACAGGCTGCTATTATTCTGGGGAGTGCAGTACGGAAGAATCCCAACGGTGGCCAGGTAAAGGGTTTCCTCTACCGAAAGATTCTCGCTGGCAGGATTCCAGACTCTTCGGCTTCGCTCAGAGTGACAAGCTCCCGGGGACGGTCCAACAACAATCATTGGCAACCAAGCCAAACGGGCGGCACTTTGTAGGTGCCGCCCGTTACGTTATGCCCGATTAACGGGAACTGCGGGGCAATCTACAGGTGCCTCTAAATCTTGGCTTTGGCTGCTTCCCTCTTGCCTTCTTCGGTTAGTTCCCAGGCATCTCCGTCGGCGTTTACCCGGACCAAGCCGAAACTTGCCAGCGTTTGACGAGCGGACTCGGCCGATTGGCGCCAGTTGATTTCGCCTGTTGCTGATGGCTGCCGGTCGACATCCTTGAAGTAGCCTCCGATCATGGCCTCTATTCCGGCCAGCACTGCTTCGGTGGAACCCTTGCCCCCCAAGTCGAACAGGACTTCAAGGATGGGAAGTTCAAACTCGCCTTCCGGGGTCTTGGGTCCCTTGCTGAGGGACTGTTGTGGCTGGCCATACCCGCGCTGGACGCGGGTTGCGGTTTCGGAACCTCTTCTTTGGCCTCCGCAACGCTCTCCTGGCCGGACCCGTTTTGTCCGGATCCGTTCTGCGGGGAGCCGGGGCCCTGCCTTTCGCCATATACCTGGTGGGCCCGCTCTATGGCCCTCACCCTGCCGCCAACCAAGAGTTCCTGGCGTTCGGCGGCCCAACGGTTTGAGGCGGCGACGCTCCTGATGGAACCCTGGAAGTGGGGCATGACGTAGCGGGCCATCAGCTCAAAGCTGTGCAACATTTTCTCACGGGGCGCCCAGTCAATCGTCTGGACCAGGAAACCGCCGTAACCGCCGCTCTGCTCGGCAAGGCGGTTGAGGCTTTCGATACAGTCGTCGGGTGTACCGATAATCCAGGAACCGTTGTCCCTCATGAACTCTGCAACACCTTCCAGCGGGCCATCAAAGGCTGCCTTGCGCCCATTGGTACCCTCAGAGTATTCGCGGAGGTAACGGCCCGCGCCCATTTTGACTTCCTCAAGGGCTTGGTCCCGGTCATCAGCCAGGTAGCAGGGAACGGCCAGGCGCCATTCGTGGCGATCAACCGTCTGGCCGTGTTCTGCCGCTGAGTTTTCGGCGATGTCCCAGAGACCCTTGAGATTGGACGGGCCTGCCGACGGGTCGCGGGGAACGGTGATAGTCAGAACCGAAGCTCCATACTTTCCGGCCATGGCGACGCCGGCCGGGGACTGCACCGAGGCCACCGACAGGGGCATGTAGGGGCGCTGGTAGGGCCGCAGTTGCAGCATGGCCTCGCGAAGCTCGAACCAATCGCTCTTGTAGGTGATGGGCTCGTCCTCGGTGAAGAGGCGCAGGATGATGCCCAAAGCCTCGTCCATCTTTTCCCGCTGGGTGGTGGGGTCAATCCCCATCATGTAAGCATCGCCGGGCAGGGCCCCGGGCCCCACGCCCAGCATCACTCGCCCGTGGGTCATGTGGTCAAGCTGGACCATGCGGTTGGCCACCATGAAGGGGTGGTGGTAGGGCAGGCTGATGACGCCGGTCCCCAGCTTGATGTGGCGCGTGCGTTCGGCGGCGGCGGCAATGAACAGTTCGGGAGAAGAGATAGTCTCCCAGCCGGCGCTGTGGTGCTCGCCGATCCAGGCCTCGTCGTAACCCAGGTAGTCCAGCCATTGGATCAACTCCATGTCCCGGTCCATGGCCAGGGTAGGATTTTCGCCGACTCGGTGGAAGGGCCCAAGGAATATGCCGAATTTCATGCGTTCGGGCAGGTTCATTGCAGTCACCTCAACAAGGGATAGATTGGTTGCGGAAACACTTATGGCAACTCAAATGAGGAATCTGAGGCCATTATAGACAAAGGGGGAATATGGGGCAAACAGAGGGGTTCATCCACGAATGTACACCAATGATTGACTTAATAGTTTGGGGATTCGTGAACTTACGCGGTCACGGCGGAATCAGAAGACGAGATTTTCTATCGTTCCGTCCACATAGAGAATTTGCAGGGTGGTGAGGATGCTGGAAAAAAGTTGCTGCTGTTGCGAGGGATCAACTTCGGCGGCCAGTGTGTTCAGCAGATCGGCGACCGTCGTCTTGCCGTCCAGCATTGCGGCCAGGCGGGCAACAAGGTTGCTGCAGGGGAGACCCTCCGGATGACTTTCGGTGATCAGCACATAGCCCCAGTCGAAAGCGCCATCGCCCACTACAGGTTTGCGTTGGACTTGTACGCCGGGGCGAAGCTGGGGTGCGGCAGAGAGGATGGCCGGGGGCTGTCCGCTCTGCGGCTGAAGGTGCTCATCCATTTGCGCCTGACGCCTGGCCCGGTCTGACTCCACGGCGCGGACGCTGCTGGCAAATTCAGTTGGGGCCGCGCCCCTTTCCAGGACCATGCGTTCGTAGCCCTGGGGCGTCTGGCCAGCCACCGCCTGAATGAAGGAAGCACGGGCTGATAGACCGGACTCCGACGCCTGATCACCTTCGAGAATGCGGCGGGCTTCCCAGAAGTAGGACTCGACAGTGCGGTTGCTGGAGTAGAAGAGGCGGACCATCTCCCTGAAATGGTGATACTCCTTCATGTAGAGTTCCTGGTAAACCTGCGCGGCAGCCGGGGCCATGTCCGGACTGCGCAGGGCGGTAGTGGCATAGGCGGCGGCCAGGACGCCGGACATCAGGGCCAGGTGGACCCCCGAAGAAAAGAGGGGGTCAATGAAGCAGGCGGCGTCCCCAGCCAGGACGTAGCCGTCCCCAGCCATGTTGTCGCAAGCATAGGACCAGTCCTTGACTATAAAGGGGCCGGAGACACGGCGGGCGTTGGACAGCATGGTTGCGGTGTAGGGGGCCAGGCCAAGTTGTTCGTCCAGAAATCGCTCCAGCCCCAGGTCTTGCACAAGAGTTTCCCCAACCTTCTGGTCCACCACCGCACCCACGCTGGACAAGCCGGTGTGCAGGGGGATGGTCCAGAGCCAGCCGTGGGTGTATGACTCGATAAAGATGTTGCTGTCCGCAGGGGGAGGCAACCGCTCCGCGCCTTCGTAGTAGGCATAGACCGCCAGGTTTCGAAAGGACTCGTCCCAGCGGCGCAGGCCAAGTTGGCGGCCCAGCAACCCGTTTTGCCCGCTGGCGTCCACCAGGAAACGGGCATTGATTACCTGCTCGTGTCCTACAGAGTCCACGCAGCGGACGCCGGTAACAGTTCGTTTATCCGGAGGTTGTTGGTCGTTGGGGATTGCTGGATTCCGGCCTTCACCGGAATGACGGGTTTGGGAAGCGGCAGAGTCTTGGTCAAACAGGACTTCGGTGGCGCGCCAACCTTGGCGGACCTCCACACCACTTGCCGCGGCGTTGTCCAGAAGCAGTTGGTCGAAGGTGGGGCGCCAGACCTGGTAGGAGTGGGGGTAGCGGAGGTTGGTCTCGCCGAAGAACCAGCTCCAGGGCTCCTTGTCCCGACCCCAGACCATGGTTGCGCCTAATTTCTTGAGGAAGCCCTGGGCCTCGACAGCCGACAGGACCCCGAGTTCTTCGAGGATGGGGATACTGGCGGGGAGAAGGGACTCGCCGACGTGGTCGCGGGGAAACTGTTCCCGCTCCAGCAGGACAACCTGCCAGCCCTGGCGGGCAAGCATGGTGGCAGCCGCGCTGCCGGCGGGGCCGCCGCCGATGACTACGATATCTGCGCGTAAATACCCGGTCATTGCGATCAACTGAAGGAAACGGCGGTTACCGGCCTTGCAACCGGCGTAATTCCTCTTCCAGCTCGCGAACCCTTGCCTGGGCCTGATCGCGCTGCGCCAGAGATTCCTCCAAGGATGGCAAGTATTCTCCCGCCACCGGATCGAAAAACCGCAGCCTCCCCTCTTGCCAGCGCAACTCCAGACTGAGGGCCGCGCTGTAGCCACGGTGCGCCCCGTCGGGACCGTTCTCCACAGGGATGGGTTCGTATTTTCCCTCTACCAGCGTATCCCCAGCCAGAGGTACGTCGTGGTGTCTCCCGCCGGTGGGGTCGAAACGCCAGTACTCCGTTACCCCCAACCCCGCATAGATATCCCGTTTCACGGTATAGTCCTGCAAGCCACTGGTCGTCGAACCCACATCCAGTACAAAGTCAGGGGGCTGGCCAATTTCTTCGATAGTGTAGCCGTTGCCCTCTTGCTCAACGATATCCGGGTCGAAGGGAAGATTCAGAGCCACTACGCAGTCGGGGTGCGGAGACCGGCGGGCCTCTCCAGCCCGGCGGCACAGGTAACCTTCCCCGGACACCAGAACGTCGCTACGGCCAAGGGTATGCCGGTAGTAGGCACGCAGAACCAAGATGGCAGTGGCGATGTGTGGGAGTTGCTGCATATCGCGTTCGTCTTCCGGCGGGTCGGGCAGCATGGTGAGGTGAGTAGGGCCCGCCGGCTTGGCTTTGCTGGTCATAGCGAACCTCGCCTGTGGTACGTATGGGAGTTGCCTAGAAGAATTATATCAGAGGGGAAAGACACAAGGATATCAGGGCTTCTCCGCCTGGCCGACAACTGTAAGGGCGGGTTTGAAACCCGCCCCTATCTACAAACGTACCTTGATAAGTGGAGCCTAGCCGGCGGCCACTTCTTGAGGAATGTCCTTTCCCGTGGCCGGGTCAACCTCGAAGGGACCGGGGAGTTCCAGTTCCTTGGCTATTTCCTTTACCGCCGGGATGACTTCCTGGCCCATCAGGCGGAGGCTGCGCATGGCATCGTCGTGGGTCATGGCGCCGTCGCCGTCCCAGAAGAAGATACTGCCGGGGCGGACGTATTCCAGGACGTGGCGGATCCTGGAAATCACAGTCTTGGGCGTTCCCGCGATGATGGTGTAGTCCTCAATTTGCTGTTCGTAGGGGCGGCCGAGCACTCCAGCCACACCGCCCCCGCCACCCCGAGCGGCGGTTGCCACGGTTTGGGTGGGCAGGACGCGGGTGCGGGAAGTAAGGCCGGGCAGGTTGACCAGGGCAGGGTTCACCGTGCCCTCGTTGCCAGCAAGGAAGGGGTTGCTGGGACCCTGCACGTATTTGCGAGCGGTCTGTTCGGCCAGTTCCTCGGTTTCATCGACGTGGACCTTCCACAGGTAGCCGATGTTCTGGGAGCCGGACTCGTAGCCGTGCTCGGCAGCGGTGTCGTGGTAAAGCTGAAAGGCCCGCTTGGTGGGTTCCATCTCGGTGGCAAGCATGATGTACGGAATCCGCTTCTCGGCGGCCCACATCAGGGAATCGCGGCTCACCACACCGGGCAACCAGATGGGCGGATGAGGGTCCTGGTAGGGACGCACCCACGGATTTACGTGACGGTACTGGAAGTGCTTGCCCTCCCAGCGGAAGGGGCCAGGCGTCGTCCAAGCCTTGACAATGAACTCATGGGCTTCCTGGAAGCGTTCCCAGTTGTAGGGAGGAGGCGAGTTATGGGCCACACTTTCGCGACCGGTGCCGCGGACCCAGCCAGATACCAGGCGGCCCTTGGAGATCATGTCGATCATGGAAAGCTGCTCGACCAGCCACAGGGGGTCGTCCCAGATGGGGAGGATGTTGCCCAGCAGAACGATCTTGGCACGGTTGGTCATGCGGGCCAGGATGGAGGCTTCCACGTTCATGGCGCCGCCCATGCAGAAGGGGGTGCCGTGGTGCTCGTTGAGCATCAGGCCGTCGAAGCCCATCTCTTCGGCATACATTTTTTCGTCGAGGTAGCGGTTGTACAGCTCAGAACCCAGTTTTGGATCGTAGATTCCGTTGCTTACCGTCAAGTCCATGATGGGCTTGCCGGTGGCGCCGAAATAGCCGGAACGAGGGTCCTGGTAGGGGCGCTCAGTGAAATATCCTACAAACATACCGTGCTACCTCCTGATTTTGGCTAGAACCGGAGACCCTGACTCTCAGCGGAGCAGGGTTTGGAGTGGAGCCCATTTTTTAAGCGAAAAACTGCCTGACCAGAGCTAGGAATTCAGCGGACTTTTCTACTTGAGGCATGTGCCCGCAGTTGTCCAGGATTTCCAGGCGCGAACCGGGTATGGAATGGTGGTAAACGTGGGCAGCACTGACTGGTACAATGCCGTCTTCGCGACCCCAAACCACCATAGTGGGCAAGTCCTTAAGCCGCCCTAACAAGTGAGGCAAGCCGGGATAGTACATATAAGGCTTCCAGCCCAGGCGACACGCCTCTTCCCGGGCTACCTCCCAGGCCATGGACTGTTCGGCTGTGGCTTCCTCGGGGCACAATTCCTGAAATTCAGGCGTGCCCTCTGGGTTAAGGAAGGCAGTGGAAATGCAGGTTCTGACTACCTCGAGGAAGACGTCGTAAATGTATCCGTCGGGGGGGAGGACGCCCATTGGTCCCACCAAAGCCAGCTTCCTGAATTGCGCAGGATTCATGGTGGCCATTTCGGCGGCCAGCCAGCCGCCAAGGGAACAACCTATGGTGTTTACCTGGCTCAGCCCCAGTTCATCCAGGGCCATCAAATACCAGCCGGCCAGGTCGCGCATGTTCATAACCCAGTCCAGGCGCGGTGTCTGGCCAAAGCCGGGGTGGGAAGGAATGTAAACAGTGTAATTTTGGGCAAGCTCACTCTGGTACCTGAGCTGACCCATATGACCGACTTCGTCGTTGAGGATGAGCAGGGGTTCGCCGGAGCCACCCTTGACCAGGTGCAGGTCAACACCTGCCACTCGCAGAGTTTCTTCGGTCCAGGCGACGGACAAAGTGGTCATAAATACCCTCAACGAATCGAGACTGGCCGGACAGGGCTGAGTGTAGCAAAGGCCATTGGGGAAAGCAAACGGGACCCGCTCCTGGTGGGGCGACTCCCGTTTTCACATACCGACATATGGGTATTTGGGTCAGGCGGTAAGCTATCCGCCGCTTACGCCGGTGATGGTGATGTGGCCCATTATTGAGTCCGCCGTGGCGCCGTGCCAATGGTTTTCGCCGGGCAATATCTGGACTATGTCACCTACCGACACTTGGTGACTCTCATGCTCGTTGGCGACGATGCCGTTGCCGTGGACGATGACCAGAAGCTGGTCGGTGGCGTGGCGGTGCCAACCGGTAGTAGCACCCTTGCCAAAGTTGACGACGCTGCTGCTGAACCACTCGCTGTCACCGTCGCCAAGTAGCGGTTGGCGGGTGCGGCTCACTTCGCCGCCAGTCCACCCCTCGATGGGAGTAGCAGTGGCTATGGGTACCTGGTCTATTCTTGAAAGACGGAAGAGTTTCATAGGGTTGTTCCTCCCTTTATTTATTCCCGCTTCGGTTCCAATTGCTGGGCCAGAAGTCCCGCGTGTTACAACTTGGGTAGGTTACCGAGTTATAGTTCTTCAATCAATACATCGCCGCCGTTTCGGATTTGAGCGGTAAGCTGGCTACCGGCGAGAAGGCGCATGCCCAATAAAGGGGGACCAGACGCCTCCAAGACAGGGATGGCTCTCAGCCTATCATGCCAAATCAGAAATCCTCTCCTGGCATTCAATCTTCTGTGGACATTGTCCCCTAGAAACCGGGCCGAAAAGCCCTGGTTGGGGAGAGGGATTTCGGCAGTAAAGCCGGCTTGAGCAGAATCACGGTCCACAGTATTCCGAGCCGGACCGCGCCGAAAATGGCCGTAGCATTGGCGACAACACCGTGGGAAACAGCCTGGACATCACTGGGGACGGCACTGAGGACGGCGCGGTGGGCTTCCGCGCCGCCGCCGACACTGTCCGACAGGTCGCTTTTGCCCGCCACCAGGGTCAGGTTGGCCACTGTAGCCGCCAGGTACAGTTGGAATCGCGTCTTGACCCTGCCGAAATAGCGGGACTGCCGAATCCCCAACTGGACCAGTCGGGCCAACCGGTGTTCCACCGCCACGCGTCGCGCTCGATATTCGTCGTAGGCGGCGCTCTGCTGCAACGCCCGTGCCTCCTGCAGGAGGCCTTCCTGGGGATGGATCAGCACCCGCCGTCCCTTCCTGCCCTTGGCTGCGATGCACTGGGACCGCAGTGGACATGTCCGGCATTCGGCCCCGTCGAACTGGAAGGCCTGCCAGCGGTATACCCGCCCCGCGGCATCCGTCCGCTTTCCCGCTGGCACGATGGTGTGGGTGACCTGTCCCGCCGGACAGGTGCAACTGCCCGCGGCCAGGTCGATGACAAAGTCATCCTTGGGAAAGTGCTTCCGGTCGGGCCGGCCTGGCACCCGGGCTACCAGCTTGCGGCCCACATCGGCGAAGGTCTGCCTGGTAGCTCCGTCCCCATAGGCGGCGTCGCCCATGGCCTCCTGCACCGGTACACCGGTGTTGGCCTCGCTCTGTTCCACCAGTTCCAGCGCCCCCAGGTTGTCCGGAGCGTTGCCGGGCAGTACCGCCACGGCGGTGATCAGCTGGGAATCGGTATCCACCACAATCGCCGCCTTGTGCCCGTCAAAGCGCCGGCTGCTGCTCTTGTGGCCGTGGCGCATCTCCGGATCATGCACCGACATCATCCGGTCCTTGCTCACCCCGTCCTTGAGGCTCACGCCGCCCTCAACTCGTTCCACGTCCTGGAGCAGCAACTGCCCCAGCAGTTCCGCCGCGTCCACAATCCGCTGCCGCTCCTCACCATTCTCGGACAACTCCCCCTGCGCCTGCCGCGACAGCTCCAACAACCGGTCCGCGTCTCTCACAATCTCGGCCAGCAGGGTCTGCCGCGCCCGTTTGTCGCTCCAGTCGATGGCGGCCTCGCCCTTGATGCTGGAGGCAAGGTACCGCCCGTATCCCTGGGCCTTGCCCCATTCTTTGACGGTGATCTTCTCCACTGCTGCCAGCGTCCGCAGCAGTTGGACGACCCCGTCCGCCAACAGGTTGCAGGTGTCCTTCACCGCGCCCCGACCCAGGATGTTGGTCGTGTCCAGCGCAACCCGCATGCTCCGCTTTTTCAGGTAGCCCGACTCCCGGGCCAGCCGCAGGCTGGACTCGAACACCTCCCGCACTTTGTCGTGCAGGATCAGCTGGGCGCGGAACACCTGCAATGTGCTCTTGGCAAAGGGCCGGTCCTCCACCTCAATCCCCAGGGCCACTTTCCAGCGGAGGTCAAAGTCAGCCCGGGCCTTGGCCTCGGCGTCGCTCACCTTGTCGTGGGACTGGAGCAGCAGCGCCGTCGCCAGCAGGCTGGGCGGCACGCTGTCCCGGCCGTTGTCCGGGCAGTAGAACTCGGCGAAATCCGCGTCCCGGAACAACCGGCCCCGCAGCGAGGCCAGCAGACCGTAGAAGGTGTCCCGCCCCACGTGGTCCAGGTACAACCGGTCCGCTTCCCAGAGACCCCTCTGATCTGAACGCTCTCCCAGCACTATCATTCCTCGCTATTTCTTGATGCCCCAAGTATAGCTGACCGCCCGGCCACCGCCAGTTTCCGGCCAGATTTCTAGGGTAACGCTTATTCGGCTAATTAGCTCCAAACCAAGACGCCCAATTATGTAAGATGGCAAAGTCAAAGACCCGCTGTATCCAGTATCCAAGACTGCTTCAATTGCCTCAAACCTCCCGTCACCCTTTCCTATATCAAGGGGCACGATAATTTCCCTGCCGCTTGACACCCGTCCCCTAATCACTGAACTTGGCTCCGCCCCAACCCAAATGATATGCGGCGCAGCACCCAATTCTGGTCATAAAAGTTTCGGCCACAGGCCTTCGAATCTTTAGCCGGTCGAAAGCCTCCAATTCCTCCTCGTCTATCTCATAATCGCCACTCTCAATATCAATCACGATAAACTTACCGTTTTCCTGGGGTTCCACAAAGCGCTTGATATGATTCTTGTAAATCTGCTCTCCCCGGTCACAAACTTCGTCCATGGTGTATTTATCCATTGACATGGCGCACCTGCTTTGAACCAAGGTTTTTTTCATGACCCGAGAATTATTTCCATTATACGCCCACAGGCTTCGACCTAAATGTCCGGGTGCATCTTGTACCAGTCGTTGGATTGTTCGTAGGCGTAGGCCGTGTTGAACACCGTTTGCTCGTCGAAGGGGCGGCCGGCTATTTGCAGGCCTATGGGCAGGTTGCTTCCCGTGAACCCGCAGGGCACTGATAGCGCTGGCACGCTGGCGAGGTTGAAGGGTGAAGTGAAGCTGCGGCGGCCGGCGTAACCGTCCAGGACTTCCTGCTTGCTGTTGATGCCAGCCCTGTCAGGTATCAGGGAGGCGGGAATGGACGAGGTAGGCATGACCAGCACATCCACCTGGTTAAGGGCATCCAAGATTTCCTGGCGCAGGGCCTGGCGGGCTTTGAGAGCCCGCTGGTACGCCTGGGCCGGGACGATGCTGCCAGCCAGCAGCCTAATCCGGTTGTTGTAATCGTACTGGTCCAGGTGAGTGGCGAGGCCTTCCCTGTGCAAAGAGGCGGCGTCTACCATTATGATCAAGCTGGAAACGGCGGCGGAGTGGACCATCATTGGAAGGGAGACTTCCTCTATGTCCGCGCCCAGTTCACCAAGGCGGGCTATGGCCCGAATGACCGACTCCCCTACTTCGGAATCAACCACGTCGGTGTATACCCGTTCTTTTACCACGCCTACCTTCAGACCCCTGATGTCGTCTGACAAGTTGGCCTGGTAATTAGGCACAGGCGTGTCCCACGTATATGGGTCCTTCGGGTCGTGGCCGGCAATGGCTTCCAGGGTCATGGCGCAATCGGAAACGGTGCGGGAGATTGGTCCTGCGGTGTCCATTGACCAAGCCGCCGCCTGCATCCCATAGCGGCTGACGCGTCCCCAGGTTGGCCGAATCCCGACAAGTCCGCAGAACGTGGCCGGGCCCCGGATGGAGCCTCCAGTATCTTCACCGAGGGAGGTGGCGCACAGGAAAGCGGCAGTGGCGGCCCCGGACCCGCTGCTTGATGTGCCGGGGTTTCGGTCCAGGTCCCAAGGATTCCGGGGGCGGCCGTACGGATGGTGGAAGGCATCGCCACTGGCGAATTCACTCATATTTAGTTTGCCCAGTAAGACAGATCCGGCTTCCTTGAGCCTGGCAATGGCCGTGGCATCTTCGTCGGGTACGTTATCTGCCAGGATGGAAGAGCCTCCGGTGGTGCGTATGCCCTGGCTGTTGAGCTGGTCTTTGACCGCCACCGGGATTCCGTGCATGGGGCCGCAGTAGTTGCCAGACCCTATTTCCTGCTCGGCCTGACGGGCTGCGGCCAGGGCTTCGTCACTGCATACTGTGATATAGGAGTTGAGCTTGCCATCTACCTGGGCGATTCTTTCCAGGTAAGCCTCGGTGGCCTCCACCGGTGAGACCTCGCGTGACCTGATCAGGCCAGCCAGTTCGGTAGCGGAAAGAAAGGGAATTTCCTGCTTATTCATTGTCCTGGCCTCCTTCAGGGTGCGTCGGTGGATGGGGTTGGCAAGATTATGGGCAGAGGTTCGATTTCGTCCAGCCCCGGAATTTCGATCCGGTCCAGAGCCTCGAGGACGCCGTTAAGACTGTAGCCAATTTCTGCCAACAGCTCCGGGGGAATAGTTATTCCCGAGGCACGGGCAAGAGTCAAGAGATCTGCTTCCGTCAGGTCGGCCATGAAACACCTCCTGGATCGGGGTAGGGCGTGGTGTAGAATAGGGACGGCTTCAATTGAGGATTTGTAACGGGGGAAATCAAGCCTAATTTTGGCTTCCCGCTATGGGGTTGTCAAACTTGGGCCAGGTACGCGCAACAAGAACTCACTTATGATTGGGGAAGGGCTGCGCTACTTAACCTATTCACTCCCTGTTCACTTTAATAGCCTGAGGTGAAGACATGGAAGGTTGGGCCGGAGTCATTATGGCCGCAGGTGAGGGACGCCGGATGGTGTCGAAAATTCCGAAGCCGCTGCACAAGGTCTGCGGCAAGGAACTGATTCGCTACCCGGTGGAATTGCTCCAAGCAATGGGTGTCGGGCGGATTGTAATCGTGGCCTCACCAACGACCGCACCAATGATCGGTGAACTCCTTGGCGATGATGCCGACTATGTTATCCAACCGGAGCCATTGGGGACCGGGGACGCTGCAGCATGGGGTGTGGGCGCTCTGCCTCCTGACGTGATGAACCTGGTGCTGCTGGGCAGCGATTCGCCACTGATTCGGCTGGAGTCGGTGCGCCAGTTGATCGACAGTCATGAGTCACTCGGCAACCAGATGACCCTGCTTACGGCAGCTGACATGATGGCTCCAGACCTGGGAAGAATCGTAAGAAATGAAACGGGCCAGGTCATGGACCTGATTGAGGCAACGGACTGGAAGGGCGACCAATATGATCCGACAGAGGTTAACGCCGGGGTTTACTGCTTCGAACGGCAATGGCTGGCCCGATGCCTGGAAGGGCTCCAGCCGACAACCAACGGTGAAAAGTACCTTACTTCCCTCGTGTCCCTTGCCGCCAGTGAGGGACACCGGGTTGACGGTGTTGCCAGCGAAATGCCCGAAGAGATATTCGGCGTCAACGACCGGGTGCAACTGGCCCAGGTAGAGGCGGTTATGCAATGGCAGGTTATAGAGCGACTGATGAGGTCGGGGGTCACGGTCCAGGACCCTGCTTCGGTTTACATTGACGCTGACGTTGCCATCGGACAGGACACGGTGATTCGACCCAATACCACCCTGCTGGGCCGGACAAGGATTGGCGAAGACTGCGAGATAGGGCCCAACTCGATAATCCAGGACTCGACCATCGCCAGCGGCTGCAGGGTTACGGCATCGATGCTGGAAGAAGCCACTCTCGAGGACGGAGTTGACGTTGGACCCTTCAGCCACTTAAGGCCGGGCGCTTACCTGGAATCAGGCGTCCACATTGGCAACTATGTGGAGGTAAAAGAGAGTCGCCTGGGTCAAGGAGTCTTGGCCGGTCACTTCAGCTACCTGGGAGACGCCAGCATTGGCGCTGGAACGAACATCGGCGCCGGGACCATAACCTGCAACTTCGACGGGAAAGACAAACACCGAACCGAGATCGGCCACGGAGCCTTCATAGGGTGTGATACCTTGCTGGTTGCCCCTGTTTCCGTTGGGAGCGGCGCCGCTACCGGGGCGGGGGCGGTGGTTAACAGGGATGTTCCAGACGATTTGCTGGCAGTGGGTGTTCCTGCTAGAATAATGACAAGGAAGCCTCAAATAGATCGGACGGATTCCACAGAATAACTATTGGATACTGATAGTTTACCTCCATTATTAATAGTGCTCGGTTTTCTTTTCCTCTTTAGCTTCCTGAGCTTGGCAGAGCACGCAGGAGGTAATGGCGGCAGTATCCTTAGGGACAACTCGCCGAACCAGAGGGCTTGGTTTCTAATATCCCCTCTTAAGTACGCATGTATCGTCGCCATTGTCCTTTCCGGCTTTTCCATTGTTCGTCATTACGTTACCCTGGTGTGGTTGGACGCAGCCATTGTTTTCGTGGTCTCGCTGCTCCTCCTTACCCTGATTCATAGACTGGCGTCGGCAATAGCCGTCCGCAATCAAGGACTCGTAGCCCGCTTTTCTTCCCCGTTAATTGCAGTACTACGCCGGGGCGAGGGTCGTATCGGCAATGGAGGGTCAGGGACAGGAAACGGGAACTCGAGGAACGAGATTGACGGTGGGGCAGAGTCGGAAACATTGGACATTACCGAAGAAGAACTAGTGGGCATGGACCGGCACGACCGGGAGATGTTGCGTTCGATAATACAACTCGACCACTCTACGGCCCACGAAGTAATGGTCCCCCGGCTGGACGTGATAGCCCTGGAAATAGACACTCCGGTGGGGCAAGCCGTCGAACCCATCATCAAGAGTGGCCACACCCGAATACCGGTCTACAAAGATACTATTGATCACATAGTGGGAATCATTCATTCCCTGGACTTGCTGCAGCTTCTCACCAAGGACAACTGGTCCGAGGCGTCCCTGAGCGACTTGGTGCGCCAGCCTTACTTCATTCCCGAGACCAAGCGACTGGACGTTTTGCTGGAGGAATTTCAGCAGAAGGCCGTACAGATGGCTATTGTAGTGGATGAGTACGGTGGGACTGAGGGAATCATTACCCTGGAAGATTTGCTGGAGGAAATTGTCGGGGAAATTGAGGACGAATTCTCCAGGACTGAGGATCCCGAGATTGAAAAGGAAGAAGACGGAGCTGTTTTGGTTAGCGCCAGTGTGACCAACGACGTCGTCGAGGAAATGTTTGGCGGCAAGCTGGACAACCCCGACGTGGACACCATCGGCGGTTACGTTTACATGTGCCTGGGCCGGATGCCTCGAGTGGGAGACATCGTTGAGACCGACACCCTGAACATTGAGATTATGTCTGTGCTGGGGCGTCGCATTAACAAAGTCCGCATAAGAGCCAAGGACCGGGCTCCCGTATAGCGTGGCCGAGTGAGCTTATTGCGGGGTTAAAGGATACGAACTGGCAAAGGGACTGTAAACAGATTGGGGGCGGGAATCATTTCCCGCCCCCTTGCCTTGGTCCGGATTCAGTTGTTGACCCTGTTGGACGCAGCCCCTTACCGGGATTGCACAGGTGCCTTTTACTCTTCGTACCCCAGCGGATTAACCCAGAACTCAGGATCTGAGAACCCCGCCGGGTAGAGTTGCTGACCCGCTATTTCGTCCGCAGATGCCGGAGAAAGATACCGTGTGTACTTTACCGTGCCTGACGTCGCGCCAGTTTCCCCGTCACCAACAGAGGAGCCATCGACTGCGTCCAGAACAGCTACTTGCGCTGCCTGGTCGGCCCGGGCGTCCGACGAAAACCCATAGTAGGCCACGCCCGAGATCAGCAGGACACCTGCCAAAACCGATACAAACAACGCGGGCAGATACTTCGCGTTACCCTGGGGTCGGCTGCCCATTAAAGTGTAGTCGTAACCAGCTTCCATAAATACCCCACAGCCAGAAAGAAATAATAAAGAAGAGAACTTTTAGAATAACCCGAACAGATCCAAGTTCCCCATTCTTCTTCTCTCACCTAACCCAACACCACCCCACCACCGGAAGAAATCTTGGGAACCTCTCGGAAGTAAGGAACGAACCCAACTAACGGGCTCGGGACGAGTTCATACCACCAGGGGTTATCGGCTCATTCAGGTAAATGTCGCCGTTTCGGATCTTGATATTGAAGCCACAAGGAGGATTGATGCAAACCCATGCCTTGTAGTGCACCGAGGCACCCTGACCGCCATAGTCGGAAAGCGGTACGAGTTGACCTTCGTTGCATTTCAGGCATTTGGGCAGCGTTTGTTCATCCACGTCATCACCCCCACCATTCGAATATGCCGAGTATAGCACCCTGTTTTGCTAGCCAACAAGGTATTATTTGAGCCTCTATTTACGAGTTTGACACCTTCCCGGAGCTTCAATCTACGGTTTGCAAACCTCTCTGAATCGTCCATAAAATGAAAAGGGAAGGGGGCCATGGCCCCCTTCCCTGCTGCTGATTCGGCTTGTCTTCCAGTTAAATTTTACTCGAGGAAATCCTTCAACTTCCTGGACCTGGAGGGATGGCGCAGCTTGCGCAGAGCCTTAGCCTCGATCTGGCGGATTCGCTCCCTGGTGACCCCAAACTCCCTGCCGACCTCTTCCAGTGTTCGGCTCCGGCCGTCCTCCAGACCAAACCGCAACTGCAGCACCCGGCTTTCCCGATCGGTCAGGGTGCCCAGGACCTCAGATACCTGCTCCTTAAGCAATTGGAAGGACGCAGCGTCGGCCGGAGCCGGCGCGGTACGGTCCTCGATGAAGTCGCCCAGATGCGAGTCCTCTTCCTCACCGATGGGCGTCTCCAGCGAGACGGGTTCCTGGGAGATCTTCATAATCTCCTCGACCTTTTCCGGGCCGATCTCCATGGCAGCGCCGATTTCCTCGGGTGTGGGTTCCCGACCGTACTCCTGGAGGAGCCTTCGGTGCTGGCGCATAAGCTTGTTAATGGTCTCCACCATGTGCACCGGGATCCGGATGGTTCGGGCCTGATCAGCAATGGCCCGGGTTATGGCCTGCCGAATCCACCAGGTGGCGTAGGTGCTGAACTTGTAGCCCTTGCGGTAGTCAAACTTTTCCACGGCGCGAATCAGGCCGATGTTACCCTCCTGGATCATGTCCAGCAGGGCCATGCCGCGACCTATGTACTTCTTGGCTACGCTGACCACCAAGCGCAGGTTAGCTTCAGTCAAATGGGCCTGGGCCCTTTCACCCTCGGCTTTGACGTGAGTGAAGCGGCGGCGGAACAGGGGCTCGTATTTGGCCAGTTCCGGCAGTGACCCAACTTCGCTGAAGGTTGCATCCAACTGCAACAGGGTGCAGTCTTTCAAGATATCAATAGTGTCCGGGGAAAGAATCCAACGGTCCAGCGAGAGGGCAACCACACGTCGATAGACCTCGTCCCGCTCCAGTTCCAGCGTTTCGGCGAGGCTGAGCAGCATTTCTTCTGAAACCTGAGCATCGATTGCATCGGCCAGAACCGGTTCATTAATCAGCTGCGACAGGGAGAGATTGCGAGGCAGTTCCAGATAGTCGCTGAGAGCATCAACCAGCGTAGTTGAACTAACCAGGCGGCGCAGCAGGGCTTCGTTCAATTCCCAGTTCCGCCCGCTATCGTTGAACTCCTTCCTGATCTTCTTGTTCAGCATGTCGGGGCTACGGAGCGGACCAACCTCAACCTTTTCGCCGCGGAAGCCAAAGTCGGGAGCCCGCCGTTCTTCGGCAACTTCCCTTTCGAGGGTCTGGCAATATTCTTCGCCGAGCACTTCCTTGCTCAGAGCCAGGAGTTGTTTTTCACCCTCCAGCTTGCGGGCCAATTCCCTTTCGTCCTTGGCAGCCAACAGGCCTACCCGGCCGATCTCGCGAAGGTACATCCGGACCGGATCGTCCAGCACCTGAAGGCTTTCGGCCTCGGCCTCCCAATCGGGTTCATCTCCCTCTTCCTCTTCTTCAATTTCGGTGTCGGCGGGCCCTTCATCAACGGTGTCCGAGGGCTTCAACTCTACCGGCCGACCGTCCCACTGTTCATCCTGGTCGTCGGGAGATTCCACAACCACCGCAATTGTGCTGACCGCTATGCCGGAGCCATCAGCCAGGTCATCGTCCTCCTTGACTACACCGCCGAGGATCCCCAGATACTTGTCTTTATCCGTGCGATCTTCGTTAATCTCATAGTAGTCTTCTTCGGAGTTGATATCCCGACTGACATTACTGCGTCTAACCATATAGTGTCACCTTCCACGAAATGCATTTTGAGAATGCTGATTTCTGATTTCCTGGTTGGCTTTTATCCTCCTGTTCAATATAAGGGTTTCCTGGCCCAAGTCCTCCAGTAGTTCCGACGGATTTTCGGTAAAACGGGCTTGTTCGGCCATTTTCAAATCTCTAAGGTACCGTTCTTCAAGACGACTAATAATTCTTTGTAGTTCCGCTGGCCTGAGCCAAGAGTCAGTAGATGGTATTCCCCTGGCGGCAAGGCTGTCCACCTGCTGGCGCAATTCGGGAATGACGTTTCGCTTTACCTGTTCCGCCAGGCTGTCGTCGGGGACCAACATTTCGGGCGCCTCGGACCATGCCCGGGCCAATTGCAGATAGATCTCACGATTTCCCGGACGCCTGAAGTGCTCGGGGCGCAGGTCTCCGGGCTCGGTCAATTCCGACTGCAACTCAGGGAACTGGAGCAGCAGAGCGAGGCAATATTCTTCCATTGGATCGCGGTCTGCCGCCGTAAACGCGGATACATCCACTCCGTTTCTGGACGCTGGCCTCGCCTCCGTCCTTGGGCCGGGGGCGGGACGTGCCGGCCTTGCCCTCATGCTGGGGCGATCCAGTGTAGCCTGAAGGGTTTCCTCCCTCAGCCCCAGGTGACCGGCCAATCTGCGCACATAGCTGTCCTGCCGGATCGGTTCGTCAACGGCGAATATGAAGGGGCTGATCACTTCCACGACCCGCGCCTTTCCCTCAGGCGTCGAGGCGTCGATCTGGCCCGTCACCGCGGGCAGCAGGTAGTCGAAAAGCGGAACTGCGTTTCGTAGCAGTTCCTCCCACTTGTCCGGGGACTGGCGGATAACCTCGTCGGGGTCCTTGCCATCGGTAAGGACCGCCACCTTCAAGTTCAGGGTCTCCTGGCGCTGGAAAATCGAAGTTCTCCCTGCCTGAGCAAGTTCCCGATTCTGGAAGACCTGCCAGGAAGATTCCAGGCTGCGCAGGGTCGCCTGTTGACCGGCAGCGTCGGCATCGAGGGCCATCGTCACATCCGCCGTGAGACGACGCACCTCGGTCACCTGATGCTCGGTCAGGGCGGTGCCCATAGAGGCTACCACGTTATCGAACCCGTGCTGATGGGCCATAATGGCATCCATGTAACCTTCAACTATTACGATGCCCTGGCGCCGGGCCGACTCTCGAGACAGATAGAGGCCGTAAAGCGTTCGTCCCTTGTCGAAAACAGGGGTGCGGCCGGTGTTCAAATACTTGGGCATGGAATCGTCCAGAGCCCGGCTGCCGAAGCCGCCCAATTCGCCCTGCCCGTTGCGAATGGGTATTATAAGCCGCCCCCGAAAGGCATCGCGGTGGCCTCCACTCTGACCCTGGCCCTGGTGTACTGCGCCGGCCCGCACCATCTGGTCCGGAGTAAAGCCATATTTCACCAGGTGATTAAAGAGGCCCTGCCCATCGCGCGGGCTCAGGCCCAGCTCAAACTTGCTGATACTTTCCTTACTTATCCCCCGCTGCTCCAGGTAAGACCGCGTATCGGCGCCCATGGAAGAAGCCAGGTATTGCTGAAAGTATTCCCGGGCAACCTCGTTGAGCCGGAAGGAGTCTTCCTGCTCGGAGCGACGTTCGGGGCTGGGCAGCGTTACCCCGGCCTGTTGGGCCAACTTCTGGAGTACATCCCTGAAATCCAGGCTCTCCGCCTTCATTACAAATCCGAAGATATCTCCACCCGTGGCGCAGGCGCCGAAGCAGTGCCACGACTGGCGGTCCTGGTAAACGTAGAAGGAGGGCGTTCTTTCCTGGTGGAAAGGGCAGCAAGCCTTGAAGGCCTTTCCCGAGTGCTGCAAAGACACATACCCGGATACCACATCCACGATGTCCAGGCGGCCTTTTATGTCGTCGACAACAGTCATACAATTGGCTCAATAACCGGAGCCGCTTACCTCTTACCCAATCACAAAATATTTATGGGGACGGGAACCAAAAAGCAGCTAACACGAGGGACAGGGGAAGGAACGGACTTTGCCGCTACACTTCCAAAAAAATGGCGCAATAGACCTATGTTAGGATTTTACCACACCCTGTATATCACGTCAAAATTCCATTTACCTTGTTTATGTAAAGTCAGGCAGACCGCTGATGGGACAAGGCTGATCTCCGTTGACTCCGATTGCCAGCACACAAGGCAATGAGACGGGTATGCCGCCGGGGGCAAATCGTAGACAGGAATGGGACTTACTCGGGATGAATCCGCAAGAGTTGTCTGATCATTTACCGGTAAGGCCAATAAACGAGGTAGGTGTCCGGAGTATGACGCAACGGGTCCATTAGGAGCAGCCGAACATACTTGAATGTAGGGGGAACCCAGTTAACTCCTCACAGAGGTTGAAGCGGTTTAGTACGAGTATACAGTTTTAGAAAGGAACGTCGTCCACGTCCGGCCCTTCAGCGCCCTGCAATAGCACGGAGTTGGAGCCCAGCAATTCTTCCAGACGGCCCCGCATTTCTTCGCAATAGCCGGTGCTGACAACAGGCAAGTCCAACACAACCCTTCTGCCACCGGTGTGGATCTCCAAGTTGACCCGGTCCTTGCCCGGATACTCCAACAGAAGTGAGATAACTTCGCGTAGCAGGTGGGCATCTTCTATGGGATCATCGGATTCCATGATGCCGACAAAAACCGTGCGGGTGTTGGCGATGCTTACGGTAGTTGCGCCAGCCTCGCCATTGGCTCCATAGCCGCGACCATTTCCGGTGTGACCGTTGCCATTGCCCGAGGAAGTACGGTATGAACCATTGGGTTGGTGACGGTTAGAGCCATTGGTCCCGTTACCCGGCTTTCGCTGCTGGTTCTGGGCCGCCTCTCTTCCATTGCCATTGCCGTTGCCGGAGTAACCATTGCCCTGGCTGGGGGCGGGGGCCCTGGCTTCCTTCATCACCGATGCGGATTCGGCATTGACCATTACTTCCGAGGCAGGAGGAGGCACAAAGGCCGAAACCTGATCACAGGCCAGAGAGTAGCCGTCGCCCCGCAGGCGCAGTTTCCCGGTGGTGCGCAGCAGTTTCCCAGTGTCCCACATTCCGGCAGTGCGTTCCAGCACATCGGGCCACACCAGGACTTCTATCTGGCCGCCCAGAAGTTCAAAGTTAACCACCAGGAATTTCTTCTGTTCCTTAGTATAGCGTTCGTTTACGGTGGCGACATGGCCGAGCAGGGTGTAGGTCAGGCCCTGCATGTCTTCATCGAGTTGGTCTATGGAATTGATGCCGTCGCCAGTATCGGCCGTTGCCAAGACCATAAGGGGATTGTAGGAGAGCGACACCCCCAGCAGTTCCTTTTCCCAGGCAGCCTTTTCTTCGGCGGAAATATCCAGGCCGGTGAGGGAAATGCCGGTCATTTGGGGGGCGTCGGATTCTTCCATGCCCCCAAACAGGCTGGTCTGTCCGGAATTGCGAGTGCGGGTCTCCAGTTGGGCGAATGCCATAACCTGGTCCAGGGCACCGTAAACCGCGCCCCTGGAGCCAAGGCTATCGAAGGCACCTGCCTTGACCAGGCTTTCCAAGGTCCGACGGTTCAAACCACTCACGTCAGCACGGCGGCAAAAGTCGTCTACGGACTCGAAGGGGCCGTCTTCCTTCCGTTCCTCAACCAGCGGTCTGATGGCTCCTTCGCCGACGGTTTTTATCGCAGCAAGCCCAAATCGGAGGCAAGGTGTTGGCCCGCTTTCCTTGTCAATGGTAAAGAACTCGCCGGACCGGTTTATGTCCGGCAGCAACACCGGAATCTGGAGCTTGGAGCATTCGTTGATGGAGCTGACGATTCTGTCCGTATTATCCAGCCGGGAATTCAGGACGGAACACATGTACTCCAGGGGATAGTGGGCCTTGAAGTAGGCCGTCCAGTAGGAGATAAGGGCATAGCTGACGCTGTGGGCCTTGTTGAAGGCATAGCCGGCGAAGGGTTCGATGAGGTCAAAAACCTGGATGGCCAGTTGGCGTTCAAACCCCTTGCCCTGGGCGCCGTCAATAAACCGGTCACGTTCTTCGGCCATCAGCGAGGCGATTTTCTTGCCCATGGCCTTCCGTACCGTATCCGCCTCGCCCAGCGTATAACCGGCAAACCGTTGCAGGATCAGGAGCACCTGGTCCTGGTAAACGATCACGCCGTATGTCTCGTCCAGCAGTTCTTTCAGGCTGGGGTCGGGATAGGTGATGGGCGCGCGCCCGTGCTTGGCCTCGATAAAAGTGTCGATGTGCTCCATTGGGCCAGGCCGATAGAGAGCAATCATGGCGGAGATGTCACCCAGGTTGGAGGGTTTCAACTCCTTGATGTAGCGCTGCATCCCGGCGCTTTCCAATTGGAAGAGGTCGGTTGTCTTGCCCGAGGAAAGCAATTCAAACGTTTCCTTGTCGTCCAGCGGCAGGCGCCCGAGGTCTATCTTGATACCCCTGGTCTCGTCCAACAGCTTTGTTGCCCGGTCCAGGATGGTCAGGTTGGTCAGCCCCAGGAAGTCCATTTTGAGCAGGCCCAGCTTGGCCACCGGGTCCATGGAGTACTGGGTCATGAGCACCGAACTTTGTTCGTCACCCCGTGTGGGACGCTGCAGGGGCACGGTTTCCGTCAAGGGTTCGTCGGCGATCAGGACGCCCGCGGCGTGGGTGCTGACGTGATGAACTATACCTTCAAGTCCCTGGGCATTTTCCACCAGGCTGCGTACCGCTGTATCAGACTCGAAAGTATTGCTCAGTTCAGGATTGACTCGCAGGGCGTCCTGAATGGTACGAGTCTTGAAGGGGACCATGCGGGCTATCCGGTCGACGTCGCTGTAGCTCATGCCCAGGCTGCGCCCCACGTCCCGCAGGGCGGCCTTGGCGCCCATCGTGCCAAAAGTAATGATTTGGGCCACCCGGTCGCTGCCGTATCGGTCGATAACGTAATGGAGCACTTCGTCCCGCCGGTCGTCCTGGAAGTCCATGTCTATATCGGGCATTTCCTTGCGTTCCAGGTTAAGGAACCGCTCAAACACCAGGCGATATTCCAGGGGATCGACGTCGGTGATGCCGAGGCAGTAGAGGGCCACGCTGGCTGCCGCGCTGCCCCGAACGCCAAACATTATGCCGTTGCGGTGCACGAAGTCGCAGATGTCCCAGACCACCAGGAAGTAGTTGGCGAACTGGGTATAACGAATCACCTCCAGTTCGTACTTAAGCCGCTCCTCGGACTCGGGTGTTGGCCGGGGATAGCGACGTCGGAAGCCTTCCCAACAAAGCTGGGCAAGGTATTCGTCAGCGGGCACATCACCTGGCGTTGGGTACTTGGGCAGGTGGGTTTGTCCGAAGCCCAACTCCACGTGGCACATGTCCGCGATCAACCGGGTGTTTTCCAATGCCTGGGGGTAGTCGGAGAAAAGCCGCTCCATTTCCTCCGGGCTTTTGACGTAGTACGAGTCGTCCTCCATCCGCAAGCGCTTTTCGTCTTGGACCGTGGTATTGGTCTGGATGCAGATGTACAGGTCCTGAAAGGGCGCCTCATGCTGTCGGACATAGTGGGAGTCGTTGGTGACCACCAGGGGAACACCCAACTCCTGGCTGAACCGGGTCAGGCCGTCGTTTATGGCCGGCAACTGCGGCACATGCTCGTGGCGCTGCAGTTCCAGGAAATAACCATCCCCGAACAGTTCCCGGTACTGGAGGACCTTCTGGCGGGCCCCTTCGGTATCGCCGTCAACAATAAGCCGGGGCACTTCCGCCGAGGCGCAGCCGGAGAGGCAGATCAGGCCCTGGTGATATTGCTCCAGGAGTTCCCAATCAATGCGGGGGCGATAATGAAAGCCTTCAAGGTGCCCCTTGGTTACCAACTGCATCAAATTACGGTAGCCGGTGTTATCCCGGGCCAGCAGGACCAAGTGATAAGGGCTGCGTTCGGAGGCGCTGCGGTCGTGGCGACTGCGATGGGCAACGTAAACCTCGCAGCCGATGATGGGCTTTATCCCTGCTTCCTTGCACTCCGAATAAAAGTCCACCGCGCCGTAGAGGCTGCCGTGGTCGGTGATGGCGAGGGAGTCCATTCCCATGTCCCGGACCCGGTAGACGAGGTCGGGAATGCGGCTGATGCCATCAAGCATGCTGTATTCGGTGTGCGTGTGCAGGTGAGTGAACAAAGGGCGGATGCCTCCGTGGGATGGGCGAAACTATGGGTTCTTATTGAAGATAATACACCTTCTGGGATTTCGGCAAGGCAAAAGGAAGGGAAAATTAGATGGCAGTCCGGCTTAGCCGGTAGCCGTGATACGGAGTTGGTGAATTAACCGGATTCAAGGCCGAAATCTTGGCGTCAGTACAGACGACTGAGGGATACCGGGGCCGGCGTGCGGGGCCCCTGATAATAAGAAATCCGGGTGTAAGGTAACCTTACACCCGGTGGAGGAACCCCGCCCTACGCTCACAGCCCAGAATATTGCATATTGCAGAAAGGAGGACTAAAGGGAATCCTAGAATTCATCATCCTCTTCGAGGATTGGGCGGGAGCGAGAGGGCGTACCGAGTAAACTTACCCGGGACTCACCCTTGGCTTTCTCATCACCCCAGTGCGATGCCTCGAGGTAGTTCTTGAACTCCTTGAAAGCGCCACACTCCCGACACAACCCCACGCTGATGGGGCCATCGGCTTCCTGGATTACCCAGTGATGCTGGCAACTTGGACTATCGTCTTCGACAAGGCTTAGTGCTGAAGCTTGCTCGTTAATCATGTCGCCCTCCATAACTATGCTAAATATATAATATCGCTACTTACAACGAGTGTCAATGCTTTTATACTAAACAAAGATAATCATATTCTTGTATATTGATATAAATCTTTTATTATTGGTCTAACCAATTGGCATAGTTAAGCAGATAGAACGGCCAAAGTCTCTGGTTCCTATATTTTAAACTATTCTCAATATTATTAAACACAATATAGATATTTAGCATTGTGAAATGCCTCACCCAGCCCCTGCACACACTATTCGGGTGTCGAATCAATAATGGACGCAAACAAGAGATGCAAGCTTGGAAAATCTGCCATCGCGCATATTTAACTGCACCTCTTGACCACTTCTGTTGCGGACTGCCGGACCGCCGACAACAGCAGATTGCAAGTCAGGCAGACACTGCGCCGACTCTATGAAACAGGGAAACTAAAAAGAGAAGCCCCGCTGGACAAATATCCAACGGGGCCAAAATGCTCTGGAGGTATCCACCGGCGTGGGCCACTGCTGGCCCGTGCTAAGTGCCGGTTTGTCTAATCGCTGTTGGTGGCTTCAATTAACGGGGTAGTTCAATTTCCTGGGTTACCACCCTGGTTACACCCCAGCCGGCCAGCCAGGCAGAATGCCGGCCGTCGCCGCCCGCCACTATTACAACCACATCGTCCGCCGAGCCAACGATAGGAATCATGGCGTCGGGGTCGGTCTCGTCGATCCATTTGGGCCAATTGCGGTTACCATAGTGGGCAATTCCCTTAAGGCGACTCAGGGGCATCCTGGCGTTCTGGAAAACGTATTCCCGGACATCCTTCTTGGAGAGGCCGGAGGCGTGAACTTCCGCCGCATGCTCCGGGCACAAGACCAAAGCCATCTGCGCGCCGGTGCCCGTCTGGTAATAGTTGGAAAAACCGATGGTCCGCAATGAACCCACCAATGTCCGCAACACCTGGATGCCACTGGGCGAGGTGCTTTCCATGATGGTGTACATGCCGCGGACGCCCATCAGCGTCACCATGCTGGCCGAGGAGTCCAGGCCCAGTTCCTCGTGGCGTGGTTCCCACGGACTGCGTTCTTCGTTCTCCGCAAAGCAAAAGGTGTACCGGGCAGGGAGAGCCAGTGTCGCCTTATCCATTTCGCCAGGGATAAGTCCCGCAACGTTGCGCACGAAGAGCCGGAGAGCCCGGCCTATTACGGCATTGGCCCGGTAGCCGGGGCCGAAACAGCCGGAGTCGCCGTTAATTCCAAGTTCTCTGGCGAGGGGCCCATTAACTATTACCGCCGGTGCCGCGCCACCAGTGGTAGCCTGCACGCTGGCAATGTTGAAGTCGGGTTTTAGGGCGGCCTGGACCGCCGCCACTACCACCGGAAAATGTTCGGGCTTGCAGCCGGCCATCACCGCGTTTATGGCCACCTTTTCCAGGGTTACTTCGGCATTCCTGGGCTGGACCACACCAAGGCTGGCGGAAGGGTCCTGGCCATAAGGCAACAGCATTCGGCGTACCAGGTCTTCGGTGGCCGGCACTACCGGCAGCCCGTCGGTCCAGCCCTGCTGTTCATAGTAATCCTGGATGGCATCAAAGGAGGCATCAACCTCCACCCGCCGGGACTGGATGGTTAAAGGATTCATTGCATATTGCTCCCGGTTTGGCGTGGGAAAGAGCGAAACTATTTCGCCGGCCAGAGAAGGACAAAAAATGCCCAGCCCCACTCACCCACATCAAGATAACCGCCGGAGCACCTGTCTCCGGCGGAATAAAAAGGCCCTCAATCACCCAAGAGAAACTAGGCTTTGGTCAGCAACCCCACAATCTCGTCAGCGTACTCGTGGGCCATCTGTTGCACTTCCTCAACGCTGCGGGAAGCCAGAGGACTGGGCAGCACAACAATCCGGACGCCGGGCATCCCCAATGAAGAAGCCCGGGCATGAGCGGCCCGGGTAAAGGCGCTGGTGATTACGCTTACCGAGGGAACCCCGCGGGATTCGGTAACTACTGTGTCGTGGAGACCCCACGCCGTGCAGGAGCCTCAATCGGCAATGCCGTGCACAACGGCATCGCATTCCTCCACCAATGAGTCTATGGTTTCGTCGGCGCAGGGCATGCTGAAAGTGAACTTGGAAGCGTATACAACCTTCTTTGCCTTGTACTCGGCCTCAAGTACTCTTTGCAGTTCCAGCAGGAAGGAATCGGCATGGTATTTCCTGTTTTCCAGCAAACCGACCACCTTACCTTCCAGGCTGGCGATCTCCGAGCTAATTCCCCGCTCCTCGGGAACTTCCTCCGGCCTGGGATCCAAAATCTGGATAGTTCCGGCTCCGGTTACCATTTCGCATAACCTCCCTGTCTTGCGGTTTAAGGAAATTGCGATCAGCAGTCAAAACAATGGCTTCATTGCCAAGCCAATCTCGCGAGACCTGCTTATCCAAGCAAGCAAGAGAAAACACTAAACCATTGCTACTCGGCCAACTGGAAATACTTGCCCTCGGTCTTGATTGCTGGCGCGATGACCATTTCCGCCTGGTGAAAGTCCCGGATAGTGTAGGCGCCGCACATGCCCATGGCCACCTGCAAGGCGCCCACCAGATTCTGGGTGCCGTTGGTGACAGAAGTGGGACCGTACATTATTTCTTTCAGTGTCGCCTTGGTACCTACCTTTATGCGGGTACCTCGGGGCAACTCGGCATGGGCATTGGCCATACCCCAGTTGTAACCGCGACCCGGGGCCTCTTCGGCCTGTGCAAAGGGAGTGCCCACCATGACGCCGTCGGCGCCGCTGGCAATGGCCTTGCACAGATCGCCACCGGTTCGAATACCCCCGTCGGTAATCACGTTGACATACCTGCCGGTGCGGTGAAAATAGTCCTGGCGAGCGGCAGCGCATTCCAGGGTAGCGCTGACCTGGGGAACGCCGACTCCGGTTACCTCACGAGTGGTACAGGCGGCGCCAGGGCCGACCCCCACCAATATGCCGTCCACACCGGTTTCCATCAACTCGAGAGCCACGCCGTAGCTGACACAGTTGCCGACCACCACGGGAACACTTAGAGATTCAATCATTTCCGAAAATACCAGGCCACGGTAGCTGCGGGACTGGTGCCGTGCGGTGGTAACGGTGGACTGTACCACTATTATGTCCGCGCCGGCCTCCACGGCAAGGGGAGACATTCGCTTGGTGTTCTGGGGCGTAAATGCAATCGCGCAGGTGGAACCTGCGCTCTTGATTTCCTCTACCCGCTGGCCGATCAGGTTCTCTTTAACCGGCTCGGAGTAAACCTGCTGAAGATACTCGGTCACCTCAGACTGGGGCATGGAGGTAATTTCTTCGAGAATCGAATAGGGGTCCTCATAGCGGGAGTACAGGCCTTCCCCATTGAGCACGCCCAACCCGCCCATTTCGTGCATCATGACAGCGAACCTGGGCGATACGGTGCCGTCCATTGCAGAAGCCAGCATCGGCGCTTCAAAGGTACATTCCCCAATGGACATTTTGGTGGATGTCAATTCGGGATTGATGGTCACATCGCCAGGAACAATGGCAACTTCGTCGAAACCGTAGGACCGCTCCAACTCCTTCAAAAGGCGTCTAGACATCCCGGTTTACCTCGCTTTGCGCAAATTTTAGTCTACAGAATCTAACAGTCCAGATATGGTTACGTCAACCAAAATCGATGACTGTTACCTGCTGCCGACTGATTGATAATGATTGGCATTCTTAATAAATGGCTGACCTGGGTACAGGCACATTCGCCGACGGTGGATGGTCCGGCATGACAACCGGACAGCAGAATTTTCGAATAACCCGTTAGCTACTTTCCCTATGCGTCCACACTCTAGCCTCCGCATAAACGCATAAAGGGTACAAACTTATAGCAGAGAACATGCAATTCAAGATTTCAGACACTTCTTGAATCGCTCAATCCTAAGTCCGGTTCCCGTTGCCTAACTGCAAGTTCACCTTGACTTTGAATGATAACTATTATATAAATGCATGAACTTATCAAAGAACGCATATTTGCAGAGTAAGAGGAGGTATCGAAGGCAATTTACTATTTGGCGAGCAATAGTTACGAAAAGAGTCAGTAATATCATCAAACAAGGAGGATAGGTATGACAGCCACGGGATCCACCAGAACACACAGGTTTAGCCGCGCTCTATTATCGATTGTAGCGTTGTTGGCTTTACTTGCGGTTGCCTGCGGCGCGTCCACCTCTGAGGAGGCGCAACAGGCATCGGCCGCCCCTACGACAGCCCCCGATACAGCCCGCCCGCAGGCGCTGGCAATTCCGGCAACGGCTGAGCCCCAGGCTGAACAACAGGCACAGCCGGATGCCCCCGCTCCCCAGGCAGAGAGCCCTGCTGCCGCACCCACGGCTGCTCCCGCACCCACGGCCGTGCCCGCAACACCCTCAACGCCCGCCCGCGACACGATTATCTTCCTGACCGGGGAAGAACCAACTACGCTGGGCGCGGCCAGCCCTAACTGCGGCGGCAACATACAGAACACCGTCTGCGATGACCTGGCCAGCGACCCCTTGACCTGGATTGATGACTACAACAACTTCGAGGTAGTCGGCATGACCGGGATTGAGGGATGGGAACAGATTGGACCTGATCGATGGCAGTTCAAACTGCGTGAGGGCGTTACCTTCCACAACGGCGCTCCATGGAACGCCGAGCAGGCCGCCTTCTGGATCGACTATTATGGCGACGAAGAGACCAGCGGCCACTACAACTCCAACGACTTCAGCTTCCACGGGGTTATCGGAGGACAAGTGGTTGATGACTACACGCTGGACGTAGTCTGCGGCGAAGCGTGCCCCATTCTGCCTCGCACCACCATTTTTACCAAGTTCCAGGACGTGGGATGGTTCCTGGAGGAGGCAGGAGCGACTTCGATAGCCGACCTGCCAGATGACCTGCCGGCGGAAATTCATCGGATGACGGTGGGACTGGGTCCCTACCAGATAGTAGAATGGGATACCGGCCTGCAAGTGGTCCTGGAGGCCTATGAAGACTACAACCCGAACCCGGCTACGGGATTTTCCAGGGCGCCGACGATTCCAAACGTGATCCAGCAATGGCGCAATGAACCGCTAGTACGCGCCTCGGCGCTGGCAGCAGGTGAAGCGGACTGGGCTGAGATCGCTTTCCAGGACCGCGAACTTGCGCCCCAATGGAAGTCAGCCACCAACAACGAAGCTTACGTATATGCCATAGACACGGTGCATCACCCTGAATTGCGGAAGAAGGCAGTGCGTGAAGCGCTGAACCTGGCCATCGACTGCGAGACCGTCATGGAGGAGGTCTTCGAAGGGGTGCTCGAATGTTATGGCAACATCGCCCAGACCGGCACGGTGGGCATAACCCCGGAGAATTCTGCCGGTTACCCCTATAACCCGGAGCGCGCCCGGGAATTGCTGGCCGAGGCAGGCTACGATCCCGAAAACGAGATCAAGCTGCACATCCGCTCCCAGCGAGTCCCCAAGGACGTGGAGTACGCCGAGGCAGTGGTAACCTTCTGGCGGGATGTTGGCATCAATGCCAACCTCCAGGTAGTCGAGTCTTCAATCCATGCTGGCACCGGTCGGTCTAATTGCGGACATGGCCGTACCAGGGAAGACTTCGCCAACGCCGTCGGGGCGGACCTGCACCAGAAGTGCCTCGCCCTGGGGCCGGGCATGCCCAACTTTGCTTCCATGCACATAACGGCGCCGGCTACCTCCACCGAGTCCCTGGACTTCTCGCGGCAGGCCATCCTGCGTAATAGCTGCTACAGCCGTTCCAGCGGTGTTTGCTACCAGGATTTTGAGGATGCCCTGGAAGTAGCAATTGCCACGCCTACCGGTGAGCTGCGCAGGGAACGAATGGAATGGTTGGGTGATTACGTGCATAACAACTACCACTTCGTGCCCAACTTCCTGGTAGTTCAGATTTACGGAATGTCCGCAGAGCTGCAATGGGACCCGCACTATGCGCCGCGCATCCGGGCCAACACCATGAGCTTCAGCAACTAATAAATTGGCAGGAACTCCCTGCTGACGCTATACGGTAATGGCAGCGCCCCGGACTATGTCCGGGGCGCCTTTCTTTGGAGCTATTTCAGGACTGAACAAGGCTCCGACTTTTGCCAATTAAGATTGAAGAACCGATTTGACAATACCATCTTGCTGAAGTAACAATGTGTATGTCCCAAACTTGTGTATTTATCGTTAATAATTGGAGGTGAATAACAGGTACCAATAATAGTTTTGTTTTACAATAACGAATCTCGTTACAAGTTATGCCATCTGGAGGGGTGAAACGATGAAACTGGTATCGGCGAAAACAAAGCTGTTGCGCCAGGGACTCCTACCCTTAATGGCACTGCTGGCCATAATTGCCATTGCTTGCGGGGCGGCCGAGGAAGCGGCCCCCGCGGCGGAGCCAGCAGCAGCGCCAGAAATAGCCCAACCGGCGGCACTGGAAATACCCGCTACGTCGGCTCCTGCTCCCCAGGAATCCATGGCAAAGCCCGCCGAATCAATGGAGGCCCAGCCGGCGGAAACCATGGCCAAGACGACTGAATCCACAGACACCAAACCGGCCCAGGCCGCGGCCGCGCCCACGACGGCGCCGCAGCCCACGGCCGTCCCGCAGGGCCCGGTGGTAAGCGCCAGAGACAGATTGGTCTTCGTGACCAACGAAGAGCCTACAACCATTGGCGCCGCCAGCCCCAACTGCGGCGGCAACATCCAGAACACAATCTGCGATGACATGGTCAGTGACCCTCTGACCTGGATTGACGACCACAACAATTTCCAGGTAGTCGGCCTCACCGGCATCGAGGGTTGGGAGCAACTTGAGGCCGACCGCTGGCGTTTTCAACTACGAGAGGGGGTTGCCTTCCACAATGGCGCCCCGTGGAATGCCACCCAGGCCAAGTTCTGGATTGACTTTTTCGGAGATGAGGAAACCAGCGGCAACTACAACTCCAACGACTTCAGCTTCCATGGCGTTATCGCCGGCGAAGTGGTGGACGAACTTACGTTGGACGTGGTCTGCGGCAAGGCATGTCCCATCCTGCCTCGCACTACCATCTTCACCAAGTTCCAGGATGTGGGTTGGTTCGAGCAGGCTACCGAAGATGAAATCGAACGGCACAGCGTCGGCTTGGGGCCGTACCAGATCGTAGAGTGGCGCTCCGGCGTAGAAATTGAGCTGGAGGCCTATGAAAACTACAAGCCAAATCCGGCAACCAGCTTCTCCAGCGCTCCGAGCATAAACACTGTCATCCAGCAGTGGCGCAACGAACCCCAAGTGCGCGCTTCCATGATGGTCGCGGGCGAAGCCGATTGGACGGAAATCGCCTTTGAAGACCGGGACCGGGTGCCCAAGTGGAAGTCATCCACAAATAACGAGGTATTCCGGTTCTCCATTGACACAGTGCACGACCCAGAGCTGAGAAAGCCGGAGGTTCGGGAAGCCCTAAACATTGCAGTTGATTGCCAGAACATCCTGGGGGTGATTTTTGACGGGCTAGTGGACTGCTACGGCAACATTGCCCAGACCGGGACAGTGGGAATCACAGAGCGGAATTCGGCGCCCCACCCTTACAACCCGGAGCGTGCGAGGGAGTTGCTGGCGGCAGCCAACTACGACCCAGAGCACAAGATAGTCCTGACCATGCGCTCAAACCGCGTTCCCAAGGACGTGGAAGTGGGCGAAGCCTACGTAACTTCCTGGCTGGATGTGGGGATCAATGCCGATCTGAACGTGGTGGAGTCCAGCGTATACGCTTCCGCCGGACGTTCCAATTGCGGACACCAGCGTACCCGCGAAGAGTTCGACAATGCCCCCGGCGCTGATCTGCGGGCGAAGTGCGCCAACCTGGGGCCCGGTCCGCCCAACTTCACTTCCATGCAAATCAGCGGTGGCCCCACTTCTACGGAGTCCCTGGACTTCTCCCGCCAGGCTGTGCTAAGAAACAGTTGCTTTAGCCGGTCCAGCGGAGTCTGCTACCAAGACTTTGAGGATTTGATGGAAGAGGCCAACGCAACGCCTACTGGCGAACTGCGCCGCCAGCGGATGGAAGTACTTGCCGACTACGTGCACGACAATTTCCACTTCGTGCACGGCTTCCAAGTGGTTTCGGCTTACGCGATGTCCGAAGGCCTGGAATGGACGCCTCACTACGCGCCACGGGTGAGGGCCAATACCATGTATTTCAGCAAGTAGGCACGAGTTGAAGTAACTGGGTGCTGACGGCCTATCGATACAGAACGCCCCGGAAGTTTCCGGGGCGTTCGCCTTTGGCTTCAGCTTGAGGCAAGGGATGAGTATGGTTTCAAGACTGGCGAATTGAACGCTTAGCTTAAGTCCAGCTCATCCGTTTCCATGTCCTTGAACGAGTATTCTTCGGGATTGGGCCCGCTTCGCCCGGAACCTAGAGCGGCTCTCAATGCCTGTCGCACTGTCTTCACAAAGACCGGCTCTATCTCGGGGATGTTCCTCAAGTCGCCTCTGGCGGTCTCCGGTAGTATGCAGCGCGAAAGCCCGAGGCGTGCAGATTCCACCACGCGACGCTCTACCTGGGGGACAGTGCGCAATTCCCCGCTCAACCCCACTTCGCCTATGGCCACCAATTGCGGGTCCAGCGGCTGATTGTACAGGCTTGAGGCCAACGCCAGGATAACACCCAAGTCAGCGGCGGGTTCATTGACGCGGAAGCCACCGGCAACGTTGACGATTATATCCTGTCCGGCCAGTTCCAGTCCCGACCGGCGGGAAGCCACTGCCGCCAGCATGAGCAGACGATTATAGTCCACACCGTTGGCCACGCGGCGGGGGACCGGCGCAAATGCCGGTGAAGTAAGAGCCTGGATCTCCATCATGAGAGGCCGGCTGCCTTCCAGGGCCGGAACCAGGGCGGCGCCCACTCCAAGTTCGTAACGCTGGGCCAGGAGGGCGCGAGAAGGATCGGGCACCTCTACCAACCCCTGACCCGTCATTTCAAATACGCCGATTTCGGTGGTAGAGCCAAACCGGTTCTTGCCACTGCGCAGCACCCGGTAGGAGCTGATGTCCTGGCCCTCCAGATACATAACCAGGTCCACCATGTGCTCCAGTACTCGGGGGCCAGCCAGGGAACCGTCTTTGGTCATGTGGCCAGCCAGGAAAACGGGTACATTGCGGTGCTTGGCCCACTGCAGCAACTTCAAGCCGCACTCCCGAACCTGGGCCACGCTGCCAGGGCCGGAGGGGGCGTCCTGGGTATAGAGGGTCTGGATCGAATCCACTATGGCCAAGAAGGGCTGGCATTCTTCCAAGCGTAACAGGGCAGCATCCACGTCGGTCTCGGTTATCAGGAAGACCCGGTCGCCGGCGAACCCCAGACGTTCGGAACGCAGCTTGATTTGGTGGGGAGACTCCTCGCCACTCAGATACGCCACCTGCCGACCGCTCTCGGACAGGTAGCGGGCCAACTGGAGCAGCAGGGTTGACTTGCCTACTCCGGGTTCCCCGGCAAGCAATGCAACGGAGCCAGGCACGATACCACCACCCAGGACGCGGTTGAATTCCTCGGACGGGAGTTCAATGCGACGGCGGTCTTCAGGACTGAGGCGAGACAGTTCCTGGGGAGGCTCCCCAGAGGATGGCAACCAAGAGGGACGGGAAGAAGTTCCTGATGCAACCTCGATTTCCTGTAACGGCAGGGAAGAACCGCAAGAGGGGGCAGGGCAGAATCCGAGCCAGCGAGTGCTTTCGTAGCCGCACTCCCGACACATGAACTGGGTTCGCTGTTGTCCCTTGGACCGGTTCATAGAATGCCTCCTTAAACCGGCCCATTATAACAACAACAGGCCCCGTTTTAAGGGGCCTGCTGTCAGTTAAAGGCTTATGGGGTCTGATCTATGGGGTTTAGTCGGCTGAAGTAACTGTTGCCGGATCCATGGCCGGTGCCTTGGCGCGGATAACAATCACGTCATCTTCGCAATCAACCACTGCCGTGTCGCCGTCATTCAGTCGGCCACTGAGCAATTCATCAGACAGGGTATCCTCAACTTCGTTCTGGATAACCCGGCGCAACGGACGGGCACCCAGCACGGGGTCGAAGCCCTTTTCACCAAGGTGCACACGGGCCGCGTCGGTGATTTCCAGAGTGATGTTCTTGTCTACCAGTTCCTGCTGCACCAGTCTGATCATCAGGTCTACAATGGAGTGTATCTGATCCTGGTCTAACTGGTGGAAGACCACCGTGGCATCGATACGATTCAGGAACTCGGGACGGAAGAAGCGCTTGACCTCGTCCATTACCTTGTCCTTCATCCGCTCGTAGGACTGCTGGGATGACTGGGCATTTTCCGACTTTACGCCGAAACCAAGGGAGGTATCCCGCTTAATAAGGTCGGAGCCCAAGTTGCTGGTCATTACAATGATGGAGTTGCGGAAGTCAACCCGCCGACCCCGGGCGTCGGTCAATTGACCGGCGTCAAAGATCTGCAACAGGATGTTGAAGACTTCCGGATGGGCCTTCTCAATCTCGTCCAGCAGGATAGCGCAGTAATTCTTGCGGCGGACACCCTCGGTCAACTGACCGCCCTCGTCGTAACCCACGTAGCCAGGAGGTGCGCCGATCAGGCGAGCTGTCGTGTGGCGTTCCTGGAATTCGGACATATCCAGGCGGATCATGTTGTCCTCGTGGCCGAACATTACCTCGGCCATTGCCCGAACCAACTCGGTCTTGCCAACGCCGGTGGGGCCCAGGAACATGAACACGCCAATGGGATGGCGAGGGTCCTTCAGACCGGCGCGAGCGCGGCGGACTGCCTTGGAGATGTTTACGATGGCCTCGTCCTGCCCAATGATGCGCTTGTGCAGGTCCTCTTCCATGTGGATCAACCGCTCAGTCTCTTCCGCGGCCAGGCGGGTTACCGGAATACCGGTCCACATGCTGACCACTTCCGCGATATCCTCTTCAGTAACGGTGGTGCGACCCTTGGACCGGTCTTCCTGCCACTCCTCTTTCAAAGTGTCCAGGTCCTGGTTCAGGTTAAGCTCGCGGTCGCGCAGTTCAGCAGCAACCTCGTATTGCTGGGAAGCAATGGCCTCGTCCTTTTCCTGCCGGACTTTGTCCAGTACTTCCATGGCATCTTTGACCGACGTAGGGGTAACGCTGCCCCGCAGGCGCACACGGGAGCCAGCTTCGTCCAAGAGGTCGATAGCCTTGTCGGGCAGGAACCGGTCAGGAATGAAACGGGTTGCCAGTGTGGCAGCGGCGCGTATCGCGGCGTCGGTAAAGTTAACGTTGTGGTGGTCCTCGTAGTTACCCTTGACACCCATCAGAATTTGAATGGTTTCATCACCATTGGGCTCTTCTACCCGTACCGGTTGCAGGCGCCGTTCGAGAGCGGGGTCGCGCTCAACATACTTGCGGTAGTCGTCGAGGGTGGTGGCCCCGATGCATTGGATTTCGCCGCGGGCCAGGGAGGGCTTCAATATATTAGAGGCATCAACTGCGCCTTCAGCGGCGCCAGCGCCCACCAAGGTGTGCACCTCATCAATAAAGAGGACGCAATTGCCGGCGGTCTTAATCTCTTCGATAACCTTCTTGAGGCGCTCTTCGAACTCACCCCTGTACTTGGTGCCGGCAACCAGCGCGCCCATATCCAGGGTAACCAGTCGCTTTCCCTGCAGGGTTTCGGGAACATCTCCGCCGTAAATCTGCTGGGCCAAGGCCTCGACGATGGCAGTCTTGCCCACGCCGGGTTCGCCCACCAGCACCGGGTTGTTCTTGGTGCGGCGGCTAAGAATCTGGACCACACGCTGGATTTCGGAATCGCGGCCCACTACCGGATCAAGCTTGCTATCGCGGGCAGCGTTGGTGAGGTCAATACCCAGTTGATCCAGGGTAGGAGTACGGGTACCGGTGCGGGAACTCTGAGTGCCTCCGCTTCCGGTGGTGCTGTTGCTGAGGATGCGGTGGGTTTCGGTCCGAACCTTTTCAAGGGTTACCCCCAGGCTTTCCAGCACGCCGGCGGCAACGCCTTCGCCTTCACGGAGCAAACCGATAAGGAGGTGTTCGGTACCGATGTAGGTGTGGTTCATGCGGCGGGCTTCATCGACCGCCAGTTCAACCACCTTTTTGGCTCGAGGGGTGAGCCCTATCTCCCCCTGGGCGGGTTTTTCTCCCCGTCCGATGATAAATTCAACGGCGGAGCGGACTTTACTGAGGTCGACGCCCAGACCGGAGAGGACCCTTGCGGCGACGCCCTCCGTTTCCCGGACAAGTCCAAGCAGGATATGTTCCGTACCGATATAGTTGTGGTTAAAACGCTGGGCCTCTTCCTGAGCCAGCGAAAGAACTCTGCGAGCCCGTTCCGAGAACTTTTCGAATCTGCTTCCCATAATACCGCTCCTGTCGGGTAATACTGGGTTGCTTCAAACTTCCCGTGTCAGTGATGAGGTTATCGGCTGGTTTCCAAGCGAAGCAACGCCTATTTAGTTGTATTTGAAATTGCCCGACACCATATTCACCTGAATTATATTGCACACATTCGTTTAATGTAAAGCTGTTTACCCCTACCCGGCACCGCACAAGTTTAACTACTCTTTGATATTCGGCGGAAAAGAGGCAAAATTGAAGGGGACTGTTGCGACCGGCGTTGGAATATCCATCACTGTGGGATCGCGGAAGGGGGAATGCCGGCGCTTGGGGCTTTAAGAAATACTTCCCGGCGGTGACCTATTTTCCCACTCCGTTACCAAAGCAGTATCGTCGGCGCTGGGGCGTTTCACTACCGTGTTCGGGATGGGAACGGGTGGGACCACCCCGCTAGAACCACCAGGAAGTACATCTAACGCCGAAAAGTATGCACCATTTTTAACGATATGGCAAGGGGTTAGGGCCCGAACTTTCAAAGCTCCCCTAATTGAATTAAAAGCGTGTTGGCAAGGTTGGAAGTTTCTTGTGACCGCAGGTTGAACACTAAGGGGTGTCGTCAAAATAGCAACTTGATGGTAGATTTCTGCTGAGAATGTGAGCGTGGGGGGTGGATGTATGACACCGTCGCATCGGCGTCACGATATTTCGGACCAGGTTTGGGAACTTTTGAGACCTCATTTGCCTGGCGGCGCAGGGAAAAGAGGGCGGCCGGCCAAGGACAACCGGTTGTTTTTGAACGCGGTGTTTTGGAATCTGCGGACTGGGGCACCGTGGCGGGACCTGCCGCCGGACTATGGGGACTGGAAGAACACCCATCGCCGCTTTTGTCGCTGGCGGGACCGCGGCGTTTGGGAGCAACTGCTGGACCGGGTCATCGATGACCCGGACTTTGAGTGGTTGATGATCGACGCTACCCACATCAAGGTTCATCCCCATGGGACTGGTGCCCGTGGGGGCAATCAAGATGTAGGCCGTACAAAAGGGGGCTAAACAGCAAACTGCACCTGGCGGTGGATTCCCACGGGATGCCGGTACGAATGATCCTGACCGAAGGTACGGTGGCGGACTGCACCCAGGCCTCTGACCTGATTGCAGATATCGCAGCCCAATACTTGCTGGCTGACCGAGGCTACGACACCGATGCCATTGTGGCCCAAGCCGAGGCTCAGGGGATGGAACCGGTAATACCGCCGAGGCGTCACCGGAAAGAACCCCGCTATTACGACCGTCAAATATATCGGCTGCGCCATTTGGTGGAGAATGCATTCTTGAACTTCAAGCAATGGCGGGCCGTGGCAACTCGCTATGCGAAGAGGTCCGCCTCATTCTTGGCAATCTGCCAGATTCGAGCTCTGGTCCTCTGGACCAAACTATATTGACGACACCACCTAGCCAAACCAGATTCAAGCGCCAAAGCGGGTATGCTAGAATAATTGCCACCTCTTTTTATGGGCCGTTAGCTCAGTTGGCAGAGCACCGGACTTTTAATCCGGGTGTCGTGGGTTCGACCCCCACACGGCCCACTTCGCTGATTAACTAGTTGATTAACTAAAGTCGGTTCGCCCACGACCAGAGGTTGAATGTGTCCACCGGAGTTCCTCAGACAAGTACCAACCTCGAAGTAGCCTTTGAAAGAATTAAAGAGTTACACCGGTTGTACTCTCAAGGCCACTTGAAGGGACCGGAGAAACACGAGGTAAACCCAGGCCTGCCCGCTGATAGCAAGGAGAACTACCTGTACTTCACCCTGCCTTGCTCTGTCAACTTTCAAAGACGTTCACCAGAAATGTGGGCGAGTGCGCTCAACACGTTCGATGATCAGGACACAGACTTCGTCTTTCGTCCCGAGGTTGTTGGAATCGCCAGCCCGCCAATGGTAAGAGAGGCTTTGACCAAATATCGCTTGGCTCTCCTAACTAATAAACATACACAGACTTGGGTTGAGATCTGCCGTACACTGGCAAACTACTACGATGGGAACCCAGAGAACGTGCTGGCTGAGTACGACTTTGACGTCCCCAGAATAATCGGTGCTGTGCAACATGAGAAGAAACACCTTTTCCCCTGTCTGGGTGGGAGAAAGCTCTCAAATTACTGGATATTTGTGATGACCCAGTTTACTGCCGCACCGTTACGCAATACACACGAAATATCGATAATCCCAGACACCCATGTCATCAAGAGCACCATTCACCTTGGATTGACTCCCCCTGGCGTCTCTTCCGCTACGGTGGAGAATCTCTGGAGGGATATCTTGCACCGCCTGGATATACACCCAACTGAAATGCACTCTGCCCTCTGGAGGTGGTCGCGAAATGGTTTCCAGCCAGACATATAAAAACTAGAGGCCTGACAACTACGCGGTCACAAAGAGATTCGAAACTATAGTGATTTCAAGGCAGGCAATAGGCAGCGTCCCAGTCCCAGCCACATTTCGTAGATGGTACTGTCTACCGTCAAAATAGCCCCACCTCCTCTCGGCATCGGCGTACTGCATCCACCACTCAATGACTATCGCAGGCGTTCCAGTCACAACGTGATGCCACACATCTGCCAGAAACCAGGTTGGGAAGACATAGATGTCTATCAAGCTCTCCAGAACCCTGCAGGACAAACTAAGCGCTTCGGGTATCGCACAAGCTGTTCGCGAATACGAGCATCGCTTCAAGGCTCACAATCGCAGTGCATTGGAGAACGAAGCAAATTCCAACTAACACATCACCGAACACTACTATGACCTGGTTACGGATTTCTATGAATATGGGTGGGGGGAAGTCGTTTCACTTTGCCCCTCGCGTCCCCGGGGAGAGTTTCAAGGAATCGCTGGCACGCCACGAGCGTTTTCTGGCGGACGCACTCGGGCTCAAACCCGGTATGGTCGTCGCCGACTTCGGTTGCGGTGTTGGCGGTCCGTTGCTGGAGATTGCCCGTTATTCGGGGGCCAGAATCGTTGGCATAAACAGCAACGCCTATCAACTGGGACGCGCCAGGAGATTCGTGGACGAAGCGGACCTGTCGCATTTGGCCGAGTTCCTGCACTGCGACTTCCTGAACGTCGATGCTCCGGATGAGTCCTTTGACGCGATCTACGACATTGAAGCAACCTGTCATGCACCGGACAAGGTCAGCATCTTTGGCGAGGTTTTTCGCCTGCTGAAGCCGGGCGCGTGTTTCGCCGGCTATGAATACTGTTTAACTGACCGCTTCGACGCACACGACCCCCACCACCTCAAAATCAAGGCCGACATTCAGTTGGGAGGCAGCCTGCTGGAAATCGCTGACCAACAGACCGTTGATGACGCGCTCCGGTCGGTGGGGTTTGAGGTGTTGGAAACCCGGGATCTGTCAATACAAACCGGTCCTTCTATTCCCTGGTATCAGCCGCTGGTTGGTTCGGGTCTTTCTCTGGCCAGCTTCCGCAGTTCAAGGTTCGGTCGCTGGGTCACCCACAATTCGCTGAAAACGCTCGAAACGCTTCACATCGCGCCGCAGGGAACGGTTCGCGTATCGGAGACCCTGAATCTTTGTGCGGCCGCCATGGCCGAGGCGGGCAAGCTCGGCATTTTCACGCCGATGTATTTTAGCCACGCCCGAAAACCGGAATAGGGCAACCAATCTTTGACTAATAATGTGCTGCGGAAGATTGGGGCAGCTCGACCTTCTCGATTGACTGGCCGGTATCGACTGACTTGCTGCTGTTCCAGTCCCCCGGTCAATGGCTGGTATTGCTTCCCGATGTTTGACCGCTGACTTGCTTACCCGACGCCCTCCTGGACCGCTCTGACACGGGCCCATACCTGCTTCCCACTGGTAACCCTTGCCATACGATGCGTATCTGGCGGGGCAAATTGCCCCAAAGTGGTTTTGCCTGCGCTAAGCGCCAAAAATTGTCTGCCTGTTACATTTATATAGCGAGTAATGCCAGAGGGGCCGGCATGTTGATGTGCGGGTTCCGGTTCCGGCCAAATTGCTTTTATTCCTGGCCTGCCGCGTGGCTGCTCGCAGATCGGGCGCAGTGGTGGTGGAAGACGTGAGGCGGCGCCCGCCCCTCTTATTACCATTATTGTTTGGTCAACCCCCGCCACCCGCCCGGAAGCACTATTTCTTTATTTGACCTCTGGTTGTGGGAGGAGTGGGTATGCACCTCAGGGCTTTCACTGGCACTACTCTATTTCCGACGTTTGCCGTTACATTGGGCATTTTCGCAGCTGTGGGCTTAGCCATTTTCCTGTCAAGCCACGCCTTTGCCCAGTCCAACAGCGCCCCGGATTTTGGCGCGACAACCGCCACCCGTACTGTCAACGAGTACACAGGCACGGACATAGAGGAAGACGAACCGTGGTACGAGGACATCGGGGCGCCGGTCACGGCTACCGACGCCGATCAGGACAAGCTTACCTACAGCATCAAGAACGCCCGTTCGTCCCCCTTCTACATTGACCGGTTCACGGGCCAATTGCAGGTCGGCAGACCCCTCGACTACGAGACGGCCAGTTCCCACACCGTAAAGGTGGTTGGCACCGACCCTTCAGGCGAGAAGGACGAGATCACCGTAACCGTTAACATAACCAATGTGGACGAGGCCGGGAAAATTACCCTGATGTGGAAGCCCGCTTCCGGCAGCGGAGTCCAGTTTGAAGCCAAGCTGACCGACCCTGACGGCATTTCCGGAACACCAACCTGGCAGTGGGCCAGCGCCGGTTCGCAAAACGGAACCTACACCGACATCAGCGGCGCAACCTCGGCTACTTTCGTGCATGCCGCCAGCCACAAATACCTCAAGGCAACGGCCACCTATACCGACGCGGCATTCGGTGGAAAGACCATAAGCAAGACCCAGCAGACTGAACCGCCTTCAAGCATAGATTCCGGATACACCCTTTCTTTTACGGCCGTAACCTCGGGGGGTTATAGCTGCAGCAACGGGGAGGCACAGATTTGTATCCATGTCCCGAGAACGAAAACGCCCGGCCACGACCTTTACTACCCCGTTGGCATCGTTTATACGAAGTCCGGTGGACATGATCGCTACCCCAGTGACGGCTACCTGAGCTATTCCCTGGCAGGGACGGATGCGCAGTACTTCGACCTTGATCCCGTTACCCGCGAGCTGCTTGCCAAGGGTCTCAATGGTTACGAAACGAAGGAAACATATCTCATTTCCATAACCGCCACCGACCCGTCAGGTCGGACCGGTACCCTCACTCTTAAGGTCACTCGGAGCGGCGCTTCGGATAGTCCGGTCGTAGTGGGGCCCACCGAGATGATCTATCCTGAGAACGGAACGTGGCAGATAGCCGATTTTGATGGCAAGTTACCCGGGCGTCCTCTGAACCAGGACGTAAGCTGGATAATTGGAGTTGAACCCGGCGGTGGAGACGGAGACTTCTTCGACATAGACGACGACGGAGTGCTCTACTTCACGCAACCCCCGGATTTCGAGGACCCAGCGGACGAGGACGGGGACCATGTGTTCAGATTCACCGTGGAAGCTTACGATGGAAACCCGCCAAATCGCCAGCGGCCGGGCATAACCTTCTATCGGGTCAAAGTCAGGATAGTAAACGCACAGGAGAGACTGGAGATTAACGGTCCCACTTCAAAAGACTACCCAGAAAACGGGACGGATCCGGTCCATACCTACACCGTAACGGGAAATTCAGGAACAGTCACCTGGTCGTTGGACGGAAAGGACAAAGACCTGTTTACCATCAGCAACGGTGCGCTGTCCTTCATCAATACACCCGACTACGAAGACCCCTTTGATGCCAGCGACCCGCCGCAGGACCGGAATGACTACCTGGTTAGCATAATTGTCGCCGACGGGGACATCACCAGCAAAATCGAGCCCGTCCGCATCATGGTCACCAACGTGAACGAACCGCCGGCATTCCCAGACACCGAAGACGGGCGCCGAACCATTTCCGAAAGCGCCGGGGCAAATGAGGACATCGGCGATCCCTTTGCCGCCGAAGACCCGGATGGCCCTGGCGAATTGCTGGAATACAGCCTCGGTGGTACCGACGCCCTGTCTTTCAGCATTGGCACCTACTCAGGCCAGTTGCAAACTGCCGCCGTGCTGGACTTCGAGACCAAGAATAGTTATTCCCTCACCGTGTCGGTAACCGACAACAGAGACGCTGACGGCAACGGCGACAATTCGGCGGACGACACCATAAACGTCACTGTCACCGTAATCGGGGCCAACGAGGCGCCGACCATAATCGGTGAAGCTACGATTGATTACGTGGAAGGTGACACCCGCGAAGTGGAGGACTACGACGCCACCGACCCCGAAAACGACACCGTCACCTGGTCATTGAAGGATGTCGATGATTACAACGACCTGTCCATTGACCCATCGACCGGCGTCCTCACCTTCGATTCGCCGCCGGACTACGAGGACCCGCAGAACACCGACAATCAATACCTGGTAACCGTGGTGGCCACCGATACCGAGGATAATTCGTCCGAGCTGGACGTTACGATCAACATCACCCCCGTGAATGACCCGCCGGTAATCACCTATGACGGCAATGAGGGCGACCAGACCATACCCTTCGGCGAGAACGGCACCGGCGACGTGGCAACCTTTGTCGCAACCGATCAGGAAAACGACTCCATCGGGTGGTCCCTGGACACCGCCGATGCTGATGCCGCACTGTTCTCCATATCCAACGCCGGAGTCCTGAAGTTCCTCAGCCCGCCCGATTACGAAGACCCCAAGGACCAGTCTCCGTATAACAGCTACGTGATTACGGTGGAGGCTTCTGACGATACGAACGAAGCCGTCATGCAGGTAACTGTCAACGTAACCGACGTTGACGAGGATCCCGTAGTCACCGGAGACACCGGCCCTTCACTGGTGGAAGGAAGCACCGATTCGTTCAAGACCTACAGCGCCACAGACCCGGAGGGGGAGACGATCACCTGGGAGGACCCTTCGGGCGCCGATGGAAGCCTCTTCGAGATAACATCCGCCGGCAAGCTGTCCTTCAAATCCGCGCCAGATTTTGAGACTCCGGGAAGCGCCGCCGGAACCAATGTGTACCAGGTAACGGTAAACGCCAGCGACGGAACGAACACCGGCAGCCTGGACGTTACCGTGACTGTTGTAAACGAGAACGAGGCCATAATCCGGGAGGGCACCTGGACCGCAACCAGGGACTACCCGGAAAACAGCGACTCCGTCGTCGCAACCTACGCTGCCAGGGACCCTGAAGGTGAGGATATAGATTGGGACCTGTCCGGAGACGATGACGACAAGTTGTCCATCAGCAACGCCGGCGTCCTGACCTTCAATACCGTTCCAAATTTCGAGGTGGCCGCCGACCACAACACCGACGGCGTCTATGAAATTACGGTAATCGCGTCCGACGGCGAGAATCAAGAGACCCAGGACGTCAGGATAACCATAACCAACGTCAACGAGGCCCCGGTTCTTACCGTCGTAGAAGAAGTCACTTTCGCCGAGGGTGGGACCGGCACCGTCACAACCTTTGTGGTCACTGACCCGGACGCCAACACAACTATAACGTGGTCATTGACCGGTGATGACGCCGGCGACTTTAACAGCATAACCAAGCCCACGAACGAACCCCTGAAGGGCGATTTGACCTTCGTGACTGTGCCCGACAGGGAGAATGCGGCTGACGCCGATACCAATAACGACTACGAAATAACGGTCACTGCCACCGATGAGGGCGGTCTCCACGACGAGATGGACGTGACGATTGAAGTCCAGGATGAGGACGAGACGCCGCTGTTGACCGGTGTAACGGCTAAAGACTGGAAGGAGAACGACACCACTGCCGTCGCTACATACAACGCCGACGACCCGGAAGACGACCCGATAACCTGGACCCTGGAGGGTGAAGACCGTCTCCTGTTTACCATTACGGGGACTCCACTGGCCACCTCGGAGGACGCTAACCTTTCCTTCAATGCCGCTCCTGACTTTGAGGACAAGCAGGACCACGATACCGACAACGAATACGAGGTCACCATCAAGGCCACCGACGGCACCCATACCCAGACCCTGGACGTGGTCATCAAGGTTACCGACGTAAACGAGACGCCGGTGATTGAGGTTCTGGCGCCTGAACCCTACGCCGAGAATGGGACCGGCGACGTGGCAGACTTCTCGGCCACAGACCCGGAGAATGACACAATAGAGTGGACCCTGTCAGGGGTGGACGACGCATACTTCTCCATTCACGCGGACACGGGGGTCCTTACTTTCCGCTCCCCGCCCGATTATGAGTTAATGGTGGACGGCGCCCAGAAATATACCTATGACATAACAGTCCAGGCATCCGATGATGAATTCACGGCGGTACTTCCCGTCACCGTCACCGTTGATGATGTGGACGAAACGCCGGTCATTTCGGGCGAGACCGAGAACGACACAATCAGTCCCTTCTTTGATCACGAGGAGAACGACGCGTCCCCCATCCACAGATTCTCCGCCTCCGACCCGGAGGGGAACGCTGTAACCTGGGAACTGGATGGCGTAGACAAGGACGTCTTGACAATTACTGGCGGCGTACTCGAGTTCCCAAGCGCGCCCAACTATGAAGACCCACAGGATTCAGGGGGAAACAACGTCTATAACATTACGGTGAAGGCTACCGACAACAACGCCAACAACGCCAATCTTCCCGTTACCGTCACGGTCACCAACGTCAATGAGGACCCGCAGTTTGACGCGGAAACGGCTACCGTGGAAGTAGACGAAAACACCCCGGCCAACCGGAACATCGAGACCCCCTTCAAGGCCACAGATGAGGACACGGGGGACCGACTTACCTACACCCTGGGTGGTGACGATGCCGCTTCCTTTGCGCTGGTTTCCAGCCACAGTAGCGGCGGCCAGTTGCGGACCAAGGCCGCGCTGGACTTCGAGACCACGCCCACCAAGACCACCTACGAGGTAACCATCCTGGTGCGCGACGGCGTTGACGATCAACGTCACACCAATACCACGGCCGACGACACCATAGACATCACTATTAACGTAACCAACCTGGACGAGACCGGGACGGTAACGCTGTCTAATGAACAACCCGAGGAAGAGCAATCCATAACTGCAACCTTGGAGGATGTTGACGGTGGCGTAACCGGTAAGACCTGGCAATGGGCCACAGCCTCCTCGAGGACCAGCTCCTCCTGGACCAATGCAACGGGTACCGGGGCAACCAGCGCCACCTACACTCCGGTGAATGCGGACGTGAACCGGTACCTGCGGGCTACCGCGTCCTACACCGATGCCCAGGGCGGAAGCAAGACGGCCCACGAAATTACTGCCAACCGGGTGGATGCCAAGCCGCCGGACCCCATGCCCCCGGTCTTCTCACTGGCGTCAACGGACCGCTCGGTAGCGGAGAATGCCGCAATAGGAACCAACGTGGGGCGGCCGGTCACGGCAACGGACCCGGAAAGGAAGGCACTGACCTATTCCCTGGAAACAAGCACTGACGCCGCCAGCTTTGACATAGTGCAGTCCAGCGGGCAGATACAAACGAAAGCGGGAGTGGAGCTGGACTTTGAAACGAAGCCAACCTATACGGTTACGGTCAAGGCCACAGACCCGGGCGGCCTCTCTGACACAATTGTGGTAACCATCAATCTGGTGGACGTTAATGAACCGCCAGGTAAGGTAAGCATCACCCAAGTGATGAAGAGCCCCGGGAATGAACAAAATGGCCTCATGGTCAAGTGGTCGGAACCGGAAAACAACGGGCCTTCAGTTACCGGATATAACCTCAAGTATGCCCAGCAGGGAACCACTGGCTGGAAGGATGACGAATCCTCGGATACCCAGGAAGAGCTGGACCAGCTTTTGCCTGACACTGAATACGCAGTGATGGTTAACGCCAAGAATGACGAGGGGGCTGGAAGCTGGTCCGAATCCGGGACCGGCAGGACCGAGGCAAAGGCGGAGATTGACTGGATTGACCTGACAGCCAGGTTCGGCAAATCCAGCTATTCCGTGACCGAGGGCAGAAGCATTAATATTGGGGTCAATCTGTCGCCAGCGGCGGATCGGAGGCAATCTATACCCATAACCGTGACGCCTGGCTCCGCCGAAAGCGGCGACTACACCGTCACGGGCCTGACCGACGGAGCTTTGCCCTTCGTACCGGGCAATACGTCCGCGTCCTTTACTATCCGGGCCAACCAGGACAGCGACAGGTCAAACGAGACAGTTACGTTCAGCCTTGGCGATACCCTGCCCACCAAGATACTGGCGGGAAGCATAACATCGGTAACCGTTACCATCCGGGACAGCTACCGTGCGCCGCCGCCCAGCCGTCCGACTCCGCCGTCAACGCCAACACCTCCGTCGACGCCAAAGATTCCTACAACTCAAGTGCAGCCGTCGACGCCTACCATTCCTTCGACACCAACTCCTCCAGGAGGCGGAGGCGGAGGCGGGTTCTTCGGCGGGTTCGGCGGCGGCAGTGGCTCGGGTGGTAGTTCGGGCGGCGGCACCTCGACAGAACCGAATCGTCCTCCCTACTTCGATGAGGGGGTTACCACCGAACGCTCCGTCACGGAGCACACCAGTCGGGCGGTTTACCTCGGGGACCCGGTAACCGCCACGGACCCCGATGGAGACGTACTCACCTATGCCCTGGGCGGAAGGGATGCTGAGTCCTTTGCACTGGACACCCAGGCCGGACAGTTGATAACCAGCGCCACGCTGGACTTCGAACTGAAACCCAGCTATGACGTCGTTATGACTGTTGTCGACGGCCGGGGGGCTGCTGACGCAATTGAAATCACGGTTAAGGTAATTGACCTCACGGAAGTGCCAATCTACAGCCCCGAAACCCAGGCAGCGGCGCTGGTAAAACCTGGGGAAGCGACCACCATCGAGACCCCTGACGGCGCGGCAGCGGTGACCTTCCCCGCGCAGTCCAGGAGTGGCTACTATTGGGCCAGGTTGGACTCAGGAACATCTCGCTGCGGCTTCGACCCCGGCAACGAGGATCTGGAGACATCCCTGATCGTGGAGTTCTTTGACCGGTGGGGGACCCGCGAGCACGCAGTCGTTCTGTTAAACCCGGCAACGGTTGACCTGCGGCTGGACGCCGACCCCTTCGGGAGTGCCGAGGCGGTCCTGGCAGCCCACGCACGGGGGGCTTTCAGCGTCTACGCTCGCAACTACACAACCCTGCAATGGTCCCAGGTTGCGTTCACCCTGGCAGTGGATGACGAGGGAAGGGTCATCATTACCATCTCTGACCTGACCTCGCTTGATTGCTTTGCCGTTACAACTCTGGCAGCGCTGCTTGCGCCGGAACAGCCAGTCGCGACGCCCACCCCGACGCCAACACCTGTACCTGCTACGCGCGGAGAGGTGCAACCGACCCCAACCCCGACACCGGAGGCCGAGCCGCAGCCAACACCGACCGTAGAATCGGAGGGAATAAAGATACCCTTGCTGATGCCTCAGACTGTGGCCGAGGCAGGGGAGGTGGAGAACCCGACTCCTGAGGCCGGTGGATCTGAAAGTACCGAACCTACGCCTGTGCCGGTTGCTATGCAAGCCCAACTTGGCCCTGAATTGGAGGATGGCGGCCTTTCGGTTTGGCCGATACTCTTAATGGCGTTGGGAGCGGCATTGCTGGCGTTCAGCCTGTGGCTGTTCCTGTCCGCCAAGCGCAGACGAAGGTTCTAAAGGGACCGACCCCCGTGATAGTTTGGAATTAGCAGAGCGCAGGTGTCTTTCACACCTGCGCTCCTGCTTTGACCATGTTCGTCACACGACTGTAGTTCAGCCAGGTTTCGCGTCAAGGGGAATTACAATGTCCCGAAAAACTGAGCCTTGCCGGCCCGGCCAATATGCTAAACTGTACCGGAGAAACTATTGACTGTCCAAATCAATGTCGGCTATACGCTTACATACTCTTTCTGCTGCTTCATAATCCATGACAAATTTGGTTCAATTTTCCGACCGATTGACCCGCGCCCACTCCTTCGAATACTTCATTATTGGCGTCATCATTGCCAACGGCATCCTCCTTGGACTGGAAACTTCCCCTGCCATAAACAACAGCTACGGAAAATTGCTGCACCTTGGCAACCAGATTGCCCTCGGCATATTCATCGTTGAAGCGGCCATCAAGATGGTGGCGAAGGCTCCCCGATCATATCGTTATTTTAAAGACGGGTGGAATGTCTTCGACTTCATGGTCATAGTCTTTTCCCTTATTCCCGCCACCGGCCAGTTTGCCATGATCGCGCGCTTGGCCAGGCTGCTGCGAGTGGTGCGCCTCATTTCAGCCATTGAGGACTTGCGCCTGATCGTCGCCGCTCTGGTGCGCTCCATACCGAGCGTCGTGCACGTCATCCTCCTGATGAGCATCGTGGTTTACATCTACGCCATAATGGGCTACCACCTGTTCCACGAGCAAGACCCCGACAACTGGCGCAACCTGGGAATCGCTCTCCTGACACTGTTCAACATGACCACCCTGGAAGGGTGGACGGAGATTATGTACACCGCCATGGAGGTGCACCCGCTGGCCTGGATCTACTTTGTCAGCTTTGTGGTTATCGGCACCTTTGTGGTGATAAATATGTTCATCGCCATCATCATCAATAGCCTGGACGAAGCCAAGCGGGAAAAGCTGGAAGAACTGGAGATGCCTCCCTCCAGCGACCGACTCCTTCAGGAAATTCGGGCCACCCAGGCTGCCTTGCAGCGGTTGGAGCAACGACTGGAACACCAGAACGAGGAGTAGCTTTATTTCGGGACAGGGGTTTGCTGGGGCCCATTACAGAGGGGCCAGTTTCCTGGGATACGCTCATTTTCTTCTCTGAAATCAAGCCTCCTTATCTGGTCTCGAACCGCGCCAAGTGGTGCAGCGCCCCAACGAGAAACCCTCTCTAGCTTGAAGACCTCTACGGTCTCACGCCTGCCAGCTACATTGCCCTTTCATCCTGCCACTTGTACCATGTTTCCTATACTGAAACAGGTTGCGCCAACCCGGCCATCGATCGCCAACCAAATTACTTCAAGTGTGGCCAGTATCCCAGGGACCAATACCACCAGTCTCGGAGTCGTTGCTTATGACAACCAGGGCAGACACATCTTGCAAAACCCTGACCCGCGGCGAACTCCTTGACCAAGCCTCGAAGTTGACGCCCATCCTGAAAGAAAGGGCGCCTCTGACTGAGGGACTGCGTCGTGTTCCCACGGAAACAGTTGACGACCTGCTGGCATCGGGGCTTCACCTCATCGGAGTCCCCAGAAAATTCGGCGGGCTGGACGTCGATTACGGGATATCCCTCGATGTGGGAGTAGAGTTGGCAAAGGGGTGCGCCTCCACGTCATGGTGCTATTCCCTGTGGGTAGCCCACGCGTGGCTGGTGGGTTTCTGGCCTCTTCAAGCCCAGGAGGAGATTTTTGGAGCCAGCCCCAACGTACTCTGTTCCAGTTCCCTCAGCCCTGGCAAGTCCACCTGCACACCGGCAGATGGCGGGTACCACCTTACCGGCCGCTGGGAGTTCTCCAGCGGCTGTGACTCGGCGGACTGGATAATGCTGGGGGTTGCCGGCATAGACCAAAGAAACTGGGCTCTGGTTCCCAAGGAAGACCGCGAGATAGTGGACACGTGGTTTGTGTCCGGCCTGCGGGGCAGCGGCAGCAAGGATATAGTCGTCGAGGATGCCTTCATACCCGCACACCGCGTTGTTGAGGTTACAACCGCCGGTGACACCGACCTGACTGGCTGGGCAATCCACGGTCAGGACCGCTACCGCGTCCCCATACCCGTGCTGCTGGGCTGGGACCTGGTGGCGCCCATGATTGGCGTGGCCCGGGGGATGGCAGAAGAGTTTATAGCGAAACTAACCGGCACAACCGGCCCCGGACGGACCGCCGATTCGGCGGCCATACACCTGCGGCTGTCCCAGGCTTGCGCCGAGGCGGACGCGGCCCAGGCCCTGATGGACCTGGATGTAGCGGAGATCCTTCGGAAAGGCCGGGAAGGAGAGCCTTTCAACGCCTTGGAACGAGCCAGATTCCGGCGGGACAAGGCGTTTTGCACCCAGCTTGGCCTCCAGGCAGTCAACCGGCTCTTCGACCTGAGCGGGGGCCACGCCTTGTTCGAATCTGAGCCTATGCAGCGTCTCCACCGGGATGCCCAGGCAATAGCCCACCGGGATGGCCTGATTATGGACTTGGGGGGCCAGCAGTATGGTCGCGTGGCCCTGGGGTTACAACCGGACGGAGCCATCTGATTCAGCCCCGGCATTCGGGCGGACTCTTGCTTACATCCATCTATCCAGCCCCAGTCGAAAGCTTGCCCCGACGGTGGTGCATCGGGCCCACTGGAATAGCGTCAGATTGAATGCAACGGGAATCCGCAACTGGCCAGCCCTTGTTTGACGCCAGGTTTCCCCTCACCCCTATTCAGTTCCGCTTTGTGGACAGCCGCCCACTCTGCCAGACCTTTTTCAACCAAACCCGAAGCACTCCCCCGTAGAACCGCCCATCGAAATGGTGCTAGTATCCAGTACTATGCAATACCTGGTTTTCTTAAGTCCAACAGCAGGCCGTTGGACCATTTCGTTGAACTAGATTTCTCAAGCAAAATGGGGGTCGCCGCCAATACTCCAGCGGACCGAACCATCTTGCAGAAGCTGTGGACCGGGTAATGTTACCTCCCAACCAATGACCGAACACGCATGTTCTTTAAATCCCCTCCAATATCAACGCTGTTAAAGCATTCCCAGCGCCCAATGGTAAAGAGGCTGGCCCGCCCTTTGGGCGGTATGTTACATCGCGTTCTCTTGTCGTTGAGAGACCTGACCCCCATAGTCCTGGTCATTGCCTTCTTCCAAATCATCGTTCTGCAGCAGCCCTTTCCCAACTTGTGGAACGTGATGTTCGGCCTGCTTTGCGTGGTCGGCGGACTCTCCTTGTTTATGCAGGGACTGGAGTACGGGTTGTTTCCCCTGGGAGAAACCCTGGCCCAGGGCTTTGCCAGAAAAGGCAGCCTGCTGGCCCTGTTGACCTTTGCCTTTTGCCTGGGCTTCGGCGCCACCGTAGCCGAACCGGCCCTTATAGCCATCGCAGACGAAGCGGCCCGGGTAGCTTCGGAAGCGGAAGCAATAGCCAATAGCGAGGCGGCCCGCTCCAGCTATGCATTTAACCTTCGCATGGTGGTCGCGTTTTCGGTAGGCGGAGCAGTGCTGTTGGGAGTGCTGCGCATTCTCAAGGGCTGGCCTATACATCGACTAATTATTGGAGGTTATGTACTGGTCACCCTGATGACCTTGATGGCCCCACCAGAAATCGTGGGGATTGCCTACGACTCCGGAGGGGTTACCACGAGCACCATGACCGTACCACTGGTAACCGCTCTGGGCGTTGGCCTTGCAACCACAATCCGGGGCCGCAATCCGCTGGTGGACGGCTTTGGAATAATCGCCCTGGCCAGCCTGACACCCATGGCCTGTGTAATGGCCTACGGGATGTTGGCATGAACGCCGGCTTTTTTGACATCCTGTGGGCAACTCTGCTGTCCACTGTCCTAGACGTGCTGCCAATCGTGGCGGTGCTGGCCTTTTTCCAGATAGTCGTGCTGCGGCGAAGGCTGCCCCATGCCCGTCGCATGGTAGTCGGGTTCATATTCGTGCTGGCAGGTCTGGCTCTGTTCCTGATAGGCCTGGAGGAGGCCCTGTTCCCTATTGGGGAAACCATGGCACGCCAGCTTACGGCCCCCGATATGCTGGGCACCCTGGGAGGGGACGGCGACATTGACTGGCGCAATTATTGGCTGATCTATGCTTTCGGGGCCGCCATAGGGTTTGCAACCACCGTAGCCGAACCGGCGCTTATTGCCGTGGCCGTCAAGGCCGAAGAAGTGTCTGGGGGGGCCATGAAGTCCTGGGGACTACGCATCGCCGTAGCGTTCGGCGTTGCCCTGGGAGTGGCACTGGGTTGTTTTCGTATCGTAACGGGCACGCCTCTTCCGTGGTACATTATCGCCGCTTACCTGGTCGTAATTGTGATGACTTCCCAGTCCAGCAAGACCATAGTCCCGCTGGCCTACGACTCCGGTGGGGTCACCACCTCTACCGTAACCGTGCCGGTGGTGGCGGCCCTGGGCCTCGGTTTGGCGACCAGCATTCCGGGCCGCAGCCCATTGATCGATGGATTCGGTCTCATTGCCTTTGCCAGTGTCTTTCCTATAATAACCGTCCTAGGCTACACCATGATAACAGGCTACATTAACCGATGGCGGCTCAGGCAAGTTCAAGGAGGAAATGAATCATGAGGATGAAACTGATAATTGCCCTGGTCAGTGACAGCAAGACGGAGGCAGTACTCGATGCCGGCAGGGTTGCGGGCGCAACCGGGGCCACAATAATCACCAGCGTACGTGGTGAGGGAATGCAGCCCGAAAAAACTTTTCTGGGACTGCATTTTGAAGCCCAACGGGACCTGGTGCTGTTTCTGGTGGCGGAAACCCGAGCCCGCTATATTCTCGAACAGGTCAGGGATGCAGGGCATTTCGACAGCGAGCGGGGCGCAGGTGTAGCCTTCCAGATTGATGTAGAGGACGCTGTAGGCCTGGGAACGCAGCTTAACGCGATTAGAGAGGAAGTGGAACAAGAGATATGAGTGAGAATAGGGTGCTCCGGATAGAAGATGTAATGTCGACCGAACTGCATTCCATCGAGGGGCTGGCAACTGTGACCGACGCCGTTGCTATCATGCGGGAGCATGGTATCAATTCCCTGGTAGTAAACCAGCGCGACGCCGACGATGAGGCAGGACTGGTCACCCTGACGGACATAGCCGGCAAGGTGCTGGCCCAAAATCGCTCACCAGACCGGGTCAACGTCTATGAGATCATGACCAAGCCAGCGATGACCCTGCCTCCCCGTATGCAAGTTCGGTACGCCGCAAGACTGCTGGTACAGCTTGATTTTTCCCGCGCCCTGGTCGTTGACGCCGACCGAAAACCGATAGGCATGGTAACCCTCAGGGACCTGGTGCTGGGGGAGAACCCGGAGGGCTGACCATAAATGTCTTTTGGTCATCAGGGTCATCAGGATTGAAACCTGTCCTGGGTTGAACCGGACAGGTCCGCGAAACTGACCGGTATGTCCACATCCAGCTATTCAGCCCTGGCACTCGGGGTTGAAGGGGCTCCAAACACCTCGACGGTTTAATTGACTACCAAATAACACGTATGTTAGGCTACCAATAAGCAGAAGTTGAAGGAACTTCCGCACTCTGGCTACGCGAATGGAGTGTTACATCATGGAAATCACGGCACTGGCTATTGAAAAACTCAAGGAAGTACTGGACCAGGAACAGGAAACCAATAGTTCCCTACGGGTAATTGCCATGCCCTCAGGCCAAGGGCTTCAGTACATGCTCACGATGGAAAAAGAGACCCAGCCCGACGATACCGTGCTTAGCATGGAGGGTCTGAGCTTCCTGATGGACTCGGACAGCGCGCCATTCCTCGAAGAGGCGACCATTGACTATGTTGAGGAATTTGGCGGGCAGGTAGGATTCGTAATCAACAATCCCATGTACGCCAGTGGCGGCGGTTGTGGAGCAGGTTGTGGTTGCGGCAGCGGCGGCGGCGGTGGATGCGGTTGCGGTAGCAGCGGCGGCGGTTGCGGCGGGCACTAAGCAGAAAATTCTACGCAGAACCCTTTGTAGCTAAATAGCCCGGGGCCCAACAAATGGGCCCCGGGTTTCTATTGGGGAAAAAACACGCTCCCAGTTGAATGTTTAGGGCTGACTAGAGATACGTAGAAGAGGCGTGGTCAGTTGGGTGGAAAGCGCACTGGGCAAGTTGGAGACCGGGCAAACCTGGATGTTTTCCTCCCCGGCAAACTTCATTACGCTCGAAGGAATGTCCGGGAAAATTTCATCTGGCACACAGAGGATCACCGGGGCTCCAAAGTAACCTGCATAATTGCGTGCCTGAACAACCCCTGCGAACAAGAAAGGGCGCGCCTTTATTTCCACGATCGCAAAGTTTTCACCATCATCAACAATCAAGTCCGGCCTGTATTTGATACCGCGCCATAGTGAAGGGGGGTCATATCGCCACATTCTGCGATTGGGAACACTGGAAGGATCCACTGTAACGTTGAAGCCTAAGTCGCCTATGTCGGCCGCGATTTGCTGAATGAGATCAATTTCTCTCATGGCAGGACTCCCTTGCATACCATCCACTGAATGAAGGCGCCAACTGCAGCGCTAACCACTATGGTAGTCCCCCACTTGATTACTCCGAAAAAACTTACCCATCCTTCTTTTCGGCGAACAGCATTTTCCAATGGCTCGTCCCGGCCACTCTGAAGCCCACTAAGCTCCACATTAACAGATTCACCCAACTGCCGGCCTATCAAACTCGACAGCACCAGCATTGCGGACACACATTGGATCATTCTCCTTCCGTAAATCGAGACTACCCAATCATCCGAAATGAAGACCCCCGTATGCTCTACTTGAGCAGCCAACACACCCAGTGGGGCCGCCCTTTCGGGAATCCGCGCCCGCAAACTGTGATCCAATGTGCCCAGAACATTCCCTGACAACAGCTTCCCTTTCGCTTCCTCACCCAAAATTGGGTGTCCCGATACCCTTAACCGGAATTCGAGGGTTTCCATTCTCCAGGGGAAAAGTAGCATGACGGTGCAATGTGCTCTTAGTTAAGTTGCCGCCATTATTTCAACCGTATGCCTCTTATAGCAATACCTCGTATAACCCTTTTTGACCAACCCCGTTAATACGCAGCCCAACGCCGTCCGTGACCACTACCCCTTTAAATCTCACTGAACCCAGTCCCTGGCAGCGTTACTCCCCGACCCTGACCTTCGGTAATCCAGCCAAATTCCTTCAGAATTTGCTGGCTGTAGGTTACCCTGCCGGTCACGAAATCGAGGGGCTCAGTGGCCAGCAGCAAGGCGGCGTCGGCCATCATGGAAGGTGGCTCTCCCTTGGGGTCATCCATTCCGGTGACCAGGTTGTGGTAGACCGTTCCAGGAGTGGGTACCACCAATGAAGGGGAAAGACACGTTACCGAGATGCCAAACTGGTATACCTCGCTGGCCAGTCCCTGGGTAAATCGCTCCAGGGCCGCCTTTTCCGCGCCGTAGCAAGTGCCACCGGCCAGCCCCGGATTATCTTCGTAGGGCCCACGGCCCGGTCCGACGGCGGCGCCGGAAGAAATGTTGATTATGCTGCCGGAACCGCGGGGGATCATCTGACCCAACACCGTCTTGCTTAGGATAAATGGTGCGTGAAAGTTGACCTCCCAGGACCGTATCCACCGGCTGACGGCGAAGTCCTTTACGGGGATGAAATAGGTTAGCGCGGCATTGTTGACCAGCACATCCACGGGCCCGTAGATGTCCTGTGCTTCCACCAACAGGCTCTCACACTCTTCCGGTCGGGCCAGGTTGACCGCCACCGCAGTAGCTTCACCACCAGCCTCGCGAATATCGGCCACCGTCTTTTCCAGAGAACCCTCCAAGGGGTGGTCGCCTTCCCTGAGCGTCCGAGCCGCGCAGACAATGCTTCCGCCCTCTGAAGCAAAGCGGATTGAAATTTCCGCCCCTATGCCCCGGCTGGCACCGGTTACGACCACAACCTTGCCATCCAGCTTGCCCATAGCGAATCCTCAGTATTCGGTAAAGTGCCCGTATAATAGCATAATGACCCAGCAGAACCGCCTTTACACCGACCTGGCCTACCTGTGGCCTTTCTTCAGTCCTCCCGCAGATTATGTCGACGACGCCGAGCACTGGCGAGAGGCCATAAGGCAGCGCCTGGGCCCAGGACGACACTCGGTGCTGGAATTGGGTTCAGGCGGCGGACACACCCTGAGTCACCTGACCGTCGACTTCGACGTGACCGCGGTGGATATCTCGCCGGAGATGCTGGCCCTGTCTCAGACTCTCAACCCCGGTGTGCCCCACCACCTTGGCGATATGCGAAACGTACGGTTGGGGCAGACTTTCGATGCCGTAGCGATTCACGACGCAGTCTGTTACTTGCTGAACGAATCAGACCTGCGCGCCACTTTCGCAACTGCCCGTGCACATTTAGCCCCCGACGGTATCCTGCTCCTGACGCCAGACTACCTCAAGGAGGCCTTCGACAGCCCCAGGGTGCTCCACTGGATTTGCCACCAATCCGAACCCAAGTTCACGGTTATCGAATACTGCCATGACCCTGATCCAGATGACACTACAATTGAATCCGTGTTCTTTTTCGTCATCCAGGAAGGAGGTGGATTGAAGATAGAGCAGGACCGGCATATCACCGGCCTGTTCCCTTCAGAGACTTGGCTGGAACTGCTGGCAGAAGGGGGATATGAAGCAGAGTTTGTCAGCTTGCCGGGGTACGAGGGTGGATACGGGGGACATCTGTTCGTGGCAAGGTTGTTGTAGGGTCAAAGCGAGGCTTGTCGAGGGTCCAGGCTAGCCCACTACCTTTCGGCCTTCAGACGGCAGCGGCGGCTGATACGGTAACGATTGGCCGCAACCCAGGCATAGGCCGCCTCTCCAATCCGGTTGACCCCTGGTAGCCAGAGGACAGCAACCAAAGGGAAAAGGGGTGGCAACCGTAGAGTGAGCATTCGAACGGCATAGAAGCCACGGTAAGTCTTGGACCGTCCGTTACTGTTACTGCCTTTTATGACAATAGTCGATTTGCTTCCTATTTCCAGGTAGGCAGCGGCGTCCAGGTCTTCCCAGGTGAGGTCCAGTGGGGGTTCGGGCAGGGCTCGAAAGTCCGTCCAGGTTACCTTGCAGAAAAAATCCAAGAGAGCAAAGAAACGGACCGAAAGAGTGCAGAAACCGCAGTCTCCGTCGTAATAGAAAACCCAGCCACCTTTTTCATTAACGTCCGCCATACTTCCATTGTATCCTGGCGGCTCTCTTCTTGCATTTGGCTGGAGAACTGGAGCAACTGGAACCCTGATGATTGGATGCAGTTCTCCAAAGGAGTCACGCTGGCGGCGCTTCTCCGGCCTCGGCGTAATGGCGGGCGTCTTCGTCGTCGGCAGCCTTGGTGCCCGCCGACACATCCACCCAGCGCAGCACAATGCCGCCGACAACTATCAGGACCATTATGGACAGGACCGCCATTCTCGTATCCAGAACACTGGTAACTACCACGTATAAAATGGGCCCGAATACCGAAGAGACGCGACCCATGAAACCAAAGAAAGAAAAGAACTCGCCGCTGCGGGTATGGGGAGTAATCTGGGCAAAGAGACTTCGGGCCAGGGCCTGACTTCCCCCCATGACCACCCCGACTCCCACGCCCAGCAACAACCACTGGTAGCCTGCAGTCAGGCCAAGAGGCTCCCAAACCAACCGTCGCACAGTAGCCGGCCACCAGTCCAAAGGTCCGTCACCCAGTGCCGACGGATGCAGTCGACCAACCGCTGTTTGACCATCCAGCCCGCCACCGGCCAGAGAAATGCTGTACGGGGAATCGCCTGATGCCCGGACCTGTTCCAGCAGTTTGCTAGCCTCTGTTTCGGAGATCAGGCCGCGTAACGGTAATTCTCCGCCGGTCCGTTCAACGCCGTCCGGCCCCGTTGCACTTATGTGGGCAATCCCCTCGCGCCAGACCCGGTCTCGGCGAGAATCCTCCAGTTCTGGTACTGCTTCCACCAGGTAACCCCGGGCCTCTGGCCGGTAAGCAAGTTGATAGTGGAAGTCTTGGTGCTCATGCGGGTCCAATGGCGCCACCGCAACTCCAAACAGGACCACAAATGCCCAGCCTACCAAGGTCAGCGCCAGGGCCCTCTTGGTAGTTATTCGCGAGGCCAGCCACGAAAACCCCATGGCCCCGAAGGCCGCCACAAACTGGATAATCAGGATGGTGGCCATGTTGAACACGAGGGGAATCCCGATGGTGTCGGCTCCGTAGGCTCCCGCCACATTCAGCACCGTCTGGACGCCGTCGTTGAACAGCAGGTACGACACCAGGTAAATGACAATGACCCTGAATCCGCGCAGTTGCCGGAAAGTGTTGGCCAGTTCCCTGCAGGCCAGAGTGACCGCGCGTCGGGGGCGCAGGCCGTGCAGCTCGTTGGGAATGTGGGGCTCCGGAACGAGTTTGAAAGTCCAGAGCGCCCACCCGAACCACCAGACCCCGATGGACGAGATTGCAATGCGAGTCACCAGGTCGGCCCATTCGCTGTCCTGAGTCGCCAGGATCATTGCCAAGTGAATAGCAAGCAGCACTCCGCCACCCACGTAGCCGTAGGCAAACCCCCGGCTGCTCACATCGTCCAGTATTTCCCGGGGCGCAATGTGGGGAAGAAAGGTGTTATAAAAAACGAGACAACCGGCAAACCCCACATTGGCCAAAATAAACATGGCAAGGAACCACAGCCAGGGCTGCCCAGTGTAAGCCGAAAAAAACATGAGGACGGTAAACAGGGAGCCCACGATGGTATAGATCCAAAGCAGGGCCTTCTTGATGGCCACCCGGTCCGCTATCACTCCCAGGAAAGGGCTGGACAAGGCTACCAGGGCGGTGGCAAAGGCGATGCCCAGACTCCAGGTGGAACTACCGGTAAGAGTGATTCCCAGGAAGGATGCAGACTCGCCCAGGGAGTCCTTGAAGAGGAAGACGAAGTAGACGGGGAAGATAGCCGCTCCGCCGGCGGTGGCGTATCCCGAGTTGGCCCAGTCGTACATGCACCAGGCCCGTATGACTTTGCGCTGCTGGGCCGTGAGGTCGCTCAGCTTGCCAATAGCCAAGAAATCTCCTTCACGGGCGAGGAATGGGCCGCTACCAATGCAAGCTGATGAAAGTCATACCGGTGTCGTGTCACCACCAAAAGAAGCGGATGGGCAGTTGTGAACCACGGCTGTTCCGTCGGCGCGGGTCCCGCCAGAATAGCCGCCGACGGTCACAGGCAATGACGAACACTACGAAGAGCAGCCCAACAAGAAAGAGGATTCCGGCGATCATTGAAGCAGAACTTCCAATTTTGGTATTTCAATAAGTATATACCAGTGGCAAGTCAGTCTTCCCATTCATACCACAACTAATTACCGCTTTTAAATATTTACTTTTAGTACTAATATTGGTATCGTTTACGAGACAGAACCAACCATATTGAAGAAACTGCCAGGGTTTGTGGGCCAAGCAATGAGCAGGCTCTTGTCTTCGTCTAACTAGGAGATGCTCATGGACTTCCACGGTGCTATAGGAGCGCTTCGCAACAACCCAAAAGGCATTCGGTTTGCGGAGTTAGCTAGAATCTGTAGTTACTTCTTTGGTGAACCAAGACAGCGTAGCAGCAGCCACATTGTGTACCGTATGCCTTGGGACGGTGATCCAAGAATAAATATTCAAGACGACAAGGGAATGGCAAAACCATATCAGGTGCGCCAAGTTATAAGAGCGCTTGAAAGACTGAGTGAAAGTGGAAGCTGAACATTACACTTACAGAATTACATGGTCGGCAGAGGACGGAGAGTACATTGGCTTGTGCTCCGAATTTCCTTCGCTTAGTTGGCTGGCTGCCTCTCAAGAGCAAGCCTTCGCTGGGATACGAGACCTTGTGAAAAGCAATGTGGCGGATATGTTAGCCAGTAACGAAGAGCCTCCCCGGCCCTTGGCCGAACGCATTTACAGCGGACGGTTTGTGGTTCGCGTACCCCCGGAACTTCATCGTGCCCTCTCAATAAAGGCCGCCGAAGAAGGTGTTAGCCTAAATAGGTTGGTGAGTTCGCGGCTGTCCGGAGAACCCGCCTCCTAAGCATTTAGGTTCTTAAGTATTTCCTCCCCATACTAACGCTCCCTAATCTTCATTCCCGCCTAAGTTGACGCCCGCTAGTGCACATAGTTAAACTGCCTTCCGGCATCAATCCAACCCGCAAGGAGAAACCCGCTAATGAAATTCGGCCTCTTCTACGAATGGCCTAACCCGAATCTGCGCAACTGGAAGACTCTCTTTGAAGAGGGAGTGGAGCAGATCCAGTATTCGGAGGCAATGGGGTTCGACTACTGCCTGATTGCCGAGCACCACTTCTCCAACTATGGCAACTCCCCGTCGCCCCTCTTGCAGGCCCTATACATCGGCCAGCGGACCAAGCGACTTCAGATAGCCACCGGCATCCTGGTCGTCCCCATCTGGGATGTTCTGCGGCTGGCCGAGGAGGTTGCCGTGCTGGACAACCTGATAGACGGCCGATTCATCTGCGGCGTGGGCCGGGGGTACCAGCCCCACGAAATGTCCCGATTCGGAGTGACCCTGGAAGACTCCCGCCAGAAGTTCGTGGAAAGCATGGATGTATTGGTCAAGGCCTGGACCCAGGACGAGTCCTTCACCTACGACGGCGAATTCATCAAGATACCCAACGCCACCACGGTTTGGCCCAAGCCAATGCAAAAACCTCACCCGCCCTTCTGGATCGCCGGTACCAGCGTCGAGTCCATGAAGATGGCGGCGGAATGGGACATGATGCCACTGACCACCGGCCTGCTGGGCGGCGCCGGTGTCCGCACCCACTTTGCTTCGCTGATCCACGCCCGCAAGGACCTGGGCAAGCCCTACCATGGCCTGGAACTGGGCCTCCAGGCCATAACCCACGTGGGAGAAACCGACGCCGAGGCCCGCAAGCAGTTGGACTACGCCCGCTGGCAGAATCGGGCCGGCCGCGCCCTGAAACGGCTGGACGTAAAAGACGGCAGGGTCCAGGTCGGCCCCTACGAGGGTGAACTGGACGACGACGGCTTTATGGAGCGCCTCTACTTTGGCAGCCCGGACACGGTAATCAACAAGTTTACCCGGGCCGCCGAGTTGGGCGTGACCAACGTCAGTAACTGGATGATGTTTGGCGGACTCGAGCACGAAAAGATAATGAAGTCAATCCGGCTGATGGGCGAAGAGGTCATACCGGCCCTCAAGGATGTTATGCCGCCGGAAGGCCTGGCGGAAGAATTGGCTGCCACCCCGCCAGCCACCTCCGACCAGCTCCAGGCGGCGCGGTTCGGCGCTACGCCGTCGGACGTGACGGCGACTTAGGCTGGAGAGCTAGACACAAGCTATTTTAGGGGCGGGTTTGACACCTGCCCCTAGTTTTTTGTCACCGGGACCTACGGCTTTACTTTTGGCGGGCGGAACTATAATTTTCTGTTGATACTGTACAGAGCATTACCATCCTTTCGTACCCGCCTATCCATAGTCGAATGCAAATTGCCAGGAGGCATAGCAATGACCAACCAGCACCCCCTACCCCTAACCGGCATCCGCGTCCTGGACGCAACCCACATCGTCGCCGGACCCTTCTGCTCTCAGATACTGGCCGACATGGGCGCCGAGGTTATCAAGATTGAACGACCCCGCACTGGCGACCTGGTACGGGCTCGGGGGCCCTACGTCACCACCGAAGACGGCCAGCGGATCAGCTCCCGTTACATTGGCCTTAACCGCAACAAGAAGAGCGTCACCCTGGACTTGCGCAATCCAAGTTGTAAGGCAGCCTTTGAGGAGATGGTCAAGGTCTCAGACGTGCTGCTGGACAACTGGGGGCCTGGAGCCTTCCAGCGCCTGGGCTTGGGCTACGACCGGCTGAAGGAACTGAATCCCGGCCTGGTGTACGCCAGCATTACTGGCTACGGCGACAGCGACGCCCTGCGCGGCCCTTACTCCAACTGGCCGGCCAATAACCTGGCCATTCAGGGCATGGCGGGGTGGATGGAGTTGACCGGCGAACCGGGCCGCCCACCCCAGAGTGTCGGCGACAACATCGGCGACTCAATCCCGGGGATCTGGTCAGCCCTGGGCGTTGTCCTGGCCCTACGCACCCGAGACCAGACAGGCCAGGGGCAGCATGTGGATATGGCGATGTACGAGTGCATGGTGGCCCACACCCTCAGCAATATGTACGGCTACGAGGCCACGGGAGAGGTCTTCACCCGCGACTGGAGCCGCCTGGCCAACGCCGGAATCACCTTCCGCGCCAGCGACGGCTACGTGATCATGGCCGGCGCCCGCGTCCAGGAGCGGTGGCGCAATCTCTGGCAACTGGTGGGCCGCGATGACCTGGCCGACAATCCGGAATACCTGGCCCCGGGCGACGGAGATTTCATAAACGAGAATGTCATCCCGGCCATCGAAGTGTGGTCGCAGAGTCGCCCCAAATGGGAGGTGGCCGGCAAGTTCACCGAGTTGGGCTTCTCCATGGGCGTGGCCCAGACCATCGAAGACCTGGCCCACTGTCCCCAACTGGAGGCCCGGGACATGTTCGTAGAAACGGGCGACACGGCGGGCGGCATTTTCCGCTCCCTGCGCACGCCCCTACGCCTCCTCGACTGCGCCAACATAGAACCGGAGACCGCTCCGCTGCTGGGTGAACACAATCGGGAGGTGCTTTGCAGCCTCGGGGGCTTGACTGAGGAGAAGTTGGTACAGTTGGAGGAGGAAGGAGCGGTTTAGGGTATGCCGGAAATGGAAACCACCGGATATTACGAAAGGGAAGCACGGCTAAAGCATCCTGAAATTCAAGATGAGTGGGTACAACGGGTATTGGCGAATCCCTACTATACTGAACCACAAGATGACGGTAGAATCAGATAATATGGCTTTGTGTTCGAATTGGATCACTGGATACGTGTAATTGTAGAAGAGGGCAAGGTACACAACCGATTCGTTGACGGCAAGAAATTGAGGCTGTGGGGAAGACCATGAAGCTCAGAGTTTCCTATTACAAAGACACTGACACTCTATCCTTTTGGAATGGAGAACCAGCAAAGTCAGCGGACGATGTAGCTGATAATTTGCTTGTGGACTACAATGCGGCTGGCGAGGCCGTGGGTTTCACCTTAGAACACGCCGCCGAATTACTGCTGCCCGTCCTTCAGTCCGCGATACAGGCAATGGAAAAGGAGAGCGAAGAACCGGTCAATCCGACCAGGACTTCACCCTGACAAACGTACCCTGGCCTTAAATTCACAGATAGACAACCACCACGAACGGAGGAACAACCGTGCCAGTAAACGGAATGGGAGTTGTATCCAGGGTGGCCGGAGAGCCGGCCTTGCTGGAAGAGATCATTGTTGACGACCCTGGCCCGGGCGAGGTTCTGGTCCGGATTCAGGCCAGCGGTGTCTGCCACACCGATCTGCACTACAAGCTGGGCAAAATTACCAACGAGTTTCCCTTCCTGCTGGGTCACGAGGGTTCCGGCATCGTGGAGGCCGTGGGCGAGGGCGTTACCGAGCCTAAGGTAGGCGACTACGTGGTGCTGGCCTGGCGCGCGCCCTGCGGCAACTGCCGGTTCTGTGCCTTGGGACAGCCCAACCTCTGCTCCGCCAGCCTTAACGCCCAGCCCCGGATGACGGCCAAGAAAGACGGAGCCGTCCTGAACCCTGCCCTGGGCATCGGCACCTTCTGCACCCATACCGTGGTGGCCGCCCGCCAGGCCGTGCCCGTCCCCACCGCATGCCCGCCGGAACAGGCAAGCCTGCTGGGCTGCGGCGTCACAACCGGAGTAGGCGCGGTACTATACACCGCCGGAGTGCGTCGGGGCGGCACCGTGGCAGTCTATGGCTGCGGCGGCATTGGCTCCAGCGTTATTATGGGCGCAAAGCTGGCCCGTGCGTCCAAGATTATTGCCGTAGACATCTCCGAGAACAAGCTGGCGTGGGCCAGAGAGTTCGGGGCAACCGACGTAGTCAACGCGGCCAACACCGATCCGGTGGAAGCCATAAAGGAACTCACCGGCGGCAACGGCGTGGACTACTCCTTCGAGTGCGTGGGCATGCCGCAGACACTGCTACAGGCACTCTGGTCCCGTGACCTGGCTGGCACCTGTGTCCTCATCGGCGTTCCCGACCCGACGATGGTAGTGGATGTGCCTATGCTCCAGTTCTTTGGCCTGGGCGGCTCCCTGCGGGTAAGCTGGTACGGTGACAACCTCCCGTCCCGCGACTTTCCCCTGCTGGCCAACTACTACCTGTCGGGAGAACTGGACCTGGACCGAGTAGTGTCTGCCGTGATTGGTCTGGAGGATACCGAAGCGGCCTTCGAGGCTATGGAACGGGGAGAAACCCTGCGTTCCGTAATTCGCATACCGGATGCCTAGGTCTTGTTACCTTTTCTTCTTCCGAAACACAGCCCAACAAGTGGAACTAATGACGGGCTATGATAATATTGATGTAACTAATTGCAGCCCCAGGAAAAGGCACGGACTCTTGAGGTAACCCCGGAATGACAATGCCCCAGACCGGTCAACTCCGCCCCTCTACGCCGGATCGGTACGAAGACATAAGCCGACACCTCCTTCAGCAAGCGGAGGAGAAATTATTTAAAGGCGATGCACTGCAAGCCTCAGAAAAGATATGGGGCGCAACGGCCCATGCGCTGAAGGCCATTGCCCAACGGAGAGGCTGGAACCACCGCTTCCACAACCATTTGAGGGCGGCGGAGTTTTATTTGGCTGCGGAACAGGGCAGACCTGATTGGCATGCTACCTTTATGACTATTGACAGCATGCACACCAACTTCTACGAGCATCAGCTTCATCCGGGTGATGTTCGCCCATTTCTGGACATCGTAAGGGGCTTCTGTCAGGAGATTCTTGAAACCGCCCGGCTGGCGACGCCACAGATACCGGAACTGACCACTGAACAGCAGTCCGATCAAGACCGCCGCCTGCGCACCCTTACCCGCCCATTGAGCGAACAGGCCGCCTTTGGCGAAGAACTTTCCCCGGAGGAACTGGAAGATTAGCCTCCGGTCAGTCCCACACAACCGTAAGGGAGGTATGGTTATGCCTGGCAACATTAAAGATCGGTATGGAATGACCCTCTCCACCAACTCACCGGACGCCGCAGAGCGCTGGCAGGAAGGCGTTGACCTGCTTCTGGGACAGAATTATGGCGCCGAGGAGAAGCTGCAGGAAGCAATTGACCTGGACGAGGGTTTCGCCGTCGCCCATGGCTGCCTAGGCTTTCTGCACATGACTCGGGCCCGACCCGAGGAAGCCAGGGCCAGCGCCAAGCGGGGGCTGGAATTGGTTGATGGAATTACCGACCGGGAGCGACAACATATTGAAGCCGTTAATCTTTGGGCCAACGGCAAGGGCACCGATGCCGTCCGGCTGGCCAAAGAGCATTTGGGCGAATATCCCCGGGACGCCGTTGTGATGCGGCTGGCCCAGCGGCTCTACATGCTGGGCTGCAGTGGCGCCGGTGTACAGCACTTCCCGCCGGCCCTCTTCGCCATGATGAATGAGGTGGCCCCCCACTGCGGTGATGACTGGGCCTTCCTGGGACAGTACGCCTTCGCCCACCACGAAATGGGCATAATCGACAAGGCAATGGAACTGGCGCAAAAGTCGCTGGACCTGAATCCGGGCAACGCCGTGGCCGCCCATTCCGTCACTCATTCCTACTTTGAGTGGGGAGATGCCATGTCCGGGGGTAACTTCCTGGGCAACTGGCTGGAGGGGTTTGACCCCCGTGCCACCTACCATGTTCACCTGTCCTGGCACCAGGCATTATTCGAGCTGGCCTTGGGCAGATACCAGGAAGCCCTGCAACTGTACGAGGAGTGGATCCGCCCCACCTGCATTGCCAGGAACATATCCGGCCTGTCCGATAGCGCTTCCCTGATGTGGCGGCTGCAAATTTACGGTAAAGAGGCGCCTCCCATGCCCTGGGACGAAGTTAAGGAACAGGCTGCGCCGGCAGCCACCAACCCGGGTCCCGCCTTCCGTGATGCCCATGCCGCCCTCGCCTTCGCCGCCAGCGGAGACCATGAGTTGATGGACCAGATGATCAACCGACTCAGAACCAATGCCGAGAACGGCAACGTCTTCGCCAAAGAGATAATCCTGCCTTTGGCCCAGGGCATCTATGCCTTTGCCCAACAGGACTATTCGACCGCGGTTGACCACCTGGAACCGGTCTTCCCCCAGTTGACCCGCATAGGTGGCAGCCACGCTCAGAGGGAGGTGTTCGAGGACACCCTGCTTGAGGCGTACCTGCGGGCCGAGCAGTTCGACAAGGCCGAGGATATGCTCCAGGAGCGGCTTGGCCGCCGGGAAACTCCACGGGACACCTTCTGGCTGGGTAGGGTTCTGGCCGGCAAGGGAGAGGCTGCAGCAGCTCAGGGCAATCTGGCCAAGGCGTCGACTGTCTGGCAAAAGACCGGGGACGCCGAGACTCCTGAGTTAACCAACCTGCAAGAACTGGCTGGAAACTTGGCCTAACTTCTCAGATAGATCTGCGGAACGAAAAACACGAAGGGCCAATACCTGGCCCTTCGTGTTTTTGTTCCCCAAGGCGAGAAATACCTTCTACGCCCCGTACAGCCTTACCGCCCCTGACTCGGGAATCAGCCCGGAAAACAACTCTGGGTGAATCATCTCCGCCATAATCTCCAACCCCTCAACCAGGCGCGGCCCTGACCGACTGGTGTAGGCGCCGGCGTCGATGGCATAAACCCGGTTGTCCTTTACGGCGGGCAGGGTTCCCCACCCTTCCATATCAGACAGCAGGGGCAGGTCCTGGACAGCCCGCTTAACGTCGAAGCCGCAAGGCATCAGGATAATCACTTCAGGCTGGCTGGCGATTATCTCTTCCCACTCCAGACGGAAAGAACCGGTTTCCTTATCGCCGAAGCAGTTTTCCCCGCCGGCCATCTCTACCATTTCCGGCACCCAGTGACCGCCGCACATTAGCGGGTCAACCCATTCCAGGTGCAACACCCGAGGCCGGTGGTCGACTTCGGCTGTCCTGGAAGCAATCTGGTCAATACGGTTCTGCATCTCGGAGACAATTTGCTCGGCCTTATCTTCCGCGCCGGTAGCGGTACCCACCCGGCGGATGTCCTCCAGGACATCGCCCACGTACTGGGGGTCCAGGGATATGACCTCGGGTTGCTTGGGAAGGCTGACGCTGACCTCGGCAACCTGCCGAGTGGAAATGGCTCAAACCTCGCAGATTGCCTGGGTCAATAAGAGATCGGGTTCGGCCGCTTCCATGGTGGGTTGATCAATTTCGTAGATCCCCAAGCCTTGCTCCAGCCGTTCCGAAATGACCCGGCTGATCTCGCCGCTGCTGGGTTGAGGGTCCATTCCCTCGAAAACGCTGCGTACCACCCAGGGCTTGTCTTTTGCCGCCGTAGGGTAGTCACACTCGTGGGTTACGCCGTGGAGTTGGTCCTCGAGTCCCAGCACGTACACGATTTCCGTGGCGCTGGGCAGGAAAGAGCAAATGCGCATAACTTTCTCCTCGGTCCTATCAGACCGGGCTCATTATAAGGCGTAAGGGCCCTTATCCCAAACCGTCAGTCGTCGGACGCGCTGAATTGCTCGTAGTAGTTGCCGTCGTCGGCAAAGAGGTGGGCGTCGTCCCCCATGAAATCCAACTGGTGCTCGTCATACCGGTAATGGTGTGAACCTCCCAGGAAAGTGCGACGGAAGGTGTCTTCCAGCGTACCGTGAATCTGGAAAGCTGCTACGGCAACAGCCGCCGTGATTCCAACGAGCGCCACCGCAGTCAAAGGTGCGAAGACGCTTCCCAGGAGGAACAGATGGATGATGAAGGGTATGCTCCAGATCGCGGGCAGAACCAAAACAACGATTAACAGGCTGTTTCTGATAACCTTCTTGAGGTTTTGGCCAGTAACGTTTTCTGGCGCCGTTCGCCACGGGGGCAGAAAATGGCCCATCACCTCTTCCGTCAGCACGTCAAGGTTACGCCAGATAGCCACGCCCGCCGGCACGCAGAGGGCCAGCGCGACTCCCCCGGTCAGGAACCCCAGCACAGGCACGCTCAGGCCAAGCCACTCCAACAGTTGATGGCTGAATTCCAGTGCAATGGTGCCCAGGCCAATGACCACCGCGATAATGCCCGTGTTGAGCATGATGCGCTGCACCGAGTCTTTAACCCGGCCAGCCAGGGGCCGCCCGAGAATAGAGGTGCGTCGCGATGCCGTCAGCCAAACAAAGGTCACGGCACAGAACTGGCGAAGCCAACCCGGCGAAGCTCGATCGATGAAGCGCGCTACCATATCTGAAGAGCGGAAAATGAAGGGATACAACAGGGCTGTTACAGCCGTGGCCAGCGTGACAACGGGACTCAGGAAGGCACCCACCGTTCCGTGTTCCACACCAGTCTTGACCATGGCCAGCGAAAACTCTCCCAACTGGGGCATCCCCGTTCCCACCTGCAACGCCGTTTCGCCGTCGTGGCCGACCAGCAGCGTCCCAATCGTGTCCGCCACAACTTTGCCCACGATGAAGACGCCGGAGATTATCAACGCAGGTACCAGGTAGTCTCCAATGCTGGAGACATCCAGCAGCATTCCCAGGGAAACGAAGAAGAGCGCGGCGAACATATCCCGGAGCGGGTTCATTATTCGACTGATTCTATCTGTCAGTTCGGTGTCCCCCAGTATCATTCCAACCAGGAAGGCCCCGGCGGCGGCCGAGAGGCCCAGTTGATAAGCAGCCAGCGCCATGCCGAAGCAAAGGGTCAGGCTGGTTATGAGCAAGACCTCGTCCGATTCGAACCGGTCAATGTAGTTCATCAGGCGGGGGACCAGCAGGGCGCCGATGGTCAGTGTGGCAACGGCGAATATCGCCAGTTTCAATGCAAGAAATCCGATGTCGCCAACACCGACGCTGCCCGAGGTGGCCACGCCGGAGAGGACCGTCAGCAAGATAACCGCGACGAAGTCTTCCACCAGCAATATCCCGATAATCAGGCGGCCCCGCATACCGAACAGACTGTCCGTATCCCTCAGCATCTTGATGAGGATTGCCGAACTGCTGATGGAGAGCGCCGCCCCCAGGAAAATGCGCTCCACCGGCGACCACCCCAGCAGGTGAGCCAGCTCGAAGCCAATGGCGAACATGGTGGTCATTTCCACCAGGCCAATTATGATGACACGGAAACCCAACTGCCGGATACGGTGCCAGCCAATTTCCAGGCCGATACCAAACAGGAGCAGGACCAGGCCCAGGTCTGCCAGAACCCGGATGGTCTGCAGGTTGTGGACGGGCCCTTGGAAGTCGGCAAAGGGGCCGAAGCTGATGGCGGCAAAAGTGAAGGGTCCGACGATGACGCCGGCCAGCAGGTATCCCAGCACGGGAGGCAGGTTAATGCGCCGGAAAAGCACCAATGCAATACCGGCCACTGCCATAGTGACGGCAAAATCGCGGATCAGGCCGATGCTCTCTTCAGAGCCTGCGGCGGCAAGGGAAAGCAGGGGTTCTATGGCTGAGTCCTCCGTGGCGGAAATGGAGCGATTCCACCCTAGCACCCGCATAGAAGAATTGCATTGTTAAACTTTTTCGAGAATTGTTCAATTTTTGTATCTGAACCTCAATTTGGCATGAATCTGTCAGTCAGTTCAGTCGCTCACCCTCCCGTGAAATATTATTGCCCTGCCTGGCGCCTCCACCGCCCGATGGTGCGAATACGACACAAGCCAGGTTGACGGTAGGTTGAGGCGTTGATAAACTGGGTGTCCCCAGGGCGGTTAGCTCAGTTGGTTAGAGCACTTGCTCGACACGCAAGAGGCCAGTGGTTCGAGTCCACTACCGCCCACCATGTTCTCGTCTCCCCCACCCAACCATCTCAGCAATGCCATGCGCAATTCGGAGTGAACGAAATGGGGTGGCGCTGCTTTCGGGTGGACCTCCTTCTTCTACGGTGTGGAGGGTCAGGGCTGGTTCCTCAGCTACCACGTCTTAGCTCGTTACATAAAAGTAACCTTCCTCAACGGGAAGGCGCTGGACCCAATTCCCCGGTGGATTCAAGGGACCCGGACGCCCGCTACTACCACATCTTCGAGGATGGGATGGATGTGGGGCAGAAGAAGGAGTGGGTGCAGCAGGCGGCGGCGGTGCCGGGGTGGGACGGGTATTAGATGACCGCGGGTATGAGTAGAAAGTCTCTATTGTTTCACTAGTGGATGGATTCAAGCCTGCGGGTTTCCTTTAGTCTCCAAGTGATTATGCAAAGTGCCGGAATCGAGGACGGTTGTTTTGGGGTTTGGGCCGCGCAGGAGCTACTTTCACTGCCCCGAAGTTTTTACCCTTAGTGTTTCGCCCTTCCATATTGAGCATGTAAAGATATTCAGTGAGCGATACTCGGTGAAATATGATCAAACCAATCGACCAATCCATGTGGGGTTTCCAACGTTCCTTTAGGCTCTACATTGTGCTTGAAATACAGGATGTTCTATCTCTCATAGGAGTGCAAACAAATGGCAAAGTCAGAGTTTTGTTGGTCGGTTTTCCTACCAAAGAGAACCCAAGACACGATATCTGTATTGAGCCAGCGGATGGTGCATTTGTAGTAGATGATTTGAGATCAATCGAAAGAAAGACGGAGGAAGCGCTAAAAAGAGACCCTGAGTCCCAAATAGAAATAAGTCACCCAAGAATTCGAGAACAACGAAGGCGTGAGCTATTCTACCGCTCTAGGGCACGAGCAATAACGGAGGCTATTCACGAATCAGGAAAGTTCGAAGGGTTAAGTTTTTTTGTGAGTAACTCCACACCTATCGCAGGACATGAAGTTCATACCTGTGTAGGGATACCTACTAATTCGCTCAAATCAGTACCAATTTTCAATAACCCTCTAAAGAACGATTATTATGGTTCGCACATAGAAGAATCCTTTGTACAGGCAATTATCAACACTTGTTTAATTGAAGCCGATAAATCACTATATCTGCCTAACCCGGGCCACGACCGGGGCATATTAGGAGACCACATCGGTGTAGTAAGGACTTCGGCCGCGCGCTTTGGAGAAGGAATAGCTTTTGCCCTGACTCCACTACCTAGGGACTTGTTTAGGATCGCAAATGAAATATCTTCCTTAACTTATGAGCGTGCAGGAGCTAGAGGGCATTTTGTCGTGACGAAGCCCGACAACTTAGTCAACAAGCTCACGGTCACATTTAAGGATCCTGTTCGGCTGAATCAAACTCGTAGTGCGCGAAAAGTATTGGAGCTTACAGAAGAAAATACAACTTTACTTATAGACGGGAATTTGGTTTATGGTTTAGGACAATGTAACTCTGCACCTGATGTGGCGAAAATCTTAATTGACGGGCATGCCAGGTGGTCGCTCAGTGTAGACAACACGACACTAATGAAGGTGAACTACGAACACGCAACTCTCCCAAAGCAAATTATAGATAGAGACCATTTCGCAGACATTGCTGAGCGAACAGTCGGTGCAGTAGACGTTGAACGCATATGGAAGATATTTCAATGTGCCCTCGATAATAATCACGGAACGACAATAGTAATTTCGGCGGAGCCTAACAGTGAGGTAGAACGACTTCCTAGAAACCGGGCTGAAAAGCCCTGGTTGGGGAGAGGGATTTCGGCAGTAAAGCCGGCTTGAGCAGAATCACGGTCCACAGTATTCCGAGCCGGACCGCGCCGAAAATGGCCGTAGCATTGGCGACAACACCGTGGGAAACAGCCTGGACATCACTGGGGACGGCACTGAGGACGGCGCGGTGGGCTTCCGCTCCGCCGCCGACACTGTCCGACAGCCCGCTTTTGCCCGCCACCAGGGTCAGGTTGGCCACTGTAGCCGCCAGGTACAGTTGGAATCGCGTCTTGACCCTGCCGAAATAGCGGGACTGGCGGATGCCCAACTGGACCAGTCGGGCCAACCGGTGTTCCACCGCCACGCGTCGCGCTCGATATTCGTCGTAGGCGGCGCTCTGCTGCAACGCCCGTGCCTCCTGCAGGAGGCCTTCCTGGGGATGGATCAGCACCCGCCGTCCCTTCCTGCCCTTGGCTGCGATGCACTGGGACCGCAGTGGACATGTCCGACATTCGGCCCCGTCGAACTGGAAGGCCTGCAAGCGGTATACCCGCCCCGCGGCATCCGTCCGCTTTCCCGCTGGCACGATGGTGTGGGTGACCTGTCCCGCCGGACAGGTGCAACTGCCCGCGGCCAGGTCGATGACAAAGTCATCCTTGGGAAAGTGCTTCCGGTCGGGCCGGCCTGGCACCCGGGCTACCAGCTTGCGGCCCACATCGGCGAAGGTCTGCCTGGTAGCTCCGTCCCCATAGGCGGCGTCGCCCATGGCCTCCTGCACCGGTACACCGGTGTTGGCCTCGCTCTGTTCCACCAGTTCCAGCGCCCCCAGGTTGTCCGGAGCGTTGCCGGGCAGTACCGCCACGGCGGTGATCAGCTGGGAATCGGTATCCACCACAATCGCCGCCTTGTGCCCGTCAAAGCGCCGGCTGCTGCTCTTGTGGCCGTGGCGCATCTCCGGATCATGCACCGACATCATCCGGTCCCGGCTCACTCCATCCTTGAGGCTCACGCCGTCATCGCCGTCGCCGTCGCCGCTCTTGCGCTCAATGTCCTGGAGCAGCAACTGCCCCAGCAACTCCGCCGCGTCCACGATCCGCTGCCGCTCCTCACCGTCCTCGGGCAACTCCCCCTGCACCTGCCGCGACAACTCCAACAGCCGGTCCGCGTCTCTCACAATCTCGGCCAGCAGGGTCTGCCGCGCCCGTTTGTCGCTCCAGTCGATGGCGGCCTCGCCCTTGATGCTGGAGGCAAGGTACCGCCCGTATCCCTGGGCCTTGGCCCATTCTTTGACGGTGATCTTCTCCACTGCTGCCAGCGCCGCAGCAGTTGACGATCCCGTCCGCCAACAGGTTGCAGGTGTCCTTCACCGCGCCCCGCCCCAGGATGTTGGTCGTGTCCAGCGCAACCCGCATGCTCCGCTTTTTCAGGTAGCCCGACTCCCGGGCCAGCCGCAGGCTGGACTCGAACACCTCCCGCACCTTGTCGTGCAGGATCAGCTGGGCGCGGAACACCTGCAATGTGCTCTTGGCAAAGGGCCGGTCCTCCACCTCAATCCCCAGGGCCACTTTCCACCGGAGGTCAAAGTCAGCTCTGGCCTTGGCCTCGGCGTCGCTCACCTTGTCGTGGGACTGGAGCAGCAGCGCCGTCGCCAGCAGGCTGGGCGGCACGCTGTCCCGGCCGTTGTCCGGGCAGTAGAACTCGGCGAAATCGGCGTCCCGGAACAGCCGGCCCCGCAGCGAGGCCAGCAGACCGTAGAAGGTGTCCCGCCCCACGTGGTCCAGGTACAACCGGTCCGCTTCCCAGAGACCCCTCTGATCTGATCGCTCTCCCAGCACTATCATTCCTCGCTATTTCTTGATGCCCCAAGTATAGCTGACCACCCGGCTGAAGCCAGTTTCCGGCCAGATTTCTAGGGAAGCTTTGCCCATAAAACCTGAATACCTAGACCCTAATGCTGTGGCAAGACTTGGCGGCGTAGACGGAGCAATTCTTCTCGGTCCAGATGGGCGCTGTCACGCGTTTGGGGTCATATTGGATGGAATGGGTACTTCCTCCGGTGACCGCGCACGCGGGGCACGCTTCAATTCCTCTGTCCGATATCAACAAACATCAGAAAGATCATTACAAGTTGGTGCCATGGTGATAGTTATTTCGGATGACGGAACCGTTGACTTAATCCCAAATTTGAGGCCGCGTGTTGCGGGTCGAGAAGTTGAAAAAGCGGTGCAGAATTTTTGCGATTACTCGGGAATCAAGGGCAATGATGGCGAAAAATGGGCTCAACTGAATGAGCAAGTTGAAAGCTTTTTCTTTTACCTTAATGAAGAACAATGCAATAGGGTAAATGAAGCCTATAAGAAAGAGATGGACATGCGGATGGAGGCGGGAGGAATCAAATTGACAAGAAGGCCCTTGCTGCCCAACCCTGAAATGGACGATTCATACTTCTTGGATTAGAGTCGCTTCGGTTGCTGTCTCATAATGTGCCAGCCGCATAGAGCAATAGGAGGAAGCCATGCAAGAATGGCTTTTTCGAGAAGCAAGAAACAAGTTCAGCGAGTTGGTGAACGCTGCTTTAGCCGGAGAGCCACAAAGGGTCACGCGTCGGGGGCATCCTGCCGTCGTAATTGTGGCGGCAGAGGAGTATGAACGGCTTTGCCGCCTGGAAGAGTCCCGCGCACCCACCTTCAGTGAACTGCTGCTCGAGATGCCGCAGGATGACCACGATTTCGACAGGTTGGGCATTGCCCATACACCTGTTGACCTGTAAGCTCGGCTCCACACTCCTATCCTAGACCCAAAAGGAGCACAACCATGACCACCACCACCAAACCCGTAGCCGTGGTAATCGGCGCAACTTCCAAGTGGCAGGCCGATGGGCGCAACACCCAGATGATCCACGGCGGAGCGATTGACGACAGCGACCTGCCTGTGGGAATTAGGTTCGGCATTGGGGGAGCCATTGCCCAGAAGTTTGCCCAGGAAGGCTTCCTGACAGTGCTGACCACCCGCAGCGCCGCCAACGCGGCATCGCTGGATGCGGCGATCCGGGAACAGGGCGGCGACACCATGATTGTCGAAATGGACCTGGCGTCCGGCGAGTCCATTTCTGAGGCCTTCGCCCAGATCCGGGAAGAAGCCGGCGATCCCCTGGTGCTGGTCTACAACGCCGGCTATCTGGAGGGGCGAGACCTGCCGCCGGAAATGGAACTGCTGGAGCACATGCCCTACGAAATGTTCGAGACGGCCCAGCACATCTCCAGCAGCGGCCCCTTCCTGGTGGCCAAGGAAATACTGCCCGCCATGCGCGAGCGGGGCGAAGGGTCCATTCTCTTCTCCAACAACCCGTCGTCCCTGCGCGGAAAGAAACGCTATACCGGGCAGTCGCTGTACTACCCCCGGGTGATGATGCGGACGCTGTCCCAGGCCTTGACGGAAGAGTATTCCGAGCATGGTGTCCACGTGGCCAACGTGGTGATTGACGGGACCATTGATTCGCCGGGCACCCGGGCCCGTTCCGGGCAAAGTTCGGACCTGCTGATAAACCCGGTCGCGATTGCCGATGCGTTTTATTACCTGCATTCCCAGGACAAGTCGTGCTGGACCCATGAACTGCAATTGACACCCTTTGCGTCCAAGCCCAGTTTCTAATTCAGCTGTCACCCCCATCCTGACCTTCCCCCGTCAAGGGAGAAGGGACTCACTGCAAGAGAAGGAGTTAATCGATGGACGTTGGAATGATGATGATCTTCTCCAGCTATGGCTGGGAAGAAGGCTCGGACGGCCAGATGTGGGAAGAAGAGCTTCGACTCGCCGATCTCGCCGCCGACTCCGGGTTCGATTGCCTTTGGTCAGCGGAGCACCACTTCAACGACTACTCCTTCGTGCCTGACAATCTCCAGCTAATGACCCACATCGCGGCCCGGCATCCCGACGTTGATGTGGGCACCGCCGCCGTCATTCTCCCCTGGCACAATCCGTTGCGGGTAGCAGAAAACGCTTCCGTCCTCGATATGCTGAGCAACGGCCGCCTCCGGCTTGGGTTCGGCAGAGGTTTGGCGCGCCGCGAATTCGAGACCTTTGGCATCAGCATGGACGAATCGCGGGACCGCTTCGATGAAGCTGCGCCGATGATTGTCGACGCCCTCAGGACCGGCTTCATTGAGGGCGACGGCCCCTTTTACCGGCAGCCCAGGACTGAAATCCGGCCCCGGCCTCAGCGTTCCTTCGATGGCCGTATCTACGCCGTAGCGGCCAGTGATGAGTCGGTGATATCGGCTGCTAAGCTGGGCGCACACATTATCATGTTCGCCGACCGTCCCTGGGAAATGAGGATGCCGGGCATCGAGCGGGGCCGAGCCTTGCACCGCGAATTCCACGGGACGGAACCACCGGCGCTGATGTTAACCGAGTTCGTGGTTTGTGGCTCTGATCTGGAGCAATGCGAGGAAGAAGCTCGTCAATACCAGGGCAAGTTTGTCGAGAGCAACTTCTACCACTACGAGTTCCTGGGCGACCACTTCAGGTCGGTGAAGGGCTACGATGCCTATCAGCAGAAGGCCGAAATCGCCCGTTCTACCGGTCTCGAAGGCGCCGTCGAAGGTTTCATGAAGGCGGCAAGCTGGGGAACACCGGACAAAATCCTGCGTGCCCTGGAGGAACGCCGGGCCCTGCTGGGAAACTTCGAGCTTAACGTGTCCTTCCGCTTCGGAGGCACTCCGCCACAGGTTGCGGAGCGCAGCCTGAAGCTCTTTGCCAAGGAAGTGCTGCCGGTGCTTAAGTCATGGTAGCTTCCTGGCCTGGTTGTCCACACAGGTAGAGAACAGGCGGCTCAAGCCCAAAGTTAATGTCTTGACAGTCTGTTCTCGTTCCAGTCCCCTTCCTCTCTTCCTTGACCCCTAACCCTCCCAGTGCTAACGTCAACCAAAGAGATTTGCCATACCCCCACGCGGGCGCATAGCTCGAACTTCAGGAGGTCCGTATGGCCATACCCGCCGAAAAGCATCCGTTATCAGCAACCCCCCAATCTCTCTCCCATCCCCTCGACCCCCTGACGTCCGATGAGATAATTGAAGCCTCGCGAATCCTCAGTGCCCACCGCCAACTTGGGCCAAGGGTGCGATTCGAGACCATCGTGCTGAAGGAAGCGGCGAAAGAGTTGGTCCTCAACTTCCACCAAGGAGACTCAATACCCCGGCAAGCCTTCCTGGTTGTCCTGGACAATGAAGATGGCGCCACCTACGAGGCTGTTGTCTCTCTCGACGAGGGGAAAGTAATCTCGTGGGAGCACATCCCCGGGGTACAGCCCCGGATAATGTTTAACGAGTTTTTTGAGTGCGAAGCCGCCGTCAAGGCCGACCCCGATTTCCAGGCCGCCCTCAAAAAGCGGGGCATTACCGACCCCGACCTAATCATGGTGGACCCGTGGTCTGCGGGTTATCACGGGTACCCCGAAGAGGAGGGGCGGCGCCTGGCCTTGACCCGAAACTTCCTGCGGTCCAGTCCCAACGACAACGGGTACGCCCGTCCCATCGAGGGACTCAGCGCCCTGGTGGACCTGAATAAAATGGAGGTGATGCGGGTCGACGATTACGGCGTGGTTCCCCTGCCACCCAACGACGGCAACTACGCCGCCGAATTTGTGGGGGAGTTCCGCCAGGACCTGAAACCCCTGGATATTACCCAACCCGAAGGCCCCAGCTTCACCGTAGACGGTCACAGCGTTACCTGGCAGAAGTGGCACCTGCGAGTTGGCTTCACTCCACGGGAAGGGTTGGTACTACACACCGTCGGCTACGAAGACCAGGGCCGAATTCGTCCCGTCCTGTACCGGGCTGCATTGTCAGACATGGTTGTGCCCTACGGCGAACCCGGTACGGACCACTACCGTAAGAACGCCTTCGACGCCGGGGAGTACGGTATCGGTTCCCTGACCAATTCTTTGACTCTGGGCTGCGACTGCCTGGGCGAAATCTATTACTTCGACGCCGACCTGAACACTGGCGGGGGCAACGCCTTCACCATACCCAACGCCGTCTGCATGCACGAAGAGGACTACGGCATCCTGTGGAAGCATACCGACTGGCGTACCGGCCAGATCGAGGTGCGCCGCTCTCGCCGCCTGGTCGTTTCCAGCGTTGCAACCGTGGGCAACTACGAATACGGCTTTTTCTGGTATTTCTACCAGGACGGGTCCATTCAGCTGGAGATCAAGCTGACCGGCATTATCAACACGGCAGGCATCGCCGAGGGAGAGACCCCCAGGAACGGCACACTGGTGGCGCCCGGCTTGAACGCCCACATCCACCAGCACTTCTTCAACTTCCGCCTTGATATGAGCGTGGACGGCGAAGCAAACGCCGTCTATGAAGTTAACACCGTCGCCGAGCCGTTGGGGCCGGACAACCCTCACGGCAACGCCTTCCACGCCGAAGCCACGCCCCTGAAAACGGAACTGGCAGCCCAGCGGGTGATAGACCCTATGAGCGGGCGATACTGGGTGGTATCAAACGCCTCGGTCAAGAACGCCCTGGGTAGCCCCGTAGGCTACAAGTTGATGCCCGGCGAAAACATCCTGCCGTTCGCCCACTCCACTGCCAGCATCATCAAACGGGCGGGATTCATGACCAAACACTTGTGGGTCACTCCCTACGCACCGGAAGAATTGTCGGCTACGGGCTCTTATCCCAACCAGCACCCTGGCGGCGCCGGCCTGCCCGAGTACACCAGGAATGACCGCAGCGTTGAAGATACCGACCTGGTCTTGTGGTACACGCTGGGGTACCACCACGTACCGCGTCCCGAGGATTGGCCCATTTCGCCGGTGGCCTACTGCGGGTTCAGCCTGAAACCGGTGGGTTTCTTCGACACCAATCCGGTGCTTGACGTGCCACCCAGCGCCCACCACAACGGGGCGTGTCATGGGTGAAACGACTGTCCCACCAAAGTGATTTCCAGCGAGAGAAGGTTGAACCACCAACGGTGCACTTTATTTCTCGGCACTGCACTATTATTTAGCGGTCTGAAGCCCGAATTGACGCATTCTTTCCATAAATAATAAAATGCGATTAATTCAGTAGTATTAACCCCTTAGGAGAGGCCTGATGTTGGATAAAAACATAGAACTGATGGCTCATTTGCTGCGGCGGGCCGGATTCGGAGCAAACCGCGAAGAACTCGAGACCCGGGTCGCTAATGGATATGAAGCAACTGTCGAAGAGTTGCTGAACCCTAGAGCAGAACAGCGGCTCAGCGACTACCTGATTCGCCGTTTCCACCCGGAACTTTCAGGAATGATGGGCCCCCAGGCCCCAGGCGAAAACTGGCTGTATCGCATGGTCACTACCTCCGCGCCGTTGCAGGAAAAGATGACCCTGTTCTGGCACAGCATCTTTGCTACCGGATACAACAAGGTCATCCACGGCAAGGCTCTTTCCGACCAGACCCGGATGTTTCGCAAGCATGCCATGGGGAATTTCCGTACCCTGCTGCTCGAGTTGTCCCGCGACCCCGCCATGATCATATGGCTGGACAACCAGGACAATCATAAAGACGCTATCAACGAGAACTACGGCCGTGAACTGCTGGAGCTCTTCTCCATGGGCGTGGGCAACTACACGGAACAGGACATCAAGGAGTGCGCCCGGGCCTTCACCGGCTGGACCATCGCCAACCTGGAATACATGGAACTGCGTTCCCAGCGCGATTCGGACTGGCCCTACGGCCGCATATCCTGGCACTTCGAATTCCACCCCGAAGACCACGACGGCGGTGAGAAGGAGTTCCTGGGCGAGCAGGGCAACTTCAACGGCGACGACATCGTTGAAATCATCTGCAAGCAGCCGGCCACGGCCCGCTTCATTGCCCGCCACCTGTACAGCTTCTTTGTGGCCGACGAGCCGCCGGTTCCCGAGTGGCCCTACACCGCGCCGTCCGATGAGGAGGCCATTGAGATCCTGGTCCAAGCCTATTTTGACAGCGGTTACAACATCGGCTCCATGCTGCGGGCACTCTTTAACTCCGATTTCTTCAAGGAGGAAGAGGCACGCTACAGCAAGGTCAAGAGCCCGGTGGAACTGGTGGCCGGGGTTCTGCGGCTTACCGGCGAGTTCGACCGGCCCCGCTACGAGATCCTGGAGCGGTTCAGCCAGGCCTCTTACATGGGACAGATTCTGAACAATCCCCCCAGCGTTGAGGGCTGGCACACCGGCACGGACTGGCTGAACAGCGGAACCCTGGTAGAACGCATCAACTTCGCCAGCAAGCAGATTGGCGACGCCACCAAGCCGGGCATACGAAGCATGGTAGACCGCATCCGCGAGGAACTGAGCGAGTCCACCTCTCCCGAGCGATTGGTAGACGCCTGTCTTGAAGCTGTGGGAACTCTGGCGGTTGATGAGGACACGCGGCGAGTGCTGGTCGACTTTTCCGCCCGGGGCGCGGGAAACACCGACCGCCAGCACATAGCCGATGTCCTTCAGATGGTGGCCGCCACCCAGGAGTTTCAGCGGGCGTAGAGGCCTGTTTCCAAGAGGAGATTAACTTCTGTCCCATTACCAGTAGAATCAGATCAGGATGGTGTCATCCAGGGTGACTACGCAGAGCAAGAAACCCGCGCCGTATGAAATTCATGCAGAACAGGACCCGGTTGTGCCGGAACCTCTGGGCCCCATTGTGCTCAAACTGGACCCTGTTCTCAGGTTGACCGGTGAACTGCTTCTCGAGTTGTGTTCATTGAACGACGCTGTTCGCATTGAGCTTAACGCTAAACAAGAATTGGAACTCTTGCCACCGGCTAACCCCTCTTCCAGCAACCAAAACGCAAATATTTCCGTGGACTTGGGCAACTGGGCGAGGGCCAATGGCACGGGCCTGGGATCTGATTCTTACGCTGGTTTCACACCACCGAACGGCGCAGTGCGTTCTCCAGACGCATCATGGATACTGAAAGAGCGTTGTGCAGAAATCCCTGACAAAGAGAAGCACAAGTTTACGCCTATTGTGCCCGACTTCGTGGTTGAGCTTCGTTCCCCATCCGACAGTTTGCGAGGCATTCAAGCGAAGCTGGAAGAATACATTGCACATGGGGTAAGGCTTGGCTGGCTGATTGACCTGCTGGACCCGCGTCACCGAGTGTACGTTTACCGCCCCAATGCACCGGTCGAGGTGCGGGAAGGGCCGGAAACCCTATCCGGGGATCCCGAACTTCCTGGCTTTGTCCTGGACTTGCAGCCCGTTTGGGGTCCGGCGTTATAACCTTCATCCTCCCAAATTTTTAGGGTGAGGCTAAACAATGACCACGCAATCAACGGCTACCGGAACTGACTTCATAGTCTATGACCGCTCCCTGGGCATGACGGTAATGGAAGGCAAGGGCTTCTATTACCCGGTGGATACTGTTGCGGGTAAAAACGACCGTCTCTACGTTATCAGCCGCAGCAAGGAAGAAACCGCCCGGGGTATTCGGGTCACCATGTGCGACCTGGAAAGCGGATACTACGGCAACTTCGGCGGTTACGGCTTCGACGGCGGACAGTTTGTGTGGCCGGCCTGTGGCACGGTGGACAACCAGGGCCGGTTCTTTATCAGCGACGAGCGACTTCACCGCATTACCGCTTACGACCCGACCGGCAACTACCTGTTCCATTGGGGCGAGGCCGGTTCCGGGGAGGGCCAGTTGGATACCCCGTCGGGTTTGGCCTTCGACGGCGAGGACAACATCTACGTGGCCGATACCTACAACAACCGGGTCCAGAAGTTCACCGCCAACGGCGCCTTTATTCAGGCCATTAGCTACCAGGGACCAGGCGCGGTCAGCCTTCCCTGGGGCCTGACCACCGACACTCAGGACAACGTGTACGTGGCAGACTTTGGGAACAACTGCGTCAAGAAGTTCTCCAAGCAGGGCGAATTCCTGGCCAGTTTCGGCGAATCGGGCCGAGGCGACGGCCAGTTTACCCACCCCGCGTCGGTTGCCGTGGACAAAGATGGTTACATCTACGTAGCCGACTGGGGCAACGAGCGGGTACAGGTTCTGGATGCCGACGGCAATTTCGTCACCAAGTTGCGGGGGGAAGCCACCGTTTCGGAATGGGCTGCCAACTTCCTCAGCATCAACCAGGAAGAAGCAGCGGCCCGCGCCACTGCCAACCTCGAAATGGACATAGATTATGTGGTGGACGACCCCCACGAGGAGTCGTCCCACATTGAAAAATATTTCTGGTGCCCCTCTTCGGTCAGGCTGGATAGCAGGGGATACCTCTACGTAACCGAAACTAACCGGCACCGGATTCAGGTTTACCGCCGGGTTAAATAGACCGGTCCCCACCTCTTCCCTGTCCTGGGGACAGTGCGCGAATCTTAAGAACAAGGAGCAAGGCCATGGTATCAACTAAAAAGGACCGAACCCTCGTGGTAATCGAGTTGGTCGGAGGTAACGACGGGCTGAATACCTTGGTTCCCTACAGCAACGGCCTCTACTATGACAATCGGCCGGGCATCGGCATCGCCCAACAAGACGTGCTGCCCATAGATGCAGATTTGGGCTTCAACCCCAATATGCGCGAGGTAAAATCCCTTTGGGACCGGGGCGAAGTCGCCGTCATCAAGGGCATTGGCTACCCGAAACCCAACCGCTCCCACTTTCGGTCCCGGGACATCTGGTACACTGCCGAGCCCGAGACCATTGGCAGCCAGGGCTGGCTGGGCGCCGCAATTCGTGACTTGGACGCCAAAGGCGAAAACGTCCTTACGGGAGTGAACTTTGGCCGGGGGCTTCCTCGAGCCTTCGTTTGCAAAGGTGTTCCAGTGGCCTCGGTGGGCAACCTGGAGACCTACGGCCTGCTGCCCGACATTGACGACGAAAACGTGCGCCTCCATGCCCTGGATGCCCTGGGTCGGATGTATGGGCCTGAAGGTGGTCGGGACATGGTGGCACAGGCCCTGAGCGAGAACGGAGCGCAGGCCCTTATGGGTGCGGACATACTGCGCACCGCACCGGAACAATACGCCTCCAGCGTGGAGTATGCCGATACTCCCATCTCCAACAGCCTGAAGGGAGCGGCCCAAGTTATGAGCGCCGGCCTGGGAACCCGTGTCTTGTACGCCCAGCACGGCAGTTTCGATACCCACAGCAACGAACTTCAAACCCACGCCAAGCTGTGGCAGGACGTCTCCGGCGCCATAGGCGACTTTACCGACGACCTGAAGGAACAGGGGTTGTGGCAAGACACGCTGATCCTGGTCTGGTCGGAGTTTGGCCGGAGGGTCCGCGACAACGGCACCGGCTGCGACCACGGTTCCGGCGGCGTGGCCTTTGTCCTGGGCGGTTCGATTCAGGGCGGGCAGTACGGCGAATACCCCTCTCTCCTCGAAGCCGATCTGTCCGAGGGCGACTTGGCGTACACCAACGACTTCCGCTCCACTTACGCCACTGTCCTCAACCGCTGGCTAGGCCTGGACCCGGACCCCATAGTCCACGGCCAGTTCGAGCAGTTTGAGTTTGTGTCGCGGTAAAAGTCACTCAGCCAGAAGTGGTGAACTCTGACCGCCGGGCTACCGTCCATTAAGGTAGCCCGGCGGTCTTGCTTTTGGCGTGGCAACAGAAACATATCGCGCTTCCTGCCGCCCGCCGGCCCGAAGAGACAAGTGGGCTTCAGTCAACCCTGAATAAGCATCCCTTCCTGAGGCATGTGCCGCCGGCAGAACCGATGCTGCTGCGATCGGCGACTGCGGGGGCTTCCCATGCCGACCTTGACCAGGATGCGACGCACCGTGGGACGGCTCAGGTCTATGCCCCCCCGCTCCCGCAAAAGCTCGGTGAGGTGGATGTGGTTGGCGCCAGTGTAGTGGTTGCCAGCCAGTTTCACTACGGCAGCCACGGCAGCCACGGCGGCCGCGGCGGCTTCGGCAACGGCGTTGTGGGGCCTCAGTCCCCGGTTCCCGTGAGCCAGCGCCATGGGGTCATACCTGCGGTAGGCAGACAGAAGCCCCTTGGTATGCCGTTCACTGATTCCCATGTTCTCCGCCGCCTGGGCGATGGGTGGGCACGATGAAGCTGGCTCCGGAGGCTTCGGAACCGTACAATTCCAGGAAGTCAATGAACCACTCCTTGAAATAGAAAGTGCTTGTACGCTCATCCACAATCTCCATGCGCTCTGTCTTATCCTGGCATATGTCGGCATTGGCGCCGCTGTAGTTTTCTTAGGAAAACTTGACGTCCTCGGCGGTAACCGGTTCGCCGTTGTGGATAGTAATGCCTTCTTGAAGCCGGAAGGTGGCCTTCATGAAGTGGTCAGTCATCGCCAGGTCTTCGGTCAGCAGGTACACGAACCAGCCATTGGGCATGGCCCCGATGGCCGGGTCAAAAACTGCCTGGAGGAAGGCGGAATAGGGCGCGCGGGAGGCCTGGGCTACCTGGGGATACAGCCACCTGAGGGCGAGGGCCGTGAGGTAAGCAAGTACCGTCTTTCCATCGGACTGCCTGGAGCGGTCGGGGTCGATCAAAAGTAACCAAGCAAGGCGACATTGGGTAGGCGGGGCAGATGTTTGAACACCTGTCTCACAACATAGGTTGTAACTGTCGAAGTGAAGTGTTGTGCGAAAGCCCCGGACATGGAGGCTATTTCCCCGGGCAATACGTTGTTATACAGGAAAACCGTCCCACCGGAAAAACGACAAAGGAGTCAGAGGGGAAAGTAAGGCTACGATACTTGAGAAGAGGGTAGGAAGAGTCCCAGAGTGAGCAAGCAACCGTGCGGTGCAGTTTAAGTCCTCTGTACGCTAAAAGGGCCGATTAAGGGAATCGGCCTTTTTAGCGTGATCGTTAAGCAATTCTACCCAGTGGCGGTTACGCCGGATTTAATGGCCGGAGGTTTCGAGCCATTCCTGAGTATGGACGAAACCTGGTGCATGTGGCTGAGAATTTCCCGGTAGGATCTCAGGGTGCCGGTCTCGTAATAGGGAATGCCCCGCTGTTGGCAGAATTCCATTACTATGGGCCGCGCCTTTCCCAACTTATTCCTGGGCATCATAGTGAACAGGTGGTGCTCAATCTGGTAGTTCAGCCCACCGAACAAGAAATCGACCAGAAAGTTGGGCTTGACATTCCGGGTGGTGAGCACCTGCGTACGTACGAAATCCAGGGGATTGTCCTTGTCAAGGATTAGCATCCCCTTATGATTCGGAGCGAATACCAACCCGTAGTACAGGCCGAACAGGCCCTGATGGACCAAGGCGAAGACCACCGCCTGCCAGGGAGAGAGCGCATAGAGAAGCAGAGCGAAGTATAGCGCAAGGTGCACAGCCATCAACACCAATTCCGGCAGGTAGGTTTTGGCGCTGCGGGTGCCAATCAGGTACTGGGCACTGGAAAACCGAAGGCTCAGGCACTCGAACGTCAGAATCGGCACGAAGTAAAACGCCTGATAGGCCGCCATAAACTTCAGGACACCCCTCATGCGGATGGCTTTCTCCTCCGAGAAGGCCAGTACTGGAATAAGGGTGTGAGGGTCATCGTCAAGGTCATTTGGAGTGCGGTGGTGCTGGTTGTGCTGCCTAAGCCACCAGGACTGGCTCATGCTTAGCAGAAAACTTACGCCATAGCCGATTAGCCGGTTTCCCCGGACCGAACGGCAGACTCCCAAGTGTCCGGCGTCATGGCCGATGTAACCAATTTGCCCGAACACAAAGGCCAGGAACACAGCGTTCGCTATTTGGAACCAGAAATTTTCCACTACTAACAAAATGGTGATGCTCAGGATGAGCATGGCCAGCGTGGACACCATCTTGAAGATGTAGTAACGGAGCTGCCTGTCCAAGAGCCCTTGCTCCTGAATTCGGCGGGGTAGTTCAGCGAAGTCGGCTACCGGGTCTGAAGGCGTCAATGCTTGGGTTGTGAGGGGGGCGGGGACGACGTTGGTGATATCCGGCATATGTCTGGAAAACTCCTAGTGCAGGCGGGACCGCAGGATAAATTTCGGGGTTGCCCCGGGATGCTTCTGTAATGTGCCAGAGGGAGGGTAATCGGTTATCACCCAGCATGCCCCGGGCTCTGACGGTGACAATACCCGGGGTTGGTTCTGACCATCACCTATTTTACCGGTTTCGGAAGAGTTTTGGAAGTTTGGCGATTCTCTCCTATCTGGAGCCGCGACAACGTCATATCCTTGATCAGTCGAAGCGTCTCATTCCACCCTAAGACGAGCTGGACGGCAGCGCTCTGCGCAAAGTACATGCCAAGGTCGCCTTGAAGGGTCGCGTCGATGTTGCCGGTACAAGGGGTCCAGCTTGGGGAGGCAGGGAGGTGCCTACCGACGGAAGCCGGGAAGTTCGCCCGGCGCTGGCTTGAACCGGGTTAGAGTGTGGGTATTGAGACAATGGCGAAATAAAAATGGCGCCCCTTGCTGGGACGCCACAACCATAGTGTCTTAATGGAGAGTTGGTGGAGACGGGGGAGAGTCGAACTCCCCGTCCAAAAGGCCCCTAAGCTAGATATGCTACAAGCTTGTCCGACGCTTTGAGTCTCGTCCTCTGGAACTTCCGCCGACAAAATTTCCGGAGGGCCAGCCGATAAGTCTTAGGCTACCTCTATCGGCGTCTCGGTAACCGCATCCCGGCCTAATGGCGCCCGCTTCTCCGCATCCGGGAGTAACAGAGAGCGGACGCTAGCCGCTACTAGGCGGCTAGAGCGAATTCACGTTCGCCAGTTAAGCGTTTGCCACCTGATTAACGAGGGCGATGGCACCTCGGCTTGCGATCTGCCACAGGACGCTCCTGTCGAACCCGCGCGTCCCCAATCACACTTGTAGTATAGCACAGAGCCTATGGTGGTTAAACGGGAAGAGCCCTGCTGCCAACGCTCATTTCCCTTCCAACGCAGCCTGGCAATTTCCATAAAGTGCGTTGCAATGCCGTTAACCAGACATTTACCTTGCGGGCTATACCACCTATACCCCGGCGTGTATAATGCGTGTTTCCATACCCTTTATATTGTGATATATTTAACAAATCGCCGGGCTATGGCCCGGTAATTCAGTTAGTGGTACTTTGAGACGGCTTGCTTCCTCGAAGTTTGAGGCTTCAAACCCTTAGCTGACACCCATTAGCTCTTGAGCGGGGGTTTTGTCTATGAACCCGTTAAGAGAACTAGCCGAACACGGGCTATATTCTCCCCACTTTGAACATGACAGTTGTGGAGTGGGCGTCGTCGCCAACATCAAGGGCGGCCAGTCCCACCAGATAATCACGGAATCCTTGCAGGTTCTGGTCAACCTGGGACACCGGGGCGCCTGCGGTTGCGACCCGGAGACCGGCGATGGCGCAGGCATTCTGATGCAGATGCCGCACACCTTCTTTCAAGAGATCTGCCCAAGCCTGGGCATCGACCTGCCCGATCTGGGTGCCTACGGGGTCGGCATGGTGTTTTTGCCACCGGACCCTGAAGCCCAGGTCAAGTGCGAGGACCTGATAAACCGGTCCATCGCAGCTGAAGGTCTCAATCTGCTGGGATGGCGTGAGGTGCCCGTAGATCCGGACAATCTGGGCCGTGACGCCCGCGCTGTCCAGCCTGCCATACGCCAGGTATTTGTCAGCGGAGGCGCCGAGACCACCGATCCTGATCATCTCCAGCGCAAGCTGTACACCCTGCGCAAGGTCATAGAAAGGTCATTGCCCGACTGTGGCCTCAGCGACGATGACGCCGACTACTTTTATATTTGCAGCCTTTCCAACAGCACCATGGTTTATAAGGGGCTGCTTATGGCCCACCAGGTGGCCGACTTCTACCTGGACCTGAAAGACGAATCGCTGGTCAGCGCCTTTGCGCTGGTCCATTCCCGCTTCAGCACCAACACGCTGGGCCACTGGAAGCTGGCGCACCCCTACCGGTACCTGGCCCACAACGGGGAGATTAACACCCTCCGCGGCAACTCGAACTGGATGTACGCCCGCGAGTCCCAGTTCGAGTCCCCGATGTTTGGGGCCGATATGGAGAAGATTACCCCGATAATGACCCCCCGGGCCAGCGATACAGCCGGTTTCGACAACGCCCTGGAATTGCTTCTGATAACCGGCCGGAGCCTCGACCACTCGATGCTGATGATGATTCCCGAGGCTTGGGAACAGCACGAGTCGATGCCGCAGGAGAAAAAGGACTTTTACGAATATCACTCATGCCTGATGGAGCCATGGGACGGCCCGGCAATGATTGTGGCCGCCAACGGCAAAGACATCTGCGCCGTCCTGGACCGCAACGGTCTGCGCCCCTTCCGTTACACCGTGACCAAGGACGATAAGCTGGTCATGGCTTCCGAGACCGGTGTGCTGGATATCCCTGGCGAGAATATCCGGCAGCGGGGCCGCCTCCAGCCCGGCCGCATGTTCCTGGTAAGCCTGGATGAAGGACGAATCATCGGGGACGAAGAGCTGAAGCACGACTTGTCCCGCCGTCATCCCTATGGTGAATGGCTGGCCGAGAACAAGGTTTCGCTGGAAGATCTGGCAGAGGCTGAACCGGCCTCCCCGTTGCAGGGTAGTGAACTGGTCCAGCAGCAACGGGCTTTCGGCTACACCCTTGAAGAACTCCGCATGTTGACCATTCCAATGGCCTCCACCGCCTACGAGGCGGTGGGTTCCATGGGTAACGATGCACCGCTGGCGGTACTATCAGAGAAGAGTCAGCCTCTTTTCAACTATTTCAAACAGTTGTTCGCCCAGGTAACAAACCCGCCTCTGGATGCCATCAGGGAGGAGCTTGTAACTTCCCAGGAGTCCTTCATCGGTCGCGAGCGGAACCTTTTTGAAGAGACCCCGCTCCATTGCCACCAACTGAAGCTCAAGACGCCCATTATCACCGACGAAGAACTGGCCAAGATTCGCGACGTCAATGTTGGCGATGTCCGGGCCACTACTCTTTCCACCTTGTTCAACGCTCAGGGAGAAGGTTCCCTGAAGGAAGCCTTGGACCGGCTTTGCAACAAGGCTTCACAGGCTATTAGCGACGGTTACAGCATAATCGTTCTGTCGGACCGGGGAGTTAATGAGAAAAGCGCGCCCATCCCCAGTTTGCTGGCCACTTCCGCTGTTCATCACCATCTGATTCGCGAAGGCACCCGCACCAGGGTGGGATTGGTTGTCGAGTCTGGTGAACCCCGTGAGGTACACCATTTCTGCCTGCTTTTGGGTTATGGCGCCGGCGCCATCAACCCCTACCTTGCCCTGGCCACGACCCGGGATCTGGCCGAGCGTGGCGAATTAAACGGCACCAAGCCCGACTACGCTGTCAAGAACTACATAAAGGCCAACGAGAAGGGCCTGCTCAAGGTAATGTCCAAGATGGGCATTTCCACGGTGCAGAGCTACCGAGGCGCCCAGATATTTGAGGCGGTGGGCCTGAACCAGGATTTCATCGATCGGTATTTCACCTGGACCCCTTCCCGTGTCGAGGGAATTGGCTTAGGGGTGGTTGAAGAGGAACAGCTGAACCGCCACCGGTTTGCATTCCCTGAACAGGAGATTGACGCAACGCTTGATCTGGATCCGGGTGGGACGTACCAATGGCGGCGCCACGGCGAGGTTCACCAGTGGAATCCGGACACCATCGCCAAGCTGCAGTACGCCACTAAGGCCAATAGCTGGGATTCTTACCAGGAGTTTAGCCGGGCCGTTAACGACCAGAGCACACAGTTGGCCACCCTGCGCGGCCTGCTGGAGTTTAAGTCGGATCGGGAATCGGTGCCCTTGGACGAGGTGGAGCCTGCCAGGGACATAGTCAAGAGGTTCGCCACCGGGGCGGCTTCCTTCGGATCCATCAGCAAAGAAGCACACGAAACCATGGCTATCGCCATGAACCGTATCGGCGCTCGCAGCAATACTGGCGAGGGCGGTGAGGACTATCATCGCTACATGCCGGACGAAAACGGGGATTCACGCAATAGCGCCATCAAGCAGGTGGCCTCGGGACGTTTTGGCGTCACTCCTAATTATCTGGTCAACGCCACGGATCTGCAGATAAAGATGGCTCAGGGCTCCAAGCCGGGCGAAGGTGGACAGCTGCCCGGCCACAAAGTGGACGAGGTAATCGGCTGGGTACGGAACACTATGCCAGGGGTCGAGTTGATCTCGCCGCCACCACATCACGACATTTATTCCATCGAGGACCTGGCGCAACTAATCCACGATTTGAAGAACATCAACCCAGAGTCTCGCATCCACGTAAAGCTGGTAGCTGAGGTCGGCGTAGGTACTATCGCCGCCGGTGTGTCAAAGGGCCACGGCGATGTAGTATTGATCAGCGGCCACGACGGTGGGACTGGGGCGTCCCCCGAGTCTTCCATCAAGCACGCGGGGCTTCCCTGGGAGCTTGGACTGGCCGAAACCCAACAGGTGCTGGTGGCTAACGACTTGCGCAGCCGCATAGTAGTGCAGACCGACGGCCAGCTTAAAACCGGCCGCGACGCCGCCATAGCCTTCCTGCTCGGCGCAGATGAGATCGGTTTTGCCACCGCACCCCTGATTGTCAGCGGCTGTATCATGCTGCGCAAGTGCCACCTGAATACCTGCTCGGTAGGCATTGCTACCCAGGATCCTGAGTTGCGCAAGCGGTTCGCCGGAAAGCCCGAGTACGTTATCAATTACTTCTTTTTCGTAGCCGAAGAGTTGCGGGAAATTATGGCCCAGCTAGGTTTCCGTACTGTCGAGGATATGATAGGGCGCGTGGAAATCCTGGAAGCCAATACCGACGTTCAACAGTGGAAAGCCAGGGGCCTTGACTTCGATAAGCTGCTTTACCGGCACCCAAAGTGTGACGAAGTAACGATTTATCAATGCGACGTGCAGGACCACGGACTGGAACTCGCCCTGGACCACCAATTGATTAAGCAGGCCACTCCGGCAATTGACCTAGGGGAGGCAGTTACAATCGACCTGCCCATCCGAAACTCGAATCGCACCGTCGGGGCCATGCTTAGCGGACGAATTGCCAAGAAGTACGGCGAGGACGGCCTCCCTTCAGGAACCGTCAAGATTAACCTGACCGGTTCGGCAGGGCAGAGCTTTGGCGCGTTTCTGGCCAAGGGCGTAGACATCCGGCTGGCCGGCGATACCAACGACTATATGGGGAAGGGCATGAACGGCGGCAAGATTGTCGTCGTACCCCCGCCGGGCTCAGACTTTGTGCCCGAAGATAACATCATCATCGGAAACGTCGCGCTCTACGGCGCCACCGGCGGACAGGCCTTTATACGCGGCATGGGTGGCGAGCGGTTCTGTGTCCGCAACAGCGGAGTGCAGGCAGTAATTGAGGGCATCGGCGACCACGGCTGCGAGTATATGACCGGTGGCGTAGCCGTGATCCTTGGTCCCACCGGCCGCAACTTTGCCGCGGGCATGAGCGGCGGCGTAGCCTTCGTATACGACGCAAGCGGCGATTTCGCCAACCACTTCAACGACGGTATGGCCGACCTCGAAGATGTTGCAGAGTCTGAGGACATCGTCCTGCTCCGCCATTTAATTGAAGCCCACCTTGAAAACACCGGCAGCACTCCGGCAAGCCAGGTCCTGTCTGACTGGGACCGGTCACTGACCAAGTTCAAGAAGGTCATGCCTCGGGACTATCGCCGGGTACTTGAAGAACGTAAGAAAGCCGCAGAACTGGAAGTAGCTATTAATGGGTAAACCTACCGGATTCATGGATTCCGGGCGCCAGCCACCCGAACGGCGCCCTGTTGCCGAACGAAGAGGGGACTATCAGGAACTTTACCTGGACTGGCCGGAGTCGGCGGCCCGGGAGCAGGGTTCCCGTTGCATGGATTGCGCCGTTCCCTTCTGCCACATGGGTTGCCCGCTGGGCAATGTGATACCGGAATTCAACCACCACGTCTACCAGGGGGAGTGGAAAAGGGCCCTGCACGTTCTCCTTAGCACCAATAATTTTCCGGAGTTTACCGGGCGGATTTGCCCCGCTCCATGCGAAGCTTCCTGTGTGCTGAGCATTAACACCGACCCGGTTACCATCGAGTACATCGAAAAAGAAATCTCGGACCGGGGCTACAAAGAAGGTTGGATAACCCCGCAGCCGCCGGAGCACCGCACCGGCAAGAGGGTTGCGGTGGTTGGTTCGGGGCCGGCCGGTCTGGCCGCCGCCCAACAGATCAACAGAGCCGGACACTGGGTCACGGTTCTTGAACGGGCCGATTATATTGGCGGTCTGCTGATGCTGGGCATCCCCGACTTCAAACTCGACAAGCACGTGGTCAACCGCCGCGTACAATTGATGGCCGACGAAGGAATCGAGTTTCGGACTGGCGTTAACGTCGGGGTCGACTATCCGGTCAAGGACTTGCTGGAAGAGTACGACGCCGTTTGCCTGACCGGCGGCTCCACCCATGCCCGGGACCTGCCGGTGCCAGGACGGGAGCTGGATGGTATACATCTGGCAATGGATTATCTGCCCCAGCAGAACAAGCTGCTGGCCGGCGAAGAAATAGATCCAACCTCACACATTTCCGCAGAAGGCAAGCGCGTAGTCATTCTGGGCGGTGGCGACACTGGCGCTGACTGCCTGGGCACAGCCCACCGACAGGGTGCGGAGGTCGTTTACCAGTTCGAGTTGCTCCCTGAACCGCCAGATGAGCGGCCTGCCAACAATCCTTGGCCCCAGTGGCCCATGATCCTCCGCTCGTCAGCGGCCCATGAAGAGGGTGGAATTCGCGACTACAACGTCCTCACCAAGTCGTTCTCCGGCGGCGACGGACAGGTGAAAAAGCTCCATGCCGTCCGCGTTGAGTGGACCGCAGGCGAGGATGGCCGCTTTAACATGAACGAAGTGCCCGGCAGCGAGATGGAAGTTGAAACTGACCTGGTCTTGCTGGCGATGGGTTTCCTGCACCCGGAGCATGAGGGTATGCTGACCGACCTGGGTGTGGAACTTGACCCAAGGGGCAACGTCAAAGTAGACGAGAATAAGATGACCAACATTCCCGGCGTATTCGCTGGCGGCGACATGGCTCGGGGCCAATCCCTGGTAGTCTGGGCCATCGCCGAAGGCCGCGAAGTAGCCCGGGGCGTTGACCAGTATCTGGTGGGTAGCAGCAAGTTGCCGAAGTCTATGCCGACCAGTTAGATACACTCCTATGGTTTGCGACAAGTAAGAAGGGGCGCCGGATTCGGCGCCCCTGATCATTTTGATACTTAGAGCTTTCGATTCTGCCTTACCACTCTCGGGCTAAGCCCCTGCCGCCGCCTCGACCAGGTCCGAGTAGCGGGACAAATATTCTTGAACGTCGAGCACCTGGATGGTGTTAGTGGTGCCAGAGACGCCGGTGAGGCTTCCGTGGACTATTGTCACAACGTCTGACTCGTTGACTAGGCCGGTGGACATGGCGCGGCCGATCAACATCGCTACCAGCCTGGAAATGTCCTGCTCCGGCGGAATTACACCGCTGGGCTGGAGTCCCCAACCAAGGCACAATCTTCTCAAAGTCTCTTCATCATGGGCGAAAACGATTATGTCGCCCTCAGGCCGATAGCGAGACACCTCGTAAGCGGCCCGACCGGTGCTGGTTACAACGATGGGCTTGGAATGCAACTCCCTGGCCAAACTGCTAGCCCCGGCGGCGATGGCCTGAGTGCGATCCCGCGACCGGAAATCCTTATAGTAGGGGTAAATTTTCTCAGCCTCGCGGATAGCAGTATCAGCCACCTGAACCGCTTCGACAGGGTAGGCTCCCACGGCAATTTCGTCGGACAGCAAGATCAAATCGCAGCCGTCCAGCACCGCATTGCAGATGTCGGAGACTTCGGCGCGAGTCGGGGTAGGCGACACTACCATTGACCGCAGCATCTGGGTGGCGATGCAGGAAGACTTGGCCGCTTCGTTGGCCTTGCGGACAATCTCCTTCTGCACCAGGGGCACCCGTTCCATAGGGATTTCCACACCGAGGTCGCCGCGGGCCACCATCACTCCATCTACTTCCTGCAGGATTTCGTCCAGGTTGTCGATCCCTTCACTTCGCTCGAGCTTGGCCATAACCGGCGCCTGGCTGCCAATACTCTGCAGGAAAGCCTTGGCTTCCCGGACGTCGTGGCCGGTACGCACGAAGGAGACGGCAACCCAGTCCACCTTCTGCTCCACGCCAAACCGGAGGGCTGCCTTGTCATCATCGGTCAATACCGGCATGTCTATGGAAACGCCGGGGAGATTGACCCCTTTGTAAGACGAAATAGTGCCCCCGTTCCGTACCCGTGTCCTGACCTGGAGGCCATTGGTTTCCAGCACTTCCAGGCATACGATACCATCGGAAATGAAGACCAGGTTGTTTTCGCGCAGGTTCCGCAGCACTCCCGGTTCGGGGAAGGGGATAATAGAGGGGTCGTCGGAGGCCTCATCCGCCGTCAGCAGATATTCGTCGCCGTGGTTGAGGTTGAGAACGTGGTCCATGTTGCCCAGGCGCAGCTTTACGCCACCCAGGTCCTGAAGAATGGCGACCTGCCTGCCATGCTTTTCAGACAACCGCCGCACGTCGCGGATCACTTCTTCGTGTTCCGGAAAAGTGCCGTGGGAGAAATTGAGCCTGGCACAGTCCATGCCGGCCAGGATCAACTTTTCCAGCGTTTCCGGGTCCCGGGAAACCGGGCCTATGGTTGCGATGATTTTTGTCTTTCTCATAGTGGTTTCCCTCAAAACCCCGGCGTCTATTATTCGCGGTTGGCGTAGTAGGAGTCGGTGGCGCGCTGCAAGCCGGCTACCCGGTTTGCCTGCAGGGCATCCTTGCGCTGAGCGGCCCACTGGTTGGAGGTCTGGATACCCACCAGGCTGCCCTGGAAGTGGGGCATCACGTAGCGGGCCAGCAGTTCGTAGCTGCGCATGATCTTCTCACGGGGTGCCCAGTCTTCCACCCGTATCATGAAGCTGCCAAAGCCGCCGCTGATTTCCTGCAGCCGCTCAATCCCAGCGATGCAGTCGTCCGGTGTCCCGACGATCCACTGGTTGTGTTCCACCATGAAGTCAACAATCTCGTCCTGGGGGACGTTCGGCACCTCGTTGCCAAGGGTGTTGCCAAAGTATTCGGTCACCAATCGACCACTGCCCACCCGGATGTCTTTGAAGGCTTCCTTCTTGCTTTCGGCCAGGTGCAGGCCCACGACCAGACCCCAGTCTTCACGGTGGACCTCCTTGCCGTGTTCCGCCGCCGAATCTTCGGCAATGGACCACAGTTCCTTGAGGCTGGTGGACCGGACGGTATCACGGGGGATGCTCATGGAGAGGACAGCCGCGCCGTGCTTACCGGCCAAGGTAACACCCGCCGGCGACTGCACCGACGCGACGGCGACGGGCAGATGGGGCTGCTGGTAGGGGCGCAGTTGCAGGACTGCTTCATTCAACTCGAACCAGTCGCTCTTGTACGTCAGAGGCTCGGTCTCGTTGAACAGGCGCAGGATGATGCCCAGGGATTCGTCCATCATCTCCCGCTGGCGAGAGGCGTCAATGCCCAGCATGAGGGCGTCGGAAGCGAGGGCGCCCGGGCCAACACCCAGGATAACGCGACCGCGGGTCAGGTGGTCCAGCAGAACCATGCGATTGGCAACCATCAAGGGATGATGGTATGGCAGGCTGATAACACCGGTGCCCAGCCGGATATTGCGGGTCCGCTCGGCGGCAGTGGCGATGAAGACCTCGGGAGAGGCGATGGTCTCCCATCCGGCTGAATGGTGTTCGCCAATGTATGCCTCGTCAAAGCCCAAAGTATCCAGCCACTGCAGGAGTTCCAGGTCCCGTTCCAGGGCCAGGGTAGGATTCTCCCCGACACGATGGAAAGGGGCCATGAAAACGCCAAACTTCATTCGTTGCGAGTTGCCGTTAGTTGCGCCTGCCATGCTGTAGTCCTCCCTCACGTTGTACTGCCGCCACACTGCGGCCAGTTTTTTTCAGTCTGCTTTCGGCCATTCTAACACGGCACGCCCGGCCTATGGTATAGCGGCAGGTCTTCGGCTCCGGTCACTGGCAATTGAAGCGCAAGGCCTTGCCAGGGCGAGACTGGGCGGCGGCAGGAGTGGGAAGAAAACATTTTCCCTGCCATTCCCGTTCATTTCCGCCCACTGATCCTCTGCCTCCAGATAGCCGAAACAGGAGTGGCGGCAGAAAACATGATTTCCCCCGTCGAGAGGGAGCGGACTTGTTCCTAGGCAGGTGAAGTTGGTGTGCGGGGTAGCGGCAAATTGGCAAAAGTGGTATCTTGAATGGTAATAACCGATACAGGAAATGGGAGGAGAATTATGCCCCAGATTAAGCACATTGCAATCGCCACCAACGATGCCGAAAAGACCGCCAAGTTTTACTCCGAAGTGTTCGGCCTCCGCCAGGTAGCCAAGCTGGACAGCGGAAACGCAATTGGATATATGCTCAGCGACGGCAACGTCAACATGGCCATCCTGGATTTCCAGAACGACGACGTAGCCGGTGAGCGGGGCAAGGATTGGGAAGGTATCCATCACATCGGATTCGAGGTCGAGAGCCTGGAAGAGATTGAAGCCAGGCTGGTCAATGCCGGTTCCGAAGAGATGAAGTCGGTCAACGAAGCCCTCCATGCCGGCAACACCGGCCCGCGCCACCAAAACGTCGAAACCAAGTACGAGGGCCCCAACGGCGAGATGTTGGATGTCTCCCAGGTAGGGTGGGTCGGCACACGGGGACTGGACTAGAAGCTCCATTGTCCTTGAGAGTCTGTAATGAAAGCCCGGTGGAGAATCATCCACCGGGCTTGTTTTTGGGTCAAAACAGGATGCTAGTTGACCTCTGAATTGCCCCTTTCCAAAAACCCCAGGTGGCCTTCAACCCAAGCCCGATCAATTATCTCAGTTGCCGACGGTATGATGGACAGTTGTGCCTGGCCATCCCACCAGCGGAAGTCGCCCAGTTCCTTCAGTTGCAACTCCACGGTCCCATCCGCAGTCAGCAGGCAAACATGGTGGTGCTGACTGGGACTTTCGTAATCGAATAGGAAGACCGACTCCAGAACCCTTAGACCAGTCTCTTCGTCCAACTCGCGGCAGGCAGCGGTTAGCGGCAGCTCGCCTTTCTCCATGCCGCCACCGGGCAGACTCCAGTGCCTGGCACCCCTTTCCCGTACCAGGAGCAACTTGCCATCTTTAATTACCAATTCAGTGGCACGATTGCGTTTTCTACGTGGCCTGGTGTCCGGTTTGGTGCGAAGGGGGCGCTCGTCATAGAGCATCATGTCCGAGGGAAATCTATATGGGCCCGAGTAACCCTCTACTATGCCGGCCCAATCTTGTGGTTTGGCCGCCTTTAAAGGTGCTTCAAAATGGTCGCCCCAAGCCATGGTTCCAGCTTCATAAGGCCGCGAAAACACCTTTCCGCAGGAGTAACACTTCCAATGATTCTGCCGGTGCTTTCTCTGCCTGGGCAGGATGTAGGCACTTCGGCAGGTTGGACAAAGCCATCGGTAAATGGCCATTGAAGTAACCTCTGCAGAGGAAACCGAAAACTGGAAGACCTTTTCCCTACGCCGGCACGAAGGCCAGCGTAGGCCGTTCGCTCTCCATATCTTGTACATCCAGGAAAAGGGCGATACCAGTACCAATGTTCTGTGGATTGGCCGCGTCCACGCCCAGAATCAGGGCGCTGATGCGGGGCCCCTCTTCCAGGGATACGATGCCGGAACAGTAGGGATTGTTGCGGCCATAGCCCTTTTCGCCCATAGAATTGGGAACAACAGAAATGCAGGTAAAGGCGCTGAGCTGACCCCGTCCGCTAAAGGGAAACCACTCCATGTTCCGGCCGTGGCAGGACTGGCACATGGGACGGGCCTCGGCCGACAGCTTGCCGCATGCCTGGCACCGCACTCCCGTGAGCCGGCCTTCCTTGAGGTAGGCGTAGAAGGAGGCGGCGTTAAAGTCTCTGGTTTCGGTGGTCATACTGCCCTACCCCCTCCGCAAGATGTTGACGACACAGGTGCCGCCAGTCCCGCCCACGTTGTGGGTCAGGCCCAGTTCCAGGTCGGCATTGGGCACCTGGCGGGGCCCGGCCTCGCCGCGCAACTGGTGGAAAGTCTCGATGATCTGGGCAACGCCGGAAGCGCCCACGGGGTGCCCCTTGGCCTTGAGGCCGCCGGAGGTGTTGATGGGACGATCGCCGGTCAGGGCGGTGCGGCCCTCATCCACGGCCCGAGGCCCTTCCCCAGGCTCGAAAAAGCCCAAGTCCTCGGTGGCGATAATTTCGGCGATGGTAAAGCAGTCGTGGACCTCGGCAACCTGGATGTCCTGGGGGGCTACGCCAGCCATCGCATAGGCCTGGGCGGCGGCTTCCCGGGCAGCGGACAGAGAGGTCAGTTCTTCAGCATCGTGCAGCGGCCGGCCCGAGGCCTGGCCCGTGCCAGCGATATGCACCGGCTTTTCGGTGAAGTTGTTGGCAATCTCTGAGGACACCAGCAGCACGCAGGAGGCGCCGTCAGTGATTGGAGCACAGTCATACAACCGCAGCGGCCAGGCTATCCACGGGTTGGCGCGGGGGTCGTTCAGAAAGTCCATTTCGTTCTGCCAATCGGGGATTGGTTGCCCCTGCTGCTCGGCCCGGGCCTTGCGCCGCTGCATCATGTCCATCAGGGAGGAGTTGAACTGGGCCTTGGGATTGAGAGCGCCGTTGTTGTGGTTTTTGATTCCGACCTTGAGGAGGTGGTCCAGACTGGTCTCGTAGCGGTCCATGTGGGCTTTGGCCAGGGCGCCGTAAATGCCGGGGAAGGTGAGACCCGCCGGCACCTCGTACAGGCCGTCGGCGGCAGAGGCCAGCACGTCAGTTACGCCTTCGGTTGGCAGGTCGGTCATTTTCTCGACGCCGCCAACCAGAACCACGTCGTACATGCCGGAGGCGATGGCCATGACGCCCTCGCGGAAGGCGCTGCCGCTGCTGGCGCAGGCGTTTTCAATACGGGTGATGGGGGCGGGAGTCATTCCCAGCCAGTCGGCCAGGATAGGCGCGGTGTGGCCCTGTCCCTCGAACAGGTCGGAGGAATAGTTGCCAACGTAGCCGCACTCGATGTCTTCGATGTCGATACCCTGATCCATGTGGTCGATAAGGTCCTGGAAGGCCTCGACAAACAAGTCGCGGGTGGTCATGTCCCGAAAAGCTCCGAATCGGGACAGCCCGGCGCCGACGATGGACACGGGACGACCCAGCTGTCGCCGCTTGGCGGATGATAGCAAAGTAGCCATAAGGAGTTCCTCCAAGGGAGTTAGTAGTTGCCATTATGGTAGCGGGCTGGGGTTGCGTCAACGTGGGGAGTTTCGGATAGCGTCTGAAATCAGGTTGCCCATTCAAGCGTCATTTCGGCAAATGACCACTTAATTGACTTCGGTTGAAATGTCACTCTGACTTTATCCAACGCTTTTGAATTCCGGCTCATTGTCGGAATGAAGGGTTTGGGGTCAGGCAATACCCCATTTCTGAACATTTGCTGCCATCCTTTCAACATTGACCCGCACTAAGACCACTAATATAATTTTAATTAAAGAATCAAATAAAGCAGTGAGGTGTTGGTCTGAATTCAGCAGAAGTTGCCCAGTTGGCGGTTGAAGTGGCCTCGGAGAAGCTGGCCGAGGACATTGTGATGCTGGACCTGAAGGAGCTAGCTCCCTTCACTGATTACTTTGTAATCATGTCGGGAAACTCGTCACGCCAAATCGAAGCCCTGGAAGATGACATTACTCAAGCCATGAGGGAAGCCGGTGTGCGCCGGTTTCACCGGGAAGGCACCCCCGCTTCGGGCTGGATACTGCTGGACTTCAGCGACATCATTGTCCACATCTTCGGGCCCGAAGAGCGGGAGTATTTCGACCTGGAACGCCTCTGGGCCCGGGCGCCCCAGGTAGTCAGGGTCCTGTAGTTACTCGATAATCCAGGGCTCCACGGCCCGTTCGTAGCTCAGAATCTCTTCGGGGCGGAAGAAAAGGTTGACCTCACGCTCCGCAGACTCGGGGCTATCCGAACCGTGCACCAGATTACGGCCAATGTCGATTCCAAAGTCGCCCCGGATAGTGCCCGCAGGCGAATTGACCGGGTTGGTCTCGCCCAAAGTGTTTCGGACAATACTTACCGCGTTGTTGGCCTCCCAGACCATCGCCACCACCGGCGACGAGGTAATGAACTGGACCAAACCGCCAAAGAAGGGGCGGTCCACATGTTCGCCGTAATGCTGGCGGGCCAGGGCGTCGTCCACCTGCATCAGCCTCATGCCAACCAACTGCAACCCCCGCCTCTCCAAGCGAGTTACCACCTCTCCGACTAAGCCGCGCTGGACCCCGTCGGGCTTTACCAATACCAGTGTGCGTTCTGCCATTTGGATATTCTTCCTTTGCTACTAAGTTTTGCTTATTCCTGTTCCAGTCTGTGTGCTCAAGGCAGGACATCCACAAGGGACACCCATGCAATGTATAAGCACTACAGGTTTGTTTAGCCTTACCAGATACCCCAAGCCTCCGATTATTGACAATACGGGGCTTATTGCCGCACCCTGTCCCGCCGCTTGGGGCCGCCGATGGTGGGCATTCGCAGATAGTAGGGCTGCAAGGTTCCCACGTCGTCGGTGACGCCCGCTTCCAGGCGCCTGCTGCCCAGTTCAGCCAGAGCCCACAAACGGGCCGCCGGGGAGTGGTCCACCACAACCGCCCGCTGTCCCAATTGCTCACGGATCAGGGAAGCTCGGGCGGGAACCGCTTCCCCGCAGAAGAGGTTTGTCCCGGCTAAAGTGGGTATCAGATCTTCGGGGGGGCAAATCAGGTCTTCCCTGGTGCGCTGGCCGTCGGTATTAAAGTGGGCCGAGGATACCTCATTCCGCCCGGCGTCCAGCAGGGCACAAACCGGCAAGCCGGACTGCCAGTAGGGCTGAGCTTCCGCATCCAGGGTCCCTATTCCAACCAGCGGCTTGCCCGAAGCCAAAGCCAGGCCCTTGGCGACGCTCATGCCCACCCGCAGGGCACTGAACCCTCCAGGCCCCAGGGCTACGACGATTCCTTCAAGGCCGTTTACCGCGACACCGGCTGCGCCGAGCAGTTGCGATGTGGCCGGCATCAACTCCGCGGTGTGGTTTATCGCCGACCACCACGAGCGAGAGGAAACCACCCGCCCATTTTCGGCCAGGGCCACCCCCGCGTAGCGTGTCGACGTATCAATTGCCAGCAACATCAGGTCAGATTTCCCTACAATCCATAAAATCAACCCCCGATTGGGCAAGGGTTAGTTTGGTCACGAGTGTAACGGCCTACCCCATTTGCTTCTGCGAATAGCTCGCCAATGCATCCAGCATTGCCTGGTAGCGAGGGGGCGCCTCGTCAATTGTGATGGTGCGGCCCGCTCCGTCGGTGGCGTAATCCAGGTCTATCCACAGACAGTCGGGCGGGAATATTTCTTCAGCCTGATCTGCCCACTCAACCACGCAGGCCCCGTCGCCAAAGAGCTGCTCGTCCAGGCCCAGGTCCCAGGCCTCCAAGGGATCGTTTATCCGGTAGAGGTCAAAATGATAGAGGGTCAGCCGTCCGCGGTAGCGCGTCATTATAACAAAGGTGGGACTGCGGGCGTATTCGACCACCCCCAAGCCCCAGGCAATGCCCTGGGTCAGGCAGGTCTTGCCTGCGCCCAGAGGGCCGGTGAGCAGGTATACATCGCCAGGCTTGGTCTGTTCTCCCAGTATGCGACCCAAGGCCTGGGTCTCCTCAGGAGTTGAGGTCTGGTAGTGCAGCTTGCGGGGAATTGGAGTTGCCACTGCCCTTACCCGAAGTGGTCCCAGCCGGCACGGCTAACCACAGTTTCTTCACCATTGGGCGAAACCAACGTAACCTGACCGGCCGGTCCATCGACTATTTCTCCAATGGAGGCCGCACCTTCCGGCAGGTTGGGCAGGACTTCCTTCACAGTTTCCTCCGGTGCCGTAAACAAGAGCAGGTAGTCTTCGCCGCCGTTTAGGGCCGATTCGAGATAGTCATCTGGAAAGGCCTGCCGTAGGTATGGATGCACGGGAACCTGATCGGCGTAGATTCGGGCCGCGAGGCCACTGGCCAGGCACAACTTCGACAGGTCATCAGCAAGGCCATCACTCACGTCCATGGCCGTCAATACACCGGACTGAGAAAGCATTTGGCCCTCGGCTACCGCCGGATGAGGGTGCCGGTGGGCTTCCCGCAGGAATACGGCGGCATCCTCGGGCGCCGCCAGTCCTTCCAGCATTAGCTTCAAGCCCCCGCCTGAGGAACCCAGGAAACCGGTAACCGCCACCAGGTCGCCCGCCCGGGCGGTGGTACGCAGCATCGGGGAGCCAGTTCGCACACCGGTCAAGGCTACCGTAATAAATATCACCGGAGAACGAACCATATCCCCGCCAACTATGG